>NZ_CP152412.1:2469163-3825827 GCF_038957035.1 Bradyrhizobium sp. B097
GAAGTTTCAGGTCGATGAAAAGCGCCGTCGGGTTACCCAGATCGAAGGCATGATCGCCGACTTCCAGCGCATGTCCGTCGAGCTCGAGCGCGAGATCCAGACCGAGCAGGAGCGCGCCGGGATCAATGATCCCTCGCACTTCGCCTATCCCACCTACGCCAAGGCCGCGATCCAGCGCCGCGAGAACCTGACCCGTTCGGCCGACGAGCTGCGTGCCCAGCTCGACGACGCCAAGGCGCTGCTGTCGGAAGCCTTCGAGGAGCTGAAGAAGGTCGAGCTGCTCGACGAGCGCGACCAGGCGCGCGAACGCGCGGAGGAGAGCGCTCGCGAGCAAGCCGACATGGATTCGATCGGCCTGATGCGGGCCCGGCTCGGCGTCATCGCCTGATACCTCGCTCCCTCCGCTGACCATCTTGAGAGCCCGGGCCGATCGCCCGGGCTTTTTGTTGGGCGCTGTCCACAAGCCGGCCGTCTCTCGGCCACTTGGCGGATCGTGCTGTCCCAAAATATGCTACCACCGGTCCAGACCAGATGATGATCGGCGGCGCGGTGGCAATGGGGCGATGGGGGATGCAGGCTTGGAGGGCGCTGAATGCTGACGCCGGCTGAGCTCGTCTGGCTGATCGCCGCCGTCGCGAAGGGGGATCAGGCCGCATTTGAGCGGCTGTACGCCGCGACCCGCTCGAAACTCTTTGGCGTCGTGCTCCGTATCTTACGGCGTCAGGACCTCGCCGAGGAGGTCATTCAGGAGGCTTACGTCAAGATCTGGAACAGCGCGGGGCAGTTCAACCCGGCCCTGTCGTCTCCGATTACGTGGATGGCGTCGATCGCGCGCAACCGCGCCATCGATGTCGTGCGCAAGCGAGGCGAGTCCTCGCTGGAAGATGAGCCTGCGGCGATGGAAGTCGCTGCCGACTCGCCCGATCCGCTGTCGCGGCGGGAAATGACGGAAGAGTTGAAGCGGTTGCTGGAGTGCGTCGGTCGTCTGGAGCCCGATCGTCAGAAGCTCGTGCTGCTCGCCTATTACAACGGCTGGAGCCGCGAGCAGCTCGCCGCAAAGTTCGAGACACCGGTGAACACGGTGAAGACCTGGCTGCGCCGCAGCCTGATGGATATCCGGGAGTGTCTTGGACTCTGATTGATGGCCTATAGCGAAGACCATATCGCGCTCGCCGCGGAATATGCGCTCGGTACGCTCGATGCCGATGAGCGCGCGCAGGTCGAGACCATGATGGCCGTCGACACCGGGTTCGCCGCGCTCGTGCAGGCCTGGGAGTTCAGGCTCGGGCCGCTGAACCAGATGGTCGGCCTGGTCGAGCCGCGCCCGGTGGTCTGGGAGAACATCAAGGCGGCGATCGGCCATGCCGGCGCACCGCAGGCGCCGCTGGTATTGCCCGAGACGCCGGCCGCGACGGTGACACCGCCGCCGATCACCGACGATCCTGGATTCGGCTCGGCGTTCGATCCGGAGCCTGCTCAGCCATCAGAAATCCCACAGCCGGCCGAGATTCGGCGGCCAGCAATCCAGCCACGTTTTGGCGTCAACGACAGCACCAACATGATCGCGCTTGCGGGCCGCGTGAAGCGCTGGCGCGGCATCGCCTCGGCCGCGACCGCGATCGCGGCCGCGCTGCTGGTGACGCTCGGCCTGCAGATTTACCGGCCCGACGCGTTGCCGAATGCGATCCGTCCGAAGCCGCGCATCCAGACCGTGGAAGTGAAGACGCCGGCGCCGGCGCTCGCGCCTTCGGCGCAGTATGTCGCGCTGTTGCAGGGACAGAATGGCGGGCCGGCCTTCATCATGACCATCGACGGCGCGACCAAGAATTTCACCGTGCGCAAGGTCGGCGCTCCGTCCGAGCCGGGCAAGAGCTTTGAGCTCTGGCTGATCTCCGACAAGCTGCCGCAGCCGCGCTCGCTCGGCGTGATCGGCGCTGATGATTTCACCGCGCGCCCGGTGCTGTCGGGCTACGATCCCGACGTGATCAACGGCGCCACCTACGCGGTGACGGTCGAGCAGGCCGGCGGCTCGCCGAATGGCCAGCCGACCTCGGCGCCGATCTTCACCGGCAAGCTGATCGAGACCGTGCCGCCCGCGTCGAACGCGCCGCGTTAGATCTGCGCCTTGCAGCAAGCGACTGAATGCGGGGCGCACTGTCATTGCGAGCGCAGCGAAGCATTCCATCTTTCCAAACGGCGGTGACAGTGGATTGCTTCGCTTCGCTCGCAATGACGTGGAGGCAGCTTCGCATCTCGGGGAAGTGAGTTCGCCCCACCTCCCGCACAAAAAGAAAACGCCCGTGGGGAGCGGGCGTTTTCGATAGTCAACTTGGGGGTAGTTGGGGGTCTTAAATATCCACGCAGCGACTTTGGGGGGCTGTAAAGAACACTACGTGAATTCGTGAAACTCTCCTGTTAGCGGACCAGCGAACTGCTCGTGCTCGTGATCGCGACCGGCTTGCCGGCCTTCATGACACGTGCCGTCTGGGTGTAACCCTCGTCCGGCGAATTGTGCGCAGTGATGCCGAAACCAGCGACCAGAATACCGGCGACCAAGGCCACGACCACAATCTTCAGGTGCGTCGTACGATCAGCGCTGTAGATCGAGTGGTTCATGGAAGTCTCCTGCCGCCTTCCTGCTCTCAGTAAATTTGTCGGTTTGGTGTTCTGCCCGGTTCAACGTCTCGTGCCCCACCAACGTAGGATTTGCCGATTCCGTTCCCTAGGGGTCATCACAAGGGCGTGATGAGACGTGATCGGGCGCGATCAAAAACCGTCTCCGGCTTCCAAAGTCCACATTAACTGGATGTAATATCAGTAGCTTGCTTGGAAGCCGGATCATGTTACCTGAGATAGGACCGTTCCGGACTGTTCAACACAAATCAGTTGCCTGTGGCGAGAAAGCACAGGCGAAAACGCAAATGATTTGCGACGGCTAGAGCGTTTTCGAGCGAAGTGGACGCCGGTTCGCGTGAAGAAAACGCGTCCAAACAGGAAGCTCTACACGCTGCCGACGGTCTTCAGCCGGGCCCGCGGATGGATCTCGGCCTGCGACAAAACGGTGGTCTGCGAGCGGAACCGCTCCACCAGTGAGCGAACGAACGGCCGGATCGCGGCCGAGGTCACCAGTACCGGCGCCTCGCCCTCGCGCGCCGCCTGCTCGAAGGCGTTGCGCACGGCGGTCATGAATTCCGACAGCTTCGAAGGCTGCATCGCCAGGCTGCGGTCGTCGCCTTGGCCGACGATCGACTCGGCGAACGCCTGTTCCCAGCGCGCCGACAGCGCGATCAGCGGCAGATAGCCGTTCGGCGAGGTGTTCTGGGCGCAGATCTGGCGCGCCAGCCGGGCGCGGACATGTTCGACCATGGTGGCCGGATTGCGCGAGAACGCCAGCGCGTCGGCGATGCCCTCGAGGATGGTGGAAAGGTCGCGGATGGAAATCCGCTCGGAGAGCAGCAATTGCAGCACGCGCTGGATGCCCGACATCGTAACCTGGCTCGGCACGATGTCCTTGATCAGCTCGCCCTGCTCCTTCGGCAGGTCCTTCAGCAGCTTCTGCACCTCGCCGTAGGACAGCAAGTCCGCCATGTTGGTCTTGAGCAACTCGGTCAGGTGGGTCGACAGCACGGTCGCGGCGTCGACCACGGTGTAGCCCTTCAGCGCGGCCTCTTCCTTCAGGCCGGCATCGACCCAGGTCGCCGGCAGGCCGAAGGTCGGTTCGATGGTGTGGATGCCCGGCAGCTGCACCTGGTTGCCGGCAGGGTCCATGACCATGAACTGGCTCGGCCAGATCTTGCCGGTGCCGGCGTCGACTTCCTTGATCTTGATGACGTAGCTGTTGGCCTCGAGCTGCACATTGTCGAGGATGCGCACCGCCGGCATCACGAAGCCCATCTCGATCGCGAGCGAGCGGCGCAGCGCCTTGATCTGCTCGGTGAGGCGGTCGGTGCCGTCGGGGCCGTTGACCAGCGGCAGCAGCGCGTAGCCGAGCTCGATCTTGAGGTCGTCGATCTTCAGCGCGGCGGCAATCGGCTCTTCCGCGGCTGCCGCGGCGGCGGCCGCTGCTGCAGCGGGGGCGGCAGCAGCGGCGGCCTCGGCGGCGTTGGCGACCCGCTTCTTCTTGCGGGCGTTCCAGGCCAGCGCCGCGGCGCCGGAGCCGAGCGCCAGGAACGGCAGCGTCGGAATGCCCGGCAGCAGCGCCAGCACCAGCATGACGCCGGCCGACATGCCGAGCGCCTGCGGATAGCCGGAGAGCTGACGCATCAGCGCCTTGTCGGCGGCGCCGGTGATGCCGGCCTTGGAGACCAGCAGGCCGGCGGCGGTCGAGACGATCAGCGCCGGCACCTGGGTGACGAGGCCGTCGCCGACGGTCAGCACGGTGTAGGTGCGGGCGGCTTCACCGAAGGAAAGGCCCTGCTGGGCGACGCCGATGATGATGCCGCCGACGATGTTGATGCCGACGATCAAAAGCCCGGCGATGGCATCGCCGCGGACGAATTTCGAGGCACCATCCATCGCGCCGAAGAAGCCGCTCTCGTCTTCCAGCGCCTTGCGGCGTTCCTTGGCGGCCTTCTCGTCGATCAGACCGGCGGACAGGTCGGCGTCGATCGCCATCTGCTTGCCGGGCATCGAGTCCAGTTGGAAGCGCGCCGCCACTTCGGCGATACGGCCCGAACCCTTGGTGATGACCACGAAGTTCACGATCACCAGGATCGCAAACACGATGATGCCGATCACGAAGTTGCCGCCCATCACGAAGTTGCCGAAGGCCTCGATGACGTGCCCGGCAGCCGCCGTGCCCTCGTGGCCGTGGCTCAGGATCAGCCGGGTCGAGGCCATGTTCAGCGACAGCCGCATCATGGTCGAGATCAGCAGGATGGTTGGGAACGACGAGAATTCCAGCGGCGCCTGGATGAACAGCGAGGTCATCAGGATCAGGATCGAGATCGTGATCGAGACCGCCAAAAAGAGGTCGAGCACGATCGAGGGCAGCGGCAGGATCAGCACCACCAGGATGGTGAGGACGCCGAGCGCCAGCGCGAGATCGCCGCGCTTTAAGATGTCGCCGATCTCGCCGAGGCTCGGCAATCCGCCCTTGCCTGCCGTGCCCTGACCCGCCGTGACGTCGACCATGGTAGCCGCTCTCCCCCGCGACTGGCGGCCGCGGCCGCCAAGCGTCTGCGCGACGGCCGCAGGGCCGCCGTTCCGAAAGTGAGGCACCGCGCTGGCGTTCACGGGGATCTCCGCCCGTTAGACGCGTTCGACGACACTCGACTTCACTCGGCAATTCTTGCCGGGTGTATGGTTAGCAAAGGGTTAATAAGTGCGTTTTGCGGGGGGGCGGGTCATCGCAGGGGCCGGACATGGGAAATCCCGGCCGGGACGGGCGGGTCGGGGCGCCCGGCTGTTCTTCGGAGTCGGTTCGCTGCCTCTATCTCAGCGCGCCGAGCACGACGCCCGATGCGGCGATGAGGCCGAGCGTGATGACGCTGGCACGCCACAGCAATTGCTGCCGGGCGGCACGCCGGTCGTGGAAGGCCAGCCAGTCGTGGACAAAGCCCGCGGGAATGTCGAACACCACGGCAAGCTCGTCGCGATAGTGCGTCTCATGCTCGCAATACATCGTGCGCACCGTTGCCACGCCCAGCCGCTCGAGCTCGCAATGCCACTGCCGGGCGTGCGCACCGTTGGTCCAACGATTTTCAAAGGGGATCGCGTGTGATTCCATGACGAGCCTCCAGCCCACCTCGAACCTCACGCGACAAGTCTAGCCGATTTTACGTGCTGGCGCGAGATCGGGGCCGCCTCGGGCTCGCGCCCCCGATGGCGCGATGGCGATAACTCGTCCGGGCGCCATGGAGCGTTCCCGGCGGTCTGGCGCCGGGTCTCGCTCGGCCGTGCAGGGGCCGGCTCTAGGCGGGCTCAGCCCAACGGCGCCAATGCGTCGGCTGAATGTGGACGTGGTCATTTGAACCAACGACCCAGTCGGCGCCGTCCTTGTGACAGGGGAGCACGAGCGCATGGACCATTCCATCATAGTCCAGGACGCAGACTTCGAGATCGCGGTCTGCTGGTGCAGTTGAAACGGGTAGCCATTCTGCGGGCAAGGTATGCATGATGTACCCTCCGATGAAATGCCAGTGGTTCTCTCGGCGCGACCCATGGGGCGTAAGGCACCCTGGGGCGTGGAGCATCTGGCTTGACGCCAGCACGCGAGCGTCTGTCGCTCGCCAGTTCCGTCACAAGCAGCCCTGCCGGCCTGCGACGCACAATCCACCGTCCGAACGATCTTGGCACGGATGGCGGATGGCAAGTGTGAACCAGCTCGCACTGCTATCAATCTTCTTCGACAGGATGATCACCGTCGAGCGATCGATATTCCTGGACGTCCGGACACTTTCTCAACGCGCATGCACAAGCACGATCAGTCCCGCCGCACTCAACGCGGCGCCGGCGGCATAGCTGAGGCGGAGGCCGACCGGGAGCAGCTTCTCGCAAGCGACATAGACGGTGATGCCGACGATCCAGAGCAGGTTCATTACGCCGCCGACGAACAGCAGCGCCATCAGGAACCAGCAGCAGCCCAGGCAGTAAAGGCCGTGCCGCAGCCCCATGTACAGCGCACCGGCCGTGCCCGGCCGCCAGTGCCGGCTCAGGAACAGTACCGGGCTCTGGCAGAAGCGCAGGCAGGCGCGTTTGAGCGGCGTGAACTGGTAGAGCCCGGCCAAGAGCAGAACGCCGCCGGCGAGCGTCGCGCTTGTGCTCGCCATCGCCATCGACAAGCGGCCGGCGCGATCGAGCTGCCATTGCGCCAGCGTCGCGGCGAGGCTGAAGCCGGCCCAGATCACGAGATAGCCGCACAGGAATATCCAGGCCTCAGTGAGGGGAGACGGCGTTGCCGCTTGCTTGCGCTTCAGGGCCGCGAACAACAACACCATCGGCGCCGCGCTCGAGACCATCATGGCGACCATCATCGTCAACCACATGACGAACACCAGCGCGGCATAGGATGGTGTCCACGGCATCGGATCCATCGGCATGTCCGCCATGCTCATGTCGATGCCGGCGCCGGCCAGGAGATAGGCCCAGGCCAACGCCATCACTGCGGCGATGCCGCCTGCAAAGATCAGGCGGTCATGCCGCAGGGCGTGTTCGAGCGCCGATGTCTCGCTCATGGTGGGATCCCAGCAGCCAAACGGCCGAACCGCGCCCGCGCCGTGTCAGGCAGCGACGCCGTCCGGCGTCTGCACGACGTTGGCGAGCGAGCTGTGCGAGCCCTTGGTCTCGTACTTGATCGCCCCGGTCGAGCGGATGTTGGCCGAGCCCACCTCCGCCGCCCGGTGCTCGAACCCCTCCGGCATCACCACCTGGATGCGATGCGGTGTGCCGGTCACCGGGTTCTTGATCGGCTCGACCTCGGTTTCCAGCACGCCCTTGGCGACGAGCTTCGCGACACGTCCATTCTTGTCGAAGGAGAATTCGATCGGGACGAACACCGGATCATGGATCTTGGTCACGATCAGGCTGAGGATCTGGAACAGCGTCCCTTCGGCCGAATTCTTGCCGGAAAAGATGTTGAACAGGGCCTCGCGCTGCTCCGCCGTGGCGCGCTCGTCGATGATCGGCTGCATCTGCCCGTTGCCTTCATGCAGCGGGCCGGGAAATTCGACGGTTGCCGCGAAGACGAGGCCGTCGAGCTTGGTGCTGCCGAAATGCCCCTTGGTGATCCTCATGCCGACCATGCCCTTGCAGGAACCATGCGTCGGCGGCGCATTGAAATCGCATGGGCAGCCAAATGCGCAATTGCAGTTCTTGATCCATTCGCCTTCGAGACGCCAGTCAGAAGCCATGGCAAACCTCCCTATGACCGTCGGTGAACGATGCAGGTTTCGAGAATTCCTTTCGCTTCAAAAAATTCCGGATCAATTCGAGCAGACCGGGATCATAGCAGCAACCGGTCCGGCGGTACAGGAAGCGCTGACGCCCTATCGCCCAAACATTGCGGCAACGGAGGCGCACGGAGACGCTGGTCCAGGAGAGAGCACGGACGGGAATTGAACGTCCGAGCCTCGACGTCCGACGAAATGCCAAGCAAAGTCGCTTCGTGCCGGGGGATTCCATGACAAGCCAAGAAGACCGTGCGGCGGCAACGACCAGCAAACCCTGGATTGGTTGTTTCGGTGCCGTCGCGGCTTTCACCCTTTCGCTCGCGACGAGCGCTGTCGCAAAGCCTCCGAGCCAGGACGCCGCGATGATGCGGATGCTGGCGTGCGACGGCGAAGGCGTCAGGATGGAAGTCTATTTGCCACTGTCAGTCGCGTTCCCGCCGCACGGCCTGCGCGCCGGCCAGACGGTGATCGGCTACTACGCGCTCGATCTGACCGAGGCCAACAAGGGCAAGCCGCTTGAACCGGTCCGCGTCACGATGAGCGCGGACAAGAAGACGGTGACTGTCGACCAATACACAAGGGGTCTGCCGCCGACACAGATTCCGGTCGGCGGCGGCACGGTCGATTTCGACCAGCGGTTTGCGAAACGTGCCAAATGCGGCCCGTTCCAGTCGCAGGACCCGAATTTCGGGAATTGATGCGACACTAGCGGCGCCGAAATCCGGCGCCGGCGCTTGCCGTTTCAAGAGCGGCGTCCCCTTGCTGGCGCATGCCTAATCTCTCGGCAATGTGGCTTGACCCGGAGGCAAATGCCGACGAAGTTCCGCGCGCCGTGGTAATTTCTTCTGAATATTCCCCTGAAGCCGCAGTGTTCATTCCCGACTCGCGCCGGGCATGGCTGCGCCTTGCCATCGCCGTGGTGATCGGCTCGCTCGGCAGCGTCGGCATGTGGTCGGTTGTGGTGGCGTTGCCGGCGGTGCAGACCGACTTCGGCGCGACCCGCGGAACGGCGTCGCTCGCCTTCACGATGGTGATGCTCGGCTTCGGCCTCGGCCAGGTCGTGACCGGCAAGATCAGCGATCGCTACGGCATCGTCGCTGCGATCGGCGCCGGGATCGGCATTCTCGGCCTCGGCTACATCTGCGCCGGCTACGCGCCGTCGATCTGGGCCTTTATCCTGCTGCATTTCGCGATCGGCCTGTCGTCGGCCGCGACCTTTGGCCCCCTGATGGCGGAGGCCTCGCACTGGTTCGAGCGTTACCGCGGGCTCGCGGTCGCGATCGCCGCCAGCGGCAACTATGTCGGCGGCACGGTGTGGCCGCCGCTGGTCAATTTCGGGATGCAGAGCATCGGCTGGCGCACCACTCATATCGCGATCGGCATCTTCACCGCGATCGCGATGGCGCTTGCGCTCGTGGTGCTGCGTTTGTTGATGGGGGCGGCGACCCGGCGCAGCCATGTCAATGCGCCGCCGCCGCGGGTCGACATGCGGCTCTCCACCAACGCGCTGACCGCGATCCTGTCGCTCGCGTCGATCTCCTGCTGCGTGGCGATGTCGATGCCGCAGGTTCACATCGTCGCCTATTGCGGCGATCTCGGCTACGGCGTGGCGCGCGGCGCCGAGATGCTGTCGCTGATGCTGGGCTTTGGCATCATCAGCCGGATCGGCTCCGGCTTCCTCGCCGACAGGATCGGCGGCATCCGCACGCTCTTGATCGGCTCGATCGCGCAGGGCGCGGCGCTGCTGTTCTACCTGTTCTTCGACAGCCTGACCTCGCTCTACGTCATCTCGGCGATGTTCGGCCTGTTCCAGGGCGGCATCGTGCCGAGCTACGCCATCATCGTGCGCGAGGCGATGCCGGCCTCCGAGGCCGCGACCCGGATCGGCATCGTGATCTTCGCCTCGGTGTTCGGCATGTCGTTCGGCGGCTGGATCTCGGGCGTGATCTTCGACGCCACCGGCTCCTATGCCGCGGCCTTCGCCAATGGCCTGGCCTGGAACCTGCTCAATGTCAGCATCATCCTGCTGCTCATGATGCGGTCGCGGCAGCGGCTGGCGATCGCGTAACTCTCGCTCACACCGCTTGACCGACCTTCAGCAATGAGCAGCCGGTGATCTCAAAACTGCCGTCGGCCTGCCGCTCCAGCGTGTAGAGTGCCTCCCACGCCTCGCCATCGGCGTCGACGATCTGGACGCGCTGCGCGATCCTGTCGCCTTCGCTGCGCGCCTCGCCGAACTCGAAGCTCCTGTGGCGATAGACCGGCGCGTATTGGGTCTGCACCATCGACATGAAGATATCGGCCTGCGGAAAGATCTGCCGGATCGCAGGCGCGGCATAGGAATAGGCCGCCGCGGCGTCGTCGCGGCCGAACGCCTGCTCCTGGGCGCGGATCACGCCTTGCGCTGCGGTGACGTCATCGGCACTGGCCGGCGAGGCGATGGCGAACAGAATGGCGGCAATGAGGGCAATCGCGCGCATCGGAAGGCTCCCTGGTCGATCCTTGAGCTTACGCGGCATATCCGGCGTGGTTTCACGCGCGATCGATTCCCGTCGAAAAATTGATCTGCCGCAAGGTGTCCTCCGGCCGGCGCACTAACCTTGTTTTGCCAATCTTGGAGGACCGTCATGACCCTGGATACCATTCTCGTCGTCATCGCCGTGACCATGATGTTCGCGACGGTCGCGTTCGTGATCGCCTATGGCGACCACCAGACCCGCAATCTGTGATGGCGCAGCCGTCCGGCCGCGCTGCTATCTGATCGAGCCCTTGAAACTGTCGATGTCAGGCGAGGGACGGGCCGGAAACAGCCGCGCGGTCGAGGAGTTGTCGAGCCGGCGCTTGCATTTCGCTTCGTCGGCGCTGTCTTCGGTGCCATCCTTCCCGGCGCGCTTCTTGGCGAAGACATCGTCCTGCCGGTTGACGATCAGCATCGCATGATCGCGCTCGAGCGTATCCGGATTCTTGCGCTGCTCGTCGGAGCGGAACGCGCCGCCGGTGATCTTGCCCGTCATCTCGTAGTCGCAGCCGGCCTTCCAGTCGCCCTGCTCCCACTTCCATCCGGTCGCCTTCAGCGTGCCGTCTTTCTCAGTGGTGACCTTGATGATGGCGTTATAGGCCAGCCAGACGCCGGCAAGCCCGCTGCGCTTGTCGTCAAAGCCCTCGAGCAGCGCCAGGCGTTCGCGCTGCAAGCCATTGACGTGATCGCGTGCATCGACGGTGAAGTGCACTTGCGAGCTCTGCTTGTTCCAGGCCGGATGCAGGAATTCCGGGAATTGTTCGGTCTGGCTCTTCACCCAATTGCGCTGGTCGTCGATTAGCGCGCGCCGCGTCGCCTCGTCGAGCCGCGGCTGCAATGCCTTCCAGGCGCGGTTCAGCCGCTGGTCGTTGTCGGCCAGATCGGGATCGGCGCAGATTTCCTCGTCGGTCGCGGTCTCGGGCCTGGTGCAGTCGAAGGTCGGCGCGACGAACGCGGTGTCGACCTTGTCGGATGCGGCGTCCTTGCCGGCGGCAAAGTAGCTGCCGGTGACCTGCCACATCGACGAGCAGTCGTTGAGCCCGTCAAACTCCTCGTCATCGATGGTGTCGACGACCCGCAAGGTCTCGCCCTGGCGGCGGAGTTTTATTTGCGGCGGCTTGCTTGAGGCGGCGGCGGCATCGGTCGCCACGTTGGTCTTGGGCTTGTCGGGCGGCGTCTCCACCTCGATCAGCACCGGGCCGGAGAGCCAGCCGGTCCCCGAAGGTTTCAGATCGGCGGTCAGCTTGCAGGTTCGCCTGCGATCGCCGCCATAGTCGCCGCGCAGATCGGCGGCGAGGCGATAGGCGCCGCCTTCGCTCGGCGTCAGCGTGAGGTGGCCGAAGGCATTGACCCAGTTGCCTGACAGGCCCGGACGGCCGGATGCCAGTCCGTCAAGCGCGGCCGCGCGGCGGCGCAAGGCCGCGGCAAAACCTGCTTTCAGTTCGTCCTCGTCGGTATCGGCCAGCACCTCCGCGGCGTCGATGATCATCTCGTTGAACCAGGCCTGGTCGCGCTTCAACAGCGGCTTGACGTTCGCCGGCAGCTTCGGAAGCGCCGCGTCGAACGCCTTGTCGATCTGCGCTATGAGCTTGTCATAGCCGGCCTTCTTGCAGTCGGCGGTCTTGATCCGGTCGTCGCCGCTATTGCCGCACAGCCTGATCGCGGTCGGCGCGCTGCTCGATGCGCGCAGGAAATCGTCCATCGCAGCCGACGCGCCGGGCGCAAGGACCGAAATGGCCGCGACGGCGGCCGCAAGCCGTGGGGAGCAAGGCATCGACGTCACCCGCAAGGCCGCGACACGCGGCCCTTGCGGCTTGGGTCGCGCAGCGCCTGCGCCGGGTTCAAAATGTCGGCGGCGTGCAGGCCGAAATCACCTCGCACGGCTTGGCGCCGATGCAGCGGAAGCGGTGCGGGCGGCGGCTTTCGAAGTAATAGGCGTCGCCGGCGTTGAGCACCCGCCGCTCGTCGTCGACCGTGACCTCGAGCCGGCCCGAGACCACGATGCCGCCTTCCTCGCCTTCATGCACCAGCGGCACCCGGCCGGTGTCGCTCCCGGGCTCGTAGCGCTCTTTCAGGATCTGCAACGCACGTCCGAACAGGCTGTCGCCGATCTGGAGGTAGGAGATCGGCTTCTTGCCGATCTCGGTCAGCTCATCGGCGCGGTAGAACGCCTTGCGCGGCCGCTCCGGCTCGATCGCGAAGAATTCCGCAAGCCCCATCGGAATGCCGTCGAGGATCCGCTTCAGCGCGCCGACCGACGGGTTCATCTGATTGGATTCGATCAGCGAAATCGTCGAATTGGTCACGCCGGAGCGCTTGGCGAGCTCGCGCTGCGACAGCTTGTGCCGCGCGCGGATGAATCGAAGCCGACCGCCGATGTCGACGCTCATGGAAGATCCCTGTTGCAGGTGTTGCGGATCGAACAAATAGTCGCAGACCGCCTCAACAAGATCAATGGCTTGCCGTGCGACAGAAAAGGACTTGTTGAGTGCCGTGAAGAGTGGTCCGACTAGGCAAACCCAGCCCATGGAGTGCACCGTGACCGTTCATCAGATTCCGAACACCATCAAGACCGATTCGTTCTGGATGCCCTTCACGGCCAACCGGCAGTTCAAGAAAGCGCCGCGGCTGTTCTCCTCCGCCAAGGGCATGTACTACACCTCGGTCGACGGCCGGCAGGTGATCGACGGCTCCGCCGGTCTCTGGTGCGTCAACGCCGGCCATGGCCGCCCGCAGATCGCCGCCGCCGTCGAGCGCCAGCTGTCCACGCTGGACTTCGCGCCCTCCTTCAACATGGGCCACCCGCTGGCGTTCGATTTCGCCGAGCGCCTCGCCGAGATCGCCCCGAAGGGGCTGGATCGGATCTTCTTCACCAATTCGGGCTCTGAGTCGGTCGATACCGCGCTGAAGATCGCGCTGGCCTATCACCGCGCCGCCGGCCAGCCGACCCGCACCCGTCTGATCGGCCGCGAGCGCGGCTATCACGGCGTCGGCTTCGGCGGCATGTCGGTCGGCGGCATGGTCGCCAACCGCCGCCAGTTCGCGACCCATCTGCCGGGTGTCGACCACATCCGTCATACCCATGACCTCGCCCGCAACGCCTTCGCCAAGGACCAGCCCGACCACGGCGCCGAGCTCGCCGACGACGTCGAGCGGATGGTCGCGCTGCATGGCGCCGACACCATCGCGGCCGTGATCGTCGAGCCGGTGCCCGGTTCGACCGCGGTTCTGCCGGCGCCGAAGGGCTATCTGCAGCGCCTGCGCGAGCTCTGCACCAAGCACGGCATCCTGTTGATCTTCGACGAGGTCATCACCGGCTTCGGCCGCCTCGGCACCCCGTTCGCCGCCAATTTCTACGGCGTCACGCCGGACATGATGACGACCGCCAAGGGCATCACCAACGGCACCGTGCCGTGCGGCGCGGTGTTCGCCAGCCGCCAGGTCCATGACGGGCTGATGGTCGGCCCGGACAACGCCATGGAGCTGTTCCACGGCTACACCTATTCGGCGCATCCGGTGGCTTGCGCCGCAGGTCTTGCCACGCTCGACATCTACAAGGACGAGGGTCTCTTGACCCGCGGCGCCTCGCTCTCCGATTACTGGCGCGATGGCCTGCACTCGCTCAAGGGTCTGCCGAACGTCATTGACATCCGCAACCAGGGCCTGATGGGCGCGGTCGAGCTCGCGCCGCGTGATGGTGCCGTGGGTGCACGCGGTTACGATGTCATGGTCGATTGCTTCAATCGCGGCCTCTACTTCCGCATGAGCGGCGACTCGCTCGCATTGTCGCCGCCCCTGATCGTCGAGAAGTCGCATATCGACGACATCGTCTCGATCCTCAGCGACGCCATCAAGCGCGTGGCCTGATAATTGCAAAGCGTCTTCGAGCGAAGTGGAAGCCGGTTCGCGTGAAGAAAACGCGGCGAACTAGAATCTAGAGCTCGTTCCGATTGGATCGGAACGAGCTCTAGCTAAACTTTAGCTAGCTCTACAAATTGCTGTCGCCGTTGCGAAGCAGAGTGGTTTCGCAGCGGCGATTGCGTTTTCGCTGCAGGATGTGAGGAAAAGTGAAGGTCCTTGTTCTCGGCAGTGGCGTGATCGGCGTCACCTCGGCCTATTATCTTGCGCGTGCCGGCCATGAGGTGACGGTGATCGACCGTCAGCCGAAGCCTGCGCTGGAAACGTCGTTCGCCAATGCCGGCGAAGTCTCGCCGGGCTATTCGTCGCCCTGGGCCGGCCCCGGCGTGCCGGTGAAAGCGGTGAAGTGGCTGCTGATGAAGCACGGCCCGCTGGTGATCCGTCCGAAGCTCGATCCCGTGATGTGGCTGTGGCTGTTGAAGATGCTGCGCAACTGCACCACGTCGCGCTACGCGGTGAACAAGAGCCGGATGATCCCGATCGCGGAATACAGCCGCGACTGCCTGCAGGCGCTGCGCAATGACATCGGCATCCGCTACGACGAACGTGCGCAGGGCACCTTGCAGCTGTTTCGCGAGCAGGCCCAGTTCGATCGCACCGGCGACGACATCGCCGTGCTGAAGCAATACGGCGTCCCGTTCGAGGTGCTCGACCGTGAGGGCTGCATCAAGGCCGAGCCCGCGCTGGCCGGCGTGAAGCAGAAATTCGCCGGCGGGCTGCGGCTGCCGCATGACGAGACCGGCGACTGCCACATGTTCACGCAGGCGCTCGCGCTGGAGGCCGAGAAGATCGGCGTGCGCTTCAACTTCAATGTCGGCATCGACGGCTTGAACGCCGATGCCACTCGCATCACCGGCGTTGCGACCAGCGCCGGCCTGATGACCGCGGATGCCTATGTCTTGGCGCTGGGCAGTTACTCGCCGCATCTGGTGCGGCCGCTCGGCATCTCGCTGCCGGTCTATCCGGTGAAGGGGTATTCGATCACGGTGCCGATCAAGGACGCATCCGGCGCGCCTGAATCCACCGTGATGGACGAGAGCTACAAGGTCGCGATCACCCGGCTCGGCGACCGCATTCGGGTCGGCGGCACCGCCGAGATCTCGGGCTATTCGACCAAGCTCTACGACGCGCGGCGCGCGACGCTGGATCATTCGCTGACCGATCTGTTTCCGCGCGGCGGCGACCTTCCCAAGGCCACCTTCTGGTGCGGCCTGCGCCCGATGACGCCGGACGGCCCGCCGGTGATCGGCGCGACACGGTTCGCCAATCTGCACCTCAACACCGGCCACGGCACGCTCGGCTGGACCATGGCCTGCGGCTCGGGCCGGGTGCTGGCCGACATGCTCTCCGGCAAGAAGCCCGAGATCGACACCAAGGAGCTGTCGATCAAGCGCTACGATGTCAGGTTCGGGTGACGGCGAGCGGGCTATTCGTAGCCCGCGCGCTTGATCGGCGGCGGCAGTGCGAACAGGCCGAACGCGATCATGCCGACTGCGACGGCTGCGAAATTCCAGGTGACATCCGCCTTCAACGCGACCACCGCATAGCCTCCGGCGACCGCGATCGCGGCTCTGAGCAGCGCGGCGAGCACCGATGCCTCCATTCGCCGGGTCGCCTGGCCGGCACAGTAGAGCACGTAGCCGAGCCCGAAGAATCCGAAGAACGGTCCGACGCGGTGCAGATACTCCGCGCCGATCTGCAGCACGGCGGGGTCCTGGCTGAACAGCCCGATCCAGGCTTCGGGGAAGGCCGCCGCAGCCAGTCCGATCAGCTCGGTGAGCGTGCAGGCCATCGCAATCCCGATCCATGACGTCTTCACCGCGCGGTCGATCCGGCCGGCGCCGAGATTGGCGCTGATGATGATGCCGACCGGTCCGCCGATGCCGTAGGCGAGCGGGACCAGCAGAAACTCGAGCCGCGATCCCGCGCCGTAGCCGGCCAGCGCCTCGACACCGCCGATCGCGACATAGGCGGTGACGATCGCAAGCGTGAGATTGGTGGTGGCCGACACGACGGCCGACATGCCGCCGACGCGAAGGATCGCAAGTATTGGCGCAAGCGAGAGCGTCGGCATGCGAAACGACGGCTTCAGCGCGCCAAAGTGGCCCCAGAGATAGACCGCATAGGCCAGCGTTCCGAACGCGTAGTACACCAGCATCGCGACGGCGCCGCCGGAGGGGCCGAGGCCTTGATAACCGAACGCGCCGAAGATCAGCGCCGGCGACAGCGGCAGCAGGATCAACGCGCCGCTGCACACCACGATCACGGGGACCAGCAGATTGCCGGTGCCGCGCACCACGGCCATCAGCAGGTTGAACAGCCAGATCGGGATCGCGCCGGCAAAGATGATGCCGGAATAGGACAGCGCGATCGCAAGCGCGTTGCCCGAGATGCCCATCGTGCCGTAGAGCTGCGAGCCCAATGTCAGCATCACGACCGATGTCGCGAGGCCGAGCAGGACGCCGAGCGCCACAGAATACCACGCGTAGTCGCTGGCGTCGCCGATCCGGCCGGTGCCGAGCGCACGCGCGACCGTCGTGACGAAGCCGCCGCCGATCGCACCCTGCGCGATCGCCACGACGAGCGACACCAGCGGAAACACCGGCGCCACGCCAGCGAGCGCGTCGACGCCGGTGCGCGAGACGAAATAGACCTCCAGCAAGCCGATCAGGATCTGCACGGTCATGACGGTGGCGTTGGGCAGCGCAAGCCGCAGGATCAGCGGCGCGATCGGCTGCTCCAGCAGCATGCGGGTGCGCGGATCGAGATCGGTGGCCGCGGCGCGCGGCGGCGGGCTTGCGTGACGATGCGGGCAACGCGCGTCGGCCGGTGCTTCGGTTCGGCGCAATAGAACGGCGGAAGAGGACATCGCAGGTGCTCCATGGTGCTCGGTCTCGGCACCTGCTCACCTAGTCCCGGCGCGCCAACGGCGCGAACGATATGATTTGACAGCACTTGTTAGCGTTCCTAACAATTGCCGGATGGCCCCGTTGCCGCCGTTGGAGACCCTGCGCGTGTTCGAGGTGGCTTGCCGTCACGGCAGCTACTCCGAAGCTGCGCGCGAGCTGCACGTGACGCACAGCGCGGTGAGCCAGCGCATCCGGCAGCTCGAAGAGGAGCTCGGCCTCACCCTGTTCGAGCGGCAGGGCAACCGGATGGTGCCGACGCCGGCCGGGCTGCGGCTGCAGGCCGGCGTCAAGGGCGCGTTTTCGGAATTGAACGCGGCGCTCGGCAGCCTTCGTACACGTCGCGCCGACGCCGAGCTGACTGTGAGCCTACTACCGGTGATGGCGGCGCGCTGGCTGGTTCCGCGGCTGTCGCGCTTCACGGCCCGCTATCCGTACATCAACCTGCACATCAAGACGGGTCAAGCGCTGGCTAATTTCAAATCCGATGGCGTCGACGTCGCGATCCGGTTCGGGACCGGCGACTGGAAGGAGCTTCGTGCCATCAAGCTGTTCGGTGAAGAGTTTTTCCCGGTGTGCAGCCCGAGCCTCAACGGCGGCCGGTTGCCGAAGGACCCAGTTGCGATGCTGTCGGAGCCGCTCCTGATCGACCGCAACCTGTCATGGCGCGCCTGGTTCAAGTCGGCGGGGTTGAGGCTCGACCGCGATATCGTCGGCACGTCCTTCACCGATACCAACGCGCTGATGGAGGCCGCCGTGACCGGGCAGGGCATTGCGCTCGGGCGCCTCTCGATCACACGATCGGACATGCTGGCGGGGAAACTGGTGCGCCTGTCCGACCACAGTCTGCGCGTGGCCTATTGCCACTACGCGGTCTATCCGACGTCCTCGGAGTCCAATCCCGCGCTGGTCGCCTTTCGGGACTGGCTGGTGGAAGAGGCGCAACGCGCCTGAGCAACGCTATTCGGCGGCATCCCGGTCCACGGACGGTTCGACATCGTCGTCTCGTTTCGTCGCCGTCCAATTCGAAAGCCCGTTCGAGAATCTGTCGAGATAGAGATACACGACCGGCGTCGTGAACAGCGTCAGCGCCTGGCTCACGATCAGGCCGCCAACCATCGCATAGCCGAGCGGCTGACGAATTTCCGCGCCTGTTCCGGTGCCGAGCATCAGCGGTACACCGCCGAGCAGGGCGGCCATCGTCGTCATCATGATCGGGCGGAAACGTAACAGCGCCGCTTTCCGGATCGATTCACGCGGCGACAGATGCTCTTCGCGTTCGGCGGCGATCGCGAAGTCGACCATCATGATGCCGTTCTTCTTCACGATCCCGATCAGGAGGATGATGCCGATCAGCGCGATCAGGCTGAAATCGAACCCGAACGCCATCAGGATCGCCAGCGCACCGACGCCGGCCGACGGCAGCGTGGAAAGGATCGTGAGCGGATGGATGTAGCTTTCATAGAGCATGCCGAGGATCAGATAGACCACGACCAGCGCAGCCAGGATCAGCAGCGGCACCGAGCTCAGTGACTCCTGAAAGGCCTGCGCGGTGCCCTGGAAGCTCGAGCTGAGCGTCGCCGGAGCCCCCAGATTGGCGACGGCGTTCTGGATCGCATCGGTGGCCTGGCCGAGCGCGACCCCTTGCGCGAGGTTGAAGCTGATCGTGGTCGCAGGAAACTGCCCCTGGTGGGCGATTGCGAGCGGGCGCACCGGAACCGTCGTCCACTTGCAGAACACCGAGAGCGGGACTTCGTCGCCCGTCGCCGGCGACTTGATGTAGAGCTTGTTGAGCGTGTCGAGCTTGCCCTGCAACTCGGGGAGGATTTCCAGGATGACGTGATAGCTGTTGAGCTGGGTGAAGTATTGGGCCACTTGGCGCTGGCCGAACGCGTCGTACAGCGTATCGTCGATCAATTGCGGCTGGATGCCGTAGCGCGACGCGGTGTCGCGATCGATGGTCATCGTCAGCGTCGTTCCCTCGGTCTGCTGGTCGGTGGCGACGTCGCGCAATTCCGGCAGGGTCTTCATGCTGGCCAGGATTTTCGGCGCCCATTGGTTCAGCTCGGCGAGGTTGGCATCCTGCAGCGTGTATTCGAACTGCGTCCGCGTCGCGCGGCCGCCGAGCCGGACGTCCTGCGAGGCTTGCATGTAGAGGCGTGCTCCTTCGACCGCCTCGAGCTTCGGCCGCAGCCGCGCGATGATCTGCTGCGCGTCCGCGTCGCGCTCCTCGTGCGGCTTCAGCGTGATGTACATGCGGCCTGAATTCAGCGCGGTGCCGCCGCCGCCGATGAACTCGGCCATGCTGTCGACCGCCGGATCGGCCCGGACGATCCGGCTGAGTTCTTCCTGATGCTGCTTCATGTCGGCAAACGAGATGTCCTGGGCCATCTCCGATACGGCGTTCAGGAAGCCGTTGTCCTGTTGCGGGAAGAATCCCTTGGGAATGATCACGAACAAATAGACCGACAGTGCCAGCGTCGCGAAGAAGATGCAGAGCGTGGTCCGGCTCCAGCTCAGCGCCAGATCGAGCCCGCGCTCATAGCCATGCAGCATCCGGTCGAATGCCGCCTCGCTCCATTGGTAGAGCCGGCCGTGCCGGGTTTCGCCATGCGCGCGCAGGAAGCGCGATGCCATCATCGGCGTCAGCGTCAGCGACACCACCAGCGAGACGAAGATCGCCATCGCCAGGGTCACCGCAAACTCGCGGAACAGCCGGCCGATGACGCCCCCCATCAGCAGCAGCGGAATCAGCACCGCGACCAATGAAATGCTGATCGACAGGATCGTGAATCCGATCTCGCCGGCGCCTCGCAGCGCCGCGGCAAGCGGCCGCTCGCCCTGCTCGACGTATCGCGTGATGTTCTCCAGCATGACGATAGCGTCGTCGACCACGAAGCCGACCGCGATCGTCAGCGCCATCAGCGAAAGGTTGTCGAGCGTATAGCCGAACACCCACATCAGCGCGCAGGCGCCGAGCAGCGCGAGCGGCACGGTGACGGCGGGAATCACCGTGGCCCAGAAGCTGCGCAGGAAGATGAAGATCACCATGACGACCAGAACGATGGTGATCAGCAGCGTGATCTGCACGTCCTCGACGGCGGCGCGGATGGTCAGTGTCCGGTCGCTGATGATCTTGATCTTGATGGCGGGCGGAATCGCGGCAATCAGTCTTGGAAGCTGCGCCTTGATCCTGTCGACCGTGCCGATGACGTTGGCGCCGGGTTGCTTGAAGATGACCAGGAAGACGCCGCGCTTGCCGTCCGCCCAGGCGGCCTGCTTCATGTCTTCCGGCCCGGCGACGGCCTGGCCGATGTCGCGAATCCGCAACGGGCCGCCGTTGCGGTAGGCGACGATGACGTCATTCCAGTCCTTGGCATCCGGCAGCTGGTCGTTGGCGTAGATCGTGTAGGCGCGGCTGGCGCCGTCGATGTTGCCCTTCGGGCTGTCGACCGTGGTCATGGCGATCTGGCCGCGGATGTCTTCCAGCGAGAGCCCCTTGGCGACCAGCTTGGCGGGATCGATCTGCACGCGGATCGCGGGCTTCTGCTGTCCGCCGATGAACACCTGGGCGACGCCGGAAATCTGGCTGATCTGCTGCCCGAGCTGGGCGTCGACCGCATCGCTCACCCTGATCAGAGGCAGGGTGTCGGAGGTCGCCGACAACAGCAGGATCGGCGAGTCCGCCGGGTTGACCTTGCGATAGGTCGGCGGCGACGGCAGGTTCTTGGGCAGCTGGCCGCCGGCGGCATTGATCGCCGCCTGGATATCGTTGGCGGCGCCGTCGATGTTGCGGTTCAGATCGAACTGGATGGTGACCGCGGTCGACCCGAGTGAGCTCGTCGAGGTCATTTGCGCGATGCCGGGAATCTGCGCGAATTGCCGCTCCAGCGGCTGCGCGACCGAGGAGGCCATGGTTTCGGGGCTGGCGCCGGGCAGGCTCGCAGAGATCTGGATGGTCGGAAAGTCGACCTGCGGCAGCGGCGCGACCGGAAGCAGTGGATAAGCGACGATGCCGACGAACAGAATGCCGGCCATCAGCAGCGAGGTGCCGATCGGGTAGCGGATAAACGGAGATGAGATGCTCTCGTTCATTTCGGCAATCCAAATGAACGGCAGGCGCATCTTTTCCCGAACGGCGGGAGTCGTCCTCGAAAGCTCGAGCGCGAACGCGCGTTTTCCTCGCCATGGCCAATCGGCAGATCGCGGAGTTGGCTCTCGCGTCTACCTGTTTTTTGCCAGCATAGTCATTCCCGGGGACGACGCGCGAATGGAAACACCGGATCGCCCATTCGACCTTCGTTCAATGGCCGGACTCCGCACGCCCAACACGCGGCCTTCGCGCGGAGTATTTCCGATTACGATAAATTTGTAGCAGCTACGACGAGCGCGGCCTACCGGCCTTCTTCTTCGCAGGCTTTGCCGCGGATGCCGCCTTGGCCGCCGGTTGCACGCGCAAGCCATCCACGAACACATCCAGGAGCCGCAGCGCCGTGGTCTGCCAGCCCGGCTGGTCGTGCATGTAGCACATGCCGATCAGCGCGCGCAGCACGTCCTCGGCGCTGATGTCGTCGCGAATGGCGCCGGCCGCGACGGCGCGCGCGAGCAGCGTGCCGATCGCCTTGGTGAGGCGGTCGAACGAATAGGCGTGCAGCTCGGTCGAGCCGTGCGCGACCAGCGCAAGGGCTGCGACCATGCCCTTCTTGGTCGCGACGAATTCCACATTGGCGCGCAGCCAACGCCGCAGCGCCTCGACCGGCTCGGGGGCGCATTGCAATTGCTCGGCGAGGTCGCCGAGCTGCTCGACCTCGCGGCGATAGACCGCCTCATACAGCGCCTCGCGGGTCGGGAAGTGGCGATACAGCGTGCCGATGCCGACGCCGGCATGGCGCGCGACGGCCTCGAGGCTCGCCTCGCTGCCGCCGGCCGAAAACACGGCCTTGGCCGCTTCCAGCACGCGCTCGCGATTGCGCACGGCGTCGGCGCGCGGCTTGCGGACAATTTCTGGTGATGAGCCGGCCATTCCTTTTTCTTTTCACCCTCCCTTGTAAACGGAGGATGCCTCCGTATATGGCAACCAGCACCGGGCCTGACAAGGTGCGCCGATCATGCATCGGCGGCCACGGGTTCGCGTTGCCTCGATTCAACCCGACCATACACGGATCGGAGCGCCTTGCATGAATCTCCCCATCAGTCTCACCATCAACGGTGTCCGCCGCGACATTGCCCTCGACGACCCCCGCGTCACCCTGCTCGACCTGTTGCGTGAGCGGCTCGACCTCACCGGAACCAAGAAGGGATGCGACCGCGGCCAGTGCGGCGCGTGCACCATCCTGGTCGACGGCCGCCGCATCAATTCCTGCCTCGCGCTCGCCGTCAGCCATGACGGCGCCGAGATCTCCACGATCGAAGGCGTCGGACGCGGCGGCGAGCTGCATCCGGTGCAGGCCGCTTTCATCGCCCATGACGGCTTCCAGTGCGGCTTCTGCACCCCGGGCCAGATCATGAGCGGCATCGGCCTGATCCAGGAAGGGCAGGCCGGCGACGACCCCGAGCGCGTGCGCGAGTGCATGAGCGGCAACCTGTGCCGCTGCGGCGCCTATCAGGGGATCACCGAAGCCGTGCTCGAGGCACAATCCAACATGACCGCCAGCAAGCAGAGGCGCTCCGCATGATGAACTTCGATTATGTCAGGCCGGCCAGCGTCGCGGACGCGATCGCGGCGGCTTCCGAAAAGGGCGCGAGCTATCTCGCCTCCGGTACCAACCTGCTCGACCTGATGAAGGGCGGTGTCAGCCGGCCGAGCCGCCTCGTCGACGTCACGCGTCTGCCCGGGCTCGATCGTATCGAGCATCTCGCCGATGGGAGCTTGCGCATCGGCGCACTGGTGCGCAACGCCGATCTCGCCCATGACGCCGCGTTCGCGCGCAACTATCCCGCGGTCGCCGAGGCGCTGCTGTCGGGCGCGTCGGCGCAGCTGCGCAATGCTGCAACCGTCGGCGGCAATCTGATGCAGCGGACACGCTGTGCGTATTTTTACGACGCCGGCAGCGCCTGCAACCGGCGCTGGCCGGGCGCCGGCTGCGACGCGCTCAAGGGCGAGAACCGCCTGCACGCGGTGCTGGGCTGGAGCGAGGGCTGCATCGCCACCCATCCGTCTGATTTCTGCGTGCCGCTGGTCGCGCTCGATGCCATCGTCGAGATCGAGGGCAAAGGCGGCCGGCGCGAGCTGCCGCTCGAGGCGCTGCATCGTCTGCCCGGCGATACGCCGGAGCGGGAGACCGTGCTGGAGCGCGGTGACCTGATCGTCGCGCTGCGGCTGCCGACTGAGGCGCAAGGCTTCGCTCGCCATGCCCGCTACATCAAGGTGCGCGAGCGCACGTCCTATGCCTTCGCCGTGGTCTCGGCCGCAGCTAGCCTGCGCATCGAGGATGGCAAGATCCGTGAGGCGCGGCTCGCGCTCGGCGGCGTTGCGGCCAAGCCGTGGCGGGCGCGTGAGGCCGAGCAGGTGCTCGCCGGCGCCGCGCCCGATGCGGCTGTCTATCGCGAGGCGGCGCGCGCTGCGCTCGCCGGCGCAAAGCCGTCCGGCGACAACGCTTTCAAGATCGAGCTCGCGCAGCGCATCGTCGTGCGCGCGCTCACCCTTGCCGCCGCAGGCACGCCGGATCGTATTGCCGCGCTGCCGGGCTCTCCCTTCTCATCCGTTGCAGGAGCGTAACGCATGACGGTTGAACTCAGTCTGACCCGCGACCCCGCCCATATCAGGCATGGCTCGAACATCGGCCAGCCGATGACCCGCACCGACGGCGTGCTGAAGGTCACCGGCAAGGCCCGCTACGCCGCGGACAATCATCCGCCCGGCATGGTCTATGCCGTGATTGCGACCAGCTGCATCGCGCGCGGCCGCGTCACCGCGCTCGATGTCGCCGCCGCCAGGCGCCATCCCGGCGTGATCGACGTGATGACGCTGGCGCACAAGCCTGAACTTGCCGAAGACCCCGACGCCAAGGGCAACCCGTTCGCCTTCCGCATGGAGCTGTTGCAGAGCGACGAGGTGCGCTACGCCAACCAGGCGATCGCGGTCGTGATCGCCGAGACGCTGGAAGCCGCGACCGAAGGCGCAGCGCTGCTGTCGCCGCGCTACCAGGTCGAGATCGCGCGTGTCGGCCTCGACGCCGGCGAGGCCTACGCGCCGCCCGTGGTCGGCATCGGCAATCCCGCCGAAGTCCGCCACGGCGACATCGACGCCGGCATGGCTGCGGCCGCGAAGCTGACAGACTCGACTTACGAGACGCCGGCGCAATATCACAACGCGATGGAGCCGCATGCGATCGTCGCGGTATGGGACGGCGACCGCCTGTTCATCGACACGCCGAGCCAGGGCATGGGATTCGCCCAGATGCGCATCGCCGGGCTGTTCGGGATTCCGCCGGCGAATATCCACATCAACAGTCCGTTCCTCGGCGGCGGCTTCGGCTCCAAGGGGCTGATCTCCGGGCCGCAGGTGCTCGGCATCATGGCCGCCAAGCTGATCGGCCGTCCGGTCAAGCTCGTGCTGCGCCGCAGCCAGATGTATGGCCCGGTCGGCCATCGTCCGCCGACCCGCCAGCGCATCCGGATCGGCACCGACGATGCCGGCGCGCTCACCGTGATCAATCATGAGGCGCGCGTCACGACGTCGAGCTTCGACGATTTCTACGAGCCCGCCGCCGACGCCTCGCACACCCTCTATGCCAGCCCTGCGATCCGCACCGCGCATGAGGCGGTGCGCGTCGACACCGGCACGCCGCTGTTCATGCGCGCGCCGGGCGAGGCCACCGGATCGATCGTGCTGGAAAGCGCGATCGACGAGGCGGCGTTCGCCTGCGGCATCGATCCGCTGGAATTTCGGCTGAAGAACTACGCCGAGGTCGAGCCGACCACCGGCAAGCCGTTCTCCTCCAAGGCGCTGCGCCAGTGCTACGCCAAGGCCGCCGAACGCTTCGGCTGGGCGGGCCGTCCGCTGCAGCCGAAGCAGATGCGGGACGAGAACGGCTTTCTGGTCGGCTGGGGCGTCGGCACCGCGACCTTCCCGGCCATCATGTTCCAGGGCAATGCGCGCGCGGTGATCCGCGCCGACGGCAAGGGCGTGATGGAGACCGGCGCGCACGACATGGGGCAGGGCGCCTGGACCGCGCTGGCGCAGATCTCGGCCGACTCGCTCGGTCTCGATTTCGATCAGCTGACGTTCCGGTCCGGCAGCTCCGATCTGCCCGATGCCGGCATCGCCGGCGGTTCGGGGCATACCGCAACCGTCGGCGCCGCGATCCACAATGCCGGTGCGGCCGTGATCGCAAAGCTCGCCGAACTCGCGACCGCGGACCAGCGCTCGCCGCTGTTCGGCGCCGGCAATGCCGGCGTGGTGGCGCGGGCCGGGCGGCTGCATCGCCGCGACGACGATGCGCGCAGCGAAAGCTACGCCGACATCCTGGCGCGTGCCGGCCTCGCCGAGGTCGACGCCACCGGCAGCGGCGCGGCGGATGCGGCGGCGCAGTCGCAATATGCGATGCACGCGCATGGCGCTGTGTTTGCCGAGGTCAAGGTCGATCCGGAGCTCGGCCAGATCCGCGCCACGCGGCTGGTCGGCGCATTCGCTGCGGGGCGCATCGTCAATCCGTTGATGGTGCAGAGCCAGCTCTACGGCGGCATGATCTGGGGCCTGTCCTTCGCGCTGCACGAGGAGGCGGTGATTGACCATCGTTCGGGCCGCATCCTCAATGCGAACCTCGCCGAGTATCATGTGCCCGTGAATGCCGATGTGCCGCCGATGGAGGTCATCACGGTCGACGAGCATGATCCGCATGTGAACCCGCTCGGCATCAAGGGCGTCGGCGAGATCGGCATCACCGGCAGCGCCGGCGCCGTCGCCAACGCCGTCTTCCACGCCACCGGCATCCGTGTGCGGAATTTCCCAATCAAGATCGAGGAGATTGTGATGGGGTTAAGTTGACGCGGTTTGATACGATCGCGGTGTAACCATCATCGTCGTCCCGGCGAAAGCCGGGACCCATAACCACGAATGGGAGTTATTGCGCGACGCTGGGGCCGCAGCCTTCTTCAACAACACAACCCTGTGGTTATGGGTCCCGGCTTTCGCCGGGACGACGAATGGAGAGAGCGGGGCCTCACCCCGCCGCTGTCACGCAATTCACCCACAGCACCACAGCATTGGCATCGCCGGCCGGATTCGAGAACCGATGCGGGCGGCGGCTGGCGAAGCGGAAGCTGTCGCCCTGCTTCAGCGTCCAGGTCTCGGTATCCACCGTCAAAATCATCTCGCCTGACAGCACGAGGCCGGCCTCTTCGCCGTCATGGGTGTAGAACTCGTCGCCGGTGTTGCCGCCGGGCTCGAGATGCACCAGGAACAGATTGAGCCGGCTTTCGCTGCCGGCAGGGCTCAGCAGCTGCTTTGAAATTCCGGTGCGCCACAGCTTCAGCTCGGCGCGCTGCACCTCGCGGGTCACGACGCCGCCGGCGCTGTCATCCCTGGGCGTCGCGCCGAACAGCGCGGCGATGCCGACGCCGAGCACGTCGGCCAGCGTCGCCAGCACGCGCAGCGAGGGCGACGACAGGCCGCGCTCGATCTGGCTGATGAAGCCGATCGATAGGTCGGTACGCGCGGCGACCACCTCCAGCGACATCTGCTTGGTGCGGCGCAGGTCGCGGATGCGGCGTCCGACCGCGAGATCCATCGCAGGCTCGGCCGGCTTCTTCACGGGCTTTTTGGCCGCGCGGCGTGGCGTCACGGGCTTTGCTGCCGCGCCTTTGCGCATTCTCTTGCCGCCGCTCACGTCAGTCCGCTTCCTTCATGTGCATGAAAACCGCTTGCATTGGTCGCGGTTTCGTGACCACAATTTCATATTGGTGAAAATAGGCCGGAACGGCGTCGCCCGCAACATCTAGCTCGAAAAGCAGGGCGATGCGGCGCCGAGGCCAGCTTCGGAGGTGTGCGATGTCCTTTCAGCGTCTCGTCCATGCCGCGGTCGCGGCGCTTGCCCTCGCCTTGAGCGCGCCGTCAGGGGCGCAGCAGGTGCTCAAGGTCGGCTCGACGCCGACCGGCATCCCCTTCACCTTCCTCGACACCAAGACCAATTCGATCCAGGGCATCATGGTCGATCTCGCCACCGAGATCGGCAAGGACGCCGGTTTCTCGGTGCAGATCGAGCCGATGCAGTTCTCGGCGCTGATCCCCTCGCTGACCGCGAACAAGATCGACATCATTGCCGCCGCGATGTTCGCCACCGCCGCGCGCAAGGAGGTGATCGACTTCTCCGAGCCGGTCTACACCTATGGCGAGGGCCTCGTGGTGCCGAAGTCCGACGCCAAGGCCTATGCCACGCAGGAGGATCTGAAGGGCACCGTGGTCGGCGCCCAGGTCGGCACCGCGTTCGTCGATGCGCTGAAGAAGACCGGGCTGTTCAGCGAGGTCAAGGTCTACGACACCATTCCCGACATCCTGCGCGACGTGAATGCCGGCCGCCTCAAGGCCGGCTTCGCCGACTATCCGATCCTCGCCTACAATCTGCAGCAGGGCAATTTCGCCGACGTCCGGCTGGTCGACGGCTACAAGCCCGTCACCGTCGGCACGGTCGCGATCGGCATCCGCAAGAGCGACACCGAGCTCTTGGCCAAGATCAACGCCTCGCTGGCGAAGCTGAAGGCCAACGGCACGATCGCGAAGATCCTGGAGAAATGGGGCCAGAAGGCCAGCGCGTCGTGATGCGCGCATGTTGCTATTGGGCTTGGCGGGCCACTCGAGATCAGTGATCCGTCACCCTGAGGAGCGCGTAGCGCGTCTCGAAGGGTCGACGGCCGCCAGCCGGGCCGATTCATCCTTCGAGACGCGGCGAAGGCGCCGCTCCTCAGGATGACGGGGACGTATTCGAGGGACTGGATACATTCTACCGATGCAAAAATTCTTCCATGACGCCGTCGAGTTCGTGCCGATCCTGTTGCAGGGTGTCTGGCTGACCATCGTCGTCACCGTCGGCTCGCTGTTGCTGTCGACCGTGCTTGGGCTGGTCTGGGCGCTGATGCGGGTGTCCGGCATCGGCATTCTCGTCGGCCTCAGCGCGGCGCTGATCAATGTGATCCGCGGCATCCCGATCATCGTGCTGCTGTTCTACATCTATTTCGTGATGCCCGATTTCGGCATCGCGCTGTCGGCGCTGCAGGCCGCGATCATCGGGCTCGGCATCGCCTACTCGGCCTATCAGGCGGAGAATTTCCGCGCCGGCATCGAGGCGATCGACAAGGGGCAGATCGAGGCGGCGCAGACCATCGGGATGGGCTGGTGGCTCACCATGCGCCGCGTGGTGCTGCCGCAGGCGGTCAGGATCATCCTGCCGCCTTACGGCAACATCATGATCATGATGCTGAAGGATTCCTCACAGGCCTCCACGATCACCGTCGCCGAGCTCGCGCTGCAGGGCAAGCTGATCGCCTCCTCGACCTTCAAGAACACCAGCGTGTTCACCCTGGTAGCGCTGATGTACCTCACCATGAGCATTCCGCTCATCCTGCTGGTTCGGCACTTCGAGAACAAGGCGAACCGCAAATGATCGAGCTCAACGACGTCCACAAGAGCTTCGGCAAGGTCGAGGTGCTCAAGGGCATCACCGCCTCGGTCGCCAAGAGCGAGGTGGTCTGCATCATCGGCCCGTCGGGCTCCGGCAAGTCGACCATCCTGCGCTGCATCAACGGGCTCGAGAGCTACGATCGCGGCGAGATCAGCGTCGAAGGCGCGCGCGTCGATCAGGGCGACCGCTCGATCGTGGCGATCCGCACCCAGGTCTCGATGGTGTTCCAGCGCTTCAACCTGTTTCCGCATCGCACCGCGCTCGAGAACGTTATCGAGGGGCCGCTCTACGTGAAGAAGGAGTCGCGCGAGCAGGCGCTCGCTCGCGGCCGCGCGTTGCTGGCGCAGGTCGGCCTCGCCGACAAGGCCGAAGTGCATCCGCCAAAGCTCTCCGGCGGCCAGCAGCAGCGCGTCGCGATCGCGCGGGCGCTGGCGATGCAGCCGAAAGCGATCCTGTTCGACGAGCCGACCTCGGCGCTCGATCCGGAACTGGTCGGCGAAGTGCTCTCGGTGATGCGCAAGCTCGCCGACGACGGCATGACCATGGTCGTCGTCACCCATGAGATGGGCTTTGCCCGCGACGTCGCCGACCGCGTGCTGTTCATCGATGGTGGCGTCATCGTCGAGCAGGGCGCCGCCAAATCCGTCCTCAACCAACCGCAGCACCCGCGCACCCAGGATTTCCTGCGCCGCGTGCTGCATCCGTTGTGATCGACAATGACGTTTGCTCTTACTGTCGCCTCATCGGAAGTGCGCTCCCTCTCCCGCTTGCGGGGGAGGGTTGGGGTGGGGGTCTCGCCACGAGTCAGAGCCTTCGGGGGGAGAGCCCCCACCCGGATTGCATCTCCGATGCAATCCGACCTCCCCCGCAAGCGGGAGAGGTGAGTGAGTCCGCGGACATGCCGTTCGGCACAACATCCATTCTAGTTCGGTATCCTACATGACCTCTTCGCTGCCACCGAGCCTCTACGCCGACACCGCGGTGGAAGCGACGCCGACGCCGCCGCTGACATCGGACAAGAGCGTGCCGGTCGCGATCATCGGCGGCGGGTTCACCGGCCTGTCGACCGCGCTGCACCTTGCCGAGCAGGGCGTGCTCGCGACCGTGCTGGAGGCACAGGAGCCGGGCTGGGGCGCCTCCGGCAACAATGGCGGCCAGACCAATCCCGGGCTGAAGCACGACCCGGATCAGATCGAAGCGGATTTCGGCGCCGATCTCGGCCGCCGCATGATCGAGTTCTCCTACGGTACCACCAACTTCACGCACGACCTGATCCGTCGCTACCAGATTCCCTGCGAGGCGCGGCAGAACGGCACGCTGCGCGCCGCCTACAATGAGGCCAGCGCCACCGCGATCGAGACCACGGCGAAGCAGTGCATCCGGCGCGGCATGCCGGTGAAACTGCTCAACGCCGCCGAGATGCACGAGATGACCGGCAGCGACCGTTACCTCTGCGCCGTGCTGGATGCGCGCGGCGGCGACCTGCATCCGCTGAGCTACGCGCGCGGCCTGGCGCGTGCCGCGATCGGCGCAGGCGTCGCCGTCCATGGCGAGACGCCGGCGCTGTCGCTCCGCCGTGACGGCGGCCGCTGGCGGATCGAGACACCGCGCGCAGTCGTGCGTGCCGACAAGGTGCTGCTCGCGACCAATGGCTTTACCGATGATCTGTGGCCGGCGCTTCGCCGCACCATCGTGCCGGTGTTCTCCTCGATCGCGGCGACCGCGCCGCTGTCCGACGAGGTCGCGCGCGCGATCATGCCGGGCCGTCCGGTGCTCTACGAGAGCGGCCATATCACGGTCTATTACCGCATCGACCAGCACAATCGGTTGCTGATGGGCGGCCGTGGCCCGATGCGCTGGATCAGCAAGCCGACCGACGTCGCCTATCTGATGCGCTACGCCGAGCGGCTGTGGCCGCAGCTCAAAGGCGTCAGCTGGACCCACGGCTGGAACAGCCGGCTCGCCATCACCGCCGATCACTATCCGCATGTTCATGCGCCCGCGGAGAATTTGCTGATCTCGCTCGGCTGCAACGGCCGCGGCGTTGCGCTCTCGACCGCAATGGGCGCGCAGCTCGCCCGCCGCCTGATCGGAGGTGCAAAGGCCGAGATCGACATGCCCGTGACCGGCATCAAGCCGATCCCGATGCACGCCTTCTGGCGCGTCGGCGTCACCACGGCGGTGCTGACCGGGCGGGTGCGGGACAAGCTCGGGGTGTAGCGGCCGCTATCGCGTTCCGGCTTCGCCAAGGTGTGTTCTGAAGAACGCGATGGCGGCCGTGTGGAAGCGCTGATGAAAGGCGACGCGATCGAAGCCCGGCGCATCGGTGCAGATGGCGACCATCTTCGCTGTCTCCTCCGGCGTGCAGGTCGCGAGGAAGGAGAAGTGCTTGGCATCCTTCACCAGGTGAAAGTCCGGTTTGGACGGAAGCCTCTCGTTGATCGCGGCGGCACAGCACCCGGAGAGACCGTCGCCATTCTGCGCGGGGTCCGAGCTCCACAATTGAATCGGGATCGTCACAGCTTTCAAATTCTCGGCCGCAAAGAACAGCACAGGAAAGGGATCGACGATGATCGCGGCCTTGATCCGCGGATCGTGGACGGCCCGCCCGCTCGGCTTTTCTCCGCCTTCGAGCTCCTTGCAGGCCCGCAAGCTCGACGTCTGGCAGTTCGGCAAGCCCTTGCGGAGATCGGGTTCACCGCCAATCGCCGCGAGGCGCCCGCGGGAACGTCGAAGCGCCGGAGTCCAGCCGCCTGCGCCGCAGGGACCGCAAGCAGCAACAGCGCTGACAGCACGAAGGGAGCGCGACGCATGGCTATCGCTTGTCCAGAATCCGCAACTCGGCCGTGGCGCTGGCAACCGTCAAATTGTCAGCGTCGATCAGATCGGCCTCGACGATCATGTCGCGGTCGGTCTGCGAGACGACCTTGGCCTTGGCCGTGATCGGACCGACGCGCGCCGGCTTGAGAAACCGCGTGGTGAGAGTTCTGGTCACGACGGTCTTGCTTGACGGAAGTACAGCGAGGGCGCCGAGGCCCGTCGCCGAATCCAGCATCGCCGCAAGGAAGCCGCCCTGGATCGTTCCGTGCCGGTTGGTGAACAGCGCCTGCGCCACGAAGCGGATCGAGGCGACTTCGCCGTCGAAGCCCAGCCACTCGCGTCCGAGGAGCTGAGCGCCGGGCGGCACGTCTGCGCTTGCATCGCTCAAGCCGGTCACCATTGTTCGTTGTCGGGCCGAAATGTATCAGCCCATTTGCGTCCTGCAATGTCCGCGGGCGTGCCATCGTCCTCTGCTGCCGAAACACGGTTCACGTTCCGGATACCGCGCTGCTGATCGAAAGCCGGATTGCTCCGGTTACATCTTGGTCCTACCCCCGGAGCTTATCTCTTTTGCTCGGGGCCCATGGGTGCAATCGGCACCCGGCTTTCCCTGCGCCCTCTGCGAGAGAGACGGCGGAACGAAGAACAAGGCTCGGGCAAATGATGTCGCGAGAGTGCGAAGCTGCGTCCTCACTACAACTGTCATCGCCCGGCTTGACCGGGCGATCCAGTACGCCGCGGCCTCTCGGCTCACGCACCGGCGTCTCTGGAATACTGGATCGCCCGGTCAAGCCGGGCGATGACACCGAGATGAAGTACGCAATGGCGGTGCATCAAGTACGCAATGACGGTGCGTCGTACCGCACGAGAACCATCCTCGTCGTCCTGGCGAAAGCCAGGACCCATTACCCCGAATCGCAATCGTTGCGCGACGCTGGGGCCACAGCCCTCTTCAACAACATGACCTTGTGGTTATGGGTCCCTGCTTTCGCAGGGACGACGGCGGGTAGAGAGCTGTGCGCACGACTCACCCCTCCGCGATTGCATCGCTCCACGGATGAAACGGCTCGGTGGCGCCGCTGTTGGTGGTGCCGTCGCGCAGCACGATGCTGGGGCAGGCGAACTTCTTGGGCTGGGTCTGGATGCGTGCCTCCGCATAGTCGAAGCGGCCGCGCAGCACCTCACGCACGGCTTGCGGCAGGCGGACATCGCCGATCACCACATTGCCTTCGCTGGCGTCGATGCGCGGCTGATGGATCGCGGCGTCGAGATCCATGCCGAAATCCATCACGAAGGAGAGCAGCTGCGACACCGCGGGCAGAATGCGGCGGCCACCGGATGCGCCGGCGGCGAGCCTGCGGCCGTCGGCCGCCTCCGCCACCACGGGCGTGTAATTGGTCAGGCAGCGCTTGCCGGGCGCAAGCGAGTTCGGTGCGCCTTGGGTCGGATCGAACCACATGATGCCGTTGTTCATGGTGAGGCCCGTGTTCGGCGTCACGAATTTGGAGCCGAAGGTCGACAGCAGCGTCTGCGTCACCGCGGCCATGTTACCGTCGCGGTCGACCGCGGAGAAATGCGTGGTGCAGGATGGTGCGATCGCCTCCGCGCCGAGCGCGCGGCGGCCGTGGACGTCGCCCATGTCCTTCAGCCGCTCGCGATAGGCGGCCTGCAGCGCCTCGGCGTAGGCAGCATAGGCGGCCGCATCCGGGCCGCCCTGCGCGGGCGCCAGCGCCTTCTGCAACAGGCCGAGCGTACGCGCCATGGTCGGACCCGCGGTCAGCTCCGGTGTCGCGTAGACCGCGCCGCCGCGGTAGGGAATCGTGAGCGGCTCGCGCAGATGGGCGCGGAAGGCGGCGAGATCGCGCACCGACAGCGCGCCGCCGGCGGCCTGGATATCGTCGGCGATGCTGCGCGCCAAGTCGCCCACGTAGAAGTCGCGCGGGCCGGCCGCGGCAAGCTGCGCCATCGTCGCCTGCAGCCTGTCCTGCGGCATGCGGACCACCGACTTGATGCCCCATTGCGCATTCGGCGGCAGGCCGTCCAGCAGATACGCCGCGGCGCTGGCGGGATAGCGCCGCAGATCGGCGGCGGAGCTTGCGATCATGTCGGTGGTCCACCAATCCACCAGCAGGCCTTCACCGGCGAGCTTGACGCTCGGCGCCAGCAGGTCCTTCCACGGCATTTTGGCGTGGCGGCGATGTGCCTCCTCCATGCCGGCGACGACACCGGGCACCGCGATCGAGCCCGGGCCGTGCAGATTGCGGTCGTCCTTGACCCGCGCCCAGGGGAACAGGTCGGAGGCCGCGCCGCCGGTCAGCGGATAATCCTCCAGGCGCAGGCCGTCCGGCGCGCGCATGCCGTAGTCGATCACCTCGACGCGGTTCTCCTTGGCGCGATACAGCACCATGGCGCCGCCGCCGCCGGCGCCGCTCATCCACGGCTCCAGCACGCCCAGCGCAAAGGTGGTTGCGATCACGGCGTCGACGCAATCGCCGCCCGCTGCCAATACCTCCGCGCCGACTTCGGCCGCCTTGCGCGACTGCGCGGCGACGATGCCGCCCTTGGCGCTGACGGCCGGCTTGCGGATCACTTGCGAGTTGGAGAACTGGTCGGACATGGCGTTGCTTTCGCTGTTCTTGTTGCGGGCGGGTCGCGTTGGCGTAGCATGCCAAGCTTGGCACTGTCAGTGCAACAAGAACCAATTTCGGGGAGCGGAAAATGAGCAGTGTGAAGCGTGAGCGGGACGGCAAGGTCGGCATTCTGACGCTCAACGATCCCGCCAGCCTGAATGCCATGACGCCGGAACTGCTCGGCGATCTCGCACGCGCCATCGGCGAGATGGGCGTCGAGCCCGGCATCCGCGCGCTGGTCCTGACCGGGGAGGGACGCGGCTTCTGCTCCGGGCAGAATCTCAAGGCGTTCAACTCGCTCGGCGACAATATCTATACCGGCGTGATGAAGCATTACTGGCCGGCGATGCAGGCCTTGCGCGAGTGCCAGATGCCGGTGGTGGTCGCCGTCAACGGCGTCGCGGCCGGCGGCGGCTTCAGCCTTGCGATGTCCGGCGACATCATCCTGGCCGCGCGCTCGGCGAGCTTCATCCAGGTGTTCAGCCGGATCGGCCTGGTGCCCGATCTCGGTTCGACCTGGCTGTTGCCGCGGCTGGTCGGGCGCCAGCGCGCGCTCGAGTTGATGCTGCTGAACGAGCCGTTGTCGGCCGAGCGGGCGAAGGAGTGGGGGCTGGTGCGCGACGTGGTCGACGACGCAAGGCTGCTCGACGAGGCGAAAGCACTCGCCGGCCGCCTCGCCGATGGCCCGACGCGCGCCCTGGTCGCGACGCGGCAGCTGCTCGAGGAGAGCGAGCACGCGAGCTACGCCGATCAGTTCCGCCGCGAGATCGAGCTGCAGATGGTGATCCGCGACAGCGCCGACGCGAAGGAAGGCCGTCAGGCCTTCGTCGAGAAGCGCAAGGCCCGGTTCACGGGGCGCTAGGCAAGCATGCTAGCCGATCGCAATCGCGATCTTGCCGAAATGCGCGCCGCTCGCCATGTGGGCGAACGCGTCCTTGACCTGGTCGAACGCGAACACCTTGTCGATCACGGGCTTGACGCCGTGCATGCTGATGCCGTCGCACAGCGCCTGCAGATCCTCGATCGAGCCGACGGTGACGCCCTGCAGCCGCTGCTGCTGCATCACCATCAGCGGCAGCCTGGTGTCGGACGAGGCGGGACCGGCGAGCACGCCGATGAAGGCGATGGTGCCGCCGATTTTCGTCGCGCGGATCGACTCGTTCAGCGTGCCGACGCCGCCGACCTCGACGACGAGGTCGACGCCGCGCCCGGTCAGCTCGCGCGCCTTCTTGCCCCAGTCGGGCGTGGTCTTGTAGTTGAGCGTGACATCGGCGCCGAGTTGCTTCAGCCGCACGATCTTGGCGTCGCTGGAGGAGGTCGCGATGACGCGGGCGCCGCACATCTTGGCGAATTGCAGCGCGAACAGCGAGACGCCGCCGGTGCCCTGGGTCAGCACGGTCTGTCCCGGCTTGATGTCGCCGAGCTTGACCACCGCGCTCCATGCCGTGAGGCCGGCGCAGGGCAGCGCCGCGGCCTCGATGTCGCTGAGATGGTCCGGCGTGCGCACCAGCGCGTGCGCCGGGAACACGCGGTATTCGGTCAGCACGCCGTCGACGCTGCCGCCAAGCGCCGCGCGCATCCGTGCCTCGCTGGGCTCACCGCCGAGCCAGCTTTCGAAGAAGCTGCCGATCACGCGATCGCCGGGCGCGAAACTCCTGACCCCGGCGCCGACCGCCTCGACGACACCGGCGCCGTCGGACACCGGCACCAGCGGAAATTTCTGGCGCGAGCCGTAGCCGCCCTTGACCGTGAGCAGGTCGCGATAGTTCAGCGTTGCCGCCTTCAGCCGTACCAGGACCTCGCCGGGGCCGGCCTGTGGAACCGGCTTGTCGACCAGCGCAAGCGCGTCGACGCCGCCGGGGCCTTGCAACTCATAGCATTTCACGGGACGTCTCCTGCTGGCTGTCGTCGTCGATCTTCTTGTCTTGGGCGGCGCGCCCGGCGCCGCCGCGCATTCACCCAGCATATGTCAGGCCTGCCGCGCGTGGCCATAGCGCCGTGCGGCCGATGGAATAGCGCCCATGTCGAACGTGTTGGGGCTACCGAAAAATACCGCCAATGTGCCGTTGATGACGTGACCGAGCGGAGGTGACGATGGCTGCCTTGCTTGAGACGAAACGCAATCTGGTCGCCACGCTCACACGTGATGTGTTCGGAGCGTTGCTTGCCGCGGCATTGATCTGGTGCAGCGGTGCGATCGCGGCGGCGGATGACAACCTCTACCGCGCACGGACCGTCGTCACCGGCCAGGGCGAGCCGAACCGCATCCTCGGCTTCGGTGCATGTCTGGAGGACGTCCTGATCAAGGTCTCCGGCCAGCCGATATTGGCAAGCGACCGCAGGCTTGCCGCATACAAAGCGAAGGCCAAGGAGTTCGTCAGCAGTTTCGACTATCACGACCAGTATGCCGGCAAGCCACATCATGACGAGCAGGGCACCCGCGACCGGCCTTACGACCTGACGGTGGCGTTCGACCAGAACAAGATCGACGGCATTCTTGCCAAGCTCGGCCTCAAGCCGTGGCAATCGCAGCGGCCGACGCTCGGCGTCTTCGTCGAGATGCTGCACGGCCCGAAGGACTTTATCGTCACCTCTGACGGGACGCAGTCCGATTTGCAGCGCGATGCACTCGCGGCTGCGGCCGGCAAGCGCGGCATGCGCTTTGTGCTGCCCGAGACGGCCGCTCTGACGCGCGCCAATGTCACGGCCGCCGGGCTCCTGAAGACGCCGCCCGCGCAGCTCAGTGCGATCGTGGCGCCGCGGGGCGGCGAGGCCATTCTGGTCGGACGGCTGGTCTGGGATGACAAGGATCTCGGCTGGGCCACGCAATGGCGGATGGCGTGGCGCGGCAAGGACTACACATGGCAGTTCCGCGGCGTCACCTTCGATGAGGCCTTCCGGCGCGGCATCGGCGGCGCCGCGCAAGTGCTGTCCGGCAATGGCGATCCGGGACGATCGAAATGAGCTTGCGCGCGCAGCGGTTTGAATGTGCGTGAGCGCCGCCGGATCGTTCTAACCGGCATAGCCGAGCGTCTGCGAGGGGTACTCCCCGAACATCGCGCGGTAGTATTGCGAGAAGCGCCCGAGCTCGATGAAGCCCTGCTCGATCGCGACCTTGGAAACGGTGGTCTGCTCCGGCGTGCTTTCGCGCAGGATCTCGCGGACCGTGCAGAGCCGCTTGTAGCGCAGGAACGTCACCGGGCCGACGCCGAACACCTCGTGGAAGGCGCGGTGCAGGCTGCGGCGCGACAGCCGAAGCTCGGTGCAGATTTCCGAGACATGGACCGGGCGGGCGCCCGCGGCGTGCAGATAGTCCTCGACGTGGCGTACCAGCTTCATCGCCGACGGCAGGTAGCTGATTCCGTCTGATGGCAGCGATTTGATCGCCGTCGGCCTGACGCAATCGATGATCGCGCGCTTCCAGAACTCGGACGACGCCTCCGACAGCGCGTCCGGATACCGCGCGAGATGCGAGACGATCTGCGGCAGCCTGGCCGCCCCGGCCATGCCGAGCGTGGGGTCGGCGCGAAAGTGGTTCTTTGCTTGCCATGTTTCGGCATCGGCGAGCCGCGGCTCGTCGCCGAAGATGTCGGGCAGATCGGCCATGTCGAAGCGAATTGCGGCGTAGGACGAGGCCTTGTGAAAGACGCCGTCATGCTCGACCCACGGAGGGATTACCAGCACGTCGGCCGGCTGCATGTCGAATGCCCAATGCGTGACGCGATCCGTGGCATTCAGCAGCATTCCGATGATCAGCTTGTCATCGGTCGAAGTACGCTGGGTGCGGACCCCGACATTGAACGCGCCGATGCTGAGCGAGAAATCGCCGATCCCGACATGGGACAACGTCCCGCGCAGCTTGCCGCGTTCAAGCTGCATGACCTCGACATGCGAGCCTTTGACGGCGTCGTGGAGTCCCTCGAAGCCGTCAAGCTCGCCGCTGTGAACCGTCAGGTGCTGGCCCATATCCATGCGTCCCACCGCGGAATCGTGGACGGGATTTTTGCCGGTTTTGCCCGGGAAGGCAACGTGGACGACGGCATGGAATAGATGGGGCGGGACGTCGTTTTGCCAGGACCGCGCGCCCTGGGGACGAGATTGGCACAAAGTGCATATCGCCCCCGCCGCATGGCGGGCAATCGGTTGATCTTAAAGCAAATTGCGCAGTCTTCAGCCGCTCTGCGCCGGTGACTAGGCCGCCATCAGGTGCTCAAGCGCAACAGCCTGCTCGCGGGTCTGGAAGGCGATCGCGGTATGGGTGAAGCCCGACGAGGCCTGGGTCTGCGCGATGTGATTGAGGACCTCGGTGCCCTTGACCACGTGAAGGTCCATTCCGGGGCCGGCCGGGAAGATGCCGAGGACGACATCGTAGGCATCGACGATAGCCTTCAGGGCGCTGCCCTTGTCTTCCGAAGCATCGATAAAGATACGAACATCCGCGGCGATACTACGAAGTTCGTCAAAGTCGATCACTGGAAGTCTCCTCTACGCAACGCACTGATCGACTTTAGCTACAACTTGCTTACTGAAACATAAATTACGCCCGGTTCCTTCGTGCAGTCACCGCACCGTGACTCGCATTTCGACCTGCGCGATCGCCGCCGTCCCGGCCTGCCGCTGTCAGGCGCCGCTCGGCGATCTCCGCTTCGCAATCCGCTTGACCGGCGCATGGGCCGGCGCGGCATGTTCGGACGGATCGGCCATGTGAGGAATGCGCTGTTCGATGTGATCAACGACACGGAAGAAGGTGTCGAGCGTCCTGGCGTCGAGGCCGGCCGTGAGGTTGCTGTGCCGGCGCAGGATTTCGTCGAGGCTGCGGTCAAGCAGCGCCAAGCCCTGAGCTGTCAGGCGGATCTCGCTCCGGTTCCGGGCGCTGCCCCTGACCGGCGTCAGCTCGATCAGCCCCTTTTTCTTCAGCGACGTGGTCTCGCGGCTGACGACGGCCTTGTCCAGCTGCGCGTTGGTCCAGATGTCGTAGGCACTGGCGGGCTCATGCTCCCTGAGAAAGGACAGCACCCGCCATTCCGCGAGCGAGACGCCGTAGGCTTGCGGGAAGAACGCGTTGGCATTCGCGCGCAACTTCGCGACCAGGCTCGACAGCACCGTCGGCACATAGCGTTCGAAATCGATCACCAGTTCCGAGCGCACGTCCTCCTGCGGGGCGCGGCGCGCGTCAGCGACTTTGGTGCGACTTGTGGCAGTCCGATTTTTCATTCTTTCACGAGTTGTGTGCGCGCGATCAACACCAGGACCGCCGCGACGAGGAGAACGCCTGACACCACGAGGAATCCGGTGGTGAAGCTGCCCGAAGCGTCCTTGGCACGTCCGATCACGATCGGGATCGTCGCGCCTCCGATGCTGCCGATCATGCCGACGAGGCCGATCGCTCCCGGCGCGCTCTGCCGCGACATGTAGGACTGCGGAATAGTCCAGAACACGGCCTGCGTACCATAGACGCCGACATTGGCAACCATGAATCCGATGATGATCCAGACCGGCGATGTGGAAAAGGCCGCGATCGCAAAGCCCGCTGCGGCGATCACGAAGGTCGTCGCGGCATAGTAGAAGCGCTCACCGACGTGATCGGAGTGCCGCGACAGTGCAATCATGCCGATCAGGCCGGCGATCGGCGGGATCGCGGTGACGAAACCGACCTGCGAATTCGGCAGGCCGAACGACTTGATGATCTGCGGCAGCCAGGGGAACAGCGACGCCAGCCCGCAGAACAGGCCGAAATTGCACAGGCCGAACAGCAGCACCATCGGCTTGGTGATGGTCCTGAGCACGCCCTCGGCATGCACCACCCCGGTTGCCTTGGCGTCGCGCTCCAGCGCGCCGGTCAGCCAGTTGCGCTGTGCCGTCGACAGCCAGCTCGCCTGCTGCGGGCGGTCGGTCAGGTAGAAGATGCCGACGATCCCCAGGATGATGGGCGGCACGCCTTCGAGGATGAACAGCCATTTCCAGCCCGAAATGCCGAACGTTCCGTTCAGCTCGAGGATGGCGCCGGAGATCAACGAGGCGAAGATATAGGAGATCGGCACCGCATAGTTGAACATCGCATTGTAGCGGGCGCGGTAGCTGAACGGAAACCAGAGGCTCAGCAGCAGCATGACGCCGGGAAACAGGCCGGACTCGGCAACGCCGAGGAAGCCGCGGAATGCATAGAGGCTCAAGGGCCCCTGCGTGAAGGCCATCAGAACCGTGGCAACGCCCCACAGGATCGCGATCCGCGTCAGCGTGACGCGTGCGCCGTATTTGCTGAGGATGAGATTGCTCGGGATCTCGAAGATGGAATAGGTGAAGTACATGATCCCGACCGCGATACCGAACATCTCGGCGTTGAGGCCGAGCTCCTTGTTCATCTGCAGTGCGGCAAAGGAGATATTGCCGCGGTCGAGAATGGCGAGAAAGTACATCGCCATCACGAACCACATCAGGCGCAGCGCGACCTTGCGGATGGTGGTGCGTTCGATCTCCGGGTCGGCGGTCGCACGCGCCGCCTTGTCCATCACGACTTCGGTCATCCCAGCTTCCCCCGATTCTTGATTTTTGATGGTCGTCCTACGCGGGCAGGCAGACTTCCAGCCTGTCGCCTGCCACGCGCACGGGATAGGTCTGGATGTCGATCTCGACCGGACTGGTCAGCGCTTCGCCGGTCCTTATGTCGAAGCGGCCCATATGCAGCGGGCATTCGATCTCGCAGCCGTCCAGGATGCCGTCCGACAAGAGCGCCTCCGCATGGGTGCAGATGTTGCTGGTGGCGTAGCACTCATTGCCGACGCGATAGAGCGCGATGTGGTGGCCGGCGATTTCGATGCCGTAGGGCTCGCCTTCGCTCAGCGCGCTGAGCGCGGCAGCTTCGTGCCAGGTTCCCTGATCCGTCATGTGCTCTCTCAAATGCTGTAGAAATCGAGCACGGTCGGGACGCGGTCATTGACCAGCGTGATGACCTTGCGCGCGATCTTCCAAGTCTCGCCTTCACGCCTCAGCGTGTGCTGATAGCGCCCGTGGCGCAGATGCTCCTTGGCGACGCGCGGGTCGTAGACATGGACCGAGAACACGGACTGGCAGGTGATCTCGTCAGGTCCGGTTTCGGACGCTTCCAGGTTCGAGATCTGGTGCACGGTACGCGGCAACGGCAGCGCGGTGATCGACTTGCGCGACTCGATGCGTGCGATCCGCTCTTCCAGCCCGCGCCGCGCATCGTGGTAGAGCAGCGAGACCTGCGTATCGGGATCATTGGTGGTGGTGTATTCGTCGAGCCATCCCGGCACCCAATAGACGGCATCCTCGCTGTACATCGCGACCCAGTCGGTCCATTCGCCGGTGTCGAGCAGGCGGGCTTCGCGGAAGATGGTCGCGGCGGCGACCGCGTGGGCATCCGTATGCTTGATTGCGCTGCCAGCCATCACGCCGTCTCCCCCGCGGCGTGCTCTAACAGCCTGCGCCACTCGCGATAACCGGGGTGGAAATTCGTCTCGCCGCCAAAGCTGGTGGGGCCGAACGACCATTCGGACGGGGTTATGCCGAGCTCGCGCGTATGCGCGCTCTCGCCGTGGCCGACCTCCGCGACGCCGCGCAGATAGCCTTGCGTCGGCGCGGCTGATGCCGCGTCGTAGCCGGTCTGGCAGAACTCATACATGACGTTATCGTCCGAGCTCGCGAGCCCGGACGCGTTGAAGAAGTCTTCGTAGTTGCGAATACGAAGCGTGCGCGCCGCGGCGCTTTCGCCGACCGGAGCGAGACAATGCGACACCATCTCGGTCTTGTCGGGTGCCAGCGGCCGCCAGGTCCGCACCTGCGCCGACAGGATGTCGATGACCTGCAGGTTCGGAAAAATCGTGAGGTTGCGTTGCCGAAGCATCCACTTGGCGCGGGTGCTGCCGACGCGTTGCCGCACGGCATCGAGACGCGCCGGGTCCATGCCGAGCGGACGACCATAGAGCTGCGTCCGTTTGATCGACCAGTTGACGGCATGGCCATAGTCGAAGCTGAAGCTGCCTTGCCCTTCCTGCTCGCCTTCCGGCTCAACCGTGAAACCGGCGTCCGGTCCGGCGGTGGCGTTGCGCTTCTTCAGGATGTCGACGTAGGAGCTATGGGTGGTCGCGAAATGATAGTAGTCGAGGCCGTTCTCGAACTGCAGCTTCCAGTTTGCATCGAACGTATACGTGCTGGCGCCCGGCACGAACTCGACTTCACCGCTGTCGCTCTGATCGATGATGAGATCGAGGAAGGCGCGGGTGTCGCCGAGAAACTCCTCCAGTTGCGGAACGTCGGCCGAGAGGCTTGCGAACAGGAATCCGCGATACGAGCCAAGCCGGGCGACCGGGAGCAGGTCGTGATTCCGGTTCGAGAAGGACGGCGGATACTGCCCGCTCGCTTCCTCTGTCACCGAGATGTTGCGTCCGCTCGAATCGTAGGCCCAGCCATGATAGCGGCAGACATGGAATTTCTGCCGTCCCTGCTTGAAGGGGCAGACGATCGTTCCGCGATGCCGGCAGGTGTTGAGGAATGCGCCGACCTTGCCGTCGGTGCTCCGCATCACGAGAATTGGATGCCGGCCGATATGGGTGGTGACGAAGTCGTTGGGCCGGGCGATCTGGGATTCCAGGCCGATGAAATTCCACGTGGCCTCGAAGATATGCCGGAGCTCGGCGTCGAACACGTCAGGATCGCTGAAGATCCGGCGATCGACTTCGAAGACGCGTTCGCTGGGGCGGTCGTCAATCAGCCGGGAAATCTCCCGCAGTCGTGCCGCGTGGTTCTGCGAAGCAGCATTCATCACGTCCTCCCTTCGACTTACCGCCGGCTGCGCAAGGCGACCCACAAGGTCGCCTGCAAAGCCATGGCCGTTTCACGGCTCTCGTCCGTCCACGGCGGGAACAGCCGGCTTGATCGCCAATCTTGGAATGACTCTATAGTTGTCATGACAACTATCGTCAAGACGATTGGTTGACCGGACAGCCGGAGTGAGACGCGGTGGGCCAGGCCGGCCGTCTGGAACGGGCGGCGGGATGCAGCGAATGGGGGCTGCGCAGGGCACCAGCGCGGAACGAGCAGATCGTTTGGAGGGGAATGACGCGCTCAGGTCTTGCGTGCCGGCGCGGTCAGGATGATTCCCTCATCGATCAGGGCGCGGCAGATCTTCTTCAAGGTTGCAATCGCTTCACGCGTTGCCCGGCTGACCGGCCGTCCACGCGGCAATGCCAGGACGCGGTCGGCGCGCATCCACGGCAACAGCGCCGCCGATAGCGCACCGGCAGCCACTTCCTGGTGAATGCCGGAGAAGGGCAGCAGTGCATAGCCGAGGCCCGCGGCCACCATGCGCTTCATCGGGGTGCTGTTGTCGACCCGTACCGCGCAGAGCATCGTCGGCGGGAAGGGGTTGCGGCTGAGCGGACCCACGGCGGATGGCAGGGCGTCGAACTCCTTGCGGGTCAGTCTGCCACGCTTCAGCAGCGGATCGCGCGATGGCCCGATCAGGAACACCTGTTCGACCATGAGCAGTTCATAGTCGAGATGGTCGTTGGGGGACGGCGTCGTCACGATCGCCAGATCGAGCTCACCGCGCAGCAGGCGTTCGGATGCGTTTTCCGTCAGGCCCTCGCTGAGCTCGAGCCGCACGCGTGGAAATTGCTTCACGAATGTCTGGGCAAGCGGCGGGTAGAGGATATCGCCGAGGCTTGGCGGCGCGCCGATCCGGACCGTACCGGTGGGCTCCCGATTTTCCGTGCGCACCTCGGCCTTGATGTCGTCGATCATTCCAAGCAGCCAGCGCCCGCGCGCGAGCAGCACCTTGCCGGATTCCGTGACCGAGACACCGCGCGCGCCGCGTTCAAGCAAGGCGCCGCCTAACTCGTCTTCAAGCTCCTTGACGTGGCGGCTGAGTGCCGACTGGGCGACGTTCAGCGTGCTCGCCGCGGCGGCAAAGCCGCCACGCTCGGCGACGGCAACGAAATAGCGGATCTGCCGCAGGTCCATGACGGGGCGCTCCATCTCAAATCGAGATGGATACCATATCAAACATATTCTTGTGAGATACCAAAAAAGGAGCAGTCTCTTTCGCAACGATCAAACGGAGGAGAGACGAGGATGGGCATCGCCACCGATGAGGCACGCCAGACGTCCGTATTCATCGCCGGCGGCGGGCCGGTCGGCCTTGCGATGTCATTGCTGCTCGATCGCTTCGGCATCGACTGCGTCGTGGTCGAGAAGAGCCCGACGACAACAGATCATCCCAAGTCGCGCGGCTGCTGGGTCCGCACCATGGAGATCTTCCGGCAGTGGGGGATCGAGCAGGCGATCCGCGAGCGCGGCCTGCAGGACAACTCCGACATGTTCGTGTTCCTCGACAGCATCGCCGGTCACGAGTTCGGCCGCACCCGTCCCGAGCCGAATGTCGGACATACGCCCGCCTGGAAGAGCCTGGTCGCCCAGGATGCCGTCGAGGAGGAAATCCTGCGCGTGGTCGAGAAGTCCAAGCACGCCACGGTCCTGTTCAACACAGCCTGTGAATCGTTCGAGGAGACCAACAGCGGTGTCAACGTCACGACGCGTTGCGAAAAGACCGGCGAGGTGACGCAATGGACGGCGACCTATCTGATCGCCGCCGATGGCGCAGGCAGCCAGACGCGGCGCAGCGCCGGGATCGAGATGGTCGGGCCCTCCACGCTGGCGGTGATGTCGAATGAGTATTGGCGGGCCGATCTGTCGCGGCTGCCGATCGCACGCGAGGCGGCCGGTTTCATCATCGTCCCGGACAGGCCCGATCTGCCGCGCGCCGCCATTTTGAACACCAATGGCCGGGATCGCTGGCTGACCGTGACGCAAATTGGCCTGACCAAGGACGATCGCGAGCGGCCGTGGACCGACCAGGAATTCATCGAGATCGCGCGCGGCCATGTCGGCATTCCGGACCTCGACGTCACGCTTCTCAACCGTTCGATCTGGCGCGTCAGCATGCAGGTGGCCGAGACCTTTCGAAAGGGCCGGGTGTTTCTGGTCGGCGACTGCGCGCACCGCTTTCCGCCGACCGGCGGCTTCGGCCTGAACTCCGGCGTGCAGGACGCGCATAATCTCGCCTGGAAGCTCGCCTTCGTGTTGAAGGGACTCGCGGACGAAAAGCTGCTCGACAGCTATTCCAGCGAGCGCCGCCCGATCGCGCAGTCCAATGCCAATTTCAGCTACGGGAACAGATTGCGATTTGGGCTGACCGACGACGCCGTGCGATCGCGCAATCCGGACCGGATCAGGTTCTGGATCAACGATATGGACAATCATCTGCACAGCATCGGGCAAAACCTCGGACACAATTACGAGGAGGGCGCGGTGATCCCGGATGGCACCGTCGCGAAGGCGCTGAACTCACGCTACTACACGCCGACCGATCGCCCCGGCGCGCGCTTTCCGCACATGTGGCTCGAGCCTTCGCGCAAGACATCGACGCTCGACTGGTTCGACAAGGAATTCACGGTCGTCACCGGTCCGCTCGGCAGCGATTGGCTCGAGGCAGGGAAGCAGGTATCGGAGAAGACCGGCCTGCCGCTCTCGTTGAAACAGTTGCCGTCAGCCGACCCGGCGGACGGATTCCAGCTCGGCATGCGCGGCGCCGTGCTGGTGCGCCCTGACGGACACGTGGCGTGGCGGATGCCGTGGGTGCCGTCGGATCCGGCGAAGGAATTGGCCGGCGCGCTCTCGACGTTGCTGCATTAGCGGAGGCTCCCATGCAATCGTTCGAATCTGACGGCGTCGTTACGGCGTTCGAGAAGAGCGGACGCGGCGAGCCGATCGTGCTGCTGCATGGCGGCGAGGCCGATCATTCGATGTTTGACGGCCTTGCGCCCGCGCTGGCGACAAACTTCACCGTGATCGCTTATGACCAGCGCGATTCCGGCGCCACCAGGAATCCTCCGTCGTCCTATTCGCTGGCCGACCTGGCTGACGATGCCGCGGCCCTGATCAGGGGGCTCGGCTACGATCGTGTCCATGTCTTCGGGACCTCGCTGGGCGGCCAGATCGCGCAGGTGCTGGCGGCCCGCCATCCCGGCCGCATCGATCGCCTGATCCTGAGCAGCACCTGGAAGGTCAACAGGAGCCCGCTGGACGTCAATGCGGATGTCTTCCGCACACTCGCGTCGTACCGCGCGGACACCGCAGGCAACGCGCCGAGGATCGCGGAGTTCTTCTTCCCGCCGGACTATCTGCGCGCGCGGCCCGAGTTGATTGACATCTTTCGTGGCTCGAACCGCGAAGACGGCCAGAAGGCGCGACGCGGCGCCTTGCTCGCGCAGCCTGTCGCCGCCGATCTGACGGGCTTTGATCGCCCGACGCTGCTGCTGGCGGGTGCCGACGACCGATTGATCCCGAATGCCGAGACATTTGCGCTCGCCCGCGATCTTGCATGCGTCGAGACCAAGACCATCGCGAACGTCGGCCATGTCGCATCGATCCAGGCTCCCGAGCGGGTGGCGGAGGCGGTGACGGCATTTCTGAATTCAAAAAAGAAGGCGGCTTGACAACAACAGGGGGAGACCATGGCTGACCAAGCGAGCGCTGTGCCGTTCGACGAAGTGCCGGTGACGACGCGCTATTGGCTATCGATCATCATCTTCGCCATCTCCGGCGTGGTGGATTTCTTCGATTTCTTTGTGGTCGGGTTTCTGGTCTCGGTGCTGGCGCCGAAATGGCACCTGACGTTCGGCCAGACCTCGATCATGCTGATGAGCGCCGGCATCGGGGCGATGCTCGGGGCGTTCGCCGCGGGCGTCCTCGCCGATCGCTTCGGGCGCAAGCCGCTGGCGGTTGCCGGCGTTCTGCTTTGCGGCCTCACCTCGGGCGCGATCGCGTTCATTCCGGAGGACGGCTGGGTTGCGTTTGCGATCCTGCGCTTTTTCGTCGGCGTCGGCCTTGCCGCGGGCGCGGCGGCGGCGGTTCCTGCCATCGTCGAATTCGCGCCGACCCGCCATCGCACATTGGTTACGAGCCTCGTGGTGGTTCCGGTCGCCTTCGGCGTGCTGTCGGCGTCGGTGACGGCGAGTTTCCTGTTGCCGCTGGTCGGTTGGCGCGGTCTGGCGGCGGTCGGATTCCTGCCGATCATCCTCGCAATTCTGACCATGATCATCATGCCGGAATCGCCGCGCTGGTTGATCAGCAAGGGCCGCGTGCGTGAGGCGCAGTCGAATATCCGAAAGCTCTATCAGGTCGGCGGCGAGTCGTTTGTCCTGCCCACGCTGCCGCCGGCGAACCCGGCGACATTTGCCGATCTGTTTGCCGAGCAGCGACGGTTCTGGCTGACAGTCCTGATCTGGTTCGGCGCCAGCACGGCGAATTACGGTGTCTTCCTGTGGGGGCCGACGATCGTGGCGCTGCTGCTTGGCGTCGCGCCCCAGGATGCGGCCAAGATGTTCATCTATGTCAGCCTCGCCGGCGTCGTTGGCCGGACCGGCTTTGCCTTTCTTGCCCATCGCATCGGCCGCAAGCCGTGCGGCCAGTTGATGGGCTATGGCACCGCGATCTCGCTGGCGCTGGCCGCCTATTTTCACAACGACTTTGCCGGCTCGGTACCGTTGTTCCTGGTCTTCCTGACCATCGGCGCCCTGTTCTTCGACGGTGGATTTTCGAACATCGGGCCCTATCCCGCGGAAATCTTTCCGGTCCAGCTGTCGGGGCGCGCGGTCGGCCTTGCCCAGCTCTCGAACGGGATCGGCAAGATCGTAGGTCCCTTGTGTCTCGCATTGATCGCCGGCGCAGACAATCTCGTGCATCCAAGTGCGACGGCCGCGGCGGTGATGCCGGCGTTTTGCTTTCTTGCCGGCGCCGGCCTCTTGATCGGGCTTGCCTTCACGTTTCTCGGCGTCGAGCCGCATGGGCGCCCGGTGGCCCTGTTTGGCGAGAACGCGGGCGCGAGCGCAGCACCGAACGCGCTGGCCGCAAAACCGGCAACGGGACAGTAAAGGACGAAAGGGCATACCATGGATCATGCGCTCGACACGATCGCAACGGCGGCGCCGTTCGATACTGCAAAGCTCGATCGGCTGATGGATGAGGCGGGGCTCGACATCCTGATCGTGACCTCGCGTCACAACGTGCAGTATTTGCTCGGTGGATATCGCTTCTTCTTCTTTGACGTCATGGAGGCGATCGGCACCAGCCGCTATCTGCCGGTGTTTGTCTATCAGAAGGGAAACCCGGAAAATTCCGCATACATCGGTAACCGGATGGAAAAGTTCGAGCACGCGCTCGGACGGATATCGGCGCCGATCGTCAAAGCGGACGCATGGGGGACGATCGATGCGATCGGCCTCGCGATTGAACATGTGAGAAAACTCGGGGGCTCGGCCAGGCGCGTCGGCATCGAGGCAGGATTCCTGCCGGCCGATGCCAGGGATCATCTGCGTGCCGGGCTTGGCGATGTGGAACTCCGTGAAGCCCATTTCACGCTGGAGCGGCTTCGCGCCGTCAAGTCACCGGCCGAACTGGATCTCATCAGAGAGGCTTCCGAACGGGTCGTCGATGCGATGATGACCACGTTCAAGGGCTGCACGCCGGGCATGACCAAGAACGATGTCGTCGCTCGTTTGCGCCGCGAGGAGCAGGAACGCGATCTCGTCTTCGAATATTGCCTGATCGCCGCAGGCAACAGCCATAACCGCGCGCCGTCGAACCAGCGTCTTGCGGAGGGCGACGTGATCTCGATCGATTCCGGCGGAAACTACCGGGGCTATATCGGCGACCTCAGCCGCATGGGTATTTTGGGTGAGCCCGACAGCGAGCTGCGCGAGTTGCTGCAACAGGTCGAGGAGATCCAGCAAGTGGCGCGGCGCGCGATCCGGCCCGGTGCCTTGGGTGGCGACATCATTGCGGCGGGCGAGGCGGCCGTCAAAGCCTCTCCACATCGCGCCGTGCTCGACTTCACCGCACACGGCATCGGGCTTGTCAGCCACGAAGCGCCGCGCCTCACCGCGACCGGCCCGGTACCTTACGCGCCCTATGACGCCGACCGGCCGCTCGAATGCGGGATGGTGATCTCGATCGAAACCGCGCTGCTGCATCCAACGCGCGGCTACATCAAGCTCGAGGACACGCTGCTCGTCTCCGAGGTGGGCTGGGAAGCGCCCGGTGACCACGGCAGGGGGTGGAATTCGTCGCGTCTCAGGGCGTGAAGCGGTCAACGCCAGGGCGGAATTTTTTGGCTGGGTCACCGATTCAGCTGCGGTGCCGGAGGCGCTCGTTGGCGAATTTCGGAATACTAGAAATGTATCCCTGAGTTGCCCGACGTGTCAAGTCGCCCGGTCCGACGCCGGGCGCCGCCGGCTACTTTGCATGGGGTTGTTTTCGACATTTTGGCAGCGCCCCCCGGCGACGGCCGAGATGACTTCATATGCGCTCGGCCAGGCGATTGATCCGGCGGTCTTGGCTTCACTCCAGTCTCCGGTCATGCGAAGGTTCGAGCTGGATGCAGCGGCCGGCTCCCAGCCGTCTGCTCGCCAGGTCGGCGCCGACGATGGGCAGGTGCAACCGATATGGATTGCCGCCCCATCGACAGAAGCGACCCGATGACCGCTGCCACCGACGCGCTCCGCGACTACGCCCAAAGCATCCTGACCGCCCGTGTCTACGACGTGGCGGTCGAGACGCCGCTCGATCCGATGCCGCGGCTCTCGGAGCGCCTGTCGCGCGCCGTCCTGCTGAAGCGGGAGGATTTTCAGCCGATCTTCTCCTTCAAGCTTCGCGGCGCCTACAACAAGATCGTCAGGCTGCCGGACGCCCAGCGAAGACAGGGCGTGATCTGCGCGTCGGCGGGCAATCACGCGCAGGGTGTGGCGCTGTCGGCGCGCAAGCTCGGCATTCCCGCGACGATCGTGATGCCGCGGACGACGCCGGCCATCAAGGTCGAAGCCGTCCGGCGTTTGGGCGGCGACGTTGTGCTGCATGGCGACACATTCGACGACGCACAAACCAAGGCCAGGGAGATCGAGGTCGCGCGCGGCCTGACCTTCGTGCATCCGTTCGACGATCCGGACGTGATTGCCGGCCAAGGGACCGTCGGGATGGAAATCCTGCGCCAGCATCCCGATCCGATCGAGGCGATCTTCGTGCCGATCGGCGGCGGCGGACTCGCGGCCGGCGTCGCCGCCTTCGTGAAATTTCTCAACCCCGCGATCAAGGTCGTCGGGGTAGAGCCTGCTGACGCGGCGTCGATGGCGGCGGCGCTCGCCAAGGGCAACGTCGTCGCGCTGGATCAGGTCGGACTGTTCGCCGACGGTGTCGCGGTCCGCAAGGTGGGAGCCGAGACGTTCCGGCTCTGCCGCGACCTGCTCGACGAGGTCGTCACCGTCGACACCGACGCCATGTGCGCGGCCATCAAGGATATCTTCGACGACGTGCGATCGGTGGCCGAGCCCTCCGGCGCATTGGCGCTCGCTGGCCTCAAGGCCTACGCCGAGCGCGGCGCGCTCAGCGACGGGAGTCTGATTGCCGTCAACAGCGGCGCCAATCTGAATTTCGACCGGCTGCGCACCATTGCCGACCGCGCCGAGGTCGGCGAACATCGGGAGGCGCTGCTTGCCGTGACGGTGCCGGAGAAGCCGGGCAGCTACCGGCACTTCATCCGCATCCTCGGCTCGCGGGCGATCACGGAATTCAACTACCGCTTCGCCGAGACGACCGCGCCGGCGCAGCTCTTCGTCGGTATCGCGCTGAGCCGCGGCGAGGCCGAGAAGCGCGAGGTCATGGAGCTGCTGCGGCGCGAGGGCTATCCGATCCTGGATCTGAGCGAGAACGAGATGGCCAAGGACCATGTGCGCTACATGGTGGGTGGTCGCGCGCCGCTTCTGAGGGACGAGGTCATCTACCGCTTCGAATTTCCCGAGCGTCCCGGCGCGTTGCTGAAATTCCTTGAGAGCCTGGCGCCCGACTGGAACATTTCGCTGTTCCATTACCGCAATCACGGCGCCGACTATGGACGCATTCTGGCAGGCATCGAGGTCAAGCCCCAGGAGCGCGCCCGGTTCGTTCGGGCGCTGGATGCGCTCGGCTATCCCTATTGGAACGAGAGCGAGAATCCGGCCTATCGCCTGTTCCTCTCCGCCGAGAAGGGATGAAGCGGCGAGATCCTACGCTGGTCCAGAGTAAAGATCCTACGCTGGTCCAGAGTAAAGAGGACGGTTGGCGGTGCAAGACATCGGCGAGCCGCTACGCAATCCGTGCTGAAGAGGCAATTCGTGCTGAAGAGAAAGGCAGTCCGTATGACCCGTGAGGAACGACAATTGCGCGAGGCGATCATTGCCAAGTGCCGATGGATGAATTCGTCGGGTCTCAACCAGGGGACATCAGGCAACATCTCCGCCCGCTACAAGGACAGAATGCTGATCACGCCCTCGGCGACCCCGTATGATTCGATGAAACCGGAGATGATCGCGTCGATGCCGCTCGAGGGCCACGGTGGCGCGTGGGAGGGGCCGCTGCAGCCCTCCACCGAATGGCGCTTTCACCTCGACATCACGCGCGCCCGGCCCGATGTCGGCGCCATCGTCCACACCCACTCGACCTATGCAACCGTGCTTGCGATCGCGCGCAAGCCGATCCCGGCCTGCCACTACATGATCGCGGCATTCGGCGGCACCGACATCCGCTGCGCCGGCTACGCGCGCTACGGCACCAAGGAATTGTCGGATCATGCGATTGCCGCGCTGGAGGGTCGCAATGGCTGCCTGCTCGCCAATCACGGCATGATCGCGCTCGGCGCCAATCTCGACAAGGCGATGTGGCTCGCGGTCGAGCTCGAGACCCTCGCGCGGCAGTATTACCTCTCGCTTGCGCTCGACTCGCGGATCATCCTGAGCGACGAGGAGATCGCCGACACCGCGAAGGGGTTCTCCACCTACGGGTTGCAGGCGCCAAAGCCGAACAAGGCCCGTGCGACGGCAAAGGCGGCACCGCGCCGCGCCGAGAAACGGCGTAGCAGCAAGCGATGACGGGCACTGCGCCGGTCGAGGACGGCATGTTTGACGGCCCCGTCAGCATAGGCAAGACTGATCGAAGTCAAACTGTGCTTGCGGGACATTTCCGGTGCTCAATTCCGATTCTGATTTGCCTTCGCCGACCAGTTGGGCCGGTCTGCGCTCTGCCATGGCGGCGCTTCTCGTCGCGTCGACGGTCTTCTTCGGCGCACCTGCGTCCGCTCAAGTGGCGTGGCAGATGGCGACGGAATATCCTCGAAGCAATATTTCGGGAGTTGGCTTGGAAAAATTCGCGGAGCTCGTCTCCGCGCAGACGAACGGATACGTTACAGTCCGCAATGCGTTCGATAACGAGTTGAAGATCAGCTCCGGCGAAATGTTGCGCGCGGCCCAAGAAGGGCGGATTGCCGGTGGCGACGCATTTGCGGGGCCGCTCGAAGCGTCCGATCCGGTGTTTGGTTTGCCGTCGCTGCCGTTTGTCGTCCAGTCCATCGAGGCGGCGCGGACCATCAACGAGCGCGCGCGGCCACTCTATGAGAAGGCTTTGGCCGCGCGCGGCCTCAAGCTCCTGTACGTCACTATTTGGCCGTCCACCGGCCTCTGGAGCGTGCAGCCAATTTCGACGCCGACGGACCTGCGATCTATTGCCGCGCGGACGTATGACTACAATTCGGCCGAGGTGATGCGCGCGGTCGGTGCAACGGCGGAGTATCTTCCGTTCAACGAGGCAATCGCCAAGGTAAAAAGCCATGAGCTGAATGCCATCCTGACATCGGGCGACGGCGGGGCCGGCCGCAAGCTCTGGCAGGATCTGCCCCATTTCACGGCGATCAACTACGCGATCCCGATCTCGATTGCCTTTGTAAGGACCGATGCCTTTGAAGCACTCCCGGAATCGGTTCAACGCCAAGTGATGCAGGTAGCTGCCGAGACGGAACAAAGCCAGTTCCAGCTTCTGGCCAATCGCACGGCCGAGAATTATGCGCGCATGCGCGCCAACGGGGTTGAGATCGCAGAGCCGGCGCCGGCTCCTGTTCTCGCCGCGCTCAAGCAAGGTGCGTCGGCACCAATCGCAATGTGGAAGGCCAAGGCTCCTCCGGAAGCCGTGGCTATCGTTGAGCGGGCGTTGCAGCAGCAGTAGACGGTGGTGTCATGCACTGGCGGCGATGAGCCAAGGTGCTGTGCGCGGCGCGCAACATTAGTTCGTGCGTCGGTCGCGGCCTTGCGGTGTGAACGCATTGACGGTCGATCTGCTGGCCGACGCGGATGTGGTCTCGACCCGAGGGGTCGCAAGATGCAGATCGCGGTGAATGTGAAATTCGAACGTACCGGCGAGCGCCGTTTCGATGGCGGAGAGCTGCGCAGCTCCATCGTCGAGCAACGCGTAGCCATGACCCGCCGAGAACAATGCGCCTGCGACGAAGATCGGGAAATAGGCGGTGCATCCGACGCCGAGATCCCTGTTGTCGATGCGCCCGCTGAAACCATTCGCTTCGTTCGGCTTGCGGGGGTCCCAGTTCGCCGGCGGCGCGACACCGAAGTTGCCGAAGCACGGCGACAACCTCAGCTCTCGTCCCCAGGGCAGGCGCGCGATATTGCGCGTGCGATCGAGCGGGACATGCCGGCAGCAAAAGTCCAATGAGGTTTCCCGCGCAGCGCTCGTCGGGGCCCTCATGTTCCAACCCCAGTCCGATCGCAGGCGGACATCGAGGACACGAACCTCGAGCACGTCACCTGGTTCGGCGCCCTCGATGTGGATCGGTCCTGTCAATAGCCGCGGTGCGGCTCCGCGGGACGCGGGGATGTCGCTGCAGCCAAGCGGTTCGACCAGGTCGCTCACGACATCGAACGCTTCATCCGGCTCGGCCGATAGCGTCTCGATCGTCACCCGATCACCCGACGCAATTCTGATGACGGGGCTGAGCCGGCCATCCCACAGTCCCCAATGAAGATGATCTGGTGTCGAGGTAAGATAATGCTCCACGGTCCATCCTCTCTTGTTGGTTCTTGTTGACGCCTGTGCGCCCGCTGCGGCACCAGGCGGGCCACTTCAACCGGGTGGTCGCTGTGGAAGCAGGGCGCTGCATGGCGACGCTTTCGAAAGTGACGTTGGCTCATAAGCACGATCTGTGCCAAGAGCCGTGATGCTGGGTGAGACATCCTATCTATCGGCTTATGGCCCTAATACCCTCCGCTTCGAGCCGACATTTTGAGCTGGTCAGGCCAACCATGCGGCAGTTCCGTCCGCTCGCGTAGCTGATAGCCGGAACCGTGAGAGGCGGGACCGTCAAGTTGGAAAAGTGCGCGCTGCTCGTCTCACGTGCAGCCGACCTGTGGTCTTCATCGCGGATCATCTGAGACATGAGCGAGCTCGCGCGTTCGACGCATGATTTGCGATCGCCAAGCGGCACAATGATGCCGTAGCGCCATTTCAGCTGCTTCGGCCTGTTTCGCGTCAAGGAATACTCAACCTTGCCGAGCTGCCTGGTGACTCGGATGTTCTCAACCATCCGGCAGAAGGGCGCGATGACGCGCCGAGCAATTGTCGCCGGACGCAATAGCTCATCTCCCGCAGTAAGGACTGCTGCGCTTCTTCGATGGCCACTTACTTCGCCATGTCATCTCGCGGCTGCTGAACTCGTCACGATTGGCCGTCGCGAAGATTCTGCTAGACGTATGGGACTAACATTAGTACGATAGGTCCAATTGGCAGGAAGGGCCTGCGGTTCGCTCCTCAGCCGCTGCCGGTTGCCGACAAGGAGGATGTTTTGCCGGATACCCTGGTGGAGCCGTACACGCGGCTCAGAGAGAAGATGGCGCAGCGCGACCGCAGCCTGCGCGAGAAGGTGGTGTCGCTCGAGGAAGCGGCAGGCTTCGTCCAAGATGGCATGAAAGTGGGTGTTGGCGGGTCGACCATGTCCCGCACGCCAATGGCGATGCTCTGGGAGCTGATCCGCCGGCGTCGCAAGGACCTTTCGATTTCGCGCTGCATCGTCTCGACGGACGGTGACCTCGTGTTCGGATCCGGCATTGCGAATCACGTCGTCACCAGCTGGTTCGCCCAGGGGATTCTCTGGGGCCTGTCCAAGGTGATGCGGCATCACGTGGAAAATGGCGGCAAGCGCTATGAGGAATGGAGCCACATGGCTGTCGGCATGCGCTTTCGCGCCGGCGGCATGGGCGTTCCGTTCCTGCCGACTCGCGCCATGTTGGGGTCGGATATCGTTGGTCAGCGTCCCGAAGCCAAGCAGATCGATTGCCCGTTCACCGGCGAGAAGCTGCTGCTGGTTCCCGCGCTCAACCCCGACGTCGCGCTGATCCACGTCCAGCGCTGCGACCCCTACGGCAACGCCCAGATCGACGGCCTGCAATTCATGGACATCGATCTCGCGCTGGCCGCCAACAGCGTGATCCTCACGACCGAGCGGATCGTCTCGAACGACCAGATCCGGCGCGCGCCGGACCAGACGAAGATCCCGTTCTTCTGCGTCGATGCCGTGGTCGAGGTTCCCTACGGATCGGCGCCGCACGAGTGCTACGGCCTCTACGAGCCGATGATGCGGCACATGGAGGCCTATGTCGCGCAGGTCAACGCGGATCCCGTGAAGGGCATGCAGGAATATCTCGACCGCTATTTTTACAGCCCGAAGTCCTGGAACGAATATCTCTCGCTGATCGGCATGGATGAGGTGTTGGAGGCAACGCAGAAGGGCAGGAGCATCTATAATGACTGAGGCGCAGCGCTACACCGCAAGCGAAATTCTCGCGATCTTGAGCGCGCGCCAGCTGCAGGACGGGCAGGTGGTCTTCGCCGGCATCGGCGTGCCGCTGCTCGCTGCAACCCTGGCCCAGCGCACCCGCTGTCCAGCCCTGACCATTCTGTTCGAGGGCGGCGTGGTCGGCGCCTTCGTCGAGCCGGGCAAACTGCCGCCGTCGACCAATGACCAGCGCTGCACCAAGCGCGCCAACATGGTCCTCGGCAGCGCCGATGTCTTGCTGCTGCTCCAGCGCGGTTACGTCGATGTCGGCTTCATGGGCGGCGCCCAGATCGATCAGTTCGGCAATCTGAACTCGTCGTTCATCGGCGACCCGGCGAAGCCGAAGACGCGCCTGCCGGGCACCGGCGGCGGCAATGACATCTCCAGCCTGACCAACATGATCGTCGCGATGAAGCACGAGAAGCGGCGCTTCGTCGAAAAGGTCGACTTCATCACCAGCCCCGGGTTCATCCGCGGCGGCACCAGCCGGCGCGACTCCGGCCTGCCGAGCGGCGGCATGTGGCGCGTGATTACCGAGCTCGCCGTGTTCGGCTTCGACGACAGGACCCGGCGCATCAAGGTGCTGGCGCTCAATCCCGGCGTCAGCCGCGAGGAAGTACAGGACAATACCGGCTTCAGGCTCGACTTCGACGAGAATCTCCACGTCACGTCGCCGCCGACCGACCACGAACTCGAGACGCTGCGGATGCTCGATCCCGACCGTCTCTTCACCGCTTAAAGCTACACCAAGTCCGGAGATCTATCGATGACCACGCTCGCCAACACGTTTGGTATTGCCGCGCGCAATTTCACCGCTTATCCCGAAATGCCCAACGCCCGGGCGCTCGTCGAGTATGGCGTTCGGGTCGAGGAGCTCGGCTACGATTCGGTCTGGGTCTGGGATCACATGCTTCTCGGCGTCGATCCGAACTTCCCGATCATCGATTCGTTGACGACGCTGACGGGCATTGCCGCGCGCACGAAGCGGATCAAGATGGGCACCGGCATCCTGGTTCTGCCGCTCCGCAACGCGGTGGCGCTCGCCAAGCAGCTCTCGAGCATGGATCAGCTGTCCGAAGGCCGCCTGATCATGGGTATGGCGTCCGGATGGTACAAGCGCGAGTTCGATGCGCTCGGCATTCCCTTCGAGAAACGCGGCAAGATCATGGATGAGAATCTTGAGATCATGCGCCGGCTGTGGACCGAAGAGTCGGTTACCGGCGAATACATGCGCCACAACATTTCGAAGGCGGTGATGTATCCCAAGCCGGCGCAGCCGCAAATTCCGCTGCTGATCGGCGGATACGCCGATCCCGTGCTGAAGCGCGCCGCTCTGAACGGGGACGGCTGGCTCACCTACTTCTATCGTCCGGCCGACTTCAAGAAGTCCTGGGACAAGATCATCAACTTCGCCAAGGAGGGCGGCAAGGATCCGTCGACTTTGAAGAACGCCTCGCAGCTGCCGATCATGATCGGCAAATCGCGGCAGGCGGTCGAAGCCGACATGATGGACTGGCTCAACAAGGAGTGGGATTTTCCGGCTCACAGCGATTGCAGCCGCGAGAGCGCAATCATGGGCTCGGTCGATGAGTGCGTCGCCCAGCTTCGCGAACACATCGCGCTCGGCGTCCAGAAGATCATCTTCGTCCCGTACAAGTACCAGGCGGACCAGGTCGAGACCATCGCGCGTGAGATCATCCCGCGCCTACGCGCCAAGTAACGAACCCGGAAAAAGCTCAACACAGGCGACAAGCAGATGACTGACCCCGTACGCAAGAAGATCATCGACAAGGTCGACGCTTCGAAGGATCACGCGATCAAGTTCCTCCAGGACATGGTCGCGATCCCGAGCGTGACCGGCGACGAAGCCGCGATCCAGAAGCATATGCACGGCTACCTGACCGAGGTCGGTCTGGAGGTCGACATGTGGGAGACCAATTGGGACGAGCTCAAGAAGCATCCCGGCTATCGCCCGGTCGACCGCGGCTATGAGAATCGTCCCAACATCGTTGCGACCCTGAAGGGCACCGGCGGCGGCCGCTCGCTGCTTCTCAACGGCCACACCGACGTGATCCCCGTCGGCAACGGCGAGGGATGGAGCGACAATCCGTGGTCGGCTTCGATCAAGAACGGGCGCATCTATGGCCGCGGTTCGTGCGACATGAAGAGCGGCGTTGCCAGCCACGTGCTCGCGGTCCAGTACTTGAAGGAGCTTGGCCTCACTCCGAAGGGCGATGTCATGATCAACATCGTCATCGACGAGGAAGTCAGCGGACACGGCACGCTCGACACCGTCATCCGCGGATACAAGGCGGACGCCGGTATTTCCGGCGAGACCAGCGACCTGTTCGTGCAGCCGGCCTGCATCGGGCGCATCTGGTTCCAGATCGACATCGAAGGCAAGCCCGCCGGTATCCAGCAGCGCTACCTTGGCATCAGCGCCATTGAGCTCGGCAATAAGATCGTGAAGGCCGTGCAGGAGCTGGAAGACGAGCGCGTTGCGAACGTCAAGCACGCGCTCTACCCGAGCGCCATCGACTCCTTGCCCTGCATCATCGGCAGCTTCCAGGCCGGCAACTATCCGAGCGCCTTCCCGGCGAGCGCCGTTCTGAAGGGATCGATCGGGACGGTGCCGAGCGAGGACCACGAGGGCGTCAAGCAGAGCCTCGTCAAGAAGATCGCCGAAGTTGCGGCTCAGGATCCCTGGATGAAGGATCATCCGCCCGTGGTGAAGTTCGTCGGCTACGACGCCGAGGCTTCGGAGATTCCGGTCCAGCATCCGATCGTGCAGACCGTCTGCGACGTCTATACGGAAGTGACCGGCAAGAAGCCGACGATCTCGGGGCGCCAGGGTGCGGCGGATACGCGGTTCTTGAACAAGTACGCGAATACGCCAACCGTGATCTTCGGACCCGGTTCGACGGCGGTCATGCACGCGAACGACGAGTATGTGTCGATCGATGATTATCTGACGGCCATCAAGGTCATGGCGCTCAGCATCCACGACTGGTGCAATTCCGCCCCAACCAAGTAATCGAGGGCCGGATCGATCGGGAAGGGGCCCATGGTTTGGGCCCCTTTTTTTGGCGGCGTCGGTGGTGCGAACTCGCTATTGTCGCACGCGGGAGGGTTCTCGAGACTCGACGCTCAATCCCGGTGATGCTATCTTTGCGATAATAGAATGAATTTGATGTTCGAGCCGTTGATCGCTCCGAACACGGACGACAAGAGGGGAGACGGAGTGGCAAAGCAAGGCGTTGGAGCTTCCGTTCCCCGAAAGGAAGATGATCGCTTTCTCCGTGGACGAGGCGAATATGTCGGCGATATTCGCTTGCCCGGCATGCGCGACGTTGCGTTCGTCCGTAGTCCGCTTGCACATGCGCGGATCAAGGATATCCGCATCCCGCCGCACCTCCGCAGCAGCGTGTTCATTGCGTCGGATATCGCAGCCGATACGCGCCCCATTCGCGCGGTGTCCGGACTGCCGGGCTTCAAGCTTTCCGATCAGCCGATCCTCGCGTTCGAGAAGGTCCGTCAGGTCGGCGAATTGATCGCGATGTGCGTCGCCGATAGCCGCGCGGAAGCCGAGGACATTGCGGCTGCCGTCGAAGTTGATTTCGAGGAATTGCCGGCCGTGCATGACATGCTGCTGGCGCGGCGTCCGGACTCGGCCCTGGTGCACGAAGAGTGGGGCGACAACGTCTTCCTCGAGACGTTTGTCGACATCAACATGGAAGCGGCCTACGACGCTCCGATCAAGATCACGCGCGAGATATCGACCGCGCGGCAGAGCATGGCGCCGATGGAAGGCCGCGGCACGGTTGCGGTTTGGCACAAGCGGATGGACCAGCTCGTGCTCTACACCGGCAATCAGCAACCGCACATCGTGCGCAACGGCCTGTCGGAATGCCTTAATCTCGAGCAGCTGAAGATCCGCATCGTCTCGCCCGATGTCGGCGGCGGCTTCGGCTACAAGGGTATCGTGCTGACGGAGGATGTTTGTCTTGGTTGGCTCGCCATGCGCTGCGGCTATCCCGTGCGCTGGATCGAGGATCGTCGCGAGCATTTGACGGCGGGCGCGAATTGCCGCGAGCATCATTATAACATCACCGTCTATGCCGATCGCGACGGGAAGTTGCGCGGTGTCGAGTGCGAGGCTTCGGTCGATTCCGGCGCCTACTCGTCCTATCCGTTCTCGGCATGCCTGGAGGCTGCGCAGATCGCCAGCATCCTGCCCGGGCCGTACGACTTTCCATCCTATCGCTGCCGCACCTGGTCGGTGTCCACCAACAAGTGCCCGATCCTGCCTTACCGCGGCGTTGCCAGAACCGGCGTTTGCTATGCGATCGAACTGATGATGGATGCCATCGCCCACGAATGCGGTCTCGAGCCGTACGAGGTGAGGCTCAAGAATTTGGTGCGGCCGGAGCAGATGCCGTTCGACAACATCACCAAGAAGCATTTCGACAGCGGAGATTATCCGGAATCGCTGCGGCAGGCTCTGGCAAAGATCGATCTGGCGGGCCTCCGCGCGCGCCAAAAGAAGGGCGAGCCGGACGGCCGGTTGATCGGGGTCGGGCTATCGGTCTATTGCGAGCAGGGCGCGCACGGCACATCGGTCTACGCAGGCTGGGGCATCCCGATGGTTCCGGGACACGAACAGGCGACCGCGCGGATGACCCCCGACGGTGGCCTCGAGCTGCGCATCGGCGCGCATTCGCACGGTCAGAGCATGGAGACCACGCTCCCGCAGGTCGCGCACGAGATCCTTGGCATCGATATCGCGTGCATCAAGCTGGTTCACGGCGACACCGAGTACACGCCGTACTCGACGGGCAGCTGGGGATCGCGCTGCGCGGTGATGTCCGGCGGCGCCGTTGCGACGGCCTCGCGAGAGCTCGCCAAGCTCATCAAGGGGATTGGCGCGCATCTGCTGCAGACCGAAGTCGAGAACGTCAAGCTCGAGAATGGTGCGGTCGTCGGCCCGTCGAACAGCGTGAAGATCGATGAAATCGCGCACACCTGGTACCGCCGGCCGCAGGATCTGCCGGCAACTGTCGACCCGAGAGGCCTTGAGGTCACCATCGGCTACAAGCCGGCGCGCGATTCCGGGACGTTCAGCTACGCGACCCATATCGCGGTGGTGGCCGTCGATCCGGAGTTGGGCGATATCGAGTTGATCGACTACGTCGTCGTCGAAGACGGCGGCCAGCTGATCAATCCCATGGTTGTCGACGGGCAAATCTACGGCGGGCTGGCGCAAGGCATCGGCACCGCAATGTATGAAGAGATGAACTTTGACACGTCGGGGCAGCCGCTCGCATCGACCTTTGCCGACTATCTGCTGCCGGGCCCGACCGAGGTGCCGGCGCCCAAGCTTGGCCACATGGAGACGCTGGCGCCCTATACGGAGTTCGGTGTCAAAGGCATCGGCGAAGGCGGTGCCATTGCTCCTCCCGGAGCAATCGGCAATGCGGTCAATGACGCATTGCGGCCTCTTGGAGCCCAGGTCTTGCACACGCCAATGACGCCACGGCGTGTGCTGGAGGCAATTCAGGCCGCAGCCGAGAGCCGCAAGGAGAAGGCGCGCGAACTGGCGGAAGGGTTGCCGGCGTGAAACCTGTCAATTTCGACTATGCACGCCCCGATGCGGTCGATGCGGTGATCCGGCTCATCGCCGACGACAGCAGAACCGTCAAGATGATGGCCGGGAGCCAGTCGCTTGGGCCGATGTTGAACCTCAGGCTCGTGCAGCCCGATCTGATCGTCGACCTGACCGGGATCGAAGAGCTCCGTTGTTTCAGTGACGGGGCGGAGGAAATCTCGATCGGGGCTTGTGTCACGCATGCCGATATCGAGGATCTCCGCGTCACCGACGTCACCCGCGGTGCGCTGCCGACGGTGGCCAATGGAATCGCATATCGCGCGGTGCGCAATCGCGGCACCATTGGCGGCAGCTTGACGCATGCCGATCCGTCCGCCGACTGGCACTCGATCCTCGCCGCGGTTGGGGCAAAAGTCGTGCTGCGCGGCCCGGCCGGGGAGCGGACCGTGGCCGTTGAGGACTACATGGTCGGCGCGCTTGAGGCCGACCTGCGCTCCGGCGAAGTTCTCGTTCGCGTCGTGGTGCCGCGACTGAGCAAATCGGCGCGCTGGGGCTATTACAAGAGCTGCCGCAAGACGGGCGAGTTTGCCCACGCGATCGGCGCCTTCATGACCGACCCCGATCGCGGCATCAGCCGTGCGGTGATCGGCGCAACGGAGAGCCGTCCGATTGTCATTGCCAAGGCAAGCAATGTGATTGGCGACGGCCGCGCGCCGCGCTTGAGCGACAGTTTCGACGGCGGGGCCGTCGACGGGATTCTGGAGAAGGCAGGGATGGTCGATCCCCTGGACAAGCAAACCCATGTCGCTGCGCTGCGCCGCGCGATCGAGCAGGCACGGCCGCAATGAGCACCTGCAACCTCAACGTCAACGGCAGCGCCGTCAGCGCGGAGATCCAGCCGCGGACGCATCTTGCGGACTTTCTCCGCGAGAAGCTCAATCTGACCGGCACCCATCTGGGCTGCGAGCACGGCGTCTGCGGTGCGTGCACGCTGCTTGTCGATGGTGTGCCCACGCGCTCCTGCATCACCTTCGCGTTGGCTTGCCAGCAGGCCGACGTCACGACGATCGAGGGGCTCGACGACGACGAGATCACGCGCGAGCTGCGTGCGGCTTTCACGAGGGAGCACGGCCTGCAATGCGGCTATTGCACGCCGGGGATGGTTGTGTCGGCGCGCGATGTCGTGCTGCGCATGCAGGACCCCAGCGAGCGCGATATTCGCGTGGCCATGAGCGGAAACCTCTGTCGCTGCACCGGCTATGTCGGCATCGTCCGCGCCATCCAGGGTGTGATCGCAGACCGCAGGGGGCGAGGGATCGCGGCGATTCCAAACGGAAACCGGACCCGTCTTGGGCCTTCGGGCTCCGGCAATGTGACCGCGGTGACCGCGGCTGCGGCTCGGCCCAAGGCGAACGCCGCACCAGCTGTGAAAAAGGCGGAAGCTCCGGCAGCGGCGACCTCGCTCAGGGATACGAGCTGGAAGCCGCAAACGACGTTCACGCAGAGCTTCACCGTCGGGCATCCAGTCGATGACGTCTGGAATTTCTTCTCCGACATCGGCGCGGTCGCGGCTTGCCTGCCGGGCGCATCGCTCGCCGGTGAGCCGGTCGACGGTCACGTCGACGGCCAGATCAAGATCAAGGTCGGGCCGATCTCTGCCGAATTTCAAGGCATCGCCGATGTGACGCGCGATGATGCGAGCCGCACGGGCACGATTGTCGGTGCAGGCAAGGACAAGCGCAGCAACTCGTCAACCCGCGGCCTGATCGGCTATGCCGTCAAGCCGGGTGACGTGGAGAACCAAACCAGGGTTGATCTCAGCATCGGCTTCACCTTGACCGGGGCCCTGGCGCAGTTCAGCCGCTCCGGCCTGATCCAGGATGTGGCCGGACGGATCATCGCTGTCTTTGTCCAGAACCTCGAGACGCGGCTCTCCCATCGATCGGGTGGAGGCGAGGGTGAGCCGGCCATGGTCAGGGAATTCGACGCCGGCGCGCTCATGCGATCGATGGCGTTGGATTATGTGAGACGAGCGCTTCGATGGCTCTTGCGACGATCCTAGTTGTTCGGCGATAAAAACTCGCCTTTGGCGATGAAATGGACTATCTTACTATCATGAATAAGGTAGTCCCAAATTACGAGCGCAGCCGGGTCCCCCTCTACGTGCAGGTTGCATCGGTCATGCGTCAACGGGTCGAGTCCGGGCGATGGCAAGAGGGCGACAAGATCTCGACCATCGAGGAGCTCGAAACCGAATTCGGCGTCGCGCGCGTTACGGTTCGGCAGGCGATCGAGATGTTGCGGAACGAGGGTCTCCTCGACGCGCAACAGGGGCGCGGGACGTTCGTATCCGGAAGACCCAAGAACCGTCACTGGCTGAACCTCGCCAATGATTTCGAGTCGATGGTCGATTCCGTCAGGAACAACGTCCTCAAGCGCGTCTATGTCGAGGAAAATGCGGATCCGCCCCGGCTCGCCGCGCATGAAGGCCGGCCCGCCGCCAGCTACGCGTTTCTCAGAAGCGTGCAATACAATGAGGATGAGCCGTTTTCGGTCGTCAACCTCCATCTGGCGCGCAACCTCTACCTCAAGGACCGCAAGCGCTTCACCCACACGGCCGCGCTGACGAAGATCATGGAGATGGACGACATCACGCTCGCCCATGCTCATCAGGTCGTGACGATCGGCGTGGCCGATCCCGAGACGGCCGAACTGCTCAAGATCGGTCTCGGCGAACCAACCGCCGATTGTCGCCTGGTGCTGGTCGACAGCAACGACATCGCCGTCTACGTCGCCAATATCCATTATCATCGCAGTTGCTTCGCGCTGCGTTCCGACCTTCTCGAAAAATCGAAGAAGCGAACGAAGGCCTGACGAAGGAGCGGGCGCAAGGCCCGCTCGAAAGGCCGCGCTGGAGCGTTTTCGAGCGAAGTGGCCACCGGTTCGCGTGAAGAAAACGCGTCGAAACAAGAATCCAGAGCTTCGGTTCTGATGTAATCAGAACCGAAAATGCTCTAGGCGAGGATGCTGGCCGGCGAAGCACCCACGATTTCCGTATAGCGCTTCTGGTCGGTCGCACCCTCGGTGTTGATCAGCAGGACGCGCGACGCCTGGTTCAAGCCCAGCGATTCACGCGCGGCGCTGCTCTTGGCGGCGCGCCAAAGGCCGGCCAATCCGGCTGCGCCACTTTCGCCGGCCACAATGGCTGGATCATCGCCCGTCGGATGCGCGAGGCGGCGCATCGCTGCCGCGGCACCTTCTTCGCTGACCATCATGAATGCGTCCGCCTTCCGCGACAGGATGCGCCAGGCAACCAGAGAAGGCTCGTAGCATTCCAGCATCGCCATGATCGTCGGCTCGCCATGGGCGATCTTGATCGGCGCGCCCGCGATGGCGCTTTGATAGAGGCACGCAGCGCGTTCGGGCTCGACGACCACGAATGTCGGCCGGCTCTTGCCAAAGACGACATCAAAGTAACCGGCGACCGCGGCCGCGAGGCCCCCGACGCCGGCCTGGATGAAGACGTGGGTGGGTGCCTCTGGCTGCTGCCGGAGGATCTCGTTCAGCATCGCCGTATAGCCCTGCATGACCAGTCCGGGGATGCGCTCATAGCCGGGCCAGGACGTATCAGAGACGACGATCCAATGATTGTCCTGGCAGACCTTGTCGGCAACCGCGACGGAGTCGTCGTAGGTACCAGGCACCCGCACGATCTCCGCACCGAAGCGGGCAATTGCCTGCACGCGTTCATCCGTAACCCCGGAATGTACGAAGATGACCGCCTTGGCTCCGACCATCTGCGCGCCGGCCGCAACCGATCGCCCATGATTTCCGTCGGTGGCGCAGCCGACCGTCAGGCCGCGCGCGATCTCGCGTATCGCGGGCGTCCCGATCTCGCTGATATCCACCGCGCGGCCCAGCTTGTTGCCGGCATGCTCCAGCAGTAGCCTGACGACGGCGTAGGATCCGCCCAGAGCCTTGAAGCTGCCGAGGCCGAGCCGATGCGATTCGTCCTTGATATGGATGGACTTCACCTCGAATTCGCGAGCGAGCGCCGGCAGCGATCGCAGCGGCGTTTCCGCGTGGTTCGGTCGGAAGGTGAGAAAGCGCTCGACTTCGCTGGCTTCTTCACGCGCCAGCGTGGCGGCATCCGCCGGGTCGAGCGGTTGGTCGTGAGATGAACTTGTATTCGACAGGAACATTCGAACCGGCCTTCGCGATGAGTTGTTGGGTGGGAGCTGCCGCCGCCGATCGAACGCGTCGCCATCGGGGCAGCGCAGCTTGCCAGGATTGGGGATACATACTATCATTGGGATGATGGTTCAATACGGATCTCGTGAGACGGCCGCCTGCTGTCGTCGCTCCAAAGCGATCTTCGGAAAAACGGGAAAAATTGTTTGCAAAAGGGATTGTCTTACTAATGATAGGACATTATAGCTCAAGCAGACGAGGTGACGGATGACCATATCGATCAACTTGAACGCCGACATGGCCGAAGGGTTCGGCGCCTACGACGTCGGTGACGATGCCGGAATCCTCCAGATCATCGGCTCGGCCAATATCGCCTGCGGCTTTCACGCCGGTGATCCCCGGGTGATGCGCAATGTGGTGCGCGAAGCCAAGCGCCTCGGCGTCACGATCGGCGCTCATCCCGGTTTCAACGATCTCTGGGGTTTCGGGCGCCGGCGCATCGATATGCGCCCGGATGACCTCGAATACATGGTCGCGTACCAGATTGGCGCGCTGCAGGCGATGGCGGCCTACGAAGGCGAGCGGGTCACCCACCTCAAGCCGCACGGCGCGCTCAACAACATGGCCGCCGAAGACGCCGAATACGCGCTTGCCATCGGCCGCGCCATCAAGGCCGTCGATCCGCGCATCATCTATGTGGCTCTCGCCGGATCCGAGATGGAGAAGGCCGGCCGCAAGCTCGGACTTCCCGTCGCAATCGAAGGCTTCTGCGATCGCCAGTACGACGACGACGGCAATCTGACATCGCGCAAGATCGCGGGCTCGGTCATCAAGGACGCGGCGGTCGCCACCCGGCAGGTGCTCGATATGGTGCTGAACAACACCATCACCTCCCGCAACGGCAAGAAGATCACATGCAAGGTCCACTCGCTGTGCGTCCATGGCGACGAGCCCACGGGCGTCGCCACGGCTCGTGCGGTGCGGGAGGGCCTCGAGAAGGCCGGCGTCAAGCTCGTGCCGCTCACCGAAATGCCCCTCGACTAATCCCGGAAAGGCCACCGAGACATGAACACGAAACCGACGATTGCCATCCTTGGAGGAACCGGTGACTTGGGATCCGGCCTCGCGAAATGCTGGCTTGCGGCCGGTTACAAAGTCATTCTCGGTTCGCGCTCCGCGGAGAAGGCCAGGAGCGCGGCCCAGACCATGACCGGCGACGTCGCCGGCGACGACAATTCCGCCGCCGCGCGGGCCGCCGACATCGTGGTCGTTGCCGTGCCGTTCGCGAGCCATGATGCGACGCTGAACGAAGTCAAGGACGTGGTTCAGGGCAAGATCGTCGTGGATGCCGCGGTCCCGTTGGTGCCGCCGAAAGTGTCCGTGGTCCAGCTTCCGTCCGCCGGCTCGGCCGCGCAGATCGCGCAGCAGTTGCTCGGACCCGGCGTGCGGGTCGTCTCCGCCTTCCACAATGTGGGCGCGACCAAGCTGCACCAGGGCAGCCGGGCGGATTGCGACGTTCTGGTCTTTGGCGACGACAAGGCGGCGCGCGACGTCGTCATCGGTCTCGCGAATGAAGTTGCATCCGCCGGCATCGACGGCGGCGTGCTGGCAAACTCGGCGGCCGCCGAGGCGCTGACATCCGTGCTGATCGGGATCAACCGGCGCTACAAGGTGCCCGGCGCCGGTATCCGCATCACCGGCCTGCCCGCTACCCCGGGTGCCTGATCCATGCCTGTGGGGACGCGAGTCGAATACATCGCCCTGCAGGACATTCGGCGCGTCGAGCCGGGCGAGGATCTTGCCGCGCTCATCAGGCAGAGCCTGGCCGGGATGTCGCTCGAGCTGCAGCGGGGCGATATCCTCGTCATTGCGCAGAAAATCGTCTCGAAATCGGAAGGGCAGTACGTTCGGCTGAGCGACGTCGAGCCGTCCCCGGCGGCGCTCGAACTCGCGGCGACGGTCGGCAAGGACCCGCGCTTCCTCGAGGTTGTGCTGCGCGAATCCGCGGAGGTCGTCAAGACCAGGCCGAACGTGGTCATCGCCGCGCACCGGCTCGGCTTCGTCATGGCCAACGCCGGCATCGATCAATCGAACATCGAGCACCGTGAAGGCCAAGAGCGCGTCCTGCTGCTGCCCAAAGATCCCGACGGATCCGCGCAGAAGCTGAAGATCGCGCTGGACGCAGCCGGCGACCTCAATCTTGGGATCATCATCAACGACAGTTTTGGCCGTCCCTGGCGCAATGGTGTCGTCGGCGTGGCGATCGGCGCTGCCGGCATTCCCTCGCTGTTGAGCCAAATCGGTGTCCCCGACATGTTCGGCCGGGCGATGCGCGTCACCGAGATCGCCATCGCCGACGAGATCGCCGGCGCCGCCTCACTCCTGATGGGGCAAGCGGGCGAGGGCGTCCCGATCATCCTCGTCCGTGGCCTCACGCTTGATGGACCGGTCTCACCCGCGGCCGCGCTCGCGCGACCCAAGAGCCAGGATATGTTCCGATGAGTGGCGCTGACCTCAATGTTGTTGCGCTTTGCGGCGGAGTCGGAGGCGCCAAGCTAGCCTATGGCCTCAATCGCCTGCTGGGCGCCAGGCTCGCCGTCATCGTCAACACAGGCGACGATTTCGAGCATCTCGGTCTCACGATCTCGCCGGACATCGACACAGTGGTCTATACGCTGGGTGAGCTTGCCGACGAAGAGCGGGGCTGGGGGCGAGCCGGCGAAAGCTGGAACTTCATGGAGGCGCTCGGCGGCCTGAAGGGCGAGACATGGTTTCGCTTGGGAGACCGCGATCTTGCCATGCACGTCCTGCGCTCGCGCGCGCTGAGCGCCGGCGTGACCTTGACCGATTTCACGGGCAGGATTGCATCGCATCTCGGCATTGAGGCGAGCATCCTGCCGATGACCGACGATCCATTTGCGACGATCGTCGTGACGGCCGATCAGAAGCTCGCGTTTCAACGCTATTTCGTCGAGCTGCAGGCGCGACCCGAGGTCAGGAAGATCGAATTCCAGAGCCCCAGCGGTGGAACGGCGACCGGCGCCGCATTGCGGGCCATCGGTGCCGCCGATGCTATCATTGTCTGTCCGTCGAACCCGTATCTCAGCATCGATCCGATCCTGGCTGTGCCCGGTATCCGGGCTGCCCTGGATGCAGCGAAGGCTCCCATCGTTGCAATCTCGCCGCTGGTCGGCGGCCGCGCCATCAAGGGACCGACCGCAAAGATCATGAACGAGCTCGGCGTCGCGACAAACTGCGCCTCGATCGTCACGCACTATGGCTTCCTCGATGGTCTGGTGATGGATCGCGAAGACCAGGCCGACGCCGATGCGATCGGCATTCCCGTGCATGTGACGAACACGATCATGCGCTCGAAGGATGAGCGTGTTCAGTTGGCGCGCGAGTGTCTCCGATTTCTCGATCGACTAAACAGCTGAGCGGGGCGATGGACGATTCCGAAACCTGGGCCCTGGTGCCCGTCAAGCGGTTCAGTCAAGCAAAAGGCAGGCTGGGTGACATCCTGCTGGCGACCGAGCGCGCAAAATTGGCGCAAGCCATGCTGTGCGATGTTCTCGGAAACCTGCAGGGTACGCGCTCGCTGGCCGGCATCGCCGTGGTGAGCGCCGATCCGGAAGCGTTTGCGATCGCCAAGCGCTTTGGCGCGGCCATGATCTTCGACGAGGTCGAGACCGGCGTTAATGCCGCGGTACAGCGTGGCCTCGATGCGTTCCAACCGTACGGGCGGCGGGTTCTTGTCGTGCCCGCCGATATTCCGTTCGCTCGGCCGGAGGACTTCGAACACGTCATTCGGTTGCTGGACCACACGCCGATCGTGCTCGTACCCGCACTTTACGACGGTGGCACAAATGCCCTGGCGATGCGGTCGCCCGACATGCTTGAGCCTCGATTTGGCGAAGAGAGCTTCCGCGCGCATCGCGCCCTGGCGCGGCAGCGGCAACTGAGCTGCAGCGTGTTCAAGTCGCACGGCATCGGCAAGGACATCGACTGTCCGATCGATTTTGGTCCGTATCTGATCTCGTCGCAAAACCTCGGAACGACAGGTTCGTTTCTTGATGAGCTCAAAATTGCCGAGCGCTTCGGCAGCGACGACCATCCCGTTCCCGTGAGGCTGTTCTGATGACGTCCGTCTTGAATCTCCCGTTCGACCGTCGCCTGTCGCGAAGCGAAGCCTACGAGCTAATCGATCTTGCCGACATTGGCGAGCTCCTGACGGCCGCAGCCAGCCGAAGGGATGCCGCGCACGGCGATGTTATCACCTATTCGCCCAAGGTGTTCATCCCGCTTACCCAGCTTTGCCGCGATGTCTGTCACTACTGCACGTTCGCTCACGCGCCGCGTTCGAACGTGAAGCCGTATCTCTCGATCGAGGAAGCGGTCGCCATCGCCAAGGCCGGCAAGGAGGCCGGCTGTCATGAAGCGCTATTTACGCTCGGCGACAAGCCGGAGCTTCGCTACCGCGTCGCGCGTGAGGAGCTGACAAGGCTCGGCCACGAATCCACGCTGTCGTATCTCGCCGAAGTCGCCAGGGCTGTGTTCGAGCAAACCGGCCTGCTCCCTCACGTCAATCCCGGGATCATGAGCGAGCTCGATCTTGCCATGCTGCGCAAGGTATCGGTCTCGCAGGGGATCATGCTGGAGTCCGCGTCCGATCGGCTTTGCGCGAAGGGCGGCCCTCACTTCGGATCGCCGGACAAGGTGCCTGCCGTCAGGCTTCAGACGATCAAGACTGCCGGTGAGCAGGCCATTCCCTTTACATCCGGAATCCTGATCGGCATCGGGGAGACCAGGGCCGAACGGATCGACGCATTGCTCGCCCTGCGGGACCTGAACGATGCGCATGGCCATCTCCAGGAGATCATCGTCCAGAACTTCCGGCCAAAGGTCGGGACGCGCATGGCCGATGCGCCGGCGCCTTCCGTGGACGATCATCTCTGGACCATTGCTGTCGCCCGCCTGATCTTCGAGCCGGAGATGAACATTCAGGCGCCGCCGAACCTCAGCCCGGCAGCGCTGGGGCGCGTCGTTGCGGCGGGAATCAACGATTGGGGCGGCGTGTCGCCCGTCACGCCGGACCACGTCAATCCCGAAGCACCATGGCCGCATCTGCGACTGCTGGAGGCGGCAACGCGGTCAACCGGCAAGCGGCTCGAGAAGCGGTTGCCGATCTATCCGAGTTTCGCGCGCTATCCCTCGCGCTGGCTCGACAACAAGCTGCTGAAGTCGGTCCTCGACCGCATCGACGGGGATGGATTTCCGCGCACCGACGACTGGCATCCCGGCCACGTCGGCGGGCTCCCATCGCGCGAGGTCGGATGGTTGAAATCCGCGCCGCGCACCGCGCACGGCGGCGAGGTCACGTCGGTCGTTGCCAAGGCCCAGCGCGGCGATGAGCTTTCGGAGGGCGAGATCGTCAGGCTGTTCCGCGCTCACGAGCGCGACTTTACCAGCATTTGCCGGGCGGCCGACGAATTGCGGAGCAGCGTCAACGGCGACGTGGTGTCCTACGTCGTATGCCGCAATATCAACTACACCAACATCTGTTCCTTCAAATGCCAGTTCTGCGCCTTCTCGAAGGGCAAGATGAGCGAGAATCTGCGCGGGCGTCCCTACGACCTCGAAATGTCGGAAGTCGCGCAGCGGGTCACCGAGGCCTGGGACCGCGGCGCCTCCGAGGTGTGCATGCAGGGTGGCATCCACCCGTCCTATACGGGGCAGAAATATCTGGATGTTTGTCGGGCCGTGAAGGGCGCCGTCCCGGCCATGCATCTCCATGCGTTCTCGCCGCTCGAGATCCATCAAGGGGCGCACACGCTGGGCATTTCGGTTGCCGAATTCCTGCAGGAGCTGAAGGCGGCCGGCCTGGGCACCCTGCCTGGAACGGCCGCCGAGATCCTCGACGACGAGGTGCGCGAGAAGCTCTGCGCGGACAAGATCAGGACCCAGCAGTGGCTCGACGTCATGCGCACGGCGCATTCGATCGGGCTCCGATCGACGGCCACCATCATGTTCGGCCATATCGAGCGTTACGACCATTGGGCGCGGCATCTGCTCCGGCTACGGCGCTTGCAGGCGGAGACCGGCGGATTTACCGAGCTCGTGCCGTTGCCGTTCGTTCATATGGAAGCGCCGGTCTATCTCAAGGGCCGGGCGCGACCGGGGCCGACATTCCGCGAGGCGGTCTTGATGCACGCGGTGTCGCGCCTCGTCCTCAACCCGTACATCACCAATATCCAGGCATCCTGGGTCAAGATGGGACCGGAGGGGCTGCGGCACTGTCTTGCGGCCGGCGTCAACGACCTCGGCGGCACGCTGATGGATGAGAGCATCTCGCGGTCGGCCGGCGCCTCGCACGGCCAGGAAATGACGCCGCAGGCGCTCGAATCGATCATCATTTCGGCGGGCCGTGTGCCGCGTCAGCGCACGACGACGTATGGCGTCGCGGATGACGTTCGGAGGCAGCGTTCATTTGACGCGGTCCATGAGCGGCAGACCAGCACGGGCATGCGATCCGCGGGGTGCTAAAGGACCCGGGCGAGGCCGTGAGATTCAACAGGGATGATTGGAAATGGCGTTTGTAATCGAGCCGAATGTTGTCGACAGGAAAGGCTGGCGGCAAGCCGCGGCGCAAGCGCGCAAACTTAACCTGACGCTGCCGACCTTCTCGCAACTCGCGCACCCGCCGCTTCCGTCGGCCAAGGTGTGGGAGGACATTGCGGCGGTCGGGCCGGATGAGCCGAGCGCCGCGAACCTCTGGCGCATGCACTGGTACAATGCGGAAAACCGCAGGGGCAGGGACCTGGTACCCGGCCATATCGTGCTGCCAAAGGAGATCACCGGCGTCGATGCCAAGATCATCGTGCTGCTCGGCGATCGCTTTCCGATGATCGGCGCGCACAAGGTCCTGCCGGCCTATGCCGCCTTGATCGAGCAGCTCGTGACCGGGCGCTTCGACCCGTCCAAACAGAAGGCGGTCTGGCCTTCCACCGGCAATTACTGTCGCGGCGGCGTCGCCGTTTCGCGGATCCTCGGCTGTCGCGGCGTTGCCGTCTTGCCCGAAGGGATGAGCCGTGAGCGCTTCGAATGGCTCGAGAAGTGGGTGACGGATCCGGCCGACATCATCCGGACGCCCGGCACCGAAAGCAACGTCAAGGAGATCTACGACAAGTGCGCGGAGCTCAGGCAGGACGACAGCAACGTCATCCTCAACCAGTTCTCGTCGTTCTCGAACTATCTCATCCACTATGAATGCACGGGGCGCGCGGCGGAAGATGCCTTCAAGGCGTTCAACCAGGACGATAACCACGAACTGGCGGCCTTCGTCTCGGCAACAGGATCGTCGGGGACGATCGCCGCGGGTGATTTTCTCAAGAGGCGCTGGGGCTCGAAAGTTGTTGCCGTCGAGGCGCTCGAGTGTCCGACGATGCTCAACAATGGCTATGGCGAGCACAACATTCAGGGGATCGGCGACAAGCACATTCCGCTCATTCACAATGCCATGAACCTCGACTTCGTCGTCGGGGTCTCGGATCGAACCACCGACCAGCTCAATCTGCTGTTCGGCTCGAAGGCGGGCCGGGATTATCTCGGGACGCGCCGCGGTCTCGACCCCGCGCTGGTGCGCGCCTTTGACCATATCGGCATCTCCGGGCTCGCCAACATCATCGCCTCGATCAAACTGGCAAAGCAGATGAATTATGGGCCCGAGAAGGCCATCGTCACCGTAGCGACGGACAGTGCTGCCATGTACGGCAGCGAGCGCAGGCAATTCGAAGAGAAGCACTATGCGCGTGGCCTTGATCAGGTGAACGCCGCCGAAATCTTCGGCGCCTGCCTGCTCGGCGCCGCCTCCGACAATGTCGTCGAGCTGACGGAGCTGTCGCGCCGTGCCGTCTTCAACCTCGGCTACTACACCTGGGTCGAGCAGCAGGGGGTTTCAGTCGCCGATTTTGAGCGACGCCGCTCGCAGTCCTTCTGGAGCAAAATTCAGGACAGCCTGGGCGAATGGGATCAACTCACCATCGAGTTCAACAAGGAAGCGAATTTGGCGAACGCTTGATCGGCACGCGCGGCATCGTGTCCGTCGAAGGAGTTTCGAAATTGGTCTAGGCGAAAGCAATCGCGCAAATGATGAGCGGCTGCGTCAAATGAGGGCACTGCGAAAACAAAAATAGAGCAGGGCGCCTGCTTGACGGCGGATTAGAAGTATCTTTAAGATACTAAGAATAGGATGATAGGATCATCCCGGCGGTGACGAATGGCCAGCACCCATAAGCTGGCGCGCTGCACTGGTGTTTCGTTCCCTAGGCATGGCTCAAGCGAGCACAGGAGGAAAGATGAAGCGAGCACACGGATTGATTACGGGCGCGGCCCTCGCCGCGGCGATGTCGACCGCACTGGCGACGGGCGCCGCGGCGCAGACCATCAAGATCGGTGTAAATGAGCCGCTCACCGGTCCGTTCGCCGCTTCCGGAACCTATGTCGTGAACGGCGCAAAGATTGCCGCCGACGAGATCAACGCCAAGGGCGGCTTGCTCGGTCGCAAGATCGAGCTGGTCATCGAGGACAACAAGAGCAATCCGACGGAGGCCGCCGCCGTCGCCGAGAAGCTGATCACCGGCGACAAGGTGCCCGTGATCATGGGCGCCTGGGGCTCGAGCCTGACCCTCGCGGTGATGCCGAAGCTCATGGAATACAAGGTTCCGATGGTGGTGGAGACCTCGTCCTCGAGCAAGATCACGACGTCGGGCAATTCCTACATCTTCCGCATCTCGCCGCCGTCCTCGGTCGAGGCGACCGAGTTCAAGTCCATCATGCCGTCACTCGGCATCAAGAAGGCCGACTTCCTCGTCATCAACAACGACTGGGGTCGTGGCTCGGCCGAGGACTTCGGCAAGATCATGAAGGCCCAGAACATTCAGGTCGGCCTCGTGGAGATCATGGATCAGGCCGCCCAGGACATGAGCGCGCAGCTTGCCAAGATCAAGGCAACCGACTCGGACACGATCATGGTCACGACCGCGGTCGAGCAGCTCACCCTGGTGTTGAAGCAAGCCGCAGCGCTCGGCATCACCAAGCGGATCGTCACCACCGGCGGCTCGCAGAATCCGGATCAGCTGATCGAGCAGGCCGGCGCCGCAGCGAACGGCTCCATGCATCTGACGACCTTCGCGCCCTGGTATCCGGACAAGACCCCGGACCCGGCAGCGACGAAGTACTTCCTCGGCGAGTGGAAAAAGCGCGGCTATGCGGTCGCCGGCGCGACTGAAAGCTTCCGCGGCTACGACGGAATTCGCACCATCGCCAATGCGATCCAGCGGGCCGGCAAGGCAGAGCCGGCGGCGATCACCGATGCGCTTTGGACGACCGACTTTCCCGGCCTGAATGGTCAGATCAAGTTCCAGAAGCAAGGGCCGACCGGCAAGGAAAGCGGCCAGAGCATGCCCAACCTCTATCTGATCAAGATCGAGAACGAAAAGATCATCCTGTCGGGCTCCTGAGCTCGACGATCGCGGAAGGCGCCACCAATAATTGGTGGCGCCTTGGCATTGCCTCGCCCATAAACATGCTCTGAAGAGAGGATCAGCGGTCTTTCGGCCGAAAAAATCAGCATGACCGAGCTTCTGCAACACATCGTCAACACGCTCATCCTGGGCAGCACCTACGCGCTGCTGGGCATTGGGCTCACGCTCATCTTTGGCATCATGCGCGTGGTCAATTTCGCGCACGGTGAGCTCTACTCCTTCGGGGCCTATGCGCTGTATTTCGTCGGCGTGATGCTCGGCCTGAACTTCTTCCTTGCGTTGATCGTGGCGGTCGTCCTGGGCTGCTTCGCTGGTGCGCTGATCGAGGTCGTCTTGCTGCGCCCGATGCGTGGTGCGGACATCGATACGACCATGCTGGTCATGATCGGCGCCATGATCGTGATGCAGAATGGCGAGCAGTTCGTCTGGGGTGGCGTCGCGAAGTCGGTTTCGACGCCGTTCCCGGAACTTCCGCTCGTCATTGGTTCGATTTCGGTGTCCTGGTTGCGCCTGTTCGTCTTCTGCGCTGCCCTTGCCCTGATCGGCGTGTCCTATCTCCTGATCAACCGCACAAAACTCGGCAAGGCGATGCGTGCCACCTTCCAGGATCGTGACGCTGCTTCGCTCATGGGCGTCAACATCCAGTTCATCTACATGGCGACGTTCGCGATCGGCTCGAGCCTCGCGGCAGCAGCGGGGGCATTGCTCGGACCGGTCTACGTCATCTCCCCGCAAATGGGCAATCTCGCTTCGCTGAAGGCTTTTGCCATCGTCATCCTGGGCGGTCTCGGCAGCATCGGCGGGGCCACCATCGGCGGCTTCCTGCTGGCGTTGGCCGAGGAGCTCGGTGCCGGATACGTTTCGTCGGGCTACCGCGATGCCATGGGTTTTCTCATCATCATCGTCGTTCTCCTCTTCAAGCCGACCGGCCTGTTTGCACGCGCGGAGCGGATCGGATGAAGCGCCTGATCCCCTATATCGCGCTCGCCGCATTCGCATCCGTCCCGCTTTGGCTGCACGATCCGTATTTGCTGAACGCCTTCATCACGACGGGTATCCTCATTGTCGCGGCGATGAGCCTCAATCTCCTGCTCGGGTACACCGGACAGCTGAGCCTTGGTCACGTCGCATTCTTTGGCATTGGAGCCTACACCAGCGCGCTGGTGTCGCTGGGCTTCGATGTCGAGTTGATCGGCGGCATCCGCGTGGTTCACGAACCCTGGCCGGTCTGGACCGGGTTTGTGATCGGCACCCTGGTTGCAGCGCTCTGCGGCTATGCCGTCGGTAAGCTGTCCTTCAAGGTGCGGGGCGCCTACTTCGTCATCGTGACCATCAGCTTTGCGGAAGTGGTCCGGCTGGTCGCGCTGAACTGGGTTGAGTTGACCCAAGGCCCGCTCGCCTTGACCTCGATCCCGCCGATGACGCTGGGGCTGCCCGGAGTTGGCTATCTCGATTTCTACAGCAAGCAATCCAACTACTATCTCGTGCTTGCCGTCCTTGTGGTGTCCTACATCGTCATCCAGCGTCTGGTTTACTCTCGAGTCGGGCGCGCAATGATTGCGCTCAAGGAGAACGAGTCGCTGGCAGTCTCGGTCGGCATCGACGTGACCCGCTATTTGGTGCTGGCCGCGATCTTTTCGGCCGGCATCGCGGGGGCCGCCGGCAGCCTCTACGCCCATTACCTCAAGATCATCGATCCCGACGTGTTTGCGTTTCTTTACACGGTCACGATGGTGATCATGGTGATCTCGGGCGGCAAGGGCACCCTTGCGGGCCCCATCGTTGGTGGCCTCATCTTCGGCTTCATTCCCGTCGCCGCCCGGTCTTTCGCTACTCCAGAGATTCAGTGGATCCTCTATGGCCTGCTGATGATCATCATCGTCTTCGTGTTGCCGAAGGGCATTGTCCCCGCCATCGAGAAGTGGTTCGCAGTGCCCAGCACCCGCGTTGATCCGGAGCCTCTCCAAGCCAAGATGCACGACACGCCATGAGCACCATGCCCTCCACCGCTCCGCAGCCGGTTCTGTCCGTTGAACATATCGCCGTGCATTTCGGCGGACTGATTGCGATCACCGACATGAGCTTCGTCGTCAACCAGGGTGAGATTGTCAGCCTGATTGGACCAAATGGCGCCGGCAAGACGACGGCCTTCAACGTCATCACCGGCTTTCTGCGGCCGACCAAGGGCGAGGTGCGCTATAAGAATACCTCGCTCAGCAACCTCAAGCCGCATGAAGTCACCTCGCTCGGCCTGGCGCGGACCTTCCAGCGCACCAGCGTGTTCCAGAGCGTGACTGTCTTCGAGAACGTGATGATCGGCTTGCACCGGCGAAGCCGGTCGACGCTGCTGGATACGCTGCTGGCGCTGCCGCGCGAAGGGCGGGCGGAGGCGGAGTTGAGGAATCTGGCGCACGAACTGCTCGAGATCGTCGGGATTGCGCGCCGTGCCGACGAACTCGCCGGGTCTCTGTCCTACGGCGATCAGCGTCTGCTCGGCGTTGCCCTTGCCCTTGCAACAGACCCGTCGATGCTTTTGCTGGATGAGCCGGTGTCGGGCATGAATGCGACGGAAACCGCCCGGTTCATGGAGCTGCTCAACAAGCTGCACGGTCGCGGCATGTCGATCCTGCTGGTGGAACACGACGTGCCCATGGTCATGGGCGTCTCCGATCGCATCGTCGTGCTCAACTACGGCCGCATCATCGCCGAAGGGCCGCCCGCGGCGATCCGCGGCAATCCCGAGGTCATTCGTGCCTATCTCGGTGAAGGAGCCAGCCGGCATGCTGCACATTAATGGTCTTGTTTGCCGATATGGCAAGGTCGAGGCGCTGAAGGGCGTCACCTTGTCGATCGGGCAGGGGCAGCTGGTCGCTCTGATCGGAGCGAACGGTGCGGGCAAAAGCACGACGTTGCGGGCGATCTCGGGAATCCTGCCTTCGGCGGCCGGACGGATTACGTTCGATGGGCACGACATTACGAAGTGCTCGGCGCGGGAGATCCTGGGCAAGGGAATCGCACATTGCCCCGAAGGGCGGCGGGTGTTCCCTGACATGACCGTCGACGAAAATCTCGACATGGGCGCGTATCTGCGGTCCGACCGTCGCGAGATTGCGGCCGATCGGGAGCGGATCTTCGGGATGTTTCCGCGACTGGCGGAGCGCCGGCATCAGGTGGCGGGGACACTATCCGGCGGTGAGCAGCAGATGCTGGCGATCGGCCGCGCGATCATGTCCAAGCCCAGGCTCATGATGTTTGACGAGCCATCGCTTGGCCTCGCGCCCAACATCGTCGAACAGGTGTTCTCGATCATCGATAGCATCAGGAAATCCGGGACGACGGTCTTGATGGTCGAGCAGAACGCCTACTCGGCGCTCGAGATGTGCGACTACGCCTACCTTCTGGAGACCGGTTCCATCGTTCTTTCCGGGAGCGGCAAGGATCTCATCGACGATGAACACGTGCGATCTGCCTACTTGGGCGGATGACGGCAGGTGAGCAGGAATGACGAGCCTCTCATGGGCGGTGCGGCGCGAGCGAGGGACGAGGTGGGCTCCGACGAATGCCTGGTGCTTCTCGCGTCGTTCATGAGGGTGCGGGATCGAAAGGCTCGCGCTGAGATCGTCAAGTTTGCGCAACGATGCGCCGACTTCGAGCCTGGCGGAATTGTCTCCTTTGGGCTCGAGACGCCGCGCGATTGATGCGTCGGCGTTGCCAAGCCGGAAAATCCTGCGACGCAGGCGGCCCCCCTGGGATCGAGGACGATCCTCTGGGAAATGCCGCGCTTGCGTCGCTGATTTGGTGAATGACCTCGTTGGTTCTCAAGAGTGGTGCTGTGAGCGTGAAGATCGCCGTTGCCAAGGAAATCGATGCGTCCGAGCCGCGGGTTGCGGTTTCGCCCGATACCATCAAGAAGTTCAAGGCGCTCGGCGCCGAGGTCGCGGTTGAGCCGGGCGCGGGCGTCAAGTCGGGGCTGCCCGATTCGGAGCTTGTCGCGGCGGGCGCCACCGTCAGCGCCGATGCGCTTAGGGATGCCGACATCATCATCAAGGTGAAGCGGCCCGAGGCCTCCGAGCTGTCGAAGTACAAGCGCGGCGCGCTGGTCATCGCGATCATGGACCCCTACGGCAACGAGCCCGCGCTGAAGACGATGGCCGATGCCGGCGTGTCGGCGTTTGCGATGGAGCTGATGCCGCGCATCACCCGCGCCCAGGTGATGGACGTGTTGTCCTCGCAGGCCAATCTGGCCGGCTACCGGGCGGTGATCGAGGGCGCCGAAGCCTTTGGCCGCGCCTTCCCGATGATGATGACCGCCGCCGGCACCATTCCGGCCGCCAAAGTGTTCGTGATGGGCGTCGGCGTCGCCGGCCTGCAGGCGATCGCGACCGCGCGCCGTCTCGGGGCCGTGGTCACCGCGACCGACGTACGCCCCGCCACCAAGGAGCAGGTGGAGAGCTTGGGCGCCAAATTCCTCGCGGTCGAGGACGAGGAGTTCAAGAACGCGCAGACCGCCGGCGGCTACGCCAAGGAGATGTCGAAAGAGTATCAGGCCAAGCAGGCCGCGCTGACCGCCGAGCACATCAAGAAGCAGGACATCGTGATCACGACTGCGCTGATCCCGGGCCGTCCGGCGCCGAAGCTCGTCAGCGGCGAGATGGTGAAGTCGATGAAGCCCGGTTCCGTGCTGGTCGATCTCGCGGTCGAGCGCGGCGGCAATGTCGAGGGCGCGAGGCCCGGCGAGGTGGTCGAGACCGACGGCATCAAGATCGTCGGCTACACCAACGTCGCCGGCCGCGTCGCCGCCTCGGCCTCGAGCCTCTATGCGCGCAACCTGTTCTCGTTCATCGAGACGATGGTCGACAAGGCCAGCAAGGCGCTCGCGGTCAATTGGGATGACGAGCTGGTGAAGGCCACCGCGCTGACCAAAGACGGCGCCGTCATCCATCCCAACTTCCAGCCGAAGTAAGGAGAGAAGCCATGGAGCATCTCGCGCAGGCCGTCGATCCGTTCGTGTTCCGGCTGTCGATCTTCGTTCTTGCCGTGTTCGTCGGCTATTTCGTGGTGTGGTCGGTGACCCCCGCGCTGCATACCCCGTTGATGAGCGTGACCAACGCGATCTCGTCGGTGATCGTGGTCGGCGCGCTGCTCGCGGTCGGCGTCGGCATGGTGTCGAGCGGTTCGGGCTGGGCCCGCGGCTTCGGCTTCGTGGCGCTGATCTTCGCCTGCGTGAACATCTTCGGCGGCTTCCTGGTCACCCAGCGCATGCTGGCGATGTACAAGAAGAAAGCCAAGTGAGCGGCGTGCACCTCGGGGTGACGAAGACAAAGGGGGACCTGAGATGAACGCCAATCTGGCTGCTGTTCTGTATCTCGTGGCGGGGGTGCTGTTCATCCTGTCGCTGCGCGGCCTGTCGAGCCCGGCATCGTCGCGCCAGGGCAACATGTTCGGCATGATCGGCATGGCAATCGCGGTCGCCACCACGCTGGCGAGCCATCCGCCGGCCGACGGCCTCGCCTGGCTCCTGGTCATCGTCGCGATCGCGATCGGCGGCAGCATCGGTGCTGTGATCGCGCGCCGGGTGCCGATGACCTCGATGCCCGAGTTGGTCGCCGCGTTCCACTCGCTGGTCGGCATGGCCGCGGTGCTGGTCGCCGCCGGCGCGTTCTATGCGCCTGAAGCGTTCGACATCGGCACACCCGGCAACATCCATCCGCAGAGCCTGGTCGAGATGTCGCTCGGCGTTGCGATCGGCGCCTTGACCTTCACCGGCTCGGTGATCGCGTTCCTGAAGCTGTCGGCCCGGATGAGCGGCGCGCCGATCATCCTGCCGTTCCGCCACGTCATCAACATCGCGCTGGCGCTGGCGCTGGTGTTCTTCATCGTCGGCCTCGTGATGAGTGGCAGCGCGCTCGACTTCTGGCTGATCACGATCATCGCGCTGGCGCTCGGCGTCCTGATGATCATCCCGATCGGCGGCGCCGACATGCCGGTCGTGATCTCGATGCTGAACTCGTATTCCGGCTGGGCCGCGGCCGGCATCGGCTTCACGCTCGGCAACTCGGCGCTGATCATCACCGGGGCACTGGTCGGCTCGTCGGGCGCGATCCTGTCCTACATCATGTGCCACGCGATGAACCGCTCGTTCATCTCGGTGATCCTCGGCGGCTTCGGCGGCGAGACCGCGGCGGCCGGCGGCGGCTCGGGCGAGCAGAAGCCCGCCAAGCTCGGCTCGGCGGACGATGCCGCCTTCATCATGAAGAACGCCTCCAAGGTCATCATCGTGCCCGGCTACGGCATGGCGGTGGCGCAAGCCCAGCACGCGCTGCGCGAGATGGGCGACATCCTGAAGAAGGAAGGCGTCGAGGTGAAGTACGCCATTCACCCGGTGGCGGGCCGCATGCCCGGCCACATGAACGTGCTGCTCGCCGAAGCCAACGTGCCCTATGACGAGGTGTTCGAGCTCGAGGACATCAACTCGGAGTTCGCCCAGGCCGACATCGCGTTTGTGATCGGCGCCAACGACGTCACCAATCCGGCCGCGGAAGAGGACAAGACCTCGCCGATCTACGGCATGCCGGTGCTGCAGGTCTGGAAGGCCGGCACGGTGATGTTCATCAAGCGCTCGCTGGCCTCGGGCTATGCGGGCATCGACAACCCGCTGTTCTACCGCGACAACACCATGATGCTGCTCGGCGACGCCAAGAAGGTCACCGAGAACATCGTCAAGGCGATGTAGGGCACGCGGCGAATGGCGCTCGCCTGTGCCAGGGCCTTGCGATTGGCTAAGCCGGAAGCAGACGGCCTATGAAGCGCCGGATCCGATCGGGTCCTGCGGCGACAGCGTGCGGCCCAGGATGAGCTCGAGGGAAGGCCAGGCCTCACCGGATGACGAGCAAATCCACATCAGCAAGGCCTGGAGCACCGGCATTCGACGCTCGCCGTGTTGCGGCTGACCCGCAGCTGCTGTCTCACCAAACCTATTCGTCTGGACCGGGGAGCCGCCGTCATTGAAGTGAATAACGGGCATGCCGACGGAAATCGACGCGGCCACGTCGATCCGCAAGGCGTCCTGGTTGCTGTGCATCGTTGTCGTCGTCCTCATCAAGAGCGAGCGAACCGGCGAATAGTCCATCGTCCCATACATCGTACTAAGTGATGGACGACCGACAAGTTCAAAGTTTCGACGTCCTCTGCCTAAGATCGCAGCGTCGTCCGACAGCCTGGCGGTATGTCGGAGCGCTTAAAAAAAGGCGGCCCGCTTCGGCAACGAAGCGGACCACCATGAATTTGCGCAAGGCAAATGCCGGCTGGCTAGGGCCCCTCGAGCATCCCGCCGCCGAACATTGTCGGGACGTAACGTGGTGCCTCAATCGCAGCCATGAAGCGGTGTTTTGTCGCGACCGGATCGAGCGAGATCGGCGGTCGGACGACTTCGACGTCGGGCTCCGTCGCCAGAACCAGGACTCCGACGCCATCGCGCTTTTCGGCCGCGGCGATGCCGGCGGCAAGTGCGCTCGGCGCATTCAGGTTTTCGGCGTGCTTGATTCCCGAAGCGCGCGCCAGCTGAGCCAGATCGAGCGTCGCATTGGTCAAGGCTTGGCCACCCGAAGCTGCGTGAACGCCGTTCTGGATCAGGAGGATGGTGAGATTTGACGGGTTCATCGCGCCAATCGTGACGAGCGCGCCCATATGCATAAGCAGGGCGCCATCGCCTTCGACCGCAATGACGGGACGATCCGGTTGGGCGAGCGCCAGGCCCAGCGCCAGCGGGAGTGTCAGTCCCATGGCGTCTTCGAAGTAGAAGTTTTCCGGTGCGTGATGCAGCGATGCCCACAAATACGAAGCATTGCCGAGCGACGTCACGACGAGCGCGCGAGCAGGCAGGCTGCCGGCAAGCGCCCTGTAGTAATCCGCCCGGGTCGGTCGTGCGTTGGTTACCACTGGATATCCTCCCGACCCATCAGCAGGGCAAACGGACATGAGGCTTCTTCCGCATAGGTTGCGGCATGTTCGACCTGGGGACCGATCGGGCGGTATCGATCGGTGCAGGCATGGGCGAGGCCGATGCCGCGGAAGACCGGCTCCGTCGCTCGGCCCTTCGGCACATGATAGAACACCGGATCATCTGGCGTGCCCCGATAGGACACCAGCATCAGAAGCGGAAATTGGTAACGCTGCGCGAGCGACACCATACCCGCACCCATGCTGAGTACGCCGGCATTCTGCACGAGCAGGGCGGTGCGAACGCCACCGAGCCGGCTTCCACAAGCGATCGCAAGCGCCTCCTCTTCATGGGTTGCGCGCACCAGCGTCATGCCCGGCTCCTGGTCGATGCGAATAAGGATTTCGCCCAGCCAGCTGTCGGGGACAGAGACGACGGTGCCGAAACCAAGACGCTTGAGCGTATCGAGAACGGCAGACGGCCGATGGGCCTCTAAAGCTTCCGTCGATGTCGTCATCGACTGCCCTCCGTGATTTCAACCAACGTGGCGCGCAGGCTAATCGCAAAAGGTACTATTGTCGATAAGACAAACCTATTGCGGGTCGATGAGGCGCCTGATAAAAGGTACTATTAAGCAGATGATAAGTTTAATTTCATGACCGAGGATTGCAGCTGGAGCCGGGCGCTGCATTCCCTCGCTGGAGGGAGACTGCAGCTATGCTTCGCCTTTGGTCCGTGTTGATCGCTGTTCTGATTGCATTGCCGGCTCACGCACAAGACAAGCTCGTTGTCAGTATCTGGGGCGGCAGTTGGCGTGACCTAGTGGCCGAGACGGTTGCCAGGAAATTCACCGCCGAAACCGGCGTCCCGGTCGAATTCATCACCGGCGGCACCATCGATCGACTGAACAAGGAAAAACTCGCCAAGGGAAATCCCGAAAGCGACGTGACGTTCACGACGTCGCATGTCGGGTGGCTCTATGCCAATGACGGGTTGTTCGAGACGATCGATACATCGAAGATCCCCAATGCGAAGAACCTCGCGGACGAGGCGCGGATCAGTCCCTACCATCTCGGCGCCTGGGCCTATGTCTACACGATCGGCTACCGCCCCGATCTGATCAAGGACACCAAGTTCGAGAGCTGGAATGATCTCTGGAGGCCGGAGCTGAAGGACAAGCTCGCCGCTCCGGATTTCGACCCCGGCCACATCATTGCGGTCGCTGCCATTCTTGCCGGCGCCGACCCGGCGCATTGGGAAAAGGGCGAGGAGAAGCTCAAGGCGCTCAAGCCGAACTTCAAGGCGTTCTACACCAACGATGCCAACAGCCAGCAACTGCTCGCGAGCGGCGAGACGCCGGTGCAGATCGTGCTTTCGATGAACGCCTACTACATGATCGGGCAGGGCATTCCGATCACGCTCGCGATGCCGAAAGAGGGTGCGGTGCTGGGAATCGACACCGTCGCCATCATGAAGGGGTCGAAGAAGGTCGATCTCGCATACAAGTTCATCAACGCGCTCTACGACCCGGAAATTCAGGCCGAGATCTCGAAGCAGAAGAAGGGAAGCCCGGCGGTCCTCAACGCGAAGATCGATCCTGAAATCGCCAAGCTTCCGGGCGTCTTCACGTCTGCGGAGCAATGGAAGCAGCAGATCAATATCGACGCCAAGCTGCGCGCCAACAAGACGGCGGAATGGCGCAAATGGTTCGCCGAAAACATCATGAACTGATCCGTTGCCAGATCGGTCCCGTATCATGAATCAGCAGCCATTTCTGCGCATCTTCACGGCGCCGGCAACGCTCTGTGCGATCGGGTTCCTCGCGGCGATGGTTGCGGTTCTGCAATACAGCCTCAGGGCCTACGTGCCGGGATCGCTCGACCCCGGCGGATTTACGCTGGGGAATTTCGCCGACCTTCTGAAACCGCTCTACGCGCGCGTGTTTCTCGATACCGTCGTCGTGTGCGCGATGACCGCGTTCGTGACATTGATCGTCGGATATCCGCTGGCCTATGCGCTTGTGCGCGTCGAACAGCCGGTCCTGCGCTCCATCCTTCTCGTGATTGTCGTGACGCCGCTGTTTCTGGGCGAGGTCGTTCGCACTTATGCGTGGATCATCGTCCTTGGCAACAACGGCTTCATCAATTCCTTGCTGATGTCGCTCGGCCTCATTGGCAAGCCGCTCCAACTGATGTTCACGCCATTCGGCGTTGTGGTTGCTCTCGTGCACGTCACGCTGCCGGTCATGGTCATCATGCTGGCTGCTGGATTGTCCCATATCGACCGCGACTATTCCCGAGCGGCTGAAAGCCTGGGAGCCGGTCCTATCCGCGTGTTCCTGACCGTGACATTGCCGCTGTCCTTGCCCGGCGTGGTCGCCGGCACGACGACGGCATTCGCCTGGACGTTCTCGGCTTTCGCCACGCCGCAGCTGATCGGCGGCGGCCGCGTCAATATGATCTCCAATCTGGTCTACCAGCTTGGATTTTCGAGCTTCAACTTTCCTTTCGCCGCGACATTGTGCGTGGCTGGGCTGGCTTTGACGGCACTCGTGCTTGGACTGCTTCAGCTTGCCTCCCGACCGCTTCAGAACATCGAGGTGCATTGATGATTCCGCGCTCGATCTATCAGAGAGTGCTCGGCTGGGTCGGATTGCTGACGGTGCTCGTCATCATCGCTTTTCTTGTGCTGCCGGCGGTAGTCGTGACGATCGCCGCGTTCAACGACAAGCCTATCCTGTCATTCCCGCCGCAGACCTGGTCGTGGCGATGGTTTGGTCGGGCCCTCGCCTATGAAGACTTCCGGCAAGGGTTCTTCAACGGCCTGATCGTCACGGCCTGGAGCTCGACGATCGCGCTGTGCGTTGGCGGCATGTTCGCGTTTGTCATCGACCGCTACAAATTTCCGCTCAAGTCCGCCATCGAGGGAATCCTGATTTCGCCCCTGGTGATACCGCACTTCACGGTCGGGCTCGGGTTTCTCATCCTTGCGGCTCAAGTCGGCCTGAGCCGCGGCTTTGCGGTCGTCGTGATCTGCCACGTTATCCTGGTGCTGCCGTTTGTGTTGCGCAGCGTATATGTCTCGCTGAGAAATCTCGACCAGAGTTACGAACACGCTGCTTCGAGCCTCGGCGCCGGACCGCTTCGCGTCCTGACCACCGTCACCCTGCCGCTGCTGCTGCCCGGGCTCGTCAGCGGCTGGCTGTTCGCAGCGATCCTCTCGTTCAACGAGTTCACAGCCTCGCTGTTTGTGACCTCGCAGCGGACCCAAACGCTTCCTGTCGCGATGTACAATTACGTGCGCGAGTTCGCCGATCCGTCGATGGCGGCATTGTCGGTCATGTATATCGTCGGTACCGCTGCCTTGATCGCTTTTGCCAATGCGTTCCTGGGCCTCGGCAAGGTGCTCAATATCGAGCAGTCTCACTAGGGAGCACGGATCTTGAAGCCGTCTGCGAATGTTGAAGGGGAACAAACGGCGGTCCATTTCGACGCCGTGACCAAGCGATTTGACGATGTCGTGGCCCTGAACGCCGTTACGCTCGGCGTCGGTCGCAGCGAGTTCGTGACGCTGCTCGGTCCATCAGGATGCGGCAAGACCACGCTGCTCAAGCTGGCCGCGGGCTTTCTGGGGCCGGACGGCGGTTCGATCTCGATCGAAGGCAAGCGCGTGAACGACATTCCGACCTACCAGCGCGGCATCGGCATGATGTTTCAGAACTACGCGCTGTTTCCGCATATGAGTGTGGCAGAAAACGTCGCCTATGGTCTGAAGACGCGGCGGGTCCCCAGGGTCGAGCGGGACAAGCGCGTCGCCGATGCGCTGGCGCTGGTCAAGCTGAAGGGCATGGAGAACCGCAAGCCCCGGCAATTGTCCGGCGGCCAGCAGCAACGCGTTGCGCTCGCGCGTGCTCTCGTCATCAATCCGACCGTCCTGCTGCTCGACGAGCCGTTCTCGGCGCTGGACAAGAGCCTGCGGACCTCGATGCAGGTGGAGCTGCGGGAAATTCAGCGCAAGCTGGGTCTGACCACGATCTTCGTGACGCACGATCAAGGCGAGGCCTTGAGCATGTCCGATCGCGTGGCGGTCATGTCCGAAGGCCGTATCAGGCAACTCGGCAGCCCTGTCGACGTCTATCGCAGTCCGGCGGATCCGTTCGTGGCCGGCTTTGTCGGCGACAACAACAGGCTGCGTGGCCAGCTTGTGAGTATGCAAGCCAAGCAAGCGACCGTCGCGCTTGGCGATGCCCTGGTGAATGTGTCGGGCGAGAGCCTGTCCGGGCTCGAGAAGTCCGCGGCGGTTGATCTGTTCGTCCGCCCGGAGCAGTTCAGTGTTGTGGCGCCCGAGGAGCCGTGCGCCATCAAGGGCAGCGTTGTTGCTCAGATCTACCAGGGTGGCCACGTCGATCTTCAGATCGAATGCGCCGGGGAGCGGCTGCTGGTGCGATCCCCGGGCGAGCAGGCCGTTCTGCGCTGGCCAATGGGGGCGCCTGTCGGCATTGCCATTCAGACAGATCGGTGCTCGGCATTTCCGGCAGCCTGATCGCAGTCGTCTTTGCAGCAGCGTGCGGGTGAAGAAATCAAGCTTGCGATGTATTGTGAGGCTGGTTTAGCGGCGCCTACCTCGTTGTTTCCCGCGGCGTCATTGGCGCCGCTGTCACCCGGCATCTGGTCGCGCAACTCTGGAGAGAATACTTGATTCAGCCCCAATCGATCACGGCAGCCGAGGCGATCAGCACGTATATCGAGGCAAAGGACCGAAACCTGCCCCAGCTCATGAAGCGTGCATTCGTGCAGGATTGTGAGCTCCAGATGCAGCTCCTGACCGACGCAATCTCTTTTCCAAGTTCCGCTCACGGCTTGGAGAGCGTGACCGACGTTCTCGTACGAAACTTTGGATTGCAGTATGAAAATGTGCGCACCTTCTGCCTCTCGCGCCCTGAGCCCGATCGCCTTCCACAGTTTCAATGCGACTGGCTGGTGGGGATGTCAAACAAGTCCGACGGCGACGTTCGCGTCGGTTGCGGTGAGTACATCTGGGATTTTGATGCCGCCGGAGACGGTCGCGTCAAGCGGCTGCTCATCAAGATTGAGTTCATGTGTGTGCTGCCGGCCAGCTATCAGACGTCTGTCCTGCAATGGCTTTCGGCTATCCCCTATCCCTGGTCGTCATACAGTGAGGCGCGCGCAGGTATGCCCTCAATCGACGCCTTGATGCCGATTGCTCGATTTCTGCGGCGCGACGCGCGCAACTGACTTCGGCTGTTGGACGCCGGATGCCAGTCTATCGAATTGGGGCTTCGATGGCGAACGCACGCCTGACGTAGCCGAGGCTCGCTACCAAGTTGACGGCACCGAGCGCGAACCTACCCATGAGCGATTGAACTGATCTGGTCGGACATGCGCAAGGCGTTCTCTTCGCAACGAGGAGCCTTGGTTGATTTGATCTTGGCTCATTCAGAAACAGCCGTCTGCGAGCGAGCGTCATCGTCTCCCGCGAGTCGTGCACTGCGCTTTTGCCGGCGACGCTTACCGATACGCGTGGCCAGGTCCTGCGGCCGCAGCGCCGCAGAGTTCGGCACACGTAAGCCTATATAATCAGTATAGCGCCTTATATACATGGCGCATGCTGGTGGCGTGCTATATCAAAAGATCGGATTTTGTTGGCGGTAATTCAATCAGGTACGGCCGCTCTTGACCCGCCTAGACGGGATAGATTGTTTTGCCTTGCGCGCCATTTAAAGAGATGTATACTGATTAAAATTCAGGGCGGTTTCCGAGGTGTGGGATGGCGTGGCGAAAAGCAATTGCCGTGGACGAGCTGAAGCCCAACGGCGTGACGAGTGTCGAGATCGACGGCAGGCTCGTGGCGCTCTATCTCCTTGATGGTGAGGTCTTCGCTACGCATGGCATATGCACCCACGCGCTAGCCTTTCTTGCTGATGGATTCGTTGACGGCAGCACAATCGAGTGTCCGCTGCACCAGGGCATGTTCGATATCAGATCGGGAAAAGCGCTCTGCTCTCCGGTCACGCAAGACCTTGAGACCTACTCGGCCAAGGTCGAGGAGGGCGAGGTGTTTGTCGATCTCGATGGAGATAAGAAGGCTGTGCCCAAGCATCAGGCGGAGGTCTGCGCCCAGAGGGGATCGCCTTCCCGTCGGGCAGTCGTCGTTGTGGGCGCCGGTCAGGCGGCTGCAGCGGCAATTCGCAGCATGCGAGCTAGTGGCTTCGCCGGCACGGTAGATCTCGTCGGAAGGGAGGAGCACCTGCCGTACGAGCGTCCACCGCTTTCAAAGGATATTCTCCTTGGAAAGGCGTCGATCGAATCCTGTGGGCGGCTGGCTGAAGCCGATGTGGCGGCCCTCGACGTCAAGACCCATCTCGGGTGCTCCGTTACCCGGATCGATTCAGCTGCCAGGATCGCGTTTCTCAGTAACGGGACTAAGCTTCGATATGATGCGCTTCTGCTGGCGACCGGCGGAGTTCCGCGGCGACTCTCCATTGCCGGCGCCGATCTGCCTGGAGTGCACTACCTGCGCACGATCGAGGATTCTAGCTCCATCAGGCAGTCGCTCGCAACTGCAAGGCGTCTCGTCATCGTCGGCGGTGGCTTTATTGGTCTTGAACTTGCTTCGGTCGCCGCGACGCTTGGGGTCGCCACCGTCCTCCTCGAACGCGAAGCCGAACTGATGGCCCGCGTGCTGCCTCCATCATTGGGGCGCAGCTTTCGCTCTCTTGCCGAGCGCCACGGCGTCACCGTTTTGCGGGGCGTGCAGGTCCAGGATATCCGCCGCGACGGTGAAGGTCTGGTGGTCAATACCTCCGCCGGCGCTTTCGCTGCAGATACCATCTGCGTCGGTGTCGGGTTGGCCCCCGAGACGGAACTGGCAGCCGCGGCCGGCTGCGCGGTGGATGGCGGGATCGTTGTCGACGCAGAGCAAAAGACCAACATCGCGGGAATCTGGGCTGCGGGCGACTGCGCGTTGCATTGCCGTCCGGTCAGGGGGCGCTCCCGCCGTTTTGAGAGTTGGCACAATGCGGAGCAGCAAGGTGCAGCCGCAGGACAATCGATTGCCGGGGGGCCGCCGAGCACGGATGCGCAGGCTCCCTGGTTCTGGACCGACCAGTTTGGCCTGAACATCCAGATACTCGGGGTCTCGTCACCGGGCGACAAGGTCGCGCTCACAGGTCGCGATGGCGAACCTGGGGCCGTCTACCGCACGATTGATCCGGACACCGGACGGCTTACCAGCGTGGTCGCGTTTTCCGATCCTGCGGCGATACGGCAGGCGCGCAAGGAGCTCGAAAACCCTGACATGTTCGATATCGCCAAGGTTTCCGCTGCTCTGCTCACGAGAGACGGCAATGAGGAGAATACCCAGGTGGTGAATGAGAGGTTGGTGACGACGACGTCGAAGCAATACGTCTGGCCAGCCGAGGGGCTCACCAGGGTGCCTGATTGGGTCTACACGGACGACGACATCTACCGGCGCGAAGTCGAAAAGATCTTTCACGGACGGACCTGGAATTACGTGGCGCTGGAGAGCGAGATTCCCGGCGTTGGCGATTTCATCCGTTCCAATGTGGGACCGACGCCTGTCGTGGTATCGCGCGCCGAAGACGGTTCGATCAACGTCTTCGAGAACCGCTGTGCTCATCGCGCGGCCGAGTTCTGTCGCGAGCTGAGCGGCAACGCCAAGGAATTCGTCTGTCCCTATCATCAGTGGTCCTACGACCTGAAGGGCAATCTGGCGGGGGTGCCGTTCCGCCGAGGGGTCGACGGCAAGGGCGGAATGCCGCGCGATTTCAAGAATGCAGACCATGGGCTGAGGCAGCTGAAGGTCACGACCCATCGTGGTGTCGTGTTTGCTTCGTATTGTGCCGACATGGAGCCGTTGGCCGAATATCTTGGACCGGAGATTCTCCGCGAGTTCGAGGCGACCTTCGATGGGCGCAAGCCTAAGGTGCTCGGTCACTATCGCCACAGCCTTCCGGGAAATTGGAAGCTCTATCACGAGAATCTCAAGGACCCGTATCACGCAACGTTGCTGCACACGTTTCTGGTGACGTTCGGCCTGCTGGTGGCCGGCAACAAGTCGTCGATGATCGCCGACCCCTCCGGCCGGCACGGCGTGATGGCATCGGCAAAGTCGGACGTCAGCAAGCTCGACAACGACACCAAGAAGGAGATGCGCGCCTACAAGGAAGGCATGCAGCTCGAGGAGCCGCGCTTCATGGATTTCGTCAATGAGTTCGACAGTCCCTGGTCGGTGACCATGACGACGATCTGGCCCAATCTCATCGTGCAGCGGGAGATGAACACCCTGGGCGTTCGGCAGATCGTTCCGACGGGACCGAACGAGTTCATCATGAAGTGGACCATGTTCGGCTTCGAGGGTGACGATGAGGAGATGACCCGCCATCGGTTGCGGCAAGGCAATCTGATGGGACCGGCAGGCTTCCTTGGCCTCGAAGACAACGAAGCCATCAAGTTCGTGCAGGACGGCATGCTCGCGGTCCCCGACGGCCAACATGTGGTCGAATTGGATCCCGGGGTCATCGGCACCGCAGACACCTTGATCTCCGAGGCGTCGATACGCGCGATGTATCAGCATTGGCGCAGCGCGATGGAACTCTAACGAGAGATGCGGGCTATTCAGATGTTGGCCACCGATCCCACCTACACGGCACAAATTCACCAGCTGCTGCTGCGGAATGCAATCGAGCAGTTCAACTGCCAGTACGCGGCCGCCCTTGACGAACAGCGGCTCTCGGACTGGAGCGAGATGTTCACGCCGGACGCAAGCTATGTCGTTTTGTCGCGCGAGAATGAAGATCGCGGCCACCCGGTCGGTCTCATCTATTGCGAGAATAGGGGCATGATTCGCGATCGGGCGTTCGCGCTGGAGAAAACCGCCATGTTTGCGCCGCGGTACCTTCGTCACTTGATCAGCAATTTGCAGTTGCTCGGCGAAGATGAGCACGGAAACATCAAGGCTCGGGCGAACTATATCGTCCTGCAGGTCTTGTTCGATCGCCCTGACGCGACCATTCACCAGATCGGAACCTATCACGACGTGTTCCGGCGTTCCGACGAGGGCCTCAAGCTCAAGCAGCGCCGCTGCGTTTACGACAATCTGCTCGTTCCCAACGCGCTTTGCATTCCGGTGTAGAGCCGCTTGCGATCGGGGGACAATCACTGTGACCTTCATGACGTCGGGAGCGCTTTGGCAGATCGCATGAGAGGATCATCATGAACACGGACGGGGCGGTCGGTGAAGGTATCGGGGCGCGAGCGCGGCGCAAGGAGGATGCGCGGCACTTGCGCGGCCGCGGCCGGTTCGTCGGTGACATCCACATGCCTGGGCTACGGGAAGTGGCATTCCTGCGCAGTCCAGTCGCGCATGCGAGGATCCTGTCGAAGACAAAATCGCCGGATTACGCCGACGATACCTTCTTCTCCGAAGATCTGGTCGGGGTCGCGCCGATCGTTACGAGATCTTCCATTCCCGGGTACAAGGTCTCGCAATATCCGATCCTGGCCACCGACAAGGTGCGCTTTGTCGGCGAACCCGTTGCCATGTGCGTGGCGAAAAGTCGCGCGATCGCGGAAGACCTGATCGAGCAAGTCGAGATTGGCTACGACGAACTGCCGGCGATCGCTTCTTGCGCGGGCGGTCGCCGTGACAACGCCGAACTTCTGCATCCGGAGTGGGGCGATAACCTGTTCCTGGAGACCTTCTTCGACAGCGGCGTCGACGAGGTTATTGCCAGGGCGCCGATCTCGGTCGAGCTCGAGATGTCATGCGCGCGACAGACGATGCATCCCATGGAAGGCAAGGGCGTGCTGGCCTGGTGGGATGATCGCGCCGATCAGCTCGTGGTGCACACCTCCACCCAGGTGCCGCACCTGATAAGGGCCGGGCTCGCCGAGTGTCTCGGGATTGCGCAAGCGCAAATCAGGGTCGCCCCGCCGGACGTCGGAGGCGGCTTCGGCTACAAGTGCCTGTTGCAGCCCGAGGAGGTTGCCGTCGCCTGGCTTGCTGCGACCTTCAAGAAGCCATTCCGCTGGACCGAGGATCGCAGGGAGCATCTCGTCGCCGGCGCCAACGCGCGGCAGCACGAATACCATATCAAGGCCTATGCCGACACGCAGGGGCGGCTTCTCGCGCTGGACGCGGAAGTGTCCGTCGACACCGGCGCTTACTCCGTGTGGCCGTTCACCGCCTGCCTGGAGGCCGCGCAGGCCGGAGGAAACCTGCCCGGACCGTATCATCTGGCTGCGTACCGGTGCCGTACCTATTCGGTTGCGACCAACAAGCCGCCTTTCGCGCCCTATCGCGGTGTTGCGCGGCCGGGTGTTTGCTTTGCGATGGAGCAGGTCATTGACGCGATCGCGCAGAAGGTCGGTCGCGAAGCATGGGAAGTTCGCCGGGACAATCTGGTTCCGGCTTCGGCGATGCCGTACACCAACATCACGAACAAGCATTACGACTCCGGTGACTACCCGGAGGCGCTCGTTGCCGCCAAGAACATGATCGGTCTCGAGGCATTCCGCGCAGGGCCCAAACGCGACGACAGGGGACGTTACCTCGGCATCGGGTTTGCAAGTTTCACGGAGCAGTCCGCGCACGGCACCAAGGTGTTTGCGTCCTGGGGATTGCCGCTGGTGCCGGGGTTCGATCAGGCGCACGTGAAGCTGACGCCGGACGGCGCGCTGGAGGTCGCGGCGGGCATCCATACCATCGGGCAGGGCCTGGAAACGACGCTGGCGCAGATTGCTCACGAACAGACGCGTGTTCCGCTCAAGCACATCAGGGTCAGGCTCGGCGATACGGCGATGACGCCGTTCTCGACCGGTGCCTACGCATCGCGCGGGATCGTCATGTCGGGCGGTGCGGTCTCGCGGGCCGCCGAGGTCGTTGCAGGCCGGATCAAGTCGATTGCCGCCCATCTGCTGCAAGTCGAGCCGGCCGCCGTCGAATTTGCCGAGGGGCGGATCTTTGCGGCGAATGCCAGTGTCTCCTACGAGGATGTCGGACGCGCCTGGTATCTCCGGCCGGACCAGCTTCCCGAGACGGTGAACACGGCAGGCCTTGAGGCGACCGAAGGATACAAGCCGGACGTCGATACGGGCGTGTTTTCTTACGCCACGCACGCCGTTCGGCTCGCAGTTGACGCCGAGACCGGTCTCGTTGAGATCCTCGACTATGCGATCGTCGAGGATTGTGGACGCATGGTCAATCCGATGATTGTCGAGGGGCAGACCTATGGAGGGGCGGCGCAGGGTATCGGCACTGCGCTGTTTGAAGAGAGCCCGTACGACGACAACGCTCAACCGCTCGCCTCGACGCTGCTCGATTATATTCTGCCTGGTCCGACCGAGCTGCCCAGCTTTCGCATCGACCATCGCGAGACGCTATCGCCTTACTCGGCTCACGGAATCAAGGGCGTCGGGGAGGGCGGCGCGATTGCGCCGCCTGCTGCGATCGTCAACGCGATCAACGATGCCTTGTCGCCGCTCAACGCCGCGATACGGCAGGTGCCCGCGAGCCCACGGCGGATCCGCGAGGCAATTCGGCGCGCGCGCCCGCCGCAGGCGACAGGCCCTGAAGCGGGCGTCACGCGATGAAGTCGTCGGCTTTCGAGCTCAAGCATGCACGGACCCTCGGTGAGGCAACCGAACTCCTCGCCGCTGCCGATGGCAACGCCAAGCTGTTGGCTGGCGGCCAGTCGCTGGTCCCGATGTTGAACCTGAGACTGGCCCGGCCCAAGCTGCTGGTCGACATCAAGCGCGCGTCCGGCTTTCGCGAGCTCGCGGCAGACGACCGGGTGTTCTCGATCGGTGCCGGATGGACCCATGCCGAGATCGAGGATGGTGTGCTGGAGGATCCGACGCGCGGGCTGCTGCGATCAGTCGCACACGGAATTGCTTACCGAGCGGTGCGCAATCGCGGCACCATGGGCGGAAGCCTGGCGCATGCCGATCCGGCCGCAGACTGGGTCTCGACGCTGGCGGCACTGGGGGCCACGATCGTCGTCCAGGGCGGCGACGAACGGCCGAAGCGCCATGCCGCCGAGAGCTTCGTCGACGGAGCGTTTGCGACCAAGCTCGGCGAGAGCGAAGTGATTTCCGCGATCGAGGTGCCGCGGTTGTCGGCAGATGCATCCTGGGCCTATCACAAGATTTGCCGCAAGACCGGTGAATTCGCCAATGCGATCGGCGTTGTCGTTCTCGATCCGAAGACGGGCCTGCAGCGCGTGCTTGCCGGTGCGACCAGCGGTTCACCGGCGCTGCTGCCCAATACCGCCGTACGTCTCGTCGAGGCTGGGCCGCGTGCGGCATGCGAGATCGTTGCAGAGGAAATCCGCGCCGTTCTGCCGGATCTTGATCTCGACACGCAGGAATTACACGCGGTCGCGGTTCGCCGGGCTCTGGCGACCTTGGGTGAAGGACAGCGCCGATGACGCAGGTGTCGATGACGGTCAACGGCGGCGCCGTCGTGGCGGATGTTGAGCCGCGCACGCTCTTGGCGGACTTCTTGCGCGGCGATCTGCAACTCACCGGAACGCATCTCGGATGCGAGCAGGGTGTCTGTGGCGCCTGTACCGTTGTGCTCGACGGCAGGATCCAGCGGTCGTGCATCACATTTGCCGCCGATTGCAATGGCGCCAGCGTCACCACGATCGAGGGCTTTGACGATGATCCAACCATGCAGGAACTGCGTGAGGCGTTTTCCGAGCACCACGCCCTGCAATGCGGCTTTTGCACACCGGGAATGCTGACGACTGCACGAGATATCGTGCTTCGGCTCGGCGATATCGATGAGCGCGCTCTGCGCGAGGAGCTCTCCGGCAATCTCTGCCGATGCACCGGTTATGTCGGGATCGTCGCAGCGGTCAAGAAAGTCGCCGCAGGGAAGAAGCCCGACGTCGCGGCGGCTGTGGCTCCGGTCGTTGGCAGGTTTGAGGGCTCAAGGTTGCCGCCGGCGCCGTCGTCTCCCCAGACAAATGGCCCGGTAACGCGCACGTCTGTTCCAGCCATGGCGCCATCGGTCGGTGGATCCGCAGGCAGCACGTCAATTGAGGAACGGGTGCGAGTGGCTGCGCCGGCCGAAAAGGTTTGGAGCCTGCTTTCGGACCTCCAACGGGTGGTCCCGTGTGTGCCCGGAGCCGAGATCACATCACTCGACGGAGAAGATCTTGTCGGAAAGGTCAGGATTTCTCTGGGCCCGATCAAGGTCGCTTTCAACGGCCAGGCGAAGGTCGGGATGGATCCCGCCAAGCGGGAGGGGTGGCTGACCGGCCGCGGGCGCGATGCCGGGCAAGGCTCGTCCGCCGAGGGCAGCGCGCGCTGGACCGTCATCGCTGATGGGGCAAGCGCGTCCCTGATTGCGGTCGTCCTGACCTGGAAGCTGAGTGGACCGCTCGCTCAGTTCAACCGAGCCGGACTGGTGCACGACGTCGTGCGCCGGTTGGCGGCGACATTCGCCGAGAATCTCGAAGCCGCCATTACCGGGGCGGCTCCGCCTCGCCGAAAGGCGCTCGGTGGCCTCGGATTGGTCTGGTCCGTCATCAAGGCGCGCTTGTTCTCACGGCGATAGGGCCGCCGAGGCGGCCTCATCTCCCGTACAATTGCCAGGTTCACTCCTGTAATAATGATGTATACTGATTAAAATTGAGTCGCTTCCAGCTATTCGTCCCGGCCGGCCGTCGACTTCCGCCGTCCGGATGCCGAATTGGTGTCGGGCAGGCTGTATTTGCTGTTGCCCTCGATCAATTCGGTCACCATCGCGAGAAATGCTGCCCTGAACTCGGGCCGCAGGGGCGCGAGGAAGCGATCCTGCGCACGGCGCATGCTGTCGTACATCTTGTCGGCGACCGCCTCGCCCTCCTTGGTCAGGAAGGCCACCATCGAGCGCCGGTCGGTTTGGCTGCGTTCGCGCCGCACCAGGCCGCGTTCCGACAGGCGGTTCAGAACATCTGCTACATTTGTGCGATCGATGCCCACCTCACCACCAAGCGTGACCTGATCGATGCCAGGGTTGTTGAGTAGCGTCGTGATCAGGCCGTACTGCACCGGCGTGATGCCGAACTCCTGGCACTCCTCAAGAAAGATCGCGGAGTGGATCTGATGCAGGCGGCGGACCAGGTAGCCCGGGCGCGACGCCAGGGGCATCCGCGCCATTTCCACCTTGACCTCGGACCTTGTGGAATTGGTGGATGATTGCTTCTTCAACGTGCATTCCTTCCATTCTTTGAGCGGTCCTCGGTCAGCAAATGAGCCGAAGGCCCCTTGACGGGCTGCCTAATTACTCAGTATACATCTCTTTATCGCGAGCGGTACCGCTGATTCCAGGATTGACCTGAGAATAACAACAATAAGATGGCGGCGCGCGAGGCAAACGGAGGATGGCTCATGAACAGGCTCGCATCATCAATTCTCGCGCTGACCCTGATGTCGGGTTTGGGTCCGGCTAAGGCTGGCCCCGACGCCGTGACGATCGGTGTCCTCAACGACCTCAGCGGCGTGTACTCGGATCTCGGTGGGCCCGGGTCCGTTGCGGCGGCGGAAATCGCGGTGGAGGAGTTCGGGCCAACCGTGATCGGCAAGCCGATCAAGGTGATGTCGGGAGACCACCAGAACAAGGCCGATGTCGGTTCGCAGCTGGCGCGTCGATGGTTCGATGTTGACCACGTCGATATGGTGATCGACTTCCCCAACTCGGGCGTGGCACTGGCCGTGCAGGAGATCGCAAGAGCGAAAAAGAAGATCGCGATCTATTCCACGGCGGCAACCATGGACCTGACCGGCAAAGCCTGTTCGTCGACCGGCTTTCAATGGACCTACGACAATTATTCGAATGCTGCGGGCGTCGCCTCTGCCCTCGTCAAGAAGGGGTTTGACACCTGGTACTTCCTGACGGTCGACTATGCGTTCGGTCTTTCACTCGAGACGGAAGCCTCGAAAGCCGTCAAGGCCGCAGGCGGCAAGGTGGTGGGCGCTGCGCGCCATCCGCTGAACACGCCGGATTTCTCCTCCTTCCTGCTCCAGGCTCAATCCTCCAAGGCAAAAGTCATCGCATTCGCCAACGCCGGTGGCGACACGGTCAATGCCGTGAAGCAGGCCAATGAATTCCAGATCGTGCAGGGCGGGCAGACGATCGTCACGCCGGTCACATTCATCACCGACGTGCACAGTCTCGGTCTTCAGGTCGCTCAGGGGCTCACCTTCGTGACCGGCTACTACTGGGATCTGAACGACCAGACCCGTGCGTTCGCGGAGAAATTCTACAAGAAGCGTAAAGCGATGCCGACGATGGCGCAGGCTGGCGTCTATTCCGGCGTGCTTCACTACCTGAAGGCGGTGAAGGAGGCCGGCACCGACGACGGAATTGCGGTCGCCGAGAAGATGCGCGAGCTGCCTGTGCGGGATGCCTTTACGCAGTCCGGTTCGGTGCGAGCCGATGGGCGGATGGTCCACGACATGTATCTCGTCGAGGTGAAGAAACCGTCGGAGTCGAAGGCGCCGTGGGACTACTACAAGGTTCTGGCGACCATTCCCGCGGCCGAGGCGTTCAAGCCTTTGGCTGAAAGCGAATGCCCCCTGGTGAAGTGACTGTCAGGGCCGTCCCGGTCGGGTTTGTCCCAGCCGTGACCGGGATCCGCGTACGTCGAGATCCGCAAGGAGCAATTCATGTCGTCCAGAATTCGCAAGATCGCGCTCGAAGAGCACTTCACGGCGCCCGGCTTCGAGGAATATTCGAAGGTCTTCACGAAGCACATGGACTCCGCTGCGCAATCCAGGCTGTCGTCCCAACTCAGGGACTTCGATGAATTGCGGCTCGGTGAGATGGACCGGGCCGGGATCGACAAGGTCGTTCTGTCGCAGACCGGACCAAGCGTTCAGGCCGAAACCAACATAGACGTCGCCATCCGGCGCGCCGCCGAAGGCAATGACTACTTGGTGCAGCAGATTCAGCGGCATCCGGCCCGCTATGCTGGCTTCGCATCGCTGCCGATGCACTCCCCGAAGGCAGCCGCAAGCGAGCTGACCCGTGCCGTCGAAGTTCTTGGCTTCAAGGGCGCCCTGGTCAACGGTCATACGGGCGGGACCTACTATGACGATCCGGCCTACGACGCGTTTTGGGAGCGGATGCAGCATTTGGACGTGCCGCTCTACTTGCATCCGACGGACCCAAGTCCGGTTCCGAAAGCCTATGACGGCCATCCAGAACTCACCGGCGCGGTGTGGGGGTGGGGCGTCGAGACCGCGACCCATGCGCTCAGACTGCTGTTCGGCGGAGTCTTCGATCGCTTTCCGCGGTTGAAGATCATCCTCGGCCACATGGGTGAGGGGCTGCCGATGCTGCTCTGGCGGTTCGACAGCCGCTTCGCCGTGTACCCGCATGGCGTTCGGCTTGCGCACAAGCCGTCCGAATACTTCGGACGCAACATCTTCATCACGACGTCAGGCGTCTGTTCGTCTGCAGCGCTTGCCTGCGCGCTTGCCGAGATGGGCAACGCCGCCGTCATGTTTTCGGTCGACTATCCCTACGAGTCGACGGCAATCGCCGCGGATTTCATCGAGCGCGCGCCAATATCCGAGGATGTCCGCGCGCAGGTCTGCTCGCGCAACGCCGAACGCATTCTGAAGCTGGCCTGATCGGCCGAGGAGACACCACGTGCAGAAGGTCTATCGCATCGGCCAGATCGTTCCGAGCTCGAATACGACCATGGAGACTGAAATTCCTGCGATGCTCAATGCGCATTCGCTCGCGCACGGCACGCGCTTCACCTTTCATTCGAGCCGGATGCGGATGAAGACGGTCAAGAAGGAAGAGCTCGCGGCGATGGACGGCGAGTCCGATCGCTGCGCGCTCGAGCTCTCGGATGCGCGCGTCGACGTCCTCGGCTACGCCTGCCTGGTCGCGATCATGAGCATGGGGAAGTCGTACCACCGCGTCTCGCAGGAGCGGCTCCATGGTCGCACGGTCGAGAACGGCGCGCCGGCTCCCGTTGTAACCAGCGCCGGTGCCCTGGTTGATGCGCTGCACGTCATCGGCGCCAAGCGCATTGCCGTCGTCGCGCCGTACATGAAACCGCTGACGCAGCTCGTCATCGACTACATCGAGCATGAGGGGATCAAGGTCTCCGATTCCCGCGCGCTCGAGATTCCGGACAACATCTTGGTCGGTCGACACGATCCGGCGAACCTGCCGAAGATCGTGGCGGGGATGGACCTGAAGGACGCCGACGCGGTCGTCTTGTCAGCGTGTGTGCAGATGCCGTCGTTGCCTTCAATCGCCGAGGTCGAGGCAAGAACCGGCAAGCCCGTGATCACCGCCGCGGTCGCGACCACTTACGCCATGCTGACGGCGCTCGACCTGAACACGCGGGTACCGGGCGCGGGCGCATTGCTCTCGGGCGCTTTCGGCAAGAATGCAGCGGCCGCTCCTAACGCAAAACTGCAGGCCGCCGGATGAGTACATTCCGATACGGCGCAAACATCCAGGCCAACGGCGTGCGGCTGCACTATCTGCTCTACGGGCAGGCGCAAGCGGGGCGTGATCCGGTCATCATCCTGCCGGGCATCACCAGTCCGGCGATCACTTGGGGGTTTGTAGCCGAGCGGTTTGGACGCCAGTTCGAGACCTACGTGCTCGATATCCGAGGCCGGGGACTGTCGCAATCTGGTCCCACACTCGACTACAGCCTGGACGCGCAGGCCGCCGATCTGGCCGAGCTGGCTGCGGCGTTGAAACTGCCGCGATATACCGTGGTTGGCCACTCGATGGGGGCCCGTATTGCGGTTCGTGCGGCACGGCGCGGATTGCCCGGACTGGCCAGACTGGTCCTGGTGGATCCGCCGGTCTCGGGACCGGGTCGGCGCGCCTATCCGGCGAAGCTCGATTGGTACGTCGATTCCATTCGGCTCTCGGTTGCCGGTTGCAACGCCGAAAAGATGCGGGTGTTCTGCCCGACATGGACCGAGGATCAACTGAATCTGCGTGCGGAGTGGCTGCACACCTGCGACGAGCGCGCGGTGCGCGAGAGCTTTGACGGATTCCACAATGACGACATTCACAGCGATCTCGGACGGGTCACCGTTCCAGTCCGTCTGATCGCTGCAGGACGTGGCGACGTCATCCGCGACGAGGACATCGCCGAAATCCAGCGGCTGTTGCCGAGTGCTTCGATCACGCGCGTCGTCGACGCGGGGCATATGATTCCATGGGATGACGAGGCGGGGTTCTACGCCGCCTTCGAGGAGTTTCTTGGCGCTCGTCTGAACGCCGCAATCAGCAAGGAGAAGCAACATGTCGGTCAGTGATCACGATCTGATACAGGCCTGGAAGCAGGTTCTCTCGCTTTCCAAGCTGGAGCGAGGCCAGCTCGTCACCGTGCTCACCAGCTCGTCGACGCATCCGCAGACCCTGTCGACCGCGATTCTCGCGGCTGCGTCGATGGGCGCAATCGTCAACCGGCTCGATCTGCTTCCGGTCAATGGCGAGAAGGCTTTGAGCCGCGACTCGCTGGCCTATCTCGGGACAACGCCGCTGACGGGGAATCGCGCAGCGATCGCGGCACTGAAGGAGAGTGACCTCGTCCTCGACCTGATGACCCTGCTGTTCTCCCCCGAACAGCACGAGATCCTGAAGGCGGGCACGAAGATCCTGCTGGCTGTCGAGCCGCCGGAAGTCCTGGTTCGCATGGTGCCGACAATGGCCGATCGTGCGCGCGTCGCCGCTGCGAGCGCGAAGCTTGGCAAGGCGAAGGAGATGCATGTGACGTCGCCGGCCGGCACGGACGTCCGCTTCAAGCTCGGACAGTTCCCGGCCATCAGCGAATATGGCTTCGTCGACGAGCCCGGGCGGTGGGATCATTGGCCGAGCGGCTTCGCCTTGACCTGGGCAAATGAAGGCGAGGCCGATGGAACGATCGTGATGGAGCGGGGCGATATCCTGCTCCCGATGAAGTCCTACATTCAGGATCGTATCCACTTTGGGATCGAGAAGGGCTTTGTGACCTCGATCGAGGGCGGCGTCGATGCCGAGATCCTGAGCGAGTACATGGCCTCGTACAACGATCGAGACGCATATGCGATGTCGCACATCGGTTGGGGGCTGCAGCCGCGAGCCAAGTGGTCGACGCTCGGTCTCTATGACCGGGAGGCCACGATCGGCATGGACGCGCGGGCGTTCGAGGGCAATTTCCTGTTCTCGTTCGGCCCGAACAACGAGGCCGGCGGGAGCCGCACAACGGCCTGCCATATCGATATTCCGATGCGGAATTGCACGATTGCGCTCGACGGGGAGGAGGTCGTCCGAAACGGAAAGGTGCTCGATGGAGGACCGGTTCGTGAGGCCGCCGAATGACCGACGACAAGGCAACATATCGCCGGCAAGGCTTCGGTCAGGAGCTGGATCTCGACGCTCCATTCGGGCTGCTGATCATCGATTTCGTCAACGGATTTCTCGATCCCGCCGTTTTCGGCGGCGGCAACATCGCTGCCGCGATGGAGAGGACGGTCGGATTGCTGGGCGAAGCGCGCCGGAGAAGGTGGCCGGTTGCGCATTCGAGAATCGTATTCGCCGACGACGATGCCGACCGCAACGTATTCGCGATGAAGGTGCCGGGGCTGCTCACGCTGAAGGAGTCTTCTTCCAACAGTGCGATCGTTCCGCAGCTTGCGCCGAAGCCGGGCGAGCTGGTCGTTCGAAAGACCGTGCCGTCGGCATTCTTCGCGACAGGGCTGGGGCCATGGCTGACGCAGCGCGGCGTCCGCACGCTTGTGGTCGCTGGTTGCGTGACGAGCGGTTGTGTCCGGTCGAGCGTCGTTGACGCGATGTCGCTGGGCTTCCTTCCGCTCGTGGTCAGGGATTGCGTCGGGGACCGTGCGATCGGTCCGCACGAGGCGAATTTGTTCGACATGTCGGAGAAGTACGCGGTCGTCATGGACCTCGCCGATACCATGAAGCTCGTGGAAGCCAGGACTGCTGGTTCTGCCGTTGTGAGTGGCAGCGCAGGTACTCGCCATCGGATCCAATAGCGATATCGACGCCGGGTCGGCGGCAGAACCTGCTGCGCCAAGGTCGGCGATCATGCCTGCAGGTTTCGACAACAGGCTCCCTGCCTATCCCGCGTCGCCGCGGGATTTTTTTTGCCCGCGCGCTGGTCGAGGTTTGATGCAGAGGTCAGTCGTCAGGCGGCGATCAGGATCTAAAGTTCGTTTGTATACTGATGAATTCCTCCAATCAAACCTGTTCGGGATCGGGTTATGTTGCGGAATATCTGTAGGATATTAGCTGAATAGGACCTGCGTCGATTCCGTATTGTCTGTCGTCGCAAAAGTGATATGCTCAGTATACATCTCAATTATACAACACAACATAAGATGAGAGGTGAGGGGACGATGACGGACACGCTGCATTCTGCGAACGCCATTCGCGCGACTTCCGCAATGACCGCCGAGGAGAAGAAGGTCGTATTGGCATCGTCCTTTGGCGCGCTGCTCGAGTGGTACGACTTCTACATCTACGCGGCGCTTGCCGTTCAGCTCGGACACCTCTTCTTTCCGAAGGGCAATGAGACGGCGGCATTCCTCGCAAGCCTCGCAACGTTTGGTGCCGGTTTCCTCATTCGCCCGATCGGAGCGCTGTTCTTCGGCCGCCTGGGAGACATGGTCGGGCGCAAGAAGACGTTTCTCGTGACGATCATCCTCATGGGCGTCGCCACGGTCGGCGTCGGACTGCTCCCGACCTACGATCAAATCGGCATAGCTGCGACGTACGGGCTCGTGCTTTGCCGCTTGCTGCAAGGTCTGGCGCTTGGCGGCGAGGTTGGCGGAGCCGTGACCTATGTCGCGGAACACTCGCCGGTGAACCGGCGTGGAGCATACACCAGCTCACTTCAGACAACAGCGACGCTTGGGCTTCTGAGCTCCATCATTGTCGTCTTCGGATTGAAGCTCGTTCTTTCCGATGCGCAGTTCCACAATTGGGGCTGGCGCCTGCCATTCGTGCTGTCGCTGCTGTTGCTGGTTGTATCGGTCTACTTCCGGGCGAGGCTGCACGAATCGCCCACGTTCCAGCGAATGAAGGCTGCCGGCGCAACGTCCAAGGCGCCGCTCACGGAGAGCTTTACGCGAGCCTCGAACCTCAAATACGTCGTTCTGTTGTTCGTCGTTGCTGCAGGCCTTGGCGCGATCTTCGGCACTGGACACTTCTATTCGATGTTCTTCCTCAACAAGACTCTGAAAGTGCCGATGGACGAGGTGCAATTGCTGATCGGGCCAGCCCTGGTGGTGGTCACGCCGCTATATGTCTTCTTCGGCTGGTTGTCCGATCGCATTGGCCGCAAGCCCATCATGGCGATGGCCTGCCTGCTCGCGGCTGTCACCATCCAGCCGATCTTCAAAGGCCTGACCCACTATGCAAACCCGGCCCTGGAGCGCTTCCTCGAGAGCACCGATATCGTCGTCACGGCGCGCGGCTGCAATTTCCGTCTGTTTGCCGAGGCCACCACGGAATGCGACAAGATCACCGGTTTTCTGACCGATCTTGGTGTCCAATATCGATCGGAGCAGGCAGCCCCGGGCGCACCGACCACGGTTAAGATCGCGGGACAGGTCGTCGAAGGCTTCAACCCCGATAGCCTTAGGCAGGCGTTGGTCTCGGCAGGATGGTCGTCGTCCGCCGATCTTTCGAAGATCAATCGTCCCGCGGTATTTGGGCTTCTGTTCGTCCTCGTGCTCTATCTGGCGATGGTGTACGGCCCGATGGCGGCTTTCATGGTCGAACTGTTTCCGGCGCGCATTCGATATACCTCTCTCTCGTTTCCGTTCCATGTGGGTGCCGGCTGGGTCGGAGGTATGCTGTCATTCGTCGTCACGGCAATGAATGTGTATTCCGGCAATCCGTACTTCGGATTGTGGTATCCGGTGATCGTGTCCGGCTTCGCATTTGTTGTCGCTATTTGCCTCGTGCCGGAGACGCGTGGTCGTCCGTTGGATTGAACCTCGCAGGTGGTAATTCAACCTGCGGAAAATTGCAGCTGGATATCGTCACCCAAGCTTTCGGTCTAATCTCGTTCACGAATACCGAGCACCCGCGCACGAACGAAAACAGCACGTATCTGGTGCGGGGGTCCAGATCAGGTCAAGTAAGGCCGAATAAGCGATTGATTGATTTCTGTGGTGGGCCCGGCAGGACTCGAACCTGCAACCAGACCGTTATGAGCGGCCGGCTCTAACCATTGAGCTACAGGCCCCGCCGCCTTGCGGGCCGCGGGGCGCGGCCGGCAACGGTGCCGGCTCCGTTTACAGGGTGCGTGGGGTTTCGGCAATGCCACCCCCGGCCCCTGCGCCATCGCGGTCGTGCCGCCGCGCCTCACGGACGGCATCGCTGGAACACCGGTCCGGCAGCCATCTTCCGTTGCGATCGTGACCATCCGGCGCGCACCACAATCGGCGCCTTAGTCCACCGAGACGCCGGCGAACTCCACCACCTTGCGCCATTTCTCGGTCTCGTCGGCGACCAGCTTTCCGAATTCGGCCGGGGTCATCGGCTTCGGGATGCCGCCGACCTCGGCGAGACGCGCCACCAGCTTGGGGTCCTTCAGGGCCTCGCCGACCGCCTTGTTGAGGGTATCGATGACGTCCGGCGGCGTACCCTTCGGCGCTGAAATGCCGTAGAAGCCGACCGCCTCGAAGCCCGGCACGGTCTCGGCGATCGCCGGCACGTCGGGCACGCCCGGCCAGCGCTGCGGCGAGGTCACGCCGAGCGCGCGGACGCTGCCGCCGCGCGACTGCTCCAGCGCCGACGGCAGATTGTCGAAGATCAGCTGCACCTTGTTGGAGATGATGTCGGGGAAGGCGATCGCGGATCCCCGATACGGCACGTGCTGCATGTCGCACTTGGTCATCGCCTTGAACAGCTCGGCCGACATATGCACCGAGGTGCCGTTGCCGGATGAGGCGTAGGCGATCTTGCCCGGATTGGCCTTGCAGTAGTCGATGAACTCCTGAACCGTCTTCACCGGCATCGCGTTCGAGACCACCAGCATGTTGGTGAGCTGCATGATGCTGGCGACCGGGGTGGTGTCGCGCAGGAAATCGTAGGGTAGCTTCTTGTAGAGCGAGGTCGAGATCGCGTTGTTCGGCGCGACGAACAGCAGCGTATAGCCGTCCGCCGGCGAGTTGATCGCAGCGGCGGCTGCGATGTTGCCGCCGGAGCCGGCACGGTTCTCGACCACGAATTGCTGGCCGAGATGATCCGACAGCCACTGACTCATGATGCGCGCCACGATGTCGACCGGGCCGCCGGCCGCAAATCCGATCAGCCAGCGCACCGGGCGGTTCGGATAGTCGGATGCGAAGGAGGGGGCAACCGAGGCAATGCAACAAATCAAACCAAGCAACGCAATACGTGCGAACCGGAACATCGTCTCTCCCGTCATTTTCTTGTGACTGTTGCCGTCATGGTTTCACAAAACGCTGGCTTTGCCTACGACCCTGCCCGTGCGACGATAGTCGCGCTCATTTGCAGTGCTTGAGGCTCGGGATGAAATTCGCTGTTATGATTTGCGCCGGCGCGCTGCTGCTCGCGGGCGGCGCGGCGGCGCAAGAGGGGAGCAAGACCATTTCCAAAACCACGATCAGTTTCGCCACGGCGACGCCGGGTGGCGGCTTTCCGCTCTATGGCAATGCCTTCGCCGAGGTGATGAACGCGGCCGACGTGACGTTGTCGATCGAGCCGCGCAATACCAAGGGCTCCAACGAGAACATCCCGCTGCTCGAGGCCGATAGCGTCGATATCGCAACCGTTGCCGGTGAGCCGTCCTACGAGGCCTTCATGGGCATCGGCCGGCCGAAGGCGACCAGGCTGAAGATCCTCACCGCGATGTATTCGAGCCCGGGCATGTTCGTGGTGCGTGCCGACAGTCCCTACAAGACGATCCAGGACCTGGTCGGCCAGCCCGTCGCGTTCGGCGCCAAGGGCTCCGGCCTGCCGATCCTGTCGCGCTATATCCTCGACGGCATCGGGCTCAAGCAGGACGAGGACTTCAAGTCGATCTATCTCGATCGCGCCGGCGATGGCCCTGCGATGGTCGAGGACGGCCGCGCCGCGGCGCTGTGGGGCGCCGGCATTGGCTGGCCCGGTTTCAGCAAGATGGCCGAGAGCGCGACCGGCGCGCGTTTCATCGCGCCGACTGCGGACGAGATCGCCCGCATCCGCGCCAAGCACACCTTCCTGAAGCCGCTGACGATCCCGGCCGGCAGCTACCCGAAGCAGACCGCGGCAGTCGCCTCGGTCGGCTCCTGGAGCTACATCCTGGTGCGCGAGACGTTGCCCGACGATGTCGCCTACCGGCTGGCGAAGACGCTGCATGGTGTCGAGGCGACCTTCTGCAAGAAGCTCGCCCAGGCTTGCGAGACCACGGCAGCGAACACCGTCGCCGCCGCGCCCGATATCAATCTGATCCATCCCGGCGTGCTGAAGTATTTCAGGGAGATCGGGGTGGCGAAATGACCTCTGCATGGACGCGTCATCGCGTCTATGCGGGGGTCATTCCGGGGCGCGCGAAGCGCGAACCCGGAATCTCGAGATTCCCCGATGCGCGGCGCGCATCTGAGGTCTGGTGCTTGCGCACCATCCCGGAATGACGACCTTCGGTCGTCACTTCTTCACCATCGCACACGCCGGGTCCGGCGGGCCGAACGCGTCCTCGCCGGAGATCTTGGCCAGGATCTTGTAGTAGTCCCACGGATACTTTGACTCGGCCGGGGTCTTGACCTGCACCAGCCAGAGATCGTGCACCATCAGATTGTCCTCGCGCAGTCTGCCGTTGCGGGCGAAGAAATCCTCGACCGGCTTCTCGCGCATCTTGGCCGCGACCTTGAGCGGATCGTCGGTGCCGCTGTCCTTGATCGCGTTCAGATAGGCGGTCACCGAGGAATAGACGCCGGCCTGCCACATCGTCGGCATCCGGTTCATCTTGGCGAAATAGCGCTTCGACCATACGCGGGTCTTGTCGTCCATGTCCCAGTAGAACGAGGTGGTCAGCAACAGGCCCTGCGCGGCCGACAGGCCGATCGAGTGGATGTCGGTGATCAGTGCCAGCAGCGCCGCCATCTGCTGTCCGCCGGCGAAGACACCGAACTCGGCGGCGGTCTTGATCTCGTTGGTGTTGTTGGGCGGTCCGCCGGCAATGCCGATGATCTTGGCCTTCGAGGCCTGGGCCTGCAGAATGAAGGACGACAGATCGGGCGTCGCAAACGGCGGCCGCACCGCGCCGAGCACCTTGCCGCCGGTCTTGGTCACGATCGCGGAGGCGTCCTTCTCCAGCGAATGGCCGAACGCATAGTCGTCGGTAATGAAGAACCAGCTGTCACCGCCGCGCTTCACCACCTCTTGCGCGGTGCCGACCGCGAGCGCGCGGGTGTCGAACACCCACTGCATCGCATAGGGCGAGCAGAACTTGCCATGGAAGTCGGTCGCGCCGGTCGAATGCGTGATGAACAGCTTCTTCTTCTCGTTGGCGATGTTCTGCACCGCGAGCCCGACCGCCGACACCGGCACGTCGACGATCAGGTCGACCTGATCGACGTCATACCAGCGCCGCGCGATGGTCGCGCCGATGTCCGGCTTGAGCTGGTGATCGCCGACGATCACCGAGATCGGCTTGCCGAGCACCTTGCCGCCGAAATCGTCGACCGCCATCTGCGCGGCGGTGACCGAGCCCTGTCCGGTTGGCGTCGAGGCCGGGCCGTTCATGTCGGTCAGCACGCCGATCTTGACGATGTCGTCGGATACCTGTGCCGATACGGCCGAGGAGGCCAGCAGCGCGGCTGCGAGCGTCCCGAACATGGCTAGTCTGGTGGCGATCATTCTGTCTCCCTCCTGAATTGGCGCATTGGCCATTATGGTTGTGCCGGGCCTCCGGGACCCGGTCATATTGGTTTCTTTTGCAACTAGTTCGGGGTCCGCGTCAACGCGCCATCGGTCTAATGGCGGTGCTCTGGCACGGCGCAAGCCGGTTTCTTTCGGGGCCGATTCAGTCCATAGCGGGCCATGATCACCGCCCAGCGCCTTCCGGCTTCGCTCACCCCGCTCGATGCGGCGCTGGCTGCCGTGCTGCGCGACCTCGCGCCGGTCCAGCCGATCGAGTTGCCGCCGGCCGACGCCTTGCGCTGCATTGCAGCCGAGATGCCGGCCTTGCGCGCCTATCCGCCGCACGATGTCGCCGTCAGCGATGGCTGGGCGATGCGCGCCAATGATCTGGTCGGCGCGTCGTCCTATGCGCCGCTGCCGCTGGCCGGAATTCCGGTCTGGGTCGCGGCCGGCGCAGCGATGCCCGACGGCACCGACTGCGTGGTCGATGCCGATGCCGTCGACACCTCCGGTCCGCTTCCGCAGTTGCTCGCCGAAGCCATCCCGGGGCAGGGTGTCCGGCGTGCCGGCAGCGACATTGCCATCGAGCGTGCCGTGATCGCGGCGGGCGAGCCGCTGCTGCCGCGCGGTCTGCTGCTCGCGCGCGCCGCCGGACTGGAGCTGTTGCGCGTACGGCGGCCTCGGCTTCGCATCGTCAACATTTGCAACGGTCAGCTGACCGCGCGACTGGTCGCTGACACCGCACGCCTCGCGGGCGCTGAGATCGTCTATGCTGAGGCGGCGCCCGATGTGGGGGCGATTGCAAACGCGCTCGAGGCAGATGGTTGCGATCTCATCATCACGATCGGCGGCACCGGCGTTGGTCACACCGATGCGGCGGTGAATGCGCTGGGGACGCGTGGAGCGTTGATTGCGCACGGCATTGCCCTGCTGCCCGGGCGCACCACGGCGGTCGGCCGGATCGATGCAACGCCGGTCGTCGCCTTGCCGGGCGCGCCGGATCAGGCTTTCGCCGCCTGGTGGGCGATTGCGCTTCCTGTGCTCGATCGCCTGTCGGGCCGGCGCCCGCGTAAGACATTGGCGCTGCCGCTGGAACGCAAGATCGCCTCCGGCGTCGGCATTGCCGAGGTCGTGCTGCTGACGCGTCAACAGGGTTTCTGGGCAGTGCTTGCGATCGGCGACCTGTCGCTCGAGGCCATCGCGCGCGCCGAAGGTCTGCTGATCGTGCCCGGCACCGCGGAGGGTTTCGCTGCGGGCACGGTTGTCGATGCCTATATGTTGCGGGAGTGAGTTCCCGAGATGACCAACACGTTCGCGCCGAAACCCAACCCATCCGTCGAGCAGGATCAGTTCCTGACCATCCTCTCGCGCGAGGAGGCGATCGCGCGCTTCGAGGCGGCGCTGTTCCCGCGCCAATTGCCGTCCGAGACGCGGCTGCTCGCTGATGCGCTCGGCCGTGCGCTGGCGGAGGACGTGTTGGCGCCGATCGACGTGCCGCCGTTCGATCGCTCCAATGTCGACGGCTTTGCGGTGCGCTCGGCCGATCTCGCAAGCGCAGGCGAGGGCGCGCCGGTGCAACTCGCGCTGAACGACGAGATCATTTCGTGCGGCACCGCGCCGACCCGGCCGGTGCTGCCGGGCACCGCGACCGCGATTGCGACCGGCGGTCCGGTGCCGCGTGGCGCCGATGCGATCGTGATGGTCGAGCACACCCAACCCGCCGGCAATGGCGCCATCGAGGTCCGGCGCGCGGCGTCGCCCGGGCAGTTCGTGTCCTATGCCGGCTCCGACATCGCGCGCGGCGAAGCGCTGTTGCGCGCGGGAACGATGATCGGGTCGCGCGAGATCGGCATGCTCGCGGCCTGCGGCATCGCCGACGTTCTGGTGGTGCGCCGACCGCGCGTCGCGATCCTCTCGACCGGCGACGAATTGGTGCAGCCGGGTGAGACGCTGCGGCCGGCCGCGATCTACGACACCAACGGTGCGATCGTCACCGCGGCGATTGCCGAGAATGGCGGTGACGCGTCGTTCCTCGGCGCGATCGCGGACGACGAGGCGATGCTCGAAGCCGCGATGCGCAAGGCGCTGGCGGAGAGCGACATGCTGGTGCTGTCGGGCGGCACCTCCAAGGGCGCAGGCGACGTCTCGCACCGGATCATCACAAGGCTCGGCAAGCCCGGCATCGTCGCGCATGGCGTGGCGCTGAAGCCGGGCAAGCCGCTGTGCCTTGCGGTCTGCGACGGCAAGCCGGTGGTCATCCTGCCGGGCTTTCCGACCTCGGCGATGTTCACCTTCCACGACATGATCGTGCCGGTGCTGCGGCGGATGGCCGGCCTGCCGCCGCGGTCGGATGCCAGGGTCGCGGCGAAGGTGCCGGTGCGGATCGCCTCCGAACTCGGACGTACCGAGTTCGTAATGGTCTCGCTGGTCGAAGGCGCCGACGGCCTGATCGCCTATCCCGGCGGCAAGGGCTCGGGCGCGATCACCTCGTTCGCCCAGGCCGACGGCTTCCTGAAGATCGAGGCGCTGGCCGACCAGCTGCCGGCCGGCAGTGAGGCCGAGGTCACGCTGTTCACGCCGCATGTGCGGGTGCCCGATCTCGTCATCGTCGGCAGCCATTGCACCGGGCTCGATCTCGTCACCGCGCCGCTGGCACAGGCTGGCCTTGTGGTGCGTTCGATCGCGGTCGGCAGTCTCGGCGGGCTCGCGGCCGCCAGGCGCGGCGAATGTGATCTCGCTCCGATCCACCTGTTCGACGACAAGACCGAGACCTACAACACGGCGTATCTGGCCGACGGCCTCGAGCTGGTGCCGGGCTGGCGGCGCATGCAGGGCATCGTGTTCCGCAAGGACGACACGCGCTTTGCCGGCTTGAGCGCAGAAGAGGCGGTGCGCGCCGCGCTCGCCGATCCCTCGTGCATCATGGTCAACCGCAACCAGGGCGCCGGCACCCGTATCCTGATCGATCGCTTGCTTGCTGGCAGCCGGCCCGACGGTTACTGGAACCAGCCGCGCTCGCACAATGCGGTTGCGGCCGCGGTGGCGCAGCATCGCGCCGACTGGGGCATGACCATCGCGCCGGTCGCGGCAGCCTCCGGGCTCGGTTTCATCCCGCTTGCCGAAGAGCATTACGATTTCGCGCTGGTGACGGTGCGCAAGCAGCGGCCAGCGGTACAGGCCTTTCTCGACGCGCTGGCATCGGACGAGGGCCGCGCCGCGCTGACGGCGGCGGGGTTCAGGCCGGCGTAGCGGCGATCCGCGCCACCTCCACCGCTGTCGTCCCTGCGAAAGCAGGGACCCATAACCACAGGGTCGTGTTGTTGAAGAGAGCTGCGGCCCCAGCGTCGCGCAACAATTGAGATTTGGGGCAATGGGTCCTGGCCTTCGCCAGGACGACAGTGAATGTGTGGCATTGCCCACCTCAATCGTCGTCCCTGCGAAAGCAGGGACCCATAACCACAGGGTTGTGTTGTTGAAGAGGGCTGTGGCCCCAGCGTCGCGCAACAATTGAGATTTGGGGCAATGGGTCCTGGCCTTCGCCAGGACGACAGTGAATGTGTGGCATTGCCTATATCCTCAATCGTCGTCCCTGCGAAAGCAGGGACCCATAACCACGGGGTCGTGTTGTTGGAGAGGGCTGTGGCCCCAGCGTCGCGCACCAATTGCCATTTGTGGTTATGGGTCCCGGCCTGCGCCGGGACGACACCGAATGTGTGGCGCGATATCGAGCGAGTTCGGTGTCATCACCCGCGCAGGCGGGTGATCCAGTATTCCAGAGACGGGAGTGCTTGAGCCGAGAGGCCGCGGCGTACTGGATCGCCCGGTCCCGTCTCCGCCAAGGCTTCGACGAGGCCATGCATTCCTGGCACGCCGAAGCTTTAGCGAAGGCGGCGAGCCGGGCGATGACAGTTGAAGATGAGGACACGGTTGCGCATTCTCGCGACATGAATCGCCCGAGCTTTGGTCTTCGTTCCGCCCTCTCTTGCAGAGGGCGCAGGGAAAGCCGGGTGCCGATCGCACCCATGGGCCCCGAGCAAAAGGTAGAAAGCTCGGGGGTAGGACCACAGGTGTAACCGGAGCAATCCGGCTTTCCCTGCGCGATGGGTTACGGCTTACTTCGTGCTCTCCCCGGCGAGACTGGGCTTGCTTGTCACCGTCTTCACAACGCGCATCGCGCAATGCGAAAAGACACCTGCCGCTAGGGCGTCGGGACCACACGACTTCACCGTCCGCATCACATGCTTTCGTCTCCGGCATGATCAGCGTCCACCGCATCTCACCGCAACACCCGTGACGATGCGCAGCGCCCCTCGATCGGGTGAGACGGGCGGATTCATACACTGAGTTTGTTTTCTGATAAAGCGAAATATTTTTGCGCGCGAGGATTGACAGGTTTTTACTGAGTTGCCCGTCGGGTTGTTTTGCCGTAGGTCTCGGTGCGACTGCGGATCCGGCTCAGTGCCGCATCGCCGTCTCGACGAACTCCAGCACGGAGCGCGGGACCTCATCGTATTCGACGAAACGGCGCCGAAGCTCGTCGGCAATATCGGTCGTGACGTCCCGCGACCATCCTTCGCTGGTATTGAAGGCCACGATGCGGACCGGACGGCTGTACTGGTCATCCAGCAGGCGGCGGATCAGCGTTTTCCGGTCGGTGCCTTCTTCATCAGTTTCGCACCAGGCGCGGCCAAGCCGGCCGAAATCGTTCAGCACCAGATAGGTGTCGTGGTCGATTTGGTGCGGCACGATCGAAGGCGAGCGAGGCATAGCTGGTGCTCCGGTACGCCACAATATCGTGTTCCGGTCGCCCGGTGCATTGGAAACTTCGAGGTATATCCGCTGGATAGTCTCCGAACGCGCTCCGCTAGCAGGTTGCCCGATCACTCGCGTAGCTTGCGGTCCAGGAAGCCGACATAGGAATTATCCGGATCCAGTTTGACGGCCAGGCGAAGCGCGGCACGGGCGGCGGATTTGTCGCCCTCAGCGGTGGCCTGGTGCTCATCCAGAATCGCATTGGCCACCGTGCGCGCGGTGTCGAGACGGGCCTCCTCAATGGAGCGATCGGCAAGATAGGCTTCCACCGGCTCGCGGAGGCGCTTCAATTCGTCCACGCTGATCGAGCTCAGCGGATACCAGTTGAAATATTCGAGGCGCGGCCGATCGTCCGTGAGGCTTGGCACATTTCCGACAAAGGCCGCGAGCTTTTCATCGGCGGCAATGAATGTCGCCAGGAAATCCTCGGGCGAGCGCAGGCCGTTTGCTGTCAGGTCTTCAGCCACCCCCGGCTTGGACATGCGCGTGGCGAGCACGCGAGGATCGATTGTCAGCGGTTCATCGGAGGCGATGGCCACGCCTTCCATTCTGGACGGCAACCACAGGGAGACGTGCTTGAACTGGCCCATCATAGCCTTGAGGATCATCTTCGGAAGAATGCCGCGGTTGAAATCCAGCGGCACCCATTGCGCGAGAACGCCGCCGGGGCGCATCTTCTGCTTTGCCAGCGCATAGAATTCCTCTGTGTAGAGGTTGATGACGCCGGCGTCATGGGGCGGCGGGGGCTCGAGGGTGATGACGTCGAATGTCTCGTTTGTCCCCAGCAGGAAGTGGCGCCCGTCCGCGACGATCTGATGGACCTTGGGGTTTTGATAGAACTGCTTGTTGATCGGCACGAAACGGGGCGCAACCTCGAAAACCGTCGAGGCCAGATCGACCGCGTCGATGGATTGTAGTTCCTGATGGGTGCTGACCGCACCCACCGTGGTGCCGGTCCCGATGCAAATCACGACCGCCGTTTCAACCGGGCCCGGATGCAGCAGAATGGGATAGTGCCCCATCGCGGCCATATAGCGCCGGCCCTCAGGACGGTTGTTGGCATAGCTCTTCGAATTCACCACCAATTGTTGATAGGTGCCCGCCGCCTTCTCGCGATACTCGACCACCGCAAATGTTGCTTGCTTGGTTTCGCGCAACTCGAGGACATTGCCGCCTTCGATCGAGGTCAGGACCCGTTCCAGATAGTGCGGGGTGAAGAGCAGGAGCGCTACGGCGATGATGCTTGCGGCGACTGCCCCTTGCCGCCACAGGCTCCTCTCCCTCAGAAGATCCGATTGCGATACGGTCGTCGCGACAAAGAGCAGGACGTTCAGAACAATCAGTGCGGTGAGCGCGCCCTGGCTGCCCAGATAGGGGATCAGAAGAAACCCAGCCGCCAGGGAGCCCAGCACGCCGCCAATCGTGTTCAAGGCGTAGAGCGTGCCGATTCGACGGCCCAGCGCGCTCATCTGCATCACCGTCAGTTCGCTGGCCAGCGGAAAGCTGACGCCGATCAGCGTGGTCGGCAGCAACAGGGCAACGGCACAGATCAGGAAGAATGAAACATCACCTCCCAAGAGCTCCTGCGCCGGGACTGGAACCAGGCCCGATACGATGGGAGACAGCACGGCTTCCACGGTGCGCGCCTTGCCGAGAATTCCGACGGTCAGGGTGGCCGCAACCGCGATGAGCAGCTGTGTTACGGCGAAGTATCGCAGCAGTTGATCCTTGCGGGGTGCGAGCAGCCTCGCGCAGATCAGGGCGCCGATCACCAGGCCCAACAGGTAAACACCGAGCATCCCGGAGAAGGCGTAGACGCTCGAGGTGCTGACATTGGTCAGGAAGCGGAACCAGACGACTTCATAGGCGATGGACACGAAGCCGGAGCACGCGAAGATCGCGATGAGGATGGACGTCCGGCGATGTCCCGGCCCGGCGGTTTGCGCCGGCGCTTCCGCCGTGACCGGCGACAGCGGGCTTGCGCCGCGCGCGAGGAGCAGGGCGACACCGCCGACGCAGACATACAGGCCTGCTGCGACCAGGCTCGATCCGGTGATCCCCCAGAGGCCCATCAGGGCAAAGCCGACAACCAGGGTGCCGATCGCGGCGCCCAGGGTGTTGAACCCGTAGAGCAGGCCGATGCGATTGGCGAGGTCGGCTTGCGCGCGGGTCAGGAACTTCACGAGGAAGGGCAGGGTTGCGCCCATCAGCATCGTCGGCAGCGACAGGATGGCGAGCGACAGCGCGACCATGAGCGGCAACCGGAATGGGGACTCCAGGTCCAACATGGGCGACAGCCAGCCCACCCATGTGGACCAGTGCGACAGGAACGCGGTTACCGCCAGGGAAACGACCGCGAGCGCGAGTTCGAGAAAGCCGTAGATTTTCAGGGGGCGGCTGACGGTGTCGGCGATCCGGCCCCCGAAAGCGCTGCCTAGGGAGAGACCGAAGAAGAAGCTCGCCACCGTAACGCTGACGGAGACGGTCGCGCTTCCCAGCACGAATTGCAGTTGCTTGAACCACAGGACCTGGAGGATCAGGGATGCCGCGCCCGATGCCAGGAAGATCGCCGTGACCAGAACCCTGTTCTTCAGGCTTATGGCGTCTCGAACACCATCACGATTGGGCACTGGACAGGCCTCCCATTGATCGGGAGAACTGGTACGGCAAATGCCGTTAATATTGCCCTTATGGGGTCCCCTGGCCGCGTTCGCGCTGCCGTGGGCGCAGCTGCTCCAGGGGTTTCCGAAGGCGATCCCCTTGGGGCCCTGATCGATCGCCATCCGCCGGCGGGGCTGGCATGACATTGCGTCAAGGCTGATATAAGCAGCACTGGACGTTATATGTCTGCGGAGATTGCGTATGAAAGTGATAGGCCTCGCGGGCTGGAGCGGAGCCGGCAAGACCACCCTGCTGTCGCGGGTGATCCCCTATCTGCTTGGCCGGGCCTTGCGCGTCTCCGTGATCAAGCACGCCCATCATGAATTCGATGTCGACATTCCCGGCAAGGACTCCTGGGTGCACCGGCAGGCCGGCGCGACCGAGGTGCTGGTGTCCTCGACCCGGCGCTGGGCGCTGATGCACGAGCTGCGCGGCGCCAGTGAGCCGCGACTGCCGGAACTGCTCGCCAAGATGGCGCGGGTCGATCTGGTGGTCGTCGAGGGCTTCAAGCGCGAGCCGGTCAACAAGATCGAGGTGTATCGCGCCGCCAACGGCAAGCCGCTGCTGTTCCCCGACGACCCCCGCGTGGTCGGGATCGCCAGCGACGTCGCGGTCGAAACCGGGCTGCCGGTCGCGCATCTCGACGACATCGAGGACGTCGCCGAATTGATGCTGCGCTCCGCCATTCCGGTCGACGACGTGCTCGCTTCGGCCGCGGCGGAAAGCTGACAGGGTGAGAAGGTGCCGCCGTTGACGATGCATGACGGCTTCGCCATGGTCGAACCATGACCACGATAAAGCTCGACCTCACCGGCCTGAAATGCCCGCTGCCCGCGCTGAAGACGCGCAAGGCCCTGAAGAGCGTGACGGCGGGAGACTGCCTCGAAGTGCACTGCACCGACCCGCTTTCGGTGATCGATATCCCGGCCCTCATCCAGGAGACCGGCGACAGGGTCGAGATCACCGAACGAAGCGACGTCCGGATCGTTTTCCTGATCGAGAAGGCGAATGGAACGATAGATAATTCAAATGCTGCAGCGCCGCGTACGCGCTAGATCCGGCTTGATATCTACCTTTTGCCAATCGACACCTATTTTCCATTCTGCGCGAATTGATAATCTCCTCCCGGGTTGCGGAGATGGAGCTGTGCCCGGATCTGGGCACAGCGACAGACAACGGCCGGCCTGCGTCCGGATCAGGGACGGCAGGGCCGGGCATATCGGGTCGTATTGGGGGTTAGCATTTGCGGAATGCGCGTGGTTGGTCCCGGCGCATCGAGGAAATGTGCGGAGCAGCCGCCTGACGGTGGCCGCAAAGGGCTGAGACCGGGGCTGAGACGGGATCGAAGACGCAGACGCGCCTGACAACGGCGGCTGCAGGGGAGGAGTCAATGACCACAGTGAGCAGCGCCGCGCGCGTATCCGCGGCAGGCGCAGGTTTCCTCGACAAGGACCACACGATCGCGACCGCCGGCTTCAACCGCTGGCTGGTGCCGCCGGCCGCGCTGTGCATCCATCTGTGCATCGGCATGGCCTACGGCTTCTCGGTGTTCTGGTTGCCGCTGTCGCGCGCGATCGGGCTGACCGCGCCGAAGGCATGCCCGGACATTTCGCTGGCGCAGGAATTGTTCACGACGAGTTGCGACTGGAAGGTCGCGAGCCTCGGGTGGATGTATACGCTGTTCTTCGTGCTGCTCGGCGTCTCGGCCGCGATCTGGGGCGGCTGGCTTGAGAAGGTCGGTCCGCGCAAGGCCGGCTTCGTCGCGGCGCTGTGCTGGGCCGGCGGCCTCGTGATCGGCGCGCTGGGTGTCTACACGCATCAGCTCTGGCTGATGTGGCTTGGCTCCGGCGTGATCGGCGGTGTCGGCCTCGGTCTCGGCTACATCTCGCCGGTGTCGACGCTGGTGAAATGGTTCCCCGATCGCCGCGGCATGGCGACCGGCATGGCGATCATGGGCTTCGGCGGCGGCGCGATGATCGGCGCCCCGCTGGCCGACAAGCTGATGAGCTATTTCAAGACCCCGACCTCGGTCGGCGTCTGGGAAACCTTCCTCGCCATGGGCGCGATCTATTTCGTGTTCATGATGATTGGTGCCTTCCGCTATCGCATTCCGCCGGCCGGCTGGCAGCCCGAGGGCTGGACACCGCCGGCCAAGGCCAACGCGATGATCTCGACCAAGAACGTCCATCTGAAGGATGCGCACAAAACGCCGCAGTTCTGGCTGATCTGGGGGGTACTCTGCCTCAACGTGTCGGCCGGCATTGGCGTGATCGGCATGGCCTCGCCGATGTTGCAAGAGATCTTTGCGGGCAAGCTGATCGGCCTGCCCAATGTCGGCTTCAACGCGCTCGATGCTGGACAGAAGGCGCAGATCGCGGCGATCGCCGCCGGCTTTGCCGGATTGCTGTCGCTATTCAACATCGGCGGCCGTTTCTTCTGGGCGTCGCTGTCGGACAAGATCGGCCGCAAGAACACCTACTACACGTTCTTCATCCTCGGCATCGCGCTCTACGCGCTGGCGCCGACCTTTGCCGCGATGGGCTCGAAGCTCCTGTTTGTGCTCGGCTTCGGCATCATCCTGTCGATGTATGGTGGCGGCTTCGCCACGGTGCCGGCCTATCTCGCCGACATGTTCGGCACCCAGTTCGTCGGCGCGATCCATGGCCGCCTGCTGACGGCGTGGTCGACCGCCGGCATCATCGGCCCGGTCGTGGTGAACTACATCCGTGAATTCCAGCTTGCCGCCGGCGTGCCGCGCGACCAGCTCTACAACACGACGATGTACATCCTGTGCGCCATGCTGATCGCGGGACTGATCTGCAACTACCTGATCAAGCCGGTCGATTCGAAGTGGCACATGAGCGACGCCGAGGTCGCCAAGCTGCAGGATGCGAGCGTCAGCGCGGCTGCGGCCGGACCGCACGGTTCCTACGGGATCGGGTTTGGCGGGCTCGACGCCAAGGCGGCCCTGTTCTGGCTGTTCGTCGGTATTCCGCTGGCCTGGGGCATCTACATGACGCTGCTCAGCGCGGTCAAAATCCTCTGATCGCGACCATCATCGCCGCGGGCCGCCGATTCCCGGTGCCCGCGGCATTCGCTCTATTTCATGAACAGAAATCGGATTGGGGGATTTCAATGTTTCGCACCCGGATTTGCCTTGCCGCCGCGCTGCTCGCCCTGGGACTGCATGCCGCGTCGGCCCAGACCGCGGCGCCGGCAGCACCAGCACCGGCCGCCACCACCACGGCCAAGCCGTCGAAGATCAAGCTGACGATGGAGAAATTGAAGGCGATGAAGGAGCAGTGGCGGGCCAACAAGCCCAAGCTCAAGGCCTGCCGCAAAGAGGTGAAGCAGAAGGGACTGACCGGCGATGACCGCTGGTTCTATATCTCGGACTGCATGGCCAAGAGCTAAGGCCCGCACCGACGTGAATGCGTCGAGCATGAAGTTGAGAGAGCGCGCCGCGCGGTACCCCTCTCCCTAACCCTCCCCCGCAAGGGGGGAGGGAACCCCTCCGCCGGTGATTCCCTTACGTTCGGCTCGATGTTGGGCGTTAGCGCTGCGAGATGGTGGCCGCGCGAACAAACCAATCATTGTCGTCCATCCATTGATCCAATGAGGCCATCTGCGTGTGAGGTAAGCACGCTGATCGGGCTCCCTCCCCCCTTGCGGGGGAGGGTTGGGGAGAGGGGTAAGCCCAGGGCGCGATGCTCGATGCGAAGCAATCACTCCGCCGCGGCGGGGGTCGCCTTGGCGGGCTCCAGCGCCGCGGCGATCGCCTCGTCGACGCGCTCCAGCCAGATGAACTCGAGCTTGGCGCGGGCGCCGGCAGGGATGTCGTCGTAGTCGCGCTTGTTGCGCGCCGGCAGCATCACCCGCGTCAGGCCCGCAGCCGCGGCGGCGACCACCTTCTCCTTGATGCCGCCGACCGGCAGCACGAGGCCGCGCAGCGAGATCTCGCCGGTCATCGCGGTGTCGCTGCGCACGGTGCGATCGGTCAGCAGCGAGGTGAGGGCGGTGAACATCGCGACACCCGCGCTCGGGCCGTCCTTGGGCGTGGCGCCGGCGGGAACGTGGACGTGGATGTCGCTCTTCTCGAACACTGCGGGATCGATACCGAGCTGGGACGCCCGGCTCTTCACCAGTGTCAGCGCGGCCTGCACGCTCTCGCGCATCACGTCGCCGAGCTGGCCGGTGATCATCAACGCGCCGCGGCCCGGCGTGCGCGAGGCCTCGATGAACAGGATGTCGCCGCCGACCGGCGTCCAGGCAAGCCCGGTGGCAACGCCGGGGATGCTGGTGCGCATCGCGATCTCGTTCTCGAACCTGGGCTGGCCGAGCAGCGAGACGATGTCCTTCGGTGCGATCGTGACATGGCTGGTGCTGCCGTCGGCGATCTGCACCGCGACGTTGCGCAGCACCTTGCCGATCTCGCGCTCCAGGTTGCGGACGCCGGCCTCGCGGGTGTAGCTCTTGATGATCAGCCGCAGCGCGTCCGGATCGATCTCGACCTGCTCGGCCTTGATCCCGTTGGCCTCGAGCTGGCGGCGCACCAGATAGCGCTTGGCGATCTCGAGCTTCTCGTCCTCGGTGTAGCCGGGGAGGCTGATCAGCTCCATGCGGTCGAGCAGCGGGCCGGGGACGCCGTCGAGCATGTTGGCGGTGGCGATGAAGACGACGCGCGAGAGGTCGAACGGCACGCCGAGGTAATTGTCGCGGAAGGTCGAGTTCTGCTCGGGGTCGAGCACTTCGAGCATCGCGGCCGACGGATCGCCCTGGATGCCGCGGCCCATCTTGTCGATCTCGTCCAGCATCATCACGCAATTGCGCGCGCCGGCCTTCTTGATCGCCTGGATGATGTTGCCGGGCAGCGCGCCGATATAGGTGCGGCGATGGCCGCGGATCTCGGCCTCGTCATGCACGCCGCCGAGCGAGACACGAACGAACGGCCGCGACATCGCGCGCGCGATCGATTGGCCGAGCGAGGTCTTGCCGACGCCGGGCGGCCCGAGGAAGCAGAGGATCGGCGCCTTGCCGCCGGGCGCGAGCTTGCGCACCGCGAGATATTCGATGATGCGGCTCTTGATCTTCTCCAGCCCATAATGGTCCTGGTCGAGGATCTTGCGCGCTTCGGCGATGTCGATCGGCTTCTCCTCCGGAAGGCTCCAGGGCAGGTCGATCAGCCAGTCGAGATAGCTGCGCACCATGCCGGACTCGGCCGCCGCCTCCGGCATCCGCTCGTAGCGGCGCAATTCCTTCTGCGCCTGGCTCTCGGCCTCCGGCGGCATCTTGGCTTCTGCAATCGCCTTGGTCAGCTCGGCAACCTCGGCGGCCTTGCCGTCGCCTTCGCCGAGCTGGCGCTGGATGGTCGCCATCTGCTCGCGCAGGATCGCCTCACGCTGCCGCTCGTCGAACACCGCCTTGGTCTTCTGCCCGATCTCCTGGCTCAGCCTGAGCACCTCGATGCGCTCGGCGAGATGCCGCGAGACCTTGTCCATCCGCGCCACGAGATCGACGGTTTCCAGGATGTCCTGCTTCTCCGCCGGCTTGATGTCCATGTAGGAGGTCGCAAGATCAGCCAGTGTCGCCGGCGAGGTCGTGCCCTGCAGCGCGGCGATCAATTCGGGCGGCGTCTGCGGCAGCAATTGCGCGGCCTCCAGCGCCTGGCGCTGCAGATTGAGGAAGCGCGCCTCGATCTCCGGCGAGGTGGTGGTCGGCTCGGGGATCTGCAGCACGCGCGCCGCCAGGAACGGCGTGCCGGGCAGATAGTCGAGCACGCGCATGCGCTGCACGCCCTGGCAGACCAGGTGGTGGCTGTCGTCGGCCCCGGTGATGTAGCGCACGATGTTGGCGACGGTGCCGACGCGGTAGAGCCCGTCGGGGCCGGGATCGTTGGCCTCGGGATTGCGCTGCAGCAGGATGCCGATCGGCCGCTGCTCGCGCACTGCCTGCTGGGCGGCGGCAATCGAAGTCGCGCGCGCGATCGTGATCGGGATGATGACGTCCGGAAACAGCACGGTGTTGCGCACCGGGACGATGATCGTTGCGTCGCTCGGGATCGGCGCCGAATTGACCGGGCCTGAAGCGTCTGAAGCAGCCATGTCGAAATCCCTCAGCTCGATTTTCCGAGCCGCAGGCCGACGCAGCCATGCGCGGCAAAACGGCTGATGGTGTAGCGGCCGGTCGGCAGCGTGATGCGGCGCTCGAAGCGGCCCTGCGGCAGCTCGAGGCGCAGGATGCGGGCGCTGCGGAGTTCAGCGGGCAGGATGCGGCGGCCGGAGATCACCAGCGTGCCGCCGTCGAGCGCGGCCTCGACCTCGTCGGGATCGACCCCCGGCAGCGCGACCAGGATCAGGATCTCCTCCTCGGTCTCGATCACGTCCATCGGTGGTTCCCAGCTCGGCTCGCTGCCGCCCGCGCTGGGCTGCAAATTGAGGAAGCTCTGGTGCAACCGCTCGGCGCGGGCGAGCGCCTCGATCGCATCCGTCAGCATCCAGTTGATCTGATCCTTGGGCCGCATGGGCACTCTCCACGTCGCATTGGGAGGCGACGTTACCGGTCTTGCAGCCGACCGTAAACCGGCTCCTCGCGCCGCCGGTCGAGGGTAAAATTGTCCGAAATCCCGCGATTTGCGGCAGGGCGCGCGATGCGCCGCCGCACTCTGCCGGGACCGGAATGGCTCGATGTTCGGAACGCCGCCTACAGCCAACCGGAACGCCTGAATCGCCAGAACAGCCCGGCGCATGCAGCCAGCATCAGGCCCATCACGACGAAATAGCTGTACTCCCATTGTAGCTCCGGTATGTACTTGAAATTCATACCGTAGATACCGGCGACGGCGGTCGGCACCGCAACAATCGCCAGCCACGAGGCGAGCTTCTTGGAGATCGCCGTTTCCTGCGCCTGACCGACCAGCAGGCTTGCTTCAAACGCAAAGGCGAGCACCTCGCGCAGCGAGTCGATCCGTTCCTGAATGGTGCGGACGTGATCCGTGACGTCGCGGAACAACGGCCGCATCGTGACGCGCACCATCGGCAGATCGTCGCGCTCCAGCCTGCGGCAGACCTCCACCAACGGTCCGATCGCATTGCGCAGCCGGAGCAGGTCCCGCCTCAGCAGATAGAGCCGCTCGATCTGCGCCCGCGTCATCGCGCTCGCCAGCACCTCCGCCTCCATCGCCTCGACCTCGTCCTGGATCGTCTCGAGCACCGGCGAGTAGTTGTCGACGATGAAATCGAGAATGGCGTAGAGGATGTAGTCCTCGCCCCGGGCAAGCGCGCGCGGGCAACTCTCGCAGCGCTCCCTGACCGGCGTGTAGGACGTCGAGGCGCCGTGTCGGACCGAGACGATGTATCCCTCGCCGACGAACAGATGCGTCTCGCCGAACGCGATGCTTTCACCGTCGAGCTGCGCGGTGCGGGCCACGATGAACAGCGCGTCGCCGTATTGCTCGATCTTCGGCCGCTGATGCGCGTGATCCGCATCCTCGATCGCGAGGTCGTGCAGCTGGAATTGCCGCTGCAGGCTGCTGAGTATTGCCATATCGGGTTCGTGCAGGCCGATCCACACCACGTGATCCGGCTTGTTGCGCCAGCTCGCGGCCTCATCGATCGCGATATTGGCGACCCGTCGTCCCTCGACGTAGACGCCTGCCGCGATGACGCCATCGGAGTGGACGGGCCCGGCGGTTGCGACAGTTGGCGATGCGAGGTTCATGATCTCCACCCTCGACGCGGTTATCGAAATCCGCTTGACGACAATTCACGATCAAAAGGCTAGCACCGAATGGCCGCTGGTCAACACGCGCGGGTCCGTCCTGTTCCGACGGTCCGGGGGCGCCCCGTCACAGCAGGCGGCGCGGCCGGTCTTTATACGGCGCCTATGCCGCACCGCGGCGGGTCCTCTCGAATTCCTACGGCCTTCCCAGCATCTTCTGGCGTGAGGCGGTGCGTTCGCGCGCCGCCTACCAGGAAGGCGGAACATGACCTTGCTCCATGTACACGATGTCCGGCCGCACGGTTCGGCCGGTGCCATGCCGGCGACGCTGCGGCGGACCATCCGGCGGATCGGTCTTGCGTTCAGGACCATCCACCGCGCCATTGCCGCCGCCAAGATCCATCGGCTGCGCAATGAGCTGCTGCTGCATCGCGGCCATGAAGACTGGGCGCGCGCCCATCTCCATGTCGGCATGCTCGGCGGCGATGCCGAGAAATATCCGCGCCCACCGGTCGTGCTCGGCGAGAAGTGGGACTATTGAGATGCGCGCAGCTTCATTCATCGCGGCCCTGCTGCGCCGCGTCGCGGAAGGGATGCTCAAATTCCTCGCCTGGATCGGCGAGGAGCCGATCAGCGGCTACCGGCCCGAGGCGCATTACATGCGTGGTCCGGGTCCGGCGTGGCGGGCCAAGCATCAGCCGGGTCAGGTGGCTTCGCTTCGCCGCGTCAGGTGATCGAGCAGGTTCATCGGGAGCGGGAAGACCACGGTCGAGGAGCGTTCGCCGGCGATGTCATGCAGCGCCGCGAAATAGCGGAGCTGCATCGCCTGCGGCTCCTGGGCAAGGATCCGGCCGGCCTCGACCAGCTTCTCGGCGGCCTGCTGCTCGCCCATCGCGTTGATCACCTTGGCGCGCCGCAGCCGTTCCGCCTCGGCCTGCTTGGCGATCGCCCGCACCATGGTTTCGTTGAGATCGATATCCTTGATCTCGACCGCGGTGACCTTGATGCCCCAGACGTCGGTCTGCTTGTCGAGGGTCTCCTGGATATCGGCGTTCAATTTGTCGCGTTCCGCCAGCATCTCGTCGAGCTCGTGCTTGCCGAGGACCGAGCGCAGCGTGGTCTGGGCAAGCTGGCTGGTCGCAGCCATGTAGTCGCCGACCTTGATGATGGCGCGCTCGGGGTCGACGATGCGGAAGTAGAGGACGGCGTTGACCTTGACCGAGACGTTGTCGCGGGAAATCACATCCTGCGGCGGCACCACCTGCACCATCACCCTGAGGTCGACCTTCACGATCTGCTGCACCACCGGAATCAGGATGATGAGTCCCGGGCCCTTCACCCCGGTAAAGCGGCCGAGCGTGAAGATGACGCCGCGCTCGTATTCGCGCAGGACGCGCACGGCCTGGGTCAGGAAGATGATGACAAGCAGGACGACCGCCGCATAGGTGAAATAATCAAGCATCATGCTGTACCTCCTTCGCCGGCGGAAGCCGGCGCACGCCGTACCACCAGCGTCAAATCGACGATGTTGGCCACCTCGACCGTCTCTCCGGTCTTGAACGCCTCGGTGCTGCGCGCCTGCCAGCGTTCGCCATTGGTAAAGACGTGACCTGATGTCTCGGACCAGTCGAGCACCTCGGCCGGTAGCCCGCGCATGGCTTGCGCACCTGTCCGGAGCGGACCGCTGCGCGCGCGGCGCAGCGCCCCGAGTACGACCAGAATGAGGCCTGCGAACATCGCTGCGACGATGCCGATGAGCGACCATGACAGGTGGTATCCGGGCGCCTCGATCCGGAACAGCATGGCGGCTCCCAGCACAAAGGCGACGATGCCTCCGAGGCCGATCACGACGGTCGGGTTGAAGGCTTCGATCGCGAGCAGCGCCATCCCGACCAGCATCAAGGCGAAGCCGGCGTAGTTGATCGGCAGCATGTTGAGCGCGTAGAGGCCGAGCAGCAGGCAGATCGTGCCGACAACTCCGGGCGCCACGGCACCGGGGGACATGAATTCGAAGATCAGGCCGTAGATGCCGACCATCAGGAGAACGAATGCGATGTTGGGGTCGGTAATGACCGCGAGCACGCGCGAGAGCCACGTGGGATCGATGGCTTCGATCATGGCATCGTTGGTCGCCAGCCGTTGTGTCTTGCCGCCGGCAAGCTCCACCGTCCGGCCGTCGACCTGCTTGAGCAGGTCGGCCGGATCATGCGCGGTGAACTCGATGACATGGGCCTGCAACGCGGCGTTGGCGGAGAGGGTGGCGGCGTCACGGACCGCCTTCTCGGCCCAGTCGGCATTGCGGCCGCGCAGCTCGGCGAGGCTGCGGATGAAGGCAACGGCATCGTTCGTCACCTTCGCCGTCATGGTATCCTTGGTCGTGGACGGGTTGCCGCCGTCCTTCTGGTCCTTGCCGTCCTTGTCCGGGGTGCTGCCCGGCAGACCCGGCATCGGGCCGCCGATCTGCACCGGCGTCGCGGCGCCGATATTGGTGCCGGGCGCCATGGCTGCGAGATGGGTCGCATAGAGAATGTAGGTCCCGGCGCTCGCGGCATGTGCGCCGGAGGGCGCAACATAGCCGACGACAGGAACGGGCGAGGCCAGCACGTCGGTGATGATCTCGCGCATGCTGGTGTTGAGACCGCCCGGCGTATTCAGGCGCAGAATGACGATCTCGGCGTGCCGCTCGGCCGCCTTCGCCAGGCCGTCCTTGACGTAGCTGGCCGATGCCGGCCCGATCGCTCCGTCGATTGAAATGGTCAGGGCAAGACGGTTGTTGTCCGCGGCCGTACCGGGACCAATGGAAACAACCAGAGCGATCGCCACAACGAGAGCCGCCTTGAAGGTCTGCACGGCAAGCACTCCCTTGCCGTGGATATGGGATGCCGTTCCGGAACCTCAATATGGCGCGGTGTCACGGACGTGTGGGCTGATTCCATTGTGCGTTGCGATGGCCTGCGTTGTGGCGCGCTCAGTGCGCGACGGCCAGATATTGGTCGGCGATTTCGGTCATCGCCTGCGCGATCTCGGCCTTTGCCGGTCCGTTGAGCTGAACGATCGGCAGCCGCGTCGCCAGCTGCATGAACCCCAGCAGCGCCAGTGCGAATTTCAGGGCGGCGGGGTGCTCGCGCTCCAGCAGCGTCGCGAGCGGCACCAGCCGCTGATGCAGCTCGCGCGCCTGATACAACCGGCCTTCACGCAGATGCCGAGCCACTGCCACGCACAGATCGGGTGCGACGTTCGAGATCGACGAGATGCAGCCATCGCCGCCGGCGGCCATATAGGCGAGCGACATGGTGTCGTCGCCGGTCAGCATCCGGAATGTCGCCGGCAGACGTGGACGCAGGCGCCTGAGGCGGGCGACATCGCTGCTGCCGTCCCGCAGTCCGATGAAACGCGGCGATGCTGCGAGCTCAACCAGCGTCTCGTCCGCCAGCCCTTTCACCGTCCGCGCGGGAATATCGTGCAGGATCACGGGCAGTGTCGTGGCCGCGGCGACGGCGCGGAAATGCGCGGCCATGCCCTGCGGCATCGGCTTGTTGTAATACGGCACGACCGACATGATGGCATCGGCGCCGGCCGCTTCCGCCGCGCGCGTGAACGTGACGGCACGATCGGTCGCGTTCGATCCGGCGCCTGCGATGATGCGGACCCGCTTGCGCGCGACACGGGCCGCGATGCGAACCAGCTGCGCGCGCTCCGCAGGCTCCAGCGTCGAGCTTTCACCCGCGGTCTCGCCGACCACGAGCGCCAAGGCGCCGGCCGCGATCTGGCGCTCGCACAGCCGGCCGAACGCATCAGTGTCGAGTTCGTCCCGGTGGTTGAAGGGGGTCGGAAGGTCGGGGATGAAGCCCGACAGCCATGTCGCTGAATCCGCTTTCGCAACCGTCTTCGCAATGACCTTCGCAGTCATGGGGGTGGCTCAGGCCACGCGGCTGGCGGGGAGGGGCACGGTCTCGCCGCGCATATCGAGCTCGAGCTCGCGCGACAGCTCGACGATCATTTCGGGGTGCTGGCCGTTCTCGAACAGCGCGTATTTGACAGCCTGGGCGCGGTTGACGAACAGGCCGCCATAGAGGCCGTTCTGCTGCTGGGCGACCCACTGGCCGCGGTGGTTGCGGCCGATGAAGACAATGGTGGACACAGCGCTACACGAGGGAGGTTCGACGAGTTTCACGATTGTAGTCCTTCAGATGGAAGTCACGCGTTCAATGTCTGTTTTGCGGGATATGAAATCGAGCGCGGAGGACGGCCGACTTCATAGGAGCGGCATAGGATTTGAGGGGGCTTAGATGTGCTGGACGATGCCGGTGCCGAGCGCGCACAGCGCGACATAGGCGGTCATCTCGTCCCAGTGATTGAGATTTGCGGCGAACGGCATCTCGCGCTTGACGAGGCCGGCGAGCGCGCAGATCAGCGCCGACATCCACAATAGCGTGACGAGGCCCCTGCCGAAGCCCGCGCCGGCGAACACGGCAAAGCCGATCATGATGGCAAGCCGGAAGCCGAACCGGACCATCACCTGGACCGACTGCAGCTGCCGCGGCAGTTGTTTTGCGTTCACGATGGCGCTGCCATCAGCCGATATTGTCGACGAACAAAGGCTCGTAGAGCGAGCTGATGCCGCGACGGACGGTGGGCACGCTGGTGCGGTTCTCGGGCGCCACGATCCGCTGCGCCTCGACGAAGGCGCTGAGGATCGCGAGCGCGAGATCCGCATGGTGGGACTCGATCGACTGGTCGAGCCAGTCGGGCAGCTCGCGTTCGCGCGACAATGCGCAGTGCCACTCGCCCTCGTCATAGACCAGGCGGCGGATCTGCCATTGCGGCAGCTCGAGATCGAGCAGCGCGATCGCAGCATCAGTCCAGGCGCCGGACTGGATCAGGCGCTCGACACGGGAGGTCTTGCCGCTCTGTCCGGCCGACGGAAAGCGCCGGCAGGTCTGGCTGATGATGTCGGCCATGAACTCGGCGGTGACTGTATAGGCATCGCGCAGCCGGTCGCCGAGATCGGTGGAGGTGTTTTGGGATAGCACGGACATGGCGTCATCTCGTCTTGCGCGCGGCTCAAGGTATTGACCGCAGGCCCAAAATGGCCGGATAGCCATTTGAAAACGAGATGAGGCGAGGGGTGGAGATATAGGGATTCCATAAAGATGGAACGGACCCCTTCACCCTCCCCTGGAGGGGGAGGGTCGCTTTACATCGCGTCAGCGATGCGAAGCGGGGTGGGGTGACGGTCCCTCCGCGTCTGACAGCGCCCGTGCTGAGAGGTCACCCCGTTTCGCATTCCGCTTCGCTCCATGCGAACCGATCCTCCCCCTCCAGCGGAGGGTGAAGCAGTACGCATCTTCGGGGCGATGTGGTGCAGGACGACGACGGAAAGCGGATCGGCGCTTATAGGATTCCTATAACGTCCTTATGCATCACATCTCGAAAACCTATGCCCCGGATGGCACCTCACGGTCATCCGGCGCGGAGCGCTTATACGGTCGTTCCGCGCCCCTCGGATGCATAGGAGTCTCTCATGATGGACATTCTCATGGCGGCGCTCGCGATCGGCTTCTTCGCGGCCGGTATCGGCTACGCCTACGCCTGCGAACGGCTTTAAGGGAGGCGGCGATGATCTTCGATTACTCGCTCGCCGGCCTCGTCTCGCTCGGCCTGCTGTTCTACCTCACCTACGCATTGCTGCGGCCCGAACGCTTCTAGGCGGCCCGCGATGTCAGCGCTTTGCACAATACTGTTGGCCGACGCGGTGCTGACCGGGCTGTTGCTCGGCATGTTCGCGTCGCTGCTGCGCTTCGCACCCATTCGAAAGGTTTGACGCAATGACCGTCATCGGCTGGATTCAAATTATTCTGTTCTGCGCCATCGTGGTCGCGCTGGTCAAACCGCTCGGCTGGTACATGACCCGCGTGTTCAACGGCGAGCACACCTTCCTCTCACCCGTACTGCGCTCGGTCGAGCGCGGCATCTACTGGGTCGGTGGCGTCGACGAGCGGCGCGAGCAGCACTGGCTGACCTACACCGTCGCCATGCTGCTGTTCCATGTCGGCGGCTTCGCCATCATCTACGGCCTGATGCGGCTGCAAGCGGTGCTGCCGTTCAACCCGGCCGGCCAGACGGCGGTTGCCGAGGATCTCTCCTTCAACACCGCGATCTCCTTCATCACCAACACCAACTGGCAGAACTACGGCGGCGAGAGCACGCTGTCCTATCTGGTCCAGATGCTGGGCCTGACCCACCAGAACTTCCTGTCGGCCGCGACCGGCATCGCGCTGGCGCTGGCGCTGATCCGCGGCTTCACCCGCTCGTCGATGCGCACGGTCGGCAATTTCTGGGTCGATGTCACGCGCTGCACGCTTTACGTGCTGCTGCCGATTTGCATCGTCTATGCGCTGTTCCTGGTCTGGCAGGGCATGCCGCAGACGCTCGGCGCCTATGTCGACGCCACCACGCTGGAGGGCGGCAAGCAGACCATCGCGCTCGGTCCCGTGGCTTCGCAGGTGGCGATCAAGATGCTCGGCACCAATGGCGGCGGCTTCTTCAACGCCAACGCCGCGCATCCGTTCGAGAACCCGACCGCGCTGTCGAACCTGGTGCAGATGATCTCGATCTTCGCGCTCGGCGCTGCGCTGACCAACGTGTTCGGCCGCATGGTCGGCAATGAGCGCCAGGGCTGGGCGATCCTGGCCGTGATGGGCATTCTGTTCGTCGCCGGCGTCACCGTCACCTACTGGGCGGAAGCCAACGGCACCTCGGCGTTGCAGGCATTGGGTCTCACCGGCGGCAACATGGAGGGCAAGGAGGTCCGCTTCGGCATCGTCGCCTCCTCGCTGTTTGCCGTGATCACCACAGCCGCGTCCTGCGGCGCGGTCAACGCCATGCATGACAGCTTCACCGCGCTCGGCGGCATGATCCCGCTGATCAACATGCAACTCGGCGAAATCATCGTCGGCGGCGTCGGCGCCGGCTTCTACGGCATGCTGCTGTTCGTCGTGCTGGCGATCTTCGTCGCCGGCCTGATGGTCGGCCGCACCCCGGAATATGTCGGCAAGAAGATCGAGGCGCGCGAGGTCAAGATGGCGATGCTCGCGATCCTGGTGCTGCCGCTGATGTATCTCGGCTGGACCGCGGTCGGCGTCGTGCTGCCGTCGGCGGTGGCCTCGATGGCCAATGCCGGCCCGCACGGCTTCACCGAGGTGCTTTATGCCTACACGTCCTCGACCGGCAACAACGGTTCGGCCTTCGCGGGTCTGTCCGGCAACACCCTGTTTTACAATCTGACGCTCGCGTCTGCGATGTTCGTCGGCCGCTTCTTCATGATCGTGCCGGCGATGGCGATCGCGGGATCGCTGGTCGAGAAGAAGTCGATCCCGGCCTCGGCGGGCACCTTCCCCACCACGGGCGGCCTGTTCGTCGGCCTCGTCATCGGCGTGATCCTGATCATCGGCGGCCTCACGTTCTTCCCGGCGCTCGCGCTCGGGCCGATCGTCGAGCACCTCGCCATGACCGCCAACACCCTGTTCTGATCGAATACGTCCGGAGTGACATCCATGGAAACCATGAAACTGCAGAAGCAGGTTACGGCGTCGAGCATGCTCGACCCGAAGATCCTGGTGCCGGCGATCTGGTCGGCTTTCGTCAAGCTCGATCCACGGCTGATGATGAAGAACCCCGTGATGTTCGTGGTGGAGGTGGTGGCCGCATTGACCACAATCATCTTCGTGCGCGACCTCGTCACCGGCAGCGCCAACCTCGGCTTCACCTTCCAGATCATCATCTGGCTCTGGTTCACGGTGCTGTTTGCCAACTTCGCCGAAGCCGTCGCCGAAGGGCGCGGCAAGGCGCAGGCGGAATCACTGAAGAAGACCCGCACCGAGAGCCAGGCCAAGCTGCTCACCGGCACCGACCGGACCTATCGCATGGTGCCCGGCACCTCGCTGAAGGTCGGCGATATCGTGCTGGTCGAGGCCGGCGACAACATCCCGTCCGACGGCGAGGTGATCGATGGCGTCGCCTCGGTCAACGAAGCCGCGATCACGGGTGAGTCCGCGCCTGTTATCCGCGAGTCCGGCGGCGACCGCTCGGCGGTCACCGGCGGCACCCAGGTGCTGTCCGACTGGATCCGCGTCCGCATCACCGCGGCGCAGGGCTCGACCTTCATCGACCGCATGATCAGGCTGGTGGAGGGTGCCGAGCGGCAGAAGACGCCGAACGAGATCGCGCTCAACATCCTGCTGGCGGGCCTCACCATCATCTTCGTGTTCGCGACGGTGACGATCCCGAGCTATGCGGCCTATGCCGGCGGCTCGATCTCGGTCGTGGTGCTGGTGGCGCTGTTCGTCACGCTGATCCCGACCACGATCGGCGCGCTGTTGTCGGCGATCGGCATCGCCGGCATGGACCGCCTGGTGCGCTTCAACGTGCTGGCGATGTCCGGCCGCGCGGTGGAAGCCGCCGGCGACGTCGATACGCTGCTCTTGGACAAGACCGGCACCATCACGCTCGGCAACCGCCAGGCAACCGCGTTCCGTCCGATCCGTGGCGTCACCGAGCAGGACCTTGCGGACGCGGCGCAGCTCGCCTCGCTCGCCGACGAAACGCCGGAGGGCCGCTCGATCGTGGTGCTGGCCAAGGAGAAGTACGGCATCCGCGGCCGCGACATGCACGAGCTTGCCGCGACCTTCGTGCCGTTCACGGCGCAGACCCGCATGAGCGGCATCGATGCCGGCACCTCGTCGGTCCGCAAGGGCGCGGTCGACGCCATCCTCGCCTATGTCGATGGCGGTTCGCCCCGCACGGTGGCGTCCGGCAACACCGTCCGCGCGGTCGCTGCGACAATGAGCGCTGAAGCGCGCGAGATCCAGGCGATTGCCGACGAGATCGCCAAGGCGGGCGGCACGCCGCTGGCGGTCGCCAAGGACGGCAAGCTGCTCGGCGTCGTGCACCTGAAGGACATCGTCAAGGGCGGCATCCGCGAGCGTTTTGCCGAATTGCGCCGCATGGGCATCCGCACCGTGATGATCACCGGCGACAACCCGATGACCGCGGCCGCGATCGCAGCCGAGGCCGGCGTCGATGACTTCCTGGCGCAGGCAACCCCCGAGGACAAGCTCAAGCTGATCCGCGACGAGCAGTCCAAGGGCAAGCTGGTCGCGATGTGCGGCGACGGCACCAACGACGCGCCGGCGCTTGCGCAGGCCGACGTCGGCGTCGCCATGAACACCGGCACCCAGGCGGCCCGCGAGGCCGGCAACATGGTCGACCTCGACTCCAACCCGACCAAGCTGATCGAGGTGGTCGAGATCGGCAAGCAGCTGCTGATGACCCGTGGCGCGCTGACCACGTTCTCGATCGCCAACGACGTCGCAAAGTACTTTGCGATCATCCCGGCGATGTTCCTCGCGTTCTATCCGCAGCTTCAGGTGCTGAATGTCATGCACCTGGCGAGCCCGCAAAGCGCGATCCTGTCGGCGATCATCTTCAACGCGCTGATCATCATCGCGCTGATTCCCCTGGCGCTGAAGGGCGTCAAGTATCGCGCCGTCGGTGCCGGCGCGCTGCTCAGCCGCAACCTGATGATCTACGGTCTCGGCGGCATCATCATCCCGTTCATCGGCATCAAGGCGATCGACCTCATCGTCGCCGCCCTGGGCCTTGCGTAACCCGTGAAGCGTCATTGCGAGGAGCGAAGCGACGAAGCAATCCATCGATCCGTTCTGCCGAACCGTGGATTGCTTCGCTTCGCTCGCAATGACGGCGTCAAACTAGGAGACCTACAATGCTTAGAGAAATCCGCCCCGCCATTCTCGTGCTGGTCCTGCTGACCGCGATCACGGGCCTCGCCTATCCGCTTGCCATCACCGGGATCGCCGGCGTCATCTTTCCGAAGCAGGCGCAGGGCAGCCTGATCGAGAAGGACGGCAAGGTGATCGGCTCCGCCCTGATCGGGCAGGAGTTCAAGGAGGATAAATACTTCCACGGCCGGCCGTCGGCGACGGTCGCGCCCGATCCGAACGATTCCACGAAGACCGTGCCGGCGCCCTACAACGCGGCCAATTCCGGCGGCTCCAACCTCGGTCCGACCAGCAAGGCGCTGAACGACCGGGTCAAGGAGGACGTCGAGAAGTTGAAGGCGGAGAATCCGACTGCCAGCGTGCCGGTCGATCTCGTCACCACCTCGGCCAGCGGCCTTGATCCCGACATCTCGCCGGACGCCGCGCTGTTCCAGGTGCCGCGGGTCGCCAAGGCGCGCAGCATGTCCGAGGACGCGGTGCGCGAGCTGGTGACGCAGAACACGCAGGGCCGCTTCGCCGGCATTGTCGGTGAGCCCCGCGTTAACGTTCTTGCGCTCAACCTGGCGCTCGACGCGGCAAAGGCGAAATAGGGGAGTAGGCCCGCTCTCGCAGGATGACTATATTGCGGTATGGCCAATCAGCGTGACCCCGATAAACGACCCTCGCCGGATGCGCTGCTGGAGGCGGCGCGCCGCGAGACCGATCGATCGGGGCGGCTGAAGATCTTCATCGGCGCCGCCCCCGGCGTCGGCAAGACCTACGAGATGCTCTCGAGCGCCCACGCCCGCCTCAAGGCGGGCGTCGACGTCGTGGTCGGCGTCGTCGAAACCCACGGGCGGGTGGAGACCGAGGCGCTGCTCAGGGGTCTCGAGGTGATACCGCGGAAGCGGCTGGCCTATCGCGACCAAACGCTCGAGGAGATGGACCTCGACGCGCTGATCGCGCGGCGGCCGCAGCTTGCGCTGGTCGACGAACTCGCCCACACCAACGCGCCGGGCAGCCGGCATCCCAAGCGCTATCTCGATGTCGAGGAGCTGCTGTCGCACGGCATCGACGTCTACACCGCGATCAACATCCAGCACATCGAGAGCCTCAACGACGTCGTCGCGCAGATCACCCATGTGCGGGTGCGCGAGACCGTGCCCGACTCGGTGGTCGATCGCGCCGATGCCATCGAGCTGATCGACCTCACGCCAGACGACCTGATCCAGCGGCTGAAGGAGGGCAAGGTCTATGTGCCCAAGCAGGCCGAGCGGGCGCTGGAGCACTATTTCTCGCCCGGCAATCTGACCGCGCTGCGTGAGCTGGCGCTGCGCCGTACCGCCGAGCGGGTCGACGAGCAGCTGCTCACCCACATGCAGGCCAATGCGATCCAGGGTCCCTGGGCCGCCGGCGAGCGTATCCTGGTCTGCCTGAGCGAGGATCCGCGCGCGGCCGGGCTCGTGCGCTACACCAAGCGCCTGGCCGACCGGCTGCATGCGCAATGGACCGCCGTCAGCATCGAGACGCGGCGCAGCCTGCAACTGAATGACGAGCAGCGCGACCGGCTTTCCGACACCATGCGGCTCGCGGAATCGCTCGGCGGCGAGGCGCTGACCCTTCCCGGCGTCGGCCGCCGCATCGCCGACGACGTCATCAATTTCGCCCAGGCCAACAACGTCACCCAGATCATCATCGGCAAGTCGACGCGTTCGCGCTGGTTCGAGCTGACGCACGGCTCGGTGGTGCACGACCTGGTGCGCCGCGCCGGCAATATCAGCGTCAACGTGATCGCCGGCGACGAGCTGCCGGTCGGCAAGGCGGCGGTGCAGACCGCGCAGCGGCAGGAGCCGTTCAACCCGCGGCCCTATCTGATGGCGCTGCTGCTGACGGCGATCGGGCTCGGCGCGGCCAAGCTGATCCAGCCGTTCTTCGGCATCGAGAATGTCGACCTCGTGTTCATCACTGCGGTGGTCGGCGCAGCGGCGCGCTACGGCCTGTGGCCGTCGCTCTTGGCCAGCGTCGCGGCCTCGCTGTGCTACAATTTCTTCTTCCTGCCGCCGGTCTATACCTTCACCATCACCGACCCGACCAATGTCGCGGCGTTCTTCTTCTTCATGCTGATCGCGCTTTTGGTCTCCAACGTCGCGGCGCGGGTGCGCGTCCAGGCCGACACCGCGATCGGCCGGGTCCGCACCACCGAGTCGCTCTATGCCTTCAGCCGCAAGCTCGCCGGCACCGCGACGCTCGACGATGTGCTGTGGGCGACCGCCTACCAGATCGCCCTGATGCTGAAGGTGCGCGTGGTGCTGCTGCTGCCGGAGGGCGGGATGCTGACCGTCAAGAGCGGTTATCCGCCGGAGGACCAGCTCGATCAGGCCGATCTCGCCGCCGCCAACTGGGCCTGGGGCAACGATCGCCCGGCCGGCCGCGGCTCGGACACGCTGCCGGGCGGCAAGCGATTGTTCCTGCCGATGCGCACCGGCCGCGGCCCGATCGGCGTGATCGGCATCGACGACGACCGCACCGGGCCGCTGTTGACGCCGGACCAGCGCCGGCTGCTCGATGCGCTGGTCGACCAAGGGGCGCTGGCGATCGAGCGCGTGCTGCTGGTCGAGGACATGGATCGCGTCAAGCGCACGGTGGAATCCGACCGGTTGCGCGGTGCGCTCCTGACCTCGATCTCGCACGACCTCAAGACGCCGCTTGCCTCGGTGCTCGGCTCGGCCTCGGCGCTGCGCGATCTCGGCGCCAGCCTGAGCGATGCCCAGAAGCATGATCTGCTCGCGACCGTGATCGACGAGTCGGAGCGGTTGAATCGCTTCATCGCCAATCTCTTGGACATGACCAAGCTGGAATCCGGCGCGATCGTGCCGAACACCGCGCGGCACGACGTCGGCGAGATCGTCGGCAGCGCGCTGCGCCGTGCCGGCAAGATTTTGGTGCATCACCGGGTGTCGCTGGAGCTCGCGGCCGACCTGCCGATGCTGGAGCTCGACGCCGTGCTGTTCGAGCAGGTGCTGTTCAATCTGCTCGACAACGCCGCCAAATACGCCCCCTCGGACACCACGATCTCGATCCGCGGCGCGCGCGACCGCGACAGCATAGCGCTGCAGGTCCTCGATGAAGGCAACGGCATTCCGGCCGCCGAGCTCGAAAGCGTGTTCGACAAGTTCTATCGCGCCGAGAAGGGCGACCACGTCCGCCCCGGCACCGGCCTCGGGCTTGCGATCTCGCGCGGCTTCGTCGAGGCGATGCGCGGCACGATCGCGGCGGCTAACCGCTCCGACCGGAGCGGCGCCGTCATCACCATCCGCCTGCCTGTTACGGCCGACACCAACGCGCTGGACACTGCTGCATGAACGCGACGCCGATCAAGGTCCTGGTCATCGACGACGAGCCGCCGATCCGCAAGCTCTTGCGGATGGGGCTGAGCACGCAGGGCTACGACATCCTCGAAGCCTCTAACGGCAAGATCGCGCTGGAGATGCTGGGCGAGGGGCCGGCGCTGATCATCCTCGATCTCGGACTGCCCGACATCCAGGGCCACGACTTGCTGCGCATGATCCGCGGCCGGAACGAGAGCGTGCCGATCGTGGTGCTGTCGAGCCGCGGCGACGAGGCCGGCAAGGTGCAGGCGCTCGATCTCGGCGCCGACGACTATCTGACCAAGCCGTTCGGCATGGACGAATTGCTGGCGCGGCTGCGCGCGGCGCTGCGTCACCAGCTGCAGGTGCAGGGCGAGCGGCCGGTGTTCCGCTCCGGCGATCTGTCGGTCGATCTGGTGCGCCGGATCGTCAAGGTCGGCGACAAGGAGATCAAGCTGTCGCCGAAGGAATATGACCTGTTGCGCGTGCTGGTGCAGCATGCCGGCAAGGTGCTGACCCACCGCTTCTTGCTGAAGGAATTGTGGGACGAGCTGACCGACGCGCAATATCTGCGCGTCTATGTGCGCCAGCTCCGCCAGAAGATCGAGGCCGACTCCGAGCGTCCGCAATTCGTGCTGACCGAGACCGGCATCGGCTATCGGCTGCGCGCCGCGGATTAGCTCTCGCCGCTGTCGTGCCCCGCGAAGGCGGGGCATCCAGCGTGTAGCCCGGATGAGCGCAGCGATATCCGGGGTATCTCCCGCATGTCGCTGCGTTCATGCGGGCTACGCTCGTGCTGGTCGTTCGGCGATGTCACTTCCGTTGTCATGCCCGGGCTTGACCCGGGCATCCATCCATGACGCGGATGGCCGGCCATGACGCGTCGGTCAACTCATCCAAACAGCTTGAGTTTGGAACTTGAACGGATACCGTAGGTTTTGGTTCCTGACGGCCGCACGGTTGTGGCGGCGGGGGTTTGCGCCGAGGCCTGGATGTGTCGCTGAGAAATCTCACCACCTATCGCAAGAAGCGCGACTTCGAGAAGACCAATGAGCCGTCGGGCGACGTCAAGGTGGTGCCCGGCAAGCAGCGGCGGTTCGTGATCCAGAAGCACGACGCGACGCGGCTGCATTATGATTTCAGGCTGGAGTTCGATGGCGTCTTCAAGTCCTGGGCGGTGACGCGCGGACCCTCGCTCGACCCGCATGACAAGCGGCTCGCGGTCGAGGTCGAGGATCATCCGCTCGACTATGGCGACTTCGAAGGCACCATTCCGGAAGGCCAGTATGGCGGCGGCACGGTGCAACTCTGGGATCGCGGCACCTGGGAATCCGACGATCCCGAGCGCGGCTTCAAGAAGGGCGATCTGAAGTTCACGCTGCACGGCGACAAGCTGCACGGCAGCTGGGTGCTGGTGCGGATGAAGAACGACCGCTTCGGCGGCAAGCGCATCAACTGGCTGTTGATCAAGCACCGCGATGAATACGCCGTCGACGGCAATGGCGAGGCGATCCTCGACGAGGACCGCTCGGTCGCCTCCGGTCGCTCGATGGCAGAGATCGCGGCCGGCAAGGGCCGGGCGCCGAAGCCGTTCATGCTGGCGAAGGGCAACGGCAAGGCCAAGGCGACAATCAAGGCAGATGCGGTCTGGCAGTCCAATCACGGCATGGCCGCGGCGGCGCGCGCCAGGACCAAGGCGCCGGCGCCCCAAGAAAAATTGAAAGCGCAACTGAAGACGAGGCCGAAAGCGCAACCGAAGCAGGTGACGGAGATGCCGGACTTCGTCTCCCCGCAGCTCTGCGCCGCGGTCGAGAGTCCGCCCAATGGCGCGGGCTGGTGCCACGAGATCAAGTTCGACGGCTATCGCGTGCAGCTTCGCATCGAGGACGGCGAGGCCGTGGTGAAGACTCGCAAGGGACTCGACTGGACCGACAAGTTCAGCGCGATCGTGAAGGAGGCCGGCAAGCTGCCGGATGCGCTGGTCGACGGCGAGATCGTCGCGCTCGACGAGGGCGGCATGCCGCATTTCTCGACGCTGCAGGCCGCGCTGTCCGACGGCAAGACCGACCAGCTGATCTTCTACGCGTTCGACCTGCTGTTCGCGGGCAACGAGGATCTCCGGCCGCTGCCGCTCACCGAGCGCAAGGCGCGGCTGCAGGCGCTGCTCGCCGCACGCAAGGGCAAGCTGATCCGCTATGTCGAGCATTTCGAGGAGCGCGGCGACGCCGTGCTGGATTCCGCGCGCAAGCTCGGGCTGGAAGGCATCGTCTCCAAGCGGCTCGACGGCGCCTATCGCTCCGGCCGCTCCGACGACTGGACCAAGGCGAAAATCCGCGCCGGCCATGAGGTGGTGATCGGCGGCTGGAAGACCACCAACGGCAAATTCCGCTCGCTGATGGCGGGTGTCTATCGCGGCGACCATCTGGAGTTTGTCGGCATCGTCGGCACCGGCTTCGGCCAGGACACGGTTCGCCGCATCATGCCGGCGCTGAAGGCTGCGGCATCCAACACCAACCCGTTCGGCGGCAAGGACGCGCCGAAGAAGTCCCGCGACGTGCACTGGCTGAAGCCGGAGCTGGTCGCCGAGATCGAGTTCGCCGGTTGGACCGACGCCGGCAATATCCGCCAGGCGGCGTTCAAGGGCCTGCGCCAGGACAAGCCGGCGCATGAGGTCGAGGCCGAACGGCCGGTCGTAACCAGCGTGGTGAAGCCGATGGCGAAAGCAAAATCCAGCGCGGTCATGGGCGTCGCCATCTCCCACCCGGATAAGGCGTTGTGGCCGGATGCCGGCGACGGCGAGCCGGTGACCAAGCTCGATCTCGCCAATTACTTCGAGGCGGTCGGCGCATGGATGATCGGATATCTCAAGGGCCGGCCGTGCTCGATCGTGCGCGCGCCCGATGGCATCAAGGGCGAGACGTTCTTCCAGCGCCATGCGATGGCCGGTACGTCGAAGCTGCTGAAGCTCGCCAAGGTCTCCGGCGACCGCAAACCCTATCTGCAAATCGACCAGGTCGAGGGTCTGGCCGCGGTCGCGCAGCTCGGTGGCCTCGAACTGCATCCCTGGAATTGCGCGCCCGATGCCTATGACACGCCGGGCCGGCTGGTGTTCGATCTCGATCCCGCGCCCGACGTCGCGTTCTCCGACGTGGTCGACGCCGCCAAGGACATGCGCCAGCGGCTGATTGCGGTCGGTCTCGAGAGCTTCTGCAAGACCACCGGCGGCAAGGGCCTTCACGTCGTGGCGCCGCTGCTCTCAAGTCCGAAGGACAAGGTGACGTGGAAGGAAGCCAAGGCGTTTGCGCAAGGCATCTGCCAGTGGATGGCACAGGACGATCCCGAGCGCTATCTGATTAACATGTCGAAGGCCAAGCGTACCGGAAAGATCTTCCTCGACTATCTGCGCAACGACCGGCTCTCGACCGCGGTCGCGGTGCTGTCGCCGCGGGCGCGTCCGGGTGCGACGGTGTCGATGCCGCTGACTTGGGCCCAGGTGCGCGGCGACCTCGATCCGAAGAAATACACGGTGCGGTCGGTGCCGGCGCTGCTCGCCAAGAGCAAGGCGTGGGACGGCTATGAGGACGCGGCCTCGTCGATCAGGCCGGCGATGAAGAAGCTCGCGGCGCAGTAGCGTCCGTGAAGCTAGCATCCTCCGCTCGTCATACCCCGCGAAAGCGGGGTATCCAGTACGCCGCGGCCTGTCGGCTCAATCATCGGTGCCTCGGGAATACTGGATCACCCGCGAAAGCTTTCGCGGGGTGATGGCACCGCTGCTTGACATCTTGAATTGCGACCCACCCTCATCGTCGTCCCTGCGAAAGCAGGGACCCATAACCACGAATGGTAGTTGTTGGATGATGCCGGAACGACGCGTCCCGTTCACAACATCCGCCGCGGAGTATGGGTCCCTGCTTTCGCAGGGACGACGCTGGGAGAAGCCGCGGCTCATCGGTTCAATCGTCGACGTCTCTGGAATACTGGATCACCCGCTTTCGCGGGTGATGACCGTTGTTGATGCGGATCGTGCGCAACACGCGTCTGGGCGCTAGAGGCGTCCTAGCAATAGCAGGATCAGCAGAATCACGATCACGAGGCCGAGACCGCCGCCGCCATAGTAGCCGGTGCCGTAGAACGGTCCGCCGCCAATGCCGCTGAAGCCGCCAAGCAACGCGATGACCAGAATGATAAGAATGATCGTTCCAAGTGACATCTCAATCTCTCCTCAGCCCACGGGCCTGTCGTCTCTGCCCTTCGGGGGAGGAAACAACCCGCAACTGTGAAGGTTCCGGTTTGAGCGGTGCGATAAAACCATGTGATCTTCCATTTGCGGTGGAACAGAATTACATCAACGGAATCCATGGAGGAGTGCACCGCGATGTCGGCTCCGCTGATCGTTTCGATTCCCCACAGCCTCGGCCGCGACGAGGCCATGCGCCGCCTGAAGACGGGCCTGTCGCGCGCAGCGGCGAACGTGCCTGTGATGAGCGTCGACGAAGAGCGCTGGGAGAATAACCGCATGAGCTTCCGCGTCCGCGCGCTGGGGCAGGTCGCCGCCGGACATCTCGATGTCGAGGATACCCATGTGCGCCTGGAGGTGACGCTGCCGTGGCTGCTGCAACGCTTCGCCGAGGTCGCGCAGGTCGCCATTCAGAAGAGCGGGCAGTTGCTGCTGACCAAGCGCTGACGCGCGGCGCTAGCCGTGCGCGCGTGCTCGTTTCGGGGCTTGCTTCATTCCGGCCGCAGCCTTCGCCTTCAGCACCGCGACCGGCAGCCTGGCGAACAGCGTCGAGAGCTGAATTCTGCTGTCGCCGCCCGGGAGCGCGTATCCAGCGAGGTCGATCTCGCCGTCAAAGGCCTCAGCGCGCGGCCAGCTGCGTCCGCCCTGCGTGAACGAGGCAAATGATTTCGCCACTGCGACGATGACCGCCTCGCGGCCGTGGCGCCGTGCGAAGGCGATGACATGATCGCGATGAGGGCCACTGACCGTGAGCGGCTGGTAGTCGCCGCTGCTGAAGACCTCGGGCAGCTCGTTGCGCAGCCGCAACAGATGCCGCGTCCATGCGAACTTCAGGCGGCCATCGCGCCAGTCTTGCGCCAGTGCGTCCCAATCCGGCGTCTCCAGTGCCCCGAGCATGTCCGCGCGTGCGGCAAAGTCGACCGGACGGCGGTTGTCGGGGTCGACAAGCGATAGATCCCAGCTTTCGGTGCCCTGGTAGAAATCCGGCACCCCCGGCATCGTCGCCTTCAGCGTGATCTGGCTCAGCGAGTTCAGCGCGCCGATCAGCGCGATGCGCTCTGCCAGCGTCGCCAGCGCATCGAGGAATTCAGGCGAGACCGTGCGATCGAGGATCCGCGCGATGAAGGTCTTCACGCCTGCCTCGTACGCTTCGTGCGGATTGAGCCAGCTGGTCTCCTGCTTGCCTTCGCGCGCGGCCTTCAGTGCATAGGCCTGGATGCGCGCGACAAGCGATGCGTCGTCCGGGTCCCAGGCGCCGAGCAGGGCCTGATAAAGCATGTATTCGAACGTCGCCGACGGGGCGCGCATCTCGCCGTCGAGCACCAGATGCGGCGCGTTGAGCACCTTCCAGCGCGCCACCGCGCTGGTCCATTCGCCGGGGATCTCCGCAAGCGCCATGATCCGGGCGCGGGCGTCCTCGCCGCGCTTGGTGTCGTGGGTCGCGGTCGCCGTCATGCCGTGCGGCCATTCGCGCGCGCGGGTCTGCATCATGGCGTGGAAGGTCTCAGGCGCGATCGCGTGGGCCGCCGGATCGCCGCCGACCTCGTTGAGTGCGAGCAGGCGGTGGTAGCGATAGAAGGTGGTATCCTCCAGCGATTTCGCCATCATCGGCCCGGTGAATTGCTGCACCTTCAGTGCAAACCGTCGCACCCGCGGCGTGCTGTGCGGCAGCCGGCCGGGCTTCAGCAGGTCCATCGTCAGGGCATCGCGCAGGAAGTCGAAGATGCCTTCGTCGGCGGCGAACCAGTCGGCGCGGGCGCGCTCGATGGTCGCGCTGATCAGCGCGCGGTCATGCGCGGCTGGTCCCGAGGCGGTGAGATAGGTGCGATAGACCGGGAAGTGCAGCACATAGAGCTCGAGCGCCTGCCGCAGACTGTCGGCGGAGAAGTCGCGGGTCGAATAGTGCCCGCTGGCGATGCGCGCGAGCAGCCGCGCCAGCACGGTGAATTCGCTGGTCAGCAAAGTCTCCAGCACGCGGCGCTTGGCTTCGCGCAGCACCGGCGTCAGGTTCGGCGACTGGTTGCTGATCTGCCGCCAGATCTCGTTGAGCGGATCGAGGCCGCCGCCGTCGACCAGCACCTGACTGATCGTGTTCATCCATTCATAGCCGGTGGTGCCATGGACGCCGCTGAATTTCGTCAGCCTTTCGTCCTCGCCGAGGATCTTCTCGACCACCATGTAGATCGGCTTGGCCTTGGCGCCCTGCGCGGAGCGGATCAGGCGGCGCAGCCGCTGGAAGTATTGGGCGGGATCGCGCAGGCCGTCGATATGGTCGAGCCGCAGGCCCTGCAGCCGGTCTTCCGCAATCAGCCGCTTCACGAGACTATGGCTCGCCTCGAAGGTGGCGGCGTCCTCGACCCTGAGGCCGGCCAGGGTGTTGACGTCGAAGAAGCGGCGATAGTTGATGTCGCTGGAGGCAAGCCGCCAGTGGCCGAGCTTGTAGTGCTGGCGTTCCAGGAGATGATGCAGCGCCAGTGTCTGGATCGGCCGGTCCTCACTGGTGCGATAGGCATCGAGCCCGCGCGCGATGATCTCGGCACTGCCCTCGATCGCCTGGATCGCCGCCTTCAGCGTCGGCGCTTCCTTGCGGTTCGGGTGACGCAGCCCGCGATACCTGGCGGCGAGTTCGAGCAGCGCGCGCCCGGCTGCGCTGTCTTCGGCGCCGGCCTCGCGGACGGTGGTTCGCAGCACCTCGCCATAGCGCTCCGGCGCGATCGGCAGGCGGTGCTCGAAATACCAGGCGGAGAAACTGCCTTCGCTTGCGTCGTAGCGCAGCTCGATCTCGCCACGCTCCAGCGCCTGGCCATAGGACGAGCCGAGGATCGGCAGCAGCACGCCGCCGCGCGCGCGATAGGGCAGGAGGTCCCAGTCGATGTCGAAGGAGATCGCGTGCGGTGACACCGGTCCCCATTCCAGCACATCGAGCCACCACGGATTGTCGGCAAAGTGCACGCCGACATGGTTCGGCACGAAATCCAGGATCAGGCCGAGGTCATGGCGCTTCAGCGCATCGCTGAGCCGCGCAAAGCCTGCTTCGCCGCCCAGCTCCGGATTGAATTTGGTGTGGTCGACGACGTCATAGCCATGGGTTGAGCCCTTGCGCGCCTTCATGAACGGCGAGGCATAGACATGGCTGATGCCGAGCGCCTTCAGATACGGCGCCACGGCGGCGGCGGCATCGAAGTCGAAATCGGCAGTGAGTTGCAGTCGGTAGGTTGCGATCGGGATCGCCGGAGGCATTGTGCTATCCGATGTGCCAGCGCACCGCCCAGCCGGGCAGGTCGCTCGACAACGCGCCGCCCCAGATCGCAGTTCCCTTCGGTTCGGCTGCGCCGATGATATCCCGATCCGACAAATTGGCCGTCAGCCACAACGTGCGGCCGTCGCCCATCCGCCAATGCGCGGTCAAGAGATCGCCCGTGACGCGGTCGCCGCCGAAGCGTGCCCCGATGAGCCGCGGCGTGATCTCGCGCCGGCGCGCGGCGAGCAGGTTGCGCACCAGCGCGAGCCGCGCGCGGGCGGGATCGTGGCCAAGCGCCGCCCAGTCGAGCACGGCCGATCGCACCGTCGCCTCGGCAAGCGGATCGGGAATGTCGTCGCCATACTTGGCGTAGGCCCAGGCGAATTCCCGGCGCCGGCCGGCACGGACGGCGTTGGCGAGGTCGCCTTTGAAATCGCAGAAGAACGGGAAGGGCGTCGTTGCGCCCCATTCCTCGCCCATGAACAGCATCGGCGTGGTCGGCGCGATCAATGTGACTGCCAGCGCCGCCTCGATCGCCTCCGGCTTCGCGATACTTTCGAGCCGATCGCCCAGTGGCCGGTTGCCGATCTGATCGTGGTTCTGCAGGAAGTTGATGAAGCAGGTCGGCGACAGCGTGCCGCTCGGCTCGCCGCGGGCCTTGCCGCCCCAGAACTGCGAGACTTCGCCCTGGTAGATGTAGCCGGACGACAGCGCGCGCGCGAGGTCCTGCTTCGGCGTCTTGTAGTCGCCGTAATAGCCCTGGGTTTCTCCGGTCAGCAGCACGTGCCAGGCGTGATGATAATCGTCGTTCCACTGGCCGCGAAACTTGCCGTGCGGCGGGTCCTCGGCGGCATCGAGCAGGCTTGCAATGTTGTCGCCGTTCTCCAGCACGAGATTGATGTGCCGGCCGGTCTCCGTGGCGAGCTTGCCCGCCGCCTTGCTGAAGTCATGGAGAATGGAGATTTCGCCGGCTTCGACGATGGTGTTGACCGCGTCGAAGCGCAGCCCGTCGAAGCGATAATCGCGCAGCCAGCTGACGACGCTGCCGATCGCAAACGCGCGTACCTCGGGCACGCGGTAATCGATCGCGCTGCCCCATGGCGTATGCGCATCGCTGAAGAAGGTGGGCGCATAGCGGCCGAGGTAATTCCCCTCGGGGCCGAAATGGTTGTAGACCACGTCGAGCATCACCATCAGCCCGCGCAGATGCGCTTCGTCGATCAGGGTTTTGAGGTCCTCGGGGCGGCCGTAGGCGCTATCGGGCGCATACCAGAGCACGCCGTCATAGCCCCAGTTGCGCTTGCCCGCGAAATCCGCCAGCGGCATCAGTTCGAGCGCGGTGATGCCGGTTGCCACCAGATGATCGAGCTTGTCGATCATGGCGCGATAGGTGCCCTCCGGCGTGAAGGTCCCGACATGGGCCTCGAGAATGACGGCCTCATGCCAGGGACGGCCGCGCCACTCGGTCGCGCGCCATTTGAAGGCTGAGTGATCGATCACCTCGCTCGGGCCGAACACGTCGTTCGGCTGGAACGCGGAGGCCGGATCGGGCACGTCGACCTCGTCATCGATGCGGAATTTGTAACGCGTGCCCGCGCGCGCGCCGGCGATCTCGGCGATGTACCAGCCGGCGGCATCGCGCGTGAGCGCGTGCGGCTTGTCGAGCAGGAGGTCGACGCGCTTGGCTGCCGGCGCCCAGAGCCGGAAGCGCGCGCCATCAGCGGTCAGTTCGGGTCCGAAGTGCTGCGCACTACTCATGCGGAGCCTGCGAATGCCAGCACCGAGCGCGGCGGTGCCGTGGCGTCGGCACCGGCTGCAAATTGCTCGGCCGTTTGTTCTGCCTTGGTCGTGTTCAAGACCTGCTGCCAGCTCCTGTATTCCGCCATCCGCGGCATCCTGAACACGATCTCCTGCGGCGCGGCATTGAGCACGATAAAGATCGGCGCCTGGCCCTGTTCCATCGGCCCCAGCACGTAGGCGAGGAACCGGCTTTCCGGGAATTTCCAGTCGGACTCCTTCATCTCCTCCGCTGATGGCGTCAGCCAGATCACGCCATAGCTGCCGTCGGCGCGGCGGCCGTCGAGCCAGCTCTGGCAGCGGATCTGGCCGAAGCGCTGGCGGAGCGCGGTGAGATGACCGATGAAGGCGATGGCGTCGTCGTCCGTGCCGAGGTTCTCCCAACCGATCCAGCCGGTCTCATTGTCCTGGCAGTAGGCGTTGTTGTTGCCGGCTTGCGTGTTGGCGACTTCGTCGCCGGCAAGGATCAGCGGCGTGCCCTGTGCGAGCAGCAGGCAGGCCAGCGCGTTCTTCCTGAGCTGGCGGCGCAGCGCGATGATGGCGGGATCGTCGGTCGGGCCTTCATGGCCGCAATTGTTGCTGTGGTTGTCGTTGGAGCCGTCGCGATTGTCCTCGCCATTGGCCTCATTGTGCTTCTCGTTGTAGCTGAAGAGATCGGCGAGCGTGAAGCCGTCATGCACCGTGATGTGATTGACGCTGGCGCGGGTCGCGCGGTTGTCGTGGTGAAACAAATCCGAGGACGCCGTCATGCGGCCCGAGATGTCGCCGATCAGGCTGCCTTCGCCGCTCCAGTAGCGCCGCATCGCGCTGCGATAGCGATCATTCCACTCCGACCATTGCGACGGAAACGCGCCGACCTGATAGCCGCCGAGACCGAGGTCCCAGGGCTCGGCGACCATCTTCGCGGTCGCCAGCACCGGGTCCTGGCGGATCGCGGCGAGGAAGGGATGGTTGCGATCGAATCCGTTCGGCCCGCGCGCCAGGGTCGTGGCGAGATCGAAGCGGAAGCCGTCGACATGGCAGACCTCGACCCAGTAGCGCAGCGAATCCATCACCATCTGCAGCACGCGCGGATGGGTGAGGTTGACCGAGCTGCCGCAGCCGGTGAAGTCGTCGTAGAAGCGCGGGTTCTCGCGGTTCAGCCAGTAATAGGAGGCATTGTCGATGCCGCGGAAGCACAGCGTCGGGCCCATGTGATTGCCCTCGGCGGTGTGGTTGTAGACGACGTCGAGCAGCACCTCGATGCCGGCATCGTGCAGCCGCGCCACCGTGGTGCGGAACGAGTCGAGCGCATTGTCCTGGGCGTAGCGTGCCTCCGGCGCGAAGAAGGCGATGGTGTTGTAGCCCCAGTAGTTCGACAGCTTCTTTTCGACCAGAGTGCGGTCGTCGATCAGGCCGTGGATCGGCAACAGCTCGATGGTGGTGACGCCGAGCCGCTTGAGATGGTCGATCATCGCCGGCGACGACAGGCCGCCATAGGTGCCGCGCAGGTTCGGCGGCACGTCGTCGCGCTTCTGGGTCAGGCCCTTCACGTGGGCCTCGTAGATGATGGTGTCTGCCCACGGAATGTGCGGCCGGATCTCGCGGCGGCCCCAGTTGAAGGTCTCGTCAACCACCACCGCCTTCGGCATGCCGCGGGCATTGTCGCGCCGGTCGAAGGAGAGATCCTCGCGCGCGCTGCCGGTGCGGTAGGCGAAATGCGCATCGCTCCACACCAGCCGGCCCGCGAGTCGCTTGGCATAGGGATCGAGCAGCAGCTTGTTGGCGTTGAAGCGGTGGCCGCGCTCCGGCGCGTAGGGCCCGTAGACGCGATAGCCGTAGAGCTGGCCCGGCGAGACGTCGTTCAGATAGCAATGCCAGACGTCCTCGGTACGTTCCGGCACCTCGATCCGCTCGAGCTCGCGGCGGCCCTGGCCGTCGAACAGGCACAGCTCCACCTTCTCCGCATTCGCCGAGAACAGCGCAAAATTGGTGCCTCTGCCGTCCCAGCTTGCACCGAGCCGTGCGGACGTACCCCCGGTCAGTCGCATGGATCAGCTTTCCGGTACGAGAAAGATCGCTGCCAGCGGCGGAATGGTCAGGCTCAGCTCGGATGTGGCGCCCTCCGAGGCACGGACCTCGCCGATATTGCCGACATTGGTGCCGCCGTAATGGGAGGAATCCGAGTTGAACACCTCGTGCCACTTGCCCGCGAACGGCACCCGGACGCGATAGTTGCGGTAGACATTGGGCGAGAAGTTCAGGACCACGAGGCAGCGGGCGCGCGCATCATTGCCCTTGCGGATCCAGCCGAACACATTGTTACCGGCGTCGTCGGTGATGACCCATTCGAAGCCGGCCTGGTCGCAGTCGAGCTCGTGCAGCGCCGGCAGCGCGCGATAGAGCCGGTTGAGGTCGCGGACCAGGTTCTGGATGCCGCTATGCCTCGGCTGTTGCAGCAAATGCCAATCGATCGAGTGGTCGTGATTCCATTCGCGCTCCTGGCCGAACTCGCAGCCCATGAACATGAGCTTCTTGCCGGGATGCCCGAACATGAAACTGTAATAGGCGCGCAGATTGGCGAAGCGCTGCCAGTCGTCGCCGGGCATGCGGCCGAGGATCGAGCGCTTGCCGTGCACGACCTCGTCGTGCGACAGCGGCAGGATGAAGTTCTCCGAGAAGGCGTAGTGCAGGCCGAACAGGATGTCGCCGTGATGGAATTTGCGGTGGATGGGATCCTTGCTGATATATTTCAGCGTGTCGTGCATCCAGCCCATGTTCCACTTGTAGCCGAAGCCGAGCCCGCCATATTCGACGGGCCGCGACACCTGCGGCCACGCGGTGGATTCCTCCGCCGCCGTCATCGCCTGCGGGAAGTGTGCGTAGAGCTCGGTGTTGAATCGGCGCAGGAAGTCGATCGCCTCGATGTTCTCCCGGCCGCCATATTTGTTCGGGATCCAGCCGCCGGCGGGACGGCTGTAGTCGAGATACAGCATGGAGGCGACGGCATCGACGCGCAGCCCGTCGATGCCGTAGCGATCGAGCCAGAACAGCGCGTTCGACACCAGGAAGTTGGTGACCTCGGTGCGCCCATAATTGTAGATCAGCGTGCCCCAATCGAGGTGACGGCCCTGCAGCGGATTGGCGTGCTCGTAGAGCGCGGTGCCGTCGAAATTGCCGAGACCGTGCGGATCGTCGGGGAAATGCCCGGGGACCCAGTCGAGCAGCACGGCGAGGCCTGCGCCGTGGCAGGCATCGATCAGCGCGGCAAAATCGTCGGGCGAGCCGAAACGGCTGGTCGGAGCGAACATGCCGGTCGGCTGGTAGCCCCAGGAGCCGTCGAACGGATGCTCGGTGATGGGCAGGAATTCGATATGGGTGAAGCCCATGTCGCTGGCGTAGGCGGGAAGCTGCTCCGCCATCTCGCGATAGCTCAGCCACTCATTGCGGCCCTTGCGGCGCCACGATCCGAGATGGACCTCGTAGATCGACATCGGCGAGCTCAGGGCGTTAACACGATCGGGCGCCGGGCGCGGATGCGGGATCTTGCGCTCGTCGATCACGATCGAGGCGGTCTTCGGACGCACCTCGGCGGCGAACGCCAGCGGATCGGACTTCAGCGGCAGATGCTGGCCGTTGCGCCCGATGATCTCGAACTTGTAGTGGTCGCCGACGCGCGCGCGCGGGATGAACAGCTCCCAGTAGCCCGGGCCGCGCACCCGCATCGGATGCCGCCGTCCGTCCCAGAAATTGAAGTCGCCGACCACGCTGACCCGCCGCGCATTCGGCGCCAGCACCACGAAGCCGATGCCGTCGACGCCGTCGAGCGTCATCGGATGGGCGCCGAGCGTGTCGTAGACGCGCAGATGCGTGCCTTCGCCGAGCAGATAGAGGTCGAAATCGCTCAGGATCGGCGGAAAGCGATAGGCATCTTCCAGTTCGACGACGTTGTCGCCAAAGCGGGCGCGGAGCTGGTAGCGCGTCGAGCCGTTCGGCAAGGGACCTGCGAACAGGCCGGCGTCATGGATTTTGGCCAGCGGCGCCGCCTCACCATGCTCCCCGATCGCCTCGACATTGCTGGCATCAGGCAGGAAGGCGCGCACGACATTGCGATTCCCCTCGGCATGAAGCCCGAGATAGTGGAAGGGATCGGAGTGGCGGCCCTCGATGATGGCATAGGCCTCGGCGGGCAGTTTGGTCATGCAACCTCATGCGGCTGTTGGGCCAGGAGTCTCAACAGGCCAGTCAGTGGGACGCGGAGCCAATCCGGCCGGTTGGCCAGCTCATACTCGATCTCGTAGAAGGCTTTCTCAAGCAGGAAAAAGTTGAGCAGGCGGTCGGCTGCCCTGGCGTCGGCGGGCCACAGCCGCTGGCCGGCCATGGTCTCGCGGTAGGCCGCGAGCAGGGCATCCGCGGCCTGGTCGCGCCATTCGGCCAAAGCGAGGCTCAGCCTGCCGCTCTCGTCGGGGGCGACCTTGAGGGCCCGTTCCAGCGCGACAGTCGCGGCATAGTCGATCGAGCGGATCAGCCCGGCGACGTCGCGCGCCGCCGGTGCCTTGCGGCGCCGCTCGGCGATGGTGCGACCCGGTCCGCCGTCGAAATCGATGATGAAGACGTCGTCCTTGACGACCAGCAACTGGCCGAGATGCAGGTCGCCATGATGGCGGATGCTGAACCCGTCGGTCTCGCGCGGCAGCAGCGCCTTGAGCCGTTCCGGCAGCATGTCGTGCTGGGCCTGCAACTGATCGGCCAGCAGCCGGTCGGCCTCTTTCAGGGAGCCGCGCCGCTGCTTCAGCGTGTCGAACACGCGCTCGGCGCGTGCCATGATCTCGTCGCTCCAGCGCTGCAGGTCTTCGGGCCTGGTCGGTTCGGGCGCGAAATCCGGCAGGTCGCGGTTGCTGGCGAGCGCGATGTGCAGCTCGGCGAGACGCTTGCCGCTGTGCGAAAGGTGGCGCAGGTAAGTCGCATGATCGCCGTTCTCCTCCGGATTTTCGCTCGCCGCCAGCAGGCGCTGCCGCTCGACGAGGCGATCAAGGTGCGCAGCGGCCACGGTCCAGAGGTCGCCCTGGTTGACCACCATGGCGTGCAGCACCGCGATCGCGCTGCGATTGTCACCTTCCACCAGTTCCGATGTGCCGAGCAATGCGGGTGTGTTGGGGAAATTGACCACTTCGGTGAGGAAGCGGCCCATCTCGATCTCCGGATTGATGCCAACCTCGAGCTTCCGGTAGATCTTGGTGACATACTCATTGTCGACCAGCGCGGTCGAATGCGGCTGATCGTTCTCGAAGACGCGGATCCGCTCGGGCTGCCGCACCGGGCGGTCGGAGAAGCGGCTGGTCGGCCGGAATTCGAGCTTCAGGCGCTGTTCGCCCTCGTCGACGGTGAGGTTTTCCCGCAAGTTGCGCAGGAACAGGCCGGTGAATATCTGGTCGGTTGAGACATCGAGCAGCGTGCCCTCGCGCGCGCCCTGACGGACGGCGGCAAAGGCGCGCGGGTTGTAGCGCTCGCGGTCGAAGCGCACCCATTCGATCTGCATCGGCAGCACGTAGCGGCTGGTGTTGCCGCGCTCCGTGGTTTCGAAGAAGATCAGCCAGGGCCGGTTGTCGCCGATGTCGCAGAACGGGATCGCGGACACCAGCGTCGGCTGGATCGCCTTCGCCGAATGCTCCGGGTACCAGCGCGTGCGGGCGAGATGGCCGGGCAGCACGTCATGCTCGAACACGCCGCGCTCCCGCGCCAGCGACGTCCAGGTCGAACCGAGCGGCACGACCAGCGTCTCGAACTCCGGCACCGCCCGCGGCTTCACCGGCTCGGACTTGTCCCGCTCCTGCAGCTGGAACCAGTAGAAACCGTAAGGCGCCAGCGTGATCATATAGGGCAGCTCGCCGATCGCCGGGAAGCGCGTGCGTCCGAGCATCTCGAGCGGAATGCGGTCCTTGAAGGCGGAGAGGTCGAGTTCGGTCGCCTGCGCCGAGCGCGACAGATTGGCGACGCACAGGATCGCCTCGCCCTGGTACTGCCTGACATAGGCGAGCACCGAGCGGTTCTCGGGGCGGATGAAGGTCATGGTGCCGCGCCCGAAGGCAAGCGTCGACTTGCGCACCGCGATCAGCCGCTTGGTCGCCGACAGCAGCGACGACAGGCTGCGCGACTGTGCCTCGACATTGACGGATTCGTAGCCGTAGACCGGGTCCATGATCATCGGCGCGTAGAGCCGCGCCGGGTCGGCGCGCGAGAAGCCGCCGTTGCGGTCCGGCGACCACTGCATCGGCGTCCGCACGCCGTTGCGGTCGCCGAGGTAGATGTTGTCGCCCATGCCGATCTCGTCGCCGTAATAGATGATCGGCGTGCCCGGGAACGACAGCAGCAGCGAGTTCATCAGCTCGATCTTGCGCCTGTCGTTGTCCATCAGCGGCGCAAGGCGGCGGCGGATGCCGACATTGATGCGGGCGCGCGGGTCGTTGGCGTAGGTCGACCACAGATAGTCGCGCTCGACGTCGGTGACCATCTCCAAGGTCAGCTCGTCGTGATTGCGCAGGAACAGCGCCCACTGGGCGGCTGCCGGAATGTCGGGCGTCTGCCTGAGGATGTCGGTGATCGGAAAGCGGTCTTCCTGCGCGATTGCCATGTAAATCCGCGGCATCAGCGGGAAGTGATAGGCCATGTGGCATTCGTCGCCATGGCCGAAATATTCCTGCACGTCCTCCGGCCATTGATTGGCCTCGGCCAGCAGGATCTTGCCCTTGGCATAGGCGTCGAGCTCCTGGCGCAGCCGCTTGATGATGGCATGCGTCTCCGGCAGGTTCTCGTTGTTGGTGCCGTCGCGCTCGCACAGATAGGGAATGGCGTCGAGCCGGAAGCCGTCGACGCCGGTGTCGAGCCAGCGCTTCATCACCTGCACGATGGCGCGCACCACGCGGGGATTGTCGAAATTCAGGTCGGGCTGGTGCGAGAAGAAGCGGTGCCAGTAGAACTGGCCGGCTTCCGGATCCCAGGTCCAGTTCGACTTTTCCGTGTCGGTGAAGATGATCCTTGTATCGAGGTATTTCTGGTCGGTGTCGCTCCAGACATACCAGCTGCGTGCGCTCGAATTCGGCGGGCTGCGGCGCGCGCGCTTGAACCAGGCGTGCTGGTCCGAGGTGTGGTTGATGACGAGCTCGGTGATGACGCGCAGGCCGCGCTTCTTGGCCTCCTGGATGAAGCGCTTGAAGTCCTTCATCGTCCCGAAATCGGGATTGATGTCGCCATAGTCGCCGATGTCGTAGCCGTCGTCGCGGCCGGGCGAGGGATAGAACGGCAACAGCCACAGCGCGGTGACGCCGAGCTCCTGCAGATAGCCGAGCTTCTCCGTCAGGCCTGTGAAGTCGCCGATGCCGTCATTGTTGCTGTCGGCGAACGCCTTGACGTGCAGCTGGTAGATGATGGCGTCCTTGTACCACAGCTGGTCCGCGGTTTCGGTCGCGACCTTCTCCTGGCTATTGACGGAGGAGAATACGTTCATGACGGCTCCTTCAGGCGACACAGCGCAACAGCAACGCGGGATCGCGCGCAGGATCCAGACGCAGGCGGATGCCTCCCCATTCGAGCGCATGACGCGCGCCGGTGACGAGGTCTTCCACGGCCGTGACGGGGCGGCGGGCATCGCCCTGGCCGACCATGACGTCGCCGAGCGGAAGCCAGACGTCGCGGGGCTCGGACGATAACGCAATCGCGGCCGCGATCACATTGCCCTGATCGGCCGCCTCCTTGACGAAGCCGATCACGCCGCCGTCATCGACATTGATAAAGCGCAGATCGGCGAATTGTTGCAGGGCCGGATTTCCGTGCCTGATTTGGTTGAGGGCCGCGATATAGGGCTTGATGTTCCCGGCCTGGTCCCAGTCGCGAACCCTGATCTCGTATTTCTCGGAGTTGAGATATTCCTCGCGGCCGGGCACCGGCGTGTGCTCGAGCAATTCGAAGCCGCTATAGATGCCGTAGTTGCTTGAAAGCGTCGCGGCCAGCGCGAGACGCGACTTGAACATCCAGGATTCGCCGCTTTGCAGGTGGAAGGGCAGGATGTCAGGTGTGTTGACGAAGAAATTCGGCCGAAAGAAGTCGCGATCGGGATACGAGATCAACTCGCCGAGATACTGTTCGAGCTCGGAACGCTGCGTGCGCCAGGTGAAGTAAGTGTACGATTGCGTGAAGCCGAGCTTGGCGAGACCCTTCATCAGTTTCGGCCGCGCGAACGCCTCCGAAAGGAACAGCACGTCCGGATCACTGTCCTGCACCTCGCGGATCAGCCATTCCCAGAATGCCAGCGGCTTGGTGTGCGGATTGTCGACCCGGAAGATCTTCACGCCCTGTTCGACCCAGAACAGCACCACATCGCGCAACGCGCGCCACAGCGCGGCGGCATCCTTGGATTCGAAATCCGGATTGACGACATCGTCCCAGCGCTGCGGCGAATGTTCGGCCGTCCGCATCGATCCGTCCGGACGCCGCTTGAACCACTCCGGATGCGCCGTGAGCCAGGGATGATCGGGCGAGCATTGCACCGCGAAATCGAGCGCGACCTCGAGGCCGTGGGCCTGGCATGCCGCCACGAAGGCGCGGAAGGCGTCGAGCGTGCCGAGCTCCGGATGCACCGCGTCGTGGCCGCCCTCGGCCGCGCCGATCGCATAGGAGCTGCCGGGATCGCCGGCCTGCGCGACGGCGGCATTGTTGCGGCCCTTGCGATGGGTCCGCCCGATCGGGTGGATCGGCGCCAGCAGCACGACGTCGAAGCCCATCGCCGCGATATCGGGCAGCCGCGCGATGCAGTCGTTGAAGGTCGCGTGCATGCCCGGCGTCTTGCCCTGGCTGCGCGGAAACATCTGATACCACGCGCCGCTGCGCGCCCGTGGCCGGTCGGCGGTGAGAGGATAGAGCTGCGATCGCACCAGGTCGCGGCGAAACTGGCTGCCGGCCATCGCCTCCCGCAATTCGGGTGCGAGCAGCGCGCCCGGCTCGCCGGTCTGCAGAAAGATTTCGCACTGCCTGATGATGACAGCGGCCGCGGCCGGGCCACCGGCCTGCGCCCGGGTCAGCATGCCCGCGCCTTCGACGGCATCCAGCGTGTGGTCGCCGCCGTCGCGTTGCTTCTGCTCGAAGCGATGCCGCCAGCTGGCGAATTCGTCGGTCCAGGCCTCGATCGCGTAGCTGTAGCGGCCGGGCCGGTCGGGCGCGAAGGTGCCGCCCCAGCGGTCGTCGCTGTGCAACGTCATCGGCGCGTGTTGCCATTCGCCGTCGCCTTCGTGCCGCCACACCAACGCCGCTGCGATCACCTCATGTCCGTCACGGTAGATGTCGGCCCACACCTCGACAGGTTCGCCCGCGATGCGCTTGACCGCAAAGCGGCCGCCATCAACCGACGGATAGACATCGGTAATATGAAAAGTGCCGTGGGCACTCTCGACAGGCCGGGCGGTTTTGTTCACGGTGATGCCGCCATTGAATAGGCAAATGAAGTCCCCGCGCCGGGAAGGAGGCACGCCAGACCCATATAGAAAGCCGCTCGCCGGGTAATGGTTCCCGGTGGGAACGCCGGATAGGGTAGAGCGTTGAACATCAACTATCCCTTTCCCGTATCTGTACAATTTAGCAACGATCCCAATACCGTTGCGAGCAAGCAGCGTGCCGAATGGACCTTTACGCCAAAGCCCAGACCCTGGGAATCCAGACCGAGTATATCGATGGGAGCGGTCACCGCCGTGTGACAACCCCCGAGGCGCTGACGGCGATCCTCGCGGCGCTGCCGCCCCAGACGCCGCGTCGGATGATCGCCGATCCCGTGGTCGTCAGAGGCGGCCATGGCGGACAGACGCAGCTCGCCGAGACGGCCCGGCTTCCGGTGCAATGGAAGCTCACCAACGGCACTGCGGTGCTCGCGCAAGGCGAGGCGCATGAGCGGAGTGTGACGTGGCCGTCGGGCCTGCCCGAGGGCGTGCACCGGCTGCAGCTCAAGGACGCATCGGGCAGCGAGGAGCTGCCGTTTCTGGTGGCGCCGGACGGCGCATTCGGCGGCGCGTTCGACCGCTGCTGGGTCATCGCGGTCCAGCTCTATGGCGTGCGGTCCGCGCGCAACTGGGGCATCGGTGACTTCACCGATCTGCATGGCCTGCTCGAATTCGCCCATCGGCTCGGCGCCGACGGGATCGGGCTCAATCCGCTGCATGCGCTGTTCGACGATCGGCCCGGCGATTGCAGTCCGTACTCGCCGAACAGCCGGCTGTTCCTCAACGCGCTCTATATCGACGTCGCGAAGATTCCCGAATTCCGCGCCGACGCCGAGACGCAAGCCGCGCTGGCGCAGCTCCGCAGCCGCGACATGGTCGACTATGTCGGTGCCGCGGCGCTGAAATGGCCCGCGCTGCGTGCGGCCTTCGCGGCCTTCAAGGCCAATCCCGGCCTCGGCCGCTGGCAGGATTTCGAGGCCTATCGCAAGGAGCAGGGCGTGCTGCTGTCGCGCTTCGCCTGCTTCGAGGTGATACGGCATAAGTTCAATACGCCGTGGTGGGAATGGCCGGACGAGTGGCGGCAGCCCAATGATGCGGCGTGCGCGAAATTGCGCCGGGCGCGCGACACCGCCACCGAGGTCGAGTTCGTCGAATTCGTGCAATGGACCGCGGACCGGCAGCTCGGCGCCTGCCAGGCGCTCGCGCACAAGCTCGGCATGCGGGTCGGGCTCTATCTCGACGTCGCCGTCGGCGTGCAGTCGGATGGCTTCGACGCCTGGAATGAGCAGGTCGCGATCTCGCGTCATCTCGGCGTCGGCGCGCCGCCGGACCCGCTCAACACCGCGGGCCAGGACTGGGGACTTGCCGGCTTCAACGCCGCGGGCCTCGAGCAGCGCTCGTTCGAGCCGTTCAGGCAGATGCTGCGCGCCTCGATGCACCATGCCGGCGCGATCAGGCTCGATCACGCCTTCGGGCTGAAGCGGCTTTATCTCGTGCCGCGCGGCTTCGGCCCGGCCAATGGCGCCTATGTGCTGATGCCGTTCGAGGCGCTGCTAGCGGCGACCGCGCAGGAGAGCACAGCAAACCGCTGCGTCGTGATCGGCGAGGACCTCGGCACCGTGCCCCCGGGCTTCCGCGAGCAGATGAACGGCTGGGGCATCTGGTCGTATCTGGTGATGATGTTCGAGACCGACGACCAGGGCGTCTTCCGCAACGCCGACTATTACCTGCCGAACGCGCTGGTGACGTTCAACACCCACGACCTGTCGACCTATGCCGGCTGGCGCTCGTTCAGCGACCTCAAGACCAAGCGCGCGCTCGGGATCGATCCCGGCGAGACCGACCAGGGGCGCTGGGATGCGCTCGGCCATCTCGACGACGTGCTGCGCCGTCACGATATCCACCACAATGATTTCTATTCGGTGGTGAGCTTCATGGCACGGACGCGGTCGCGGATGATGGCGGTTTCGATGGAGGATTTGCTCGGCATCGTCGAGCAGCCGAACATCCCGGGCACCGTCTACGAGCATCCGAACTGGAAACGGCGGCTGCCGGTCTCGATCGAGCACCTCGCGTCGGCGATCGACGTCGACGCGCTCAAGCGTGCAACCCGCGAGCGGTCGCACGCAGGCTAACGCGGAGCATGGCGCGTGGCCTCTCGCATCGAAGACTACGGACTGATCGGGGACTGCGAGACCGCAGCGCTGGTCGGCCGTGACGGCTCGATCGACTGGCTGTGCTGGCCGGCGTTCGATTCCGACGCCTGCTTCGCGGCGCTGCTCGGCACGTCGCGGAATGGCCGCTGGCTGCTGGCGCCCGCCGGGGAAATCAGGCAGACCTCCCGCCGCTATTGGGACGATACGCTGATCCTGGAGACGCGGTTCGAGACCGAGGACGGCGTGGTCGCGCTGATCGACTTCATGCCGCCGCGCGGCCATGCCTCCGACGTGGTCCGCCTGGTTCGCGGCATCAGCGGCCGCGTCACGATGCACATGGAGCTGGTGATCCGCTTCGGCTTCGGCGTCGATGTCCCCTGGGTGAAGAAGAACCCGGACGGCGAGGGGCTGCTGGCGATCAGCGGGCGGGACATGACCGTACTGCGCACGCCGGTCAAGACATCAGGCAAGGACCTGACCACGATCGCCGATTTCGAGGTCGGCGAGGGCGACACCGTGCCGTTCGTCCTGACATATGGTGCGTCGTATCAACCGGTGCCGGAGCCCATCGATCCCGAGGCGGCGCTGAAGGATACCGAGGACTACTGGAAGGAATGGTGCAGCCGTTCGACTTATGACGGCAGCTATCAGCGCGGTCTCGTGATGCGCTCGCTGATCACGCTGAAGGCGCTGACCTTCAGGCCGACCGGCGGCATCGTTGCGGCGCCGACCACGTCATTGCCGGAAAAGCTCGGCGGCGCGCGCAACTGGGACTACCGGTTCTGCTGGCTGCGCGATGCCACCTTTACGCTGCTGGCGCTGATGAATTCGGGCTACACCGAGGAGGCGGCCGCCTGGCACAACTGGCTGCTGCGGGCCGCGGCCGGTGCTCCCGCCAACATGCAGATCATGTACGGCATCCTGGGCCAGCGGCGCCTGTTGGAATGGGAAGCCGGGTGGCTGCCCGGCTATGAGGGGGCGCAGCCGGTCCGCGTCGGCAATGCCGCGCATGCGCAGCTGCAACTCGACGTCTATGGCGAGCTGATCGACGCCTTCCACCAGTCCCGTATGGCCAAGCTGAAGCTCGACGAAGAGAACTGGTCGCTCGAATGCACCGTCGTCGCTCATCTCGCCGACGTCTGGGACCAGCCGGATCACGGCATCTGGGAGCGGCGCGGCACGCCCAGACACTACGTGTTCTCCAAGGTGATGTGCTGGGTCGCCTTCGACCGCGCCATCAAGAGCGCGGAGCGGTTCGGCTTCAACGGACCGCTGGTCAAATGGCGGGTGCTGCGCGAGGCCATTCATCGCGACGTCTGCCGGCAGGGCTTCAATCCTGGTCTCGACAGCTTCGTCGAGAGCTACGGGTCAAAGCTGCTCGACGCCAGCCTGCTGCTGCTGCCGTCGGTCGGCTTCCTGCCGCCGTCCGATCCGCGCATCCGCGGCACGATCGCGGCGGTCGAACGGCACATGATGCGCGACGGGTTCGTACTGCGGCACGATCCGCGCGAGGTGTCCGACGAAATCCAGCCGATCGAGGGCGCGTTCCTGGCCTGCAGCCTGTGGCTCGCCGACGCCCATGTGCTGGCGGGCAATGTCGACAAGGCGCAAACCATGTTCGGCCGCGTCGTCGCGGTCGCCAACGATCTCGGGCTGCTGGCGGAGGAGTTCGACTCCGGCGCCGGCCGGCAGACCGGTAACTTTCCGCAGGCGCTGACCCATATCGCGCTGATCAACACGGCGCATAATCTCAGTGCCGCCAGGGCCGACGCCGAGAAGCCGGCGGTGCAGCGGTCGACCTGATCGTGGTTTTTGCTTTGCTCACGATCTTTTTAGAAAGCCGCCTTAAAGGCTCATCGTCAGCACCGTGTCCATCGCGCGCGCGAAACCATCGTGCTCGTTGGTTTCGGTGACATGGGTGGCGCGCGCCTTCACGTCATCGCTGGCATTGCCCATCGCGAACGAGACGCCGCTTCGCGCAAACATCGGCAGATCGTTCTGCATGTCGCCGATTGTGGCGACATTCTCCAGCGCCACGCCGAGGCGCTTCGCGATGCCCTCGACGAAGGTGCCCTTGTCGTGGCCGGGCGGGGTGACGTCGAGATAGTAGGTCTGCGAGCGGACCGCGGTCGCATCATTGCCGACCATCTGCTGCATCTCTGCCTCGCAGCGCTGCAGCAGAGGTGCATCCGAGCTCGCGCCGACGATCTTGCAGGCCTGGTCGAGATAGGGCGTGAAATCGCTGACGATGGTCGGGTCATGCTTGATCGCGCGCTTTTCGTGCGCGTTGTACTCGCCGTCAGGATTCCGGGTCAGCCAGCGGTCGTTGGTGAACAGCCAGATGTCGACGCCGCGCTCGCGGAGCAGGTCGACGCTGCGTTTGGCGATGGCGGGGGGGATCAAATGCTGCTCGATCGGCTTCAGTTGCGGATCGACGATCGAAGAGCCGTTGAAGGCGCCGACCGGCAGCGTGATCGCGAGCGGCGCGACCAGGAAGCCCATCCCGATCGTCGGCCGGCTGGAGACGATGGTGAAGCCGATGCCGGCCTCGTGCAGCCTGCGCACCGCGGTCAGGGCGCCGTCGGTCAGGGTCTTGTCCTTGGTGAGCAGCGTGCCGTCGACATCGGATACGACAAGAGCGATGCGGGTCATGAGTGGTCCAGCTTCAGTTGACTGACAATGTCTTCGACGATGCTGTCGACCGAACGGTCGATCGCAACCGTGATCGGGCGTTCGTCCGGTGTCGGCGGCTCCAGCGTCTTGAATTGGCTGGCGAGCAGGCCCGGCGGCATGAAATGGTCCTTGCGCGCGGCCAGCCGTGTGGCGATCAGCTCCTGCGTGCCGTCGAGGAAGACGATGCGGATATCGTCGCGGCCATGCACCAGGATGTCGCGATAGGCGCGCTTCAGCGCGGAGCAGGCGATGACGGCGCGTTCGCGGACGCCGCAGGTGCGGTCGATCTCATTGGCGATGGCGCGCAGCCAGGGCCAGCGATCCTCGTCGGTGAGCGGCTGGCCGGAATGCATTTTCGCGACATTGCTCGGCGGATGAAAGCTGTCGCCGTCCTCGAAGCGCCAGCCGATCCTGATCGCAAGGCGGTCGGCGATGGTGCTCTTGCCCGAGCCGGAGACGCCCATCACGACCAGTGCGCAGGGGTTTTGCCCGTCACCCAAGAAAGTCACCCAAGAGCATCATCCACGAAAATCCTCCGGCAGCGCGGCCTGATCGATCAGCCAGACGGTTTCGCCCAGCGATCGCGCGCGGTTTGCCGGCAGGTTCTCGCCTGCGAACAGGCGCGTCAAGATCGCGCGCTTGTTTTCGCCCGCGACCTCGAACAGCATCTCGCGGCAGGAGGCGAGGGCGGGCAGGGTCAAGGAGACTCGCGGCACGAACGGCTCGACGTTCGCCTTCGGCACCCCGACCACCCAGCGCTGGGTCTCCTCGACCGCGGGATAGCCCGGAAACAGCGAGGCGGTGTGGCCGTCGGGCCCGATGCCCATCAGCACCAGGTCGAACAGCGGCCGCTTCGGATCGAGCTGTTCGGCGCCGTAGAAGGCCATCAGCTCGTTCTCGTACAGCGCCGCGCTGACGTCGGGATCCCTGAGATCGGCGGTGTCGGTTGCGATCGGATGGACATTCGCAGCCGGAGCGCAGCGGTCGAGGAAGGCCTGGCGCGCCATGCTCATATTGTGCAGCGGGTCCTTGCGCGGCACCAGCCGCTCGTCGCCGATGAACCAGTCGATGCGGTCCCACGGAATTCTTTGGCGATAGTCCGGCGTCGCCAGCAGCTGGTAGAGCGCCTTGGGGCTGGAGCCGCCGGTGAGGCACACCGCGACCCGGCCGCTGTTCTGGTCGATCCTGGCGATCACCCGCTCGGCGGCGGTCTGCGCCAGTGCGGCCGGATCGGCGACCGTGATGATCTTGCGCTCGCCGCTCGCGGTCATGGTCAGCTCAGCTTCCGCCAGCTGCGGCCGTCGCGCGTCAATAGCGCGTTGGCCGCCTCCGGGCCTTCGCTGCCGGCCTTGTAGGGTTGCAGGCCACGCCCGCCGGCAGTCTTCCAGGCATCGAGGAAGGGCTGCACCGCCTGCCATCCGGCCTCGACGCTGTCGGCGCGCTGGAACAGCAGATTGTCGCCGATCATGCAGTCGTAGATCAGCGTCTCGTAGCCGGTCGACGGCTCGGCCTTGAAGTAGTCCTTGTAGCGGAACTTCATCTCGACGCCGTCGATGTTGATGGCCGGGCCCGGCACCTTGGTGTTGAACTGCAGCTCGATGCCTTCGGTCGGCTCGGTCGAGATGACCAGGTAGTTCTGCGACAGGCGGTCGACCGCGGTATCGCGGAACATCGCGAACGGCGCCTGCTTGAACTTGATCGCGATCTCGGTGCGCTTGGTGGTCAGTGCCTTGCCAGTACGCAGGTAGAACGGCACGCCGGCCCAGCGCCAATTGTCGATGGTCAGCTTCAGCGCGGCATAGGTCTCGGTCGAGCTGTCGGGCTTGACGTCCAGTGTCTTGAGATAGTCCTCGATCTCGGTGTCGCCGATCCGGCCGCCGCGATACTGGCCGCGCACCGAGTTGGACAGCGCTTCCTGCGCGCTCTGGATCTGGATCGCGCTTAGCACCTCCGCCTTCTCCGAGCGCACCGCATGGGCGTCGAAGCGCGCCGGCGGCTCCATCGTGACCAGCGACAGCAGCTGGAACAGATGGTTCGGCACCATGTCGCGCAGCGCGCCGGTGGCGTCGTAGAAGCTGCCGCGATGGCCGACGCCGAGCTTCTCGTCGACGGTGATCTGGATGTGGTCGATGTGGTTGCGATTCCAGATTGGCTCGAACATGCCGTTGGCAAAGCGCAGCACCAGGATGTTCTGGACGGTTTCCTTGCCGAGATAATGGTCGATCCGGTAGATCTGGTGTTCATCCATCAGCTTCAGCAGCGCAGCATTCAGCGCCCTGGCCGATGCCAGATCGGTGCCGAACGGCTTTTCGATGATCAGCCGCCGCCAGGCGCCGTTTTCCTCCAGCATGCCGGTGCGTCCGAGCTGCTCGCTGATCGGGAGGAAGGCGTTCGGCGGGGTCGCGAGATAGAACAGCCGGTTGCCGCCGGTGCCGCGCGCCGTCTCGAGCTTGTCGAGCCGTTCGTTCATGGCATCGAACGAAGCGGGATCTCTCGGATCAGCCTCGATCGAGGTGACGCATTCGAACAGCCGCTTCGCGATCGCCTCGTCGACGGGGCGGGTAGCGAACTTGCGCAGCCCCTGCATCAGGCTGTCGGTCAGCTGCTCGCTCGACATGCCCTTGCGGACAATGCCGACCACGCAGAACTTTTCCGGCAGCAGATTGCCGGCGGCGAGATTGTAGAGCGCCGGGACGACGAGCCGGTGTGTCAGATCACCGGTGGCGCCGAAGATGATGAAGGAGCAAGGATCGGGTTTCTTCTGCACGTGACCTTCCGCGGTTCGCTTTAAGATTTCTTCGGCGGCTCCTTGTGGCCGCCAAAGCCTGCGCGCATCGCCGAGAGGATCTTCTCGGCGAAGGTGTGATCCTTGCGCGAGCGGAAGCGGGTGTAGAGCGCAGCGGTCAGCACTTCCGCCGGCACGGCCTCGTCGACCGCGGCATTGACGGTCCAGCGGCCTTCGCCGGAATCCTCGACAAAGCCCGAGTAGTTGTCGAGCGTGTGGTTCTGCGCCAGCGCCGACGCCGTGAGGTCGAGCAGCCAGGACGGGATCACGCTGCCGCGCCGCCAGACTTCCGCGATGTCGGCGATGTCGAGATCGAAGCGATGCTCGGGCGGCAGCGCCTCGATATTGGCGTTCTTCAGGATGTCGAAGCCTTCGGCATAGGCCTGCATCAGGCCGTATTCGATGCCGTTGTGGATCATCTTCACGAAATGCCCGGCGCCGATCGGACCGGCGTGGATGTAGCCCTGTTCGATGCGCGGATCGCGGCCCTCGCGGCTGGAGGTGCGCGGGATGTCGCCGATGCCCGGCGCCAGCGTCTTGAAGATTGGATCGAGCCGGTCGACGACGGGTTTGTCGCCGCCGATCATCATGCAGTAGCCGCGCTCGATGCCCCAGATGCCGCCGCTGGTGCCGACGTCGACATAATGCAGCCCACGCTCCCTGAGCGCCTTGCCGCGGCGGACGTCGTCCTGCCAGAAGGTGTTGCCGCCGTCGATGATGACGTCGCCGGGCTGCATCAGCTTCGACAGCGCCTCGATGGTGGCTTCGGTGATCTTGCCGGCCGGCAGCATCACCCAGGCGGTGCGCGGCGCTTCCAGCTTGAGGACGAAATCCTCCAGCGACGAGGAACCGGTGGCGTTGTCGGCGACCAGCGCCGCGACCGCCTTCGGATCCTTGTCGTAGACCACGGTGGTGTGGCCGTTGCTCATCAGGCGGCGGACGATGTTGCCGCCCATCCGCCCGAGGCCGATCATGCCGAGTTGCATCTTGGCCTCCGTCAGTTCAGCGCGGCCGAGATCGCGGCATCGAGTGCCGCAAGCCCAGAGGTGAGATCGCCCTTGAGGTGCACGCGCAGCGCCCGCCGGCCGCGCTCGGTGAGCACGTCGAAATCGCCGCGCGCCTGCGCCGCCTTGATCACGCCGAAGCTCGCCTTCTGGCCAGGCACCGCCAGGTCCTTGCTGTCGTCGGTCGTGACCTGCAGGAACACGCCGCTGTCGGGCCCGCCCTTGTAGGCCTGTCCGGTCGAATGCAGGAAGCGCGGGCCGAATTCAGCGCAGGTCGCAAGGTGTTTCGCATCGCGCACCTTCTGCCGCATCGCCTGCATGGCGTCGATGGTGTCGCCGTCGCGCTCGATATAGGCGAGCAGGGCGACATAGTCGCCGCGGCCGGAGCGCGAGAGGTGGGCTTTGATCCAGGAATTGAGGTCGCCATTGGCACCGGCCTTGCGCAGCTCCTCGGCGTTCTGCGCGTCGGTGTAGAGCTCGACACCATCCGCCGAGACCACCGGCCGCTCGGCCGGCAGCGACCCGGTCTTCTCGAAGGCTGCCGTCAGCTCACGCGTCTTGATCTTGGCGGCCTCGACGTCGGGCTGGTTGAACGGGTTGATGCCGAGGATCGCGCCCGCCACCGCGGTTGCGATCTCGAAGCGGAAGAACTCCTGGCCGATATGGTCGATCGATTTCATCACGATCCGGACCGCGGGATGTCCGGCGGCTTCGAGCGCGGCGAGCTTGGCCTCATGCGCGGCGTCGTGCTCGCCCTCGGTGCGCAGGTCGATGAAGAAGCGGTCGTTGCCGTAGACCGCGGCATCGCCGATCGTCTCGCCCTCGATCGGGATCAGGCCCTTGCCGTCCTTGCCGGTCGATTCCGCGATCAGCTGCTCGGCCCAGGCGCCGAAATCGGCGACCTCGGGTGAGGAGAAGATCGTCACCTTGTCGCGGCCTTCGAGCCCGGCGATGCCCATCGCCAGCCCGAGCTGGACGCCCGGGTTTTCCTGCGGCGGCACGTCGGCGCCGCAGGACCGCACCATGGCGAGCGTATGGCCGAGCAGGCTGCGGACGTCGATGCCCGCGGCGGCCGCCGGCACCAGGCCGAACGGCGACAGCACCGAATAGCGGCCGCCGATCGCCGGGTCGCCGTAGAAGATGCGGGCAAAGCCCTGCTTGATCGCGACCTTCTGCAGCGACGAGCCGGGATCGGTCACCGCGATGAAGCGATGGCCGGCCTTGTCCTTGCCGATCGCCTTGGCCACCCGGTCGAAGAAATAGTCCTTCATCACGTTCGGCTCGGTGGTGCCGCCGGATTTGGAGGAGACGATGAACAGCGTCTTCGCGATGTCGACATACTCCTCCATCGCGCGCACCTGCGCCGGATCGGTGGAGTCGAGCACGTGCAGCCGCGGGAAGCCGGATTTGTGCGGGAAGGTCTGGGCCAGCACCTCCGGCCCGAGGCTCGATCCGCCCATGCCGAGCACCACGGCGTCGGTGAAGTTCTGGCCCTTCACGCGCTTGGCGAAATCCTCGTAGTCGGCGACGTCGGCGGAGGCTGCGCTGGTCAGCCAGCCCAGCCATTTGTCCTCGTCATCGCCGGTCCAGACCGACTTGTCCTTGTGCCAGAGCCTTCGGATCTTGGCCGAGGCGCGCCATTCCTCGGTGCTTTTCTCGACCGCCTTCTCGATACCGGCGCCGAGCGCCAGCTTCTGATGGTCGATGCCGCCGCCGAGCGAGGTCGCGCGCTTGTGGGCGACCGCGCCGTACAGCTTGTCGGCCGCGTCGGCGAACAGCTTGACGCCGTCCTTGACCAGCTCCTCGGTGATCGCATCGAGCGAGATGCCGGACTTCTCCAGCTCCTCCAGCACGTGGCGGGCGTCCTCGACATTCTCCTCGAGGCTGTCGCGGACCTTGCCGTGGTCGCGGAAGGCATCGAGGGTTGCCGGCGGCACGGTGTTGACGGTGTCGGGGCCGATCAGCTCCTCGACATAGAGCACGTCGCTATAGTCCTTGTTCTTGGTGCCCGTCGAAGCCCACAGCAGCCGCTGCGGCTTGGCGCCCTTGGCGGTGAGCTTGTCCCAGCGCGGGCCTGAGAACAGGCGCTTGTAGTCCTGGTAGGCGAGCTTTGCATTGGCGATCGCGACCTTGCCCTTCAGCGCCGCAAGCCGCTCCTTCTCGGAGGGGTCGTTGGCGCGTGCGATCTTCTCGTCGAGCTGCTTGTCGACGGCAGAGTCGATGCGGCTGACGAAGAAGCTGGCGACGCTCGCGACATGGGAGGGATCGCCGCCCTTGGCGACGTATTTCTCCAGGCCCTTGAGATAGGCCTCCGCGACCTGGCGATAGACTTTCTGCGAGAACAGCAGCGTGATGTTGATGCTGATGCCTTCGCTGATCAGATACTCGACCGCCGGCAGGCCTTCCGGCGTCGCCGGCACCTTGACCATCAGGTTCTTGCGGTGGACGTCCTTCCACAGCCGCTCAGCCTCCGCGATCGTGCCCTTGGTGTCCATCGCCAGATAGGGCGACACTTCAAGGCTGACGAAGCCGTCGCCGCCGTGGCTCTGGTCGTAGACCGGGCGCAGCACGTCGGCGGCGTGCCGGATGTCCTCGACCGCGAGGTGTTCGAACAGGTCGGCGACCGAGCGGTCGCCCTTCTTGAGGGCCTTGCCGATCGCCCCGTCATACTCGTCCGAGCTGCCGATCGCCTTCTCGAAGATCGAGGGATTGGACGTCACGCCTTTGACGCCGTCGGTCTCGATCAGCCGCTTCAGGTCGCCGTTGGCGACGAAGCCGCGGGCAAGGAAGTCGAGCCAGACGGCCTGGCGGTGATTTTCGAGTGCTTTGACGGGGTTCATGGGTGCCTGTTCTCGTTCGATCGAGGGTCGATTTTTGGGTTCCCGGGCAGCTTTCGGGGGCGGAGGCGGATTGTCAACATGGCTGGGGGCCCGGGCGGAATATCAGCATTCCCAAGGGATAACGCCATTCACAACAGTTCGATCCCCTCGGACGCCGGTGCGAGCAGACCCTGATCTCGGCACATTTTTATGACGCGTTGCGGGCGCGCGGCCGCGCGTCAGGGCCGCAGGTAGAGGTAGCCCTGGGATTGGAGCTCGGCGAGGCGGACCACGCCGCCGCGCTCGGCGGCGACGAAGCCGGGAAGCAGGTCATTCAGGCCGATGTTCTGCGATTTCATGGTGTTGCCGCAGGCGACGAGTTCAATCCCGTCCGCCGTGAGCTGCCGGACATGCTTCGTCAGGCCGGGATTGGCGGCCGCCGAATGAAACGCCTTCAGCGCCTGGCCGTGTACCACGAGCGCGATCGTCACATTGCCGGGGCCGCCGGCGCCGTCGAGGTGGTTCTGGATGTTGCCGATCACGAAATTGACCTTGCCGAGGTCGTCGAGGTGATAGACCACCTTCAGCTTTCCCGGGGGTGCGGTCTCAGTAGCGGCGTTCGCCCGCGACGCGGTAAAGGCAGCGCCGATCGCCGAGAGCGTGCCCCACAGGATGCTGCGTCGGTGCATGGCGTCCCTCGCGCAATGATTGTCGACCGGCGCAAAGCCTATCACTTGTGGCGGAGCGCAGCGAGTTCCTTGCGGTCGGTCACAAGTTCGGCGCATTCGCTTGGGTCCGCCCGATCGACGCGAAAGATCTTGTCGTCGGCGCCGGCAAGCAGCTCTTCGCTCGCCTCATCGTCGGGCTTGTTGCGATTCCACATCCTGATGCTGCTCAGGCGTGCGATCGCGGATTTGTCGTCTTTCGACAGCGCCACGGTGATACCGCCGCCCTCGCAATCCACGCTGCATTCGAAGCGAATCTCGTGTCCGGATTCGGTTGCGACCGCGTGGTTGCAGTAACCGCTGGAGTCGAAATTGCCGGGGCGGTGCCGGTAAGCGACGCCAAGCCGGAACGAGTAGTTGGTGGTCTTGTCCTCCGGCGCATCCTCGGCGGCGACGAGCAGCTTCATCGCGCTTACCTTCTGCTTCGGATGCTGCGCCAGATGATTTGCATCGTAGCGCCGCACGAAGCAGGCATAGGCTTTCGCGCCGGGCGGGCCTGCGAACATCCTGTTGTCGAAGGCGGCCGCCTTGGCCTTGTCGACGCCTTCCTGCGCCTCGACGGTTGACGCCGCGCCGGCGCAGGCTGCGGCGGCAAGTGCGACAACAAGGAACGTCTGCTTCATGACCGCCTCGGGAATAGCCCGCGCCTCCAAGGTGTCATCTTTAATGCGCGGCAATGGTGCCGCGTGGAACTGCGCGGGCTCGTTGCCTTAGTCGCGGCGACAAGGAGGCACGTTCAACCTCTCCTGACAGTTTGTTCATGCGAGTCTGTGACGTGCACATCTTGACGCCAAGGCAGGACAGCCACACCTTTTGAGGGAGGCCAACGTTCATCTTCGGGCGGGGAAGTTGCCCCGCTCGGATGTCCGCCTCGGAAGCCTGGGCCCCGGTAAACCACGGATGTGGCTGAGGGGTTACAACCGCTAAAATCAGGTTACCAACGGGGGATATTGATGAACCATTAAGCTTCCTGCCTGTTGATAAGGCAGAGGCTGCACGCGCCGTGCATTGCCGAAATGAGTCGGTCGAGTGTCCAATGGACCCAGCGTGCCGACGCTGATTCGATCCTAGGATGCTCTGGTTGCGACTCGTGTCAGTCGTGCGGCGATACATATCGTGGAGAGAGGGATCATGTACAACGATTCTTTGTTCAACGCCTTCGCAAGGTCGTTTGAAGCGCGAAGCCAGACCGACATGTCGATGGCCGAGTATCTGGAGTCGTGTCGAAGCGATCCGATGCGATATGCCAATGCGGCCGAGCGGTTATTAGCGGCGATCGGTGAGCCCCAGATGATCGACACGGCCAAGGACCCACGCCTTGGCCGTATCTTTTTGAACCGTACGATCAGGTCGTATCCGGCCTTCGCCGGCTTCTTCGGCATGGAGGACACGATCGAACGCCTGGTCGGCTTCTTCCGCCACGCCGCACAGGGCCTCGAGGAGCGCAAGCAGATCCTCTATCTGCTCGGACCGGTCGGTGGCGGCAAGTCGTCGCTCGCCGAGCGCATCAAGGCGCTGATGGAAATTCATCCGATCTACGTGCTGAAGGCGGGTGACGAACTGTCGCCGGTGTTCGAGAGCCCGCTCGGGCTGTTCGACCCCGAGCAGCTCGGGCCGATGATCGAGGAGAAGTACGGCATTCCGCGCCGCCGGCTGAGCGGGCTGATGTCGCCCTGGGCCTACAAGCGGCTCGAGGCCTTCGGCGGCGACATCTCGCAATTCCGCGTCGCGCGCATCCAGCCCTCCCGGCTGCGCCAGATCGCGGTCGCCAAGACCGAGCCCGGTGACGAGAACAATCAGGACATCTCCTCGCTGGTCGGCAAGGTCGATATCCGCAAGCTCGAGACCTACGCCCAGAACGACCCCGACGCCTACAGCTATTCCGGCGGCCTCAACCGCGCCAACCAGGGCGTGCTCGAGTTCGTCGAAATGTTCAAGGCGCCGATCAAGATGCTGCACCCGCTGCTGACGGCGACGCAGGAGGGCAACTACATCGGCACCGAGAACATCGGTGCGATCCCGTTCACCGGCATCATCCTCGCGCACTCGAACGAAGCCGAGTGGCAGAGCTTCAAGACCAACAAGAACAACGAGGCCTTCATCGACCGAATCTGCGTCATCAAGGTCCCGTACTGCCTGCGGGTCACCGAGGAGCAGAAGATCTACGAGAAGCTGATCCAGACCTCCGAGCTTGCCGCCGCGCCATGCGCGCCGGCCACGCTGGAAACGCTGGCCCGCTTCTCGGTGATGTCGCGGCTGCGCAAGCACGAGAACTCGACGCTGTTCGGCAAGATGCGGGTCTATGACGGCGAGAGCCTGAAGGAATCCGATCCGAAGGCGCGCAGCGTGCAGGAATACAAGGACGCGGCCGGCGTCGACGAGGGCATGGACGGCGTCTCCACCCGCTTTGCCTTCAAGGTGCTGGCCTCGACCTTCAATCACGACACCACCGAGGTCGGCGCCGACGCGGTGCATCTGATGTATGTGCTGGAGATGGCGATCCGCCGCGAGCAGCTGCCTGACGAGACCGAGAAGCGCTATCTCGAATTCATCAAGGCCGACCTCGCGCCGCGCTATGCCGAGTTCATCGGCAACGAGATCCAGAAGGCGTATCTGGAATCCTACTCCGACTACGGCCAGAACCTGTTCGACCGCTATGTCGACTATGCCGATGCCTGGATCGAGGACCAGGACTTCAAGGATCCCGACACCGGCCAGCTGATGAACCGCGAGCTTTTGAATCAAGAGCTGACCAAGATCGAGAAGCCGGCCGGCATCGCCAACCCGAAGGATTTCCGCAACGAGGTCGTCAAGTTCTCGCTGCGCTCGCGGGCGCACAACAACGGCAAGAACCCGAGCTGGACCTCCTACGAAAAGGTTCGCGACGTGATCGAAAAGCGGATATTCTCGCAGGTCGAGGATCTGCTTCCGGTTATCTCGTTCGGCTCCAAGAAGGACGGCGAGACCGAGAAGAAGCACGGCGAGTTCGTCGAGCGGATGGTGGAGCGCGGTTATACCGAGCGCCAGGTCCGCCGGCTCGTCGAGTGGTACATGCGGGTGAAGCAGGCCGGCTAGTGCACGATCCGGAAAGCCGGCAGCGGCTTTCCGTCTCGTTCCGTCCCGTCCAATAAAAATGCGATGCGACTGTCATGATCGCATCCGGCGTGAGGCAGATGCAACGTGGTCATGCATATCGTCGATCGGCGGTTGAATCCGGGTAGCAAGAGCCTGGAGAACCGGCAGCGCTTCCTGCGGCGCGCCAAGGCGCTGGTGCAGGGTGCCGTCAAGAAGTCGTCGCAGGACCGGGACATCAAGGATGTCCTGGAGGGCGGCGAGGTGACCATCCCGCTGGACGGCATGGATGAGCCGCGGTTCCGGCGCGAGGGCGGCACGCGCGACATGGTGCTGCCCGGCAACAAGAAGTTCGTCGAGGGCGACTGGCTGCAGCGCCCGAACCAGAGCGGTGCCAAGGGCTCCGGCGCGGGCGAGGGCGACAGCGAGGACGCCTTCCGCTTTGTGCTCAGCCGCGAGGAGTTCGTCGACCTCTTCCTCGACGACCTCGAATTGCCTGATCTCGCCAAGCGCAAGCTCGCGGAAACCGAGAGCGAGGGCATCCGGCGCGCGGGTTACGCGACATCCGGCTCGCCCGCCAACATTTCGATCAGCCGCACGGTGAGCCGGGCGCTGGCGCGACGCGTGGCGCTGCGCCGGCCGCGCAAGGACGAGGTCGAGGCGCTCGAGGCCGAGCTTGCGGAATGCGACGACGAGACGCGGCGTCGCGAACTGCTGGCGCTGCTCGACGCGCTGAAGGCCAAGGTCAAGCGGATCCCGTTCATCGATCCGATCGACATCCGCTATCGCCGCTTCGAGACGGTGCCGAAGCCGGTGGCGCAGGCCGTGATGTTCTGCCTGATGGACGTCTCGGGCTCGATGTCCGAGCACATGAAGGATCTGGCGAAGCGCTTCTACATGCTGCTCTACGTCTTCCTGAAGCGGCGCTACAAGCACGTCGAGATCGTGTTCATCCGGCACACCGACCGCGCCGAGGAGGTGGACGAGGATACCTTCTTCCATGGACCGGCGTCCGGCGGCACGCTGGTGTCGAGCGCGCTGGTTGCGATGCACGACATCGTTCGAACCCGCTTCCGTCCCGCCGACTGGAACATCTACGCCGCGCAGGCTTCGGACGGCGACAACATGACCTCCGACAGCGGGGTGACCGGGCATCTGTTGACCGACAAGATCCTGCCGGTCTGCCAGTTCTTCGCCTATCTCGAGGTCGGTGAGGCCGCCAACTACACCTTCGACATGCCGGACTCCTCGCTCTGGACGCTCTATGAGCGGCTGCGCAACGAGGGCCAGCCGCTGTCGATGCGCAAGGTGAGCGAGCGCGGCGAGATCTTCCCGGTGTTCCAGGACCTGTTCAAGCGCCGCACCAGCCAGGAAAGGGTATAGTTTAATGGGGTCTTCCGGCGAACTGCTGTTCGATGGCGCCGACTGGGATTTCCCGACGCTGCAGCGGATTCACGACGCCTGCGAGGAGGTCGCGCGCAAGGAACTCGGGCTCGACGTCTATCCCAACCAGATCGAGGTGATTACCGCCGAGCAGATGCTCGACGCCTATTCGTCGGTCGGCATGCCGCTGTTCTACAAGCACTGGTCGTTCGGCAAACAGTTCGCGTTCCAGGAAGCGTCTTATCGCAAGGGCCTGATGGGCCTCGCCTATGAGATCGTGATCAACTCCTCGCCGTGCATCTCCTATCTGATGGAGGAGAACACCGCGACGATGCAGACGCTGGTGATCGCGCACGCGGCGTTCGGGCACAATCACTTCTTCAAGAACAATTACCTGTTCAAGCAGTGGACCGACGCCGAAGGCATCCTCGATTATCTCGAATTCGCCAAGGGCTATATCGCGGTCTGCGAGGACCGCCATGGCCGCGAGACGGTGGAGCGGACGCTCGATGCCGCGCATGCGCTGATGTCGCACGGTGTCGACCGCTATCCCGGAAAGAAGACGCTCGACCTGCGTGCCGAGGAGAAGCGCGCCGGCGAGCGCCGGCAGCACGAGGAAGCCGTGTTCAACGATTTGTGGCGGACGGTGCCGAACACCAAGGCCAAGAGCAAGGCGACGCTCAGCGCCGAGCGACGCCGCGCGCTGCTTGGCCTGCCGCAGGAGAACATCCTCTACTTCCTTGAGAAGACCGCGCCGCGCCTGCAAGGCTGGCAGCGCGAGCTCATTCGCATCGTGCGTCACATCGCGCAGTACTTCTACCCGCAGGGCCAGACCAAGGTGATGAACGAGGGCACCGCGACCTACGTCCATTACCGCATCATGAGCCGGCTGCATCAGCAGGGCCGGCTCACCGACGGCAATTTCCTCGAATTCCTGCAGTCGCACACCAATGTGGTGTTTCAGCCCGAGTTCGACGATCGCCGCTATTCCGGCTTCAATCCATACGCGCTCGGCTTTGCCATGATGCAGGACATCGAGCGGATCGTGAAGACTCCGGAGGACGAGGACCGCGCCTGGTTCCCCGATATCGCCGGCAAGGGCGACGTCGAGGGCGTGCTGCGCGAGATCTGGAGCAACTACCGCGACGAGAGCTTCATCAACCAGTTCCTCAGCCCGGCGCTGATCCGGCGCTTCCGCATGTTCCATCTGCACGACGACCCCGCCGAAAGCCAGGGCATCAAGGTCGATGCGATCCACGACGAGCGCGGCTACCGCCGGGTGCGCCGCGAGCTGGCACGGCAATACGACGTCGGATTCGTCGACGCCAATATCGAGGTCGTGGATGTCGATCTCGACGGCGACCGCCGCCTGATGCTGCGTCACACCACCGTGAAGGGCGCGCAGCTCAACGAGACCGACACGCGGCGCGTGCTGCAGCATCTCGCCGATCTGTGGTCCTACGACGTGGCACTCACCGAACTCGACGGCACCGACAAGGTGCTGAAGGAATACGTCGTCAGCCCGCGCGCGGCTGCGGTCGCTGCTTGAGGCGTGCGCTCACGCAGCGATCAGCGCGCGGTGACCGCCGCGCGGAACGCGAGTCTTGCTTGGTGAACCCTGGTGTCCACCAAAGGCTCGCATCATGAACATCCCGGCAACATTCCGATATTGAAAGCGTATCACGTTGCACGCGTGAACGTGATTGCCGGCATGCGGAAACCTCATTGCGGTCTTCTTGGCGATTGCCTGCGCGGGCGCGATTGATAATGTGCGCCGCGTCAAGAAAACCAAGAAAAGGATACGCTCTTGTCAACTCTCTCTCGCCTGGCGGGCTTTCTCGCCTTCACCGCGCTTACAGCCTCGTCGATCTCGCCGTCCGTTGCAGCCGATTCCGCGATCAGAATAGGAAACACCGCACCCTATAGCGGCCCGGCGTCGGCCTACGGCACGATCGCACGCGCCGAAGCCGCGTATTTCCAGATGCTCAACGATCAGGGCGGCATCGGCGGCCGCAAGATCGACTTCGAGAGTCTCGACGACGCCTATTCGCCGTCGAAGACCGTCGAGCAGACTCGCAAGCTGGTCGAGCAGGACGAGGTGCTCGCGATCTTCAGCGCGGTCGGCACCGCGCCCAACATCTCGGTGCAGAAATATCTCAACATCAAGCACGTGCCTCAGCTGTTCGTGTCCTCAGGTGCGACGCGCTGGAACGATCCGAAGCAGTTCCCGTGGACGGTCGGTTTCAATCCGACCTACGAGCTCGAAGGCCGGCTCTATGCAAAGTACATCCTGAAGACCAAGCCGGACGCCAAGATCGCCGTCATCACGCCGAACGAAGACGCCGGCAAGGATTATCTCAGGGGCTTCAAGGACGGGCTTGGCGAGCATGTCGGCCAGATCGTTGCGGAGACCACGTATCTGACGACCGATCCGACCATCGATTCCCAGATGGTGACGATGCGCGAGTCCGGTGCCGACGTGTTCTTCGCCGAAGCGACGCCGAAATTCGCCGCGCAAGCGCTGCGCAAGGCGGCGAGCATGGGCTGGAAGCCGCTCACCATTCTGCCGACCGTCTCCAACTCGGTCTCCGCAGTCCTTGAGCCGGCCGGGCTCGAGAACGTTATCGGCGTCGTGACCGGGCTCTATCTGAAGGACCCGACCGATCCGCGCTGGGCCGATGATCCGGCGCAGAAGGAGTTTGCGGCCTGGATGAAGAAGTATCAGCCGAATGCGAGCGCGGGCGACCTCTTCAACGTGCAGGGCTACACGGTCGCGCAGGTCATGACGGCGGTGCTGAAGAACTGCAACGGCGACTACAGCCGCGACAACATCATCAAGCAGGCGACCAATCTGATGGCGCTGGAACTGCCGATGCTGCTGCCGGGCATCAAGGTGCAGACCGAGCCCGACAATGTGACGCCGATCCGCCAGATCCAGATGGCGCGGTTCGACGGCAAGTCCTGGGCGCTGTTCGGCGACGTCTTGAGCGACAAGTAGACGTCACGAGCTCCGCTGTCGTCCCCGCTCCCGTGCGCAATTGCGCACCAGGCAGGGACGACGCAGAGCCCACCATCGCGAGTGGGGCGCGTGAGGCGGGCACATCGCCGCGCTCCTTTGCCCACCCTACGGCGCTGAGCGACAAGTGGCGGTCACCAACTCCGCTGTCGTCCCTGCGAAAGCAGGGACCCATACGCCGCGGCTTCTGTTGTGAACGGGACTCGTCGTTCCAACGTAGCTCGACAATCTGCATCGGTGGTTATGGGTCCCTGCTCCCGTGCGCAATTGCGCACTAGGCAGGGACGACACCGGTTTGTCGCACATCCTTGCCACGTCATTCGTGACGACGAGAATGAGTGCTCAGCGCAGGCTGGCGTTGATCTTGTCGAGCACCGCTGAGCCGGGGCAGAGCGCCTGTTCGTCCAGCGTGTTGAGCGGCGTCTCGACGGTGTCGAGATGGGTGTGCAGGTCCTCGGCATCCGGATCGACATAGAGCAGCCCGGTGACGATCTGGCCCTTGGCCGCATGCTTCTGCAGGAAGGTCTGTGCTCCGAGCCGATCGTGCGGATCGTAGTCGGCATCGAGCTTGCGCAGCGCGAGCCGCGTGCCGTCATGCTGCTCGACCACCTGCACGGTGCCGGGCGCATAGTCGACGCTGATCGGATCGCGGCCGACCAGCACGTCGAGCCGGTTCACCGCGTCATTGTGCTCGCGGACATAGTCGAAGCTCTTGGTCGAGCCGGCGTGGTTGTTGAAGGCGATGCAGGGGCTGATCACGTCGATGAAGGACGCGCCCTTGTGGCGGATCGCAGCGGCAATCAAGGGAACCAACTGCGTCTTGTCGCCGGAGAAGCTGCGCGCCACGAAGGTGGCGCCAAGTTGCAGCGCGATCGCGACCAGGTCGATCGCATTGTCGGTGTTGGTGACGCCCTTCTTCGACTTCGAGCCGCGGTCGGCGGTGGCCGAGAACTGGCCCTTGGTCAGGCCGTACACGCCGTTGTTCTCGACGATGTAGGTCATGTTGACGGCGCGCCGGATCGAATGCGCGAACTGGCCGAAGCCGATCGAGGCCGAATCGCCGTCGCCGGAGACGCCGAGATAGATCAGGTCGCGGTTGGCGAGGTTGGCGCCGGTCAGCACCGACGGCATGCGGCCGTGCACCGAGTTGAAGCCGTGCGAATTGCCGAGGAAATAGTCCGGCGTCTTCGACGAGCAGCCGATGCCGGAAATCTTCGCCACCCGGTGCGGCTCGATCGAGAGCTCGTAGCAGGCTTCGATGATCGAGGCGGTGATCGAATCGTGGCCGCAGCCCGCGCACAGGGTCGAGATCTTCCCCTCGTAGTCGCGATGGGTGTAGCCCAGCTCGTTCTTCTTCAGGCCGGGATGATGAAACTTCGGCTTTGCAATGTAGGTCATGTCACGGCCTTGCGGAGAGGGGTCACCTTGAGATGATCCTGGTGGTCGCCGATCGAATTGGCGATGAAGCGCGCTGTGATCGGCGTGCCGTCGTAATGCAGGATCGGCACCAGCCGCACAGGGTCGATGCCGTTCTCGTTGACGATCAGCTGACGGAGCTGCGCGTCGCGGTTCTGCTCGACCACGTAGACGAAGTCGTGATCGGCGATGAAGCTCGCGACGCTGGAGTGGAACGGGAAGGCGCGGATGCGCATGCGGTCGAGCTGATGGCCGCGCGCCTCCAGGATCCCGATCGCCTCGTCCATCGCGGGCGAGGTCGAGCCGAAATAGAGCACGCCGTACTTGGTCGGCTTCGCTGCATTGGCCTGCAGCGGCCGCGGCACCATGTCCTGCGCCGTCTCGAACTTGCGCACCAGGCGCTGCATGTTGTCGGCGTAAACAGCGCCTTCCTCGGAATAGCGCGCGTAGCGGTCGCGCGAGGTGCCGCGGGTGAAGTAGGAGCCCTTGGTTGGATGCGTGCCGGGATAGGTGCGATAGGGGATGCCGTCGCCGTCGACGTCGAGATAGCGGCCGAAGTCGCGGCCTTCCTCGAGCATCTCCGCCGTCATCACCTTGCCGCGGTCGTATTGCTTGGCGTCGTCCCACTTCAGCGGGCGGCACAGCCGGTGGTTCATGCCGATGTCGAGATCGAGCATCAGGAAGATCGTGGTCTGTAGCCGTTCGGCGAGATCGAAGGCGGCGGCGGCGAATTCGAACGCTTCCGCCGGATCTTCCGGGAACAGCAGCACGTGCTTGGTGTCGCCGTGCGAGGCATAGGCGCAGGCGATCACGTCGCATTGCTGGGTGCGGGTCGGCATGCCCGTCGAGGGGCCGGCGCGCTGGATGTTCATGATGACGGCCGGGATCTCGGCGAAGTAGGACAGGCCGATGAACTCGGTCATCAGCGAGATACCCGGACCCGAGGTCGCGGTGAAGGCCCGCGCGCCGTTCCAGGACGCGCCGATCACGATGCCGATCGAGGCCAGTTCGTCCTCGCCCTGCACGATGGCGTATTTCGCCTTGCCGGTCTCCGGATCGTGGCGGTACTTCTTGCAGTGGCTGGTGAAGGCTTCCGCCACCGACGATGACGGCGTGATCGGATACCAGGCGCACACCGTAGCGCCGCCATAGACGGCGCCGAGCGCGGCGGCGCTGTTGCCCTCGATGAAGATGCGGTCGCCAACCTTGTCGGACTTCTTCACCCGCAGCCCGATCGGGCATTTCAGGTTCTGCAGCGCCCAGTCGCGGCCGAGATGCAGCGCATGGACGTTGGAGGAGAGCAGCTTCTCCTTGCCCTTGTACTGCTCGCCGATCAGCTGTTCGACCAGCTTGGGGTCGAGGTCGAGCAGCGCGCAGAGTGCGCCGAGATAGATGATGTTCTTGAACAGCTGGCGCTGGCGCGGATCGGTGTAGGTCGAATTGGTGATCGCAGTCAGCGGCACGCCGATGACCGTGATGTCCTCGCGGAATTTCGACGTCGGCATCGGCTTGGTCGAGTCGTAGAACAGGTAGCCGCCGGGCTCGATCGAGGCGACGTCCTTGTCCCAGGTCTGCGGGTTCATCGCCACCATCATGTCGACGCCGCCGCGGGCGCCGAGATGGCCGTCCTCGGTGACGCGCACTTCATACCAGGTGGGCAGGCCCTGGATGTTGGACGGGAAGATGTTGCGTGGCGACACCGGCACGCCGTGGCGCAGGATCGAACGCGCGAACAGTTCGTTGGCGGAGGCCGAGCCCGAACCGTTGACGTTGGCGAAGCGGACGACGAAGTCGTTTACGCTGCTGATCGGGCTTTGGACTGACATGTTGATCCCGCTTGAACCATATCGATGAGGTACTTCTGCATGTCCCAGGCGCCGGTCGGGCAGCGCTCGGCACACAGCCCGCAATGCAGGCAGACGTCTTCGTCTTTCACCATGACGCGGCCGGTCTTCAGGTCGCCGGAGACGTAGAGCGCCTGATCGTGATGCGGCGAGGGGGCTTTCAGGCGCTGCCGCAAATCATCCTCTTCACCGTTCTCGGTGAAGGTGATGCAGTCCATCGGACAGATGTCGACGCAGGCGTCGCATTCGATGCAGAGCGGCGCGGAGAATACCGTCTGCACGTCGCAATTCAGGCAGCGCTGCGCCTCGCCGAGCGCGAGCTTGAGGTCGTAACCGAGCTCGACTTCGGCGCGGATGTCCTTCAGCGCGATCACCTTGTCGCGGTGCGGCACCTTGAAGCGCTTGTCGGCGGAGATGTCGTTGTCGTAGCTCCACTCGTGGATGCCCATCTTCTGCGAGGAGATCTGCACCTCGGGCAGCGGGCGCTCGGTGATGTCCTCGCCGGACAGCATCCGGTGGATCGACAGCGCGGCATCATGGCCGTGCGCCACCGCCCAGATGATGTTCTTCGGCCCGAACGCCGCATCGCCGCCGAAGAACACCTTCGGATTGGTCGAGACGAACGTCTTGGGGTCGACCTTCGGCATGTGCCACTTGTCGAATTCGATGCCGCAATCGGCTTCGATCCAGGGGAACGCATTCTCCTGGCCGACCGCAACGAGCACATCGTCGCAGGACACGGTCTCGTCCGGCTCGCCCGAGGGCACCAGATTGCGCCGGCCCTTGTCGTCGTATTCCGCCTTCACCTTCTGGAAGGTGACGCCAATCAGCTTGCCGGCCACATGCTTGAATGCCACCGGCACCATGTAGTTGAGGATCGGGATGTCCTCGTGAAGCGCGTCCTCCTTCTCCCACGGCGAGGCCTTCATTTCCTCGAAGCCGGAGCGGACGATCACCTTGACGCTCTCGCCGCCGAGGCGGCGCGCGGTGCGGCAGCAATCCATCGCGGTGTTGCCGCCGCCGAGCACGATGACGCGGCGGCCAATCTTTTCGACGTGGCCGAACGACACGTTGGCCAGCCACTCGATGCCGATATGGATGTTGGCGGCGCCCTCCTTGCGGCCGGGAATGTCGAGCTCGCGGCCGCGCGGTGCGCCGCTTCCGACAAAGATCGCGTCATAGTTCTCGGAGAGCAGCTGCTTCAGGCTGTCGACGCGCTGACCGCCCTTGAACTCGACGCCGAGGTCGAGGATGTAGCCGGTCTCCTCGTCGATCACGTTGTCGGGCAGGCGGAATTTTGGAATCTGGCTGCGCATCATGCCGCCGGCCTTGGGATCGCCGTCGAACACGGTGCAGTGATAGCCGAGCGGGACGAGATCGCGCGCCACGGCCAGCGAGGCGGGGCCGCCGCCGACCAGCGCGATGCGCTTGCCGTTCTTCGGCCCCGGCTTCGGCAGCCGGTGCTTGATGTCGTCCTTGAAGTCGGCGGCGACGCGCTTCAGGCGGCAGATCGCGACCGGAGTGTCCTCGACCCGCCCGCGGCGGCACGCCGGTTCGCATGGACGGTCACAGGTGCGCCCGAGAATCCCGGGGAACACGTTGGACTGCCAATTGATCATGTAGGCGTCGCTGTAACGCCCCTCAGCAATCAACCGGATGTACTCGGGAACGGGGGTGTGTGCGGGGCAAGCCCATTGGCAATCGACTACTTTATGAAAGTAATCCGGCGCCGAGATATCAGTCGGTTTCATTCCTACCTTTGACCCGCGCGAAAAATGCCTGCCCGCGCGGCCTTATCGTTGACGACGAACGCTCACGTGGCGTTGTTCTGGTTTTTGAATTGGATCATAGGCTTATCTTATTAGAGCCGTTCCAGAGAAGGCAAAGGCTAAATTGTCCGATCATCAGCTTTCGCGCGGCTGATGCGCGTCTAGCGTTAATCTCGTTTGCGTTATGTGGCGGTGCAGCATGGTCTGCACCGCCGCGCCGCTCTTTGTTTGAGTATGAATGTCCACGCAAACGTTGCGCGTTTGCTTCAACCGCGCGGAAGATCGCTCTTTGCGACATCCCACAACAACCGGTAGACGCCGCTGGTGACCACCAGCGGCTTCAAGGCTGCATTGCCGGTGATGCCTGCCGCGGCTGCGGGGACCGCGCCGACATCGGTGGCGTCGATCAGCACGAACCAGTCGCCGGCACCGGGATCGGCTTTCCCGGCGTCCGGCGTCAGCGGCTTCGACAGCACTGGGTCGTTCTCGAGCAGATGCATCGAAATGATGCCGTCGCGCGCGGCTGGATCGAGTTGCTCCCGCAATGCAGCGCGGAGTTTGTCGGCCCCCTCGGCCGGCGGGCGCAGGCGGATGATGCCGAGGGCTGCGCCGCGGCCGACGCCGCGGCTGATCGTGATGCGCGCAACGCCACGGATCATGTTCTGGAAGCGCGCGATGTTGGCCTTCGACCAGTCGGTCTGGCTGGCGAGTGCCGTGCGGTAGGCGGGGCTCTCAAGCACCTCGAAGGTCGCGGTCGAGTAGAGGCTGAGATATTTCGGCTTGCCGTCATGGGCGACGTAGCGGCGGGCCTCCAGGAATCCGTCGATCGCGACCCGTTCTTCGAGATGCTCGCGATCGTACCAGCGGTTGAATTCAGCTTCGTGTAAGCTGTCGATATCCATCGAGGTCAGCAGCATGCCTTGTCCGGCGATTGGCATCGAGTGCTCCTTTTTTGCCTGTTTTATCTGCGTAATATCGCCTGATCGCGCGCGCCCGGGAAGCCGTTTCCGGGGTGCCCGCGACCGTGCAGACCAAGGATTGCCACAATTGCCGCAATCCTGTTCAGCGCGCATTCACGGAAGTAGCCTTTCCATCCGTAACGCCAACTCTTGAGAAGAAAAGGGACGACCACTATGACGCGCATTCTGTGGGCATTGATCGTCGGTCTGGTGTCGCTCTCGTCGCTTCCCGTCCATGCGCAGGATCAGGAGAAACGTCTCGCGCTCGTGGTCGGCAACGGCGCCTATCAGGCCGGCGCGTTGCAGACTGCCGCAAACGACGCTGGATTGATCGCGCAGACATTGCAGGCCGCCGGCTTCGACGTGGTCGGAGCGCGCGATCTCGATAGCGAGACGCTGCGCAAATCGTTCCGCGATTTCATCCAGAAGGTGCAGGACGCGGGGCCCAATGCCGTGGCCTTCGTCTACCTCGCCGGTTACGGCGTGCAGCTCACCGGCGAGAACTACTTCGTGCCTGTCGACGCCAAGATCGTCCGCGACACCGACATCCCGGTCGAGGCGATTCGCATCTCCGATTACAGCCATCAACTCTCGGCATTGCCGATCAAGGCCGGCGTCATCGTGCTCGATGCGGCGCGCAGCAATCCCTTCGCCAAGGACGGCCAGCCGCTGGCTGGCGGCCTTGCGCTGGTCGATCCCGATCCGAAGCTCTTGATCGCCTTCAATTCGGCGCCCGGCACCGTCGCCCCTGACGGTGCGCCGCCTTACGGGCCCTACGCGCAAGCGCTGGCGGAAATGATTCGCGCCGGCGGCCTGACCTTGCCCGAGGTGTTCGACCGCGTTCGCCTGCGCGTCAACGAGATGACCAAGGGTGCCGAGATCCCGTGGAATGCCCAGAAGGTCGACGCGCCCTTCATGTTCTTCGAGCGCAAGCCGGATGCACCGCCGCAGCAGGTCGATGCCGGACTGCGCACCAAGCCGATCCGCGATTTCCCCGCGCACGACGCCTATGCCGCCGCGCTGGAGCGCGACACGCTGCAAGGCTACGAGGATTATCTGCAGGCCTATCCGACCGATCCGCTGGCCAGGCGCGTGCGCGCGATCGTGGCGGCGCGGCGCGAGGCCATCACCTGGCGGCGCACCTACAACGCCGACACGCCCGATGCGTATTGGTCGTATCTGCGGCGTTATCCGCGCGGCCCGCATGCATATGACGCCCGGCGCCGGCTCGCTTATCTGTCGGCCGCGCTGGAGCCGCCGCCGCAGTTCACGGCACTCGACTACGACGTGCCGCCGCCGCCGCCCGACGAGGTCGTCTATGTCGACCGCCCGGTGCTCTACTACAGCGATCCGGTATTCGACTTCGCGCCGCCGCCGCCGCCGCCGGTGTTCTTCCTGCCGCCGCCGCCGCCCGACTTCGTCGTGCTGCCGCCGCCGCCGCCGCCGATCGGACTGTTCGTGCTGCCGACGCCGTTCTTCGTGGCGATACCGGCCTATGTCGCCGCACCGGCCTACGTCGTGCCGCCGCAGAACAACATCGTGTTCAACAACATTCACAACACGACCGTCATCAACACGGTGATCAACAATCCCAACCCGACGCCAGCGCAGCTCAACGCGGCCGGGGTGACGGCGGCAATGGGCGGCGCACCGGTCACGGCGGCACCGCAACTGCCGGCCGCGGCGATGCAGCGCGCCAATCTGGCACGGCCGGGCGGTCCGCAAGGCGTGACGCCGGCGCAAGGCGCGGCCATGGGAGCGCCCGGCGCTGCGCCGAACGCAGCCGCCGCGCCGAACGCGATGGGCGCGCCGGGCACACCGGGTGCGCACACTTTGCCGGGCGCCAAGAATGGACCGCCGCTGCCGCAGTCGGCGACCGCGCCGGCCAATCCCACGCAGCAGCATGGCGCCGTGCAGCCGGGCACCGTGCAACCTGGCGCCCCGCAACCTGGCGGCACGCAGCCGGGGGCAAAGCCGAACGCGGTGACACCAGGCAAGCCCGCGACAGCCATGGCGCCTGCCAACACGCAGCCGGCTCCGCCGATCAAGCCCGGCGTTGCCCCCGCGACCAACGCGCCGGCCTCGCCCGCGACCGCTGGCAAGCCCGGGAGACAGCAACCGCTCACCGCGACCGCACCGACCGCAAACGTGAAGCCCGCGACGGCGCCGTCGCCGGCGAGCCGCACGCCGCCGGCACGGCAGACGCCGGCGGCGCGTTCGGCGCCCGCGCATGCCGCGGTGTCGCCTGCGCCGGTTTCCCGGCCCGCGCCGGCGCGGGTCGCAGCTCCGCCCCGCGCGGCTCCCCCGCCGCCCCGCGCCGCAGCCGTTGCGCCGCGCCCGGCACCCGCACCGGCTCCGCGTGCCGCGCCGCCGCCACCACGGTCGGCTGTGCAGGCGCAACGCGCAGCACCGCCGCCGCCGCGGCCGGCACCGCCGCCAAGGCCCGCCGCCGCAGCACCTCGGGCCGCGCCGGCATGCCCTCCCGGTAAATGCAAACACTGAGGGCATGACACCATGAGCCGGGCAGGTCAGCCTTCATGAGCATCACGGCCACACTCGGAGCGCGGACAGCCGCGAAACTGATGATCGGTACGATCGCGGGGCTGGTGGCGTTCCACCAGCCGGCGCGGGCGGCCGAACTCGCGAGCCAGGACATCGCGCTGCTCGACCGACTGACCTGGGGCGTCAGCGCCTCGAGCGCGGCGCATCTGCGCGAGGTCGGCACCGAACGCTGGCTGCAGGAGCAACTGCATCCGGCCAACACCGCATTGCCGGCCGCCGTCCAGAAGCAGATCGAGGCGATGCCGGACGTGCATCGCTTCCCGTTCGACATTGCGGCCTCGTTCGACCAGCAGGGCAAATCCGCTAACCAAGTCGCCGATCCGGAGCAGCGCAAGGCGGCGCAACAGGTCTATCAGCAGGCCATGAACGACCGCGCCAGGCAGGCCGCGGCCCGCACCATCCTGCACGCGCTCTATGCACCGGATCAATTGCGCGAACGCCTGACCTGGTTCTGGTTCAACCACTTCAATGTCCACCAGTATAAGGCCAACATCCGCGTGCTGGTCGGCGACTACGAGGATCGTGCGATCCGCGCCAACGCGCTCGGCAAGTTCCGCAACCTGCTCTCGGCGACGCTGCATCATCCCGTGATGCTGCGCTATCTCGACAATGCCGACAACGCGGCCGGTCATCTCAACGAGAACTACGCCCGCGAGATCATGGAGCTGCACACCATGGGCGTCGGCTCCGGCTACACCCAGGCCGATGTCGAGGCGCTGGCGCGGATCCTCACCGGCGTCGGCATCGACTTCAAATCCGAGGATCCGAAGCTGAAGCCCGAGCAGCAATCCCAGCTGGTCCGCGAGGGCGCCTTCGAGTTCAATCCGGCACGCCACGATTTTGGCGACAAGACCTTCCTCGGCCATCAGATCAAGGGTCGCGGCCTCGCCGAGGTCGACGAGGCCCTCGATATCCTCTGCCGTCACCCTGCGACCGCCACGCACATCGCCAAGCAGCTTGCGACCTATTTCGTGTCGGACAATCCGCCGGCCGCGCTGGTGCAGCAGATGGCGCAGACGTTCCAGAAGACCGACGGCGATATTGCGGCCGTGATGTCGACGCTGGTTCATGCACCGGAATTCGCCGCCAGCCTGAAGGGCGGTGCCAAGTTCAAGGACCCGATGCTCTATGTGATGTCGTCGGTGCGGCTCGCTTACGACAGCAAGGTCGTCCTCAATACGCTGCCGATCCAGGGCTGGCTCAATCGCCTGTCCGAGGGCCTGTTCAATCACGAGACGCCCGACGGCTATTCGATGCTGTCGGCGGCCTGGAACGGCCCCGGGCAGATGATGCTGCGCTTCGAGATCGCGCGCGCGATCGGCTCGGGATCGGCCGGCCTGTTCAAGCCGAACGAGCCCAACGCCGTCGACCAGCCGGCGTTTCCGCTCGTGATGAACGGGCTCTACTTCAGCAACATCAGGCAGACGCTGAGCCCGACCACGCTCGCCGCGCTCGACCAGGCAGTCTCGCCGCAGGACTGGAACACGCTGTTTCTGTCGTCACCCGAGTTCATGCACTGAAAGGGAGGTTCGCCAATGGACCGCCGCGAACTGATCAAGGCCTTCGCCGCTTCCGCCTCGCTCACCCTTGCCGGCCGGGTCTGGGCCGCGCCCGCGACCGACGCGCGGCTGCTCGTGGTGTTTCTGCGCGGCGCCTATGACGCCGCCAATGTGGTGGTGCCGGTCGGCAGCGAGTTCTACTACGCCTCGCGCCCGACGCTTGCGGTCGCGCGGCCCGATGCCGGCAATCCGAACGCGGCGCTGGCGCTCGACGCCGGATGGGGGCTGCATCCGGCATTGCGCGATTCGATCTATCCGCTGTGGGCCAAGCGCGAGATCGCGTTCGTTCCGTTTGCCGGCACCAGCGATGATCTCTCGCGTAGCCATTTCGAGACCCAGGACACGATCGAGCTCGGGCAGGCGGTCGGCGGCAGCCGCGACTACCGCTCCGGCTTCATGAGCCGGCTGGCGACCGAGCTGACGCGGGTGAAGCCGATCTCCTTCACCGACCAGCTGCCGCTGATCTTCCGCGGCCAGAACCAGATCCCGAACATCGGCATCGCCAGCGTCAGCAAGCCGGGTGTCGACGACCGGCAGGCGCGGTTGATCCGGGAGATGTATGCGAAGGGCGATCTCGCCAATTCGGTGTCGGAAGGCTTTCGCGTCCGCGACGACGTCTATAAATCGGTCTCCGAGGAGATGATGGCGGCCAACCGCGGCGCCGTGTCGCCGCGTGGCTTCGAGCTGTCGGCACGGCGGATCGGCCGCCTGATGCGCGAGCAGTTCAACCTCGGCTTCGTCGACGTCGGCGGCTGGGACACCCATGTCAACCAGGGCGCGGCGACCGGCTATCTCGCCGACCGTCTCGGCGAGCTCGGCAGGGGCCTCGCCGGCTTCTCCGAGGAGATCGGTCCCGCGATGTGGCGCGACACCGTCGTGGTCGTGATCTCCGAATTCGGCCGCACCTTCCGCGAGAACGGCGACCGCGGCACCGATCATGGCCATGGCAGCGTCTACTGGGTGATGGGCGGCGGCATCAACGGCGGACGCATGGCCGGCGAACAGGTCCAGGTCGCGCAGGCGACGCTGTTCCAGAATCGCGATTTTCCTGTTCTGACCGACTACAAGGCGTTCTTCGCCGGCCTGATCCAGCACGTCTACGGCCTGCAGCAGGCCAGCCTCGAGCGCATCTTCACCGGCATCAAGCCGAAGGACCTGAACCTGGTTTGAAGGGGCACTGCCAAAATATCGAAAACAACCCCATGCAAAGTAGCCGGTTGACGGTGTTCGACCCGGCAACTTGACACGTCGGGCAACTCAGGGGTATTTTTCCATTATTCAGAAATCGTGTAATGGCGGGTCAACACCGGATAGTCGCGGCTCTGCAACAGGGTCTGCGGCGCGACCTGGACTCGCTCGCCGGCCACGCGGCCGTTACGATCGTCCCAATGGTCGCACCTTCTGCGCGAGGGCATTCACTGGGTCGGTCGCGAACTCCCAATCCGTAGCAGTGCATTCAAACGTCTCGTCTCGCAGGTAGAACAGGAAATGCCGCGAGGCGCTCGACGTCGTTTCGATAACTTGCCAGTCAGTCGGTTCTTCCAATCGGACATCCCTACCGACGATCTCATAGAACTCTCCCCAAGCTGGGGCGATAGCGCTGTAACGACATTTTCCGCGATACCAGCCCTCATCGTTTGTCGCGCCGATGCGATATCGCGAACAAGCGGAAAAGCGAATGATTCCGAGTTCGTCAGGATCAAACTGCGGAAACTGATAGGGATTGAGAAAGAACTTAAGGAAGACGTCGGTGCCCACTACCTTGATCCTTGGGTGTGGTGCATTTGGCTCGGCGTTCCAGCCCTCGTTGAGTTGGACAAACGAAGGGCCGACGTCAGTTGTCATCTCGCAATCCCGGCCGCCAAATCCGCGATCGCCTTCATCACGGCGTTGCGGATGCCGGGATCGTAGAGGATGTGGCCGGCGCCATCGATGATGCGGACCTCGCTGCCCGGCCAGCGCGCGGCGAGCGCGTGCGATGTGGCGGGCGGGCACAGCAGATCGTAGCGGCCTTGTACGATGATGCCGGGAATGCCGGCGAGCTTGTCGGCTTCACTCATCAGCTGGTTCGGCCGCATGAAACAATCGTTGGCGAAGTAGTGCGCCTCCATGAACGGCGTCGAGGGCAGGGCGCCTGCTGTCTTGGTCAGGTCGAGCCGCGCCTGCTTCGGCGTGTGCTCCGACAGCGTGCGTTCGGTGTCGTGCCAGGCGCGTGCGGCCGGCGCATGCACCTCGACATCGGGATCGAGGATACGGCGGTAATAGGCCGCAAGCGGTGCGGCACGCTCGGCGTCGGGCAGGAAGTTGAGAAAATCCTCGGAGAGGCCGGGATAGAAGCGCGGCAGGGCGCGCAGGAACACGTCCTCCAGCTCTTCGCGGGTGCCGAGAAACGTCGCGCGCAGTGCGAGCCCGCTGACCCGCTCGGGATGCGCCTGCGCATAGGCCAGCGCCAGCGTCGCGCCCCAGGAGCCGCCGACCACCATCCAGCGCGCGAAGCCGAAGCGTTCGCGGATCTTTTCCAGGTCGGCGATCAAATGCTGCGTGGTGTTGTGGTCGCGGCTGCCCTTCGGCCGGCTACGGCCGCAGCCGCGCTGGTCGAACAGCACGGCATGAAAGCGCTCGGGATCGAACAAGCGGCGATGATCCGGCTGGCAGCCGCTGCCGGGGCCGCCGTGCAGATAGACCGCGGGGATGCCGCCCTCGCGCCCGACGCTCTCCACGTGCAGGTCGTGACCATCGCCGACATCGAGCCATTCCGATGTGAGCGGAGCAAAAGGGTCGGCGCGCTTCGCGGCCTTGCCGGCATCGGCATCAGGCGCCATTGGGTTTTTCCTGGCGGTCTTCGGTCTCCAGCGTGCCGCCGGCGAAGTTGCGGTAGAGGAAGCGGTTCTGCGCGCCGGCGGATTCCTGCTCGGCCTGCTTGAAGATCTCCTCGTGCCGCGGCGACAGCGCGCAGGCCGGATCGGTGTTGCCGGCATCGCCGGTCAGCGCAAACGCCTGGCAGCGGCAGCCGCCGTAGTCGACCTCGCGGAACTCGCAGCTCTTGCACGGCTCCGGCATCCAGCCCGTGCCGCGATAGCGGTTGAAGGCCTCCGAGTTCTGCCAGATCCAGGCGATCGAATGGTTCGAGCGCACCGACTCGAATTCCAGCCCGGTGATGCTTTCTGCGGCGTGGCACGGCAGCACCTTGCCGGCCGGCGAGATGTTGAAGAACTGCCGGCCCCAGCCGCCCATGCATTTCTTCGGCCGCAGCGCGTAGTAATCCGGCACCACATAGTCGATCGCGAGCGTGCCCTTCAGGCGCACTTGCGCTTCCTCGACGATGCGGCTGGTCTCCTCGATCTGCTCGATCGTCGGCATCAGCGCGGCGCGGTTCTTCAGCGCCCAGCCGTAATACTGCACGTTGGCGACTTCGAGCCGGTCGGCATCGAGGTCGACCGCCATCTGGATGATGTCGGAGAGCTGATGCAGGTTCTGCCGATGCATCACCGCGTTCACCGTGAGCGGCATGTCGAGCTCGCGCGTCCATTTCGCGACTTCGAGCTTCTTGCGGTGCGCGTCCTTGAGGCCCGCAACGCGATCGGCAACGGTGGGTTCATTGCCCTGGAAGCTGATCTGCACATGGCTGAGGCCAGCATCGGCCAGCGCCGATAGCTTGTCCCTGGTCAGCAGCACCGCCGAGGTGATCAGGTTGGAGTACAGCCCGACATCGGTCGCGTGCTGCACCAGCTCGACGATGTCCTTGCGCGCGGTCGGCTCGCCGCCGGAGAAATGGATCTGCAGCACGCCGAGCTCGGCAAGCTCGCTCAGCACCTTCTTCCATTCCTCGGTGGTGAGCTCGGTCGAGCCGCGGTCGAGCTCGACCGGGTTCGAGCAATACGGACATTGCAACGGACAGCGGTGGGTGATTTCGAGCAGCACCGCGAGCGGGATGCCGTAAGTCTCGGCCGCCGAGCGCGTTTGCTCGAGCACCGCGAGCCCATCGGTCGGGCCTGCTGTCGTTGTCTTGTTACCGGCGAGCGTGTCACTCATGCTGTGCTCTCGCGCGCTTCGGTGAGAAAGCCCTTGTCGGCCAGATCCTGCAGCATCGCGATCACGTCGGTCGCGATCGCCTCGCGCGGGGCGGCGTATTTTTCGGCGAGCTGGTCCACCATCTCGGCGACGCTGCGCACGCCATCGCAGAGCTGTAGCACCTCGACCGCGATTTCATCGGGCGCCAGCACGCGCTCCGGCGCCAGGATCACCCAGACCTGCCGCGTCTCGTCGAATTTCAGCTTGGTATGGCGCGGCAGTTTCGGCCGGCTGGTCTCGCTGACGCTGATGTTGCGGCTGGCCATGATCTTGTCCCTAGCCTGTCTTCGGCACGAAGGCGCCGGGCGGAATCTGGCCGTCGACATAGGCGTGATACAGCGCGTCGAGCTGCACCCACAGCACGTTGGTCTTGAAGATCAGCGCGTTGCAGACCGCTTCGCGCTCGGCGGGCGTCTTCGCATGCTGCTTGACGTAATCGAGCGCAAAGCCAGCGTCGCGCGGCGCCTGGGTCAGGCGGCGGCTGAAATAGCTCATGATGTCGGGATTGACGAAGTCGTAGTGCTTCAGCATTCCCGAGATGCGCTCCTCGTGCAGGTTCGGCGCGAACAATTCGGTGAGCGAGGAGGCGATCGCTTCCAGCGGCGTACGGTCGCGGCAGAAATGCACATAGGCTTCCACGGCAAAGCGCGTCGCCGGCAGGATGCCTTCGGTGGACTCGACATAGGCCGTGTCGAGGCCGAGGCCTTCGGTCAACTTCAGCCAGCGCTCGATGCCGCCCTCATTGCCGAGATCGCCGTCGTGATCCTCGATGCGATGGCGCCATTCGATCCTGGTGTTGCGGTCGCGGAAGCGCGAGATCACCATCGCGTCCTTCAACGGGATCGTGCTCTGGTAATAATAGCGGTTCAGCGCCCAGGCCTGCACCTGGCCCTTGTTGAGCTTGCCGCCGTGCAGCAGGCGGTGGAACGGATGCAAGCTGTGATAGCGCGTCGCGCCGATCGTGCGCAGCGTTGCCTCCATCTCCTCGGCACTGTCGAGCGTGATGCCCTTGCCGATCGAGAGCGCGGTCATTCCAGACGTCAGCACGACATTCACAGCACGATCTCCGTTCCGTCGGAGGGAATCTGCCAGCCCGCCTGTTCGGCCGCCTTGCGTTCGGCCGAGGTCCCAAGCAGCGCCGGGTTGGAGTTGTTGATATGCAAAAACACTTTTCGTCCGATGTCGAGCCCGGCGAGGCTTGCGATTGCACCCTGATCGCCCGACATCGCGATATGTCCCATGCCCTGGCCGGTCTTGTTGCCAAGGCCCGCCGCGATCAGTTCGTCGTCGCGCCACACCGTGCCGTCGAAGAACACCAGCGGCGCGCCCTTGAGCCGTGACTTCAGGTCGTCGGTCACCCGGGCGCAGGCGGCCAGGAAGTAGAAGTATTTGCCGCTACGCTTATCCGCAATACGCAGGCCGAGCGTATCGCCGACGCCGTCGGCGCCCGCCGGGTGCGCCTTGCCCTCGAGATACCACGCGCCCTTGCCGGGAACCTCGAACGGCAACACCTCGAGCCCCGACGGCGATCCGTCGGGCAGGGCCGGCTCGAAGGCCTGGTCGACCGCGATCGGTCGGCGGGCGACGTTTTTCTCGCTCAGCACGTTGAAGATGCCGTTCGCACGCAGGATCGCCAGCACCCGTTCATGCGCGTAGATCGCAAACGGCGAGCCCTCACGCATCGACAACAGTCCAGCGACGGCGTCGATCTCGCCATTGGTGAGGATGACGCCGGCGATCGGGCTGTGGCGCAAGGCGCCGTGCTTCGGATGCAGCTGGGGCGTCGCGATCAACTGCTGACGGAGATCCGGGGAGGCGTTGACCAGGAACCAGTGCGCGCCATCGCCGCTGACGGCGATCGAGGCTTGCGTGCTCTGCAATTCCGGATGATCGCTTCGCGCCGTCCTGCAGACGGCACAGCCGCAGTTCCACTGCGGAACGCCGCCACCCGCCGCGGCACCCAGGACGACGACACGAAGCATGATCCGTCCCCTGGAGACGTTTAACACGGACCCAAAAACTCGGACCCAAAAACGTTACGAGGTGGACCCCGGCTGTGGAACACACCCCCATGCTCGGGAGCGCGTTACGCCCGGATGTCCACCTGCGCTAAAACGCTAAACGTGTATAGGGCGCTGCCGCTTACTTGCGGGTGGCGCACATATACATGTTGATTTCCATGCCGACCGACACTTCGACGATCTTCGGTGCTTTCCAGGCCATTAGGCTCTCCTTGTTGCAACCGGACGAACTTTCCGCCCTGGGGGTTAAACTACTGCGGTTCGAAAAGTTCGCCACTTAAATTTTTCGCAAGCGGCCCTGCGGAAGCGCATGCTGCATTGCGGGAGGCAAATCCGACCCACTCACAAATTTGTGCGCGCATTTCCCGTCAAAACCCGGTGGGATCAGACCTTTTTCCTGTTGTTCGCCACACGGTGAATGGTGATCTTGGACTATGAGACAGGAGCCTTGCGGTCCTCCGAAGGTCCTGATGACGATTCTGTGCTTCCCCGTGACTGGAAGCGACTAACCGAGCCGAGTTCTGCCGATGCCACGCTATTTCTTCAACACCCGTATCGGCGACGAGCTGATCTCCGACCCCGATGGTGAAATCCTGCGAGATCCGGATCGTGCGTGGGAGATGGCGCGGGCGATGATTCGCGAACTGCTCAAGACCGAGGGTGCCGACGGAGCGCTGCTCAGCGCGGTGATCGAGGTGACCGACGACGAGGGCGAGATCGTGCTGGAGTTTCCATTCACGGAGGCGATCCTCGACCGCCCGGACCGCTCGATGACGCGGCACTGACGCGCGCCGGTCAGGTCGCGTGGTCACAACCATGCGTTGGCCGATGTCAGCATGTTTCCGATTGCAATTGTCCGGACAAATTCGCAAGACTATGAACGGAAAGCCGAACGGCGCCGCGTGACGTCAATGGCGCAATCAACAACGGCTTCCACCCAGGGGAGATCATCCATGAAAAAACACTCGTTCGCACCGCGCAGCCTGCTGCTCGCGGGAGCCATGCTGGGAGCGTTCACGCTCTCCGCTGCGGCGCAACAGCCGGCGGCCGCGCCGGCCCCAGGTGCCGCACCGGCCGCCCAGCCACTGCCGCCGGGCTCGCCCATGATCGGGCGTCCGGACAATGAAGCCGCCGCCAAGCTCGCGCCGGTGGCCCCGCCGCCGCTGCCGTCCGCGCCCGACAAGTTGCCGCTCGCCAAGCTCAAGGTACCGGCCGGCTTCAATGTCGAGGTCTATGCCGCGGGCATGGCCAATGCGCGCTCGCTGGCGCTCGGCGACAAGGGCACCGTGTTCGTCGGCAGCCGGCTCGTCGACAAGGTCTATGCGATCGTCAACAAGGACGGCAAACGCTCGGTCAAGGTGATCGCCTCCGGCCTCTACCGCCCCAACGGCGTCGCCTTCAAGGACGGCACGCTCTACATCGCCGAGCTCTCGAAGGTCTCCAAGATCGACAAGATCGAGGACAATCTGGACAATCCGCCGAAGCCGACCGTCATCTACGACAAGCTGCCGAAGGACGAGGCGCATGGCTGGAAGTTCATCGCCATCGGCCCCGACAACAAGCTCTATGTCCCGGTCGGCCAGCCCGGCAACAACGTGCTGCATGATGCCGACCACGGCCAGATCCGCCGCATCAATCTCGACGGCTCCGGCGCCGAGGTCTACGCGCTCGGCGTGCGCAACTCGGTCGGCTTCGACTGGAATCCCGAGACCAAGCAGATGTACTTCACCGACAACGGCCGCGACTGGCTGTCGGAGACGGTGCCGGAAGACGAGCTCAACCGCGTCACCAAGGCGGGCGAGGATTTCGGCGCGCCCTACTGCTACCAAGGCAACATCATCGACCAGGAGCTCGGCTGGGGCAAGAACTGCAAGGACTACACGCCGCCGGTCGGCCTGATGGGCCCGCACACCGCCTCGCTCGGCATGCGCTTCTACACCGGAAGCCAGTTCCCGAAGACCTACAAGAACGCGATCTTCGTCGCGCGTCACGGCTCCTGGAACAAGTCGCAGAAACAGGGCGGTGACGTCGTGGTCGTCAAGCTGAACAAGGACGGCACCGTGAAGTCGGTCGAGCCGTTCATGACCGGCTTCCTCGAGGACAACAAGTATGTCGGCCGTCCGGTCGACGTGATGCTGCTGAAGGATGGCTCGCTGCTCGTCTCCGACGACTGGAACGGCGCGGTCTATCGCGTCAGCTACGGCAAGCCGAAGGTCGCGAACCAGTAAGCCGAAAGTCTAGTCACCGTCATTGCGAGCGAAGCGAAGCAATCCATTCCGCCACTTGCGGCGATATGGATTGCTTCGTCGCTTCGCTCCTCGCAATGACGGAACATGCCCGGAGCGGCCAATGCACAAAACGATCATCGCCACCCTGGCACTTGCCTCCATCGCATTCTCCGCAAACGCCGAGACCATCCAGGAACGCACTGTCGCGTGCTTTGCCTGCCATGGCGAGCACGGCACCTCGGAAACCGAAAACACGCCCTCGCTCGGCGGCCAGCAGGCGCCCTATGCGCTGATCCAGCTGTTCATGTTCCGCGAGAAGCTCAGGGTATTCGACCCGATGAACGAGATGGCGAAACCGATGACCGACGACGATCTGCGCACCTTCTCGGACTTCATCGCCACCTTGCCGAAGCCCACGCCGCCTACGGATGCCGGCGATTCGGCGCGGATGGCGCGCGGCCAGGTGCTGGCGCAGCAGAACCGCTGCAATAGCTGCCACAACACCGATTTTTCCGGCAAGGACAACGTCCCCCGGATCGCCAACCAGCGCGAGGACTATCTCGCCAAGACCCTGGCCGAATACAAGGACAACAGCCGCCACGGCTACGACGCCACCATGGCCGACGTGATGCAGACGGTCACCAAGGAGCAGATCGGCGACCTTGCCTATTACATCGCGCATGTCCGCTGAAACATCGGGCGGCAGGTGTCTGGTCTTGGCCTTCGTGCGGCGCTAAAACGCGTCCGTCATACGGAGTAGCACATGCAGGATCTTTGGCGTCTGTCGGCGGCTGAGCTCGCCAGCCTCATCAAATCCAAGAAGGTATCGGCGAAAGAAGCCGCCGAGGCCGGGCTCGCCCGGCTCGATGCGGTCAACCCGAAGATCAACGCGGTGGTCGATCACCGGCCGGACGACGTGCTGGCGCAGGCCGCCAAGATCGATGCGGCAATTGCGCGCGGTGAGGCGGTCGGTCCGCTCGCCGGCGTGCCTGTTACGATCAAGGTCAATGTCGACCAAGAAGGCTACGCCACCACCAACGGGCTGAAGGCGCAGCGCGACCTGATCGCCAAGGTCGACAACCCGGTGGTCGCCAATCTGCGCAAGGCCGGCGCGGTGCTGCTCGGCCGCACCAATTGCCCGGCGGTCTCCTATCGCTGGTTCACCACCAATCTCATTCATGGCGACACCAAGAACCCGCGCGATCCCGGCATCACGCCGGGCGGTTCGTCCGGCGGCGCGGGCTCCGCGGTCGCGGCCGGCATCGGCCACATTGCGCATGGCACCGATATCGCGGGCTCGGTCCGCTATCCGGCCTATGCCTGCGGCGTGCACGGCCTGCGGCCGAGTATGGGGCGCATCCCCGCCTTCAACGCGGCCTTGCCGGAGCGTCCGATCGGCCCGCAGATCAGCGCGGTGTCGGGCCCGCTGGCGCGCACTGTCAACGACCTTCGCATCTCGCTCGCGGCGATGTCCGCGCCGGACTATCGCGATCCCTGGTATGCGCCGGTGCCGCTCGAGGGACCGCCGCGCGAGAAGCGCGTTGCGATGTGCCTCAATCCCGATGGCCTCAATCCGGTGCCGGAAGTGGTCGCCGCGGTGGCCGATGCCGGCAAGCGGTTGCGAGACGCCGGCTGGATCGTCGAGGAGATCGCCGACACGCCGTCCCTGCGCGAGGCGGCCGAGATTCAGACCCGGCTCTGGCTCGGCGACGGCTACGAGGCCCAGCTCGCCTTCGCGGAACGCGAGGGCGATCCCGGCGCGCTGGCCTGCCTGCGCGGCGTCCGCGCCAGGGTGCATCCGTTCGACCTGTCGCAGGCGCTGACCCGCCGCGCGACCTTGACCCGCGAATGGTTTGCCTTCCTCGACAAATATCCGGTGCTGCTGATGCCGGTGTCCGGCGAACTACCGTTCCCCGATCATCTCGACCGCAAGGACGAGGCGTCGTTCGCGCGGGTGTGGCACGCGCAGCTGCCGCAGATCGCGATCCCCTTCATGGGGCTTCCCGGGCTTGTCGTCTCCACCGGCCTCGTCGGGCGGATTCCAGTCGGCGTGCAACTGGTGGCCGGGCGCTACCGCGAGGACCTCTGTCTTGCCGCGGGTGAGGCGGTGGAAGCCGGTGGCACGCCGTCGTCGCCGATCGATCCGGTGAGCTAGCGCATGATCCGGAAAAGTGGGTACCGGTTTTCCGACAAGATCATGTGCAGGTGAGGGAGAGAGATGGCAACCGTCTACGATTTCACCGCCAAGTCGCTCACAGGCGACGAGGTGCCGCTGCAGCGGTTCGAGGGGCAGGTGCTGCTGATCGTGAACACGGCGAGCGCCTGCGGGTTCACGCCGCAATACAAGGGCCTGCAGGAGCTGCACGCTGGCCTCTCGCCGCGCGGCTTTGCCGTGCTCGGTTTTCCCTGCAACCAGTTCGGCGCGCAGGAGCCGGGCGATGCCAAGCAGATCGCCGCGTTCTGCGAGACCAACTACGCCGTGACGTTTCCGATGTTCGCCAAGATCGACGTCAATGGCTCAGGTGCGCATCCATTGTACGAGCACCTGAAACGTGAGAAGTCGGGCCTGCTCGGGCCGGCGATCAAATGGAATTTCACCAAGTTCCTGGTCGATCGTTCCGGCAAGGTCGTGGCGCGGCATGCGCCGACCGCCCGGCCCGAAGGATTGAAGAAGGAAATCGAGGCGCTGCTATGAGCGACGACACCAACAACCAATTTCCCGACCGCCTCTCGGTCGATCCGAACAGCCCGTATTACAACGCGGAGATTCTTTCGCGTGATGTCGGCATCCGCTTCAAGGGTGCCGAGAAGACCAATGTCGAAGAGTATTGCATCAGCGAAGGCTGGGTGCGGGTCACCGCCGGCAACGCCAAGGACCGCTACGGCAACCCGCTGACCATCAAGGTGCACGGGCCGGTCGAGCCGTATTTCCGGGATAAGGCGAAGTCCTGACGGGCACTCTCCACCGTCATTGCGAGCGCAGCGAAGCAATCCATCGCGCCGCTTGTTGAGAAATGGATTGCTTCGTCGCTTCGCTCCTCGCAATGACAGTGAGGAGAGGGGTGGCGAGCCTAACTTGAAGAGCTCACCATGTCCGTCCGCATCGTCGACGTCCGCGAGGTCACCAAGCCGATCTCCTCGCCGATCCGCAACGCCTATATCGACTTCACCAAGATGACCTCGAGCCTGGTCGCCGTGGTCACCGACGTGGTGCGCGACGGCAGGCGGGTGGTCGGCTACGGCTTCAATTCCAACGGCCGTTATGGGCAGGGCGGGCTGATCCGCGAGCGCTTCGCGCCGCGGCTGCTCGAAGCCGATCCGAAATCGCTGCTCGATGCCTCTGGCGACAACCTCGATCCGGACAAGGTCTGGTCGACGCTGATGTCGAACGAGAAGCCGGGCGGCCATGGCGAGCGTTCGGTCGCGGTCGGCACCATCGACATGGCGGTGTGGGACGCGGTGGCGAAGATCGCGGGCAAGTCGCTGTTCCGGCTGCTTGCCGAGCGTCACGGCTTGACCGCCAATCCGCGGGTGTTCGTCTATGCCGCCGGCGGCTACTACTATCCGGGCAAGGACCTCGGGAGCTTACGCAAGGAGATGCGCGGCTATCTCGACCGCGGCTACAATGTCGTGAAGATGAAGATCGGCGGCGCGCCGCTCGCCGAGGATCGCGAGCGGATCGAGGCGGTGCTGAAGGAGATCGGCCGCGACGCGCAGCTCGCGGTCGACGCCAACGGCCGCTTCGATCTGGAGACCGCGATCGCCTACGCCAAGATGCTGCGGGAGTATCCGCTGTTCTGGTACGAGGAGGCCGGCGATCCGCTCGACTATGCGTTGCAGGCCGCGCTGGCCGAATTCTATCCGGGCCCGATGGCGACCGGCGAGAACCTGTTCAGCCACCAGGATGCGCGCAACCTGATCCGTTACGGCGGCATGCGGCCGGACCGCGACTGGCTGCAATTCGACTGCGCGCTGTCCTACGGGCTCTGCGAGTATCAGCGCACGCTCGCGGTGCTGAAGACCCACGGCTGGTCGCCGAGCCGCTGCATCCCGCATGGCGGCCACCAGATGTCGCTCAACATCGCGGCCGGCCTCGGCCTTGGCGGCAATGAAAGCTATCCCGACCTGTTCCAGCCCTATGGCGGGTTCCCGGACGGCGTTCGCGTCGAGGGTGGCCACATCGTCATGCCCGATCTTCCCGGCATCGGCTTCGAGGGCAAGTCGGACCTGTACGCGGAGATGAAGGCGCTGGCGGAGTAGCCAGCGCCCGTCCGGCCCCGCCCGACCTGCTTGAGCCTGCTGCAGAATAATTTGAGCGTCGCTCAATAAAATATTGAACGTTGCTCACGTTCCGATATACTCATCCAGGAGAGACGCCTCTTTCCGAGCCACCGGGGGGAGGGCGCGGAACCGGCCATGAGGATAGTCGCATGCCATATTCAGCGAAAAATCTCCGGGACGCCGCCGATGCCGGGGTGATCAGCGCGGCTGATCTGGACCGGTTGCTCGCCTTCCTGGCGAGCCATGACGGGCAGGGCGCGACTGATGACGCAAGCCCGGCGGCCAGGTTCGATGCTGCCCACGTGCTCTGGTACGCCGGCGCGCTGATCGTGATCGGCGCCATGGGCCTGTTCTCGACCCTGGCGTTCACCCAGATGGGCGGGCGGGCGCTCACGGCCTGCGCGGTCGCCTACGCCACCGCTTTCGCCGTGGCCGGTCACCATCTCTGGTACGGCAGGGATCTGCGGGTTCCCGGTGGCTTGCTGATCGCGATCGCGGTCTCGATGGCACCGCTTGCGGTCTATGGCATCCAGGACGAACTCGGCTGGTGGGGCAAGTTCGGCAAGCCCGGAACCATGCAGGATTTCTACATCTGGGTGAAAGGCAGCTGGATCTTCATGGAGATCGCGACCGTCGTCGCCGGCGTCGTCGCGCTGCGCTACTTTCGCTTCGCCTTCATCGTCGCGATCATCGCGTTCGCGCTGTGGTTCATGTCGATGGATCTGGCACCATGGTTCAGCGGCACGAATTATGCCGACTTCGAGACGCGGCGCCGCGTGTCGGTGTGGTTCGGATTGGCCGTGCTCGCGGTGGCCTGGATCGTCGACTATCGCAGCCGCAATGGTGACTTTGCGTTCTGGCTGCATCTGTTCGGCCTGATGGCGTTCTGGGGCGGCATTACCGCGTCCGAAGGTTCGACCGAACTCTCGAAGGTGGTCTATTGCCTGCTCAACGTCGGTCTGGTCGCGATCGCCGTGATCCTGATGCGGCGCGCCTATGCGGTGTTCGGCGCGTTCGGCATCTGCATCTACCTCGGACATCTCGCCGACGTCGTCTTCAAGGACTCGCTGTGGTTTCCGTTCTCGCTGTCGCTGATCGGAATTGCCGTGATCGGCGCAGGTCTGCTCTATCATCGCAACGAGCATGCGATCGCCGCCTGGCTCGAGGCGCATCTGCCGGCGGGGCTGCGTCCGCGATCTGCAATGGCATGAGGCCCGCGACAAGCCCGGGCCTCATGACGGCTGTGATCGTGCTGTCGCGATAGCGGACGGGGAGAGAGCGGCGTCCTACCCCAGCCGCATGTCCAGCAGCCGGCGGCCTTCGCCCTTCAACAGCTTCTTCACCGTGCTCGAGGCGATCACCTCGCCATTGTTGGCATAGGCCTCGTGGTTCTTCTCGATGTCGTCGAGGCGGTAGAGGTAGTTGACCATGACGCCGGCGGATTCGCGCAGGCCCTTGGGCGAGAGGTCGCCGAGCCAGTTGATCCGCTCCAGCCGCGCGCCGTTGCCGAGATGGAAGCGCGCGACCGAATCGATCTGCCGTCCCTTCGGCGTGCGCGCCTTCAGGAAGTAATAGGCGGCGAGCGGCTCCAGCACGGCGCGCAGCTGCGTGGCGAGCTCGGCGTTCTCGAACCAGTCGGGCTTGCCGAGGCTTTCCAGGAGCTGACGGTCCTCATCGGTAAGCGGCACGTCATCGGCCTGCTTCACCCATTGCATGAAGCCCGGCACCGGCGACAGCGTCACGAAATTGTCGAGCTTCGGCAATTCGCGGCGCAGCTCCTCGACCACCTGCTTGATCAGGAAGCTGCCGAACGAGATGCCGCCGAGCCCGCGCTGGGTGTTGGAGATCGAATAGAACACCGCGGTGCGGGCCTTCTCGACCGGCACCGGCTCGCGCTCTTCCGCAAGCAACGGCGCGATCGCGCCCGGGATGGCTTCGGTCAGCGCGACCTCGACGAAGATCAGCGGCTCATCGGCCAGCGCCGGGTGGAAGAACGCGTAGCAGCGGCGATCCACCGGATCGATGCGGCGGCGCAGATCATCCCAGTCGCGGATCTCGTGCACGGCCTCATAGCGGATGATCTTCTCCAGAATATTGGCCGGCGACGACCAGTCTATCCTGCGCAGCACGAGAAATCCCCTGTTGAACCAGGACGAGAGCAGATGCACCACGTCGCGATCGAGCGCGGCGAGGTCCTTGTTGCCCTTCATCAATGAAAGCAGATCCGAGCGGATCGACACCAACTCGCCGGTGCCGCCCGGCGCCCGATTGAGCCGGCGGATCAATTCCTGGCGGCGCGGCTCGGAGGCGAAATGCAGGTCGCTGGCGTCGTCGCCATTGGCTTTGGCGCGCCAGCTCTCGATCGCCTGCGCCAGTCTGGCGTGATCGGGGCCGAAATCGCGCGCCAGCGTCTGGAAGAACGACAGGCGGCCGGCGGCATCGAGGTGGTGGTAGCGGTCGAGTACTTCGCGCGCCATCGCGGTGCCGGAGGCCTCGCCGCGGCCGGACAGCAGCGCCTCGCACAATTCCAGCAGTTCGGACGCATCCTGCTTGTCGTCGGCCGGGCTGGCGCGGCCGAGCAGGACGCGGCCGCGTTCGGAAATCGTCGAGAGCAGATCGGAGAAGAAGGCGTTGGCCATGGGCAGTTCGTATCCAGCGGGTCGTATTCAGTGAAGCCGGACCTTACACGGGATTTAAGGTCGGGAGGACTGCAATCAAGCGCATGGATCGTACGGAAATATGTCGCAGGGCGACAACGGTACAATTCGTCAGAGCTGCAGGCGGTGACAAACCCCGTTCACGTTTTCTCCGCGAACGCGGTCGGTGTCTTGCCGGTAACCTGGCGGAACGCATGGGAAAATGCCGGCACGCTGGCATAACCGAGGTCGGAGGCGACCTGCTTGACCGAAATATTCGCGTTGGTCGACAGGCGTTCGATCGCGGCCGCGATGCGGGCGCGCTGGCACCAGCTCTTGAAGGACAGTTGCGTCTCCGCCGAGAACAGGCGCGACAGCGTCCGCGCCGAGGTGCCGACCGTGCGCGCCAGCGCATCGATCTCGTGATCCTTGGTCGGATCGGCCAGCACGATGTCGGCGGCGCGGCGGCAGCGCGGCTCCTGCGGCAGCGGGATGAAGGTCGCGGAATCTTCGGCCTGGTGCAGTTCCAGCATCACGAGCCTGATCAGGAGGTCGGTGCGATCGCGTCCGCATGAGGTGTCGAACAGCGCAAGGATCGCCTGGTGCACCAGCGGCGACACCCGCACCACGAATTCATGGCCGAGGCTGTCGCTGCGCGCTTCGCGGGCGAGCCAGGCCCGGTCGAAATACAGCGTGCGCATCTCGATATCGGCGAGCACGTCGATCGCGTGGGGGAGCAGGGCAGGGACCCACACTGCGCGGTCCGGCGGCACCAGCCAGCGGCCCTTCGGCGTCGTCACCTGCATGGTGCCGCTCGCGGCATAAACCAGTTGTGCTTCGCGGTGCATGTGCGGGTCGAGGCGGACGCCCTTTTGGTAGCTGCGCGCGACCATGTGCACGCCATCGCCGGTGACGCGCCGGTCCTTGTGGAGGGCTCTTATTGGCGGCTCAGCGATAGTCATTGGCGACATCCCGTCAGGACAAGGACCTATAACCTATTTTCGAGCAATTGAAGAATCGCGTGAGAGACTTGCCAGTGAAAGATCTCCCCATGAGCAGCCCAACCAACAGTCCAAGCCGGGTGATCAGCTTCGTCAACGCCGGCCATTTCATCGATCACTACGCGATGCTGATTTTCGCGGCCGCCGTCATCATCATGGGTCCGGCGCTCGGCATGGCCTATTCGGAACTGCTGCCCTATGCGACGCCGGGCTTCATCGCTTTCGGCGCCGGTTCGCTGATCACGGGCTGGCTCGGCGATCGCTGGAGCCGCCGCCACATGATGGTGATCTTCTTCGTCGGCATCGGCCTGTCGATGATCTCGGTGGGCTTCGTGCAGACGCCGCTGCAACTCGGCGCCGCACTGCTGGCGATCGGCATCTTCGCCTCGATCTACCATCCCGTCGGCACCGCGATGATCGTGTCCTATGCCGAGAAGCTCGGCGCCCAGATGGGGATCAACGGCGTCTGGGGCAATCTCGGCGTCGCCTCCTCGGCGCTGGTGACCGGCGTGATCGGCCAGTATCTCGGCTGGCGCTGGGCCTTCATCGTGCCCGGCACGGTCACCGTACTGGTCGGCATCGCCTTTGCGATGACGGTGGTGCATGAGGACCGCAAGGGCTCCAGGCAGGCCGCAGCCCAGGTGCGCGTCGCCAAGGAAGACATGTGGCGGGTGGTGCTGTCGCTGCTGATCGTGGTGATCGCGATCTCGACCACGTTCAACGCGGTGACGGTGGCGCTGCCGAAACTGTTCGCCGAACGGCTCGCCGATCTGACCAGGAGCCCGGCGCTGCTCGGCGTGATCGCGGCTGGGGTCTATGTGTTCGGCGCGATGACGCAGTACACGATCGGCAAGCTGCTCGACCGGCATTCGCTGAAGACGGTGGCGCTGCCGCTGTCGTTCATGCTGGCGCCGTTTCTATATCTGGCGGCGAGCCTGTCCAACCTGCCGCTGATCGTGGTCTCGATCGGCATCGTGATGGGCGCGTTCGGCCAGGTCACGGTGAACGATGCCATGGTCGGCAAGTACACCACAGAGGAATGGCGCTCGCGCGCCTACGCGGTGCGCTATTTCGTCGGCTTCACCGCGGCGGGCGCCTCCGTCGGCCTGGTGGCCTGGCTGTACGACCAGGGCGGCTTCTCCATGATGCTGCGCGCGTTCGCGGCGCTGTGCCTCTTGGCGATTGCGGCCGCGATCATCCTGCCGCGCGAGATCCGGACGCCCGCCACGCAGGTGAACTGACGCGGTCGGTTTGCCGCGGCATTTCCGCCTGAAATGAGCCCCAAGCGCCATCCGCTCCAAGCGGATGGCGCTTTTTCGCGCATCACACAATTGCGTCCGCAAACTTGTCCGGTCCCGGCGGTGTGATACGCTCCACATGGGCCTTCGGGCCGAAGGCGCCGGTTGCGCCGATCACTGCCATTTTGTGGTTTGTGGAGCAGCCGAAGCCATGGGCGAAATTCGCGACTTCAGATCCGGCAAGCCGGGCAAGCCACCGCACGGCGAATCGATGCCGCGCCGCCTCGCCGCGATCGTTGCCGGCGACATCGCCGGCTACAGCCGCCTGATGGAGCTCGACGAAGAGGGCACCCACAACCGCGTCAAGCGGATCGAGCGCGATCTGATCGAGCCCACCATTTCCGAGCACCACGGCAAGCTGGTCAAGACAACCGGCGACGGGTTCATCGCGATGTTCGACAGCCCGGTCGAGGCCGTCCGGTGCAGCATCGTGATCCAGCAGAACATGATCGGCCGCAACGCGGCGATCGCGAGAGATCACTGGATCGAGTACCGGATCGGCGTCAACCTCGGCGACGTCATCATCGAGGCCGACGATATCTTTGGCGACGGCGTCAATGTGGCCTCGCGTCTGGAAGGGATTGCAGCGCCCGGCGAAGTCTTCATCTCCGGCGGCATCTACGAGCAGATCAAGCACAAGATGGTCTGCGGGTATGAATCGCTCGGCGACAAGAAGGTCAAGAACATCACTGATCCGGTCCGGGTCTATCGCGTGTTGCCGGACGCTGCCGCGTACCAGAGGACGCGCCGGCGCCGTGAGTCCATCCTGCTTACGCTGCTCGGACTGGCGGTCGCAGTCATCGCTGGCGGCGTGCTTTGGTACATGCTGGCGCAACCGCGCAGCAAGCCGATCGACGTGGCGCAGGTGCCGCCGTCACCGGCCGCATCGCCGGCCGTTCAGCAGCCGGCACCGAGCCCGGCTCCAGGCCAAGCTGCAAGTCCGGTCCCAGGTGCCGCACCGACGCAGCAAGCCTCGCCTCAAGTCGCGCCCTCGACAGGTCCTGCAGTGTCCGTGCCGGAGCCCGAAATGATTGCGCTCCAGGGCGGGAGCTTCTCGATGGGAAGCAATGACGACCCTTCGGAGCGGCCGATCCGCAAGGTGACGGTCAAGCCGTTCGCGATGGGCAAATATCCGGTCACCGTGCGGGAATGGAATGCCTGCGCGGCGGCCAAGGCGTGCGGCTTCACAGCCAGTGGCAAAGACGACGTTCCCGTCACCAATGTCAGCTGGAGCGATGCGAAACAGTATGTGGCCTGGCTCGCCGAGGGGACGAAGAAGGCTTACCGGCTTCCGAGCGAAGCCGAATGGGAATATGCGGCGCGTGGCGGAACGCAATCGAGATACTGGTGGGGCGATCAGATGCAATCGGGCAATGCCAGTTGCAAGGATTGCGGCGGCGGCGCCGGTGCCGCCGAGCAGCCGGTCAAGGTCGGCAGCTTCAAGCCGAATCCGTTCGGTCTTTACGACATGGGCGGCAGCGTCGATCAGTGGGTCGAGGATTGCTGGCACAGGAACTACCAGGGCGCCCCGGCCGACGGCGCGGTGTGGTCCGGCGGCGACTGCGGCTCCCATGTCATTCGTTCCGGCTCCTGGAAGAATGACGCGCGCTACGTCCGTCCGGCCAATCGCGACAATTACGACACCAATGTTCGCTATCCGACCCACGGTTTCCGGGTCGCGCTGTCTCCCTGAGAGATCGTCTGCAAGCGCCAGGTTTGGAGGGGTTATGAAAAGTGCAGGCCTGATCATGCTCGCTGCGGCACTGACATTGCTTGCCAGCCCCGCCACCGCGCAAAACAAGCCGGCGGGGAAAGACACCAAGCTGTATTTCATCTGGCCGCGCGACGGAGCTAAGGTCAAAAGCCCGTTCGCGTGCCGCTTTGGGCTGCGCAACATGGGCGTCACCCATGCCGGCGACGAATATCCGAACAGTGGCCATCACCATCTTCTGATCGACGCGGGTGAGCCGCTCAATCCGAATGAGCCGATCCCGTCGGACAAGTCGCACCAGCACTTCGGTGCGGGCCAGACCGAGACGCAGCTCGATCTGGCGCCCGGCAAGCATACCTTGCAGCTGGTGCTGGGCGACGCCAAGCACTATCCATTCAACCCGCCGGTCGTCTCCGAAAAAATCACCATCCGGGTCAAATAGGCCGATACGGATAGCTCCCTTGCGCGACCGCCGCTTGCGCAAAGCGGCCTCGTGCGGTTTGTTGCGCGCCGCCGGGCGCTAGACCCGGCGTGGAGGGCATCCGATGTTGTCGCGACTGCTGCGTCTGGCTGGCCTCGTTCTGGGAGTGATTGTCATGGCCGTATCCGCCAATGCCGACGCCTTGAAGGATCAGATCGCGCCGACCGGAAAGCTCCGGGTCGCGATCGCGATCAGCCCGGCGGGCGGCGCGTTCTGGTCGACCCGGACCGAGAACGGCTATGCCGGCGTTCCCGTCGATCTCGGCAGGGAGATGGCGGCGCAACTCGGCGTTCCCGTCGAGTATGTCGTGCACCAGAATTCCGGCCAGATCACCGACGCGGCGTCGAGCAACAGCTGGGACATCACCTTCCTGCCCAAGGATCCCGAGCGTGAGACCAGGATGACGTTCGGGCCGATCTACGAGGTTGCCGACGCCACCTATATCGTCAAGCCGGGCTCGACGATCGCGAATTTCGCAGCGCTGGACCAGGACGGCGTCAAGGTCGCTGCCGTCAATGCCACCACCACGATGCGCGGCGCGATCGCGCATCTCAAGCACGCCAAGGTCACGGGCTATCAGACCTATGACGAGATCTTCAATCTGCTGAAGAGCGGCGAGATCGACGCGTTCGCGTTGTCGCGCGACCAGCTCATTGCGATGGCCAAAAAGATTCCGGGCACCCGCGTGCTGGACGAGACCTTCAAGCAGACCGTCACTGCGGTTGCGGTGCCGCTCAACCATCCGCTGGCCGCGGCATTCGCCACCAGGTTCATGACCGATGCGATCGCCAACGGCACGCTGCGCAAGGCCTATGACAATAACGGGCTGAAGGGCTCCCCGGTCCGTACCGAGGTGAAGTAGATCGGCGCGTATCGACCCCATCCCCGTCATTCTCAACTATCCCCGTCATCCTGAGGTGCGAGCTCTTGCGAGCCTCGAAGGATCGACGGCCACCAGCCAGGCCGTGCATCCTTCGAGACGCGCTACGCGCTCCTCAGAGCCTGACCGAAAAAGCAGTGAGTGATTTCAGTCGGCTGTGATTCCTTCGGATTTGCGAAGATTCGAGGGAGTGCACCATGCCATGGACCAAAATCACTCGTGCTCAGTATCTGCGGAACGGACTGCGCTATGCAAGCGACATGACCGACGCGGAGTGGCGTCTGATAGCCAGGAAGTTGCCGGGTCGGCGTCGATTGGGCCGCCCGCGGAAGGTTGATCTGCGCAAGGTGGTCGAGGCCATTTTGTTCATTCTGTCCACCGGCTGCCAATGGCGCGCTCTGCCGCGGGAGTTCCCGCCGTACTCGACGGTGCAAGGTTATTTCTATACTTGGCGCGATACTCGCCGATGGCACAGGATCGTGAAGGCTCTGGTCCGACAGGCACGGCGCAAACTCGGCCGCAAGCCGACACCGACGGCGGCCGTCATCGACAGTCAGAGCGCTTCGACGACACAAGCCGGCGGCCCGCGCGGCTTCGATCCGGGCAAACGTGTTAACGGACGTAAGCGGCACATCGTCACCGATACCAACGGTCTCTTGCTGGCCGTCCACGTTCACCCAGCCAATGTTCAGGACGTGCATGGTGCAGTCCCCTTACTGGAGCGCGTGCGAGAGCGCTTTCCGAAACTGCGTCATGTCTTTGCTGACCGGGTTTATCGCGGAAAGCAGCTTGTTGGCGCGCTCTCCCATTGCGGGCCATGGACCATTGAGATCGTTCAGCGGCCGCCTGGGGTCAAAGGCTTCCAGCTCTTACCACGACGCTGGGTCGTCGAGCGCACCTTCGCGTGGTTCGGCAGGTGTCGCCGCCTCTCCAGAGATTTCGAGGGCTCCGCCTCAACTGAGGTCGCCTGGCTCCTCGTAGCCCATCTCAGACTCTTGACCCGACGCCTCGCTACGCCCTGAAAATACTCAGCTCATTTGGAGTCAGACTCTCAGGATGACGGGGATGGAAAGGCGCGCACTGGGCGACATCTGGGCATGCTGCATAATTCCGCGCCATCGCGCGGGGTGGTTCCTGCGCCACCTGTCTAACTCATTGGATTAACAGGGATTTAGAGCCGTCCGCCAGCGCCCCCAGTTGGCATGTCCATTGCTTTTAATTGCACCAGTCAATGACGACTGCCGTCCTCCGGATTGCCGAAGCCAATGCAGGCCGAGGTGAGGGGATCAAGGCGCCCCGCCCGGGCGTCGCGAGCAATCGTTGCACCCCCTGGCTCACTTCCCGGACGGACGAGCAATTCAACCAACCCGCGTCGCTTCCGGCAGGCAACCGGCGCGGCCGAATTGCGCAAGGGGAATTTTACGAATGGCCTATCTCGCACCGTCCGAATTCGTCACCAAGATGGTGGACGCCGGCGAATCCAAGATCTTCATGTCGACGCGCGACACCGTGATCCGCGCCTACATGGCCGGCGCGATCCTCGCGCTGGCGGCCTGGTTTGCCGTGACGATCAACGTCAACACGGGCCAGCCGCTCGTCGGCGCATTGCTGTTTCCGGTCGGCTTCGTGATGCTCTATCTGCTGGGCTTCGACCTGCTGACGGGCGTGTTCGTTCTCTCGCCGCTCGCGCTGCTCGACAAGCGCCCCGGCGTCACGCTCGGCGGCGTGCTGCGCAACTGGGGCCTCGTCTTCATCGGCAACTTTGCCGGCGCGCTCACGGTGGCGTTCATGATGGCGTTCGTGACCACGTTCGGCTTCACGCAGGAGCCCGACAAGGTCGGCATGACCATCGGAAACGTCGGCGAAGCGCGAACGCTGGGCTACGCGGCGCATGGCGCGGCGGGCATGGCTACCCTGTTCATGCGCGGCATGCTCTGCAACTGGATGGTTTCCACCGGCGTCGTCGGCGCCATGATCTCGACGACGGTGCCCGGCAAGGTCATCGCGATGTGGATGCCGATCCTGGTGTTCTTCTACATGGTGTTCGAGCATTCGGTGGTGAACATGTTCCTGTTCCCGTCGGGACTGATGCTCCATGCCAAGTTCTCGATCATGGACTACCTGATCTGGAACGAAATCCCGACCGTGCTCGGCAACCTCGCCGGCGGCCTCGCCTTCACCGGGCTCACGCTCTACACGACGCATGTGAAGACGGCGCCGAAGCGCCAGCGCCTCGCGGCTTGATCCTGGCCGGCTTATGGGGCTCTCCTGTCACGGAGGGCCCCATCCGCATTGGGACGGTCGATGCCGCGCGCGCTGACAATATCGGTCGGGCAATTCTCTGATCAGGGCCGCAAGGACACCAATCAGGATTTCCACGGCGTCTTGATCCCCGACGAGCCGCTGCTCGGCTTGAAGGGCATCGCCGTGGTGCTTGCCGATGGCATCTCCTCGAGCAGCGTCAGCCGCATCGCCGCCGAGTCCGCGGTCAAGAGCTTCCTGACCGATTACTACTGCACCTCGGAATCCTGGTCGGTGAAGACCTCGGCGCAGCGGGTGCTGGAGGCGACCAATTCCTGGCTCCACGCGCAGACCAGGCGCAGCCAGAACCCCTACGACAAGGACAAGGGTTACGTCTGCACGCTGAGCGCCCTGGTCATCCGCTCGACCACGGCGCATCTGTTCCATGTCGGCGACTCGAGGATCTACCGCGTCGCGGGCAACAGCCTCGAGCAACTGACCAACGACCACCGCGTCGTGATCTCCTCGCAGCAGAGCTATCTCGGCCGCGCGCTCGGCGTGAATCCGCAGCTCGAGATCGACTACCAGAATCTCGCGCTGGAGCGCGGCGACACCTTCCTGCTGGTGACCGACGGCATCTACGAGCACGTCCCCGCGCGGCAGCTCGCGAAGACGATCAGGGATGGCGCGGCCGATCTCGATGCCGCCGCGAAGTCGATCGTCGAGCAGGCCTATCAGAACGGCAGCCCGGACAATCTCACCGCGCAGATCATCCGGATCGACGAATTGCCCGACGGCGACGCCAGCGAGGTGTTCGGCCAGCCCACCGAGCTGCCGCTGCCGCCGCTGCTCGATGCAAGGATGCTGTTCGACGGCTACCGCATCGTCCGCGAGCTGCATGCATCGCACCGCAGCCACATCTATCTCGCGGTCGACGAGGAGAGCGGCACCACGGTCACGATCAAGATCCCCTCGATCGACCTGCGTGACGATGGCGCCTATCTGAAGCGCTTCATGCTGGAGGAATGGGTCGCCCGGCGGATCGACAGCCCGCATGTGCTGAAGCCGTTTCTGCCGCAGCGCAAGCGCAACGTCCTCTATGTCGCGATGGAGTATATCGACGGCCAGACCCTGACGCAGTGGATGATCGATAATCCCGCACCGGCGCTGGAGACAGTGCGCGACATCACCGAGCAAATTGCAAAAGGGCTGCGCGCCTTTCACCGCAAGGAGATGCTGCACCAGGACGTCAGGCCCGACAACATCATGATCGACAGGACCGGTACGGTGAAGATCATCGATTTCGGTTCGACGCGGATCTCGGGCGTTGCCGATGCGGCGCCGGCTGATGTCGAGGACATTCTGGGCACCCAGCAATACACCGCGCCGGAGTATTTCCTGGGCGAGGGCGGCACCGCGCGTTCCGACCTGTTCTCGCTCGGCGTCGTCACCTATCAGATGCTGACGGGCCGCTTGCCCTATGGTGCGCAGATCGCGCGCGCCCGCACCCGATCCGACTTCAACCGGCTGGTGTATCGCCCGGCCGCGCATGGCGGCCGCGAGATTCCGGCCTGGGTCGACGGCACGCTGGAGCGCGCGGTGCACGCCAATCCGCTGAAGCGCTACGACACCTTCTCGGAGTTCTTGTTCGACTTGCGCAATCCCAATGCAAGATATCTGACGACGTCATCGACGCCGCTGATCGAGCGCAACCCGGTGCTGTTCTGGAAGTCGACCACGCTGCTGCTGGCGCTGGTCGTGGTGGTGCTGCTCGCCTACGGCGCGCATCATTTGCGGTAGGGTTTCCAATCTTGGTCCCGTCACCCCCGCGCAAAGGCTCCGCCTTTGCGCTGGAGGAGCGCGCTCTTGCGCGCGTCTCGAAGGGTCGACGGCCACCAGCGGGGCCGATTCATCCTTCGAGGCTCGCCCAGCGGCGCAAGTGCGCCGCAAGGCTCGCACCTCAGGATGACGGGGAGAGAGAGGCGATGCCGCTAATCCGTTGCCCCGCCAGCGATCGGATCCAGCCCGCTCTTGACCAGCGCATCGCGCGCATATGATGAGGCGAGGAAGCCGATCAGCGCCTTGCCGGCTTCGGGCTGTTTCGACGCGGTCGCGATGCCGGCGGAGAACACCGTGATCTTCTGCAGCGGCTCCGGCAAGGGACCTATGATGTCGATGCCGGCAACCGGCTTCAGCTCGGAGATCTGCTGCAGGCCGATCTCGGCCTCGCCCTTGGCGACGATCTCCCCGACCGGGGTCGCCGGGATCATCCGTGCCTTGTCCTTCATCTGATCGGCGATGCCGAGCTTGCCGAACATCTCGGTCGAGACATAGACGCCGCTGGCGCTGTCGGAATAGGCGACCGATTTCGCTGCCAGCAGCGCCTGCTTGACGGTGTCGGCCGAGCCGATGTCCGGCCTCGGTGCGCCTGATTTCACCGCAACGCCGATCGGCGACTTCACGAGGTCGACGCGGCTGTCGGCCGTCACCTTGCCCTGCTTGATGAGGTCCCCCAGCGCATAGCCGACCATGATCAGCACGTCGGCCGGCTCGCCGCGCTCCAGCCGCACCGGAATGGCGTTGGTCGTGGTGCCCATCGACGGCCCGAAGGCGGTCACCACCTTGTGCCCGGTCTTGCGCTCGAATTCCGGCACCAGCGCCTTGTAGGCCGCGGTCAGCCCGCCCGAGATCATGACATGGACTTCGGCGGCGGCTGCGGCTGACGTGAGGGCGAGGGCGCCGATGACGGCGAGCGTGAGGGTGCGGAAGGTGGCACGCATGGAGTTTCTCCCTGGACGATTCTTGGGAAACGGGTCGTCGTGGCCGGGAGACTACTGCGCGGGGGAATGCGTGACTAGCCGCCGCGTCTTTGCGAGGCGCGCAATGACGCAGATGGAGCAGTGTCGAGAGGCGAGATTTCGTAGCCCGGATGAAGCGCAGCGTAATCCGGGACCGGCCTCTCCGCGGAAACACTTCCCCGGATTGCGCTTCGCTTCATCCGGGCTACGCGGAATCCCTCACGAATTCACATGCACGAAATCGCGCAGCAGCGGGTAGATCTCGTTGTTCCAGCGCTTGCCGGAGAACACGCCGTAGTGCCCGACGCCGGCCTGCATGTGGTGCACCTTGCGATAGGTGCGCACGCCGGTGCAGAGGTCCTGAGCGGCGAGCGTCTGCCCGATCGAGCAGATGTCGTCCTTCTCGCCTTCCACCGTCATCAGACCCATGCGCCGGATCGCGGCCGGGTTCACCGGGCGGCCGCGATGCATCAGCATGCCCTGCGGCAACAGATGCTCCTGGAACACGTCGCGCACGGTCTCGATATAGAATTCCGCCGGCAGATCCATCACCGCGAAATACTCGTCGTAGAACGTCTTGATCACCTCGGCCTTGGCGGTCTCGCCCTTGGCGAGATGGTCGGCGAGGTCGATGTGCTGCTTGATGTGGCGCTCCAGGTTCATCGAGACGAACGCCGTGAGCTGCACGAAACCGGGATAGACCTGACGCAACGCGCCCTTGCACTGCATCGGCACGTAGTTGATCAGATTGTCCTCGAACCATTTGATCGGCTTGCTCTTGGCGAATTCGTTCACCTTGGTCGGCAGGATCCTCGTGTCGATCGGTCCGGCCATCAGGGTCAGCGATGCCGGGCGCGCCGGATGATTGTCTTCGGACATCACCGCGGCAGCCGCCAGCGCCGACACCGAAGGCTGGCAGATCGCCACCATATGCGCGCGCGGGCCGAGCTGGCCGAGGAAGTCGATCAGATGGTCGGTGTAGTCCTCGAGCCCGAAGCGGCCCTCCTGGCGCGGGATGTCGCGCGGATTGTGCCAGTCGGTGATGTAGACGTCGTGGTCCTGCAGCAGCGTCTTCACGGTGCCGCGCAGCAGCGTGGCAAAATGGCCGGACATCGGCGCCACCAGCAGGAGCCGCGGCTGCTCCGGTCCGTCCACTTTCCTGAAATGCAGCAGCGAGCCGAACGGCGTCGCATAGGCGACCTCCTCGGTCACCTGGTATTCCCGGTTGCCGGCGGACACGCTGCCGATGGCGTAGTCCGGACGGGCGTAGGTCAGGGTGGAGCGCGAGATCAGCTCAAGCGCCGCCGCGAGCCGGCCGTAAACCCGGTCGGCGGCGCCCTGCGGCACCAGATTGAGGTATTTCAGCGCCGCTGCAGCCCCGGTCCGCCATGGCGCCGTGAGGTCCATGTGGTTCTGATAGGCTTGGTACATCATCGACATCATACGCATCCGCCCCTGGCCCGGCTGGATATGCAATATCGACGCCAGAGAGGGGGCGGGCTGCCCGGCAAATTGGCACGTGGCTTGCTGCAAAATTGAACGGCTCCGGGGCGCGGCGGTTGGACCGGCGCGCGGTCACCGGGGGCGGGACGCGTTCAGGCGTGAGGATCCGATATGGCGAAAGCGACACTCACCATCAGCAGCAAGAATTATTCGTCCTGGTCGCTGCGCGGCTGGCTGCTGGTGAAATTCGCCGGGCTGGAATTCGAGGAGGTGGTCACCGCGCCCGATGACGCCTCGGCGCGGGCCGAACTGCTGCTGCTGTCATCATCGATCCTGGTGCCCTGCCTGCGCCACGAGGGCGCGACCGTCTGGGATACCCTGGCGATCGGCGAGTATCTCAACGAGATCATGCCGCAGGCCGGGCTGCTGCCGGCGGACCGGATCCAGCGCGCGCATTGCCGCTCGATCTCGGGCGAAATCCATTCCGGCTTCACCACGCTGCGGTCGTCGCTGCCGGTCAATCTCAAGGGGCATTTTCCCGGCTTCAAGATCTGGTCGCGGGCGCAGGCCGACATCGACCGTGTCTGCACCATCTGGGGCGATTGCCTCGGCATGTCAGGCGGACCGTTCCTGTTCGGCGAACGCCGCACCATGGCGGACGCGATGTATGCCCCCGTCGTGACCCGCTTCATGACCTATGACGTCAAGCTCGACCCCGTTCTCGCGGCGTATGCCAGCACCATCATGGTGATGCCCGAGATGCAGGAATGGATCGAGGCTGCGAAGGCCGAGCCTGCCGATGTCGAGGAGCTCGAGGTCGAATATTAGGCAGCGTGCGCCAAGGCCAGGCGGCGCGGGCGGCTCAAGCTCCAGGCAGGCCTTGCTCAATGGACGTGCCTTCGGCGTCCGGCACCGGCTGCGCGCGGCCGGCGCGCCCGGCAACCGCCGAGCGCAAATATGTGCCTCGCGCCAAATGCTTCGGCGGCGATATCAGCGCATGGCGGGACCGATCGCCGCAGCACAACCGGGCTGGCAAGGATTTCGCATAGCAACAAGCGAGCTGTGACCGCGACGATGCGACGCTGCCGAAAATTTGGACGCTGAGCCGGCGCCGCGATCTCGCGAACACGAGAACCGTGGAGGCTTGAAATGAACCAGCACGCCGCCGTCAGCAAATTCTCCCACGTCAAACCCGGTGACACCGAGTTCAAGGGCGGAGGTCTGCGCGACTTCTTCCTGTATCGCGATCTCGGCATCGCCGATGCCACCGGCGGGCAGGTGATCTGCCATCTGGTCAAGGCCAATCCCGACCTGCCGCCGGAAGAGGGCACCGGCTGGCACAAGCATCTGTGCGATTTTCAGATCGTCATCATGACCAAGGGCTGGGCGCGCTTCATGTACGAGGACAAGGAGACGCTGGTCGAGGCGGGCGACGTGATCCATCAGCGGCCCGGCATCACCCACTATCTGTTCGATTACTCGAAGGACATGGAATACCTCGAGATCGTCAGCCCGGCCGATTTCAAGACCGTGGATGTGCCGCCGGCAACCGAGACGGTGCCGCCGGTGACGCCGTGGAAATGATCGCGAGGAGGGACCGCAAATGTCGTCCGCGGAGGAATTAACCTTTGTCGTCGGCCGCTGGCTGCGGCCGATCGTCATGCTTCTGTATGTGGTGCGCCGCCTCGGACTGATGACCACATCTAGCCGTGAACAACGGAGTACGTCGCTCGATCAGTGATTCGGACGCGGTTCGTTCCATCCGCGTTCCAAATCTTAAAACGCCTCGCGTGCGCGTCGCGTTTTGAAACAGCGCGCGCCCACGCAGCGCTCAGGCCATGCCCGCCTGCTTCACGCGCGGCATGCGCCAGGCGATGACGTTGACCTCCAGCGCGCCGCCGGTCGTGTCATTACGCCACTGCCCGTCGATGAATCGGCAGGCGAACGGCAGCTGATACGTGCCGCTGTGATCCTCACAAAGCACTTCCACGCGTTGTTCCGGCGAAGGTTCGCCATTGCCGTCGAATTGCGCCAGCCGTTTTTCGCGCGTAGCCATACGATCTGTCTCCACTGCCCAAGGTCGAGCCAAAAGGGGTCGAACCAAACTAGTTCCGAAGGCCCCCGTCCCCACGAGTAGTCCCGGTAATGGGTCAAGCACACCGCTTGAATGCGGTTTCAGTGTGGTATGTGTGCCTGGCTTTCAGCGTCGCGAGCACAAAACTGTGAATGACGCATGTGATTGGGGATGTCGATGATCGCGCGTTTCGCTGCTGCCTTGCTCGTGCCGCTTGCACTCGGCGTCGTCGGAACCGCGCATGCGCAGGACGTTCCCGGCATCGAGATCTGCACCGTCGAGAAAACGATGGAGCGGCGCACCAGCTGCCTGCAGAGCAACGTCGATTTCCTGCAGAAGACGATCGGCAAGCTCACATCGGATCACCAGCAGAAGCTCGACGCCGCCAACCGGCAGGTCGAAAGCCTGAAGGGTTCGGTCGCGACCTTGCAGAAGATCGTCACTGATTTGCAGGCGGCGCAGATCAAGCTGACCGAGGATATGAAGAAGAAGGTCGACGCACCGCCGGCGAAGGATGCGACGCCTGTGGCGAAGGACGGGACGAAGTAGAAGAATTCCATCCGCGACCTCGCTTCACCTCTCCCGCTTGCGGGGGAGGTCGGATCGCATCGCCAGATGCGATCCGGGTGGGGGCTCTCTCCACGATGTGACTCGTGGAGAGAGCCCTCCCCCGCAAGCGGGAGAGGGGGCACACCGTTGTCGTGGCTCGCAGCGTACGTCTCACGCCACCCGATACGTCTCCATCACACCGCGATCCGGCTCGTAGCCGAGCCCGGGGCCCTGCGGCACGGCGACATGGCCATGGGCGTCGACGTCGATGCGGCCGCCCCACAGGCAGGCGGGGCGCTTCATGAAGAAGACTTCGATCAGGCCTTCGTCGCGGATCGCCATCAGATGCAGCGTGGCGAGGAAGCCCGGCCCGAAATAGGGCGAGTGCGGAATCACCTGGACGCCGAACTCGTCGGCGAGCACCGCCACGCGCAAAAATTCGGTGACGCCGCCGACCTTGATCACCGATGGCTGGGCGTGACTGACCGCGCCCGCGGTCATCATCTGGCGGAATTGATGCACGGTGCAGGCGTTCTCGCCGGCCGCGATATCGAGCCGGCCTTCTTTCCGCACCTCCGCGAGCGTCGCAAAATCCTCCGGCGGCCAGACCGGCTCCTCCAGGAACATCGGCGCGGCCTGCTTGCAGTCGCGGGCGAACTGGATCGCCGCCGGTCCGTCCAGCGGGCAATTCATATCGACCATCAGCGGCACGCCGGGGCCGATCGCTTCGCGCGCCGCAGCAGCCGCAGGCACGGTGGTCTCGTGCAGCTTGATCGCGGCGTAACCGAGCTTGATCGCCTTCTTGCATTCGGCGGCGATGTGCGTCGGATTGCCGATCCGCATCAGGCTCGCATAGGCCGGAATCGTGCTGCGCTTGGCGCCGCCGATCAATTGATGCAGCGGCACGCCCTTCGCCTTGCCGGCGAGATCCCACAGCGCGATGTCGAGCGCCGAGATCGCAAACATCGTGATGCCGTAGCGGCCGAATAGATGCAAATTGCGCTGGATCTGTTCCATCGCGGCGGGAATGCTGGCGGCGTCGGGCACCTCGAGGCCGCGGGCCTGCGGCGCGATCATCTCGGCCACCGCCGCGCAACTCGTCTTCGGGCAGACATAGGCGAAGGCATCGCCCCAGCCGGTCAGGCCGGCATCGGTCGAAACCTCGACCAGCACCATGTCGAGCGCCGAGATCGCGGAAGCGCCCTGGCGGAAGCTTGCAGGGCCGGCGTCATAGGGAATGCGGATATGGTGGGCGCGGACGTCGGTGATTTTCATTGTTGTTGTCCTTCCGATCGCAGGATTTAGCAGGATGTCCCTGGAGCTCGTGAGGGCCGGACGCGGCAGCCTGGACAGCGCTGCTGCGGCGCGCCCGGGTTCCAGCCATCGCAGGTCTTGGTTGTAAAGCCTTGCTTGTGGCGAGTCTTGCCCGTGACAAGTCTTGCTCGTGAATCGTGTCGAAGACGTGGATGCCCGGCGTGGCGCCGGGCATCACGAACTCCGAAATTGTGGAGAAGGCTGCTACGAACTCTTCTCGCCGCTCATGATGGGGCCGAACCGCTCCCAGCTCTCGCCCTTGAAGCGCATCATCTGCAACTGCTCGATCGGTGCATAGTCGTCCGGTCCGGTCTTGATCTTGGTGCCGGGCAGATAGATGCCGATCTCGAAGTTGAGGCTCGCCGCCTGCTTCATCAGGTTCTCGCGGGTGAGGTTGTCGCCGCATTGCCGCAACACCTGCTCCAGCCCCTTGGCGACGCCGTAACCGAACACGGTCGAGGCGTCGTTCTGGTCGCCCTCAGGATACCATTTGGTCATGAAGGCGCGCCACTCGTTCATGGCCGGATCGTTCTTCCACTCGTGATCCGCGGGATCCTTCAGATACTGGGTCGACAGGATGTCCTGGCTCGCCTCATAGCCGGCGGGCTTCATCACGCCGCCGATCGAGACGGAGACGTTGGTCAGGAACTGGACCGGATGCCAATCCAGCTCGGCAGCCTTCTTGATCGCCTGCGCCGCGAACTTCGGCGTCGCGATGTTGACGAAGATGTCGGGGTTGGCGCCCTTGATCTGCACGATCTGCGAATCCACCGTCGGCGACGTGGTCTCGTAGGAGGATTCGACGACGATCAGTTTCTTGGCCGCATCGCCGAGCCCCTCATGCAGGCCGATCAGATAGTCCTTGCCGAAATCGTCGTTCTGGTAGAGCACGCCGATGGTCTTGCCGGGATATTTCTGCAGGATGTATTTGGCATAGATGCGCGCCTCGACCTGGTAGCTCGGCTGCCAGCCCATGGTCCACGGAGAGTTCTTCGGATCGTTCCACTTGGCGGCGCCGGTGGAGACGAACAGCTGCGGCACCTTCTTGGCGTTCATGTATTTCTGGATCGCGGTGTTGCCCGGCGTGCCCAACGGATTGAAGATCAACAGCACCTCGTCGCTCTCCACTAGCTTGCGGGCCTGCTCGACCATCTTCGGCGGGCTGTAGCCGTCGTCGTAGGAGACGAAGTTGATCTTGCGGCCGTTGATGCCGCCCTCGCTGTTGACCTTGTTGAAATAGGCGGCTTCCGTCTTGCCGATCGTGGCGTAGGCGGATGCCGGACCCGAATAGGGCATGATGTTGCCGACCTTGATCTCGGTGTCGGTCGCGCCCGGATCGTATTTCTTCTGGGCGTTGGCTGCGCTGGCGACGGCGATCGTCAAAAGCCCCGCAAGCGCCGCAGACTTGACGCAGTTGACATAGCTCAGGCGGTGGTGATGCATCATTGTCCTCCCTGACATGCTGGCCGCGGCTCGTGCAGTCTTGATTTTCGGGCAGCTTGGTGAGCCGTCGGATCGATGCAACTGCGAGTATGCACGATTGCAGCGGTGTTGCCAGCGACGGCTTTGCGGTAAAATTTCGCAGAGCGGAACCATAGTTTCGCCGCCGCGCAGCAAGGACTGTCAAACGCCGCGCGCGGCAGCCGTGCATGATGCCCGAGCTTTGCAGGAAGGCCGTCGTCCATGAATCCAGCCCAAAAGGCGCTCTGGTACATCGAAAGCCACCTGCGCACGTCGCTGACGCTGGATGATATCGCGGTCGTTGCCGGGGTCTCGCGCTTCCATCTGGTGCGGGCGTTCGCGGAGGCGACCGGGTTTTCGGTGATGCGCTACGTGCGGGCGCGCCGCCTCAGCGAGGCCGCGCGCGAGCTCGCCGCCGGTGCGCCCGACATTCTCACGCTCGCGCTGGATGCGGATTACGGCTCCCACGAAGCATTCACCCGCGCGTTTCGCGACCATTTCGGCGTCACGCCGGAGACGGTGCGCGCGACGACGTGCCTGACCAAGCTCAAGCTTCAGGAGCCGATCACCATGATCTCGACCGCTCTCGATCACATCGATCCGCCGCGCATCGCGACCGGAAAGGCGTTTCTCGTCGCGGGGGTCGGCGAGCGCTACAACCACGCCAATGACAGCACGGCCGGCATCCCGAACCAGTGGCATGGTTTCCACCAGCAATGCGCGCATATTCCCCGCCAGGTCGGTGACGTTGCCTATGGTGTCTGCTGCAACGGCGACGATGCCGGCAATTTCGACTACATCGCAGGTGTCGAGGTCGCCGATTTCTCGGACCTGCCGCGCGAGTTCGCGCGCGTCCGGATCCCGGCGCAGAAATATGTGGTGTTCACCCACGCCGACCACATCTCGACCATCCGCCGCACCGTCAACACGATCTGGAATCGCTGGCTGCCGCAGGCCGGCATGAAGGTCGCGGACGCGCCGAACTTCGAGCGCTACGACGACAAGTTCGACAAGAACAGCGGTAACGGCGGGCTGGAGATCTGGGTGCCGGTCGAGGAGTAGCGGCCGGTGTGGTGGTTGCGCGGGAGGCGAGACTTGCGGGAGACCTTTCAGATGAACGTCGACAGGTACGAAAGACCGGTTGCCATGAGCGATCCGGGGCGTCACGCCGCGCTGTTCGAAAGCCTGCCGCGAGGCGCCGGCGCGCTTGCCGCGACTGTGCAGGGTCTACTGATCCATCAGCACATCGCCCCGGCCTATGGGGTTACGCTCGGCGGCGACCGGCAGGCGCAATCGCAGGTCCGCGCTGTCGAGAACATGCTGGATGAAATCGTGACGCGCAACGCGCGGCCGCTTGCCGTGGCGCGTGCCGTCAACGAGCGGCAGGTCGGTGTGTGCAGGCACTTCACGCTGCTTCACGTGGCGATGTTGCGCACGCAGGGCATTCCGGCGCGCGCCCGTTGCGGGTTCGGCGCCTATTTCGAAGCGGGAAAATACCTCGACCATTGGGTGACGGAGTACTGGAACGAAGACAGGAAATGCTGGGTATTGTTCGATTCCCAGATCGACGATCGCCAGCGTGAGCTGTTCGGGATCAGGTTCGATGCAGCCGATGTCCCCCGAGACCAGTTCCTGGTCGCGGGCGATGCCTGGTCGCTCTGCCGCGCCGGGCGCCGTGATCCCGGCGCCTTCGGCATCCTCGACATGCACGGACTCTGGTTCATTGCGGGCAATCTTGTCCGCGACATCGGCGCGCTGAACAATCGCGAGATGCTGCCGTGGGACGTTTGGGGCGCCATGCGCATGCAGGACAGCGAACTGGATCTCGCGTTTTTCGACCGGCTGGCAATCGTCAGCCGTGAGCCCGATGCTCACGCCGATGAACTCAAGGCGCTTGATCGCGATGAGCGGGTGCATGTTCCCGCAGCCGTGTTCAACGCCGTGCTCGACCGCGTGCAGGACCTGTAGCTGCAGGTCGCGGGCGCGCCGAACGTTCAAGCGCTGCCGATGTGTGATTCACACGCGGCGCCACGAACTCGCCGTCGTCCCGGCGAAGGCCGGGACCCATAACCACCAATGCTCGTTGTTGAGCGACGCAGTGGCCACAGCCTTCTTCAGCAACCTAACCCTGTGGTTATGGGTCCCGGCCTGCGCCGGGACGACACCGTGGGCGTGGCGAGCTCAATGCGAGCGCGCGATCCGGTACGCCGCGGCCTCTCGGTTCACGCACGGACGTCTCTGGAATACTGGATCACCCGCATGCGCGGGTGATGACGGTGCATGGTCTGGCAACTTGAATCGCGAACCATCCTCGCCGTCGTCCCGGCGAAGGCCGGGACCCATAACCACCAATGCTCGTTGTTGAGCGACGCAGTGGCCACAGCCTTCTTCGACAACGCAGCCCTGTGGTTATGGGTCCCGGCCTGCGCCGGGACGACACCGTGGGCGTGGCGAGCTCAATGCGACCGGGCGATCCAGCACGCCGCGGCCGCTCGGTTCACGCACGGGCGTCTCTGGAATACTGGATCACCGGCATGCGCGGGTGATGACGGTGTGTGGTGTGGCAACCTGAATCGAGAACCATCCTCAGCGTCGTCCTGGCGAAAGCCAGGACCCATTACCCCAAATGGCAATCGTTGTGCGACGCTGGGGCCACGATCTCTTCCACAATCAAATTCGGTGGCTATGGGTCCTGGCTTTCGCCAGGACGACGATATTTTGCGACGGCGGTGCGCCACACACTCGATGTCGTCCCGGGCAAGCGATGCGCGACCCGGGACCCATAACCACAAATGCTAATTGGTTTGCAAAGCTGGGGCCACTACCCGCTTCAACAATGCAGCCCTGTGGTTATGGGTCCCGGCCTGCGCCGGGACGACGTCATTTTGTGACGGACAGCGCAACAAACTCGCCGTCGTCCCTGCGAAAGCAGGGACCCATACCACGAGTGGTTATTGTTTGAACACTTCGGAACGACGACTGCCGTTCACAACTCTCGCCGCGGCGTACGGGTCCCTGCTTTCGCAGGGACGACACCGTGTATGCGGGCGCAGTTTGCTCTGCGAACTTAATGCGATCTTGCGAGGCAGAACGCCACGACCTGTTCCAGCGCCGTCTTCATCGGCGAGGACGGGAACAGCGCCAGCGCGTCGACGGCCATTGCGCCGTAGTGCTGGGCGCGGCTGATGGTGTCCTCCAGCGCGCGGTGCTTGGTCATCAGTCCGATCGCGTGATCGAGGTCGGCCGCTCCGATCTCGCCGCGCTCCAGCGCGCGGATCCAGAACTGGCGCTCGGTGTCGTTGCCGCGGCGGAAGGCGAGCACCACCGGGAGCGTGATCTTGCCCTCGCGGAAATCGTCGCCGACATTCTTGCCGAGTTTTGCCGATTTGCCGCCATAGTCGAGCACGTCGTCGACGAGCTGGAAGGCGATGCCGAGATTCATGCCGACCGAGCGGCAGGCGGTCTGCTCAGCCTTCGGGCGGTTGGCGATCACGGGACCGACCTCGCAGGCGGCGGCGAACAGCTCCGCCGTCTTGCCGCGGATCACGGCGAGATACTCGTCCTCGGTGGTCGCGGTGTTCTTGGCGGCGGCGAGCTGCATCACCTCGCCCTCGGCGATGGTGGCGGCGGCGGCGGAGAGAATGTCGAGCGCGCGCAGCGAGCCGACCTCGACCATCATCCGGAACGCCTGGCCGAGCAGGAAGTCGCCGACCAGCACGCTGGCCTCGTTGCCCCACAGCATCCGCGCGGACAATTTGCCGCGGCGCAGCTCGCTCTCGTCGACCACGTCGTCGTGCAGCAGGGTCGCGGTGTGCATGAACTCGACCGCGGCGGCGAGCTTGATGTGGCCATCGCCTGTGTAGTCGGCGAGCTGGGCCATCGCCAGGGTCAGCATCGGGCGCAGCCGCTTGCCGCCTGAGGAGATCAGATGATTGGCGACCTCGGGGATCATGGTGACCTCGGAGCCGGTCCGCGAAAGGATGGTCGCGTTGACGCGCTCCATGTCGGCGGCGACAAGTCCCACCAGCCCGTCGATCGAAGCATCGGACGGGCTTTCGAAGGGTACAATAACCGCCACGCTGGTCTCCAATTTTGCCGAATTCGCACTAGCTCAGCTATAACAATAGAAACTGCGAAGGTGTGCGGCAAGGCCACGAAGTTGTTGACATGTGATGCATTGGCCGCACAGCCGGGCGGAGAGGAGAGTGGATTTTGCGGGAATTGGTACGGACCAATGACGTGGTGCTGGTCTCCGCCGTCGGTGCGCTGCTCGACAGCGCTAACATCCATCATCTGGTGCTGGACCAGAACATGAGCATCATCGAGGGCTCGCTCGGCGTGCTGCCGCGGCGGATCCTGGTGCACGAGGACGACAACCACGAGGCCCGCCAGCTCCTGACCGATGCCGGCCTGGGCCACGAATTGCGGGCCGATGACTAGAGCGTTTTCAAGCGAAGTGGGCCCCGGTTCGCGTGAAGAAAACGCGTCAAAAAACGAGTCTCCGGCCGCTGAAATCACCGAAGACGGATTCCTCGGCGGGCAATTGCGGCTGCGGCAGCCCCGCAGCGGCCACCGCGCCGGTCATGACGCGATCCTGCTGGCCGCGGCGACGCCGGCGCGATCAGGCGACCGGGTCGTCGATCTCGGCTCCGGCGTCGGCGCCGCCGGGCTGGCGGTGGCGCGGCGGGTGAAGGAGATCGATCTGGTTTTGGTCGAAATCGACCCTGCATTGGCCGAGCTGGCCCGGAATAATGCCAGCGCCAACGCGATCATGGCCGAGGTGATCGTGCTCGATGTCGAGGCCGGCGCCTCCGCTTTCGATGATCTCGGACTTGCGCCCGACAGCGCCGACGTCGTGCTGATGAACCCGCCGTTCAACGATCCCTCCAGGCACCGCGCCTCGCCGGACGGCGTGCGGCAGCGCGCCCATGTCGCGACCGCGACCACGCTCGCTGGCTGGGTTCACGTGGCGCGGCGGATCCTCAAGTCGAACGGGCAGCTTGCGATGATCTGGCGGGCCGACGGGATTGCCGAGGTGCTGGCCGCGCTGGATCGCGGCTTCGGCAGCCTCGAGATCCTGCCGGTTCACGGCGAGGTGACCTCGCCGGCGATCCGAATCCTGGTGCGGGCCACCAAGGGCGGCCGGGCGCCGACGCGGCTGCACGCCGCGCTGTTGCTCAATGAAGAGTCAGGTGTGCCCAATAAATGGGTGCAGGAGATCTTGGCTGGGAAAGGGGAATTGCCGCTGGCGCGGCGCTGACGGGCAGGGATGCTGCCCGCGTCGTACTGGCACTAAATCACTGCGGGGCCGTTTCCGACTGGCGTTCAGGCCTGGATGTGAAGTGGATCGCGGTCAGAAGTGTACCGATCAGCAAAATCAGCAGGTAGATCTTCATGGCTCCCTCTCCGCCGCGCGTTGCAACCCCAATGACAAAATGCAAAACGCGTTCCACGAAATCCAATGACACTGGCGTGATAAAAAGTGGTTAATTCGAGGTAACGGCATGAGTGAACAAACAAGTGATCGCCAGGGACATTCCGGAGGACGTTCGGGATGGCTCGAACGCGCGCAAGGAATGTTGCCGGCACGTTTCCGGCGCGGCATGGCTGTCGTGCCGGTGGTGCGGCTGTCGGGCGTGATCGGCGCGGTGACGCCGCTGCGGCCCGGCATGTCGCTCGCCGGCGTCGCCAAGATGCTGGAGCGCGCCTTTGGCACGCGGAACGCCAAGGCGGTAGCGCTGGTGATCAATTCGCCGGGCGGCTCGCCGGTGCAGTCCCGGCAAATCTATCTGCGCATCCGGCAACTGGCCGCCGAGAAGAAGCTGCCGGTGCTGGTGTTCGTCGAGGACGTCGCGGCCTCCGGTGGCTACATGATCGCCTGCGCCGGCGACGAGATCTATTGCGATCCGTCCTCGATCCTGGGCTCGATCGGCGTGGTCGGCGGCAGCTTCGGCCTCGAGGGGCTGATCAAGAAGATCGGCGTCGAGCGGCGGCTCTATACGGCGGGCAGCCACAAGGCGATGCTCGATCCGTTCCTTCCCGAAAACCCCGACGACGTCGCCCGGCTGAAGTCGATCCAGCGCGAGATCCATGCGATCTTCATTGCGCTGGTGAAACAGAGCCGCGGCAGCCGCCTGAAGGGGCCCGACGACGAGTTGTTCACCGGCGAATATTGGGCGGGCGAGACCGCGATCGGGCTCGGGCTTGCCGATGGCATCGGCGACCTGCGCGCGACGCTGCGGGCCCGCTATGGCGAGAAGGTGCTGACCCCGGTGATCGCGCCCGCAAGCGGCATGCTGTCCGGCCTGCTCGGCCGGCGGGCGCCGGGGGCGGGGTCGATGGCGGCGCTGGACGGGCTCGCAAGCCTGCCGGACGATTTGATCTCGGCGGTCGAAACCAGGGCGATTTGGGCTAGATTCGGGCTCTGAACACGGGGATTTGAGCGCGCCATTTAGCCCCAAAAGCGCGATTGCAGCGCAGGCCGCCTTGCGCGAGAATACCTTCCATTGGGGGCCTGACAGACGTGAACGACAAGGATCGACCGATGCCGCCGCTGATTGCATTCGCAGGCGTCCTGGGTGGCCTGGCCGTGGTCCGCTGGGCATACAAGACGGCCGTCCGGATCAACCAGGAACTGGAAGAGGCGCGATTGTCCCGCGTGGCCGAGACCACGCGTGCAAGCGAAATCAAGACCCTGCGCCGCGACCCCGTGACCGGCGCCTATCGTCCGGGCTAGCGAACTCTGAAAAGCCGCAAGAAGCGGTGCCGGATTTCCGGCATCGCCTTGATTCCATTGGCTGCCGCCGATACGGTCCCGCGCGCTTCAAAACCCCCTCGCGAGACCTGTACTGACGATGGACGCCCTGCCTGACCACATGCGCCCGGAACGTTCGTTCCAGGGCTTCATCCTGGCTCTCCAGCGATTCTGGGCCGAGCAGGGTTGCGTCATCCTGCAGCCCTACGACATGGAAATGGGCGCCGGCACCTTCCATCCCGCGACCACGCTGCGCGCGCTGGGGCCAAAGCCCTGGAACGCGGCCTATGTGCAGCCCTCGCGGCGGCCCAAGGATGGCCGCTATGGCGAAAATCCCAACCGGATGCAGCACTATTACCAGTTCCAGGTGATCATGAAGCCGTCGCCGCCGAACCTTCAGGACCTGTACCTGAAGTCGCTGGCCGCGATCGGCATCGACGCCGCCGTGCATGATATCCGCTTCGTCGAGGACGATTGGGAGAGCCCGACGCTCGGCGCCTGGGGCTTGGGTTGGGAATGCTGGTGCGACGGCATGGAAGTCAGCCAGTTCACCTACTTCCAGCAGGTCGCCGGCGTCGAATGTGCGCCGGTCGCGGGCGAGCTCACCTACGGGCTCGAGCGGCTCGCGATGTATGTGCAGGGCGTCGATCGCGTCTACGACCTCAACTTCAACGGCCGCGAGGGCGCCGAGAAGGTCACCTATGGCGACGTCTTCCTGCAGGCCGAGCAGGAATATTCGCGGCACAATTTCGAGTACGCCGACACCGCGATGCTGTTCGAGCAGTTCAGGATGGCGGAAGAGGCCTGCCGCAAATATCTCGCCGCCGGCTGGCGCGAGAACAGCAATATCAAGGAACATCTGATGGCCTTGCCGGCCTACGACCAGTGCATCAAGGCGAGCCACGTGTTCAACCTGCTCGACGCCCGCGGCGTCATCTCGGTGACGGAGCGGCAGAGCTATATCGGACGCGTGCGCGACCTGGCCAAGGCCTGCGGCGAGGCATGGATCCACACTGAAACGGGCAGGGCGGTCTGATGCCCGATCTCCTCCTCGAACTGTTCTCCGAAGAAATTCCCGCGCGCATGCAGGCCAAGGCGGCGGACGATCTGCGCCGCATGGTGACCGACAAGCTCGTCGCGGAAGGCCTCGTCTATGAAGGCGCCAAGGCGTTCGCGACCCCGCGGCGGCTTGCGCTCACCGTGCACGGCATTCCCTCGCGCCAGCCCGATTTGAAGGACGAGCGCCGCGGCCCGCGCGTCGGCGGACCCGAGCCCGCGATCCAGGGCTTCCTGAAGGCCACTGGTCTCACCTCGATCAGCGAGGCCAAGATCCAGACCGACCCGAAGAAGGGCGATTTCTACATCGCGTTGATCGAGAAGCCCGGCCGCGCCGCGATCGACGTGATCGCGGAGATGATCCCGGTGATCATCCGCACCTTCCCCTGGCCGAAATCGATGCGCTGGGGCGCGCGCTCGGCCAAATCAGGCTCGCTCACCTGGGTGCGCCCGCTGCACGCCATCACCGCGACTTTTGGGCTCGAGACCGAGGAGCCTGACGTCGTCAAGTTCTCGGTGGACGGCATCGAGGCTGGGCAGACCACCTATGGCCATCGCTTCATGGCACCGGGTGCGATCAGCGTGCGCCGCTTCGAGGATTACGAGGCCAAGCTGAAGGCCGCCAAGGTCATCCTCGATCCGCAGGCGCGCAAGGACATCATCCTCGAGGACGCCAAGGAACTGGCCTTCGCGCAGGGCCTCGAACTGGTCGAGGACCAGGTGCTGCTAGATGAGGTCTCCGGCCTCGTCGAATGGCCGGTCGTGATGATGGGATCGTTCGAGAAGGAATTCTTGTCGATCCCGGACGAGGTGATCCGCGCCACCATCCGCAACAACCAGAAGTGCTTCGTGGTCAAAGATCCCAAGACGGGGAAATTGACCAACAAGTTCGTGCTGACCGCCAACATCGAGGCGCCCGATGGCGGCAAGACCATCGTCGCCGGTAATGAACGCGTGATCCGTCCGCGGCTGTCCGACGCAAAATTCTTCTACGAGACCGACCTCAAGACCAAGCTGGAAGGCCGGCTGCCGAAGTTCGAGCAGATTGTGTTCCACGAGAAGCTCGGGACGCAGGCGGAGCGGATCAAACGCATCGAGCGCTTGGCGGCCGAGATCGCGCCGCTGGTCGGCGCCGATGTCGAGAAGACCAAGCGCGCAGCGCGCCTCGCAAAGGCGGACTTGCTGACCGAAGTGGTCGGCGAATTCCCCGAGTTGCAGGGCCTGATGGGCAAATACTACGCGCTGGCGCAGGGCGAGGATGCGTCCGTCGCGGCTGCGAGCGAGGAGCACTGGAAGCCGCAAGGTCCGACCGATCGCGTGCCGACCGATCCGGTGAGTGTGGCGGTGGCGCTGGCGGACAAGCTGGATACGCTTGCGGGGTTCTGGGCGATCGATGAGAAGCCGACGGGATCGAAGGACCCATACGCACTGCGCCGTGCGGCGTTGGGCGCGATCAGGCTGATCGTCGAGAACACGTTGCGCCTGCCGATCCTGAAGGCAGCCAAATCCGCGTTGCTCGGGCTGTCGGTTAAGACTGATGCGGAAACGCTGCCGAACGACCTGCTCGCCTTCTTCGCCGACCGCCTCAAGGTCCAGCTGCGCGACCAGGGCGCGCGTCACGATCTCGTCGATGCCGTGTTCTCGCTCGGCGGCCAGGACGATCTCTTGCTCGTCGTCCGCCGCGTCGAGGCGCTGGGCAAATTCCTCGACAGCGACGATGGCAAGAACCTGCTTGCGGGCACAAAGCGCGCCAGCAACATCCTCAGCATCGAGGAGAAGAAGGACAAGCGTACCTTTGACGGCGCGCCTGACGCCGCGCTCTATAAGCTCGATGAAGAGAAGATTCTCGCGAAGGCGATCGACCAGGTGAAGGCCGAGGCCTCCGCCGCCGTCGCCAAGGAAGACTTCGCCGGTGCGATGAGCGCGATGGCAAAACTGCGTCCGGCGGTCGATGCCTTCTTCGACAAGGTCAAGGTCAACGACGATGACCCCAAGGTGCGCGAAAACCGCCTGAAGCTGCTCAACGAGATCCGCGCCGCGACGCGCGCGGTGGCAGATTTCTCCAGGATCGAGGGCTGACCGATGGATCGCGCAACGCTCGCCGCTTACGACAAGGAGGCGGCGGCGTTTGCGCAGGACTGGCACGACCAGCCGGCACCTTGCGACCTGCAGGAGATCGTCGGGCAGTTCTTCATCAAGGGCGGCGCGACCGCCGATATCGGCTGCGGCAGCGGCCGCGAGGTGGCGTGGCTGAATGCCAATGGCTTTCCGGCCGAAGGTTTTGACGCGTCCGAGGGCCTGCTGGCGGAAGCTCGCACCCGCTATCCGGCGCTGCGCTTTGTGCGCGCCGAATTGCCCGAGCTGTCCGGCATCGCCTCTGGCAGCTTCGACAACGTGCTCTGCGAGACCGTGATCATGCATCTCGATCACGCGCTGATCGCGCCGTCGGTGCGCCGCATGTTCGAACTCGTGAAGCCCGGCGGTATCTCCTATCTGAGCTGGCGCGTCACCGCGGGTGACGATGCGCGCGATGCGCATGGTCGGCTCTACGCGGCGTTCGATACCGCGCTGGTGCGGGCTGAACTGGCGGCAGCCGAATTGCTGCTCGATGCGGAAGTCGTCAGCGCCTCGTCCGGCAAGGTCATTCACCGTATCGTGGCGCGGAAGCGCGTCTGATCGGGCCCTCAGAAATATTTCGAAACAATTTGCAATTTGTTAACCATGCCCTGCGAGGGTCCTGGCGAGTCAACGATTTCTTAAGAAATCGCCCCTCGCGCCAATGCAGGGACCTCCCCGATGACCTCGATCGGCACCACGCCAAATCCTTACGCCCAATACGGCTCGGCCTATGCGCGGGCCGCCGCGACACCCTCGCTGGCGGCGACCTTGTCAGGCGACGGCAGCGCCGGTGACCTGTCGACATCCGCGACACCGAGCGCTGCGACCAACCTCACGCTGTCGGACGTCGCCCGCGCGCAGCTCGCCAAGGCGCCGCTGCCGGATTTCGCGACCGTCACCAACGACGCGCGCGTCACGCTCGACCGGCTCTACACGGTCGCGGGGGTGAAGAAGCCGATCGTCGACGGCAAGACCACGATCGATCTCTCGACACTGGATCGCCGCTCGCTGTTTGCGATCTCGACCAACAATGGCGGCAAGTTCACGCCGGACGAGCAGGCGGTCGCCGCCACCGAACTGAAGCAGCGCTTCGACAAGGTCTTGGCGCCGTCGCTTGCGACCACCCGCCTGACCGGCGACTACAGCGTCAGCTACAAGTCGGCGCTCGACTATCTCGACGGCGCCAGCGATGAGGAAAAGGCCACCGCAACCTGGGCCAATCAGCGCGCCGCGGTGCTGAAAGGCTATCAGGCGACGCAGCAGGATCCGAACAAGGCGCCGGCGGGAATTTCAGGCGACCCGATCGCGGCCGCGCTGGCGGGAACCACGCCTCCTGCGACGGGTAAGCCACGTGATTTCAGCAGCGTAGCGAGCGACGTGCGGGCCTTCCTGGATCGGCTGAAGAGCGAGGCGGCGAGCAACGGCAAGCAACTGGTTTACGATTCCCGCCGCAAGACCGGACAGCTCGCCGACCTGTCCTCGCTCGACAACCGCTCGCTGTCAGCGATCTCGCTGAACCAGGACAAGAAGTTTTCAGGCGAGGAGATCTTCGCGGCCAAGCAGGAACTCAACACGCGGACCCGCCTTGCCGTGCTCGATGCGCTGAAGCAGAGCCAGTCCGCCGGCGATCCGCGCCAGTTCAGCCTCGGCATCCTCAAGCAATATTCCTCGATGAGCGCGGAGGAACGCCAGGCGGCCAACTGGACGCAGGATTTCCAGGACGCCGCGATCAAGAGCTACAAGTCGACCTCGACGCTGCTCTCGATCCTGAAATCGTAGATCGCGACGACACTAGAACGCGATGAGATTAGGTCGAATAGCACCGCGAAGGCGGTTCGCTCCCTCTCCCGCTTGCGGGGGAGGGTTGGGGTGGGGGCTCTCTCCGCGAGTCACATCGTGGAGAGAGCCCCCACCCGCATCGCATCTTCGATGCGATGCGACCTCCCCCGCAAGCGGGAGAGGTGAGCCAGTCCGCCGCAAGACCGATTCAACATGACATCATCTTGCTCTAGAACCGAAGAGCCCCGCCCGGAGGGGAGGCCGGGCGGGGCTTTCTGGTCCGGTCGAACTGCGCGCACATCCGCTTGCGCGGCGCCCGGACTGTTCGTTCAGGCGATCCCGCCGAGCTGAGCTATTCGACCACCTGAACGATCCGCCGCGAACGCGGCTCGACCAGAACGGTCTCGCCATTCACGACGGTGTAGCGATAGGGCGTCGCGCCGAACCGTTGCGGCACGTCGTAATAAGTTACGCCGGCATCCGGCAGCACGGTGCCGATCACGACGCGATCCGGAACGGTGTAGTTCGGCACGCGCTCGCGCACGATGTATTCGCGGAATGCCGGGCGCTGCTCGACCGCAATGCCTTCGTCATCCTCGACTGCAACCGGCGGGCCACCGCGGACAACGCCGACGGTCTGGGCCTGTGCGGCAACAGCCGGCACCGTGATCGCAGCAGCAACCGCTGCAACGGCAAGTATTCTGTTTCGCATGGCTCGCTCCATTCTTTTGACGCGCGCGCCGACCTTCGCCGATGCGCACGGCGAGCCAATGCATCTGGTGTGGTGATGTTCCGGAAAAACCGCCGCCACATACGCGGCATTTTGGAGCAATTTTCGTGAGTTGCGGGAACTCTCAGGCCGTGACGGACGTCTTGATGTGGAAACCCCCGCAGCGGATAAACTGCCGCTCGATTCGCTCCTCCAAAAACCGCCGGAGAACTCTTCAATGGTCATCACCGCTGGGCATTTGCCGCACATTGTCGCTCTGATTGCAGGCATCCTGATCCTGATCATGCCGCGGCTGCTCAACTACATCGTCGCGATCTACCTGATCTTCGTCGGGCTCGTCGGGATGGGCCTGCTGCGCTGGCTGCACCTGTAGCGGGAAAGCGGGGTTTCGCGGCTTGCGCGGAACCCCCCAAAATGGTGTAAGGCGCGCATCTTCGACCCCTCTTTTCGGATTGTTGTCTGACATGGCCAAAGCCGTCGCGAAGTCCAAGAAAACTGCCGAGAAAACCGCAGCGAAATCAAAGTCCTCGGCACCGGCCCGGAAGGCCGCTCCAGCGCGCAAGGCGCTGAAGAAGAGCGCCCCGAAGCCGGCGCCGAAGCCTGCCGCCAAATCGACTGCGAAGCCGGCTGCAAAGCCCGCCAGCAAGGCGCCGGTAAAGGCGGTCACCGCTGCGAAAAAGGCGGCTCCGCCAGCGATCAAGGCCGGCAAGTGGGTCTATACGTTCGGCGACGGCAAGGCCGAGGGCCAGGCGACCTTGCGTAATCTGCTCGGCGGCAAGGGCGCCAACCTCGCGGAAATGGCCAATCTCGGCCTGCCGGTGCCTCCCGGCTTCACCCTCCCGACCTCGGTCTGCACCTATTTCTACGACCACGACAAGACGTATCCGAAGGAACTGAAAGCACAGGTTGAGAAGGCGCTCGACTATGTCGGCAAGCTGACCGGCAAGACCTTCGGTGACGCCAGGAACCCGCTGCTGGTCTCGGTCCGCTCGGGCGCGCGCGCCTCGATGCCGGGCATGATGGACACCGTGCTCAATCTCGGCCTCAACGACCGCACGGTCGAAGCGCTCGCAGAGCTCTCCGGCGACCGCCGCTTCGCCTATGACAGCTATCGCCGCTTCATCACGATGTATTCGGACGTGGTGCTCGGCTTCGAGCATCATCACTTCGAGGACATCCTCGACACCTTCAAGGACGGCCAGGGCTACTCGCTCGACACCGACCTCACCGGCGACGACTGGGTCGAGCTGGTCGGCAAGTACAAGGAGGCGGTCGCCAAGGAGACCGGCCACGACTTCCCGCAGGATCCGCACGACCAGCTGTGGGGCGCGATCGGTGCCGTGTTCTCTTCCTGGATGAACGCGCGCGCGGTGACCTATCGCAAGCTGCACGACATCCCGGAATCCTGGGGCACCGCGGTCAACGTGCAGGCGATGGTGTTCGGCAACATGGGCGAGACGTCGGCCACCGGCGTTGCCTTCACCCGCAACCCCTCGACCGGCGAGAGCAAGCTGTACGGCGAGTTCCTGATCAACGCGCAGGGCGAGGACGTCGTCGCCGGCATCCGCACGCCGCAGGACATCACCGAAGAGGCACGGCTGGAATCCGGCTCCGACAAGCTGTCGATGGAAGCCGCGATGCCGGCCGCGTTCAAGGAGCTGACGCGGATCTACACGCTGCTCGAGAAGCACTACCGCGACATGCAGGACATGGAGTTCACGGTCGAGCAGGGCAAGCTGTGGATGCTGCAGACCCGCGGCGGCAAGCGCACCGCCAAGGCGGCGCTGCGCATCGCGGTCGAGCTTGCCAATGAAGGCCTGATCTCGCGCAAGGACGCGGTGACGCGGATCGATCCGGCGTCGCTGGACCAGCTGCTGCACCCGACCATCGATCCGGCCGCCAAGCGCGACGTGATCGCGACCGGCCTGCCGGCGTCGCCTGGCGCGGCCTCCGGCGAGATCGTGTTCTCGTCTGACGAAGCGGCCAAGCTGCAGGCCGACGGACGCAAGGTGATTCTGGTCCGCATCGAAACCAGCCCGGAAGACATCCACGGCATGCACGCCGCGGAAGGCATCCTGACCACCCGCGGCGGCATGACGTCGCATGCTGCGGTGGTCGCGCGCGGCATGGGCAAGCCCTGCGTCTCCGGCTGCGGCACCATTCGTGTCGACTACGGCCGTGGCACCATGAGCATCGGCTCGCGCACCTTCAAGACCGGCGACGTCATCACCATCGATGGCTCGGTCGGGCAGGTGCTGGCCGGCCGCATGCCGATGATCGAGCCGGAACTGTCCGGCGAGTTCGGCACGCTGATGGGCTGGGCCGACGAGGTCCGCAAGCTCGGTGTTCGCGTCAACGGCGACACGCCCGATGACGCGCGCACCGCGGTGAAGTTCGGCGCGGAAGGCATCGGCCTGTGCCGCACCGAGCACATGTTCTTCGAGGAGACCCGCATCCGCACCGTGCGCGAGATGATCCTCTCCGAGGACGAGCAGTCGCGCCGCGCCGCGCTGTCGAAGCTGTTGCCGATGCAGCGCGCCGACTTCGTCGAGCTGTTCGAGATCATGAAGGGCCTGCCCGTCACGATCCGCTTGCTCGATCCGCCGCTGCACGAGTTCCTGCCGCACACCCAAGCCGAGATCGAGGAAGTGGCGCGCGCCATGAACACCGATCCGCGCAAGCTCGCCGACCGCGCCCGCGAACTGTCCGAGTTCAACCCGATGCTCGGCTTCCGCGGCTGCCGTCTCGCGATCGCCTATCCCGAGATCGCCGAGATGCAGGCCCGCGCGATCTTCGAGGCGGCCGTCGAAGCCGGCAAGCGCACCGGCAAGCCGGTCGGACTCGAGGTGATGGTGCCGCTGATAGCGACCAAGGCCGAGTTCGATCTGGTCAAGGCGCGGATCGATGCGATGGCCAACGCGGTGATGAAGGAAACCGGCGTCAAGCTGACCTACCAGGTCGGTACCATGATCGAGCTGCCGCGCGCCTGCCTGATGGCGGGCGAGGTGGCGGAGACCGCGGAGTTCTTCTCCTTCGGCACCAACGACTTGACGCAGACCACCTACGGCATCAGCCGCGACGACGCCGCGAGCTTCCTTGGCACCTATGTCGCCAAGGGCATCCTCGAGATCGATCCGTTCATCTCGGTCGATCGCGACGGCGTCGGCGAGCTGGTCAGGATCGGCGTGACGCGCGGCCGCAAGACACGGCCGAACCTCAAGGTCGGCATCTGCGGCGAGCATGGCGGCGATCCCGCCTCGGTCGCGTTCTGCCACGAGGTCGGGCTCGATTACGTCTCGTGCTCGCCCTATCGCGTGCCGATCGCGCGTCTCGCCGCAGCGCAGGCCGCGCTCGGCAAGGAGATCGCCAGCCAGGCGTAAGCGATCAATCAGTCCAGAGAGTGCGATGGCCGGGACCAAGTCCCGGCCATTTGCTTATCGGGGTTCGTAGGATGGGTGGAGCGAAGCGATACCCATCAATTGCCTCCGCGTGGAGAGATGATGGGTATCGCTGCGCTGCACCCATCCTACGCGTCGGAATCCTGCGGCGCGCGCAACACTCTATTCACCATCCCTGTTGACCGGATGTTTACGACTTTCATGCGCCGCGCATTTACCAAGACGCGTGATGCGACGTGCGTCGCACGTGCGATCGCTTGAGTGTAGCGCGCGTGCAACGCTGATTAACTCCGCGGCAACCTAAACAAGTTAGCAACGAGAAAGGTCGAATTGCGCGGATGTACCGCGTTCGATTGCACTCAGTAAGCGTTGCGTGAGCGTACGATGTTTGTGTCGCGTAACCAGCCGAAGGGCGCACGTCTTGCGCTCTTCGGTCTCGGTCTTGGCATCTTCGCACTGATGCCGACCGAGCTCGGATATCAGGATATTGCGTCGCTTTTGGCCCGGCAGCCCGGCGTTGCCGAGCGCTGGCAGAAGCGCGTCTTCGCCTCCGCGGTCGGCTCCATCCAGGTGGCGACCTACAGCTTCGGCCGTCCGATCGGAACATCGGCGCCGCAGGATCCGCAAATCCTGCTCGCGCGGCTGGACAGTCCGAGCGTCGATATCACCGGTACGGTGACGCGCAATCCGATCACAGCACCGCCGCCGCGCTACCAGGCATCCGATTTTCCCAAGGTCGATCGCACCCTGAAGGGCGATCGTCTCGTCGTCGGGCGGCCTGACCAGGTCGATCCTGCACGGCCCGCGAACCCGGCGCCGGCGAACGAGGATCCCGCGACTTCGAATTCGTCGGTCAAGGGCATGAAGACCACGACCGCGCCGGCCGACAACGCGCCGCTCGATCCCGAATTGCAGGAGGCGCTGCGCGCGCCGCCACTGCCGCAATATGTCAAGCCGTCGCCGCAGCAATACGACGTGTCGATGTCGCTCGAGGCCAGTCCGCTCGATGATCTGAAGCCTGCGCCCGCAAAGCCTGCCGCTGCGCCGCCTGCCGATGCAACGCATGCGCGCGACCCGTTTGCATTCAAGACCGCCAGCCTGTTCTTCGGCTCGTCGCTCGGCACGCCCGAGAATCTCGAGCGCTGGCAGCCCGGCGAGGCGCCGGTGGTCGTTGCGCCGGCAGCGCAGCCCGATCCCGACCTGAAGGTGATGGCGTCACTGCCGGTCGATGCCGACGGCCCGGTCAAGGCCGGCGAGATGGGCGAGAGCATCGCGCCGAAGGGCGAGGTCAACGCCGACGACCAGCACACCAAGACGCCGGCGGAGCGGCTCGGCCTGTTCGACGAGAAATCGCGCGCCAAGTCGGAGAAGTGCCTCGCCGAGGCGGTCTATTTCGAGGCGCGCGGCGAAGCGGTGCGGGGCCAGATCGCGGTCGCCCAGGTGGTGCTGAACCGCGCCTTCTCCGGCAAATATCCGGAGACCGTGTGCGGCGTGGTCTACCAGAACAAGAACCGCCACTACGCCTGTCAGTTCACCTTCGCCTGCGACAACATCCCAGACGTGGTCCGCGAGCCCGACATGTGGGACCGCGCCAAGAAGATCTCGAAGGCGATCCTCGACGGCAAATTGTGGCTGCCGGAAGTCGATCGCTCGACCCACTACCACGCCTATTGGGTGCGGCCGTCCTGGGTCAGTGAAATGAAGAAGACGTACAAGTTCGGCGTCCACACCTTCTATCGCCCGCGCGCCTGGGGCGACGGCAGCGACGCGCCGAGCTGGGGCAATCCGGCCGAGACCGCCAAGATCTCGGCGCAACTCGCCGAAGCCGCCCAGAGCTCGGCCGAGCAGGCCAGCGCCAAGCGATAACGCCTCCGGCCTTCCATTCCAGGTTCGCCATGCCCCGGAATGACCGTCGCATATTCTGCAGAGCTGCCTTGCGAGCGAATATTTTTCTCCGCCGCCTCTTGGGATTTCCATGCAGATGCATTAACTCCCGGTAATGTTTCGCGGGGCGGTTCCCCCGCCAGTCGCGGGGGAAGACAGCATGGCCGTTACCAGCGGGGATCTCCGACCGACGTCCGGCACCTGGCGCACGCCGCTCGTCATCATCGTCTGCGGCTGTGCGATCGCGCTGCTGAGTTTCGGCCCGCGCTCCAGCCTCGGCTTCTTCGTGCAGCCGATGGGCCGCGAATTCGCCTGGGGCCGCGACGTGTTCGGCCTTGCCATCGCGCTGCAGAACCTGTTGTGGGGGCTCGGCCAGCCGATCGCAGGCGCCATTGCCGATCGCTTCGGCCTGCTGCGCGTCATGGTCGTCGGCGCCTTGCTGTACGCCGCCGGCCTGCTGCTGATGCGTTACTCGACCACCTCATTGTCGCTCGACATCAGCGCCGGCGTGCTGATCGGCTTCGGCCTGTCGGGCTCGTCGTTCAATCTGGTGCTGGCGGCGTTCAGCAAGCTGCTGCCGCCGGAGAAGCGCGGCATCGCGCTCGGCGCCGGCACCGCCGCCGGTTCGTTCGGCCAGTTCCTGTTCGCGCCGTTTGGCGTTGCGATGATCGACAATTTCGGCTGGCAGACCGCGCTCGTCGTGTTCAGCGCGCTGATGCTGCTGATCGTGCCGCTCTCGCTCGCGCTTGTGACGCCACCCACCGAGACCGGCGAGGTGCCGGCCGCCGACCAGCAGTCGTTCAAGACCGCGCTCGCCGAAGCCTTCGGCCATCGCTCCTATGTGCTGCTGGTGCTCGGTTTCTTCACCTGCGGCTTCCAGCTCGCCTTCATCACCATCCATCTGCCGGCCTATCTGGCCGACCGCGGCATTCCGGCGACCACCGGCGGTTGGGTGGTTGCGGCGATCGGCCTGTTCAATATCGTGGGCTCGCTCAGCGTCGGCTGGCTGCAGAACTTCTTTCCGAAGCGCTATTTGCTCTCGGTGATCTACTTTTCGCGCGCGCTGGCGACCGTCGCCTTCATCTCGTTCCCGGTGACGCCGTTCTCGGCGATCGCATTCGGCGCGGTCTCGGGACTGCTGTGGCTGTCGAGCGTACCTCCGACCTCGGCGCTGGTCGCGCTGATGTTCGGCACCCGCTGGTTCTCCACCCTCTATGGCTTCGCCTTCGTCAGCCATCAGGTGGGCGGCTTCCTCGGGGTCTGGCTCGGCGGCGTCGTGTTCGAGCAGTATGGCTCCTACACGCCGATCTGGTGGCTGTCGGTGCTGTTCGGCGTGCTGTCGGCGCTGATCAACCTGCCGATCGTTGAAAAGCCCGTCGTGCGCCCGGTTGCGCAGCCGGCCTGATGGGTTAAACACTCCCCCGAAACCAAGATTACGGGGAGTGCTCATCGTGGCAACGTTCAAGGCAATCAGGATCGACAAGGCGGACAAGGGTACCACCGCCGCACTGACCCAATTCGACGACGCGGAATTGATGGACGGCGACGTCACCGTCCGCGTCGAATGGTCGACGTTGAACTACAAGGACGGCCTGGCGCTAACCGGCAAGGCGCCGGTGGTGCGCCGTTTCCCAATGATCGCCGGCATCGATTTCGCGGGCACGGTCGAGCAATCCAGCCATCCCGACTGGAAGGCGGGCGACAAGGTCGTCTGCAACGGCTGGGGCATGGGCGAGACCCATCTCGGCGCCTATGCGGAAAAGGCCCGCGTCAAGGGCGACTGGCTGGTGCGGCTGCCGGACGGCATTTCGGCCCGCGACGCGATGGCGGTCGGCACCGCCGGCTATACCGCGATGCTGTCGGTGCTGGCGCTGGAGAAGCATGGTCTCACGCCGAAGAGCGGCCCGGTGGTGGTGACGGGCGCCGCCGGCGGCGTCGGCTCGGTCGCGATCGCCGTGCTGTCGAAGCTCGGCTACCACGTCATCGCCTCGACCGGGCGGATGTCGGAGGCCGACTATCTCAAAGGTCTCGGTGCCACCGAGGTGATCGATCGCGCCGAACTGTCGGGTGCCCCCAAGGCGCTTGCGAAGGAGCGCTGGGCCGGCGGCGTCGACAGCGTCGGGTCGACCACGCTCGCCAATCTGCTTTCGATGACCAGGTATGGCGGTGCCATCGCGGCCTGCGGCCTGGCGGCCGGGATGGACCTGCCGTCGTCGGTCGCGCCCTTCATTTTGCGGGGTGTGTGCCTTCTCGGCATCGATTCCGTGATGTGCCCGATCGAGCTCCGCAGGACCGCCTGGCATCGCCTTGCCAGCGATCTGGATAAGGTAAAACTGGCTGATATCACTCATGAAATCGCCTTGGACGACGTCATGGGGTATGGTGCGAAAATCCTCGGTGGCCAGGTCCGCGGCCGCATCGTGGTAAAAATAGTCTGAGGACGTTCAGACTTTACCAACCAAGCTGCTCCAATGTTGCCACTGTTGGTATGGTAAGCAGCGGGTAAAGAGACTTGCAGCATGATCCCGGGGGGGCCGGGTTTCCTCGCGCAGACGTCGAGAAGCGTCGGTCGCGGGGATCATGCTCAACAAGGAGCGGGTGCCCGCGCTCGTAAGTGGAGTAGCTCATGCTTGCGCGTTTGGTGTTGGGGGCCGTCACGGCCGGAGCGATGGTCGTGCCGGCGTTCGCAGGCATGATGAACGCCGATGAGGCCCGCAAATTCGTCGCCGGCAAGGTGTTCGCGTTCACCTGTTTCGACGGCACAAGGGGCGCCGGCCGTATCCTCGACGATCTGGGTGCGGCAGGCTCGATCCAGTTCTCCGGCTCCGGACCCATCCGCCGCGTGCGCCTGCCCGGCAATACGCTGCAAATCCGCGGTCAGAGCGTGTGCGCCTCGCTGAAGGGCATTCCGTTCGAACCGTGCTTCAATCTCGACAAGCAGGACGACCGCACGTTCCGCGGCTCGGTCTCCGGTATGGGCTTCGCCTACTGCGATTTCCATCACCAGGGCGGCCAGCAGATGCTGATGGCACGCGCGGTGGCGCGCCCGCGTTCGCTGCACCCGCGCACACGATCCGCGGATGCCTCGCCGACAGAAGTGTCGCGCGTCGAGACACCGCAGGTCGAAAGGGCGAAGCTCGAGCCGGTCAAGGTCGAGCCCGCCAAGGTCGAGAGCGCGCCGGAATTGCGCCGCTCCACCGACTAGAGCCTATCCGTTCCGATTGAATCGGAACGGGGCTCTAGATTCTTGTTTTGACGCGTTTTCTTCACGCGAACCGGTATCCATCCCGCATCAAGTGCGGGACAGGCTTCGCTCGAAAACGCTCTGACGCCTCATCTGCGCGCCAGCGGGAATAACGCCAAGCCGTAGTCATACGGATGGCGGTCGCCACGCGTTGATAGCTACTCAATACCTTAGCGTTCGCCGACAGGCGGGATGACGGGGACACCGATTTGAGTAGTCATATGGCGCAGTATTTTTTCCGTATCAGTGATGGCGATTACGCTGGTGCGTCCGACCACGCGACGGAGTTCGAGAGCCGTGACGTGGCCTGGGCCGAGATGACCAAGGTCTGCGGTAATTTCCTTGGCAGCATTTCGCGCAACATGAAGCAAGACAGCGAATGGCACATGGAGCTGCTCGACGAGAGCCGCAAGCCCGTATTCAGGATTCGGCTGGTTGCCGAATCCGTCGACTGAGGCTTTTCGCCGTTCAGGACACCAAGCTTCAAGCCTCTGCCTGCGGGACAGGCGGAGCGACCCGCCTGCGGAACAGGATCCGCTGATACAGCCAGCCGATCGCGACCAGCACGATGCCAAGGCACATGAACGACAGCGCCCGGTAGACTCCCGTGAGCGTCGACATGTCGACCAGGAACGCTTTCAGGATCGTCAGCCCGATCACCGCAGCGGAGGCGAGCCGTGCCCGCTGCGAGTTGACGACGATGCCGATGCCGAGCAGCACGACGCCGAACATCAGCCAGGCGATCGAATAGGTGTATTGCTCCGCGCCCGTGGTCTCGCCGCGCGTCAGCACCGGTCCATGATAGAGCCTGCGGATTTCGAACGTGACGTAAGCGAGCGCCAGCACCAGCGCGCCGGCGGCGATCGCGTTGGCATATGTAGCGGGACGATGCCCCGCCACCGCATAGGACAACAGCAGCGCCAACACGGCCGGCAATGCATAGCCGAGCAGCAGCAGATTGATGAAGCTGCCGCCGACGTCCTGCCACCACAGCATCGGGTTCTCCAGCCCCAGCAGCCCGAACAGGCTGGCAAGTCCGGCGAACGCGGTCAGCAGCACCGCGCCGACATTGTGGACGATGCTGCCGCTGCGTAGCCGCAGCCGCTCCAGCCCGATCGCCATCGCGAGCGTCACGCCGACCTGCAACGCGACCTCGGTCAGCCCGGCGTTGTCGCGATAGACGTCGCCGGCATTGACCGCGTGGCGGATCTCCATGAAGGCGAGCAGCACCGTGAACAGGATCGCGGCGGATTCGACCATCCGCAGCGGGACGTCGTCGCCGTTGCGGCGCAGGAAATGGCTTCCCGCCCAGAATGACAGCGCCGGAACGCCATAGCCCCACAGCAGCCAGTTGAAGATCGGCGTGGTGCCGACGGCGTCGCCCGCGATCCGCGGCTCGTAGCCGATCCGCAGCACCACGATGCCGGCCAGGATGGCGGCGAGCCAGCGCAGGAACGGGATCGGCCGCTGCACCGACAGCCATGCCGTGCCCATTGACACCAGCGCCAGCGCGATGGTGAGCCAGCCCTTGTCGAGTGCGAAGGTCAGCGCCAGCGCCAGCGAGGCGAGGGCGCCGGTCGCCGACAATGCGATCGAGGGCGACAGCTCCGGCCGCTCGCCGCGCCGGCTCAGCGCTTCGGTCGCGGCGGCGTAGGCGGCGGCGAGCAGCACGGCGAGGATCGCGAACGGGATCGAGCGATCGAGATGCGCGATACGTGCATAGAGTGCGACCAGCAGCGCGACCGGCGTGAACACGGCCGCCGCGGCCCATGTCACCGTGATCTTCGTGGTGGCAAAGCGCAGTTGCGCGAGGAAGCCGGCGATGCCGAAGGCGGCCGCGAACAGCGCGGCAGTGACGAGATGCAGCGAGACCGAGCCGTCGGTCGCGGAGGGGCCGATGCCCGGGATCGCACCGCCCGGCAGCACCAGCATGTCGACATTGCGGCGGACCGCCCACTCGCCGAACACGATGAAGACAAAGGCCGACGCGGCGCCGATCGCACCCGCAGCCGCGGGCGCGCGCCAGGCGACGAACAGGCTGCCCGCCGTCAGCAGTGCGAAGCCGATCATCGCGCTGTCGGCGTGCGCGCTGTTGAGCACGATCAGCATCGCGCCGAACAGGTAGGCCGCGAGCGACCCGGACGAGATCGGCTCGATCTCCTCGCCATCGCCGTCGGGGCCGAACATGAAGCCGCAGACCACGAGCAGCGCTGCCAGCACGAAGCCCGCGATGACGTGGAAGACGTGCGGCGCGATCATCTCCGGCCCGCATTGCAGGCAGGGGAAGGTCCATAGCAGCGCGAAGGCGATGGTCGTGACCGCAAGCCAGCGCCACAGCCGGATCCGCGCGAGGCCGAACGCCGCCGCGGTGACGATGGCAAGATAAATGTAGAGCGACCAGAAGTCCGGTTTGTCGGATGAGACCAGGATCGGGGTGACGAAGGCGCCGACGATGCCGAGCCCGGCCAGCGCAGGCCCGTGCAGCAGCGCGGCCGCGAGCGTGCCGAGCGCGACCATGCCGAGCAGGATGAAGGCGGTCGCCGGCGCGAGGAAGTCGTACAGCGCATAGGCGGCGTAGACCGTGGCGAACGCCACCGCGGTGCCGGCCGCGGTGAGGATCGCCGGAATGTTGGCGATCGGCAGCGCCGCGATGTTGGAGATGCTTTCCTTGCGCCGCGTCCATTCACCGGCGCCGAGCAGCGCCAGTGCGAACAATCCGCCGAGCATCGTGCGCACGCCGGGGCCGAGCAGCCCGGCCTCGATCGAATAGCGCACCATGAAGAAGCCGCCGAGCGCGAGCGTCAGGCCGCCGATCCACACCACCCAGCGCGTGCCGAGCGTCTCCTCGAAGCCGGGCGCCGGGGGCGGCGTGGCGGGCGGTTCTGGCAGCGGCGGCGGGGCGGCGCTTGCCGCCTCAGCGGCTGCCTCTGCATGCACATCCGCTTCACTCGCAGCCGCTTCGGGGAGCGGCGGCGGCGCGATGGGAGGCGCCGCCGGAAGCGTCTGCTCGAACGCCTCGAGCGGCGTCAGCGGCGGCGGCACGGCCGTCCGCGCGGCGGCCACGGCTGCGGCCTCGATCGCATCCAGCCGGCGCTGCAGCACCGCATTCTGGCCCAGCGCCTTGCGCGCAAAGATGATCGCGACAATGGCGATGACGAGCGTGAGGAAATCGAACGGCGAATCGAACATCGGGCCTCCGGCAGGGCACGCCGGACCATCGGCTACCGAGCGGCCCGTCGCAACCTAGTAGTGCAGTTGAGCGGACTGGAAGTTCAAGCGATCGTGCGAGGCACGTTCGTGCTAAAGCGAGATGGGATTGGGTTACAACGGCATCATAGGTTCACCCCTCCCCAGTGGGGAGAGGTGAACCGAAACCTTGGCGAGATGAGATTCAACCAAATTCATCCGCTCTAGTTAGTCCAGGTCGATGTGGAAGGGGCGGCCTTCGACGCTCATGCTGCCGGGGCCCATCGCATCGAGCGCGCGCAGCATCCGGCCCTCGCGGCCCAGCGCCTTGTCGGCGAGGCTGACGATCAGCCGATTGGGCGCCGCGATCGGCGAGGCCGCGCGGATCAGCCGGGCGATGGACATTTCGTCGCGGTGCGGATTGAGCGCGCAGACCGTGGCGAAGGCGCTTGCGGTCGAGCGGCTGATGCCGGCGTAGCAATGCACCACCATCGGCGCGCGGCGATCCCAGCCGCGCACGAAGGCCAGCACCCTCTCGATATGCGTCTCATTGGGGGCAACGAATCCGTCCATCTGTTCGATGATGTCGTCCATCGACACTTTCAGATGGTTGGCCGGAAGCACGGAGGGCGGCCGCTGCACCTGATCGACATTGGCCATCACGGTCAGCACATGGCTGGCGCCGGTGGCACGAACCGTGTCGGGGAGCGCGGCAAGCGAGCAGACGTGAAGCATGATGGTCCTTGGTTATCGGTGTGCCCGATTATAACGACTGCTCCCGGGTGGGCAAAGGCGCGCGGCGCCATGCCAGCTCTTCGTTTTGCGGCGCAACCGGCGGCAACACAGGCGGTGCTGCCTATGACGCGTGCAATGTCTTGAAGCGCTCGAGGAACTGCTTTTCAGCCCTCGCGGCGGTCCATGGCGTCAGATAGTCGCGCTCGCTGGCTTCCGGCAATTCCGGATCGCGGCCGAACAGCCGCCTGGCTTCGGCTTGCGAGAATCCCGCCAGATGCGTCGCCTCCAGATAGGCGGCGCCGCGATCGGCGGCCTTGATCTGCTGGGTGATCTCGTCCGCCAGCACCGCCGGCAGACCGAAGCGGATATGGATTGCCGACAGCAGCCGCTTCTCCACCGCCTTGTATTCGCCTGATAGCACCGCCTTGAACGGCGAGATCATGTCGCCGATGACATATTCCGGCGCGTCGTGCAGCAGCGCGGCGAGACGATGGCTGATATCGACGCGCGGCATCTGCTGGCGCATCACGGCCTCGACCAGCAGCGTGTGCTGCGCCACCGAGAAGATGTGCGCGCCGCTGGTCTGGCCATTCCAGCGCGCGACCCGTGCCAGTCCATGCGCGATGTCGACGATCTCGATATCGAGCGGCGACGGATCGAGCAGGTCCAGCCGGCGCCCCGACAACATCCGCTGCCAGGCGCGGGCGGTCTCGGTCGATCGACGCGCAGTCATTTCTTCTTGAGCCGCGGTGTGCGGAGCTTGCCGCTACAGGCCTCGTGGCAGAAGCAGGTGACGAGGTGATCGTTGACCATGCCGGTCGCCTGCATGAAGGCATAGACGATGGTGGGGCCGACGAATTTGAAGCCGCGCGCGCCGAGCTCCTTGGAGACCTTGATCGAGACCGGCGTCGAGGCCGGCACGCTCGCGGTGGTCTTGAACTGATTGACCTTCGGCTTGCCGTCGACGAAGTCCCACAGGAACTTCGAGAAGCCGGGGCCCTTCTCCATGATCTCGAGATAAGACTTGGCGCTCGCCACCGTACCTTCGATCTTGGCGCGGTTGCGGACGATGCCGGCGTCGTTCATCAGCGCATGCACCTTCTTGTCGGTGTAGCGCGCGATCTTCTCGGGCTGGAAATCGTCGAAGGCTTTGCGGAAATTCTCGCGCTTGCGCAGGATCGTGATCCAGGACAGGCCGGCCTGGAAGCCGTCGAGGATCAGCTTTTCATAGAGCGCGCGGTCGTCATATTCCGGCACGCCCCATTCATTGTCGTGATAGGCGACGTAGAACGCGTCTTCGCCCGGCCACGGGCAGCGCGTCTTGCCGTCGGGATGCAGTTGCGCAGTGCGGCTCATGCGACGGTCTTCTTGGGTGTGGTGCGGACAGCATCAGGATCGGCGAGGTGAAGTGCGAGCCCGCCCGCGGTCAGCGGCAGGCCGGCATCGAGCGCATCGGCGACACGGTCGATGCGCACCAGCGCGAGGCCCTTCTCGCCGGCCGTCGAGCCCATGGTGCCGACCTGCTTGTCGCCGGCCTGGATCGCCGCGCCCGTCTCGGGGGAGGGGCCGTCGAGAATGATCTTCACTGTGCGGGTGCGCGCCGTGCCGCGATGCTGCATGCGCGACACCACCTCCTGGCCGACATAGCAGCCCTTGTCGAAATCGACGCCGTTGAGGCGGTCCATATTGGTCTCGTGCGGGAAGGCGTCGCCGTACATGAAGTCGAGCCCGCCGCGCGGCACGCCGGCCGCGATGCGATGCGCCTCATAGGCGCTGGAGTCGACGAGATCGGCGCCGATCAGCTCGGCGAGTTTCTGCTTCAGATCTTCCGGGATCAGGATGCGCCAGCCGAGCGCCGCATTGCGCGGATCGGCGAAGGCGAGATCGGGGATCGCCGCCGGCTCGCCATCCCAGGCGGCCAGCACGCCGAGGCTGTCGGAGAGGTTCTCGACCACGACCTTGGCGCGCAGCTTGTAGAAGCCGAGCTTGTCGGCAAGCCCCTTGGCGAGCGCGCGCGGGGCGTCGATCAGGAAGCCGCCGCCATGGCCTGTGGGTATCTCGGTGATCAGGAAATCGACGATGATCTTGCCCTGCGGCGTCAGCAGCGCGCCAAACCGGGCCTGTCCCGGGGCCAGCTGCTCGACATCGGTCGTGATGAGGCCGTTGAGGAAGTTGCGGGCGTCCTCGCCAGAGATTTTGACCACGCCCCGATCTGGAAGAAACGCTGCTTTCATTCGCAAAATTGGCTCTTTTTCCAAGTTCCTTGGGAAACGCGCGGCGCGCGGATATCCCCTGCCAAGCTAAGGCGCTAGAGTGCGCCGAACAAGGCCCGCGCGACAGCCGAAAGCGGGCGCCGAGGACCGATGAATCAGCATTTCGACACCATTCTAAAATCCGGCACCGTGGTCAATCAGGACGGCGAGGGCGTGCGCGATATCGGCGTCACGAATGGCCGCATCGCCGCGATCGGCGCGCTCGGGCAGGCCTCGGCCGGCGAGGTGATCGACTGCAAGGGCCTGCACATCCTGCCCGGTGTGATGGACACCCAAGTGCATTTCCGCGAGCCCGGGCTGACGCAGAAGGAAGATCTCGAGACCGGCTCGCGCAGCGCCGTGATGGGCGGCGTCACCGCCGTGTTCGAGATGCCGAACACCAATCCGCTGACGGTCACCGAAGCGGCGTTCACCGACAAGGTCAAGCGCGGCCACCATCGCATGCATTGCGACTTCGCGTTCTTCATCGGCGGCACCCGCGAGAACGTGCAGGACCTGCCGGAGCTCGAGCGCGCCCCGGGCTGCGCCGGCATCAAGGTGTTCGTCGGCTCCTCCACCGGCGCGCTGCTGGTCGAGGACGACGAGAGCCTGCGGCGGATCTTCCAGGTGATCCGGCGCCGCGCCGCGTTCCACGCCGAGGACGAGTATCGCCTGAACGACCGCAAGCCGCTGCGCATCGAGGGCGACCCGCGCTCGCATCCGGTGTGGCGCGACGAGACCGCGGCGCTGATGGCGACCGAGCGCCTGGTCAAGCTCGCGCGCGAGACCGGCAAGCGCATCCATGTGCTGCACATCTCGACCAAGGAAGAGATCCTGTATCTGCGCGACCACAAGGATGTCGCGTCCTGCGAGGCGACGCCGCACCACCTCACGATGGCCGCGCCGGAGTGCTACGAGCGGCTCGGCACGCTGGCGCAGATGAACCCGCCGGTGCGCTCGGCCGATCACCGCGCCGGCATCTGGTACGGCATCGAGCAGGGCATCATCGATGTGCTCGGCTCCGACCACGCGCCGCATACGCTGGAGGAGAAGGCCAAGACCTATCCGGCCTCGCCGTCAGGCATGACCGGCGTGCAGACGCTGGTGCCGTTGATGCTCGATCACGTCAATGCCGGACGGCTGTCGCTGGCTCGGTTCGTCGATCTCACCAGCGCGGGTCCGGCGCGGCTGTTCAACATCGCCTGCAAGGGCCGCATCGCGGCGGGCTATGATGCCGACTTCACCGTGGTCGATCTGAAGCGCAGCGAGACCATCACCAACAAATGGATCGCCTCGCGCGCAGCCTGGACGCCCTATGACGGCGTGCGGGTGCAGGGCTGGCCGGTCGGCACCTTCGTGCGCGGCAAGCGGGTGATGTGGCAGGGCGAAGTGACGACGCCGTCGACGGGCGAGCCGGTCCGCTTCCTCGAGACGCTGAAGCCGTAGCGTTCGGTCTGTTACTGTCTGGCGAGCGCCAGCGAGAACTCGCCGTTGTGCACCCGCGCGGCGAGGCCCTCGGCGAACTTCGCCACCGCGTCCTCGCCATAGGTGCCGACGAGCTCAGCGAGCGCCGCAAACAGGCTCGCCTGCGCCAGGCAGTCGCCATCGACGCCGTCGTGACGCGCTTCGGCCCAGGCCTCGTTCAGGTAGCCCAGCGCCGCCTGCTTCTGCTCGTGATCGGGACGGGGGTCTTGGTGATGGGGAAAGGACGCTGGATGGCGCATGAAACTCTGCAAAATGAATGCGCGCGGTCCGAGGAGCGAACCACTGCGACGCGCGAGATTTATCACGCATGCGGGTACCGCCTAGCCCACATCTTTCGAAAAGGTTAACGGCCGTCACGGCATTTAAAGGGGAATTCCGGATCGCGCCGCCGCGATCAGCCAAATGAGCTGTGGATATGGTCCAGCACGGCGCGCGGCGAGGCGCACAGCTGGCTGGCGCCGGCCCCGACCAGCTCCTCCGGCGTGCCGTAACCATAGGTGACGCCGATCGCGCCGATACCGTTCCTGACAGCGCCGATCACGTCGTGGCTGCGGTCGCCGATCATCAGGGCGTGCGCCGGATCGGCCCCGGTCTGCGCGAGCGCATAGGCCAGCAGGTCGACCTTGTTGACCCGGGTTCCGTCGAGCTCGGAGCCGAACACGTGGTCGAAATACCGGCTGAGGCCGAAATGCGCGACGATCCGCGTCGCGAACACATGCGGCTTCGAGGTCGCAACGTAGATGCGCCCCGGCGCCTGCCGCAGCTCCGCCAGCACGTCCGCGATATCGGGATAGACGCTGTTCTCGAACAGCCCGACATCGCCGAACCGCTCGCGGTAGAGCTCGACGGCGCGGTCGGCGAGCTCCTCGCCGCCGAGCAGCATGGCAAAGCTCGCCCGCAGTGGCGGCCCGATGCACCAGGTCAGTTCGTCCTGTGACGGAACCGGCCGGCCGAGCTTGCCCAGCGCATACTGGATCGAGCCGGTGATGCCGGGCTTCGGGTCGGTCAGGGTGCCGTCGAGGTCGAAGAAGATCGCGCGGTCAGTTGGCATAGCGGGCCGTCAGGTCGCGCGAGATCTTCGAGCCTTCCTCGATGTAGCGGCGGATCGCCACGGAGGCCGCGGGGGTGCAGGTCCGGTAGGTCTGCTGGAAGCCGTTGTAGCCGCGGTTGAAGCCCGCGATCATGCGGGCGCGGCGGTCGCCGGAGGGGGTTTCGGCGTCGATCAGCGCCTGCATCTCGTTGCGCCATTTGGCGCCCTCGTTGGAGCCGCAGATGCCGCGCAGGTAGTGCAGGGCGCCGAGGATCTCGGCCAGCCGCTGCAGGTCGCCGTCGAACGGCGCAGCCGCGTCCTGCGCGCGAGCGGGCGTCGCGAGGCATGCCGACATCAGGATCACAACGGCGAGAAAGGCTCTGATCATCAGGGGTTCCGGAATCGCCGTGGTATGCCCCCTCAATGCGCCCGACGCAAGGCGGCAGAGCGCTCCAAGGCGCCCCCAAAACAGGCCTCAAACCAGCCGCCGGGCGGCCGCAATGACCTCATGGAGCCCGCCGGTGACCTTGAGGTCGCCGATCTCCTCCGGCGCCAGCCATTTGAAATCGTCGTGCTCGTCGTTCAGCACGGGCTCGCGGGAGGCCCAGCGCGCCGCGAATGTCATGATCAGATAATGCCCGGTGCCGGGACCGGTCGGCAGCACCTCGCGCCAGCCGGCCAACCCTAAGATCTCGACCCGCAGGGCGGTCTCCTCGTCGATCTCGCGGTGCAGAGCGGTGTGCAGCGTTTCGCCGAACTCGACCCGGCCGCCGGGCAGCGAATAGAAGCCCTTGCCGGGCGAGCGGGCGCGGCGCACCAGCAGCACCTTGCCGTCGCGGAAAATCACGCCTGACACGGCGAGCTGCGGGCGGATCGGAGGTTCGGGAGAGCTCAAGATGACAACCAGTTTTCACGACCATCATGCCCGATAAATCAGGCGCCCGCCATGATGCTCTCGACATCGGCCTCTGCGGCGCCGTTGATGACACCGGCGGTCTGCATCACCAGCGGCTTGACCCAGACGATGGCCTGCTCGGCGAGCGCGACCCGGCTCTTGTCCTGATGCAATTGCCGCATCGCCACGCCGACCTCGGTCAGGATACTGGTCATGTTGGCGGTGAGCTGGTCGAATTCGGCCCGGATTCGGGCGTCCGCGGTCTCATAGGCCTCGATCGCGAGATCACGCGCCTTGAAGTTGGACGCGGTGAAATGCTCGGCATAGGACAGCGGCTGCCATTCCAGGAAATCGCTGGCGCATTCCGGCAGGTCCGGCACCATCTCCAGCAGCATGATGGCTTCGTTGAAGTGATTGAGGTAGTCGGTCGCAAGCCCGGTGCGGGGATTGATGTTGGCGGCGCGCAACAGCGCCGCCCGCGCCTCGTCGGGGTACGTCGGTCGCGGGGAAGAGCCCGCTATGGCGGCCGTTGAGGTCATTGGTCGCAGTCTTTAACGGTCCAAGTTAAGGCGGAATAAACGGATACCACCCTGGACAGGATATGTGCGGACGCTTTGTCATTACCTCGCCGCCGGCGGCCTTGCGAGAGATGTTCGGCTACATCGAGCAGCCGAATTTTCCGCCGCGGTATAATGTTGCGCCGACCCAGCCGATCCCGGTCGTGCTGCTGCAAAATGGCGGCCGGCATTTTCAATTGATGCGCTGGGGCCTGATCCCGTCCTGGGTCAAGGATCCCCGCACATTCTCGCTGCTCATCAACGCCCGTTCCGAGACGGTGCGGGAGAAGCCGGCGTTCAAGAACGCGATCAAGCGGCGCCGCGCGCTGATCCCGGCCGACGGCTATTACGAATGGCAGGATGCCGGCGGCCGCAAGCGGCCGTTCTTCATCCATCGCCGCGACGGCCACCCGCTCGCTTTCGCCGCGCTTGCCGAGACCTGGATGGGGCCGAACGGCGAGGAGCAGGACACGGTCGCGATCGTCACCGCGCCCGCGAGCCCCGACCTCGCGCAACTGCATCACCGTGTGCCCGTCACGATCCGGCCCGAGCAATTCGCGCGCTGGCTCGACTGCCTGCCCAACGATGTCGACGACGTGATGCCGATGCTGAGGGGCCCCGATGTCGGCGAGTTCGCCTGGCATCAGGTGACGATGCGCGTGAATGCCGTCGCCAACGACGATGCGCAATTGCTGCTGCCGATGACCGCGGAAGAGATCGCCGCGGAGGACGCGCCGGCCCCGAAGAAGGTAGCGCCGCGCAAGGCGCCGGTGCGCGAGGACGACGGGCAGGGGTCGCTGTTTTAGGGGCGACTGAAGAAGCGTGCGCGATCAGGATATCGGCCCGCGTCTCTCCACATCGTCGTCCTGGCGAAAGCCAGGACCCATAACCGCCGAATTCGCTTGTGAACGGGACCGCGGCCCCAGCGTCGCGCAACAATCGAGATGCGCGGTAATGGGTCCTGGCTTTCGCCAGGACGACTGCGAGTGTGTTGCACGGCCTGAATTCAATCAGCTTGTTTTGTCGCAGGCGCGCGCTCTCTCAACTCGTCATTCCCCGGTGCGCAATTGCGCACCTGAGGGCTCGCGAAGCGAGAACCCGGAATCCATTCCGCTATACGCTATGTGGCCCGATGGATTCCGGGCTCGCGCCAAGTGGCGCGCCCCGGAATGACGGAGAGAGTTGTCACCCCTTCACGTGTGCCACGCCCTCGATCTCGATCAGCATCTTCGGATTGGGCAGCGCCACCACGACGCAGGTGGTGCGCGCGGGGTAGGGCGCGGGGCCGAACGCGCCGGCATAGAGGACGTTCATCGTCGCGACGTCAGAGGCGCGGGTCAGCAGCACGTTGACCTTGACGAGATCGCGCATCGTGGCGCCGGCCTCGGTCAGCACGCGCTTGAAATTGGTGACGACATTGGCGAACTGCGCCTCGAAGCCATCGGGCAGCTCGCGGTTGGCGTCGAAGCCGGGAATGCCCGAGATGAACAGGAGATCGCCGACGCGGGCGCCGAACGAGAGCGGCGGCGCCGTGACGCCGGTCGGAGGAGGGAAGTGCTTGATCGTCGTCATGGGTCACCCGTCTGCGCGAGATGGAAGTGGAGGATTGTCGATGCGCGGCGCCAGCGTACGCCGCCGCCAGAGATTCTTGCCGAAGAGATTCTGGCCGATCATGCCTGCCAGCATCGCAACGACGAACACCACGATCGGCAACGAGAGCCCGGCAAGGTTGACCAGTGCGGGCCCTGGGCAGATGCCGGCGAGGCCCCAGCCGATGCCGAACAGCACGGCGCCACCAACGAGCGGCGCATCGATGTCGTTGCGGTCGGGCCAGAGGAAGCGCGCCGAGAACGCAGGTGCGGTGCGCCGCCGCGCGATCGCAAAGCCGGTTGCCGCGACCGCAACCGCGCCCGCCATCACGAAGGCAAGCGTCGCATCCCACGCGCCGAACAGGTCGAGGAAGCCGAGCACCTTCTGCGGATCGGTCATGCCCGAGATCAGAAGGCCTGTGCCGAAGATCAGGCCGCACACGAAGCTTGCGAGAAGCGGCATGGCTAGCCTCCGATCCCGTGCCTGACGACGGCAACCGTCGCGACCGCCGCCGTCATGAAGATGAACGTCGCCACGATCGAGCGGCCGGACAGCCGCGCGAAGCCGCAGACGCCGTGGCCTGAGGTGCAGCCATTGCCCATCCTTGTGCCGAACCCGACCAGAAGGCCCGCGATCGCGATCACCACAAGGCTCGCATTCATCGCAGGCCGCGGCAGCGGCGCGCCGAACAATGCCGCAATCAGGGGCGCCGCGATCAACCCTGCAATAAAGGCGATGCGCCAGGCGCGGTCGGCGGTATCGGGCTGAAGCAGCCCGCCGACGATGCCGGTGACGCCGGCGATCCGCCCGGTCAGCAGCATCAGCAGCGCCGCGGCAAGGCCGATCAGGGCGCCGCCGAGAAGGCCGGAAAGTGGGGTGAAATCGTGCATCGGTGCGGGTCCCTGTTGCGCAAACTCCTCAGCGATGGCGCAAAGCGCTGGGCGCGGGCGCCAATGGTCGCGCGACTACATGGGCGATGATAGACTCCGCAATAACAGGAACAAGCGCAATCCCGCGTGTTTTGCCGGCATTTCGACGTGCCGCCGCCCGATTGGATTGCCGCGATTCGCTTCACTTCGTCCGGAGAACCCCCATGAGATTGTCATCCGCCGCCCGCGCCGTGCTGTTTGCGCTGGCGTTGCTCACCGGATCGTCCGCTGCACTGGCCGACGAGGGCGCGGTGACGCTCGTCATCTTCAAGGGCGGCTGGATCTTCGGCGGCTCCGCCGGCAAGGGTGTTTTGACCTTCCACGGCCAGACCTACGGGCTCACCGCCGGCGGGCTCGACTATGGTCTCGTGTTCGGCGGCTCCCAGACCACGTTGCAGGGGCGGGTGCGCAACATCCGCCGCGCCCAGGATATCGCCGGTGTCTACGCCGCGGCGGGCATGGGCGTTGCGCTCGGCGCCGGCGTGCGCGGCATCCTCTTGACCAACCAGAACGGCGCGGTGCTCGAACTGAGCGGCAAGCAGATCGGCCTGATGGCCAATGTCGACCTCAGCGGGCTTGCGATCACGTTGAAGGAGTGACGGGCGCGGGCTTCGTAGGATGGGTAGAGCGAAGCGAAACCCATCATCGCTCCCCGCGCTAAGAAGTTGATGGGTTTCGCTGCGCTCTACCCATCCTACGATTCCGCGATCCACTGCGCCAATTCACGCCACGGCTGCAACGTCCAGTGTCCGGACGCCGCACCCGATGGCGACGGCAGCACGAACACATCTGGAAAACCGCTCACGGCCGGCTGCCGCCCGAGCACAAGCGCGCTGGTCGGCTTGTCGTAAAACAGGCTCGCCGCCTTCTTGCTGGTGAAAGCGATGGTCTTCGGCCGAACCATCTCGATCTTCGTCCTGAAGCCCGCGACATCGAACGAGCCCCGCGCGATCTCATGATCCATCCCGGCGCCGGTCTTGGAGAGATCGGTGAAGCCGATGCCGAGTCCGAGCAGTGCCGTGAACTCGTGGGGTCGATAAAGCCGCGGCGTGATGCCGGCCTCATGCAGCGCGCGCCAGAAGCGGTTGCCGGGATGCGCGTAGTAATGTCCGACGGCGGCGGAGCGCGTGCTGGCCGCCGTGCCGACGAACACCAGCCGCAGATCGGCGCGGAGCTGGTCGGGGAGGCGGTGATCGTCGCTGTCAGGCATTTGAGAGATCGTGGAGTCGCAGCCGGTGCGGCGGACCCGACCGCTACCATTTCCGCCGCTCCCGTCATATACCTCGGCGATGACCCGCGAAGAATTGGTCGCCGCCTACACGGCGCCTGGACGTCACTATCACAACCTCGCGCATATCGAGGACTGCCTCGCGGCGCTCGCGCGCGTCGACGGCCTCTCGGCGGCCGAGCGCGAGATCCTGTCGGAAGCGATCTGGTGGCACGATGTCGTCTACGATCCGACCCGGCCGGACAATGAGGAGCGCAGCGCGCAGCTCGCCGAGCAGCACGTTCGCGCCGGGATCGGCGACGAGGTCGGCCGCCTGATCCGTTTGACGAAGACGCATGATGTTGAGGTCGATGATCGTCTCGGCGCGATCTTGATCTCGATCGATCTCAGCATTCTCGGCGCCGAGCCCGCGCGCTACGATGCTTATGCCGCGGCGATCCGGCAGGAGTTCATCCATGTCGGCGATGCCGACTATCGCGCCGGCCGCGCCAAGGTGCTTCGCCACTTTGCTGCACGCCAGGTGATCTTCCCCGATGCCGGTTTCGCCGCGACCCACGACCGCCGCGCCCGCGACAACCTCGCGCGTGAGATCGCGGCGCTGGGGTGAGGGGCTCCAACCGCATATGGCCTGCCTCCGCAGGGGCGCTTGCCAAAATATCGAAAACAACCCCATGCACAGTAGCCGGCGGCGTGCCGGCATTCGATACGGCCACTTGACATGTCGGGCAAATCAGTCGCATTATTCTATTATTCCGAAACAGCGCAGGCGCGCTTTACCCCGCGCTGCGGGACATGGCCGTAGCCCCTACGCGATTGGCCTGCCGAAAGCAGGGCGAGGTCGCGGCTCGATTCCCCTGATCTCATCAGGTGCTAACGCGCCGGCTCCTTGATCTCGTCTTCGGCCGTCACCGCCTGCGCCGGCCCCGTCGCGCGCACCATCAAAAACCTGCCCGAATACGCGGTGCCGCGGATGCGCCAGCGCCCGTCGATCTCAGTCGCGTCGGCATTGACCGCGCCTTCATAGTGGACCGTGTCATAGCCGTAGCCCGGCGGCTCGTAGCGTTTGACGAACGACACCGCGCTGCCGGAGCGGTGACCGGAGAGCGAAGCATTGTGGGTGCTGATCGGGCAGCCGGGCGCAACGCATGGTTCGGTCACGCTGCCGCCGAGCGCGCCGCCGGCGTCGATCAGCGTCGCCAGGAACGTGACCATGCCGCTCGGCTGAACGTAGCTGCCGTCCCAGACGCCGGTGAGATTGTCGGTCATGTGCTCGTCCGGATTGCGCGCGTCGAATTGCAGTGATCGATGTGGTGCAGGCAGCGTCTCAACGCAAGTCGCGCGAGCGGAACGCACGCCGCGCCCGGTTGCCTGATCAGGCAAAAGGGTCTGTAATCCAGCCCAACAGATCAAGAAGAATTTTGGGAGCGGACATGACGGGAGAGGCGAAGACCCATTACGAGGTGATCGTGGTCGGCGCCGGCGTCGCCGGCATCTACCAGATCAAGCGGCTCGCCGACCTCGGCATCGACGCCACCGTGCTCGAAGCCGCGCCCGATCTCGGCGGCACCTGGTACTGGAACCGTTATCCGGGCTGCCGCTTCGATTCCGAGAGCTACACCTACGGCTTCTCATTCTCGCGCGAGCTGCTCGACGAGTGGCACTGGAAGGAGCGGTTCTCCGGCCAGCCCGAGAATCTGCGCTACCTCAACTACGTCGCCGACAAGTTCGACCTGCGCAGGCACATGCAGTTCAACTGCAAGGTCGAGGCCATGCAATTCGACGCGGCGCGCGATCTCTGGCAGCTAAAGCTCAGCGACGGCCGCACGCTCACCTGCCGTTTCGTCGTGCTGGGGATAGGCCTGCTCTCGGCGCCGACCATGCCGCGCGTGCCCGGCACGTCCGACTTCAAGGGCCGCTCGTTCCACACCTACTATTGGCCGCACGAGCCGGTCGATCTCAAGGCTAAGAAGGTCGCCGTGATCGGCACCGGCGCGACCGGCATCCAGGTGATCGGCGAGATCGCCGACAAGGTCGGTGAGCTCACGGTGTTTCAGCGCCGGCCGAACTGGAGCGCGCCCCTCAACAACAGCGCGATCTCGGAAGCTGAAATGGCCGACATCCGCGCACGCTACGACGAGATCTTCGCCGCCTGCGCGCTGACGCCGGGCAGCTTCGTGCACGGCCCCGACAAGCGCGGCTTCTACGAGGTGAGCCGCGAGGAGCGGCTGGCGCTGTGGGACAGGCTCTACGACGAGCCCGGCTTCGGCATCTGGCTCGCGAACTTCCGCGAGATTTTCATGGATGAAGCCGCCAACGCCGAGCTGTCGGAATACATCGCAGGTCGCATCCGCGGCCGCGTCAACGATCCCAAGGTCGCCGAGAAGCTGATCCCCAGAGATCACGGCTTCGGCGTGCAGCGCCTGCCGCTGGAGACCCGGTATTTTGAGGCCTACAATCGCGACAATGTGCATCTCGTCGACCTCAGCGAGACGCCGCTGGTGCGCGTCACCGCATCAGGCCTGCGCACGACGGCGCGCGACTACGAGTTCGACATCATCGTCTATGCCACCGGCTTCGATGCCATCACCGGCGCCTATGATTTGATCGACATCGAAGGCATCGGCGGCGCGAAGCTATCAGACAAATGGAAGCAGGCGCCGTCGACCTTCCTCGGCATGCTCGTCCATGGCTTTCCGAACCTGCTGATGCCGACCGGCCCGCAAAGCGCCTCCGCGTCCACGAACTTCCCGCGCGGCATCGAGAACGGCGTCAATTGGTGCACCAACCTGCTGCAATACATGTGGGACCGCGGCCTGACCCGCGCCGACGCCACGGAAGAAGCACAGCAGCGCTGGACCGCGCATGTCGCCAAAATGTACGAGATCATGCTGATGCGCAAAGCCAAGTCGTGGTTCACCGGCTACAACTCCAACGTCCCCGGCCACGAGGAGGGGACGGTGCGGTACTTCGTCTACAACGGCGGCACGCCGAAGTTTCTGGGAATCATCAACGGCGTGGCGGCGGAGGGGTATCGGGAGATTCAGTTTGGAGTGAGGACGCGTGGTGACGTGCAGGTGGCAACTGTTGGCGCGTCGGCGCCGTAGGGTAGGTTAGCGCAGCGTAACCCACCATCTTCTCGCCGCCCAGTCGGTGGGTTACGCCTTCGGCTAACCCACCCTACATAAAACATTGTCCGAAACAGACAACACGATCCACATCGAAGGCGGCCAAATGATCGACCACGTCTACATCTCCGTCACCAACATCGAGAAGTCACTGGCCTTCTACTCTGAAGCCTTGAAGCCGCTCGGCTGGAAGGTCTTCGGCAACTACGACTCCGCTTCGGGCCCCGAGGGCGTCCCCGATCTTTACGGCATCGTTGACGATATGTACGGCAGCGGAAAGGCGGTCGGATCGAGCATCTGGCTTCGGCAACGCAAACCCGGCGAGACCGGGCTGTATCTCGGGATTGTCTGCGACACCAATGAGCTCGTCGACGCCGCCTACACAGCTGCAATCAAGGCTGGCGGCATCGACGAGGGCAAACCAGCAGATCGCACCTACTTCGCCCCTGGCTACTACGCCGCCAACGTCGCCGACTTCGACGGCAATCGTCTTGAGTTCGTGCACAAGGCGTGGAGTCCCAAGCGGAGCATATGGCAGCAGATTGGAGCGTCGGCGTAGACGTTTGGCAGCCGTTGGTAGCCCGCATGAGCGCAGCGATATGCGGGACGGTGCAACCCCGGATGTCGCTTCGCTCATCTGGCTCGCTTGAGCACGCGGTCTGACATTCCGGAGTCAAGCCGCCGCTAGGTCATGACCTGCTCGATCCATGACATCACCGCTCTGACGCGCGCCAAATGCTTGAGGTCGGGATGGACGATCAGCCACATTTCGCGAGAGAGAACAGGCCTTGCGCCGCTCAAACGATACAGCTCAGGAATCTCATCCGCTATGCGGCAGGGCAGCAGCGATCGGCCCAAACCGGCACGGACCGCATGGAGGGCCAAGTCCGAGTCATTGACCCTAACAGATGCTTCCGATTCCGGATCCGACGCCATCGCTTTCGCCATCCAACGCGTGTGCGGCAAGTGAGACCACGTGGCGTCATATGTAATCCAAGGCAAAGCATGGTTCACGTTCGATGTAGCGTACACAGCGTAATCGAACATGGCGACCCGACGCGCGACCAGGCGACACTCGCTATCCGGTCGCGCCATGCGCAAGGCGATGTCGGCCTCGCGGTTCGTTACACTGAGATTGCGGGGGTCGGCGGCAAGTTCGATCTGCAACCGTCCGTGCGATCGCAAGAAAGCCGGAAGTGCGGGGATCAGAATATGGTTTAGCAGCAGCGGCATTGCCGTCACGCGCACTTTGCCGGCTTCAACCCTGTCGGCATTCGTCACGCTCTCTTTGACCGCGTCGACATCAAGCTCGATGCGCTCGGCTCGGCTGATGACGATTTGGCCGCAGTTGGTCGGCGTCAGAATACCTGCGTTGTGCTCAAACAAACGCGCTCTCAACAGCTCTTCAACACGCGCAATGCGCCGAGCGACCGTGGTTGCATTGACGCCAAGTTTCTTCGCCGCGCCCGAGATGCGGCGCGTGCGCGCCAGGGAGAGAACGTATCGCAGATCGTCCCAATCGAGCTCCTGCATTTTTGCAGTTTACTACAGCATGGTTGCCAATCGAGCAGCATTTTTTCTGGTGGTAGATTTAGCGCGGGAATGTGTATCGCAAGCCGGAAGGAGGAGGAGCCATGTCGGCCGCGCTGTCCCATAGGAGGTTACTCACATCAGTCATGTTCGCTTCGGCAACCCATATCGCGTTGCTCTCAATGCCGGCTTGTGCCGATGAGAATCAAGGCACGAAGCCGATCCAAGATCCGATCACGGGTAAGGAGAATCTCGGAGATTTGAGCGAGCCTCAGCAGGCGTTGGCCCAATTCTACCGCGCCTTCAATACTCGCGATCTGAAGATGATCGACGACAACTTTGCCCATTCTGAAGAGGTCGCTATTGACAATCCTCTCGGAGGAATTCGGCGGGGGATGAATGTGCCGCACAAAATGTACGAAGGGATATTCAAGAGCCCGGCGGACGTTCACGTCGAATTTTGGGACTACACAATCCATCGCGCCGGCGATGTATTCTGGGCTGTAGGGCGTGAGCGCGGCACGTACCATGATGGCGATGCCGTCAAGAATCTCAACATTCGCACGACCCGCGTTTATCAATTGACCAATGGTCGCTGGCGGCAGATGCACCATCACGGCTCAATTGAAGATGCTGGGCTTCTTGGCGACTATCAGAACGCCGTGCGTTCGGCCTCGTCCAGAACGCAGTAGTACAGACGGCGGCCTTGCCAAAAAAAAGCCGGGCCCTTGCCCGGCTTTTTGTCTTGGATGGATGCCCGGGTCATCCAGCGCGGAGACGCGCGTCTCGCTTTTGCCCGGGCATGACGAGCGGAAGGGTCACAGCACCCGATTGCTCTCCTTCACCTTCTCCGCATCGAGATACAGGTTCTCGCCCATCTCCTTGAACTTGGCGCTCATCGTCGCCATGCCGTCCTCGATGGTGCCTGAGATCGACGCCCCGACGCCGGTGGGATCGTTGAGCGTCGCGGCGTAGTCGCGGACGTCCTGGGTGATCTTCATCGAGCAGAACTTCGGGCCGCACATCGAGCAGAAATGCGCGACCTTGTGGGCTTCCTTCGGCAGGGTCTCGTCGTGGAAGTTCTTCGCGGTCTCGGGGTCGAGGCCGAGGTTGAACTGGTCCTGCCAGCGGAAGTCGAAGCGGGCGCGGGAGAGCGCGTCGTCGCGGAGCTGCGCGGCGGGGTGGCCCTTGGCCAGGTCAGACGCGTGGGCGGCGATCTTGTAGGTGATGACGCCGACCTTGACGTCGTTGCGGTCGGGCAGGCCCAGATGCTCCTTCGGCGTGACGTAGCACAGCATCGCGCAGCCGAACCAGCCGATCATCGCCGCGCCAATACCCGAGGTGATGTGGTCATAGCCCGGCGCGATGTCGGTCGTCAGCGGGCCCAACGTATAGAAGGGCGCCTCACCGCATTCCTTGAGCTGCTTGTCCATGTTGATCTTGATCTTGTGCATCGGCACGTGGCCGGGGCCCTCGATCATGACCTGGCAGCCCTTGTCCCACGCGATCTTCGTCAGCTCGCCGAGCGTCTCCAGTTCGGCAAACTGCGCGCGGTCGTTGGCGTCGGCGATCGAGCCCGGGCGCAGGCCGTCGCCGAGCGAGAACGAGACGTCATACTTGCGCATGAGGTCGCAGATCTCGTCGAAATGGGTGTAGAGGAAGCTCTCCTTGTGATGCGCGAGGCACCACTTCGCCATGATCGAGCCGCCGCGCGAGACGATGCCGGTGACGCGGTTCGCGGTGAGGTGGATGTAGGACAGCCGCACGCCGGCGTGGATCGTGAAGTAGTCGACGCCCTGTTCGCACTGCTCGATCAAGGTGTCCTTGTAGAGCTCCCAGGTCAGCTTGACGGGATCGCCTTCGCACTTCTCCAGCGCCTGGTAGATCGGCACGGTGCCGATCGGCACCGGCGAGTTGCGCAAAATCCATTCGCGGGTGGTGTGGATGTTGCGCCCCGTCGAGAGGTCCATCACGGTGTCGGCGCCCCAGCGGATCGCCCACACCATCTTGTCGACCTCTTCCTCGACCGAGGAGGTCACCGCCGAGTTGCCGATATTGGCGTTGATCTTGGTGAGGAAGTTGCGGCCGATGATCATCGGCTCGAGCTCGGCATGGTTGATGTTCGATGGGATGATGGCGCGGCCGCGCGCGATCTCGCTGCGGACGAATTCCGGCGTGATGAAGGCGGGCACCGACGCTCCGAAGCTTTCGCCGTCGGCGAGGGCGGCTTCCGCGCGCTCGAGCTGCTGCTTGCGGCCGAGATTCTCGCGCTCGGCGACGTAGATCATCTCCTTGGTGATGATGCCGGCGCGGGCGAATTCGAGCTGGGTGATCTTGTGGCCGTCGAGGCCGCGCAAGGGCTTGTGATGCGCGGTGAAGGCCTTTGCGGCGTGCGAGGCGCCGACATTGCCGTTGTCCTCCGGCTTGATGTCGCGGCCGACATACTCCTCGACGCCGCCGCGCTCCTTGACCCAGGCAAGGCGATTGCGCGGCAGGCCGGTGTTGACGTCGATCGTCACGGCCGGATCGGTGTAGGGGCCGGAGGTGTCATAGACCGGCAGGTTCGGCTCGCCGGCGCCTTCGGAGAGGATGATCTCGCGCAGCGGCACGCGGATGTCGGGTGCGGCCTCCGGCGTCGCAAAGATCTTGCGCGATGAGGGCAGCGAGCCGGTGGTGACGGCGGGGAGCGTGGTGTCGGGGTTGGAGCGGATGTTCATGGGATCCTCCGGTTTAATTCGTGTGCGAAATGTTGACCTCGTCATCCTGAGGAGCGCGAAGCGCGTCTCGAAGGATGAACGAGCCGGGCCGTCGCCCTTCGAGGGCCGCTGAAGAAGCGGCCACCTCAGGGTGACGGTATGGACAGTGTGTGGTGGGCAGCATCACGCGGCCTCCGCACGGATGCCGAGCCATTGCCGCACCCGCGCGTCGGGGTCGGCGTTCTGGGTGACGTCGCTGACGACGGCGATCGAATCGGCGCCGGCGGCGAAGATCTCGGCGGCGTGCTCGAACTTGATGCCGCCGATCGCGACAAGGGGGATCGCGCCGATCCGCTTCTTCCACTCGGTGATCTTCGGTATGCCCTGCGGCGCGAACCGCATCGACTTCAGCGTGGTGAAGAAGATCGGGCCGAGCGCGACATAGTCGGGTTTCGCCGCGAGCGCGGTGGCGAGCTCGGCATCATCATGGGTGGAGACGCCGAGCGTGAGTTTTGCTTTGCGGATTTCAGAGAGGTCGGCGTCGGCAAGGTCTTCCTGGCCGAGATGCAGATGCTCGGCGCCCGCGACGATCGCCGCGCGCCAGTAATCGTTGACGACGAGTTTTGTGCCCGTGCCCTTGGTCACGGCGAGCGCGTCGGTGACGATCTGCAACGCTTCGGCATCGTCGAGCTCTTTGGCGCGGAGCTGGATGGTGCCGACGCCGAGCTTGGTCAGTCGCTCGACCCAGTTGATGCTGTCGACGACGGGATAGAACGGATCAGGATACGGCATGCCAGAACGGGGTCCCAACGACAGGGGTGGAGGGGGAGGCGAAGTCGCGGGCTTCCATCAGCCCGGCTTCATAGGCGGTGCGGCCGGCCTCGACGCCGAGGCGGAAGGCGCCCGCCATCGCAACCGGATCGGCGGCCTTCGCCACCGCAGTGTTGAGCAACACGGCGTCGTAGCCGAGCTCGAGCGCTTCGGCCGCATGCGACGGCGCACCCAAGCCGGCATCGACCACCAGCGTGATGTCGGGCAGGCGGTCGCGCAGCAGTTTCAGCGCGTCGCGGTTGGTGATGCCTTTTGCACTTCCTATTGGCGCGGCCCACGGCATCACCACCTTGCAGCCGGCCTCGACCAGCCGCGCGGCGACCGAGAAGTCCTCGGTGCAATAGGGGAACACCTCGAAGCCGTCCTTGATCAGGATGGTGGCGGCCTCGACCAGGCCGACCACGTCGGGTTGCAGCGTGTCGTTGTCGGCGATCACCTCGAGCTTGATCCAGGGCGTGCCGAACAATTCGCGCGCGAGCTTTGCGGTGGTCACCGCCTCGCGCACGCTGCGGCAGCCCGCGGTGTTCGGCAGCACGGTGACGCCGAGCTCGCGGATCAGCGCCCAGAACGCATCGCCGGTCTTGCCGCCGGCCGCCTCGCGCCGCAGCGACACCGTGACGATGCTGGCGCCGGAGGCGCGGATCGCGTTCTGCATGATCGCAGGTGACGGATACAGCGCCGTGCCGATCAGGAGGCGTGACGGGAAGGATTTGCCGTAGAAGGTGACCATGTGTCTCCTCACACTATGCCGTCGTCCCGGCGAAGGCCGGGACCCATAACCACGACCGGGTGTTGTTGCGACGAGCGTCTCCAAGTGTGCCCAAGGAAGGGCCGCGGCGTATGGGTCCCGGCTCCGTGCGCAAGCGCGCACTCGGCCGGGACGACGCGGGGAGGGAGCGTGCGAACAAACTCACATCACCCTCCCTGCCGCGGCGTGATGATCTCGATCTCGTCGCCGGCCTTGAGATGGGTCTCGGCCCAGCGGCCCTTCGGCACCACGTCGTAATTCACTGCGATCGCAAAATGCGTGCCCTCGTAGTCGAGCTCGGCGAGCAGCGCATCGACGCTGGAAGCCGCGATCTCCCGCTGCTCACCGTTGACGATCACGCGCATTGCATCACCTCATTGTCGATTTCGCCGCGTGCGAGAAAGGCGAGCGTCAGCTCGGCCAGCGCCGGCGCGAGCAGGAAGCCGTGACGGTAGAGTCCGTTCACCGTGATGCGTTCCTGCTCGATCCTGATTTTGGGCAGATTGTCGGGGAAGGCCGGGCGCAGGCCGGCGCCGAACTCGACGATGCGCGCCTCGCCGAACGCCGGATGCACCACATAGGCGGCCCCTAACAGTTCCAGCGCCGAGCGCACGCTGACGCCGTTGTCCTCGGCCTCGATCGAGGTCGCGCCAAGCATGAAGCGGCCGTCGCCGCGCGGGATCACGTAAAGCGGCCAGCGCGGATGGATCAGCCGCACCGGGCGCAACAATTCGACCTCCGCGGTCTCGATGACGATCATCTCGCCCTTGACGCCGCGCAGGCTCGGCTCGCGGTCGCGCCCGGCAAGCCCGCGGCAGTCGATCACGAGGCCGTCGAGATCGTCAGCCTCGGCGTCGCTGCCGAACTTGATGGCGCCGCCGGCCTTGGCGATCGCCGCATGCAGCCGCGGCAGCACGCGGCGCGGCTCGACATGGCCCTCGTCGGGATAGAACAGACCGTCACGGAAGCGGCCCTCGAGCGACGGCTCGAGTTCGCGGACGCCCTCGGCATCGAGCCGGCGATAACCTGACGTGAGGCGCGCAAAGCGCTCGAAATCGGCGCGGTCGCGCGGATGCGCCACCACCAGCGAGCCGTTGAACGCCGTTTCCGGAAAATGCTGCCGCCACAGGTCGAGCGAGCGAATGCCGAGCCGCGAGATCACCGGCTCGGAGGCCTCCGCCTCGCACCAGGGCGCCAGCATGCCGCCGGCGAAGTAGCTTGTGGATTGCGTCATCGCAGCGTCACTGCGCTCATGCAGGGTGACGGCACGTCCGGCCTCCGCGAGCAACAACGCATGCCAGGCGCCGGTTATGCCTGCGCCGATGATGGAGACGGGGGAATCCCCCCGCAGTCGTGACGTCTGATACATCCCTGTCCCTTCGCCGGCATGACCCGGATCAGGTTCAAAGGGTCACCGCGGTCTCGAACTGATCGCCGTGATGGCGAAGTCCAAGCTTGCGGTATCTCAGCTCCTCCTTCGGAGCACCCCTCGGAACGCCCCTAATGTAGGCGGATGGGCGGATGTGTCAACTTGTATGCCAGGACCTGTACCGCGGCGCGCGCCAGGGCGCGCGTGCCCCGGACGCAGCACGACAGCGGTGCGCGGCCGAGCCGGGGCCCATTCTTTCGAAACGGAGGTCCCGGCTCTGCGGAGCAACGCTTGCGCGTTGCACCGCGTCCGGGACACGCAAGCACCTATTTGGGAGCCTGTTCAGGCTTCGGCTCGGCGGTCTCGGCCGACATTTGCTCTTGCTTGGCGAGCTCCTTCGGCGGCGCACCCGCGCCGCCATGCATCGCCTCCTTGAGGTGACCGCCGCGCTGCCGCTTTGCGACGTAGTAATAGCCGCCCGCGAAATAACGCACGGCTCGGTCGAAATCCCCATTGGCGGCGCGATAGGCGCCCGCGAGGTATTTGACGCCGTATTTGAGGTTGGTCGCGGCGTCGCGCAGACCTTCGGCGGTACCGGTGTAGCCGACCCCGCGGGCGGTCGCGAGCTTGATCTGCATCATCCCGATGGCGCCGCCGCGCCCGATCAGCTGCGGATGGTACTTGCTCTCGCGCACGATGACGCGATGCACCAGCTCTTCCGGCACCAGGTTGGCCTGGGCCTCCGCCGCCACCATCGCCTCATATTGCGCCCGCGATTGTGCATGCGCACCGGCGCAGGACGCCAGCACCGCGATCGCGGCGGCAAGGCAGCTAAGGCTCTGAAGGGTCTTCATCTCGGGTCGCCCGGGTGATCAAACGCGCGTCGGTTCTGCGGTCTCATTGGTACGGCGAGCGGGCAGGAATGTGGCAAAACCTTCGCATCAGCGAACGTTCTGCGTCCGTGATCGTCCGGGTGCGGGCGAAGCGGACGATGCGCTTGTGAAGACAGATGCTTCAAATTGTTTGCTTCGGTCGTCTCAGCCGAAAATTGTTTCGCGTCCGATTTTCTTCTCCAGTTTTCTCGCCCGCCTTTTGCCGCACACTATCCACAGCGGATTGTCGTGCAAACGACTTGATGAAGGTCTACACTCGTCAGTGACAGCGAGCGTGTTGAGTCAGCACGTCTGTCCGTTTCAAAAGCACGCAAGAAACAACATTCGGGAGATGCGCCATGGTCCGACAGGACACCGGCTACATGCCTCGCGAAAATCCCTGCGCGCAATGCGGCAAGCCGATTGCCCGCCCCGATTGGGTGGAGCACAGCGAGGGGCGCACGTCGTTCCTGTGGAATTGCCGCGCCTGCAATTACCGCTTCGAGGCGATCGCGATCTACAACACGGCGCAGCTCACGCCGCTCGCCGCCTGACGCGCTTGCCGTCGATCAAATCGGCCTGATCAGGCTGCGGATTTCCGCGGCTGCAATTGTTGCTGCCGTGCCGGCAGTTCGATCCGGACCACCAGGCCATGCGGCTTGCGATCGTGCAGCGACAGCGTGCCGCCATGCGCGAGCACGATGGCGTTGGCGATCGACAGGCCAAGGCCAAAGCCTTCGGCCTCGTCCATGTTGCGCGCCTGGTCGCCGCGCACGAACGGCTCCAGCACGCTTGCCTTGTGCGCGTCCGAAATGCCGGGGCCGTCATCCTCGATGTCGATGACGAGGCGATCCGGCCTGACGTCGAGGCGAACCGCAACTTCGCCGCCGAAGCGCACGGCATTGTCGACCAGATTGGTGATGCTGCGATGCAGGTCGGCCGGCCGCGCGGTCGCCATCGCGTGCTGCGGCCCCTCGTAGCTGACCTTGTGTCCCATGTCGGCGAACTGGTCGGTGACGAGATGCAGCGTGCTCGCGATGTCGACCAGCGTCATCTCCTCGAGCTTGCGGTCGTTGCGCAGGAACGACAGCACCGATTCCAGCATCGAGCGCATCTGGTCGAGGTCGCGCAGCATGCGGTGGCGATGGGTCTCGTCCTCGATGAATTCGGCACGCAGCCGCATCCGCGTGATCGGCGTACGCAGGTCGTGGCTGATCGCGGCCAGCATCTTGGTGCGGTCGTCGATCAATGCCGTGATGCGCTCGCGCATCCGGTTCAGCGCCTTGGCAAGCGAGCGGATCTCCTCGGGGCCGCGTTCGGGCAGCGGCGCGGCCGCGCCGTTCAGGCTGAAGGTCTCCGCGGCCTTGACGAAGGACGACAGCGGCGCCGTCAGCGCCCATGCCGCCCACAGGCCGAGCAGGGTGACGCTGATGACGGCGAACAGCACCGTCATCATCCACGGCCCGCCCCAGAACGGCCGCATGTGCTGGTCCGGCATCAGGTTCGCGGCGAACATGCTGCCGTCGGGCAGGCGGATCGCGACGCGGCGGATCTCGGCGTCATGCGGCGTGGTCCGCGCCTCGCGCGGCAGCTCGAAGACGCGATAGCCGGCGCCGAGCCGGCGCAGCGCGTGCAGGCTCGGCGGGTCGGTCTCGGTGAGGGCGCCGGTATCGGACGTGAAGTCAGCGATCGCAAGCTGCGGGAAGGCTCTGATGACGTCGGCCTGGAGCCGCGGCCGCTCCGATGCCGGGGCATGCCCGAGCAGTTGTGCGGCGGCGGCGAGCTGGGTGTGCCAGCGATCGGACGGCTCCGGCCGGTCCGGCCGATGGATCAGGAAGGTGGCGGTGATGATCAGGTGCAGCGTGACGATCGAGACGACGACCAGCGCCGCCATCTGGGCGCCGATCCCCCGCAGACTCAGCACACGCAGCAGCTTCATAGTCAGTTGCTCGTGGCGGCAACCGCCTCCACCCTCGGAGTGAACACATAGCCGCCGGACCGCACCGTCTTGATCATGGTGGCTTCCTGCGGATCGGGCTCGATCTTGCGTCGGATACGGCTGACCAGCACGTCGATCGAACGCTCGAACGAGCCGGCGCTGCGGCCCTGCGTCAGGTCGAGCAGGCTGTCGCGCGACAGCACGCGGCCGGGCCGCTCGCAGAAGGTACGAAGCAGGTCGAATTCGGCGCTGGTCATGGCGACGCGCGCGCCTTCGGGGTTGCGCAGCTCGCGCAGGCGGATGTCGATGCGCCAGCCGAGGAAGGTCAGCGTGGTCGCACCCTCGATCGCGCTGGCGTTGCGCGCGGCGGCCTGCCGGCGCAGCACCGCATTGATCCGCGCCAGCAGCTCGCGCGGGTTGAACGGCTTGGCCAGGTAATCGTCGGCGCCCATCTCGAGGCCGAGGATGCGGTCGACGTCCTCGCCGCGCGCGGTCAGCATGATGATCGGCGTCTGCGACTCCGCGCGCACCTTGCGGCACAGGCTGAGGCCGTCCTCACCGGGCAGCATGACATCGAGCACCAGCAGATCCACGCGGTGGTCGGTCATGGCCTTGGCCATCTCGCGGCCGTCGGAGGCGGTCGTGACATTGCAGGAATTGGTGCGGAGATATTTTGCGATGAGAGACCGCGTTTCGCGGTCGTCCTCGACGACGAGGATATTGGGCGCAGCCTGGGTCATACCGACTCTTTTGTCCGTGATTCGGGGGAAGCGGCTCAGGAATTTTGTTTCAGTGCATTTCTGGAATCTTGCCCGGCATAACGAGTTAACAGGTCGGCGCTGTGGAGAAAAGTTAGCGTTCTGTCATCAAGCCTAATCCGTTGAAATACCGGCGGAAGTCTCCGATGCCGCCCGTCGGTCGCGCGGCGCCATGGCGGTCCGAAAAAGGGGAAGAGCGGCTGTCATATCCAGCGTCGGAACCCGTTCCCCAGGCGACGCGTTGTTTCTCTTTCAGGCCAGGAGGGTGAGATGGCTGTCGAGGTCAGGGCAAGGCCGCATCAGCTCATTGCAAGCGATCGGGTCGAGGGCACGGCGGTGCGCCGCGCCAATGGCGACATGATCGGCCATATCGAGCGGCTGATGATCGACAAGATCTCGGGCAAGGTGTCGTACGCGGTGCTGAGCTTCGGTGGTTTCCTCGGTATCGGAACCAATCTGCTTCCGCTGCCGTGGGGCCGGCTGCACTACAATCCGAAGTTCGAGGCCTATGAGCTCGACATCGAGGACGACGAATTGAAGCGCGCGCCGTCGTTCCGCGCCGACAAGGATTTCGATTGGGGCGACCGCTCGCAGGAAGTCGAGCTGCATCGCTTCTACGGCGTGCCGCCCTACTGGGGCGGCTTCTGAGCGCAACACGTCGTGCTCCATCAGCTTCCGGGGCGCGACGCGACATGCGCGTGCGGATGATTTTGGGCAAGCGCGGTTCGCCGGGACGACTTAGTGAGCCAAACATCGTCACATCAGGGACTGCGCGTCCGGCGCAGTCGTGAGGCTCAACCGCAGCCTACTTGAGAGATCACGATCGCTTTCGTCAAGGACCGCAACGTTCCATGCGTTGGAAAGTGCGCAACCCTCGGGCTTGCCGCATCGCTTCCATGGCGTTCCCGGCATGGCGTTCCCAAGCATTGGGGCGGCTTTTGAGCGCAGGCTCATTAGGAACGGTCGCGGACATCACGGGTTTTCCCAGCATCGATTTTGCGAACTGAGGAGAGCGCAACTATGTTGGTCAAATCCATCATCGCCGGCGTGGCCGGCTCCGCCCTGCTTGCAACCGTCGCAATTGCACAGACACCCACCGACAAGGGCGACAAGATGTCTCCTGCGGCGTCGACATCAACGTCGACCACGTCTGCCACCTCGTATCAAGGTAACTGGCGCGCGTCGAAGGTCGTCGGCCTCAGCGTGTACAACGACAAGAACGAGAGCGTCGGTTCGATCAACGATCTCTTGATGGACAAGGACGGTGCCATCAAGGCCGTCGTCATCGGCGTCGGCGGCTTCCTCGGCGTCGGCGAGCATCTGGTCGCCGTGCCGCTCGACAAGGTGAAGTTCTCAAGCGAGCCGGTCGCCTACACCGGCGCGTCGAACACCGGCAGCACGACCAAGTCAACGACCACCACCGGCGCGGCGCCCGCGGCGGCGAAGCCGAATCCCTGGTATCCGGATCACGCGGTGTTCAGCGCGACCAAGGATGAGCTGAAGGCGATGCCGGAGTTCAAGTACGCGACCGACTGACGCGGATCGTAACCACCACCCGTAAGAGACCAGCGCGCCCGGTACTGCCGGGCGTGCTTTTTGTTGACTTGCGGATCAAGGCCCCGGTCGAGAGTAGGGAAAGGAGTAGGCAGGAAGCAGTTTTGGATATCGCGCCCGTGCACCTTTGGTAAGGTGAGGTCGGCGAGACGCCATTGCTTTTATCAATCCTTGAATTGCGCTTAGGTACTCTTTCGTCAACTGGCTGAAGAACCCGATGAATGAAACCGATCGAGAGAGCGGCAATCCCGCGGTAGCCCGGATTCGCGGCCGCTACCCGCAATACACGCGGCGCCGGTTGGAGAGCTTTGCCGGGCGGCTGCAACAGAAGATTCACGCCGACCGCGCGCCGGTCACCTCGCTCGACATCGCCGGTCCCACCGAGCGGATCAGCCTTGCGGAAGCCCTCGAGCTCGATTACCGGCCGGTCGCATTTGGCGAGACGCTGGGGCCGCTCTGGGCGACCTACTGGGTGCGGGTCGTGGCGGTCGTACCGGAAGCCTGGGCCGGTTCGCGCGTCGATCTCTATTGGGACAGCCGCTCGGAAGCGCTGCTTTGGCTCGACGGCCGCTCGTCGCAAGGCCTCAATCCTGGCCGTCACACCGCGCCGCTCGTTCAGTCGGCGCGCGGCGGAGAGACCGTTAGCTTCCATGTCGAAATTGCTTGCAACGGCCTGTTCGGTGCGTTCTGGAACGACCCGCAAGCCTACGCGCTGACGGCGTGCGAATTGCGCCGCTTCGACCCCGAGGCTTCCGCGTTCTATTTCGACTACGAAGTGCTTCGCCAGCTCGAGGCCGATCGGGATCCCACGACAAAGAGCAGGTCGTATGGAGCTGTTGGCGAAACCGCGCAGCCGGCGCTGGATCGGACCTGGGCGGGACGCCTGCTGCACGATCTCAACCGCGTTTGCAACATCGCCGATCCCGACGATCGCGTGACCTGGCCGGCGGCACGGGAGATCCTCACCACCTTGCTGGCGGCGCGCAACGGCACCATTGCCCACGAGATGTCGGCGATCGGTCACGCCCATCTCGACACCGCGTGGCTGTGGCCGCTGGCGGAAACCCGCCGCAAGGCGCAACGCAGCTTCTCCACAGCCGTCGCGCTGATGGACCGCTATCCCGATTTCAAGTTCGCCTGCTCGCAGGCCTATCAGTACGCTGTGATCGAGGAGAACGACCCCGACCTGTTCGCGCGAATCCGCGCCAAGGCCGCGGCCGGGCAGTGGATTCCAGTCGGCGGCAGCTGGATCGAACCGGACTGCAACCTGCCATGGGGCGAGTCGATCTGCCGGCAGTTCCTCTATGGCCAACGCTACTTCGAGCGAACGTTCGGCGCGCGCTCCACCGTGTTCTGGAATCCCGACGTGTTCGGCTACGACGCCCAGTTGCCGCAGCTGATGCAGTCGGCGGGGATGTCGCGCTTTCTCACCCAGAAGCTGTCATGGAACAGGTTCACCACGCCGCCGCATCACAGCTTCCATTGGCGTGGACTGGACGGCAGCACCGTGCTGGCACATTTCCCGCCGGCGGACACCTACAACGGATCGGTGCAGCTTGCCGAACTCCGCTATCACGCCGCCAATTACAAGGACGCCGATCGATCGCCCGACGCGCTCTATCTGTTCGGATATGGCGACGGCGGTGGCGGCGCCGATGAGACGATGCTCGAGGCGTTGCAGCGGATGAAGGATCTGCAGGGCCTGCCGCGGATTCAGATCCGCACCGCCGACGAATTCTTCGACCGCCTGGCGATGTCAGCGCAGAATCTGGCGACGATCGAGGGCGAGCTCTATCTCGAATATCATCGCGGCACCTACACCACGCAGGGCGAGACCAAGCGCCTCAACCGCGCCTGCGAGGCCGGTCTTCAGGCGCTCGAATTCGTGACTACGGTCGCTGCCGCCTGGCAGCAACCGGCGCCGTCCGCGCAGGCGATCGAAGGCCTGTGGCGCACGCTGCTGGTCAACCAGTTCCACGACATCATCCCCGGCAGCAGCATTCGCGAGGTCTATGAGCGCGCGGAGGTCGAACTGGCCGGGGTCGCCGAGGAAGCCAACCGCCGCTCGCAGACTGTGCTGGCCACGCTGTGCGATTCCGGAGGTGCCGGCTGGACGCCGGTCAATACGCTGGGTCGCGCGCGCACCGAGATCGTGTCTGATCCCGACGGGGTACTTCGCCATGTCGCCGCCGCGCCCTTTGCGGCGGGAGAATCGATGGCGATCGACGACCGCGTCACTGTCGCCGCCGATGCCGACGGCTTCGTTCTGTCGAATGCGCAACTCACGGCACGTCTTGATCGCACCGGGCTTGTCCGATCGCTGCTGCATGTCTCGACCGGGCGCGAGACGTTCGCATCGCCGGCGGCGCGCTTGCTGCTGCTCGATGACAGGCCTCTCGATTTCGAGGCATGGGATATCGATCCATTCGCGCTGGAGACCGCCCGCGACGCGGCAGGGGAGGTGAGTTGCGAGGTGCTGTCGGATGGCGGACTGCGTGGCGAGCTTCGTTTCGAGCGCTCGCTCGGACGCGCGAGCCGGCTCTCCCAGGTGATCCGTCTCGATGCCGGCGCTGATCGTCTCGAATTCGAGACGACGGTCGATTGGCAGGAGCGCAAGACGACGCTGAAGGTCATGTTTCCCGTGGCCTGCCGCGCATCGAACGCGACCTATGAGACGATGTTCGGCGCGACCGAGCGGCCGACCCATGCCAACACCGATGCCGATGCGGCCAAGTACGAGGTGCCGGGCCATCGCTGGGCCGATCTCGCCGAGCCCGATTTCGGCGTGTCGTTGTTCAGCGATTGCCGTCATGGCTATTCGGCGTTTGGCAACCAGCTCGCGCTGACGCTGCTGCGCGGCTCCGAGTTGCCTGATCCACAGGCCGATATCGGACGTCACCGGATGCGCTATGCGATCTATCCCCACCAGGGTGATTGGCGCACGGCCGACACGGTCGGGCGCGCTTTGTGCTTTGAGCGTCCGATGCTCTGGGCCAAGGGGCAGCCGCGTGCGCCGCTGCGGCAGTCGTTCCTGACCGCGGCGCCGGCCAACGTGATCGTCGATACGATCAAACCCGTCGAGGACGGCGAAGGCTGGGTGGTGCGGCTCTACGAGAGTGCGGGCGTCCGTGCCGCCGCGACGCTCGATTTCGGCGTCGACATCTCGTCGGTGTGGATGAGCAACACGTTGGAAGATCGCATCGCGGCCATTCCGACCGAAGCGCGGAGCTGCCGTTTGTCACTGCGGCCGTTCCAGATCGTGACGCTGCGGGTTTTCCAAACGTGATGCAAGCGCGCTCGGTGATGCCGGGCGCGCCGTGCTGCGGCGTTACCAGCCCAGTTCACGCAGGTAAGCTGCACGGGCGGCAACGCCGGTGTGCGTGAAATCCGTGAAGACCCCATCCACGCCGAGACGGAAGAACTTCAGATATTCCAGGCCAGGATCGCCGTGATAGTCGGCGGCCAGATATTTCTTCTCGTTCCGGAACGTGAAGACGTGCACGAACAGGCCGAGCTTGTGCGCGTCGGCAATGACGCTGGTGGCCTCCTGCGTCGAGGCCTCCGCCGTCGATCCCTTGTAGGGCTTGCCGTCGGCGTTGCTGTCCTTCCATGGCGAGATCTTGTAGGGGACGATATAGGCCTTCCACGGACCGATGCCGTCGGCATAGGTCTTGATCTCGGCGAGGCCCTCGGGCGTCAGCATCGCATCGAAGGTGCGGCCGTCACCCGCGACCGTCCAGTCGTATGGACGGGAATTGGCGATGTTGTTGAGCAGCACCTTGCCGGTCTTGAAATCGACGCCGTTGCCGTCGATCAGCTGGACCTGCCGCGTTTCCAGTCCGTGGCTGCGCATATATTTCAGGCTGCCGGGCTCAAAGCTCTGAACGATGATCGGCGCGTCCTTCGTGTTGAGGCCGTTATCCCTGATGATCTTGATCAGGGCGTCCTCGAGCGGGTGGCTGCCGGGCGCGCCGCAGCCATTGGCGATCGCCTGGGCATTGTTCCAGGTCGGATTCTTGGTTTCCGGATAGACCGCGATCGACCGTCCCGTCGCCTTGCTCTTGGCTTTGGCGATGTCGATGATGTCCTGGAAGCTTATGATCGGAAACTTGCCGTTGAACAGTTTTGGCCGTTCGTTGGCCGCATCATAGGTGGTGCCGGCGATCCAGGTCTTTAGCTCGTCCATCGTGAAATCGGTGATCGACCAATCATTGGTGTGGTCGTCGCCGTCGACGATGAGCGCTTTCAGCACCGATTTGGGATCGGCCGGATCGATGAGGTCGGTGGGATATTCGGCCGGCCCGCTGGTCGGCGTTTGCGGCCATTTCACCTTGACGGGAACGCCCGGCGCCGTGCGCTTGCGTTTGGCGACTTCCGCATTGGTCTTCGCCACCTCGGCGACGTTGGTGTTGTCGCCGAGCCAAGGATTATGACGTGCCACCAGCACGCAATCCCTGGTCAAATGCAGGTCCTCTTCGAGCGCGTCGGTGCCGAGGTCGGCGGCCAGCTCATACGATGCCTCGGTCTCCTCGGGCACCAGGCCCGGCACGCCGCGATGCCCGATCACGAGCGGCAACTTGCCATCGACGGTCAGGAACGGGTTGGCGCCGGCCGGGGCCGGGCCGGTTTGCGCTGATGCCATCGACGGCAGCAGGACCGCCAAAGCCGCCGCACCGAGCAGCATCGCGCCAACATGCATCTTCCGTCGCGAACGAATCTGCCTCACGGCCAAATCTCCATCTTTTGCGTGGCATCGGGGCGATGCCATGAAGGCCGAGCCGAACAGGGCCGACGCCGTTGTCTTCTTGTCGCAATCTTCTGACAGTCCGATGACTATTCGGCGAGACGGGCCCATACAAGCTTCCGCGACGCGCCGGGGGGCGACAGCACGCACCTCACTGCGGCTCGCGGCCGGGCGCGGCGCGTTGTCAACGTCCGATCCGGACGCTCATGCCGGGTTCGAGGCCTTCTGCGGCGCCTGCGGGGTCGAGACGCAGGCGCAGCGTGTTGCGGTCGTGATCGCCGATCACGCGCTCGGCCTGCCAGGTGGCGAACACCCCGAGCGGCCGCAACTCGGTGATGGCAGCCTTGGTGGCGGCGCTGGAACCGTTCGGTATCACGCTCACGGTCTTGCCCATCGCAAGACCGTCGAGATGGTCCTCGCGCACGTTGAACGACAGCCATTGCTTGCCGGCCGCCGCGATCATCAGGATCGGCTGACCCGCGCGAACGTTCTCGCCCACTTCCGCGGCGATCACGCTGACCACGCCGTCGACCGGCGCGCGCAGCACCATCTTGTCGAGGCGGCGCTCGAGCACCGCAACGGCGGCCGCGGCCGCCTGCACCTGGGCGTCGGCGATGGCGCGCTCCTCCTTGGTCGGCCCCGCCATGGCGGCTTCGTAATTCGCCTGCGCCGCCGCCACGCCGGCGCGCGCCGCGGCAACGTCGTTCTCGGCCTGGTCGAGCGCCTGCTGGGTTTCAAAGCTCTGGCTCGCCAGCGTGGTGATCCGCTTCAGCTGGGTCTCCACATAGTCGAGCCGCGAATTGGCCTTCGAGATCGCAGCTTTCAGCGAGTCGATCTGCTCGCGGCGGACGCCGGCATAGACGTTGTTGCGGCTCGCCTCCGCGGCGGCATGCGCGGCCCGTGCCTGGTCCGCCTGTGCGCTCAACTCGACCGCGGAGAGCTTGGCGAGGACGTCGCCCGCGTGCACCTTGGCGCCTTTCTCGACCGCGATCGACACCAGCTGGCCGTTGACTTCCGGCTCTATCCTGACTTCGGTCGAGCGGACCACGCCGACGATTGCGGGCGCCGGCGTCGCGCGGCTCTCGGCGTAGATCAGCGCACCGGCGACGAGCACAAGCGGGATCGCGACAATGGCTGCGCGCCTAGCGTTGGGCATGTTGCTGTCCTCTCTTGAACACCAGCGCGGAGATCACGGCGAGCACGAAATAGCCCAGGGCCAGGCACCACAACCTGAGCCAGTCATGCGAGACCTCCCAGATGCTGGCGCCGAGCTGGTTGATACGCACGAGGCCGTCGATCGCCGAGTCGGCCGGAAACAGCCGGCCGAGCGCCGTGGCCGCTGGAGGGATGGCCTCGCGCGGCCATGCGAAGCCGGCGGTGAAGAATTGCGGCAGGCTGGTCGCCAGCAGCAGGATGGTGGCGTTCTCCGGCCGCGTGAACCAGGCGCCGATCGCCTGTCCCAGGAAGCTCGTCGCCAGCAGGAAGACGGTCGCCAGCGCGAAGATCTGCGGCAGATGGCCCAGCGTCGAGAAACCATAGATCCGCGGCAGCACGATCAGATAGAGCGCGAGCGCCGGCAGATAGATGGTCAGATGGGCCACGCCGCGCCCGAACACGCCCGCGACCGTGTTGCGGGAGTTCGCCAGCGCCGTGCCGGTCAGCATCGCCGCGCCGATCAGCAGCGTCTGTTGCAGGATCAGGATGAACGCCGCCGGCACGATGTAGCTCGCATAGCCGCCGACCGGGTTGAAGATCGGTTGCAGCAGGACGTTGGCCGGGCTGAGGCTCGCGAGCTTCGCCTTGACCAGACTGCCGTCGGAGCGGGCGCCCCGCGACACCAGTTCGGATGCCAGCGTGCCGATCGCGGTGGCGACCGCGCCTGCGGTCGACCGGAAGATGAACAGATAGGTGGCGTCGGCGTAGACCGGGATGTGCGCGGTGAGGCCCTTGAGCACGTCGCGTTCGGTGCCGGGCGGAATCTGCACGGCGGCGAATGCATAGCCACGGTCGATGGCGGTGCTTGCCTCCGCGAGGGTGCGGGCGCGAACCGTCACGCTCAACGTGCCGCTGGCGTCGAGCGTCTCGACGATCTGGCGTGAGAGATCGCTGAGATCATTGTCGACGACCGCAATCGGCAGCTTGCGCAGGATCTGGTTCAGATAGGGTTGCGGATAATAGATGCCGTAGACCAGCGGTGCCAGGAACAGCAGGCTGAAGGCGCTGCGCGTTCCGAGCACGCGCCGCCATTCCGCCAGGAAGGCGCCGCCGACGCCGGGCGGCGTCTGCTCGCTGACCGGCGGTTCGGCCGGCCGCGCCGCCGCGAACCAGCCCCGGCGCGTCAGGCTCGCCATGCGCCACCATGCGAGCGCGGCAAACAGCAGGGTGAGGCCGGCGAGCGCCGCGAAGGGAATTGCCGATTCCGACGCGGGCAATCCGCGCGCCGCCTGTCCCATCAGCACCGCCATGTACCAGCGCAGCGGCAGGATCGCGCTCCAGACCTGCGCAAACGTATTCATGCCGATGGTGGGAAAACCGACACCGGCATAGCCGAACGCAGGGGAGGCGATCAGGCCGGCGAGGCCGAGCCCGGTCGCGAGGTCGCGGACCAGAAGCTGGAGCAGGGCGCCGAGCGACAGATAGGCGATGATCAGAAGCAGGCCCGCCGCGATCATCAGCAACGCGTCGCCCTTGAAGGGAATCTGCAGCACGCCCTCGAGGATCAGCGGCTGGGCCAGCATGATCAGGATGAAGATCACGAACAGCGGCGCGAGCTTGCCGGCGAGTGCGGCGATCGGATCGCCGCCGGCGCTTTCGAGCCACTCGCGGGCGTTGCGGCGGCGGAATTCGGAGCCGACCGAATAGCCCGCGGCGAGCGTGATCACGACGTGGATGATCGTCGGCAGCAGCGCACGCAGCAGGAATTGCGCGTAGTTCTTCTGCGGATTGACCAGCGCAATGGTCTCCGCGGTCAGCGTTCCCATCGACGCCGGGGCGGGGGCGGCGCGATTGGCCGGCGCGGCCGCGCTCGCCGCGGCGGACAGCACATCGTTCAAGCCCGACGACGCGATGCCGGCCGCGGTCAGGAATTGCTGGTTGTAGAAGCCGACGACCTGCGGACGGCGATCCGCCTTCAGGTCGCGTTCGAAATTCGGCGGGATGAAGATCGCCGAAATCGCCTTGCCGGAGCGGATGTCCTGCACGGCTGACGACAGCGAGCCGGAATCGTCGACGATCCGCAGGCTCGGCGAGGCCGCGACCTGCTGCGTCAGCGCGCGCGAGGTATCCGACTTGTCGGTGTCGACGATGGTGACGCCGAGGCCGCGGATCACCGGTTGGCTGAACACGGTGGTGAGCACCGCGAAGGCGAACAGCGGCACGCCGAAGATCAGCAGCAATGCTACGCGGTCGCGCACCAGCCACCGGCACTCGCGCTGTGCGACCCGCCAGAATCCGGGCTTTGAGGCCAGCCTCATTGCCGCGACCGCCAGTCGAGATAGGCGCTCATGCCGGGCCGCAGTTCGGGCACCGGCTGCACCGGATAGGCGCGGATCGAGAATGTCCGCAAATCGAAATCGCCGGTGGCGCGGGTCGCCCGCCAGCTCGCATATTCGCCCTTGGTGGCGATCAGCTTGACCTCGACCGTGACATGACGGTCGTCGAGCGCTGGAATGCGGACGTCGAACTTGTCGCCGACCTTCAGGCCCTTGACGAGGTCCTCGCGCAGATCGAAATGGATCCAGAGATCTCCGAGATTGATCAGCGTCACCAGCGGCACGCCCGGCGAGACGAACTCGCCCGGCTCGACGTTGCGCTGATAGACTTGCGCTGCGACCGGCGCGTAGACCGCGAGCTGATCGATCACCGATTGGACGCTCTGAATGTCGGCTTCGGCTTTCTCGACATTGGCTTTCGCGATCGCGCGTTCTTCCTTGGTGTAACCGTTGACCGCCTGCTCATAGGCCGATTTCGCCTGATCGAGCCCGCGCTCGGCCTCGTGCAGCGCATCGGTGGTCTGGTCGAGACGGGCCTGCGGCGCGTTGCCTTGCTCGGTCAGTGTCTTGGCGCGATCGAAGGTCTTCTGCGCCAGCACCTGCGCGGCCTCCGCGCGCTCCATTTCCGCCTTCCGCGCGGCAATGGTTTCGACCCGCGTTCCAACCATGACATTGGCGAGCTGCGCATCCGCAACAGCCTTGGCGGCGCGCATCTGGTCCTGCTTTGCAAGCGTTTCCGGGTTGTCGATCTTCACCAGGACAGCGCCCGCGGCGACGTTCTGGCCGCGTTCGACCGGGATGTCCTTGACCCGTCCGTCGACGCGCGCGGCGATATCGAGCCGTGTCGCGTCGACCTCGCCCTGCACGAGCAGCGGCTCGGGCCGCAGCAGATAATAGATCGACAGCGCAACGATGATCGCGGCAACGACGCCGACAATGATGGCCGGCATGCGCGTCGCAGCGTGCGCATTGTCCTGGCGCGCTGCCTGTGGTGGCTCCGACGTGCTTCGGCTCTCGTTACCAGAAGGTGACACGTCCATAGCTGACCCCACATTGGCTCATGACCAGGATAGTCATTCACTATGGCGTGGATGTTAAATCCTGCCAACCTCGGCAGCCTGTCCGATCCGGCTCGAATTTGACCGGAGCAACCGCGTCCGGTGCCGCCGAGGCGATCTCGTTGCGATGTGCGCCGCATCGATGCGCGGTTGCACGCACAATTCCAGCCGCGGGCGCTTTGAAGCGCGAAGCCCGCGTGCTCGCTGCATGTGACGAACCATCCTGCAGTGAACCCAGGTTCCGCCCAGGTTCGCGCTTGCGACCGCGGGCGTGCCCGCTGACTTTCGCGCCGCTGCCGCGTGGCCCGAGCAGGCCGCCATTGCGGGCCGCGCATGGCATCGCCGGTCACACGGATATTTGAAGCCCCGCGCCCGAATAAATCGTATCCGATTAAATCGGGATACTTGAAGACCAGCCGCTCCATGCCTTTATCTGGCGCGAGCGAATTAATCGTATGCGATGTAAATCGCGGGAGCGTTACCATGACTATCAGGATTTCCCACGTCGCCAGGTCGTTCAGCACCACGACGTTCAGAACAATCGCGCTGGCTGTGGCGCTGTCGGCCATCGCGGCGACGGCCGCCTCGGCCCAGGCCGCGATCTCCGAGCCGGCGGCTTACCAAGCGCTGTATCCGTATCGGGACGTGCTCAACAACGGCGCGCCGACGCCGGCGGCCAAGCTGGTGCTGCTGCCGCCCGCGGTGCTGCAGGCGCTGCAAGCGCAGGAGAGCGGCATCGGCGTCGTTCATGTGCCGCGCCGCAGTGCGCATCGTGCCCGGCGCTGAGGCCCAGCAGAGAATGTGCGTCGATCGACCCGCATCCTCAAACCGGATCAGACCAGCTCTCGCGCCTGTGATTGAATGATAAAAATCATTCTATTGATCGCCGGCGCGGCTCGACTACGTCGAAATAGAGTTGCTTCCCCTTATGACGGAGACGTTCCATGACCAAGCAGATCGACGACCTCTCAAGGTACTATCGCTATGAGCTCGTGCACGGCGACCATGCAGATTTCATCGCCTATCAACGCAATCTGGGCGACGGCGTCTGGCAGACGTATTCGACCTGGATGATCCCGCGCGCGAATGGCGAATAGCGCCGGCTGACGCGGGCGATCACCGGGACCTGCCGCGGAAAGAAACGCGGAAAGAAAAATGCGCCCGGTGCCGGCCGGGCGCATTTCTTGTTGGCTGTCATCGGGCACGCATCCGGGCGACGCGGCGCGCGGCAGCGTGCTCGTCAGTTCGACTTCACCAGCGGGCAACCGCCCTTGTCGAGCGGGCGGAAGGCTTCGTCGCCGGGCACGGTGGTGATCAGCTTGTAGAGATCCCACTCGCCCTTGGATTCCTCGGGCTTCTTGGTCTCGAACAGGTACATGTCGTGCACCATGCGGCCGTCGATCCGGATATGGCCGTTCTTGGCGAAGAAGTCGTTGACCGGCGTCTTGCGCATCTGCTCCATCACCTTCGGCGCCTCGTCGGTGCCGATGGCTTCGATCGCCTTCAGGTAATGCATGGTCGCCGAATAAAGGCCGGCCTGGATCATGGTCGGCATGTGGCCGACCTTCTCGTTGAAGCGCTTCGAGAAGGCGCGGGTCTCGTCGTTCATGTCCCAGTAGAAGGCGTCGGTGACGATCAGGCCCTGTGTCGCCTTCAGGCCCAGCGCATGGGTGTCGGTGATTTCCATCAGCAGCGCGATCAACTTCTGGCCGCCCTGGGTCAGGCCGAACTCGGCGGCCTGCTTCAGCGCCGTGGTGGTGTCGCCGCCGGCATTCGCCAGCGCCACGACCTTGGCCTTGGAAGCCTGCGCCTGCAGCAGGAAGGACGAGAAGTCCGACGAGTTGAGCGGGTGGCGGACTTCGCCGAGCACCTTGCCGCCGGTCTCCTTGACGACGTTGGCGGCGTCGCGCTGCAGCGCCATGCCGAAGGCGTAGTCGGCGGTGACGAAGAACCAGGTGTCCTCGCCGCGCTTGACCATCGCCTTGCCGGCGACATTCGACAGCGCATAGGTGTCGTAGGTCCAGTGCACGGTGTTGGGCGAGCAGGCGGTGCCGGTGATATCGGAGGAGCCGCCGCCGGAGTTGATGTGGATCTTGTTCTTTTCGCGCGTCAGCGCCGAGATCGGCAGCGCGACGGACGAGGTCGGCACGTCGAGGACCGCATCGACCTTGTCGTTGTCGTACCAGTTGCGCGCGATGCTGACGCCGACGTCGGGCTTGTTTTGATGATCGGCCACGACGACCTGGATCGGCTTGCCCTTCACCTTGCCGCCGTAATCTGCGACCGCCATCTCGACCGCGGCGACCGAGCCCTTGCCGGTGGCGTCCGCATAGAGGCTCGACATGTCGGTGAGCACGCCGAGCTTGACGACGTCGTCGGAGATCTGGGCGTTCGCCGCGGTGCCGGAGACCGCAAGCGCGAGGCCAGCCGCTGCCGCGGCCAAGAGCGATTTCATCGTGTTTCTCTCCCTGATTTTTCGTTCGAGGTTGCTTCCACGAGGCACCTTCTATCCGGTGCGGCAACCTGTCGCAAAGACGACTTTTTGGGCATGCGGCGGACCGAATCTTCTCCCTCTCCCCGCTCTTCGCGGGGAGAGGGTTGGGGTGAGGGGCCTTCTCCACGAGTGGCGATTGTAGTGAGACCTGTACCCCCTCACCCGGATTGCTTCGCAATCCGACCTCTCCCCGCAAGCGGGGCGAGGTAAAAGAGCAATCCGCTCGAGCAGCTCCTACAGCGCCGGTAGCGCGGTGACGGCGGCCTTGATGGTGCCGTCGGTCTCCACGATCACCCGGAGCGTCTTCGAATCGAACGCGATGCCGGCGAGGCGGATGCTGTTGACGTCGGCGTCGACGCGGATGCCTTCCTCGTTCTTCTGCAGGTCGGCGATGGCGGCGGTGATCTTCCGCTGCGCGTTGGTCGCAAATGGCTTCAGGTCGACGACCAGCCGATCGGCGAGTGCCTGCTGCAAATGCGGGATCGCCGCGCGCGCGGCGGCGCCGAGCAGGCCGAACGCGGCTTCGGACTCGACCGCCAGCTCGACGTCGGTGAGCCGCAGCGTCTGCGCCGCCTGGTCGAGTCGCGGCCGGCCCCAGATGTGCACGGTCGCCTCGGCGCCGAAGCCGAAGAAGCTCTTCTTCTCCTTGGCGTGCACCAGAAGCGAGATCAAAAGCCGGTCGCCGGAGGCGGCGATGCTCGCACTCTTGACGGTCACGTCGACCGGGCCGGAGCCGTCCTCGGGGAAGGTCTTGCCCTTCAACTGCGCCTCGACCAGCTGCGTCAGCGTGGTGAAGGACATGTCGACCGGCAGGCCGACCGAGACCTGGCTCGGCATCGGCGGCACGATCGAGAGCTTGTCGGGGAACGGGCAGTTCGGCGTGGTCTGCGCCTCCGTGATCCGCGTCTCGGCCTCGATCCCCATGGTCAGGATCAGCGAGGACGCATCGACCTTCGGCTGCGCGGCGATCGCGCGGGTCGGCCGCAGTTCGAGCCACATCGGCGGCATCGACGCGGTGCCGCCGGTACCCTGCAGCGGGATCGAGCGGCAGGCCTTGACCCATTGCGTGCGGGCGGCGTTCTGGAACACCGGGTCGTTGTGCAAGCGCTCCTCGACCGCGGAAATCTGGTCGGCGACCGCCTTGTCGATGACCGGCTTCACCTGGGCCGGCACGCTGATGCGGACGCCGGCGGCCGACAGGCTGGTGTCGCCGAGATTGACTTGCGCCTGCAGGTTCGGCTCGATCCGCCAGGACGCGCCGAGCTTCGGCCGCGCGGTCAGCGTGACGCTGCCCTTGATGTCGGCATTGGCGTTGATGTTCTTGATGTTCACGGCGCCGATCTGCTTGGCGACATTGCCGCCGAGCAGGCTGCCGAGCGCGTCGCTGACCGCGCCGGTCGCCTTCGCGGACAGCGAGCCGGTGACCTGGAGCGTGCCGTTGATCGGGGTCGTCAGCGTCAGCACGTCCTGCGCGCCGGTCGCCGCGATCGGCCCGCGCGAGGCGGTCCAGCCGATGTCGGCATTTTGCAGGATCTGCTGGACCGGATTGTCGGCCTTGCCGCCGAAGGTCTTCGGCGCGCCGCGTTCGGCGGCATCGCGGATCGCCGACAGCGCGACCGAGACCTGCGCCACGACCGTCGAGGAGCGCGGCGCCTGCGGCAGCGGCGGCAGCTGCACGAGCGGCGGCGCCTGCACCGTGACGCTCGGCGCCAGCCAATCCATGGCCTTGAGGCTGATCGCGAACGAGACCAGCACCACCGTGAGCCCGAGCGCGATCGTTCTTGGATGCATCGGTAGACGCATCATTCCCCCGGATGAAATCAACTTGACGGGTTGTACAGGCCCGCCGACGAGGGCGCCAGTGTGGCGGGATCAAGCTGCTTCGGCGGCGGAAGCGGGCCGGTCGCCCGAGATCACATGGAAGTTAACGATCCGGACGTTAACGATTATGAACGCGACGATGGCCCCGGCATGATGCCGGAGCCGTCGTCGATGTCTGAATGTGTCGGGCCTAGCGGACGGCCGAGCCGAGGTCGGCGCGGCGGTCGGTCATCGGCAGCACGATCACCTTGGTGCCGACGTTGACCCGCGAATAGAGGTCGGTGACGTCCTCATTGGTGAGGCGCAGGCAGCCGGAGGAGACGTGGGTGCCGATCGTCTCCGGCGCGTTGGTGCCGTGGATGCGGTACACGGTGCCGCCGAGATACATGGCGCGGGCGCCGAGCGGGTTGCCGGGACCGCCGGCCATGTGGCGCGGCAGATAGGGCTGGCGGGCGATCATTTCCGGCGGCGGGGTCCAATCCGGCCACTCCGCCTTCTTGGTGATGGTCTGGGTGCCCGACCAGGTGAAGCCGTCGCGGCCGACGCCGATGCCGTAGCGCATGGCCTGGCCGTTCCCGAGCACGAGATAGAGATAGGTGTGCGGGGTATCGATGATGACGGTGCCGGGCGCCTCGCGGGTCGGATAGGCGACGACCTGGCGGCGCAGCCGGGCCGGCAATTCGACGGAACGGTCTTCCTCCTGCGCCTGCGGCATCGACTGCACCGGCGGCTGCACGGCCTCGGTCGGCGGCGTCAGGATGAAGGGGAATAGCGGCAGCGGAGCGGCCGCGGCGGAGCCCGAGAAAGCGACGGTGCCAATCGCCAGCGCACCGAAGGCGGCGGCAGCGAGACGTGCGTTCAGCTTGATGGAATTGAACATTGTCGACCCCTGTTGTTTGCGCCCTGCGCGCCAGTTCCGGCGCGTCGTTGGGTCAAACCAGTACAGGTGAGGCGTTTCAGGACGTTTGCACGAAATCGCCAAAATGGTTTCGTGCCGTTAGGGATTTGTTTCGTCAGTGTTTCGTCGCACGGTTAAGGGCGCGTTGCCGAGGGCTGTCCCATCCCAAGACATCGCTCCTGGCACGGCGCTTGCTGTCCGAAGGCGTGGTTCGGAATGGAGTGGAAATCATGCCAGCGCCTTCGATCGGCAGCATGCTGGATCAGCAGAAGGGCTTTGGTCCGGGGTTCGATTTTCTCCGCGTTGCGCTCGCGATCTCGGTCGTCGCGGGGCATACGTCCTATGTTGCCACCGGGCGCGGCGACTCCGATTTGACGGGGGTCTTCTGGTTTCCGCAATTTGCCATCCTCGTGATGTTTTTCGCATTGAGCGGATTCCTGATCGCCGCAAGCGGGCTGCGGCTCAGCCTGAAGGAATTCCTGATCAATCGCGGCATGCGGATCATTCCGGCGCTCGCGGTCGAGATCGTGCTGTCGGCGTTGATCCTCGGACCGATCTTCACCACGCTGCCGCTCTGGGACTACTTCACCAGCGCCGGCACCTACAAATATTTCACGAACGTCGTCGGCCTCGTGAACTACACCCTGCCGGGCGTGTTCAGCAGCAATCCCGCGCCGGAGGTCAACAGTTCGCTGTGGACCGTGCCGTTCGAGTATGGCTGCTACGCGGTGATGGCGGTCATCATGACCTTGGGGCTGCTGCGCAGGCCGGCGCTGATCGTGCTCGGCGTCGTCGTCCTGGTCGGCATCGGCTTTGCCGTGCAGATCACCGGGCATGCCGCAACGCCGTCGCAACTGCCTCCGGGCGTCGCCGGCTCGCTGTATGACAAGGTCTTCAGCACGGCGCTGTTCCTCGGGCGCGGCGCGAAACTGCCGGTTGCCTGCCTGCTCGGGATCGCGATCTACCTTTACCGCGACCGCATTCCCTATGACGGGCGCATTCTCGCCGTCTGCTGCGCGCTCTGCGTCGGAGCCGCATCGCTCGGACCGGCCGCCTGGATCACCCAGCCAGTCCTCAATGCCGCCATTGCTCCGGCGCTGGTCTACATCACCGTGTTCCTCGGTGTCTCGAAGCTGCCGCGGCTGCCGCTGTTCTCAAGGGGCGACTATTCCTACGGGATCTATCTGTACGGTTTCCCGATGCAGCAGGTGGTGAAGGTGTGGCTGCCGAACGCGTCGCTGATTGCCCAGTTCGCCGTCGCGCTGGTGCTGATTACGGCGTTCGCGGCATTCTCCTGGCACTGGATCGAGAAGCCGGTCCTGAAGCTGCGCCGCCATTTCTCGTTCGTGGCGCGCAAGCGGCTCGAGCCGGAGGACATGGTCGAGATGCTCGAGGGGACCGGGCCGCTTGCCATCAGCGTCAGCGGCAGCAGCAGCAGGCGATCTTCCTGACGAGCGTCAACAACGTCGCCTGCGCTCAGAGCCGGATGTATCCGGCCAGTCCGTCCCACAGCAGCTTGGCCGCGGTGATGACGAGAATGGCGTAGCAGGCGCGGTACAGCGCGCGCTGGTCGAGGCGTTCGTGCAGCCGCCAACCGGCCCAGACGCCGACCGGCACGGCCGGCACGCAAAGCGCCATCAGCATCCACAGGCTTCCCGACGGTGTGGCGAGCACCAGCCATGGGCCGGCCTTCAGCAAATTGCCGACCGTGAAGAACAGGCTGGTGGTGCCGGCGTAGAGCGCCTTCGACATGCCGAGCGGCAGCAGGTACATCGCAAGCGGCGGCCCGCCTGAATGCGCGACCATCGTGGTAACGCCGGAGGAGAGCCCGGCGAGCGTCGCCTTGATCGTCGAGCGCGGACGCGGCTTGATCTCGCCGCCGCCGATGAACCACAACGCGGCGAACGCCAGCGTCACCACGCCCATCACGATCTCGACGGCATGGCGGTCGAGATCGCGCAGCGCGAAATAGCCGAGAACGATGCCGACCACCAGCGCCGGCAGCAGCATCGCGAGGTCGGCGCGCGACCAGGTGCTCGGGCGCCAGAAACGCAGCGCCGTAAGGTCCATGACGACGAACAATGGCGCAAGCAGCGCGCCGGCCGCAATCGGGTCCATCGCGAGCGAGAGCAGCGGGATGCCGACAATGGCAAAGCCGCCGCCGAACGCGCCCTTCATGAAGGCGATCAGGAACACGCCGGCCAGCGCGACCGCGAGCACGAATGGCGCGGGCAGATCGGCGATGATGGACGTGATCATGGTGTCGTGCCGAGCGTTGTGGTCGTACTCAACATGGCCACGCGCGCATGCACGCGCAATCCAAACATTGCTCTCCGTGCACATTGCTCTCGGTGCAATCGGCCTGCGCGCCTAGCCGGCGCGTATCCTCGGCAGGCCCGACCTGTCGCCGTTGATCACCGCGCGGCGGTCGGTGACGGCGTGATGGAATTGCTCGAGTGTCAGCCCGATCGCCGAGAGATCGCCATCTTCGATCGCGCCGTCGTCGTAGCAATCGAGCGCCTCGCGCAGCAGCGCGTCCGCATCGCTCTGCATTGCCGCGAGCTCCTCCGGCGTCTCGGCGCCGCGCACCCGCGAGATCAGCGTCAGCAGACCGTCGCGATGGGTGATGTAACGCTCGCGCTCGTCGCGCTTCACGTAGTGGCGCAACCAGGCGCCCGCCGTGCCGAGGCCGGAGACCAGCAGGATGCCGCCCCAGATGTAGTCGGAGTATTTTTCGAGGAAGGTGCGCTCCGTACCGTCGATATAGGCGGCCGCGCCCTGATGCGCCGGCAGCGCGGCATCCTTGTCGGTGTCCGGCTTCTCGATCTTGGCCGCCGCCGGCACGTCGCGCGCGACCTGAAGCCGCTGCGTGAACAACTGCCGATCGAGTGCGCCGACGGTTGCCTCGTGCAGCGCATGTTGCGCGATGATGAGGTGATTGACGCCGACGGTCTCGATCTTGTCCTCGGGCCGGGCCGGCGAAGAGGAGAAGATGCTGCCGGCGATTTCCTCGGACTCATAGAGCGGATGCTTCTGCGCGATCGCTTCCGAGACATCGACGGGGAGGAATTTCGGTTCGCCGCGCGCCGCCGCTGTCGCCGCGATCGCGTCCGCCGTGATCTTGCTGTCGAGCGGCCCGACGGTCATGTAGGCGTCGAGCGAGGGATCGCGCGCGAGATCGGCGACCTTGTTGACGGCGAACTGGCTGATCGTGACCTTGTCGGGGTTGATGCCGGACTCGGTCAGGATCACGCGCAGCAGCGTGACGTTGGCCGGGGTGCTGCCGATGACACCGACCTTGTGGCCGGGGAGATCGTCGATGCTCTTGATCTTCGCGGACCGCGGCTTGCCTTTCCCGCCCGACGGTGCCCACAGCACAACGACATTCTTGCGCAGGACCGCAACCGCCTCGGCGCCCGCCGGCAGACTGAGATCGCCGCGCACGACCGCGAGGTCGACCTTGTTCGCGGTGAACAGCGCGATGCTTTCGGCGGCGCCCTGTGTCGTGACCGGCTTCAGCCGCACCGAATTGCCGTCACGCGCAAAGGCCTGCGCGAACGCCTGGATGAGCTTGACGTCGTCACTGCCGGTCGGGCCGACCGCGATCTTCAGCGTCACCGGACGCAGCCCGTAGAACAGCAGGCCTGCGGCGACGGCGAACACGAAGATGCCGGCCGCCAGGATCAGGAGCGAGGAGTTTCGCCGTTTGAGCCTGCGGTGCGTGGTGCCGGGATGTTCACTCTGCTGCTCTGACATCTGGCTGTCATGTTACACGAAAAACCGGCAGTTCGCCGTGAAAAACATCCTAACATTTCGATGACGTCATACGTTTGAAACATCCATGTCAGAACGTCGTGCGAGCAGAATCAAGATTAACGATTTGGGTCTCCTGCGATGCGCATACTCGTTGCGACCGATGCCTGGCATCCGCAAGTCAACGGCGTGGTCCGGACGCTGACGTCGCTTGCGCGTAGCGCCGCGACCCTCGGCGCCGAGATCGAATTCCTCACCCCCGACGGCTTCCGTTCCGTCGGCGTGCCGACCTATCCGGGCCTGCGCATGGCGCTGCCGAACCGCCGCGAGATCGCGCGCCGGATCGAGGAGGCCGCGCCCGAGGCGATCCACATCGCGACCGAAGGACCGATCGGCTGGGCGGTGCGCGGCTATTGCCAGCGCAACAAGCTCGCCTTCACCACCTCCTATACAACGCGCTTCCCGGAATATGTTTCGGTGCGCACCGGAATTCCCGACAGCGTCGGCTATACCGTGCTGCGCCACTTCCACGCGGCCGGATCAATGACGATGGTTGCGACCGACTCGCTGCGCACTGAGCTTGCCGAGCGCGGCTTCCGCAAACTCGGCTTCTGGACCCGCGGCGTCGACACCAAGATCTTCAATCCCGACCAGCCGGCGCTGCTCGACCTGCCGCGGCCGATCTTCATGACCATGGGCCGCGTCGCGGTGGAGAAGAATCTCGACGCCTTCCTGTCGCTGGATCTGCCGGGCTCCAAGGTCGTGGTCGGCGACGGCCCGCAGCGGGCCGCCTTGGAACAGAAATATCCCGGCGCGATTTTCCTCGGCGAGAAGAAGGGCCAGGATCTGACCTCGCACCTCGCCGCAGCCGACGTCTTCGTGTTCCCGAGCCTGACCGACACCTTCGGCGTCGTGCAGCTCGAGGCGCTGGCCTGCGGCACGCCCGTTGCGGCGTTCCCGGTCACCGGCCCGAAGGACGTTATCGCGGATCATCCAATCGGCGCGATCGACAACGATCTGCGCAGCGCCTGCCTGCGCGCGCTGACAATGTCGCGCGCCGACTGCCGCAATTTTGCGTTGGAGCGTTCCTGGGAAAACAGTGCGCGTCAGTTCATCGGCAATCTGGCCACGTTGCAGCCGAGCCGCGCGCCGCGGCCCGCCCGCCGCGTTGCCGGCCGCAGTGCGGTTCCGAATTAACAGCTCAAACGAACGAAAGACGAGAGACTTATCTATGGCTGAAATCATCAAGCTGGGCGCCGACCGTTCCATGGACTTCGACCGCGAAACGGTCGAGCAGGCCTATGACCGCTGGGCGCCGATCTACGACCTCGTGTTCGGCGGCGTGTTCAGCAAGGGCCGGCAGGCTGCGATCCAGGCCACCAACAAGATCGGCGGCCGTGTGCTCGAGGTCGGCGTCGGCACCGGCATCTCGCTGCCGCTCTATAGCCAGAATGTGCGCATCTTCGGCACTGACATCTCCGAGGCGATGCTCGAGAAGGCCAAGAAGCGGGTTGCCGAGCAGGGCCTGAAGAATGTCGAGGGCCTCGCGGTGATGGACGCCGAGAAGCTCGAATTCCCCGACGATTCGTTCGACGTGGTGATGGCGCAGTACGTGCTGTCGGCGGTGCCGAACCCGGAAGCCGCGCTCGACGAATTCGCCCGCGTGGTGCGTCCGGGCGGCGAGCTGATCATCCTGACCCGCGTCAGTGCCGATGCCGGCGTCCGCCGCTTCATCGAGCAGAAGCTGCAGCCGGTGGTCCGCCCGCTCGGGTTCCGGACCGCCGAGTTCGCCTGGTCGCGCTACACCAAGTGGCTGGCCGGCGCGCGCGGCATGGAGCTCGCGGAGCGCCGCCTGATCCCGCCGCTCGGCCACTTCTCGCTGGTCCGCTTCCGCAAGGCGGACGTCGCCAAAGCCGCCTGAGGCGGTTGACCAGCCGGCTCAGCCCGCCGGTCCTCCGGGTGAGGTGGCGCACAGCGCGCCCCTGGCCAGGAGGTTACGATCTCCTTCGCCTTATCCCCGCAAACCTCGCCGGGATGAGGCAAGACCCTTCTCCGGTTGCGTCAAGGCGTCGCTCCGCATTGTCATATGTCATTATGATGATGTCACACGCGATACATCGAATCCCTGTAAATCCTGTCCCGAAAGATGTTGGGGGAACCAATGATCAAGAATTTTCTGCAAGAGCTCCGTACCCAGCGCTGGGATGACCACCGCTTCTACCATCACAGCCGGATCAACCAGAGCCTGCACTTCGTCAGCGCGCTGAGCTTCCTGTTCGCCTATGTGATGCTGTTCTTCGATCCGGTCGTGTCGGCACTGGTCGGCTGGCTGGTCTCGATGACCTCGCGCCAGGCCGGTCACTTCTTCTTCGAGCCGAAGGGGTATGACCACGTCAATCAGGCGACCCACGAGCACAAGGAAGACATCAAGGTCGGCTACAATTTGCAGCGCAAGGTCGTGCTGATGGCGATCTGGGCGCTGTCGCCGATGGTGCTGTACTTCGATCCGACCCTGTTCGGCCTGTTCAAGCCCTGGGTCACGATGGGCGACTTCACCCGTCAGGTGGCGAAGGTCTGGCTCGTGGTTGGCGTCGGCGGTCTCCTGTTCCGCACCATCCACCTGTTCTTCATCCGCGACATCGAGACCGGCCTCGTCTGGATGACCAAGATCGTCACCGACCCCTTCCATGACCTCAAGCTCTATCACAAGGCGCCGCTGTTCCTGATGAAGGGCGAGCTGATCGATCCGGGTCTCGAGAAGCACGTCAGGCACGCCTGATCGTTGCTCCAATATCTTTCCGATATGCGTCATGCCCGGGCTTGTCCCGGGCATCTACGTCTCAGGGGTCTTGTGAAGAGCTTACGCTACGCTGCTGGCCACAACGGGACCGCGCTCCCTCTCCCGCTTGCGGGGAAGGGGTGGGGTGGGGGTGTCGCCGCTTGCGACAATCTTTGTGAGGAGAGAGCCCCCACCCGGATCGCATCGAACGATGCGATCCGACCTCCCCCGCAAGCGGGAGAGGTGAAGGATGGGAAAGAGCGGGGCGAGGGAGCGCGAGAGCAGGGCGTTGCCTCGGCGCCCGAACTTGACGACGATGTAAGCACCGTCATTCCGGGGCGCTCGCGGCAGCGAGCGAACCCGGAATCTCGAGATTCCGGGTTCGATGCTGCGCATCGCCCCGGAATGACGGTCTGCTCAGCGCCCGAACCTCACGGCGACCATCTCTTTCAGGATCTGCCGCTTGATGTTCTTGTTGGTGAGGCCTTCCTTGTGCCACCACCAGGCGTCGCGCTTCATCTTCTCGCATGCCGCGACGAAGCGGTCGGCGACCTCGGCGAAGTCGGCGTCGGTGTAGTTCAGGCTGAAGATCAGCCGGCCGGTGCCGACCCAGCTCAGCGCCAGTCCCTCGGCCCGCAGATAGTATTGCAGCATCCAGTTGTAGCGGGACGGCTCCGTGTAAGAGACCGTCCAGATCGACGAGATGTTGCCGACACGAACCGGCAGGCCTTGTGCTTCGAGGCGGTCGTTGAGCGATTTGGCGCGGCCGGTCCAGGTCTCGTCGAGCCCGTTGTAGATCGAGCGGAAATTCGGGCTGGCGAGCCGGCTCAGAAACTCGTCCATCGCCGTCATCACGTAGGGATGCGAGTTGAAGGTGCCGCGGGCGAAGCAGATGTCGGCCGGCCGGTCGTCACGGAAGCGGCGCATCAAATCCTTGCGGCCGCACACCACGCCGACCGGAAGCCCGCCGGCAAGGCTCTTGCCGTAGGTCGCCATGTCGGCCTTGACGCCGAAATATTCCTGGGCGCCGCCGGCGGCGAGGCGGAAGCCGACGAACACCTCGTCGAAGATCAGCACGATGCCGCGCTCGGTGCAGACCTCGCGCAGCTTCTTCAGCCATTCGCTGTAGGCGGCGCGGTCGTACCTCGAGGAGCGCGAGGAGTCGACCAGCGCGGAATCGCCGGGCGCGTTGCCGTTCGGATGCAGCGCCTGCAGCGGATTGACCAGCACGCAGGCGATGTCCTTGCGGGTGCGCAGCACGTGCAGCGTCTTCTCCGACATGTCGGCGAGCGTGAAGGTCTCGTGCGGCGACACCGGGTTGCCGACGCCGGGCTGCACTTCGCCCCACCAGCCGTGATAGGCACCGGCGAAACGGACCAGATGGGTCCGCTTGGTGTGGTAGCGCGCGAGCCGCACCGCCTGCATCACGGCCTCGGTGCCGGACATGTGGAACGAGACCTCGTCGAGGCCCGAGATATCGCAGAGGCGCTTGACGTTGTCGGCAATGATCGGGTGGTAGGGGCCGAGCACCGGGCCGAGCGCGTGCGCCCGCTTCTCGCCCTCGGCGATGCACTCCTTGTAGAAGTCGTTGCCGAAGATGTTAACGCCGTAGGAGCCGGTCAGGTCGTAGGACACATTGCCGTCGAGGTCGGTGACGGTGACGCCGCTCGAGGCCTCGACGAACGCCGAGGTGCCGAGATGCTCGCGTACCAGGCGACTGTACTGGAACGGCACGCGGTAGGTTTCGGTGAACTGCAGGTCGGAGATCCGCTCCGTCACCTCGGCGGTCAGCGCGCGGCCCTTGGGATAGCGATCCGCGTAGAGGCCGGCGAGGCGGAAGAAGCCGTCCTGGCGCTGCATCGCGACGTCCTTCGGTGCTCCGTCCGAGCGGAAGAAGTCGTCGATGTCGAATTCGTAGTGCGGCACCATGCGCGCCACCATCTTGGACATCTTGGAATGTCCGGTCAGCGAGCGGTGCTTGGCCCGCGACAGCGCGAGGCGGGCCTGAATTTTGGGGAAAGCTGCGGCGGCGCCGGCAAGCGCGGCGGCGGACAGCGAGAGAATCGGAAGGGATGTTTCCATGACAGAAGCGCTAGCCTCGGCACCTAACAAATTCATGACAGTCAAGGGCCTGATCTCGGCATTCACCCAGCAGGAAGACCTCAATTTCCTGCTAACCAACCGGATTCCGCGGGCGGCGATCACCCGCTTCATGGGCTGGTTCTCCAAGGTCGAGAACCCCCTGGTGCGCGACGCCTCGATCGCCTGCTGGAAGCTGTTCTCCGACCTCGATCTGTCCGAGGCGAAGAAGACCGAATTCAAGAGTTTGCACGATTGCTTTACCCGCGAGCTCAAGCCCGGCCTGCGCCCCGCGGCTGCCGATCCCGCCATCATCGCGAGCCCGTCGGATGCGATCATCGGCGCGCATGGGCGGATCGAGGACGGGCAGTTGTTCCAGGTCAAGGGCGCGCCTTACTCGCTGCTCGATCTGGTTGGCGATCCCGCGCTGGTGGAGCAGCACAGGAACGGCCGCTTCGTCACGCTGCGGCTGACCTCGAGCATGTATCACCGCTTCCATGCGCCGTACGATCTTGCGATCGACAAGGTCACGTTCATTCATGGCGACGTCTGGAACGTCAATCCGATCGCGCTGAAGCGGATCGAGCGGCTGTTCTGCAAGAACGAGCGCGCGGTGCTGCGCGCGAAGCTTCCAACCGGCGAGGCGCTGACACTGGTTCCGGTCGCCGCCATCCTGGTGGCGAGCCTCCGCCTGCATTTCCTCGACGTCACGCTGAACGCGCAGTCGCGCGGCCCGGTGGATTTCCCCTGTGACGCGCATGTCAAGAAGGGCGACGAACTCGGCTGGTTCGAGCACGGCTCGACCATCATCGTGCTCGCGCCCGGCAATTTCGAATTCTGCGACAATGTCGCGGAGGGAACGCGGATCAAATGCGGCGAGCCGCTGTTGAAAAAGCCTACGAACTGATCTCGCTGTTTCCTGCGCGCCATTCTTTGGGCACGATCTGCTCGGAAAACCGGTTTCCACTTTTCCGGATCATGCTTTAAGATACGCGGGATCGTCGCGACGATCCTAAATCGCAAACCTGATGGACACGAGATGGCGCGGACGCCTGTTCTGGCGGCGGGAGGCATTGTGCTGCGGCGGGACGCACCGCAGTGCTTCGCCGTCGTGCGCCTGCGCAAGCGCAATGAGTGGGTGCTGCCCAAGGGCAAGCTCGACGATGGCGAGACGCCGCGCGCGGCCGCCGAGCGCGAGGTGCTGGAGGAAACCGGCCACGACGTCGAGGTGCACGAATTCCTCGGCACGCTGGTCTATGATTCAGGCGGCCGTTCCAAGGTGGTGCATTACTGGCGCATGGATGCCGGCGGCAAGCCGGTGCGCGCGTTGATGAGCGACGTCAGAGAAGTCGACTGGCTGCCGCTCGATGAAGCGCTCGATCGCCTGTCGCGCGGCTATGAACGTGCGTTCCTGGAGAATGTCGGCCCGATCGCGTTGCAGGCCGCGGCGAACGCCGAGCGCGAGCGGCGCGCGCGTGCGCGGGCCGCCGCTGCAGAGCGACGACGCGTGCAGCTTGCCGAAGACGAGCCGGTCGCTGGCGCGCCGGTGGTCATCGATACGCCTGCAAACCCTGAAGCTCCCGCTGGCGCAGAGATACCGGCGGTCGCTGAAGCGTCCGTGGGCACTGAAGTGACCGTGGATGCCGAGATGCCCGTCGTCGTCGACGCGCCGGCGCCCGCTGAGGTGCCGGTCATGGCGGAGATGTCCGATATTGCGGGGGCGCCGGCGGCGGATGCATCCGAAAAATCGCCGTCATCCGCGCGCCAAATCGCGCCCGTTGCCACGGCCGTGCAGCCTATCCCGCGCAAGAACCTGATCGAGCGCGTACGTGACTGGCTGCGCCGCGCGGCCTGATCACCCGCACATCTGACGTCGCGCGGTCGGCTGCCAGGCGTCGATGTCGCGCTGCAAGGCAAGACATTCGGCAACGCGCTTGGGCGAACCCAATTCATTTGCCAGAAGCTGTGCCGCGTGAACTTCGGCCGCGGCGCCGCGAACGTCGCCGCGCTCCAGCTCGAGCCTGGAAATCTGCAGCCTCAGCCGCACGATCTGGACCCGCCCTTCGATGCTGGACCACAGCTGGCGGGCGAGATGGAGATGTCGCATGGCTGCTTCATGGTCCTGCCGGGAAAGCGCGAGGATCGCCTGCGCTTCGTTGGTGAGCGCGCGGATCGAGGGCATCGGCCAGCGATCCGGACTTCCGGAAAGTTCGCAGATCAATGCCTTGGCCTGGCCGCTCCGATGCGTGTGTGCCGCAACCAGCGCCAGATGTGCGAGCAGGATTCCCCGTCGCTGCAGGGTCCACCAGGTCTTGCCGATCAAGCTGCGTTCGAGGCTCGCATGGGCGGCCTCCGCTTCGCCTCTTGCGAGCAACAACATCGCGCGGCCTGGCTCCGGGCACCAACCCATCGTGTAAGCCCTGTCGTAGGCTTCGAGCGCTGCATCGTCATTGCCGATCGCAGACAGAATGTCGCCCAGCACCCGGTTGGCATCGCCCATCGACCATGGCGCATCGCTGGTCAGGCGCGCGAGCGCGTCTTGAATCCGAGCCAGCGCTTCGTCGAGCGAGCCCCTGATGCCGAGCACCTCGGAGCGATGCAGCTGGCATGAACCTGTCAGTTCCATACCGCTGCTCGAACAGAAATTCTGGTAACTCCGTGTCCACTGGTCGGCCCGTGCCCAATCTCCGAACATCCGGGCTGCCCAGAGAATGTTGCAGTAGAGGCTGCCGCCCATGATCGGATCCAGGTTGGTGCTGGACAGTGCGACCGCGGCGGCATGGTCCTGATCGGCCAGTCCGCCGTGCGTGTCGCCGAGACATAGCCGATAGAAGCCGCGATAGGCCAGGCTCAGAGCTTCGATGTTGAGCGCGTCCTTGTATCTGACGGCGGTGTAGGCCGTGTCGGCCAGCGCAAGTGCCTGTTCCGGCTCGCCATCGAAGGCCGCCAGTTTGGACTTCATCCATAACAGCAGGGCCGTCGTCGGAGGATCATCGAGCCTCGAGGCCCAATCTTCCGCGCGCGCGAGCCAACCTTTTCCGATGGCGGCCTGACCGCTCTCGAAATGCAGGCCCGAGAGCGCGATGGCGTCGACCGCTGCTCCGGCAGCGTCGCCGGCCTCGCTGCGCGCGGCGACCGCGCGAACCAGAATCGGAATCGTTGCCGCGGTCCTGCCGAGGCATTGCAGGGCGAGCGCCCATTGGTGCAAGTCTTCAGCGTTGAGCCGGCCGTCTTCATCCGCGCTCGCGAACAGTGTGGCTGCCTGCAGCCACAATTGCCCTGCGGCCGCGCGTCGGGCAAGGCCGATTGCACCGACGGCGTCATCGACTTGCTTGGGGTCAATGCGTTCCGGCTGCCTGATCTCGGAATCAACGAACAACCGATATCCCTTGCCCGGCAGATTCCGGATCGCGCCCTCCATGCCGCCCTTGCGCAGCGCGGCGCGCAACGAACTCACCGCCCGCTGCAGCGAGTTGTCGGTGACCGTGACGTCCGGCCAGACAGCCTCGAGCAACTCGTCTTTGGAGACGACCCGGTCGCGGTGGTGGACAAGGTAGACCAGCAGATCGAACACACGCGGCTGCAAAGCGACTTCCTGCCGCGCGCACAGCAGCACGCGTCCAGCTTCATCAAGCTCGAACAGTCCAAATGAGAATGCCATGTGTATGGGTCCGGGGGCGCCGGAAAAGGTTCAGACAAAGATCAGACAATGATCAGTCCGCGGTAAGGACAGTCGGCATCGACAGCGCCTATAGCTCATCATGGCCCGAGATCATCGTGGCCGCTGTCCAACAGTCGTAAACTGAGGAGATTTCGATGGAACTCTATGTCATTCGCCGTCCGAGCGCCTGGGCAAACATGGGCGAGCTGGAGCTTGCAGGCGCAACGTCCGCCAGGATCGGCGACGAGCAGATGCCGGACCGCGTCCGCTGGATCCGCAGCTACGTCGTGCATGAGGCAGATGGTCGCATTGGCACTTTCTGCATCTACGAGGCGCGTGACGGTGACTCGATCCGCGATCATGCGCGCTGCGTCGGCATGCCGGGTGAGGAATTCTACAAGGTCGCGACCACAGTGGTGGTGCGTGGCGATCCCATCCAACCGCCCATTGCAGCCGAATGACGCCTGCGAGGCGTCGCATGGCGCATCCCGGCCCAACCATTATCCGGGGCGCCATCACACTTCGATCAAGGGAACGATAATGTCGATTTCATCCATGGAGTCCTTCTACAATCCGGTGCGAAGGCATTTTTTCATTCTGCTTTTGCGCATCCGCCGGATCGTCAATCAGTCGGTCGCAGGGATGCTCGCACGCCGCGAGCGTCAGGCAAATTGCTTGATGTCGCGCGATCTCGGCGGCCGGCGGTCGAAGGGCGCCGGCAACCGCGGCTCTCGGCCGATCATTCGCAGCGCATTGCTCGGGCTGATGATCGCGGGTCTGTCGTCACCCGTGTTCACGCGAGCGGAGGAGCCTGTGGTTCGGGAGCATCATGTAGCTCCGGCGCAGCAGGCGGCCTGGCCTCAGCGCAGTGGGCCCGGCTGCAGGCATCGTTCGGATTGGAGCATTGTTGCCGCGTCCACCATCCCGGTCCTTCTCGACCGTCGCAGCTAGCTCGCAGCACATTGAAGTCATTGCACGACGCCCATTGGCGCAACTCGCGGACATCAGGCGAAGCCAGCAGCTTCGCCGCCGGCCGCGCGACACATTTTTCAAAGGAGATACACATGAACGTTCAGACCAAAATGCCCACCGTCGATCTCGCCGCCGTCAAGGCGCGCCAGCAAGCCGCCTGGAGCTCGGGAGACTACGCGATCGTCGGCACCACGCTTCAGATCGTCGGCGAAACGCTCTGCGAGGCGGTCGACTTGCGCAGCAATCAAATGGTGCTCGACGTCGCCGCCGGCAACGGCAATGCGACGCTGGCCGCGGCGCGGCGTTTTGCCGACGTGGTCTCGACCGATTACGTCGGAGCGTTGCTCGAGCGCGGCCGCGAGCGTGCGGCCGCGGAGCGGCTGCCGGTTACGTTCCAGGAAGCGGACGCGGAGAGGCTGCCGTTTGCGGATGCGAGCTTCGACGTCGTGCTGTCGACTTTCGGTGTCATGTTCACCGCCGACCAGCAGCAGGCGGCGAATGAATTGCGCCGTGTCTGCCGCATCGGCGGCAAGATCGGCCTTGCGAGCTGGACACCGGAGGGTTTCATCGGCCAGCTGTTCAAGACCATCGGCAAATATGTGCCGCCGGCGCCGGGCGTCAAATCTCCCGGGCTATGGGGCACCGAAGCCCATCTCGCCGCCCTGTTCGGCGCGCAGGCCAGGGTTGACGCCAAACGCAGGCACTTCAATTTCCGGTACAGATCGCGCGAGCATTTCCTCGAGATCTTCCGCACCTATTACGGTCCGGTGTTGAAAGCCTTCGGGGCGATCGATGCCGTCAAGCAGCAACTGCTCGCCGCCGACCTGTTCGGCCTGATGGACCAGTTCAATGCCGCCAGGGATGGAACGCTGGTGATCCCCAGCGAATATCTGGAGGCTGTGATCACCAGGCAGGGTTGATCTGCCGCTCGCTGTTCGTCGATTGGAGCGTGGTGCCGGCGTTCTCGCCGGTGCCACGCTCGCGCGTCGGATCGCAGAAGCTCGTCAAAGAAGCTCAGATGAGCATGACATTGCTGCGATCGATCAATTGTGACGCTTGTCCTTGGGCGGCGGCCTCGCGGCGCGCGGCGGCGGCGCGCGCCGTTGCTGGAAGGCGGGGCGTGCCTGCACTGCGGGCCGTTGTACGCCCGGACGCGGACCCGGTGCGTCCTGCTGAATGCCGGGCCGCGCCTGGCCGGGTGCCTGCGGCGCAGGCTGGGCCGCGCCCTGTCGCGGCACGCCTGGCTGACCCGGTTGACCTGGCTGACGCACGCCGCCCGGCGCCGGTGTGCGACCGGGTTGCAGACCGCCTTGACGTGCAGGCGATTGTTGCCCGCCGGGTGACGTCGCGCCGCCTTGGCGCGTGGGGTCTTGGCGCGCAGGTTCTTGGCGCGCAGGCTGTCGCGCAGGCCGTTGTCCGGCTGGCGTCTGGACACCGGGCGTGTGTGGCAGCGTCGTGCCGCCGGGCTGGCCGGGCAGCGCGTGTTGTGCGCCGCCTTGCTGCTGCGTGCCCGGCTGCTGCTGCGAGCCCTGCCGGCCAGGTGTGCCCGGTTGCTTGCCCGGTTGCTGCGGCTGGCCCGGACGGTTCGGCTGGCCGGGCTGCTGCAACTGGTCCGGACGGTTTTGCTGACCCGGCTGCTGCGGCGCATTGCGGTTCTGGCCCGGCAGGCCGTTCTGACGCTGCGGGTTCGGCTGCACCGGCTGGCCACGATTCGGATAGGGCGCGGCCGGATTAGTGCGGCGGAAGTCGGGGTTGGCGCGGCGGAAGTCGCGCTGCTCGGTCACGACCTGACGGCCCAACGTCTGTGCGGAATGTACCGCGCGCACAAAGCCCTGGTCGCGCGTCATCTGTTGCGGCGAGATCGTCAGCGGCACCGCGGCGAAGCGCGCGCCGCCAGTGCCTGGACGAATCGCAAATCCGCTCGCCCCGCGCGTCAGCACGCCGAGCGAGGCGCCGCCGCGGTCGTTGACCTCGATGCGGCCGACATGTCCGTCGGCGTCGGGATAGAGCTTGATGCCGACATTGTTGCTGGTCGCGGTCGCGCCTTCCGGCACTTCGACAAGGCCGGTGGTGCCGCGGATGCCGAGGGTTGCGGTCGGCGTCGAGATCTTCATGTCGCCGGTCTTGGCGACGGCGGCGGCGACGAACGCCGCCGTGCCCTTGGCGACGTTGAACAGCGCGCTGTTCTGCTGGCCGCCGTCCTCGTAGACATAATTGTCGATCGTGATCCTGGCGTTGGCCCGCAGGTTGAAGGTGGTGCCGTCGTTGAAGGTGATGCCGAGCGAGGAGGTCGCGGATGTGGCGACGTCGTCATTGGCAAAAATGTCGTCGCGGATTTGCAACGGCGTCGTGGTGTTGTTGCGCGTGACGGTGGCGGTGCCGGTCAGCGTCGCGACGTTGCCGATCGGCTCGGGCGCGGTGGCCTGCGGCGCGGCGGCCGGAGCGGGTGCAGGCGTGGCAGGCGCTGGCGTTGACGGTGTCGCACTCGGCGCCGGGGCGGCCGAAGGCGCCGGAGCAGGCTGCGCTTGCGCGAGCTGCGTCAGGTCCGGTGCGGCATTGGCCGTTGCATGCCAACCGATCGTGACGCCGGCACCAAGCAGAAGCGCATAAAGGAAGGCGCGGCGCATCACCATCGATTCCCGGGAGGCATTGGGGATCGGCAATTGAGCCGCGTCAGGCTGAATGCCGAATGAACGGTCCTGCCTTGTTGTCATGGCGGCCCCGAACGATCAAGCGCCGCACTCCCGGAAGGAAGCGCGGCGCTTGGTCGTTGTTGGGGTTTTGGTTAGCCGCGCTTGTGGGGAGCGATGTTGAGTGGCTTCGCAGGCTTGGCCGTGGGCGCATAGCTTGCAGGCTGCGCGGCGGTCGCCGGCGGCACGTAGTGGAACACCGCCTTGCAGCCGTCGCTGAGCAGCGCGCGCTGCCGGACCATGCAGGCGGTGACGCGATCGACATCGGGGATTTCCGAGCTGCACAGCCGCATCGCATCGCCAGTGCACATCTGCTGCTGCTCGTCGGTGTAGGCATAGGACGCGGAGGTCAAGAGACCGAGCGTGAACGCGGTTGCCGCCAGCAGTTGGCCGTGACGAAGCGTCGAAGCGGTGAAAGCCATGATGTCCCCCTTGTGGTGAGCGCGCCGTTGCAGCGCGTCGTCGAAGGCATCATGAGGGAGGCTTGGTTTCGGCAATTCTTCGTGCGCACGGCAAAATGGTTTCGTCGCACGCCGGTTTGTTTCGTTAACCACACGCCGACGGGTAACGTCAGCGCCTACGGTGTCGCCGCCGCCGGAGCCCCCTCGAGCGCGAGCACGGCCTCGCGCTGGGCTTCGGGCATGGCGCGGATGCGGCGCCTGGCGGCGAGGCGGATCGCGGCAAATCCGCCGAGGAACACCACGATCTTGCTGACGATGCCGAAGATCGGCATCACGACAGCCCATGTCGTGATCTCGCAGGTCAGCGCGACGAAGGCGTTCACGGCGGCGGAGGTGAACATCAGGGCTGCCCAGGCGTAGCCGACCATGACGGCGACATCGGGCACGACGGTCTGCGCGATCTCGGGCAGATAGCGGTTGAGCCAGCCGGGCTTCAGCATCACGACGCCGACGATTGCGTAGATCACGCTCGGCTTGAACAGCACGAAGCGCGGGTCATTCGTGAGCAAAGTCGCGGTGCCGGCGGTGACCACCAGGAACAGGCTGAGCCATTCCATGGTGTCGATCCGTCTCCGGCGCACCATCTGGATGCCGATCTGCGTGGCGCCGAACGCGATGCCGATACCGACCGAGAGCGCGGTGTTGTGCGTCAGCAGGAACAGAACAAGAAAGACGAGGGTCGATGCCAGGTCGAGGGCCAGCAGCTTTGCCGCGGTCAAAAAGTGCTTCATCGGCCGTCGAACTCCGCTTGCCGTGTTACGCCCTGGCGCGATCCGCGCCTGTGTCGGCACAGCTAGGCAGGTTGTGGGGCCGCAAGCCTATCGATTTCTGAAATCGAGGAGTGAATTCTCACCCCGACCGGGCGATTTCCGCAGCGTCCGTTGTTTGCGCGGCCGTCGCCCGGCGCCGAAACTCGGTCGGCGTCAGCCCGGTGTCCGCCTTGAAGGCGCGGTTGAACGGCGCCAGCGACTGGAACCCGGCATCGAGCGCAATCGTCAGCACCGGCACCTCGGCCTGGCCGGCATCGGCGAGCGCCGCCTTGGCTTCGTCGAGCCGGTAGCGGTTGAGGAAGGCGTTGAAGTTGCGGTGGCCGAGCCCGTCATTGATCAGCGTGCGCAGCCGGTATTCCGGCATGCCGAGCTTGACCGCCAAGACGCCGATGGTCAGCCCCTCCTGCCGGTAGGTCCGCTCGGTCGCCATCAGGTGCTTGAGGTGATTGAGCGCGGCCTGGCGGGAGGCAGGCGGACCGGTATTGGCGAGCGAACGCGCGACCGGTGCCGCCTGGCCGGTTCTGCCGCCAGCAACCGCCGGCTGGCTCTCGGGCGGATCGAACAGCATCATCCAGATCGCGATCAGCGCGAATGCGCCAAGCGCGAGCGCGGCGCTGAGGCTGATCGACCGGGTCGGGATCGCGGCGAGCCCGGCCGCCGCGGCGAACATCATCTGAAGGCCGATGCCGATCAGCAGCGCGATCAGGATCCGGCCGCGTGCCGTCGTCACGGCGGTACGCCATCCCTTCGGAAGTTGCGCGATCCCGAGCACGGCGAAGGCGATCGTCGCCAGCGCCAGGGCGCGGCCGCACGGCCCGGCGAGATCGGGCCAGATCGTCCAGCAATTATGGCTCACAACGCCAAGGCCGGCGAGCAGCGTCCACACCGCCGCATGCCAGGGCCGCAGGGCAAACCGCTCGTCGAACATCGCGCGCGCCCACAGCCAGAAGATCACCGGCGAGCCCATCGCGAAGGCGACGAACGGAGAGCTCCAGCCGAATGACGACGAAGGGAAGAAGGGTGCGGTCGTAATCGCGTAGGCCGCGCCGGCCACGCCCATCGCGGCACCGAGATGCGCGGCGCGATGCACCGCCGCGTAACGCAGCAGCAGCACCGCGCAAACCACCAGGAACAGCGCGACCACCGCGCCGCGGAGACCGAGTTCAAGAGCCGTCATCGCCATCGCAAGCCGCCCGCAGGTTCGATTCAACTTCGACACGGCGGCACGTATAGCGCGTCCGGCGACCGACATGAAGCGACCGCCGGACCGGCAATCACCTGGACACCGCCCCATGCACAAACTCGGTGTCGTCCCTGCGAAAGCAGGGACCCATAACCACCAATGGGCATTGTCGAACGGTCCTGTAACGACAAGTCCCGTTCATCACATCCGCCGCGGCGTATGGGTCCCTGCTTTCGCAGGGACGACGGCTGTGATGAGGTCCGCCAACCGGTTCCTTCTCGGAGATCGAAGGCCTTAGCTGACCCGCTTCCAGGTCTGGCCGCCGCAGAACATGCCGCCGAAGGCGCAGCCCTGCACGCGCATCGCATTCGGGCCCTTCATCGCGATCGTCGAGTCGTAGTTGCGGCCGGAGTCGGGATCGTGGATGCGGCCGCTCCACTTGCTGCCATCGGGCTTCATGTTGATCAGGATACGTTCGTTGGTCTTCTCGGAGTAGCCGCACAGATTGGTGCCGCAGGCTTCGACGCGGACGTTGCCCTTGTTCTCCTCGGTGGCCCAGACGCCGATCGGTCCGGTCGCCGGTGCAGGTGCGAGGGCAACCGGAGCGGCTTGCGGCTGCGGCGCAGGCTGCGCGGTGGCCGAGACCGGTGCAGGCGCAGCGGGCGCGGAGTCAACCGGCGCGGGGGCTGCCGTCGCAATCGTTGCCGGTGGCGCAGGGGGCGGCGGAGGCGGCGGGACAGCGGCAGCGACCGGCGCGGCCGGCTGCGGCGCGGCGGCCTGAACCGGCGCAGCTGCGGGCACAGGCGGCGGCGCGGGCGGCGGTGGGCTCGTCGAGGCGACATCGTCATCGTCGTCGGACTTCGAGCCGAGATTCTTGCTGATGCCGCCGATCGTGCCGCTATAGCCCGGCGCCGAGATGCGGATGCAGGACAGCGCGCTGCAATTGCGCGGCGCCTCGACATGGATGCGCTGGCCGTCGATCTGGAAGGTGATGCCGGTGCCGCCGGCATACGCTGATGTGGTGGCCATCAGCAGCGCGGCGATCGCAACGAGCTTCTTCATCTTAAGTCTCCATGGCGTTGAGCGGGGCTGGATCGATTGGTCCGGACGCTACGTGCCGCCGGCTCCGGTTTCCGTGATGTGCATCACGTTGCGGGGCTGAGCCGAATGGCTCGCCACGGTGACGGAGATCACTGCGCCGCGAGCACGGCGACCTTAAGCGTCATCGGATGTTTTGGAGGCTTCGATGAAGCGCTTCTGCCTGCTCGTCGTGCTGATGCTGTTCACGCCGTTCGCCCATGCCGGTGAGGGCATCTCGTTCTCGGTTGGCGGCCACCGCGTCTATCTGGATTCGATGCGCTGCCGCTCCTTGTCGTGCATCTCGGTCTCAGGCGGCTCCAGGCGCGACGACGGCGGTGACAACGGTCGCACGCTGAAGCCGGTGCGCGCGCCGGCGGCAACAGCAGCGATCCCTGCCACGCCGGCTGCGAGCGTGCTGCCCGCGCCTGTGCCGGCAGCACCTCCCGCGCCTCTGCCAGTCATCGTTTATAAGCCCGCCCCAGTCGCGCCTGCTGCCGCTCCGCCACCGTCAGCACCGTCGCAGCCGCGGGTGATGACGCCGCAGCCACCGCCGGTTGTCGCAGCTCCGCCGCCGGCCGCGGTGCCCGCGGCGCCTGCGCGTCCGGCGCCGCCGGTGATACGTGTCTCGCGCGAGGCCGACGAACCCGACGACGGTCCGATCGGCGACTGGCAGACCGAAACCAACAATCTGGTGCGCATCTGGCTCTGCGGCACGGCGTTGTGCGGCTATGCGCTCGACAGGACCACGCGCGATCTCGGTGAAGTGGTGCTGATCAACATGAAGCCGAAGACGGACGCGCGCTGGAACGGCGGCGTCTACAGCCAGGACAGCGGCAACATCCGTTACGGCACGATCGAGTTGAAGGGCGCCGACAGACTGCGGGTCTCGTCCTGCGCGCTCGGCCGCGTCTACTGCACCGGTGCCGACTGGGTCCGCGTCTCGCACGCACGGCAGCGCGTGATCACGCAGGGCCAGTTCCGGGGCGAGCCGCGCTCCTGAACGCGCAGCTGTCCAATTTGTAACCGGATGCCTTCGAACCGTTTGCCGCCTCGCACGCGACCGATAGAGGTCAACGCTGTCCTCGCAAGCGATGGAGGCAAACATGAAACGCCTGAGCCTGGTCGCGCTGCTGCTCGCCGGCAGCGTCGCCGCCGCCCATGCCGACAGCGACATCTACACCAACATCTTGAAACAGACGCGCGGCGACGACGCCCTGCATGCCGACGCCGCGGTCTGCGATGCAGAATTCGGCGCGCCGCAGAACGGCATGCCGACGTCGCGGCAATACAAGAGCTGCATGCGCGCCCGCGGCTGGCGCTTCAGCCACACCATTCGCGAGCCGCGCCGACGCGACGACGGCTATCCCGACCCTGATAATCCCGGCCTCGTCTGCCACGATTTTACGATCGGCGGCGTCACCGGATCGAGCTGCTCGAATTTTTGAGATGACGACGGGTGTAAGGCACTCCATCACCGTCATCCTGAGGAGGCCGCGCAGTGGCCGTCTCGAAGGATGAACGGCCCGGCTGGTGGCCGTCGACCCTGCGAGACGCGCTTCGCGCTCCTCAGGGTGACGGAATCAGCTATCGCAAGAAAGCAAAGCGCCCGGCGGGGGCGGCCGCCGGGCGCTGAACTCATGGCCTGGTCGAATGCTTTAGAACACGCCGAGAATGATGGCGCCGACGAAGGCGAACGCGATGTACGCGGCCACAATGCTCAGCTTGCTCAGCAGAGGACTCGCGAAATCCATTGGGAAGCTCCCTTGGCTCACAACGTGCCCGCATTAACGCAAAAGCTAGCAAGAGGTTCCTGGCCGAAAAAGTCAGCCTTGCTGCCAAGCTCGATGTTCCCACGCGATGCCGCATTGCGATGCGTGGCTCAAACAGGCGGCGAATCAAGACGTTGAAGCGCCCGCAAATAAATTCCGCGGCGTTGCGGGTTGCGGTCAGGCTGCCGGTTCCGAATACCGTCTGTCATGTCTCAGAAAGATTGTGGTGCTTTGAAACACAATCAAAAGGTCAATAACGATGCCGCAGGATGTCGAACCTCAATGCCTTCTCGACCACAACAATGCGGTGGCGTCGCTCCGCTGCGACGTGATGCGGAGCGTTCGCCACAGTTGATGACACAACGAGAACGATGCGGTCGCGCGAATTGCGCTGCCGGGTTCCGCCGCATGGTTAAAGGCACCTGAAATCAAACAGTCGAAATGCGTTGAAGAGTCTTTAATCAAATTCGCAGAACCTCCGCGCCATGACGCGTGGAGTTCGTTTGTATCTCGTCGGCTCCCTTGTCCTTGTGTCGCTTGCTGGTTGCGGCCGCGGTCTGTTTCAGACTGCCGAGCGCGAACCGTGGCGGGCCGAGGCTGAGGCCGCATGCCTGAAATCAGGCGCGGTCAAGGAAGGCCCGGACCTCGTCCGCATCGATCCGATTTCCGGCCCCGGCGTCTGCGGCGCCGAGTTTCCGCTCAAGGTCGCCGCGCTCGGCGAAGCCAGTTCGGCTTACGGATTTGCCGACGACAGCCTGCGTCCGCCGGCGTCGGTCGGCAACCAGCCACGTTGGCCGATCAATCGTCAGCCGAGCCCGCCGCCCGCGCAGGCGCCGTACTCCGAACAGGCCGTCGGGCAGCCGAACTATGGCAGCCAACCGAACGGACCGGTGTCGCTGTCGGCGCCCGGCGTCCCGCCGCAGCAGGGCGAGATCGACCTGCCGCCGGACGGCTCGCCCGATGCCAGCGGCGAGCGACCTTATTATCCTGGCCTGCGCAGTAATCCGCAGCGCGAGGGCGCGACCGCGCCTTATTCACCTGCGCCGTATTCGCAGCAACCGCCAGGCGCGCCACCGCCGCCACGGCTCGGTCCGTCGGGCGGCAATCCGGTGATGACGGTCGGCCCGGTTGCAGTGAAGCCTGCCGCAACGCTGGCGTGTCCGATCGTCTCGGTGCTGGAGCGCTGGCTTGCCGAGTCCGTGCAGCCGGCGGCGCAGCGCTGGTTCGGCGCGCGCGTCGTCGAGATCAAGCAGATCTCGGCCTATTCCTGCCGCGGCATGAACGGCAATTCGCACGCGCATATTTCCGAGCACGCCTTCGGCAATGCGCTCGATATCGCGGCCTTCACGCTCTCTGACGGCCGACGCATCTCGGTGAAGGATGGCTGGAAGGGTCTGCCGGAGGAGCAGGGCTTCCTGCGCGATGTCCAGGCCGCTGCCTGCCAGCAATTCACCACGGTGCTGGCGCCGGGTTCAAACGTCTATCACTACGACCACATCCATGTGGATCTGATGCGCCGGGCCAGCCGGCGCCTGATCTGCCAGCCCGCTGCCGTCTCAGGCGAAGAGGTCGCGGCGCACGCCGGCGGCCGTAGCCCCTATGCAGCGCGCGAACCTTATGTCACAGGATCGCTTGGCGGCAGAAAGCCGACTCCGCGGGGTAAGGCGGGGGTCAACGAAGAAGACGAATTCGCCGACGAATAGGGACGCGTCTGATACCCGTATTTTTACTGGGGATGCCGTGCAAACGGTAGCCACTATTTGCTGCATATGCTCGCTGAACCGGGCGCACCCGGCTGATTTCTGGGGGATAGCTTTGCAAGACGTGCCGATCATTCTCGTCATCGAAGACGATCGTGATCTTCAGATGATGGTAGAGGACGCCCTGAGGGACGGCGGCTATGAGCCGGCGATCGCAGGCTCGGGCGAGGAAGCCCTGACGCTGCTGAAGGCGTTCCGCACCAAATACAGTGCACTGGTCACCGACATCCGCCTGCTTGGCCGGCTCGACGGCTGGCGGGTGGCGCGCGGCGCCCGCGAGATCGATCCGTCATTCCCGGTGCTCTACATCACCGGCGGCGGCGGCGACGAGTGGCCGACCCGAGGCGTGCCGGACAGCGTGCTGCTGAACAAGCCGTTCTCGCCCGACGAGCTGGTTGCCGCCGTGGCGAAGCTGCTCAAGAACGGCGCGCCGGCCTGACGGCGGCTTCGCGCGGCCTGCCGCGCGTGGTGGGCTGTTTGGGGCGGGCGCCTATTCCGTCTTTATAAGATCTCGTCGCGGCTCTTCTCGAATTCATACGTCCTCGCGCTCATCTTCGCCGCAGCAGCCGGAGAACGAAGATGACGACCTATCGCGCCTATATCGTCGGACCGCACAGCCGATCCATCGGCGTGGTCAACATGGATTGCAGCGACGACGATGCGGCCGTCACGTCGGCCAGCCGTCTTGTCGACCGCCATGATGTCGAACTGTGGCAGATGGATCGGCCGGTCGCCAGGTTCGACGCCTGTTCGAAGCAGGTGTTCCGGAAGTAGTGCGACACTGCGCGCAGACCAGCGCGCAGACTCATAAGCGCACAGCCGTCATCCCAATGCGCCGAAGCCGTCCTTCGACCGAACGGCCTCAGTCGCCAGTACGCGGGCTTTTTCCTGACACGACGATCGCTCGCACAATTAGCGTGATGCGCTCGTTGCGCGCGCTGGGCCGAATTCTGCCTGAACGTTCGAGTGTGGCGACCCCATGAAGGGCTGCCCAAAAAGTCTCGGTCACATCAGCTACCTCGACGCAAAACGGCGCGACGACCGCCGCGAGTGCTTCGAAACCGGCCCGCAGTTCGGGTCTGGTGCCAGCTTCGGCGAACCGCAAATCCGTTGGCAGGACAAACATGGCGTCGTAAAGCGCGGGACGATCCAGCGCAAAGGCGAGATAGGCCAGGGCGACATTCTTGAGGGCGCTTCGCCCTGTCGATCCGCTCGCTGCTTCGCGAAGTGCGACCGTGAGCTCCTTGAAGCCCTCGACTGCAACTGCCGCAACAATCGCATCCCGGTTCTTGAAATGTGAGTAGAGGACGGGCTGGCTATATTCGATCTCGTCGGCGAGACGGCGGACCGTAACGGCATCCCATCCTTCACGCTCTGCGATCACCCGAGCTGCCGCGACAATGCGATGCTCGCGCTCAGCCCGGTCCCTGCCTTTTCGCTCCGTGATACCCAATCCTCGATCTCTCGCACCTGGAAGGCCCAGATATGTCAATATCATATCGATGCTTGATATTCTAGCAATGCTATTTATCTAGCAGTGCTAGATATGGTTCTTAAGCTGGATGAGGACGTGTGATGCATTGGCTTGCGCTCGGAACGGGATTGCTGCTGGCCCTGGGAATTATCGCGATCGGCACCCTCTATGTCGCGAGCCCGACAACCGCGACACGCAGTTTCGGCCTGCCGCTTCCTGAAAATGGTCCCAACGTCGCCTGGTGGCTTCGCCTCAAGGGGGTGCGCGACATTGCGGCGGGACTGGCCGTATTGGCGTTCATGGTGTTCGGCGCGCCGCGCGAGGTCGGCATCATCCTGCTGGTTGAAGCCATCATCCCCATCGGCGACATGCTGCTCATTCTTGCCGCGAAAGGCTCCACCAGCAGCGCCTTCGGCATGCACGGTGTCACGGCGGTGATCATGGTCCTTGCGGCGATGCCCCTGATCATTGGGGTGCCCTGAGATGATGCATGCTCTCTCAATCTGGCTGCTCGCTGCTGGCTTCTTTGGCGCAGGCCTCTTCAACGCGATCAGCACCTCAGCGACGCAAAGCGATTTCGCTCGGTGGGGCTACCCGCGCTGGTGGGGCATTTTGACCGGTGGATTGGAGGTGATCAGCGCTGTTCTGATTGCAATTCCCGCCAGTCGGGTTGTTGGCCTCGTGCTTGGGGCGGCCATCATTGCGGCCGCGGTTTTCACCGTTATGCGCCACCGTGATTTTTCTCATCTTGTGCCACTTGGCGTCTTTGTCGTCTTGATCGCTCTTGCCGCGACCTCGTCCTGAGCGCCGCCCCGCCTGTCGCGCTGCCCGATCCCTGATGATAGACCTTGCTTCAGGTTCGTCATCAAATGGGATCTCGATCATGACAGCAGAGAAGGTCGCACTCGTCACCGCAGGCGGCAGCGGCATGGGAGCGGCGGCGGCGCGGCGGCTTGCCGCAGATGGATTTCGCGTTGCGATCCTGTCGTCGTCGGGCAAGGGCGAGGCGCTGGCCGGCGAGCTCGGCGGCATCGGCTTCACCGGCTCGAACCGTTCGAACGACGATCTGAAGCGCGCCGTCGACGGCGTGATGGCGCGGTGGGGCCGCATCGATGCGCTGGTCAACAGCGCCGGCCATGGCCCGCGTGCGGGCGTGCTGGAATTGACCGACGACCAGTGGCACACCGGTCTCGACGTCTACCTGATGAACGTGATCCGCCCGACACGTCTCGTCGCACCTCACATGCAGGCGCAGAAGTCGGGCGCGATCGTCAACATCTCCACCGCCTGGGCTTTCGAGCCGAGCGCGATGTTTCCGACCTCTGCGGTGTTCCGCGCCGGGCTCGCCGCGTTCACAAAACTGTTCACCGACAGCTACGCGGCCGACAACGTCCGCATGAACAATGTGCTGCCGGGCTGGATCGACAGCCTGCCGGCAACCGACGCGCGCCGCGACAGCGTGCCGATGAAGCGTTACGGCAAGGCGGAGGAGATCGCCGCGACGATCGCGTTCCTCGTCTCCGACGGCGCGGGCTACATCACCGGCCAGAACATCCGCGTCGATGGCGGCTTGATGCGGTCCGTGTAGAACGCAATCGCGAACCCGTCATCCTGAGAGCAAGTGAGTTCGTGATTTACAAGCGGCACCAAATATTCGGTGTCGTCCCGGCCGAGTGCGCGCTTGCGCACGAAGCCGGGACCCATAACCACCGATGGTCATTGTTGCGCGTCGTTGGAATGACGAGTCCCGTCCACAACATCCGCCGCGGAGTATGGGTCCCGGCTTTCGCCGGGACGACATTGAAGTGTGTGGCGCCGTTCGTACCCGTGGCGTCGCCACAACTTATGTCAACACTTGCGTCTACGCGCTGCGCGTCGCACTCCAGGCCGCGCACGCCATAATTGCGGCGACCTCAGATTGCGTTTGTCGTGATGACAAACTGAAAGCGCAGCGCTAGCCTTCCGTCAAATCAAAACATACGGGAGGAATGGCATGCCAGACGCAGCAGTTGCAGCACGCGCTTCGGACGCCACGCGCAGCGGAACCACGCAGCAGGTCGACGTCGCGGTCGTCGGCGCCGGTTTCGCCGGTCTCTATCTGCTGCATCGGTTGCGCAAGGCGGGCTTCTCGGCAGTTGCCCTCGAAGAGGGCGGCGACGTCGGCGGCACCTGGTACTGGAACCGGTATCCCGGCGCGCGCTGCGACATCCAGACCATCGATTACAGCTACACGTTCGACCCCGAGCTCGATCAGGCGTGGACCTGGTCGGAGAAGTACGCGACCCAGCCGGAAATCCTGCGCTATCTCGGCTTCGTCGCCGACCGCTACGATCTCCGCCGCGATATCCGCTTCGGCACCAAGGTGACGCAGGCGACCTGGGATGATGCGACTGCGCGTTGGCTGATTGCGACCAACAACGGCGCCAACGTCTCGTGCCGCCATTACATCATGGCGACCGGCTGCCTGTCGTCGCCGAAGCCGCCGGAGATCGACGGCGTCAAGGATTTCAAGGGCGAGATCTATTTCACCGGCCGCTGGCCGCATCAGGGTGTCGACCTGAAGGGCAAGCGCGTTGCCGTGATCGGCACCGGGTCATCGGGCATTCAGTCGATCCCGTTGATCGCCGAGCAGGCCGCGCAACTCACCGTGTTCCAGCGCACGCCGAACTTCGCATTGCCGGCCGGCAACGGCCCGGCGCCGGAAGATCGCAAGAGCTTCTTCGAGACCGACCGCGCGGCCTATCGCGACCAGGCGCGCTGGTCGATGGCCGGGGTGCCGTATCCGCAGCAGACCGTGGTGAGCTGGCAATTGAGCGACGCCGAGCGCCGCGAGCGGTTCGAGAGGGCGTGGGCGGCGGGCGACCTCGTCCACATCCTGACCCAGCTCTGGGCCGACCAGGCGGTCGATGTCGACGGCAACCGGCTGGTCGGCGATCTGATCCGCGAGAAGATCGGTGCCGTGGTCAAGGATCCGGAGACGGCCGCGGCGCTGGCCCCGCACGATCATCCGTTCGGCGCCAAGCGTCCCTGCCTCGATACCAATTACTACGCGACCTACAATCGTCCGAACGTGACGCTGGTCAATCTGCGGCAGGAACCGATCAAGGCGATCACCGCCGGCGGCATCTCGACCGACAAGCGCAGCTTCGATGTCGACGTCATCGTGTTCGCCACCGGCTTCGACGCGATGACCGGCGCGATCATGGCGGTGCATCCGATCTCCGGCCGCGGCGGCAAGTCGCTGTCGGATGTCTGGGCGCACGGACCGCAGACCTATCTCGGCGTCACCGTCGCGGGCTTCCCCAATCTGTTCATGATCACCGGTCCCGGCAGCCCGTCGGTGCTGTCGAACATGGCGGTGTCGATCGAGCAGCATGTCGACTGGGTGGTCGAGCGCATCGCCGCGTTGCGCGACGCCGGCTTTACCACGATGGAAGCCACCGAGACCGCGCAGGCCGGCTGGGAACGCCACATGGCCGATTGCGCGACGCTGACGCTGCACCGGCTCGCCAACACCTGGTACACGGGCGCCAACGTGCCCGGCAAGCCGCAGGGCGTGATGCCCTATACCGGCGGCGTCGGTCCGTATCGCAGCATCTGCAACGAGGTGGTCGGGCGCGGCATGCTCGGCTTCAAGCTCTCCGGTCCCGGCGTTGCCGAGCAGTGCAATGACGGCGAGGTGGTGCGTTTGCAGCCGGATGTTCGGCTGGTGCTCAATATGCTCGGTGAGATGAACCTGCCGCCGATCGAGACGATGGGGGCGCAGGGCGCACGCGACTTCCTCAACGAGTTCAACAAGGGCCGTCCTGCCGGCCGTCCGGTCGGCGAGGTCGGCACCGGCGTGCTGCAGGGCGCCGATGGTCCGCTGCCGTACAAGCTGTATCGTCCGGCGACGCCGGGGCCGCATCCGATCGTGGTGTATTTCCACGGCGGCGGCTGGGTGCTCGGCGACGAGCTGTCGGACGATCCGTTCTGCCGCGATCTGTGCCGACGCACCGGCATGATCATCGTCAGCGTCGGCTATCGCCACGCGCCCGAGCATCGCTTCCCGGCTGCGGCCGAGGACGGCTATGCGGCGACGCGCTGGATCGCAGCCCACACCGCCGAGCTCGGCGGCAGGGCAGGGCCGGTGCTGGTCGCGGGCTGGAGCGCCGGCGGCAACATCGCGGCCGTGACCTGCCAGCTCGCGCGCGATCGCGGCGGGCCCGAGATCGCAGGCCAGCTCTTGATCTCGCCGGTCACCGACTCCTCCTTCGACCGGCCGTCCTATGTCGACAATGCGGCCGGCTACTTCCTGACCCGCGGCCTGATGTTCTGGTTCTGGGACCTGTACTGCTCACCGGCCGACCGCACCGATCCGCGCGTCGCGCCGTTGCGCGGCAAGCTCGAGGGACTGCCGCCGGCGTTCATCGCGACCAGCGAGTTCGATCCGCTGCGCGACGAGGGCATTGCCTATGGCGACGCGCTCGCGAAAGCGGGCGTCAAGGTCGAGCAGCTCAAGGCGCACGGCCACTTCCACTCGTCGTTCGTGATGGTCGACGTCATCATCACCGGCGTTGCCGGGCGCGTGAAGATGGCGAAGGCGCTAAGGCGTTTCGCCGGACTGCCCGAGGAGCTGGAGCAGGACAACGTCGCCGCGCCGCGGGTCAACGCGGCGGCGAACTAGAGCATGATCCGGAAAGTGTGAAGCGGTTTTCCGAAGAGATCATGCTTAAACAATGAGCTAAAGCGCGATGACGATTGAACCTGATCTCATCGCGCTTTAGGGCGCGCAAATCCCCGCGGCTTGCCCGCGGGGATTTCGCACGGCTCTGCAGCTCCAGTTCTGATTCAATCAGAACCGGAGGCTCTAGAGGAAGGCGAGGTGCTCCACCTTGTTCACGACGTCGTCAAGCGTCTGCTTGGTGGCCGCGGTATCGCCGCCGGCCATGAACACCTGCCAGAACTGGCGATCGACATTGTGCAGATGCAGGATGGACACGCGAACGCCGTTCTTGTTGCCGGCAACCTCTGACTGGGTATTGACGACATCGGTGAAGCCGTTCTGCTTCAGCGTATTGGCGACGACGCCCTTGAGCTCGCCGACATTGGCGAGTGCCTCGCTGAGGCCCATGCTGCGAAAATTGAAAAACAGGAACGCCATGCGACACCTCCTTCTGTTGCGGACGAGCGCAGCGCGCGGAAGTGCGCCGAACTGGCTCTCTCGCTCAACCAGAGGTGTATTCCCTATCGAACAATCGCGTTATGAGCCGCTTCACAGGAACCGCGTTCGCGAGCGTGCGTCATTTGAACGCACGGGCTCCTCTAGCCGAGCTCGAACGTCGTGACGCCGAACACGCGGTCGATCCGCAATGGCGGGATCGCGCCGGTGTACATCCGCGCGGTCTCGAACACCGGCGACAGCCCGAGGCCTTGCGCCAGCGCCACGGCGTCACGGTTGACCGCGGGGACATCGAGGAAGATGTCGCCGCCGCCTGCGCTCGCAAGTAATGCCGAGAGGATGGTCTCGGCGCTGGCGCGGTCGTCGGCGACAAGCGGACCGATCTTGCGGCCGGTGCGACACGGACGGATCACACCCCAGCCGGCCAGCCTGCCGTCGCGCATCAGCGCGCGTCCGATGTGTCCCGGCCCGTTGATCCAGGCGCGCAGGAAGGCCGGGCGCGGTGCGGGAAACACCGTGGCGTCATCGGCCTCGACCAGCGCGATGGGCAGATCGGTCAGCGCGACGATGCTGGCGTTCGGCGCCGGAGGTGCTGCGACCGTGCCGCCGTAGCGCACATTGGCGTAAGCGAGCGCGAAGCCGGACTTTTGGTAGTTCGCCTGCTGCGCCACCACGCCATCGAGCCCGATCACGCGCGGATGCGCATGCGCGATGGCCGCATTCCAGATCTTCAGGCCATGGCCGCGGCCGCGCAGATCCGGACGCACGATGTAGAAGCCGAGGAAAGCGAAACGCGCGCCGTAATTGACGCAGGAGATCACCGCCGCAGGCTGGCCGTCCAGCTCGCCGATGAAGAAGCCCTGCGAGTCCTCGGCGGCAAAGCAGGGCGCATCGGCGAGACCGGGATTCCATCCCTCCGCTGCGGCCCAATCCACCGCGAGCGCGATCTCGTCCGGCCGCATATGTCGGATGATGAGATCGCTCATCGACGATGATCCCGTGTGATTGGAGTCACGGACCGTGCCTCCTTATCTGTGACGATCACACTACCCTCACATAATGTGACTGCCCACAGAACGTAACCTGACACGCACAAAATTTTCGACGAATTCATCTAACAATTTATAGCTTTGTCATAGTTAGAAACACGTTTGACTTGTAGTTGCCACAAGCCTAACAATCTCGCGCGCCGCCGCGGATTTCAGGTGCGGTGCTCGTGAATCCCGGATCCAGCGGCCTTAGCGTCGCAAATTTCGAAATCGGAATCACCCTCAGCAGAAAGGATTGCATCTCGCGCCAGCACGACAACTGAACGGAATTGGGGACGTTTTTCATTTCACCCAAGACGGAGTTTTCCCATGACTCAAGTTGTTAATCTGTCCGGCAATCAAGATATCGATGGCATTCTCTGGGGATGGGAGTGGGGATCTGGCGGCGCGCAGGATCTGACGTTTTCGTTTCCCACCAGCAGCGCTGAATACGGTTACCAGGAGATCGACAATTTCAGCGCGTTCACCGCGGCACAGCAGACGGCGGTGCGTACGGCGCTCGCCAACGTCGCAAGCTTCACCAATCTCACCTTCACCGAGACGACGAGCGCCGGCGCGACGCTGCGCTACGCCAATGCCGACAAGATCGACTACACTGACGACAGTAGTGTCGCCTTGCACACTGGACTGCATGTTCCCGGCAACGCGCCCGGCACCGCGGAGGCCAATCCGCCCGAACTGGGCTACAACGGCAGCGCTCCGTTCTCCGCGATGGGCGCGCAAGGCGACGCATGGTTCGTCACCGGCGGCTACACCAATCCGGTGCTCGGCAGCTTCCAGGATGCGGCCGGCATCATGCACGAGACCGGCCATAATCTCGGATTGAAGCACGGCCACGTCACGCAGGACGGGCACGGCGTGACGTTTCCCGCGCTGCCGGCCGATCACAATTCCTACGAATACTCAGTGATGACCTACAGCCAGTTTCCTGGCGACAATGCGACCAATGGTGACAACGCGCCCGATCATCCGACCACCTACATGCAGGATGACATCGCCGCGCTGCAGTATATGTACGGCGCGAACTATGGCGCCACGGCGCACAACGGCAACACCACCTATACCTGGAGCGCGACCACCGGCGAGGAGTTCATCGATGGCGTCGGGCAGGGCGCGCCGCAAAGCAATTTCGTGCTGATGACGCTGTGGGATGGCGGTGGCACCGATACCTACGACTTCTCCAACTACACGACCAACCTCTCCATCGATCTCAATCCCGGCGCCTGGACCATTCTGGACACCAGCGCGGCGCACGCGCAGCGCGCCGATCTCGGCAATAACGGGGCGGGCGGTGCCGAGTATTTCGCGCGCGGCAACATCGCCAATGCGCTGATCGATCCGACTAACCCGACCGAGACCGCATCGCTGATCGAGGACGCCAATGGCGGCTCGGGTAACGACACGATCGTCGGCAACGCCGCCGACAACGTGCTTCGCGGCAATGGCGGCAACGACACGATCGATGGCGGGGGCGGCACCAACACAGTCGTCTACAGCGGCAGCCGGCTGCAATACATCGCGACCCTGCTCGGCAGCGGCGCGATTCAGATCGCCGACCAGCGCGGCGGGTCACCTGACGGCACCGACACCGTCACCAACATCCAGAAATTCGAGTTCGCCGACGGCACATTCAACGAGACCGAAGTGCTGAACCGTCCGCCGGTGCTGTCGCCCGATCCGGGATCGCCGCATCCGCTGACCGAATTGGCCAACACCACCAATTCCGCCTCGCTGCAGGAACTTCTCGGCACACTGACGTTCACCGATGCGAATGCCGGCGACACTCACACCGCGAGTGAGGCGTTTGATACCGCGACCTGGTCCGGCGGCGTCACGGTTCCGCTCGCGACGCAGGCGGCCCTCGCAACGGCGCTGACCGATTCGATTGGCGTCGACGGCATCAGCGGGACGCTCAACTGGCAGTTCGACCTGGCGGACAGGAATCTGGACTTCCTCGCGACGGGCGAGACGTTGACCGTGGTCTACGACGTCACGGTGGCCGACCACCACACCGGCTCGAGCGTCAGCGACACTTCGACCCAGCAGATCACGGTCGTCTTCACCGGCACCAATGATCCCGTGTCGGTGGTGCCGGCACTGTCCAACTTGACGGGGACGATCAGCGAATTGCCCGGCGTCACCGGAAGTTCGACGTTGGATGCGACCACCGGCGCGATCGCCTTCACCGATCCCGATCTCAACGACCGGCCGACTGCGACGATCGATACCGCCGGCGAGACGGTGACCTGGCAGGACGCGACGCACGACTACACGTCGGAACTCACACCGGCGCAAATCGCCTCGCTCGAGGCAGCGTTCACGATCATGCCCGAGGTCGGCAACACCAACGCAGGCAAGATCGACTGGAGCTACAGCATCGTCGACAAGGATCTCGATTTCCTGTCGGTCGGCGAGAGCCTCACCGTCACGCTGCCCGTCGTCATCGACGATGCGCATGGCGGGGCCGTCACGCAGGATGTCGTCGTCACCATCAACGGCGCCAACGACGCGCCGATAGCGGTCGCGGACAGCAACGGCACGGCGAAGAAGTCGACGCTGTCGGTTGACGCGTCGCACGGTGTGCTGTCCAACGACACCGATCCTGACATCCACGATCAGGGCCACTCGGTGGTCAGCGCCGTGGACGGGGCGGCCGGCGATGTCGGGCACACCATCGCGGGCACCTACGGTTCGCTGACGCTGAATGCGGACGGCAGCTATGTCTATGTCGCCAACAAGGGGGGCTTGCCATCGCAGATCGTCGCGCAGGACACCTTCGATTACACGATTGCCGATCCGCATGGCGCAACGGCGTCGTCGACGCTGAGCATCGTCGTGTTCAATCCCGGCGTCGATTACCAGGCCGGAAGCCATACCACACTGAATGGCGGCAACGGCCAGGACGTGCTCGACGGCTCGGCGGGGCACGACATCCTGATCGGCGGCAATGGCCCGGACGTCCTGATCGGTGGCGATGGCGACACGCTGACCGGCAACAACGGACCGGACACGTTCCTGTTCCGCCCGCATTTCGGCACCAACGTGATCACCGATTTCGTTGCGCACAATGACGCCGTGCAACTCGACAAGTCGATCTTCACCAGCGTGAACGACATGCTATCCAATCACACGGCCGATACCGCCGCCGGCGCTGTCATAACGGACGCGTTCGGCGATACGATCACCTTTGCCGGGATCAAGGCGGCGGAGCTGCAAGCGCACGCAGGCGATTTCCATCTGGTCTGAGCCGGAGGAGGTCGTCCTGCCGCTTGATTCATGAAACCACCCGCTGCAATCTGCTTGCGGCGGGTGGATGATCGGAACATTCGAAATGACGTGGCGTTTGCCGGCATTTGCCATCTCCGCAATCACCCTTGGTGTGATCGACATGACCGCGACGACGCAGATGAACGCGACAAGTGCTCTTGCCGTTTCGCCGATCTCGGGCGCGGCGCCACTCGAAGTGACCTTCACCGGCATGGGGCCGGGGATGCCGGAGGCGGTGGTCGTGCTCGATTTCGGCGACGGCCGGACCGATGACACGATCTCACCGATCCGCGGCTTTCGACGGACGCACGTCTATAGCGCGGCTGGATCGTATACGGCCGTGCTCAAGAGCGGCGCGTACGGCGGTCAACGCCCGGCCGTGCTGGGCGAAATCGGGCGGGTGAGCATCATTGTGGATTGAGTCGAATCTCTCTCAGGCGATCCGAAGGACGAGGTTGACCAGTTCGGGCTGGCGGTGCGTGCCGGTTTTGGCGAAGGCCGACTTCAACTGGTTGCGTGCCGTGTCGCGAACGATCCCGAGCCGTTCGGCAGCGTCGTCGATCGAGAGGCCGCCCGCGAGCAGCGCCACCAGCCGCGCTTCTGCCGGCGTGAGGCTGAATGCCTGCGCGATCATGCCGGGCTCGGGCAGCGCGCGTGGCGTCAAATTGACGAAGATCAGCATCGCCCGCGCGCCGAGGAAGACGTTGCGTGCCGCACCGTCGATCGGCAACACGCGCAAAACCACCGGCCCCTTGTGCGTACGGCGGATCACGATCGGTTCGATCGGCAGCGCCGCGCGCTCGGGTGCGGCGCGGATCAGATCGACGACTTGATCAAGCCGCGCCTGTGCCGCTTTGTCGCGCACGATCAGCCGGCGGTCCCTGATCCTGATGTCCGCATCGAAGCCGGCATCGGCGGCTTCGTTGCGATCGATCACGAGGCCCGCGCGATCGAGTGCGACCGCCGGCTGCCGCACCCGGTCGAGAATGCCGGTCATGGAGGCGAGCGCGATGCGGCCGACCGCAGTCGACAGTGTCGCTGTCTCCGTCAGGCGCGGCCCCAGCTGCGCCAGCAGCCGCGTCTCGCGTGTCTCGAAATGTCCTTCCTCTCCGGTGCGCTGCAACGTCAGCACCCACGGTGCGCTGTCGGCCCAGAAGCCGATGCCGGCGAACCACTTGAAGCCGAACGGATACAGCACCTCATTGTACATCGGATCCGACCGGATCTGCTCGGGCGTCAGCAAATCCTGATCGGTGATCACTTCGCCGGCCATTGCTCGCGGAACGCCTGGAGCGCGCGAGTCCTGCTCTTGCCAGTTGTGTGCGAAGTAGAACTGCACCATCTCTTCGGTCGACGCGGTGCGCGGCACGTCCGGGGTCCGCACGTCGCTTTGCAGCAGCACGGCGCCGGTTGCGCCTACCGCTTCGCAGATCGACGTCATGATATCGGTCCACGCCGTCGGGTCGACCACTGCCTCCCCCAGCCGCGCCATCACGCTGGACATTTGATCTGGGTCGATATCCCCGCTCATACAGGGAATTGTCGCGCGAGGTGGCGTCGCGCGACAAGCGCCAAGTTGCGGTCCTACCAAAAGAAATAGTCGGATTGGACCGTCACTCGCCCATCTTGCGACGGCGGGGGATCAATTCGCCTGCTTCGGCCGGTATGCCGCGAAGAACACGCGCGTCGCGCTGTCGACGACGGTTGCGATCCGCTCCGGCGAGGGTGACGGATTGGCCTGGAAGATGAACGCCTGGAACAGCGTTGCCTGGCACATCTGCATGAACTGCCAGGCCGCGAGCTGATAGTCGTCGATCTCGAGCTCGCCGAGCGCGGCGCGCGCCTCGAGATAGGCGGCGAAGCGGTCGACGGTGTGGGCGATCACATGGGTGTAGAACCGGCTGCCGAGCTCGGGCATCCGCTCGGCGATCGCCATCACAGTGCGGATCGCGGAGCCGCCGCCGGGCCGGCACAGCACCGCGACATAGGCACGGCCGAATTCGGGGAGGGTGGTGTCGACGTCGCGTGCCGGATCGAAGTTGAAGGCGACCTTGCCCTGCTCGCGCTTCTCCTCCTCGACGATCGCCGCGAACAGCCCGGCCTTGTCGGGGAAATACACGTACAGGGTGCCCTTGGAGACGGCAGCGGCGCGGGCGATCTCGCCCATGCTGGCGCCGTCGAAGCCGAGCTCCAGGAATACCTTGCGGGCACCGTCCAGGATCTGGCGGCGCTTCGAGGACTCCTCGTCGCCGACGACGAGGTGGAGGGGGTTTGGGGGCGCTGCAACCATTGATTTAGCTTCTCGCGAACGAACTCAACCCGGAATCAGTCCGGGAAGAATCGAAGCCTTATAATCCGCTGGGCGGGAATGTAGATTGACCGAACCGTTCGGTCAATGGTATTAGCGAGAGTGACGATGCGCCGCACGGCCCTTCTTCCGCCATTGCGCGCGTCAAGATTTTTGGTGGGGAGCCTTGGTTATGGCCGCAGCACGGGATCAGGCTGCACGCATTGTTCGTTCCGGGCCTGAGATGGCCGCGGACGCGGTGGCGCGCGACGCGTCTGCCGACCTCGGCGAGCAGGCCAGAACCGACGAAGCAAAAAGGGCCGACGAAGCCAAGAGTCCCGGCGACAAGAGTCCCGGCGACAAGCTTCCCGGCGACAAGCTTCCCGCCGAGGCGCCGCCCGCTTCTGCGCCCGAACAGCCGGCGGCGTCGCCCGCCGCCGCGGCGCCGAAGTCCGGCAAGCGCAGATTCGTGATGATGGGCGTGCTCGGGCTGCTCGCGCTCGCCGCCGCGAGCTATGCCGCTTACTACCTGATGGTCGGGCGCTTCTACATCTCGACCGACGACGCCTATGTCCGCGCCAACAACACCATGCTCGGCGCGCGCGTCGCGGGCCATATCGCGGCGATCCTGCCCGGCGACAACGCGGTGGTGCGCGCCGGCGATGTGATCTTCCGGATCGATGACGGCGACTATCGCATCGCGGTCGACGCCGCGCGCACGCGGATCGCGACCCAGCAGGCGACGATCGAGCGCATCGGCCGCCAGGTCGCTGCGGCCGAAAGCGCGGTCGAGCAGGCGCAGGCGCAGCTCGTCTCCGCCGAAGCCGGCCTGAAGCGCGCCGATCTCGATTTCGATCGCCAGCAGGCGCTGAGCACCAAGGGCTTTGCCTCGCGCGCCACCTTCGAAGTCTCCGAAGCCGGCCGTGATCAGGGCGCGGCCGCCGTGCGGTCGGCGCAGGCCGCCTTCGACGCCGCAAAGAGCAACGTCGATGTCACCAAGGCGCAGCAGGCCGAGGCCCGCGCCCAGCTCGCCGAGTTGCAGACCCAGCTCGCCAAGGCCGAGCGCGATCTCGATTTCACCCAGGTGCGCGCGCCGGTCGACGGCACCTTCTCCAACCGTCTCGTCAACACCGGCGATTACATCAACGTCGGCCAGCGGCTCGGCAATGTGGTGCCGCTCGACGGCGTCTTCATCGACGCCAACTACAAAGAGACCCAGCTCAAGCGCATCCGCACCGGGCAGCGGGTGACGATCAAGGTCGACGCCTACGGCTTCCGCAAGTTCACCGGCATCGTCGACAGCATCTCGCCGGCCGCGGGCTCGGTGTTCACGCTGCTGCCGCCCGACAACGCCACCGGTAACTTCACCAAGATCGTGCAGCGTCTGCCGGTCCGCATCCGGGTGCCGAACAGCGTTGCGAAGCAGGGCATGCTGCGCGCCGGGATGTCGGTCTACACCACCGTCGACACGCGAGAGGGCGCGGCCGATGCCGACGCCGATACCGACCTCGACGCGCCGATGATGATCCATCCGCAGTGATGCCTTGAAGCTTCGAACCGCAGGTTCGAAGCGCGGAGCCTGATGAGCCCATGGCCGACGCGACCACTGCTTCGCCCTCGATGATGACCGGCGCTTCGGAGACCGAGCGGCTCCAGCCCAAGCGGGTGGTCGCCTTCATCATCATGGTGTTCGGCATGTTCATGTCGATCCTGGACATCCAAATCGTCTCGGCCTCGCTCACCGAGATCCAGGCCGGCCTGTCGGCGTCGTCGACCGAAGTGTCGTGGGTGCAGACCGCCTATCTGATCGCCGAGGTGATCGCGATCCCGCTGTCCGGCTTCCTGTCGCGCGCGCTCGGCACCCGGCTGTTGTTTGCGATCTCGGCGTTCGGCTTCACGGTGTCGAGCCTGTTGTGCGGCTTCGCCTCCTCGATCGAGCAGATGATCCTGTGGCGCGCGCTGCAGGGCTTCCTCGGCGCCGGCATGATCCCGACGGTGTTCGCCTCGGCCTACACCATCTTCCCGCGCTCCAAGTTCTACATTGTGGCGCCGATCATCGGCCTGGTCGCGACCCTGGCGCCGACCGTCGGGCCGACCGTCGGCGGCTACATCACCGATCTGATGTCGTGGCACTGGCTGTTCTTCATCAACATCGTGCCCGGCGTCATCATCACCGTCGGCGTTCTGGCGCTGGTCGATTTCGACCAGCCGAACTTCGCGCTGCTCGAGCGCTTCGACTGGTGGGGCCTGATCTTCATGGGCGGCTTCCTCGGCTCGCTCGAATATGTGCTGGAGGAGGGCCCGCAATATGAATGGCTGCAGGACACTTCGGTGGCGATCTGCGCCGCGATCGGCTTCGTCTCGGCGGTCGCCTTCTTCTGGCGGGTGCTGACCGCGGAGGAGCCGATCGTCGATCTCTATGCCTTCTCCAACCGCAACTTCGCGGTCGGCTGCGTGCTGCAGTTCTGCATCGGTATCGGGCTCTACGGCCTGACCTATGTCTATCCGCGCTATCTCGCCGAGATCCGCGGCTACAGCGCGCTGATGATCGGCGAGACCATGTTCGTCTCCGGCGTCACCATGTTCTTCATGGCCCCGGTGGTCGGCCGGCTGATGCAGAAGGTCGATCTGCGCTACATCATCGCCTTTGGCCTCGTCACCTTCGCGCTCGGCTCCTGGCAGATGACCTGGATCACGCGCGAGTACGATTTCTACGAGCTCCTGGTGCCGCAGATCCTGCGCGGCATCGGCATGATGTGTGCGATGGTGCCGACCAACAACATCGCGCTCGCCACGCTGCCGCAGGACCGCGTCAAGAACGCCTCCGGCCTGTTCAACCTGATGCGCAATCTCGGCGGCGCGGTCGGGCTCGCTTTGATCAACGAAGCGCTCAACGACCGCACCGATCTGCACATCTCGCGGCTGCAGGACCGCGTGACCTGGGGCAACGCGACCGCGGTCGAGACCCTCAACAATTTCACCCAGCGCCTGCAGGGCATGGGCGATTCCGCCACCATGGCGATGAAGCAGCTCTCGCAGCTCGTGCACCGCCAGGCCCAGGTGATGAGCTATGGCGACGCCTTCTTCATGCTGTCGCTGTTCTATGTCGGCCTCAGCCTGCTGGTGCTGTTCGTCAACAAGCCGCCGTCGATGACCGCAGGCGGCGGCGACGCGCATTGAGCGCGTCGGCTTCGCGTGCGGTGTGCGCCCGGTCGCGGGCAGAGCGTTGCATCGCCGACACATTGACGCACTCACGCGCTTGTCATCTTGCCAATCGCGCGTGATGCATTTATAAGCAGCGCATTCCTTACTCGAACCCGGGAGATGCGCATGAAGTCGTTTATTTCGCAGATCGCGCGCCCGCGTTCGACGGTGCTTGACGCGCCTTCGCGTTAGCTCCCGGCGCTGATCGGGCCTGATCCCCGATCACCCAAACTTCCCAACACGTTATCTACAATTTCCAGCGACATCAGCGGCCGGATTCCGTCCGCCTGTCGCCTCAGATGGAGCCGGCTTGCGCTGCAGAAGCGTGGCCGGAATGTGCCATGACCTCTCTGACATCAAAGCGACCGGCCGCGATCCGGATCGTCCTGCCATTCGTGTTCCGCCATTGGCTGGAGCAGCCGCTGCGCGCCTTCGCCGTGACAGCGGGCTTCCTCGGTGCGACCGCGGCCGACCTGTTCATGCCGGTGTTCTCCGGCCATCTGGTCGACGCGTTGACCGCGGGCGCCGCCGATACCGCCGCGCGCCATGCGGCGATGCTGGCGTTCGGTGCCATCGTCGGCCTCGGCGCGCTATCGCTGCTGCTGCGGCTGGTCGGTATCCAGACCATCGTGCCGTTCACGCTGAAGACGATGTCCGATGTCGGGCAGCAGGCCTTCATGCGCGTGCAACGCTTCTCGACCGACTGGCACGCCAACTCGTTCGCGGGCTCCACCGTGCGCAAGATCACGCGCGGCATGTGGGCGCTCGACCTGTTGAACGACACCATCCTGATGGCGCTGTTGCCGTCGCTCGTGGTGCTGCTCGGCTCGATGATCCTGCTCGGGCTGCACTGGCCGCAGCTTGGCGCGGTGATCGCCGTGGGTTCGGTGATCTATGTCGCGATGACCATGGTGTTCCAGGTGCGCTACGTCGCGCCTGCCGCGCGCGTCTCCAACGCGTGGGACACCAAGGTCGGCGGCACGCTGGCCGATGCCTTGACCTGCAACGCGGTGGTGAAGTCGTTCGGCGCCGAGACGCGCGAGGATATGCGGCTTGACGGCGTCATCAGCCGTTGGCGCCGACGGGTGTGGCGGACCTGGTTGCGCTACAACCACACCTCGACGGCGCAGCTCCTGGTGCTGCTGTGCTTCCGCGCGTCGGTGATCGGCGGCGCGATCCTGCTGTGGGCGGCCGGCCACGCCACGCCGGGCGACGTCACCTATGTGCTGACCAGCTACTACATCATCCACGCCTACTTGCGGGATGTCGGCATGCACATCAACAACCTGCAGCGTTCGGTGAACGACATGGAGGAACTGGTGCAGATCCATGGCGAGCCGCTCGGCATCGTCGATGCGGTCGATGCCAGGACGATCGACATCCAGGGCGGCAGCATCGTGTTCGACGACGTCACGTTCCACTATGGCGGCCATCGCCGGCCGCTCTATGACGGGTTGTCGGTCGACATCGATGCCGGCGAGCGCGTCGGCCTGGTCGGGCGCTCCGGCTCCGGCAAGACGACCTTCGTCAAGCTGGTGCAGCGGCTCTACGACGTCACCAGTGGCAAAATCCTGATCGACGGTCAGGACATCGCCAAGGCGACGCAGCAATCGTTGCGCAGCCAGATCGCGATCGTGCAGCAGGAGCCGATCCTGTTTCACCGCACGCTGGCGGAGAACATCGCCTACGGCCGGCCGGGCGCCAGCATGGAGGCGATCGAGCAGGCGGCGCGGCTTGCCAATGCGCACGACTTCATCATGCGGCTGCCGAAGGATTACGGCACGCTGGTGGGTGAGCGCGGCGTCAAGCTGTCGGGCGGCGAGCGGCAGCGCGTGGCGCTGGCGCGCGCGTTCCTGGCGGATGCGCCGATCCTGATCCTGGACGAGGCGACCTCGAGCCTCGATTCGGAATCCGAGGCGCTGATCCAGCAGGCGATGGAGCGGCTGATGAAGGGCCGGACCTCGATCGTGATCGCGCACCGGCTGTCGACCGTGCGCAGCATGGATCGCATCCTGGTGTTCGATCGCGGTGAGATCGTCGAGCAGGGCACGCATGAGGCGCTTGCCGCACGGCAGGGCGGCATCTACCGCGGCCTGTTCGAGCGGCAGGCGACCGAGTTCGGCCAGGCCGCGGCGGAGTAGGCGATGGCGCGTGGCTGATGGACCGATGTCCGTCAGCCGCGCGCTGTCGGCTATTTCGGCGCCAGCCCGTTCCACACCAGCGCCACGCCGGACAGGAACAGCAGCACCAGCACGACGTCGGAAAAATTGCGGTCGCTAAGCGCGTGGTAGAGGCGCGCGCCGAGCCAGGCGCCGAGCAGCGTTCCTGGAAACGCACAGGCCACGAGCCAGATCAATTCGGGCTTCACCAGGCCGCTTGCGATCTGGACCAGAAGCGCGGCCGCCAGGATCGTGAAGTTGAAGATCTGAAACACGCCGCGACGCTGCTGCTTGCCCCAGCCGCGCAGGCTCGCCCACAGGATCGGCAGCGGGCCGGACAGTCCGGCGAGGCCGCCGAGGATGCCGCCGGCAAATCCGATCGCGCCGTCGGCCCATTTGCCGCCGAAGGCGATCGACATCGGCTTGCGCTGCAAGAATAGCAGGGTCGGGAACACCAGGAGGAAGACGCCGATCGCCAATTTGAAGACCGCGGGGTCGGCGCGGGCGATCAGCAAGATGCCGATCGGCACACCGGCGAGTCCGCAGATCACGAACGGCCAGACCAGGCGGAAATCGATGGTCTTCCAGATCGACGGCAGCGTCGACACCTGCGCGATCACCGAGCAGACCAGCACCAGCGGCACCGCAAGCGTCGGCGGCAGCACATAGAGCCAGATGCCGAGCGCCATCAGCGCGGTGCCGAAGCCGGCAAGACCGGAGACGAAACCGCCGGCAAGCGCGCCGAAGAACAGGACCGCGTAGCTTGCCGCGTTCAGTTGCTTTCTCCTTCGTCGTCATTCCGGGGCGATGCGAAGCATCGAACTAAGGCGCGCAATTGCGCGCCTGAGAATCTCGAGATTCCGGGTCTGGTCCTTCGGACCATCCCGGAATGACGATCATGTTTTGCCGCGACGTTTACACGACGCGAGCGGCGGGTACACTTCAAAATCGCGGCTCATCGACGATAATCGAATGGAAGCACCCCCATGACTGCGAGTGTGTCGACTGCGAATTCGCAAAAAACCTTTCTGGTCTGTCACGGCGCCTGGTCAGCCGGATGGGCGTGGAAGAAAATGCATCCCCTGATGCAGGCCGCCGGGCACAGGCTGGTCACGCCGAGCTACACCGGGCTCGGCGAGCGCGTGCACCTTGCGCATCAAGGGCTCGACCTGGAGGCGCATATCCAGGACGTGCTCAGCGTCATTTCATACGAGGATCTGCGCGACATTGTGCTGGTCGGCCACTCCTATGGCGGCATGGTCGCGACCGGCGTCGCCGACCGGGTGCGCGAGCGCATCGCGCAGCTGATCTATATCGACGCCTTCGTGCCGCGCGACGGCCAGTCGCTGTTCGATCTCAACGAGGTGGCGATCGAGATGCGGGGGGCGGCGGCCAATGGCGACGGCTGGCGCATTCCGCCGATGCCGACGCCGCCGGATACGTCTCCCGCGGACGTCGAATGGCTGACCGCGCGCAGGGTCGACATGCCGATCAAATGCTTCGAGCAGAAACTGAAGCTGCAGCACGGCGAGACGACTTTGCCGCGCAGCTACATCTACGCCACCCGCATCACGCCTGCGGACACCTTCGGCCAGTTCGCCAGGCGCACGAAGAACGAAGCCGGCTGGCGCAGCTTCGAGATCGACGCCAGCCACTCGCCGAACGTCACCGCGCCGGAAGCGCTGATGGCGTTGCTGCAGGAGATTGTCTCGTAGCCGTCGTCATTCCGGGGCGAGCTTCGCATTTGCGGCCGTCACACCGCCAGGAATGGCGCGGGAGCCGGCGAAGCCGGTGCATCACGCTTCGGTCCCATCGTCGCACGCACCTCAATCCGGCACGCCGGCCTGGCGCAGTGCCTCGGCGTATTTGGCAAACCGTTCGGGGAGAAGGGGGCCTATGCGTGACTTCAGATTGGAGAGGCTGAGATCGGGATCGAGCTGAAGCGCGCGGGCTGCGAACGCCCGCGCCTCCACAAGGCGTCCGGCGGCGGCATTGCTGGCCGCAGCGGTGCGTAACGCCAGCAGGAAATGGGGTTGATCGCGGCACGCCCGTTCCGCGAGCGGCCACGCCGCATCGGCATGACCGGCGAGGAAATTGGCGAGTGCCAGGTAGCTCAGCGTGCAGAAGCTGAGCGGATCAAGCGGACTGAGCCGCAGCGCATGCGACAACCGCTCGATTGCCTGGTCCAGCGGACCCCGCGGGACACAAACCGTGCCGGAGGCATGCCAGGCGATCGCGAGATTGGTGTTCAGCAGCCGCGCTCGGTCGGCGAGCGCAAGACCGGCCTCGGCCTCGCCGACAACATGGCCAAGAGCCATGCCGGCGTAGGAAAGGGCGATGGCATCGTCCTGGCCGAACGCTGCTGCGCTGGCTGCGAGGTGCGCGGCGTCGCGGGTCTCCTGCTCATGCTCGGTGGTCCAGCGATTCACCCGACGCCAGTAGTAACACCAGGCGCCGAGGCCGTACGCGGTCGCGAATTCCGGGTCGAGCTCGGTCGTCTTCCGCACCAATTCCATCGCCTCGGCGATACTCTGCCGGTCCATGCGATAGGAGCAGGCGAGGGCACGCAGATAATGGTCGTAGGCATCGAGGCTGCTGGTCGGCTTGCGCCGCGCGCGCTCGATCTCGGCCTGCTCGAGCCGGGGCGCGATCGCACCGACGACGTCACGGGTCACCCGGTCTTGCAGCTCGAAAATCTCGGCCAGTTCGCCGTCGTAACGGTCGGCCCAGATATGCGTGCCGGTGTCGGCCTTGATGAGCTGGCCGGTGATCCGCACGCGGTTGCCCGCCTTGCGCACGCTGCCTTCGAGCACGTAGCGCACGCCGAGCTCGCGGCCGACCTGCTTGATGTCGACGGCACGGCCCTTGTAAGTGAAGGTCGAGTTCCGCGCGATCACGAAGAGTGACTTGAAGCGCGACAGCGCGGTGATGATGTCCTCGACCAGGCCGTCGACAAAATACTCCTGCTCGGGATCGCCGCTCATGTTCTGGAACGGCAGCACCGCGATTGACGGCCTGTCGGGAAGCCGCAGCGGCTGAGTGGTCTCGGCGGGGGAGGAACGAGGGGCGCTATCCAGCCGTGCACGCCAGGCGCGCATCGGCTCGGCGATGTTCTTCAGCACCTGCGGTCCGATGTCCTCGAATGCGGTGTCGATCTTGCCGCGGATCTGGCGGTGCGCGTCCTCGGACAGGCAGATGCCGCCGGGCTCGGCGATGCCTTCGAGACGCGCGGCGATATTGACGCCGTCGCCAAAGATATCGTGGTCGTCGACGATGATATCGCCGACGTGAATGCCGATCCTGATGTCGATCCGGTCCTCTTGCGGCAGCTCGGCGTTGTACGCGGCCATGCCGCGCTGCAGCTCAACCGCGCATCGTGCCGCATCGACCGCGCTGGCGAACTCGACCAGCATGCCGTCGCCCGTGGTCTTGACGATGCGGCCACGGTGCGTCGCGAAGGTCGGATCGATCAGCCTTTGCCGCAGCGATTTCAGCTCGGCAAGCGTGCGCTCCTCGTCGCGGCCCATCAGGCGGCTGTATCCCACCACGTCGGCCGCCAGCACCGCAGCCAGTCGCCGCTCGACACGTGATTCCGGACCGCGCTGCTCCATCGCCGACCTCTGAGGGTTGCTCGACAAGAATGTCACGATGCACGGTCGATGCCAACTCGCATGGCGATTCCGGCGCGGTCCGCGTCGCGATCTTCCCCCTTGGGTTGGCGCTGCTGCAAGCGATCGTGGCCGTAACCCTGATCCGCAAAAGTGCGAAGCACGTGGCTAACGCAAAGCGTTTGCGCGGAGATCAGGCTCGGACAACGGACGAAAGCGCGACGACGATCCAGCCGAGCGGCATTGCGCGCCCCAGCGTTCGAGACGGTGGCAGCTACTCTTCCGCGTCGTCGTCCTTCAGCCGAATTCCCTCGGCGCGCAGGGCCGTAAAAAGAGTCGCGATATCATCGGGCCCCATGTTGTTCGGGCACAAGCCGTTGAGTTGTTCGGTCGTGATCGTGCCGGTGCTCTTGGCGATATCTCGCGCCTTCGCCATGATCTTCTGAAGGTCCATCTGCGATCCTCCGCAAGGGACACTCTAGCAAATGGGACGAATTCATGGTCACGAATATGGCGAGGGGCCCGGCGCATTACGCCGAGCCCCTCATGGTAGAAGCATCAGCCGGCCTGTAAGCCGGGTTCTGTAGGGCACCATTCTTGCGAATGGTACGCGACGGCCATTCCTCTGGGACAAGGTTTGCACCTCGCCTCGAGCAACCTACCCGGACAGCGGGCCTGACATCGCCCTGCGGTGTTATCGCGCGTGCGCGAACTGACCGCGTTGCCGTCCCTATTCGGTTTTGCTCCCGGTGTGGTTTGCCATGCCGTCTCCGTTGCCGGAAACGCGGTGCGCTCTTACCGCACCTTTTCACCCTTACTCGTCCCCTCCCTTTCGGAAAGGGGGAGCGGTTCGTTCTCTGTGGCACTTTCCCTGGGGTCGCCCCCGCCGGACGTTATCCGGCACCGCATGTCGATGGAGCCCGGACTTTCCTCTCCCGCGGCCTTTCGGCGCTTGCGGGAGCGGCCGTCCGGCCGACTGACGACCTGTGCATGCGGGCTTTGGCCGCCCGCGTCAAGCGCTTGCGATGGTTAACCGGTCGCCGGTACTCGATTTTGACATCCGCGAAGGAGGGGCCTTTGATATCGATTTGATCGAACCAAAGGGTGAGGCGCCATGGACACCGAACTGGCCCGGACGTTCCTGACGGTGGTGAGCGCCGGCAACTTCATCACCGCGGCGGAACGGCTTCATGTCAGCCAGTCGACGGTCAGCACCCGCATTCACACCCTCGAGCAGCAGCTCGGCTGCGTGCTGTTCGTGCGCAACAAGGCCGGCACCACGCTGACGCCGGCAGGCCGGCAGTTTCAGCGCCATGCCTCGGTGCTGGTCCGCACTGTCGAGCAGGCGCGCCACGATGTCGGAATCCCCAAGGGGTTTTCCGCGACGCTGGTGGTCGGCGGCCGCATCGGGCTTTGGGAGGAGTATTTGCTGCGCTGGCTGCCGCTGATGACGCGGGCGCATCCCGACATCTCGATCCGCGCCGAGAGCGCGCTCGAGCCCGAACTGATGCAGGGGCTGGTCGAGGGACGCATCGATATCGGTGTGATGTACACGCCGCAGAGCCGCCCCGGCCTCAAGGTCGAGCAGCTGTTCGAGGAACAGCTCATCCTGGTGTCGACCGATCCCAAGAGTGCACCGGAGCCGGGGCAGGGCTATGTCTATGTCGATTGGGGACCGGAATTCTACGCGCGTCACGCGACGCTGTTTCCGAACTTCGCCGGCCCTGCGCTGACGGTGAACATCGGCTGGCTCGGATTGCAGCATCTGCTGGAGAATGGCGGCTCCGGCTTCTTCGCGCGCCGCATCGTGGAGCCGCTGCTGAAGACGCGGCGGCTGCACGCCGTCGCCGGTGCTCCCGCCTTTGCGATGCCGGCCTATGTCGCCTATCCGGCCGATCGCCAGGACGACCATCTGGCGCGGGCGGTCGCGATGATGCATCGCCTCGCCGCATCTCAGGTCCACGCTGCGACCGAGGTCCCGCGGTCGAGGCCCGGCACCCGGCGGCGGCGCTGACCGCGATTGCTATCGGCATTGCCGATCGGTTGCATCGGCATTCTTCGCTTGTCAGCGCGGTCCTCCGAGTCCAGAGCAGGATCGGGATCAGCAGGAGGTCAGGCGATGGACATTGCGGCAGCGGTGGGAGATGCGTTGCTCAACGGAGCGTCGGACGCGATCGTTGCGACCGATGCGGGAGGCCGCATCACCCTGTGGAATCCCGGCGCGGTCAGGGTATTCGGCTTCACGCCTGAGGAAGCCGTCGGACAATCGCTCGACCTGATCATTCCGGAAGCCTTGCGCGGGCGTCACTGGGCCGGCTTCCGACATACGATGGCGACCGGGACGAGCCGCTACGGTCAGGGTGATCTGTTGTCGGTGCCAGCGCTGACCAAGAATGGTGCGCGCATCTCCGTCGAATTCACCATCGTGATGCTGCATGACGCGGAGCATTGTGTCGCCGGCACCGTGGCCGTGATGCGCGACGTAACGAAGCGTTTCGAGGAGCTCAAGGACCTGCGGCGCCGCGCCGCGCAGCAGGGCGGGCCATCCTCCTAAGGCCGCTGGCGGCAGCGCCAGCTATTTTTCCGATCGCAGGCGGGTTTCCGCCAACGCGGTCACAAGGCTGATGATCAGCATCGACGCGACAATGTCGGCTTCCGCACTGAAGCCAAACGCGATTGCCGTCGCCGAGGCGACCGCCGCAAGGATTGCGATGGTCAGCCCTTCATCGGCGATCAGCTGACGCAGCGCCTTAAGGCGCGTGGCCCATTGCATGGCCTGTTCACACGCCGAGCGGATTGCCGGCCGCGGCGATCGCCGAAGCGACCTGGCTGGCACGGTGGCCCGCTTGCACCACGGTCCGGGTGCGCAGGATCCGGTACAGCGTCCACAGCAGGTGCCGGGAAAGGCGCGTTGCTGATTGCAGCAGTAATGTCATGGCCAGTCCTCCTGATATCCCGTCCAAGGCTACCCGCGGCCATGAATTTAACAAACGAAGAATAATGGCGGATGATATCGGATTGTCAGATATAAAGCGTCGACCAGGTTCGGCCGCCACCCGGCAGGAGAAGCGCTCACGCGGGACGTCCAAAATAATTTATCCTGAAGATGTCGTTTGACCTGCCGCCCGTTCGACTGGGTGTCGGCGATCCAGCCGATTAAGAGGAGAGACGAGATGCAATATTTGCTGCTGATCTACCGGAGCGACGCGGAATACGCCCACATGACCGCTAACGACCGCAAGGCCGTGACGGCGGAGTACGGCGCCTACACCCAGTCGATCATCCAGAGCGGGCACTTCAAGGCCGGCGACGGGCTGCAGCCGGTGTCGACGGCAACCACCGTGCGGGTGCGTGACGGCAAGACGCTGACGACCGATGGGCCGTTCGCGGAAACCCGCGAACAGCTCGGCGGCTACTATCTGGTCGAGGCCAAGGATCTCGACACCGCACTCGGCCTTGCGGCGCGGATTCCCGGCGCCAAGACCGGCTCGATCGAAGTCAGGCCGGTGATGATCTACGACAACCCGTGATGGCGGCATTATCGCATCATGAATGCAGCGGCCGCGTCGCCTGGCGCGGCCGCTGAGCAACGATTGATGGCCATGACCCCGAGCCAGATCGAGAAAATCTTCCGCGACGAGGCGGGACGGGCGCTCGCAACGCTGATCCGTCTCGTCGGCGATTTCGATCTGGCCGAGGATTCCCTGCAGGAGGCCTTCGCGGTCGCGCTGCAGCGCTGGCCGATCGGTGAATTCCCCGCCAATCCGCGCGCCTGGTTGGTTAATGTCGGCCGCAACAAGGCGATCGACCGCGTCCGCCGCGCGGTTTCGTTTCGCGGCAAGCAGCAGGAATTGACGCATCATTTGTTGTTGGATGCGGAGCCATCGCCAGAGCCGGCCGATGCGACGCTCGACGACGACATGCTGAGGCTGATCTTCACCTGCTGCCATCCGTCCTTTGCCGCCGAGGTGCAGGTTGCGCTGACCTTGCGCACGGTGTGCGGCCTGACCACGGCGCAGGTCGCGCGCGCGTTCCTGGCGAGCGAGGACGCGATGGCGCAGCGGCTGTTGCGCGCCAAGCAGAAGATCAAGCTCGCCGGCATTCCCTATGAGGTGCCGGAGCGCGAGGCGCTGGAGCCGCGCCTTGAGGGCGTGCTTGCCGTGATCTACCTCGTCTTCACCGAAGGCTATGCCGCGACCGCCGGCGAGGATCTGATGCGGCCCGATCTCGCGCGCGAGGCGATCCGGCTGGCGCGGCTGCTCGATCGGTTGATTCCGGCCCGCGGCGAGATCAAGGGCCTGCTGGCATTGATGCTGCTGCACGACGCGCGCCGCGCCGGCCGCCAGACCGCAGGAGGCGACATCGTGCTGCTCGAGGAGCAGAACCGTTCGCTGTGGGATTTTCAGCAAATCGCCGAAGGTGTGAGGCTGGTCGAGGAGGCGCTGCAGATGCCGGGCCGGCCGCAATCCTACGCGGTGCAGGCCGCGATCGCCGCGCTGCATGCGCGAGCGCCCAGCTATAAGGACACCGACTGGCCGCAGATCGCCGGTCTCTATGAGGTGCTGCTCCGCATCAGCCCGTCACCGGTGATCGAGCTCAATCATGCCGCTGCGGTGTCGATGGTCGACGGCCCGGCGCGAGCGCTCGATCTGATCGACGCGCTGGACGCGCGCGGCAGCCTGAGGGGATACGACCAGCTGCCCGCGGTGCGCGCCGATCTGCTGCGCCGCCTCGGCCGCAAGGACGAGGCGCGGCAGGCCTATCTTGCCGCGACCGCGGCGACGCAGCTCGAGCCGCTGCGACGGCTCTACGCACGCCGGATCGCCGAGATGGGCTGACATCGCCTCATCTCGTGCGTGGTCCGTGACGGTGCGCCGTTCACGTCAACGATCGTCAGCGCGCCGCGCGGCGTTGAACGCTCAGTACCCTGTCTTGGCCTTGGCGCCGGTCGATTGCCCGGTCGTCGTTCCACTCGACATGCCGGTCGTGGTGCCGGGCGCCATCATCTTCTTCTGCGCATGATGGACCTTGTGGGTCTTGTGATGGGTCGACATGGACTTGTCCTGGGTCGACATCGCACCTGCGGCAACTGGAGCTGCGATGAGGCCGATCGCGACAGCTCCGGTGATGAGTGCTTTGAACATGGACGAATCTCCACTCAGACCGCCCCAATTAAGAAGCCGGCATATGGCGAAAAGTTCCATTTTTTACGCATGCACTTGGCCGGAAAAGCAACGCGCAGCAGGTCGATCTTGCCGCCACCGCTGCGACGTCGCGCGAGCCGCAGTGTCGGCTCCATGCGCGGCGGCTCGCGGCGATGGGGTGATCTCGCCGCCGCAGCATCAGCGCAAATCGGGCTCCACAACGCTCCAGCCATGCCCCGGGACGGTGATCTCGGTCCCGCGTCCTTTTTGTGATGCGACGCCGTAGCCAGCGATACAATGAGCCCTTGCATCGAGCACGCGCATGATGGGCTCGTCTGCCAAATTCAGCACGATCCAGAGCCGGCTCTCGGCGTCCGACAGCTCGAGCAAGAGGTTGGTGTTTTGGACCTCGAGAATGCGACTTCGCGCGCGATGAAGCCAGCGATGACGTCGCCTCAATCCGATCAGCGCCTGATGCAGGCGATAGGTTCGCCAGCCGTATGGTGCCAGGTCGGACGACGTCGCGGGAAACGGCGGACGAATGGCGTCATCGCCACCCGCCCGGTGCTCCTTGACGCCGCGGAACGCCTGCTCGTCACCGGAGTAGATCGAGGGCGTGCCGCCTGAGGTCAGCAGGATGACGAGTGCATGGGCGAGATGTCGCTCGTCGTGGAGCTGTGTAGCAATGCGCGTGACATCGTGGTTTCCGATGAACGTCTGCGGCACGAAGTGATCGAGCATCGCGTCGTGGCGCTTCAAGGCCCAGGACAGTTCAAAAAGATTGCGGTCGTTCAACGAACTCCAGATCGCCTTCCAAAGCTCGTATTGCGTGACCGCATCGATGCCCGTCTCGTGCACGAATGCCGCATAGTCGCCGTGGATCACCTCGCCGAAGATGTAGGCGGCAGGATGCTTGGATCGCACGTCCGGCAGCACCTTTCGCCAAAACGTGCGCGGTACCGCGTAGGCCGCATCGAGGCGCCACCCGTCGATGCCGCGATAGAGCCAATGGTTCATTACCCTTGTCACGTGATCGATCACCACGGGCTCATCATGGTTCAGCGTAACCAGATGGCTATGGCCCTCAAAGGTGGCGTAGCCCGGCGGTTCATCCGTGCGGCCGTCTGCTGGCCACGCGAAGCGGAACCAGCGGGCGTCCGGCGATGCCGGTCCACCGCGAAGCGCGCGTTCGAAGGCCGGGAAGCTGCGGCCGACATGATTGAACACGCCGTCGAGGACGACCCGCAGGCCGCGTCGGTCGGCTGCGGCCATGAAGGCATCAAAATCCGCATCGTCTCCGAGACGTGGGTCGATGCGGAAGTGATCGACGGTGTCGTAGCCGTGAGTGGAGGACGCGAAGATCGGCCCCAGCAGGATGCCGGAGGCGCCAAGCTCGACCGCATAATCGAGCCAGGCCGTCAAGCGGTCCAGGCGATGCGCGACGCTGCCGTCCGCCCGCGCGTCGCACTCGGCGCCGACGAAGCCGAGCGGATAGACGTGCCACCACACGGTGGTTTCAATCCAGTCTTGCATCGGCGGACTGCCTACGCCACCGCCGGCTTTGCAGCATCCGGCGGCAGGCTCTCGAGCAGCGCGTGCAGCGTCGCCATGGTGGAGCGGTCGGCGATCCCGTCGACGCGCTCGGGGCGGAAGTGACGCTGGAAGGCGGTGACGACCTCCATGGTCGGGCCGTCGAACTTGCCGTTGGTCGGGATGTTGTAGCCGTAGCGCCGGAACGCGGCCTGCATGTTGGAGACGCTGTCGCTGATCGCGCCGAGCTGCAGCGCGTCGCCGCGCACGATCGGCGCCGGCTGCACCCAATGCCCGACGCCGGAATTGGCCAGCGAGTGCCAGGGGAATTTCTCGCCGGGATCCTTCTTGCGCCCCGGCGCCACGTCGGAATGGCCGAGCACGCGATGCGAGACCACCTTGCGGCGAAGCATGATGCCGCGGCACAGCGCGATGACGGCCGCGATCTGCCGCAGCGGGAAGTCGGGATAGCCCCAATCGTGGCCGCGATTGATGATCTCGACGCCGATCGAGCAGGAATTGATGTCGTCCTCGCCGGCCCAGGTGGAGACGCCGGCGTGCCAGGCGCGCTTGCTCTCCGGCACGCATTGCACGATGCGGCCGTCCTCGAGCACGATGTAATGCGCCGAGACCTCGGTGCCGGCCGTGCAGAGCTGGGTGATCGCGCCCTCGACGTCGGGCATGCCGGTGTAGTGCAGCACGATCATGTCGGGCTGCCGGCCATTGGCGCGATCGCCGAAATTCACCGACGGGATCACGTCGGAGGCGATCGAGGAATCCGGCGTGAACGTCTTCACGTCGGCCACGCCCTTCGGAACAGGAAGGACGCGCTGACGCTTCGAATCAGCGTTGCCGGACGAGGACGAACCAGAAGCCATACGAATCACTCAAAACCCGAACCAGGAGAAGGCATTTTGACATATGGATAAACAAATAGGCGTTTACTATTCCTTTACCGTGAGGGCCGCGCAATCGGCCCTGCCGGTTCCAGGGTCTGCTCCATGAGCCGCGCAATAATGATGCCCGGAGCGGGGGCCGAGGCTATCACTCGAATGCGGATCAAAGTCGCGCGATTCCGCAAACCGATCATCAACGTTTTCTTAACGTTAAGTGCCGTTACTGAGAGGTGAAGTGCCGAACCGGTTTCGGGGGACGGCCAAAGGACGGCCACGGCCCGCTGTTGCGCGAAATCCCATGGAAACCCTCCCAATTCCGGTCGGATATCAGGATTTGCGGCCGAGGACGGGAGTTGGCGCTGGTATCACGCAGCTGCCATTTTACCGGAACAACCAGCGCGAGGATTCGAGACGCAATGAGTCGGCGCGCAGCCAGCTTGCATGCCAGTTTCGCGGCCCTGCCCGGGGGCGGCGCATGAGCGAGCGTGCTCCTCGTCACATTTCCGTGCTGGGCCGCGAGGCGGTCGCCTATCTCGATCCGCGCGCCGGCGGCATCTATGTCGACGCGACCTTCGGCGCCGGCGGCTACAGCCGCATGCTTCTCGATGTCGCCGATACGCGCGTCATCGGCATCGATCGCGATCGCACCGCGATAACAGGCGGCTTCGATCTGGTCGACGGTGCGGGCGGCCGGCTGACGCTGGTCGAGGACCGCTTCTCTGATCTCGCCGAGGTCTGCGCATCGCAGGGGGTGGATCAGGTCGACGGCGTCGTGATGGATGTCGGCGTCTCCTCGATGCAGCTCGACCAGGCCGAGCGCGGCTTCTCGTTCCGCTTGGGCGGTCCGCTCGACATGCGGATGGCACAGAGCGGCCCGACCGCGGCCGATGTGGTCGCAACCGCCTCCGAGAAGCAGCTCGCCGACATCATCTATATCTTCGGCGAGGAACGGCATTCGCGCGGCGTCGCGCGCGCCATCGTCGCCGCGCGCAAGGACGCGCCGATCACGACGACCGAGGCGCTCGCCGACATCGTCGGGAAAGTCGTGCGCGCCAAGCCGAACGAGATTCATCCGGCGACGCGGACCTTTCAGGCGCTGCGCATCTTCGTCAATGAAGAGCTCGATGAGCTGCATCGGGCGCTCGCTGCGGCCGAGCAGGTGCTGAAGCCGGGCGGCCGGCTTGCCGTGGTCTCGTTCCATTCGCTGGAAGACCGCATCGTCAAGAATTTCCTGAGTGAGCGCGGCAAGGTTTCCGGCGGCTCGCGGCATCGGCCTGAAGTGGCGCAATCCGCGCCGAGCTTTCAGATCCTGACCAAGCGTCCGGTGACACCTGGCGAGGCGGAGATATCGGCCAATCCGCGCGCGCGATCGGCCAAGTTGCGCGCAGCCGAGCGCACTGCGGCGCCGGCGCATGCGGACGACGACCTGCCGTCCTGGCCACGGCTGTCCGACCTGAAGCGGGGAGGTTGACGATGCGCCTCCTCCATCTCCTCGTCATCGGCATGCTGATCTTCGCGGCATCCTACGTCTACCGCATCAAGATGGAATCGACCGCGCGCGTCGAACGCGTGCTGCAGCTCAATGCCGAGATCCGCGAGCAGCGCAACGCGATCGCCACCTTGCGCGCCGAATGGGCCAAGCTCGATGCGCCGCTGCGGCTGCAAGGACTCGCTGAACGGCATCTGCCGCTGAAGCCAATCAACGCCAACCAGTACGATTCCCTGAAGAACCTGCCGGAGCGGCCGCCGAGCTTCACGCGGCCGGGTTCGCGCGATCCGATCGGCGCGATGATCGACACCATCGAGGCCGCCGCCGCGCCCGATAGCACGACCGGATCGATTGACAAGCCGGCGACCGACCAGCCGGCCGCCGACCAGCCTGCGCCCGCAGAAGATTCCGAGCAGGGCGGGGGAGACCAGCAATGACGGGACCTGCCATGACCGATCCGGCGCCCGCCAGCAAGCCGGCCGAAAAATCCGCTGAACCCTGGCGCACGCGGCTGATCCGCACGCTGCTGTACGGAAGCAATGTCGACCGCGCCGCGAAGGCGCGCGCGCGCGTCGGTCTTGCGATCCTCGCCTTTGCCGCAGTTTATTGCGTGCTGGCCGGACGGCTGGTGCTGTTCGCCGTCGGTGCCGACAGCCATGGCGCGCGGCGCACCGCCTCGCAGGACGCGATCGCCACCGCCAGGCCCGACATCACCGACCGCAACGGCGAAATCCTCGCCACCGACGTCAAGGCGCCGAGCCTGTTCGCCGAGCCGCGCCGCCTGATCGACAAGGACGAGGCGATCGAGCTCTTGACCGCGGCCTTGCCCGATCTCGACACCAGCGAAGTGCGCGACCGCCTGTCGTCGCGCAAGGGTTTTGTCTGGCTGAAGCGCGAGATCACGCCGAAGCAGCAGCTCGACATCCACCGCCTTGGCCTTCCCGGTGTCGGCTTCCTGCGCGAGAACAAGCGCGTCTATCCGACCGGCAACGAGGTCGCCCACCTGATCGGCCTCGTCAACATCGACAACCAGGGCATCGCCGGCATGGAGAAGTGGCTGGACAATAACGGTCTGGCCGATCTGCATCGCGCGGGCTTCGCCACCGACCGGCTGCAGAAGCCGGTCGAATTGTCGATCGACCTGCGCGTCGAGCATGCGCTGCGCGACGAACTGATCAAGGCGAAGGAGAAGTTCAGGGCCAAGGCCGCTTCCGGCCTCGTCTCCAACGTGCGCACGGGCGAGATCGTGGCGATGGTGTCGCTGCCGGATTTCGATCCGAACAATCCGAAGGAAGCGCACGATCCTGATCGCATCAACCGCCTGACCACCGGCGTCTACGAGATGGGCTCGACCTTCAAGGCGTTCACGCTGGCGATGGCGCTGGATAGCGGCAAGATCAATCTGAACTCGATGTGGGATGCGCGCGGGAACCTGCACTACGGCAAGTTCACGATCCATGACAGCCACACGCTCGGACGTTTCATCAACACCAAGGAAGTGTTCACCTACTCGTCCAATATCGGCGCTGCGCGGATCGCGCTCGGCCAGGGCGTCGAGGCGCACAAGGCGTTCCTGGCCAAGATGGGCCAGTTGACCCGGCTGCGCACCGAGTTGCCGGAGAGCGCGGCCCCGTTGGTGCCGCGCCGCTGGGGCGAACTGAACACGGTGACCATCGCGTTCGGCCAGGGCCTGTCGGTGGCGCCCCTGCAGGCGGTGATGGGCATCAACGCGCTGGTCAACGGCGGCTATTTGATTCCGCCGACCTTTATGAAGCGCACCGAGCAAGAAGCGATGGCGCTGGCGAAGCGGGTCATCAAGCCCGAGACCTCGGACAAGATGCGCTATCTGATGCGGCTCAACGCCGAGATCGGGACCGCCAAGACCGCCGACGTCAAGGGCTACTATGTCGGCGGCAAGACCGGCACGTCGGAGAAGGTGATCAACGGCCGCTATGCCAAGAAGCGGGTGCTCAACTCCTTCACCGCGATCATGCCGGCCGACGATCCGAAGTACCAGATTCTGATTATGCTGGACGAACCGCAGACGACGCCGGAAACACACGGGTTCATCACTTCGGGCTGGAATGCGGTGCCGACCGGCGGCAATGTGATCGCCCGAATTGCGCCGCTTTTGGGCGTTGAACCGCGCTTCGATCTGCCGCCGTCCGACCGCCTTATTCTTGCGGCATCCAGAACAACCCAGTAAGGCGTATCATTACGCGGCGCCAGAACGGCGCCGGCCAGACTGGAAGATCATGAGACTTCGCGACCTCTTCAGCGCCGATGCCACGATCGATCCAAGTGCCGACACGATCGTCGTCGGCGGGCTTGCGGTCGACAGTCGTGCGGTGAAGCCGGGCGACCTGTTCTTCGCGCTGGCCGGCAGCAGGACCGATGGCGCGCGCTTCGTCGATGCGGCGATCGCCGCCGGCGCAGTCGCAGTCGCCAGCGACCATCTGCCGCAAGGTCACGGCCGCGTCCCGTTCGTCATCACGCCCAATCCGCGCCGCGCGCTGGCGCTCGCCGCCGCGAATTTCTATCCGCGCCAGCCCGCGACGATCGCGGCGGTGACCGGCACCAGCGGCAAGACCTCGGTCGCGGCGTTCACGCGCCAGATCTGGCAGCGGCTTGGTCACTCCTCCGCGAGCATCGGCACCATCGGTCTCGTCTCGGACAAGCGCACCGTCTACGGCTCGCTGACCACGCCCGATCCGATCGCGCTGCATCGGCAGCTCGACGAGATCGCGCGCGACGGCGTCACCCATCTCGCCTTCGAGGCCTCCTCGCACGGCCTCGACCAGTATCGGCTCGACGGCGTGCGCATCGCCGCCGGCGGCTTCACCAATCTGTCGCGCGACCACATGGATTATCATCCCGACGTTGCGCATTACCTGAACGCAAAGCTCCGCCTGTTCGGCGATCTCATCGCCGACGGCGGCACTGCGGTGATCTCCGCCGATCACGACTGCTCGCGAGAGGTGATCGATGCGGCACGGGCGCGCGGTTTGCGCATCATCACGGTCGGCCGCAACGCCGACGCGACCGAGGGCATCAGGCTCACCGATGCTGCGATCGAAGGTTTTGCCCAGCAGCTCGTGATCGAGCACCGCGGCCGCAAGCACGCGATCCGGCTGCCGCTGGTCGGCGAATTCCAGATCGAGAATGCGCTGGTCGCGGCGGGCCTTGCGATCGGCACCGGCAGCGCCGCCGATGACGTGTTCGGCACGCTCGAACATCTCGAAGGCGCCAAGGGCCGGCTCGAATTCGTCGGCGAGCATAATGGCGCGCCGATCTTCGTCGACTACGCCCACAAGCCCGATGCGCTCGCCAAGGCGCTGCAGGCGCTGCGGCCCTATGCCAAGCGCAAGCTGGTCGTGATCTTCGGCGCCGGCGGCGACCGCGACGCCGGCAAGCGTCCGATCATGGGCGCGATCGCCGCCGAGAATGCCGATCAGATCATCGTCACCGACGACAATCCACGCAGCGAGAAGCCCGAGGCGATCCGCGCCGCGATCATGGCGACGGCGAAGGGCGCGCGCGAGATCGGCGACCGCGCCGCCGCGATCCGCGCCGGGATCGCCGGCCTCGAGCCGGGCGACGCACTGGTCGTGGCCGGCAAGGGCCATGAGGTCGGGCAGATCGTCGGCAGCACGACGCTGCCGTTCAGCGATCATGAGGCGGTTGCGAATGCATTGGCCGAGGAGGGCGCATGAGCACGATGTTGTGGACCTCGGATGCGATGGCGCAAGCGATGCGCGCCGCCACGCGAGGCACGCTGCCAAACGGCATCACCGGTCTTTCGATCGACAGCCGTACCATCGCGCCGGGCGATGCGTATTTCGCGATCAAGGGCGACGTCCATGACGGCCATGCCTTCGTCGCGGCGGCGCTGAAGGCCGGCGCCGGGCTCGCCGTGGTCGAGACCGCGCAGCGCGACAAATTTCCCGCCGACGCGCCGCTGCTGGTGGTCGACGACGTGCTCGCCGGCCTCGTCGAGCTCGCGCATGCCTCGCGGGCGCGGCTCAAGGCGCAGATCATCGCGGTGACCGGTTCGGTCGGCAAGACCTCGACCAAGGAGGCGCTGCGCCGCGTGCTGTCGGCGCAGGGCGAGACCCATGCCTCGGTGGCGTCGTTCAACAATCACTGGGGCGTGCCGCTGTCGCTGGCGCGCTGCCCGGCGAGCGCGCGCTTTGCGGTGTTCGAGATCGGCATGAACCATGCAGGCGAGATCACGCCGCTGGTCAGGATGGTGCGGCCGCATGTCGCCATCATCACCACGATCGAGCCGGTGCATCTGGAATTCTTCGCCGGCATCGAGGCGATTGCCGACGCCAAGGCGGAGATCTTCGCAGGGCTGGAGCCCAATGGCGCCGTCGTGCTCAACCGCGACAACGGGCAATTCGCGCGGCTGCAAAAGCAGGCGAAGAAGGCCGGCGTTTCGCGCATCGTCTCGTTCGGCACCGACAAGCGCGCCGAGGCGCGGCTGATCGACCTCTCGCTGCACGCGACCTGCTCGGCGGTGCACGCCGATATCCTGGACCATGACATCACCTACAAGATCGGCATGCCCGGCCGGCACATGGCGATGAACTCGCTCGCGGTGCTCGCGGGCGCGTCGCTGCTCGGTGCCGATATCGCGCGCGCGGCGCTGTCGCTGTCGCAGCTCGAGGCGCCGACCGGCCGCGGCCTTCGCCGCACGCTCGAGGTCGGCCATGGCGAGGCGACGCTGATCGACGAGAGCTACAACGCCAACCCGGCCTCGATGGGCGCCGCGCTCAATGTGCTCGGCCAGGCCCCGACCGGACCGCATGGCCGCCGCATCGCCGTGCTCGGCGACATGCTCGAGCTCGGGCCGACCGGGCCCGAATTGCACCGCGGCCTCAACGAAGCCGTGACCGCCAACCGCATCGACCTCGTATATTGTTGTGGTCCGCTGATGCGGAATCTGTGGGATGCCCTTTCCACCGGCAAGCGGGGAGGCTATGCCGAGAGCTCGGCGGCGCTCGAAGCGCAGGCGGTCGCCGCGGTCCGTGCCGGTGACGTGATCATGGTGAAGGGCTCGCTGGGATCGAAGATGAAGCTCATTGTCAGCGCGCTGGAAAAACGCTTCCCCGACAAGGCCGCGCACGAAGAAGCGGTATAGGACTTTTTGAATGTTCTACTGGTTGATCGAACTGTCCAACACCGTTCCGGGGTTTGGGGCATTCCGCAGCGCTCTGAACGTGTTCCGCTACATCACCTTCCGCACCGGCGGCGCGATGGTGACCGGCGCGCTGTTCGTGTTCCTCTTCGGGCCCTGGATCATCGATCACTTAAGGCTGCGGCAGGGCAAGGGCCAGCCGATCCGCACCGATGGTCCGCAGTCACACCTGATCTCCAAGAAGGGCACGCCCACCATGGGCGGGCTGATGATCCTGTCCGGGCTTGTGGTCTCGACGCTGCTCTGGGCCAACCCGCTCAATCCCTATGTCTGGATCGTGCTGGCGGTGACGCTCGGCTTCGGCTTCGTCGGCTTCTATGACGATTATCTGAAGGTCACAAAGCAGTCGCACAGCGGCTTCGCCGGCAAGCTCAGGCTCCTGATCGAGGCGGCGATCGGGCTCGCCGCCACCTACGCGCTGGTCCGGCTCGGGCGCGACGTGTCCTCGACCTCGCTCGTGATTCCCTTCTTCAAGGACCTCGTGATCAATTTCGGCTGGTTCTTCGTGATCTTCGGCGCCTTCGTGATGGTCGGCGCCGGCAATGCGGTGAATCTCACCGACGGCCTCGACGGTCTTGCCATCGTGCCGGTCATGATCGCCGCCGCGAGCTTCGGCATGATCTCGTATCTGACCGGCAACGCGGTGTTCTCGGATTACCTGCAGATCAATTACGTCGCCGGCACCGGCGAACTGGCGGTGCTATGCGGCGCGGTGTTGGGCGCAGGCCTCGGCTTTCTCTGGTTCAACGCGCCACCGGCCTCGATCTTCATGGGCGACACCGGCTCGCTCGCGCTCGGCGGCATGTTGGGGGCCACCGCGGTCGCGGTGAAGCACGAGATCGTGCTCGCGGTGATCGGCGGCCTGTTCGTGCTGGAAGCGGTCTCGGTCATCGTGCAGGTCACCTCGTTCAAGCTCACGGGAAAACGCGTGTTCCGGATGGCGCCGCTGCACCATCATTTCGAGCAGAAGGGCTGGACCGAACCGCAGATCGTGATCCGGTTCTGGATCATCTCGGTGATGCTGGCGCTGGCCGGCCTGTCGACGTTGAAGTTACGCTGATGATGTCTCATCCCATCCACCGTCATTCCGGGGCTCGCGTAGCGAGAACCCGGAATCTCGAGATTCCGGATAACCGCTGCGCGGTTTCCGGAATGACAGAGAGATAATCATGATCCCGGTCACCTCCTTCTCGGGCAAGACGGTCGCGGTGTTCGGGCTCGGTGGCTCCGGGCTCGCGAGCTGCCACGCGCTGAAGGCCGGCGGCGCGGAGGTGGTCGCGGCCGACGACAGTGCCGATAACGTCGCCAGGGCGGCGCAGGCCGGCTTCACCACTGCTGATCTGCGCACCGTGTCGTGGGCGAATTTCGCCGCGCTGATCCTGACCCCCGGCGCGCCGCTGACCCATCCGGCGCCGCACTGGAGCGTGCTGAAGGCGCGCGAGGCCGGCTGCGAGGTGATCGGCGACGTCGAACTGTTCTGCCGCGAGCGGCGCCGTCACGCGCCAAACGCGCCGTTCGTCGCCATCACCGGCACCAACGGCAAGTCGACCACGACCGCGCTGATCGCGCATCTGATGAAGGTCGCCGGCTACGACACCCAGATGGGCGGCAATATCGGCACCGCGATCCTGTCGCTGGAGCCGCCGCGGATGGGCCGCGTCCATGTGATCGAGATGTCGTCCTACCAAATCGACCTCGCGCCGTCGCTCGACCCCTCGGTCGGCATCCTGATCAACATCAGCGAGGACCACATCGATCGCCACGGCACGCTGGCGCATTACGCCGCGGTCAAGGAGCGGCTGGTCGCGGGCGTGCAGCAGGGCGGCACCGCGATCGTCGGCGTCGACGACGGCTGGTGCCGCGACATCGCCGACCGGCTCGATCGCGCCGGCAAGCGCGTGGTGCGCATCTCGGTGAAGAACCCGCTGCCCGACGGTCTGTATGTCGAGCACGAGACCATCGTGCATGCCTCGGGCGCGGCGCGCAGCGAGATCGCGCGGTTAGGGGGCATCGGTTCGCTGCGCGGCCTGCACAACGCGCAGAACGCGGCCTGCGCTTCGGCCTGCACGCTGGCGATGGGGATCGCGGCCGATGTGTTGCAGAACGGCCTGCGCAGCTTCCCGGGCCTCGCCCATCGCATGGAGCAGGTCGGACGTCGCGGCAACGTGTTGTTCGTCAACGACTCCAAGGGTACCAACGCGGATGCTGCCGCGCACGCGCTGTCGTCGTTCGCCGACATCTACTGGATCGCCGGCGGCAAGCCGAAGGCCGGCGGCATCACGGGCCTCACCGGCTATTTCCCGCGCATCCGCAAGGCCTATCTGATCGGCGAGGCGGCAGCGGAGTTTTCCGGTACGCTCGGCGAGCGCGTCCCGCACGAGATGTCCGGCACGCTCGACGTCGCGATCGCCAGCGCCGCGCGCGATGCCGAGGCGTCGGGACTTGCCGAGGCCGTCGTGCTGCTGTCGCCCGCCTGCGCCTCGTTCGACCAGTACCGCAATTTCGAAATCCGCGGCACCGCCTTCCGCGACATCGTCCAGGCACTGCCGGGCGTGAAGCCGGTGGTGTGACGACTGACGACTGATTGTAGAATCGTAGGATGGGTAGAGCGCAGCGAAACCCATCAAACCACGCCACGCATTCGCCGTCGTCCCGGCGAAGGCCGGGACCCATAACCACGAAATGATATTGCTGAGCGTCGCTGGAACGACGAGTCCCTGTAATAAGCTCCGCCGCGGAGTATGGGTCCCTGCTTTCGCAGGGACGACAGTTGGAGGGGCTGCGGACTCATATCTCTTTCCGGTGCGTGCTGCACGCGCATCCAGTATGCCGCGGCTTATCGATTCAAGCATCGGCGTCTCTGGAATACTGGATCGCGTCGAGCCGGGCGATGACACCGAGATGAGGTGCGCATTAGCGGTGCGTCGTATCGCGCGAGAACCGTCCTCATCGTCGTCCCTGCGAAAGCAGGGACCCATAACCACAAATGCCAATTGTTGCGCGATGCTGGAATGACGAGTCCCCTCAACAAGGTCCGCCGCGGAGTATGGGTCCCTGCTTTCGCAGGGACGACAGCTGTGCTTGGGGCGCCAACCGCCTCGCTCAAAAGTTACCCAACCCGTTAACCCCTTGGAAACCATCCTGCGCCACGAATGGACGTTATCTCTGCCATCTGGGGACGCCCATGCTCGCCCGTGACCAACGCACCCCGTTCTCGGACTGGTGGTGGACCGTCGACAAGCTGCTGCTTGTCGCGATCGCCGCGTTGATGCTGGCCGGCGTCATCCTGTCGCTGGCGGCGAGCCCGCCGGTGGCGACCCGGATCGGGCTCGATCCGTTCCACTTCTTCAACCGCCACGTCATGTTCCTGGTGCCGTCGCTGATCGTGCTGATCGGGGTGTCGTTCATGACGCCGCGACAGATCCGGCGCACCGCGCTGATCGTGTTCGCGGTGTCGATCGTGCTGATCGTGCTGACGCTGCTGATCGGGCCCGAGGTCAAGGGCTCACGGCGCTGGATCACGCTGCTCGGCGTCAACATCCAGGCCTCCGAAGCCGCAAAGCCCGCCTTCGTGATCGTCGCGGCCTGGTTGTTTGCGGAATCGACCAAGCGGCCGGAGATGCCGGCGACCTCGATGGCGCTGGTGCTCCTGATGACGCTGGTCACGCTGCTGGTGATGGAGCCCGACTTCGGTCAGACCATGCTGATCCTCACGGTGTGGGGCGCGCTGTTCTTCATCGCGGGCATGCGGATGATCTGGGTGTTCGGGCTCGCCGGCGCCGCGGGCGCGGGCCTGTTCGGCGCGTATTTGCTGGTGCCGCACGTTGCGGGCCGCATCAAGCGCTTCATGAATCCCGCCTCCGGCGACACCTTCCAGGTCGACACCGCGATGGAAGCGTTCTGGAACGGCGGCTGGTTCGGGCTCGGGCCGGGCGAGGGCATCGCCAAACGCAGCCTGCCGGACAGCCACACCGACTTCGTGTTCGCGGTGGCGGCGGAGGAGTTCGGCATCATCCTCTGTCTGATGCTGGTCGCGCTGTTCGGCTTCATCGTGATCCGTACGCTGACCCGGGCCTATGCGACCGAGGAGATGTTCTCGCGCTTTGCGGCATCGGGGCTCGCGATCCTGTTCGGCGTGCAGGCGACGATCAACATGGCGGTCAACCTGCAATTGATCCCGGCCAAGGGCATGACGCTGCCGTTCATCTCTTATGGCGGCTCTTCGTTCGTCTCGCTGGCCTATGGCGTCGGCATGATGCTGGCGCTGACGCGGCAGCGGCCGCGCACCGAGATCGAATCGATGGAAGGCGCCAGCGCCCGGCGCGCCTACGCATGAGGCTTACCATCGTCATTGCGGGGAGCGCCATGGATTGCTTCCGCCTTCGCGAAGGCTTCGGCGGACAAGTCGCTTCGCTCGCAATGACGGTATAAATTGTTGCCATGGCTGAGTCCCCCCTGATTCTGCTGGCGGCCGGTGGCACCGGCGGCCATCTGTTCCCGGCCGAAGCGCTCGCCGTGGAACTGATCAGGCGTGGCCTGCGGGTGCGGCTGGCGACCGACGGCCGCGCGCTGCGCTACTCCGGCCTGTTCGGCAGGGAGAGCATCGAGCTCGTGCCGAGCGCGACCGTGCGCAGCCGCAACCCGATCTCGCTGGCGCGGACCGTGCTGATGCTCGGCTACGGCACGCTGGTCGCCGCCAATGTGGTGCGCCGGCTGAAGCCGTCAGCCGTCGTCGGCTTCGGCGGCTACCCGACCTTGCCGCCGCTGATCGCGGCGCGGATGCTCGGCGTTCCCGGCATCATTCACGACGCCAATGCGGTGCTTGGCCGCGCCAACCGTTTCCTCTCCGGCCGCGTCAACGCGATCGCGACCTCGCTGCCCGGCGTGCTCGATCGCGATCCCGCGCTCGCCGGCAAGGCCACCACCGTCGGCACGCCGATGCGGCCGGCGATCCTCGCGGCCGCCGCGGTGAAATACACGCCGCCCGAAGTAAACGGGTCGCTGCGCCTGCTGGTCGTCGGCGGCAGCCAGGGCGCGCGGGTGATGAGCGACATCGTGCCACCGGCGATCGAAAAGCTTCCGCCCGTGCTCTGGAGCCGCCTGATCATCACCCAGCAGGTGCGCGAAGAGGACATGGCGCGGGTGCGCGCGGTTTACGACCGGCTCAAGATCGATGCCGAGCTCGCGCCGTTCTTCGCCGATTTGCCGGCACGGCTTGCCTCGAGCCAATTGGTGATCTCGCGCTCCGGCGCCGGCACCGTCGCCGAGCTCGCCGCGATCGGGCGGCCCTCGATCCTGGTGCCGCTGCCGGGCGCGATCGATCAGGACCAGTTCGCCAATGCCGGCGTGCTGTCGCAGGCGAACGGCGCGCTGCGCATCACACAGGGCGACTTCACACCGGAACGGCTCGCGGCCGAAATTTCGGCCTTCGCCGCGGAGCCCGAGAGACTGACCGCGATGGCTGATGCCGCGCGCAGCGTCGGGCGGCTCGATGCCGCGGAGCGGCTGGCCGATCTGGTGGCCGAGGTGGCCGGAATTTGATGCGCCAATCCGGCAGGAGGCCGGGGGAGACTTGATCATGACGGGTCTTTTGATTCACTCCGTCTCGGAATTCTCGGACTTGATCCTCGAAGCGCTGCGCCTTTCGGATGCGCAAAACATCGTCGAGATCGGTGCGGAGTATGGCGGCATGTCGGGGCTGCTCGCCGATCACTGCCGGGCCCGCGGCGGCCGGTTCACCAGCGTCGATCCGGCGCCGAAGCGCGAATTCCTCGATTGGGTGAGCGCCAATCCGGATGTGCGCCACCTGGCGCAGACCAGCCTCGATGCGTTCGGCGAACTGGATGCACCCGATGCCTGGATCGTCGACGGGGACCACAACTGGTACACGGTCTATCACGAGCTCAGGCAGATCGAGGCGATCAGCCGCCGTGACGGCAAGCCCGTGCTGGTCTTCCTCCACGATGTCGGCTGGCCCTGCGGGCGGCGCGACATGTATTACGCGCCCGGCCAGATTCCCGCCGCGTATCGCCATCCGCACAGTTACGATGCCGGCGCCACGCTGGATCGCCCGGTGCTGGTCGAGGGCCGTGGATTTCGCGGCGCGGGCTTCGCTGCATTCGCGAACGTCGCCGGCGGTGCGCGCAATGGCGTGATGACCGCAATCGATGACTTCCTGGCGGAGGAGCTGGCGCAGGGCAGGGAGTTCGGCTTCGCCGAGATCCCCGCCGTGTTCGGCTTAGGGGTGTTGTTCGACATGAACGCCGCCTGGAGTGCACAGCTTGCCGAGCTCGTGCTGCCCTATCACCAGAACAAGCTGCTGCGCGCGCTCGAGACCAACCGGCTGCGCAATTATCTTCGCGTCATCGAGATGCAGGATGAGTTCGCCGCGCGCGCCGTGCGGCCGGGAGCGGCGTAGCCGCCGGGGCCGAGATGGAGATGTCCGTGACGTCAGATCACCAGCACCGGCCGGTAGCTGACAACAGCGACATTTCCGCGGCTGCGGGGTGGAAAAAGCCCTTGTCACGCATGGGAAAAGCGGGGCATCCAGTACTCAGCGCGACCGATGTGAGGCGCGCACGGACGATGATATCAGGAACCGGATCATGAGACTGCCGCGCGAGATCGGACCCATTCACTTCGTCGGGATCGGCGGCATCGGCATGAGCGGCATCGCCGAGGTGCTGATCAATCTCGGCTACACCGTGCAGGGCTCCGATGCGTCGGACAATTACAACCTCGACCGGCTGCGCAAGAAGGGCGCCAAGATCTCGGTCGGCCACACCGCCGAGAACGTCGATGGCGCCGACGTCGTCGTGGTCTCGACTGCGATCAAGCGCGACAATCCCGAGCTGATGGCGGCGCGCGCGCGGCGCATTCCCGTGGTGCGGCGCGCCGAGATGCTGGCGGAGCTGATGCGGCTGAAGAGCTGCGTCGCGATCGCCGGCACCCATGGCAAGACCACCACGACCACGATGGTGGCGACGTTGCTCGACGCCGGCGGGCTCGATCCGACCGTGATCAATGGCGGCATCATCAATGCCTATGGCTCCAATGCGCGGCTCGGCGCTGGCGACTGGATGGTGGTCGAGGCCGACGAGAGCGACGGCACGTTCCTGAAGCTGCCGTCCGATGTCGTCATCGTCACCAATATCGATCCCGAGCATCTCGATCACTTCAAGACCTTCGAGGCGATCCAGGACGCATTCCGCAATTTCGTCGAGAACGTTCCGTTCTATGGCTTTGCCGTGATGTGCACTGATCACCCCGTGGTGCAGACTCTTGTCGGCAAGATCGAGGACCGCCGCATCATCACCTACGGGCAGAATCCGCAGGCCGACGCGCAGCTGCTGGATCTGACGCCGATGGGCGGCGGCTCGAAATTCAAGGTCGCGATCCGCGACCGCAAGACCGGCGCGACGCACGAGATCGCTGACATCATGCTGCCGATGCCGGGGCGCCACAACGCGTCGAACGCGACGGCGGCGATTGCGGTCGCGCATCAGCTCGGCGTGTCCGACGACGTGATCCGCCAGGCCATGGCCGGCTTCGGCGGCGTCAAGCGGCGCTTCACCAAGACCGGCGAGACGAACGGCATCACCGTGATCGATGATTACGGCCATCATCCGGTCGAGATCGCGGCGGTGCTGAAGGCGGCGCGCGAATCCACCAACGGCAAGATCGTCGCCGTGGTGCAGCCGCATCGCTACACCCGCCTGCAATCGCTGTTCGAGGAATTCTGCACCTGCTTCAACGACGCCGACGCGGTCGTGGTCGCCGAGGTCTATCCGGCCGGCGAGACGCCGATCGCAGGCATCGACCGCGATCATTTCGCCGCCGGCCTGCGCGCCCACGGCCATCGCAACGTTGTCCCGCTGCCGAACGCCGGCGAGCTCGCCAAGATCGTTCACGGCATTGCCAAGTCCGGCGACCTCGTCGTCTGCCTCGGCGCCGGCAACATCACGCAATGGGCCTACGCACTGCCCGACGAATTGAAGGCGCTGGGGTGATGATGTTCGTTGCTCATCGCGAGCGCCGCCCGTGCGGCTCACCCCTCTCCCTAACCCTCCCCCGCAAGCGGGGAGGGAACCCTTCCGCCGGTGCATGCCTAACTCGTGCGACGAGTCAAAGCGCGGTTGTGACTCGACGTAACGTGAGCACGCTCATCCGGCTCCCTCCCCCCTTGCGGGGGAGGGCTGGGGCGAGGGGTAAGCCCCGGGCGCTGACGCCAGATGCGATGCGACGCGATCTCAATACAGCTCGTGAGCCGGTTGTCGCAGCATGACCTTCCCCGACATCACGCCCGATCTGAAAGCCGCGATGCCGGAGCTGCGCGGGCGGCTGCTGGCCAACCAGTCGCTGGCGGAGCTGACCTGGTTTCGCGTCGGCGGTCCAGCGCAGGTGCTGTTCACGCCGGCCGACGAAGACGATCTCGCCAACTTCCTGAAGCATCTGCCGCAGGAGCTGCCGGTCTATGTCGTCGGCGTCGGCTCCAATCTGATCGTGCGCGACGGCGGCATGCCCGGTGTCGTGATCCGGCTCGCGCCGCGTGCCTTTGGCGAGACAAGTGCGGCTGGCGATGTCGTCACCGCCGGCGCCGCGGCGCTCGACAAGCGCGTCGCCGAGACGGCGGCAGCGGCAAACATCGGCGGCATGGAATTCTTCTTCGGCATTCCCGGCACGGTCGGCGGCGCACTGCGCATGAATGCCGGCGCCAATGGCGGCGAGACCAAGGACGTGCTGGTGGCGGCGACCGGCATCGGCCGTGACGGCACCAAGCATACGTTCGGCAATGCCGAGATGAAGTTCGTCTATCGCAACTCCGGCGTCGATCCGTCCATCGTGTTCACCTCGGCGCGCTTTCGCGGCAGGATCACCGATGCGGATGCGATCCGCGCCCGCATGAACGAGGTGCAGGCCCATCGCGAGACCGCGCAGCCGATCCGCGAGAAGACCGGCGGCTCGACCTTCAAGAATCCGCCCGGCAACAGCGCCTGGAAATTGATCGATGCCGCAGGCTGCCGCGGCCTCAAGGTCGGCGGCGCGCAGGTGTCGGAGATGCACTGCAATTTCCTGATCAACACCGGCAACGCCACCGGGCATGACATCGAGACGCTCGGCGAGACGGTGCGCGAGCGGGTCAAGCAGACCAGCGGAATTGAGCTGCACTGGGAAATCAAGCGGATCGGGACCGCTTCGTAGTCGTCATTCCGGGGCGCGCGCAGCGCGAACCCGGAATCCAGAGGTAATGAAACGAGATTCCGGGTCTGGTCCTTCGGACCATCCCGGAATGACAGGATAGAGTAGAGCTGATGCACGTGACCATTCTGTTCGGCGGCACCAACAAGGAGCGGCTGGTCTCGGTGGCGAGCGCACAGGCGCTGCACCGCGCGCTGCCCGACGCGGAGCTCTGGTTCTGGGACGTCGACGACACCGTGCATGCGGTGACGTCCGAACAGCTGCTCGGCCACACGCGGCCCTTCGAGGTCGACTTCAAGCCCGGCGGTCCCGGCCTCGCGCTCGACCGGGCACTCGACAAAGCAGGCGCCGAGCAGCGCGTGCTGGTGCTCGGCCTGCACGGTGGCCGCGCCGAGAACGGCGAATTGCAGGCGATGTGCGAGATGCGCGGCGTCGCGTTCACCGGCTCCGGCTCGGCGTCGTCGCATTTGGCGTTCGACAAGCCATCGGCGAAGCGCTTCGCCGCGATCGCGGGCCTCAACGCGCCGCAGGGCATATCGGTCGCACAGCTCGATGAAGCGTTCGCCCAGCACGGCAGGCTGATCGCAAAGCCCGCCAAGGACGGATCGAGCTACGGGCTGATCTTCGTCAACGCACAGCAGGACCTCGTCGCGGTCCGCAATGCGGCGAAGCATGAAGACTATCTGATCGAGCCGTTCGTGTCGGGCGTCGAGGCGACCTGCGGCGTGCTCGAGCAGTCTGACGGCACGGTGTTCGCGCTGCCGCCGATCGAGATCGTGCCCGCGGAGGGGGGCTTCGACTACACAGCCAAATACCTTTTGAAGTCGACCCAGGAGATCTGCCCCGGCCGCTTCGCGCCGGAGGTCAGCGCCGCAATCATGGACCATGCGTTGCGGGCGCACCGCGCATTGTCCTGCACCGGCTATTCGCGCAGCGATTTCATCGTGTCGGCCAATGGCCCGGTCTACCTCGAGACCAACACGCTGCCCGGCCTCACCGCGGCATCACTTTACCCTAAGGCCTTGAAAGCACAGGGCATCGCCTTTGCCGACTTCTTGGCCGACCAGATCGAGCTCGGCCGCCGCCGCGCCAGGAGTTAAGGCCAACCGGGGCGGGAACCCGCCCGACTCGGCCGGATGGAACCCGGGCGCTGTTGCTAAAATGCTAACGGGTTCGCGGCAAAGTATTCAGAGCGTTGATCAAAATACACTCCAGGCTGAACTCCTTTACCATTTGTTTACCAGGAAGCCCGAAGGTTAACGCTGGCGGCGCATGTAGCGCTTGGCTGCCGGGGCGTGAGCTGTCGCGGATTACCGCTTCGAGGATCGCAACCAGGGAACAGGGGGCCTCTCTAATCCCACCGGTCTAGCCGAGACGTGATTTGTGCCGGGACCCCGCAGGGTTTGCGGGCGCAACATGTGACGAGCTCGTGCAATGGATGGTGCAGGACGCCTCACCCGATCGCTGCGATCGCTGGGGCCTCAAGCTGACCTGAAAGCAGCCGCTATTGGAGCGGCAGTGCTGCTGCGCGAGTATGTCGGTGCCCTTCTCGCGCGTCGCCGCCGGCGTCCCGCCAGGCCGCCGCAGATGATCGATCGCGAGCCGCCGAACCGCTACATCATGCTGGTCGAACGCTATCTGCCGCGCCGCATCGGCCTGGTCGCGACACTCGCGATCCTGTTCGGCAGCCTGGGGTTCGGCATCGTCAAAGGCGGCCATCTCGAGGAGTTCACCACCGCGCTCAGCGACACCCGCAACGCGCTGGCCAATTCCGCAGGCTTCCGCATCACCACCGTGGGCATCAACGGCCGCAAGCAGCTGAGCCAGGATGAGGTGCTTGCGATCGGCGGCGTCAATGGCCGCTCCTCGCTGCTGTTTCTCGACGCCGATACCGTGCGCGCCAAGCTGAAGGCCAATCCCTGGATCGCCGACGCCACGATCCTCAAGCTCTATCCGGGCCGGCTGCAGATCGACATCGTCGAGCGCACCGCCTTCGCGCTGTGGCAGCAGAACGGCCGCCTGTCGGTGATCGCCTCCGACGGCGCGGTGCTCGAGCCCTACGTGTCGCGCCGCTTCCTCAATCTGCCGCTGGTGGTTGGCAAGGGCGCGGATGTCAGGGCCCAGGACTTCCTGGCGCTGCTCGACCGTTATCCGCAGGTGCGCTCGGTGACCAAGGCCGCGATCTTCGTCGGCGAGCGGCGCTGGAACCTGCGCCTCAAGGACGGCCTCGACGTCCGCTTGCCGGAGAACGATGTCGGCAACGCGCTGGCCGCGCTCTCTAGGCTCGACAAGGACGAGAAACTGTTCTCGCGCGACATCGTCGCCATCGACATGCGCCTGCCCGATCGGCTGATCGTGCAATTGTCGGAGGAAGCCGGCAAGGCGCGCGACGAGCTATTCAAGGACAAGAAGTCCAAGAAGAAGGCCGGTGACTCCGCATGACCGGCCTCGATCGCAATTTGACCCCGAAGACCCGCCCGATGCAGAAGCGCACCGCGATGGTGGCTTCGCTCGACGTCGGCTCCAGCAAGATCGCCTGCATGATCGCGCGGCTCAGGCCGTCGCCGCCGAACGAGGCGCTGCGCGGCCGCACCCATGCGGTCGAATTGATCGGCTACAGCCAGATCCAGTCGCGCGGCGTCAAGGCCGGCTCCGTCGTCGATCTCGCCGAATGCGAGAAGGCGGTGCGCCATGCCGTGGCGCTAGCCGAGCGCATGGCCAAGGTCCGTGTCGAATCCGTCCTGCTGTCGGTCTCCGGCGGCCGGCTGCATGGCCAATTGGTTGAAGCCGCGGCCGATATCCACGGCGGCTCGGTGACCGCGGACGATATCAGCCGCGTCACCTCGGCGGGCATGCGCCACGCCGCCGGCGCCGGCCGCACCGTGTTGCATGCGCTGCCGGTCGGCTACGCGCTCGATGGCGTCAAGGGTATCCGCGATCCCAAAGGCATGGTGGCGCGCCAGTTCGGCGTCGACATGAACGTGGTGACGTCGGACGCGACGGTTGCAAAGAACTTGATGCTGGTGGTCGAGCGCTGCCATCTCAACGTCGAAGCCATGGCGTCGAGCCCCTATGTCGCGGGCCTGTCGGTCCTGACCGATGACGAGGCCGATCTCGGTGCTGCCGTCGTCGAGATGGGCGCGGGCTCGACGACGATCGCGACTTACTCCGGCGGCCGCCTCGTGCACGCGTCCGGATTTGCGCTCGGCGGGCAACACATCACGATGGATCTTGCGCGCGGCATCGGCGCGTGCATTGCGGATGCCGAGCGAATCAAGACTTTATACGGCACGGTGCTGACCGGCGGCTCGGACTCGCGCGAGCTGATGTCCGTTCCCACTGCAGGCGATGATCGGGAGACTCCGCAAATCGTGTCCCGCGCCACGATCGCCAACATTGTCCGGCATCGCGCCGAGGAGATTTTCGAAATGGTCCGTGACCGGCTCGCGGATTCTCCCTTTGCGGCAGAGCCGAGGGCGCGCGTCGTGCTGAGCGGCGGCGCCTCGCAGCTCACCGGCACCGTCGAGCTTGCCACCCGTATCCTGAACCGTCAGGTCCGCATCGGCCGCCCGCTCGGCTTCGGCCGGCTGCCGAACGAGGCGAAGGGCGCCTCGTTCTCGGTGCCGACGGGCCTCCTGGTCTATCCGCAATACGCACATCTTGAACATGTCGAACCGCGGCGTACGCGGCAGCTCAGGACAGGGACAGACGGTTACTTCGGAAAGGTCGGACGATGGCTTCGCGAGGGCTTCTGATGACCACACCCCGGCTCATTGCATTTTCACCAGCTCCTGCGGCCAGCGGCCGGGACGAACCAACGCGCGCATAATCGAGAGAGGCAACCATGGCACTCAATCTGACACCCCCTGACATCAGCGAGCTGAAACCGCGGATCACCGTCTTCGGCGTCGGCGGCGCGGGTGGTAATGCCGTCAACAACATGATCACCGCCGGGTTGCAGGGCGTCGACTTCGTCGTCGCCAACACCGACGCGCAGGCGCTGACCATGTCGAAGGCGCAGCGCATCATCCAGATGGGCACCCAGGTCACCCAAGGCCTCGGCGCCGGTTCGCAGCCCGATGTCGGTGCTGCGGCCGCGCAGGAGGTCATGGACGAGCTGCGCGATCACCTCACCGGCGCCAACATGGTGTTCGTCACCGCCGGCATGGGCGGCGGCACCGGCACCGGGGCTGCGCCCGTGATTGCCAAGGCTGCCCGCGAGATGGGAATCCTCACCGTCGGCGTGGTGACGAAGCCGTTCCACTTCGAGGGTCAGCGCCGGATGCGCACCGCCGAGCACGGCATCTCCGAGCTCCACAAGGTGGTCGACACGCTGCTGATCATCCCGAACCAGAACCTGTTCCGGGTCGCCAACGAGAAGACCACCTTCGCCGACGCGTTCGCGATGGCCGACCAGGTGCTGTACTCGGGCGTCGCCTGCATCACCGACCTGATGGTCAAGGAAGGCCTGATCAACCTCGACTTCGCCGACGTCCGCGCCGTGATGCGGGAAATGGGCAAGGCGATGATGGGCACCGGCGAGGCCACCGGCGAAAAGCGCGCGCTGACCGCCGCCGAAGCTGCGATCGCCAACCCGCTGATCGACGATAGCTCGATGAAGGGCGCCCGCGGCCTGTTGATCTCGATCACCGGTGGCAAGGACCTCACTCTGTTCGAGGTCGACGAAGCCGCAACCCGCATCCGCGAAGAAGTCGATGCCGACGCCAACATCATCGTCGGCGCCACCTTCGACGAATCGCTCGACGGCGTCATTCGCGTCTCGGTGGTCGCAACCGGCATCGAGCAGGCCGCGATCGCTTCCCGTGCGCAGGCTCCCGCGCAGCAGCCGGGCGGCTCGCCCGAGAGCCGGCTGGCCGATCTGACGGCTCGCCTGCGTGCCGACAATCAGCGCATGGCCGAGCGCGCCCAGAAGCTGGAACCGCCGACCGGCGTGACGGTTGCTCCGATTGCAGCTGCCGCCGCACCCCAGCAGCGTCCGGCCGTCGAGCGCGCTGCGCTCGCGGCAATCGCTGCCGCGGTTGCCCCGGACAGCGCACCGGCTCAGGCGCCGATGCAGCCGGGGTCCTACGGTGACGTCACCGTACGCCCAATCGCCCAGAAGCCGACGTTGTTCCCGGACCACGAGGCGGCCCGCGCCGAACAGCACGAGCCGATGCCGCCCGAGACCTTCATCCCGCAGGCGGCGGAACGGTCGCCGGTCCGTGCCCCGCGGATGCCGAAGTTCGAGGATCTGCCGATGCCGGCGCAGGCCGAGATCCGCCAGGCCAGCGGCGACGGCGAGGCGGAACACCCGCAGAAGACCCGGCTGTCGCTGCTGCAGCGGCTGGCCAATGTCGGCCTCGGCCGCCGCGACGAAGAGACCGAGCCGCCAATCGCGGCCCGTGCTTCGGGTCCGGCGATGCCGACGATGCCGCCGCTGCCCGACCGCAAGCCGGCCCGCAGCGTCGCCCAGCAGATTTCGGCGAACGAATCGCCGGTATCGGAATATGCGAAGCGCCCGGCACCGCAGGGATTGGATGCCCATGGCCGCCAAGCGCCTGTTGCCCCGGCGCCACAGGGTGACGACCATCTTGATATCCCGGCCTTCCTGCGCCGGCAGGCAAACTGAAGTTTGTTACAACCTTGGCGACGAAGAAGGCCTCGGCGGGGAACCGCCGGGGCCTTCTCCTTTTGGCGGGCAGGCGGTTGCATCTGGTAAACAAGCAACTGATTTTAAATGATTAATTATTATTTCGGTGGTCAGATGGCCACTCGCCGAGGGCCGTTTTCGCTGCCGCAATTTGGTTAACCTTGGGCGCGAATGCGGCGGAGATGGGGTAACAATCCGTAAAGAAGCGTGAGTTGGCGCGCTTTAGGGCTGTGACTATGGTCTGCCGGGACTTGGGGAGCTCATGCGAGTCGGCCTTGGGGAAGTTTGGCCACTTGCATTGAGCGAAGTCGGGTAGTGGGCATTATCGAATGAAGTTCAGCCGTCAGACAACGCTTCGGTCGCAAGCCACCGTGACTGGCGTAGGCGTTCATTCCGGTCTTCCTGTCAGTCTCACGCTGGGACCTGCACCTGTCGATGCAGGTTTTATTTTTGTCCGCACCGGTCTCGACGGTGCCGACCGCGAAGTTACCGCCACCGCCGACGCTGTGATCGCCACCGAATTCGCGACGGTGCTGGGTGACCGCGAAGGGCCGCTGGTTTCGACCGCGGAGCATGTTCTCGCCGCGCTGCGCGGCATGGGCGTCGACAACGCCACGATCGAAGTCGACGGTGCAGAAGTTCCGATCATGGACGGTAGCGCTGCGGCGTTTGTCGCAGCCATCGATCAGGCTGGCATTGTGACCCAGCCCGGCGTCCGCCGCTTCATCCAGGTACTGAAGCCGGTGCAGGTCAAGATCGGCGATGCGATGGGCGAGCTGCGTCCGTTCGCCGGCGGGTTCCGCGCCGAAGTTGAAATCAATTTCGCCAACAAGGTGATCGGTCACCAGACCTACTCGTTCGATCTGTCGCCGGAAGGCTTCCGCCGCGAAGTCGCGCGGGCCCGTACCTTCGGCTGCATGAATGACGTGGCGCGGCTGTGGGGCGCTGGCTTCGCGCTCGGCGCCTCCTTCGACAACACGGTGGTGTTCGACGAGGCCCGCCTGCTCAACGCCGAGGGCCTGCGCTACGCCAACGAGTGCGCCCGCCACAAGGTGCTCGACGTGATCGGCGATCTGGCGCTGGCCGCCCTGCCGCTGCTCGGCAGCTACCGTTCGGTCCGCGGCGGCCACAAGCTCAACAACGCGGTGCTGAAGGCGCTGCTCGCCGACCGCAGCGCCTGGCACGTGGTCGAATCGGAGACCGCCCGGCGGCCGCTCCGCGGCCATGTCGAAGCCGGTGCAAGCGCGGTGGGCGGCCTGGTCGCCCCGGCTTACGGTCCGGACGTGTCCTGATCGCCCAAGTCCTGATCGCCTGGCCGGTCAGCCCAATTTCCGTAATAACCACAGCAGGCTGTGAGCATCGCCGGGTCGCCTTATTCCCGGCGGATTGGCTCCCTATTCGGTTGGTCGACGGTCATTTTTCGGTTAAACAGGCCCGCGGTTGCCTTGATCCGGCGCCAACGGCACGAGAGATATTGCATCCGTGATCGCGGTTCATGGGTGGAGTGGGGTCGCCGTTAACCGCATCAAAGGCGTCAGGTTTTACAATCCATGTCGGCAATGCGTATGGCGCTCGAACAACGCAATTCTTCTGACGTCTCCGGCCTGACCAAGGCCGCGCGCGCGCTGCGTTTCGCGGCGGGCCTGATCGTGCTGGCGTTGCCGCTCTCAGGCTGCGGCACCGGCGCGCTGTGGGACAAGTTCATGGCCAAGGACGACACGTTCGTCGATGAGCCCGCGGACAAGCTCTACAATGAGGGCTTGTACATGATGAACGAGAAGAAGGACCTGAAGGCCGCTTCGAAGAAGTTCGAGGAAGTCGACCGTCAGCATCCCTATTCGGACTGGGCGCGCAAGTCGCTGCTGATGTCGGCCTATTCGTACTATCAGGCGGGCGACTACGACAGCTGCATCGGCTCCGCCACCCGCTACGTGACCCTGCATCCCGGCAGCCCGGACGCGTCCTACGCCCAGTACCTGATCGCGGCATCGCATTTCGACCAGATCCCGGACATCTCGCGCGACCAGAGCCGCACCGAGAAGGCGATCGCGGCGCTCGAAGAGGTGGTGCGCAAATATCCGACCTCCGAATACGCCACCCAGGCCAAGAACAAGATCCAGGCCGCGCGCGACCAGCTCGCCGGCAAGGAAATGGCGGTCGGGCGCTATTACATCGAGAAGCGCGACTTCACCGCCGCCATCAACCGCTTCAAGACCGTGGTCACCCAGTACCAGACCACCCGCCACGTCGAAGAGGCGCTCTACCGGCTCACCGAGGCCTATATGGCGATCGGCATCGCCGGCGAGGCGCAGACCGCGGCCGCGGTGCTCGGCCACAATTTTCCGGACAGCCGCTGGTACAAGGACGCGTATAATCTAGTAAAGTCCGGCGGTCTCGAGCCGAGCGAGAATCAGGGATCCTGGATCAGCAGGACCTTCAAGAAGATAGGTCTCGGCTAGGAATTGTCCTCGCATGCTGGCCCGTCTATCGATCCGTGACATCGTCCTGATCGAACGGCTTGATATCGAATTTTCCCGTGGCCTGGCGGTGCTGACCGGCGAAACCGGCGCCGGCAAATCCATCCTGCTTGATGCCTTTGCGCTGGCGCTCGGCGGCCGCGGCGATGCCGGCCTGGTGCGCCATGGCGCCGAACAGGGGCAGGTCACCGCCACGTTCGATGTCCCGAAGGGGCATCCGGCCGCCGGGATCCTTGCCGAGAACGGCCTCGACGACACCGGCGAGATGATCCTGCGTCGCGTGCAGCTCGCCGACGGCCGCACCCGCGCCTTCATCAACGACCAGGCGATCAGCGTGCAGACCCTGAGGGCGGTCGGCGCCGTCCTGGTCGAAATCCATGGCCAGCACGACGAGCGCGCTTTGGTCGACGCCTCCACCCACCGCCAGCTGCTCGACGCCTTCGCCGGCCACGAGAAGGACGTCGCCGCTCTGGAAGCGTTGTGGGAAATCAGGCGGACCGCCAACGCCGATCTCGACGAGCATCGCGCCGGCATGGAGCGCGCCGCGCGCGAGGCCGACTATCTGCGCCACGCCTCCCAGGAGCTGAAGACGCTGGCGCCGAAGGAGGGCGAGGAGACTGAGCTCGCCAACCGCCGCACCACCATGATGCAGGGTGAGAAGGTCGCGACCGATCTGCGCGAGGCGCAGGAGGCGATCGGCGGCTCGCATTCGCCGGTGTCGGCGCTGTCCGCGGCGGTGCGGCGGCTGGAGCGGCGTGCTGCCAATGCGCCCAGCCTGATCGAGCCGGCGGTCAAGGCGATCGATATCGCGATCAACGCGCTGGAAGAGGCCGACCAGCATCTCCACGCGGCACTGGCGGCGACCGATTTCGATCCGGGCGAGCTCGAGCGCATCGAGGAACGGCTATTCGCACTGCGCGCCGCCTCGCGCAAATATTCGACGCCGGTCGATCTGCTGGCCGCGCTGGCTGCGCAATACGCCGGCGACGTCGCGCTGATCGATGCCGGCGCCGATCAGCTGAAGAAGCTGGAAGCGGCCGCTAGTGAGGCCGACAAGCGCTATGCTGCTGCTGCGGCAAAGCTGTCGGCGGCGCGTACCAAGGCGGCCGAGAAGCTCAACAAGGCCGTCAATGCCGAGCTCGCGCCGCTCAAGCTCGAGCGCGCGAAATTCATGACCCAGGTCGAGGCCAATGCCGCCGCGCCGGGGCCGCAGGGCATCGACCGCGTCGAGTTCTGGGTGCAGACCAATCCGGGCACCAAGCCGGGGCCGATGATGAAGGTCGCCTCCGGCGGCGAGCTGTCGCGCTTCCTGCTGGCGCTGAAGGTCGTGCTGGCCGATCGTGGCTCGGCGCCGACTTTGGTGTTCGACGAAATCGATACCGGTGTCGGCGGCGCGGTGGCGGATGCGATCGGTTCGCGGCTGGCACGCCTCGCCGGCAAGGTGCAGGTAATGGCGGTGACGCATGCGCCGCAGGTCGCGGCCCGTGCCAGCCAGCATCTTCTGATCTCCAAGGATGCGCTCGACAAGGGCAAGCGCGTCGCCACCCGCGTCAACGCGCTCGCCGCCGATCACCGCCGCGAGGAGATCGCACGCATGCTGGCCGGCGCCGAGATTACCGCGGAGGCGAGGGCGGCGGCGGAACGGCTGCTCAGGGCGGCGAGCTAGTCGCGGCCATGGCCACCAAGACGAAGAAAGCGCTGGTCGACGTCGACAAGCTCACCAAGGCCCAGGCCAAGGTCGAGCACATGCGGCTTTCACTCGAGATCGAGGCGCACAACGAGCGCTACTACCAGAAGGACGCGCCAACCGTATCGGACGCGGCCTACGACGCGTTGCGGCAGCGCCTGGAAGCAATCGAGGCCAGGTTTCCCGATCTCGTCACCAAGGACTCGCCGACGCAGACGGTCGGCGCGGCGCCGGCCCGCGGCTTTGCCAAGGTGCAGCATGTCGTTCCGATGCTGTCGCTCGGCAACGCGTTCAGCGACGAGGATGTCACCGAATTCGTCGAACGTATCAGGCGCTTTCTCAAGCTGGATGCCGACCATATTCCGGCGCTGGTCGCTGAACCGAAGATCGACGGCCTGTCGCTCTCGCTGCGCTATGAAAATGGCGAATTGGTCCGGGCCGCGACGCGTGGCGACGGCTTCACCGGCGAGGATGTCACCGCCAACGTCCGGACCATCAAGGACATCCCGCACACCCTGAAGGGACGCAACGTTCCGGCAGCCTGCGAAATGCGCGGCGAAGTCTATATGCTCAAGAAGGACTTCCTCGAGCTGAACAAGAAGCAGGCCGCGGCCGACGACACGGTGTTTGCCAATCCGCGCAATTCGGCCGCGGGTTCGCTGCGTCAGAAGGACGTGTCGATCACCGCGTCACGACCGCTGAAATTCTTCGCCTACACATGGGGCGAGATGAGCGAGCCGCCCGCCGACACCCAGCACGGCATGCTTGAGTGGATGGACAGAGCAGGCTTCGTGGTCAATCCGTTGATCACGCTCTGCAAGAGCGTCGACGATGTCCTGAAATTCTACAACAAGATCGGCGAGGAGCGGGCCTCGCTCGGCTACGACATCGACGGCGTGGTCTACAAGGTCGACCGCCTCGACTGGCAGGAGCGGCTCGGCTTCGTGTCGCGCAGCCCGCGCTGGGCCATCGCACACAAATTCGCAGCCGAACAGGCGACGACAATTCTCAAGGGCATCGATATCCAGGTGGGGCGCACCGGAGCGATGACGCCGGTCGCGCGGCTCGAGCCGGTGACGGTCGGTGGCGTCGTGGTTTCGAACGCGACCCTGCACAACGAGGACTACATCAAGGGCATCGGCAACGACGGCAATCCGATCCGGGATGGCGTCGATCTGCGCATCGACGACACCGTCGTGGTGCAGCGCGCCGGCGACGTCATCCCCCAGGTCGTCAATGTCGTTCTGGACAAGCGGCCCAAGAGTGCAAAGCCGTACAAGTTTCCGGACACTTGCCCGGTGTGCGGCAGTCACGCGATCCGCGAGGAGGGCGAGGCGGTGCGCCGCTGCACCGGCGCGCTGATCTGTCCGGCGCAGGCGGTCGAGCGGCTGAAGCATTTCGTGTCGCGCCTTGCCTTCGATATCGATGGTCTCGGCGAGAAGCAGATCCAGGAGTTCTACGAGGACGGACTGGTGATGTCGCCGGTCGACATCTTCACGCTTCGCGAGCGGGACCAACGTTCGACCAGCAAATTGATGGAGCGCGAAGGCTACGGCGAAACTTCGGTGCGCAACCTGTTCGACGCGATCGACGCCCGCCGCAACATCGACCTGCACCGCTTGATCTTTGCGCTCGGCATTCGCCATGTCGGCGAAGGCAATGCCAAGCTGCTGGCGCGGCACTACCACACGATCGAGAATTTCCGTGAGGCGATGCTGGCCGCCGCCAAAGGCAGCACGGACGAGGAGAACACCACCGAGGCCTACCAGGACCTCAACGATATCGATGGCATCGGCGAGATCGTCGCGGATGCGGTGGTCGAGTTCTTTGCCGAGCCGCGCAACGTCAAGGCGCTCGGTGAATTGCTGCAGCAGATCGAGGTCAAGCCCGCCGAGCAGCCGCGCAAGAGCTCGCCGGTCTCGGACAAGACCGTGGTGTTCACCGGGTCGCTGACGAAGTTCACCCGCGACGAAGCCAAGGCGATGGCCGAGCGGCTCGGCGCCAAGGTCGCGGGGTCGGTTTCAAAAAAGACGGATTACGTCGTCGCCGGCGAAGAGGCCGGGTCAAAGCTGACCAAGGCGCGCGAGCTTGGTGTTGCGGTGCTGACCGAAGACGAGTGGCTGAAGCTGATCGAGGAGTAGGGCGCAGCGGCGCCGCCGCATTCTCCGCTGTCGTCCTCCGCGAAAGCGGGGGACCCAGTATTCCAGAGACAGTCATTGTTGAGCCGATAGGCCGCGGCGTACTGGATCCCCCGCTTTCGCGGGGGATGACGAGGCGAGAGCGCGGTACGAGCGCACGCCTCACATCATCCCTTGCTCATCCTCCTCGGCCTGCGCGATCAGCTCTTCGCTGACCACCACATTTCGGCGCGGCACGACGAAGATCATGGTGCAGGCGCAGGCGAGCGAGATCGCGAAGAGCGCCGATGTCAGCGGCAGCGTCGTGGTCGAGTGGCCGCCGAGATAGGCGCCGAACTGCGAGATCAGCGAGCCGATGCCCTGCTGCAGGAAGCCCATGGCGCCGGAGGCGGTACCGGCGGCCTCGGGGCGAATGCTGATGGCGCCGGCAGCGGAATTGGCCATCACGAAGGCATTGGCGACCATGACGATCATCTGGGTGCCGAAGAGCCAGAGCGGCGCTTGGTTCAGCCCGGCGAAACTCCAGATCAGGTTCAACAGGCTGCCGCCGACCTGCAGCGCGAGGCCGAACCAGATCAGCTTCTCCAGCGAGTGGCGCGGCGCGAAGCGGACGCAGAGCAGATTGCCGATGAAGTAGCCGAACCCCGTCATCGCGAACCACGCGCCATATTCGGCGCTGCTGCGGCCCATCTGGGTCACCACGATATAGGGACCGCCGCCGGCGAAGGCGAAGATGATCTGCGAGGCCAGCACCTGGCACAGCAGATAGCCGACGAAGGCGCGGCTTCGCATCAGCCTGCCGAGATCGCCGCGGAAACTGGAGCTGTCGGTGCGGTCGCGGCGGGTTTCGGGCAATGCCAGCGCGATGAAGATCGTGGTGATCAGCGACGCTGCGGTGATGAGATAGAGGATCGCGCGCCAGCCGAATGTGGTTTCCAGCAGACCGCCGGTGAGCGGGCTCACCATCTGCGCGATCATCAGCGCGGCGACGACGAGGCTGATCATAGCGCCGACCCGCTCGCGCGGATAGAGATCGCGGATGATGGCGCGGCTGATCACCATGCCGCTGGCGCCGCCGAGCGCCTGGAAGAAGCGCGCCGCGATCAGTTGCGGCAGGGTTTCGGCGAAGTCAGAGCCGATGCCGGCCACGACCATCAGGCCGAGGCCCGCGAGCAGCACGGGCCGACGGCCGAACTTGTCGGACAGCGGTCCCATGATCAGCTGCGAGAGCGCGATGCCGACCATGTAGAGCGACACGGTCATCTGCGCGATTCCGATGTCGCGGCCGAACGTGGTCGCCAGCACCGGCAGCGCTGGAACCAGCATGTAGAGCGAGATCGGCGCGACGCCCGTCATCACGACGAGCATCAGCAGCATGACCTTCGATGTCGCGATGTTGTCTTTAGTGTTGTCTCTGATTTTGTCTTGGGCCGCGCCGGGCGGCTTGCCCATCACGCCGTGCATTCAGGTCCGATCCAGCATTGTGGAAAGACTGTAGCGTGCCCGTTCGCGCGGAATACGGGTGTTTCGGCATACGCCCATGCATTTCGGGAGGCGAAGCGGTGATGTTTCGTCTCGCGCAACAAACACCGCTGTCGTCCTCCGCGAAAGCGGGGGACCCAGTATTCCAGAGGCGGTCATTGCTTAACGGATAGGCCGCGGCGTACTGGATCCCCCGCTTTCGCGGGGGATGACACCGAGTGCGGGGATGACGACCGAGGATGAACGGCCTGACGTCGGCTACTTCAGCGCCGCCGTCGCCTCGTCCAGCCACAGCTTGGTGGCGTTGTCGTCGAGATGCGGGCGAACCACACGCGCGACGCGGGCATGGTAGTCGTTGAGCCAGCTCAATTCGCCTTCGCTCAGCATGCTGACCTCGATCAGGCGGCGATCGATCGGCGCCAGCGTCAGCGTCTCGAATGCGTTGACCGGCTTCTCGGCGCCGGCAATGTCGGTGCCGATCACCAGCTCGAGGTTCTCGATCCTGATGCCGTAGGCGTCGGTCTTGTAGTAGCCGGGCTCGTTGGACAGGATCATGCCGCGCTTCAGCGGCGTGGTGCCGAGCTTGGAGATCCGCGCCGGTCCTTCATGGACGCTGAGATAGCTGCCGACGCCGTGGCCGGTGCCGTGCTCGAAATCGATCCCGGCCTGCCAGAGATGTTGCCGCGCGAAGCTGTCGAGCTGCGCGCCGGTGGTGCCGTCGGGGAAGATCGCGCGGGCGATCGCGATATGGCCGCGCAGCACGCGGGTGAAGCGGTCGCGCATCTCGTCGGTCGGCTTGCCGATCGCGATGGTGCGGGTGACGTCGGTGGTGCCGTCCTCATATTGCGCGCCGGAATCGATCAGCAGCAGATCGCCGGGCTCGATGCGGCGGTTGCTCTTGCGCGTCACGCGATAATGCACGATGGCGCCGTTCGGCCCGGTGCCGGCAATGGTCGGGAACGAGACGTCCTTCAGCGCGCCGGTCTGGCGGCGGAAGGTCTCCAGCGCCTCGACGGTGTCGATCTCGGTGAGGTGGCCGGAGGGCGCCTCGCGGTCGATCCAGGCGAGGAAGCGCACGAGCGCCACCGCGTCGCGCTGGTGCGCGGTGCGCGTGCCGTCGATCTCGGTGAGGTTCTTGACCGCCTTCAGCAGGCTGACCGGATCGCTGCCGCGCACCGGCTTGCCGCCGGCGCCGGCGATCAGGTGGCTCAACGCGTCGGCCGCGGTCGCGCTGTCGAGTGCGATCGAGGCGCCGCGCTTGGCGAGCTCGGTGAGCTTCTGCGTCAGCGCTGCCGGCTCCTCGACATCGGCGGACTGTTCGAGATGGTCGCGGGTCGCGTTGGACAGCTTGCGGTGATCGATGAACACCAGCGGCCGGCCTTCCTTCGGCACCAGCGCGTAGGACAGCGGCAGCGGCGTATGCGAGACGTCGGCGCCGCGGATGTTGAAGGTCCAGGCCACCGCGTGGCTGTCGGAGAGCACCAGCGCATCGACCCCGAGCTTGTGGATCTCGAGCCGGATGCGCTTCAGCTTCTCGGCCTCGATCTCGCCGGAAAACTGCGCGCCGTGGATCGCGACCGGGCCGAGCGGCGGCGCCGGCCGCTCGCTCCAGATCGTGTCGACCGGGTTGCCGTCGACGGCGACCAGTTCGGCGCCGGCCTTGGCGCAGGCCGCCGCCAGCCGTTCGGCTGCCGCAGAAGTGTGCAGCCAAGGGTCAAATCCTAGGCGGTCGCCGGCTGCCAGATGCCGGGTCAGCCAATGCTCCGGCGGCGGCTCGACCAGCGGCTCGACCTGCCAGGCCTTGCGATCGACCTGCTTGCCGGCCTGCAGCGTGTAGCGCCCGTCGACGAACAGGGCGGCTTCCTTGCTCACCACGATCGCGAGCCCGGCCGATCCGGTGAAGCCGGTCAGCCAGGCAAGCCGCTCCTCGGACGCGGCAACATACTCATTCTGCTGCTGATCGGCGCGCGGAACCACGAACCCGGTCAGCTTGCGCCGCGCCAGTTCCTCGCGCAGTGCGCTTAAGCGCGCGGTCAGCGCCACGCCGCCTTCGGGCTCTTCGAACGTCTGGAAATGGGCTTCGAACATTGCCTTTGCACTCTCTTCGGATGCAGCATGAGCTTCGCGCCGACGCGCTGAGGCATGACCACATTTTTGGCATAACTTATGCTTGAATCATGGCATAGTGGAAGTGACCGGACGATGTCCACCATCGACGGTCTGCGTACGGGGGGCGTCCAGGAGTGTCTCAACTCAACGGTGAGGAGATGCACGATGCCTGCATTCACGTTTGAGAAGATCTCGCCGCCGGTTCGCCGCGGGCCGATCGCGCCGGTCGAGCAGAAGCAACGTGGCGTCATCGTGCAAATGCTCGACCGTTTGGTCGAGGCGCGGGCCAGGCGCGCAGCCGGTCAGGACAAGGCCGACACGGCCGGCCGCGATTCCGCAGCACCCGAATAGCCAATCCGCAGATCGCGTTTACGGTGCGAGGTCGGACGCCTTCGCCACGGTTACATTGACGACCCTGGTGCCCTTGAGTTCACGCACGATCCGCTCATCGGGACCGACGACACCCAGATCGAATTCGCGCTCCGGCGTCAGCAGCGTGATGCGCTGACCGGCGATGACGACGACGGTCATGTCGAGCGGCTCGCCGGATATCGCCCATTCCCTGAGCTCGTTGCGAAACGGCTCCCTGCGCCAGGCATCCGGGAAACCCGGATCGCATCTGACCTCGAGCCCGTCGTCCGACGTGGTCAGGACAAGCTTCGATCGGGAGGGCTTCCAGTGCTCCTCCAGCAGTTCGTTGACCAGCCAGACGCAGCTGAACGCGCGGCATTCCGCCGGCCGGCTTGGATAGATCCGGCAGCCGCGCCCCGGCTTGCAATGCGCACACCATGCGTTGGCCGGCTTCGCCAGCTCCTCGATCGCCATCACCTTGCAGCAGAGCGTGCAGTCGCCGCACTGTCTGCCGGTCGCGGTCATTTCACCTGACCGAGCGCAGCAGCAGGCTGCTCCAGCCCTCGATCTTCAGATGCCGCAGCGGCACCAGCCCGCGGGCGCGATAGGCGGCAATGACCGCCGGAGCCTGATGCGTCAGCAGGCCCGAGAGGATGACCTGCGCCGACGATGCGAGGTGCCGGGCCATCGGCCCCGCCAGCTGGCGCAGCGGATTGGCGAGGATGTTGGCGAGTACCAGATCGAACGGCCCGTCCTCGGCAAACCGCGGCGATGCAAAGCCCGTGGCACGGATCACATCGACCAGATGTCCTGCCCCATTCAGCCGGGCATTCTCGGCGGCGACCTTGACCGACGGCGGGTCGATGTCGCTCGCCAGCACCTTGCGATGCTGCGCCTTGGCGGCGGCGATCCCCAGCACGCCGGTCCCGGTGCCGAGATCGAGCACCCGGCGGGGCTGATCGGCCTTCAGCACGTGGTCGAGCAGCAGCAGGCAGCCGCGCGTGGTGCCGTGATGGCCGGTGCCGAAGGCGAGCGCCGCCTCGATCTCGATCCCGAGCTTGTTCGGCGGTATCCTGTGCCGGTCATGCTGGCCATGGACGATAAACCGGCCGGCCGCGACCGGGACCAGATCTTCCAGGCTGGCCTTGACCCAGTCCTTCGCCTCGATGGTGTCAAATACCAAAGTTGATGCGACATCGGGCCGCACAGCCTGTCCGACCAGCTCGCGCAACAAGGTTTGGTCCGGCGGCTCCGCAAAATGGACGGTGACATCCCAGCGGCCGTCCGGCCGCTCAAAGGCCGCAAAAGCCGCCTGATCCTCGAAAAACAGCTCTGAAAGCGCGTCGACCACGCGTTTTGCGGTCGATTCGTCCGAAAGGGTGATGCTGGCACGGTGTGTGGACGGGGTCATCGGAGGCCGGTAGCGCGGTTTTTGTTAAAATTTCAAGCCGGATTCAATCGAATATCGCGAGAATTGATAGGTTCCCGATTCAGACAACCTTAGATACCGCCGTACTACTACGGAGGCGGAACTCGGGAACACCCTTCGTTCCAAGGCATCACAACCCAGGGCAGGGCTGCAATGAAGACTCTTTTCGTTAGGTTTTTGAAGAACGAATCCGGCGCGACCGCTATCGAATACGGACTGATTGCGACCGGCATCGCCATCGCCATCATCGCTGCGGTGAATGGCGTCGGCACGAACTTGAGCGGGACGTTCAACACTGTCGCCAGCTCGCTCAAGTAATTTCGCAGACGGCGTTCTCGAGCAAGCACCGGGCAACCAGGCCCGGTGTTTTCTTTTTGACAGGTTGTCCACAGAGCCGTACGCAGCCTGTCCACACGACATCCAGCGCGTCGTCCTCGGGGTTGTCGGCCTCCGTTCCACAGGCAGTCCACCGGGATACTCACCAATTGTCCCGCCAAGGCACACCACCTCTGGCTACGGTCGACCCACAGCCTCTCAACAGACCTGTCCACAGCTTGGCCCGGCCCCGACCGCGGCCCGCGATGCGCCGTCCGCTCTATGCGAACAGCGCGCGATGATCGGCGAGGACGGACCGCGCGGCGTTGTGGCCGGGGGCGCCGGTGACCCCGCCGCCTGGATGAGCCCCGGAACCGCAATGGTAGAGACCGCGCAGCGGTCCGCGGTAGTCGGCATGGCCGAGCATGGGACGCGCCGAGAACAGCTGGTTCAGCGTCAGCGCGCCATGAAAGATGTCGCCGCCGAGTAGGCCGAACTGCCGCTCGAGGTCGAGCGGCGACAGGATCTGGCGGCCGATCACACTGTCCGCGAAGCCGGGGGCGTAGTCATCGACGGTTGCGATCATCAGGTCAGCGACCTCCTCGCGATGGTCGTCCCATGATTTGCCGTCCGGCAGTTGCGGCGCGACGTGCTGGCAGAACAGGCTCGCGACATGTTGACCCGGCGGGCTCAAACTGTCGTCGAGCGTCGAGGGGATCAGCACCTCGACGACCGGCGCGCGGCTCCAGCCGAATTCACGCGCGTCGCGCCAGGCGCGATCCATGTAGCCGAGACCAGGCGCGATGATGATGCCCGCAGTGAGGTGATCGCCCGGGCCGGGCAGCGTGGTGAACGAGGGCAGGGCGCCGAGCGCCACATTCATCCTGAACGTGCCGGAGCCGTTCTGCCATCGCCCGATGCGCGTGCGGAATTCGCTTGCCAGTGCGCCCTCCGGCACCAGGCGCGTGTAGAGCAGCTTCGGGTTGACGTTGGAGACGATATATTTGGCGCGCACCGTCGCGCCATTGTCGAGGATGACGCCGGTGGCGCGATCCTTCTCGACGATCACCTCGCGGACACCGGCGTCGGTTTCGATCTCGGCACCATGGCCGCGCGCGGCGCTTGCCATCGCCTGGGTGATCGCGCCCATGCCGCCGATCGCGTGGCCCCAGACGCCCTTCTTGCCGTTCACCTCGCCGAACGCATGGTGCAGCATCACATAGGCCGAGCCGGCCGCGTAGGGGCTGGCATAATTGCCGACGATGGCGTCGAAGCCGAACAGCGCCTTGACGAGGTCGTTCTCGAAACGCTCGTCGAGCATCTCGCCGGCCGAGCGGGTGAACAGGTCGAGCAGATTGCGCTGCTGCTCGAGCGACAGCCGGCGCAGGATGTTGGCGGTGCCAAGCGCGTTGAAGGCCTCGCTCACCGCGCCGAGGCTAAAGCCTTCGACGAGGTTCGGCGGCGCGCGCAGCACGAACTGGCGCAGCACGTCGGCGATGGCTTCGAGTTCCCCGGAGAACACGCCGATCGTTGCCGCATCCCGCTGGCTCAGTCTCTCCACCGACTGCTGGGTGCGGCCTTCGCCGGTCAGCAGGCAACTGCCGTCGGGTGCGGGGAGGAAGTTCTGCGCGCGGCGTTCGACGATCTTGAGGCCGTGCTCGGCAAGTTTCAGGTCGGAGATGATTTGCGGATTGAGCAGGCTCACCGTGTAGGCCGCGACCGAATTGCGGAAGCCCGGACAAAATTCTTCGGTGACGGCGGCGCCGCCCACCACCTTGCGGCGCTCGACGACCCTGACCTTGAGCCCGGCCATCGCGAGATAGGCCGCGCAGGTGAGGCCGTTGTGCCCCGCACCGATGATGACGACGTCGACTTCATGATTGGACATGGTGCTTCTATAGGCCGGATGATCTCATCCGGCCACCGTCCGCGATGCCCTCGCATCCGGTGGGTCACAAAACCGTACCGATCCGGATACGATAATTCGACCGAGATTGTGGGGCCGTGAGCCCCAAGCGGGGCAGGCAGGGCGCCTCGTTCGTTCAGTCTTGCCAAACCGTGGAGTGCATATGCCGTTTGTTTTTGATCAAACTCAAATCGAGTGGCCCGACGACGATTCCGATCTGCCGCCGCCGCGTGCCGACCAGTTCGTCTATCTGCCGGCGCCGGAATATGGTGGGCAGCACGACCCCGTGCATTTTTCTCTGGACGTCCCGCCCGAACCGCCGCCGGACAAGGTGCCGGTTTCGCGACCAAGCCTGTGGGATCGCCTGCGTGGCCGCAGGACTCCGGCTGCGCCAAGTCCGCAGGCGACGGCGGCCTGGCATGCCGCACGCGCCACGCAGGCCGTCTTTGTCCGGCAGCGTTTGCTCGCTGCGGTCGTTCCGGTGCTCACCGATCTCGGCGTGCGGCAGCTCTACTGTCGCTATGACGGAGGCAATGACGAGGGTTTCACCTGGCTGGAGAGTGCCACGCTTCAGGACGGCACGCGCATCGACACCGCTGCACTGGTCGATCAACTCGTCGCGCGCAAGCTGCTCGACCGGCTGGTCGCGCGCGGGGTGACGCGCCGGTACGACGAGAGGGGCGAGCACAACCAGATCGACTCCTTTGTTCACGACTGGCTGTGCACGGAGTTTGCGACCATGCTGCTCGGCAGCGGCTATGGCACCGGCGAGCATGTTCTGTACGGCGCGTTCACGGTCGATCTCGATGCCGGAACCGTGACCGACGACCCTGCCGCCGATCCGGTGACCCGCAACGCAGAGATCACGAGGTAGACTGCGATGGCGCATCCCTATCATCATGCCGTGCGTTCGGCGCGCCTGTTCGGCGGTGTTCCCGAGGATTACCTGCCGATCCACGACTGGTTCGACGAGAGCAAGGCGCATCTCGCCGACGTGCGGCACCGCGCGCTGCGTCATCACAGTGAAGGCATCTTCCTCTGCGAGAAGATCTTCGGTGCGACGCTGACCAACAGCGCCGGCAAGCAGGTGCCGGTGCGGACGGTCGGCGAGCAGCACGTCAAGGACGATCTCGGCTGGATCCCGTCGGTCAAGGATTGGCTGCAACATCTGGAAATGCAGCCCTGGATGGGACGAACACCGTTCCGGCCGCAGATGGACGCAGCTGCGCCGCTCACCGGCGCGGCAAGTTCAACCGATGATGTGCTGACTGGCTGAACCGCTCAAGCGATTGGCATCGGTGGCCGTGTTGCCCGCTGCGTGGCGCTATGATTCAATGCAATGCATCTGCCCGGTGTTGATCTGCCGGATCGTGACCGGGAGTATTCATGTCGTCTGAGCCGTCCGCCTCGCGTAACCGGCTGGTGCTGGTTGTCTACACCGCCGCGATCTTCGTCAGCGCGCTGTTGCTGTTCTCGGTGCAGCCGTTGTTCACCAAGATGGTGTTGCCGCGGCTCGGCGGCTCGCCGGCGGTATGGTCGGTGGCAATGGTGTTTTTCCAGTCGCTGCTGCTCGGCGGCTACGCCTATGCGCATCTGCTGATGAAGCTGAACAACCGCATCATTCCGATCGTGGTGCATCTCGTGCTGCTCGCCGTCGCGCTGCTGACATTGCCGCTCTCGATCAAAAGCGGCTGGGGCGAGCCGCCGACCTCGGGCTACGCGGTCTGGCTGCTCGGCCTGTTCGCGGTGTCGATCGGCCTGCCGTTCTTCGCGCTCGCCGCCAACAATCCGCTGCTGCAGGCCTGGTTCGTGCGCACCGGACACTCCAATGGCCCCGACCCGTATTTTCTCTATGCGTCCTCGAACATCGGCAGCTTCCTGGCGCTGCTGTCCTATCCGGTGCTGCTCGAGCCGATGTTCACGTTGCGCACCCAGAATCTGATCTGGACCGGCGGCTATGGGCTGCTGATCGTCCTGATCGCAAGCTGTGGCGTGCTGCTGTTGCGGTCGCCGGCCTATGCCGCCGCACGCGACGCGCAAGGTGATGATGCCAATGCGTTGGCGCCGTCCTGGTCGCGGCGGGCGCGCTGGATCTTCCTGGCTGCCGTGCCGTCCGGCCTGCTGATCGCAGTGACGGCGCATATCTCGACCGACGTTGCGGCCGCTCCCTTGCTGTGGGTGCTGCCGCTGTCGCTGTATCTGTTGACCTGGGTGCTGGTGTTCCAGTCGCGGCCGCTGCTGCCGCACAAATGGATGCTGCTGGCGCAGCCGCTGGCGATTGCCGGCGTGGTGATCCTGCTCGCGGTCGGCGGCGAGCAGAACCTGCTCCTTACGCTCGGCGGCCATCAGCTCTGCTTCTTCATCATCGCGATGGCCTGTCATGGCGAGCTCGCGCGCACCCGCCCCGCGGCGAAATATCTCACCGGCTTCTATGTCGCGCTGTCGTTCGGCGGCATGGTCGGCGGCCTGTTCGCGGGGCTCATCGCGCCGTTCACCTTCTCGTGGATCGCCGAATATCCGATCCTGCTGGCGCTCGCGGCGCTGTGCCGTCCGCGCGGCGGCGCGGAGCGGCTGCCGCGCTGGAGCGCCTGGTACTGGCCGTTCCTTGCGATGCTGGCGGTGGCGCTGATCGCGCCGAGTTATTCGGCCGGCGACATCTTCAACTGGTTCGACGACCACCGGGTGTGGGTGATCGGCGCGGTCGGTGTGCTTTCGGCGCTGCTCGCGCTCGCACTGAATGCCAATCGCTGGAAGATCTTCGCCACCGTCGCCGTCGCGCTGGTGGTGCTGCGCACCTATCCATCCGACGACGGCCGCGTCGAAACCGTGCGCAGCTTCTTCGGCGTGCACAAGATCGTGGTGACGCCGAACGGGCAGTATCACGTGCTGATGCACGGCACCACGATCCATGGCGCCGAGAAGTTCAAGAACGACGACGGCACGCCGGTCAGCGGAAAGCCGGAGCCGATCAGCTACTATCACAAGGACGGCGGCATCGGGCAGGCCATCACCGCAATGCGCGAGCGCAAGGGTACGCCGCTGAAAGTGGCTGTCATCGGGCTCGGCTCGGGAACGCTGACCTGCGCCTTGGCCCCCGGCGAGGACTGGCGATTCTTCGAGATCGACCAGTCGATGGTCGATACCGCGCGCGACCCGAAATACTTCACCTACATCCAGAGCTGCGAGCCGAACCTGAAGCCTGTGATCGGCGACGCGCGGCTGACCTTCGCCAAGGAGCCGGACGGCGTCTACGATCTCATCATCGTCGACGCCTATTCGTCGGACGCGATCCCGATCCATCTCGCGACCGAGGAGGCGATGGCGATCTACAAGGAGAAGCTGGCGCCGCAGGGCGCGGTCGTGATGCACGTCTCCAACCGGCATCTTGAACTTGCCAGCGTCGTGGTCGGCATCGCCGATGCCAACGACATGAAAAGCTGGGTCTATAGCGAGGATTCCGGGCGCGACAACGAATACATTTTCTCGACCTCGGTCGTGGTCTCCGCGCGCGAGGAGGAGGACGTCGGCAAGCTCGCATCATCTGACGTCTGGACCGAGACCGACGCCAACGACAAGCAGCGGGTCTGGACCGACGATTATTCGAACGTGCTGGGCGCGGTCTACCGGCGCCTGCGCGACGGCGAGCAGTAGGCTCTAGCGGTCCAGCAGCTTCGCGATCTCTGAGCTGACGATCGCAGTGAACAGTTCGGGGTCGTTGAAAGCCCGCGCAGAGAGCATGGCTCCGTGAACCGACGCCATCAGCGTTTGGGCCTCATCTTCGGGCCGCTTGTCCAGCCGGAACAGGCGCTGCTCTGCGCCAGCCTGCAGCACCGACGTAAGCCATCGCGCAAGATGATGGAAATGGGCGCGGACGCGCGATGCGACCTCGTCCGGCAACATCGGCATCTCGCCGGCAAGCATCGCGCAGACGCAGAACGGCAGCGTGGCATCTCGAATGCACGTCTGCCAGAAGCTCACATAGGACTGCAGTTGGTCGGCCGGGCTCGCGGACTGCTCCAGCAGGGACTTCAGCCCCAGCTCGGTCTGCTGCCGGTAGCGATCGACCAGCGCCGAAACCAGCTCGGCCTTGGTCGGGAAGTGATGGTGGATGCTGGCCTTCCTGATGCCGATCGCATCCGAGATGTCGGCATAGCTGAACCCGTTATAGCCGCCCGCCACGATCAGGGACTGCGCGACGTCGAGAATCCGCTCTGAAGTCGAAATCATTGGGTTCATGCCGGCGCCTACCTTCCGATAGGTAAGTTGTCAAGGCGCGGTGGCACAGCTGTTCGACACAAGAAGGTGTCCCTGTGCCCGATTGACCGGGGATGTTTATTTACCTACTAGTAGGTAGGTAAACATGGGAGTCAATTAATGCAAAGCCGACTTTCGGCCCAATCCAGCTGGCTGCAATCCTACTATTTCGGGCGCGCGCTCTTCTCGATCGCCTGGGTCGCCGCGGCCGTTCTTTTCAGTGGGCAAGCGGGCCCTGCCGCGTTCCTGCTCGTGATCTACCCGGCATGGGACGCCATCGCCAATCTGGCGGACGGGCGCGTCAACGGCGGGCTGAAGGCCAACCCGTCCCAGGCATTGAATGTCGTGGTCAGTGCCATCACGACGCTCGCCGTGATCGTGGCGGTCAGCCGCGACACCTATGCGGTTCTGGCGGTGTTCGGGGTTTGGGCGATCCTCGCGGGTCTGCTGCAATTGTCCACCGGCGTCAGGCGCTGGCGCCATGTTGGCGCGCAATGGGCGATGGTCCTGAGTGGTGCACAGTCTGCACTGGCCGGCGGCTACATGATCAGCCGATCGATCGGCACCGTCGCACCGACGATTCTGGACGTGGCTCCCTATGCGGGATTCGGCGCGTTCTACTTCCTGCTTTCGGCGATCTGGCTCGTTGCCAGGGCCCACCGCAGCGCGCGTGCTTAAGCACTGCCCGGCAGCATCGGAGAGCGCCAGTCGACGTCACCGCGATGGCTATTTCTTCTCCGGTGCTGTCGTCGCGGAGGCGGGTGTCGAAGCCGCAAGCAGTGGCATCGTCGGCGCGCTCTCGCCGCCGTCCTCGTCGAGGAATTGCTCCACGCCCGCCTGGATCGACGATTTCGCGCTGTCAGGGCCGCGGTCGCTGAGGTCGTTGTGCTGGAATTCGGTTCTGACCACCTTGATGCCGAGTCTCGCACAGGTCTCGTCGTCAGGTACGACGCCCGGATCGGCCTTGAACACCGGGTCCCTGGAGCGGAACGACAGGATCTTGATCTTGCTGTCGGTGATGAAGGGGACGCGCAGATTGTCCAGCGTCACGACCTTCTTGACCAGGTCAGGATGCTGCCTGGCGAAGAACATCGAGATGTCGCCGCCGTTGGAGTGGCCGATTAGCGTCAGCGCGCGATAGTTTGCGTTCGGATAGAGCTTCTTCAGCTCGTCGATCGCATACATGATGTTGAAGACGCCGCGATTATATTGCATGCGGCGGCCGACATATTCCTCGCCGACCTTGGTCACCATCGGCGCATCGCTGTCGAGATCGTGCTGGATGCTGACCACGAGATAGCCGCGTGACGCGAACACGTTGGTGAGGAACGAGTACTCGGTGTTCCTGACGGTGTTGCCGTGGCTCAGGATCGCGACCGGCAGCTCGATCATCTCGGCCATCGCCTGCATTTGCCGGTCGCGCCGGACCGCGACCTCGACCGTCACGTCGCGATCGTCGCGCAGAACGTCGTGGAACGTCAGCGTGGTGTGACGGATGGCCCATCTGTCCGTTGTGAAATAGCCGGCCATCGCCACGATGCACAGGCAAAGGACAATGATGCCCCGTTTCATGTCGACCTCTGATATTGCCTACGCGACCCGCGCTTCTCGCCCTGGTTTCATGGGCATTCCGCGTGAATCGGCCTCCAGGGGCCGGGCGGGCGCTCTTGCCGCCGAATATCGGGCTAATTTTACAATCAGATGACGGCGCGACGACGGGCCACGGCGCAGGGCGGCGCGGGCCTTTTGCGACGGTCACAAGCGGGTGAGGGGAGCGTGAACTGACGGCGCGCTGCCTGCGGCGCCGTCAGTGGATCAAGAGAGACTGCGTCTCAGTCCTGATAGTTGTTGCCGTAGAAGCTGCGCTGCTGCTGGTAGTACGGCCGCGGCTGATAGGTGCCTTGCGGCGCCGCCGCGTAGCCCTGATTGCCGTAATATTGCTGCTGGCCATAGGCCTGCGCGTCGTAGACGCGACGGCTTGACGGCGGCGCCGGGTAGCGCTGCGCAGTCGAGCTGCCGTCGGCCGGATAGATGTAGCCATCATCGGCGCGGGCCTGCGCCGGATATTCGCGCGGCTGCGGTGTCAGGACGACAGGGTCGCCGGCGGCGGCGGTGCCGTATTGCTCGTCCTGCTGCGGCGCGCGGCGGGCGACCGCGGTGCCGTTGCGTCCACGCGGATTGCGCGCCAGCGCGACCTGCGCCGAGCCGGTCAGCGTCACCGTGGTGTTGAGCACGCCTTCCTTCTGGACCAGGGCGTAGAGCGTCGATGCGTTGTCGCGCGACAGCCGCACGCAGCCATGCGAGGCTGGTGTGCCCAAGCGGTTGACCGAGTCGGTGCCGTGGATCGCGTGCCCGATCTTGGTGAAGAAGATCGAATGCGGCATCGGCGCGTCGTCGAATTCCTTGGAGTAGTGATCCTCTTCCATGCGGAAGGCGCGGAAGGTGCCGTTCGGCGTTTCGCGCGAGGGGATGCCGCTCGAGACCGGCCAGTGATAGCGCGCGACGCCGTCGACCGCGACGGTCATCTGCTGGTTGTCCTTGTCGATGGTGATGTCGACCTTGGCCTGCGCGGCGCCGGCCGCGAACAGCATCACGGAAGTGAACGCAATAAGGAACGAACGCATTTTACCTTTTGGCCTCCAGGCCTGATTACAAAGCCGTGGCTCTCCGTCCCCGGCAAACAATATGCCCGGAATCGAAATTTGGTTCCAGTGGCGGATCTGGTGCATCGTTAATCCCGCACGCGGCGCAAACAAGGCCGAAGCCGGGCTGGTCTATCGCGGCGGACTGACATTTTCGCGAGCAGGCCGCGACAGCGGCCCCAGTTGGTCACCGCCACGCAACCATTTGGCCGCATGGGCGTTTCACAATCCCGCCAAGACGGCGCATTCGCGTCACGCTTCAAGGAACCCAGATGAACAACACCAAGGTTAAGACCGCGGCCGTCGTCCCAGCCGGCCTCTCCGCGCGGCTCCTGCTTGTGGCCGCAGCCCTCGCTTTGGCGCTGACGACTGTCCCCCATGCCGGCCATGCCCAGGGCATCATCCGCGGGGCTCACGAAGGCGCCTATGAGGGCAACCGGGCCGCCGGTCCGATAGGCGGCGTGGTCGGTGGGGCCGTTGGTGCCGGCGTCGGTGGCGCGATGGGCGCGGTCAAGGGCGTGTTCGGTATCCCGGATCGCGGCTACCGCCGTGGCCACCGCTGCCGCGGCTACTACCGCCACGGACATTTCCACTGCTACTGATTGGGGAAGAACCCGTAGCCCGGATGGAGCGCAGCGAAATCCGGGTTCTGCAGGCTTGGCGATAAAGGTCCCGGATTTCGCTCCGCTTCATCCGGGCTACAGACGTCAGTTCTTCAGCCGGTAGCCGGTCCGGAAGATCCAGGCCACGATCACCATGCAGGCGATCAGGAAGCCCGCAGTCATGCCGAGGCTGAGCCCGACGCTGACATCGGCGATCTCGTAGAAGCTCCAGCGGAAGCCGGAGATCAGATAGACCACGGGATTGAGCAGCGTGATGGTGCGCCAGCCCGACGGCAGCATGTTCACGGAATAGAAGCTGCCGCCGAGGAAGGTCAGCGGCGTCACCACCAGCATCGGGATCATCTGCAGCTTCTCGAAGCCGTCGGCCCAGATGCCGATGATGAAGCCGAACAGGCTGAAGGTGACGGCGGTCAGCACCAGGAAGGTCATCATCCACACCGGATGCTGGATATGTAGAGGCACGAAAAGTCCGGCGGTGGCCAGGATGATCAGGCCGAGGACGATCGACTTGGTGGCGGCGGCGCCGACATAACCGATGACGATCTCGAGATAGGAGATCGGCGCCGACAGGATCTCGTAGATCGTGCCGACGAATTTCGGGAAGTAGATGCCGAACGAGGCGTTCGAGATGCTCTGGGTCAGCACCGACAGCATCACGAGCCCCGGTACGATGAAGGTGCCGTAGCTGACGCCCTCGACCTCGGTGATGCGCGAGCCGATCGCGGCGCCGAACACCACGAAATACAGCGAGGTCGAGACCACGGGCGAGACGATGCTCTGCAGCAGCGTGCGCCAGGTGCGCGCCATTTCGAACAGATAGATCGCCCGGATTGCGCGGTAGTTCATGGCGCCCTCACGAGGCTGACGAAGATGTCCTCCAGCGAGGATTGCTTGGTATCGAGATCGGAGATCCGGACGCCGGCATTGCGCAGATCGTTGAGCAGGCTGGTGATGCCGGTGCGATCGCCCTTGGTGTCGTAGTCGTAGGTCACCGCGTGGCCGTCGTCGGAGAGTTCGAGATTGTAGGCGGCGAGCGCCTGCGGAACGGCGTCGAGCTTGCTCTGCAGCTGCAGCGTCAGCTGCTTCTTGCCGAGCTTCTGCATCAAGGTCGCCTTGTCCTCGATCAGGATGATCTCACCCTTGTTGATGACGCCGATGCGGTCGGCCATCTCCTCGGCTTCTTCGATGTAATGCGTGGTCAGGATGATGGTGACGCCGGCCGCCTGCAGCGTGCGGACCACTTCCCACATCCCCTTGCGCAATTCGACGTCGACGCCGGCGGTGGGCTCGTCGAGGAACAGGATCTGCGGCTCGTGCGACAGCGCCTTGGCGATCATCACACGGCGCTTCATGCCGCCGGACAGCGTGATGATTTTGCTGTCCTTCTTGTCCCACAGCGAAAGGTCCTTCAGCACCTTCTCGATGTGGTCGGGGTTCTTCGGCTTGCCGAACAGGCCGCGGCTGAAGCTGACGGTTGCCCAGACCGACTCGAAGGCGTCGGTGTGCAGTTCCTGCGGAACCAGCCCGATCATCGACCGCGCCGCGCGATAATCGGCGATAATGTCGTGTCCGCCGATCGAAATGCGGCCCTCGCTCGGATTGGCAATGCCGCAGATGATGCTGATCAGCGTGGTCTTGCCGGCGCCGTTCGGCCCGAGCAGCGCGAAGATCTCGCCTTTGACGATATCGAGATTGATGCCCTTCAGCGCCTTGAAGCCGGAGCCATAGGTCTTTGAAAGATTGGATACGGAAATGATCGGCGACATGGAGGATCGGCAGCGTGAGGGAAGGGCGCGCGCGGATTGGGGCCCGGGCGGGGGCGTGATGTGGGTTCAGCCCAGATAGGAACGCATATTCCGTTCTGCAATCACCCGCCGGGGCAGAAATTTATTCCGCAGCGTGCGCTCTGACGGGCAGTTCGACCAATGCGACCATGTAGGACTTCAAGTCGTCGGCGACCTCCGGGTCGGCCTTCAGTTCGGTCAATGTCCTGGGACGAGGCAATTGATGTCCGTCGTGCCTCAGGCCTTCGGCGTAAAGCTCCAGCGCCTCGGGAGCATTGCGCAGCGCCTCGTCGATATCATTCCCAGCCGACGTGCAGCCGGGCAGATCCGGAAACCAGACGCCCACGGCGTAATCCGGTCCGGCATCCTCAATGATGGCGACGTAGTGGGTCATGCTGGCCCTTTGCCTTGACTTGACAAACGGTGGAACCAATCCAGCCACGTACTCGGTGCACCTCTCCCGCTTGCGGTGGAGGTCGGATCGCATCGAAGATGCGATCCGGGTGGGGGCTTTCTCCGCGATACGACTCGTGGGGAGAGCCCCCACCCTAACCCTCCCCCGCAAGCGGGAGAGGGGACGCAGTTCCGGCGCCCGCGCTACTCAATCCAATCCCATCATACTCGATCTAATGCCGCTTCGCCGGTTTCGCCGGTTTCTTGGCGGCCGCCGCGGGGGCGGGGTGCGCGGGCGGTGCGATATCGGCGACCTTGGCGACCAGCATGATCTGCACCTGATTGTTGACCGGTGCATTGGGGCGGGCGGGGTCGAGCAATTGCTCTTCGCCGAGCCCGACCGATTGCAGGCGCTTCGCCGTGATCTTGAAGGTGTTGACCAGGATGTCGCGGATGGCGTCGGCGCGCCGCTGGCTCAGCAGCACGTTGTTCTCGCGCCGTCCGGTCGATTCGATGTGACCGACGATCAGGAACGTGTACGGCAGCAGCGAAGAGTGCGTCAGCGCATCGGCGATGCGCCCGACGGACTGGTAGGAATCCGGCAGCACGATCGGCGTATCGACGTCGAACTGGATGTCGGCATTGAATGTCGGCAGGTTGGTCAGGTCGGGGGCGATCGGCGGGCGCTTTTGCGGCGGCGGCTCGTTCTTCGATCGCGACCGCGATCGCTCGAGCACTTGCTGGCGCAATGCGGGGACGTCGATCGTTGCGTCCGTCTCGTAGTGATTCAGCTTGGCGATGACGTCGTCGCGCGTGATGGCGGTCTGCGCCTGTGCAGGGGCGAGCGGCATCGCCAGCAAGACCAGCGTGCCGAGCACGGCCAAAAGGTCAAGTTCGCGCAAGCCTCGCGTCTTCAGGCGCATCATTGATACCCCGCGTCATTGATCGCCTGGGCGCAATTGCGGCTGAGGCCCTTGGCGCCGACGAGGCAGGGCACCGATTTGCTGGTCTCCTTGGTCGAGCCGCCGCAGACCTTGACGATCTCGCGGGTGCATACGTTGGCAACGGTCACGCGCGCCGCGATCCGCTTCTGGATCGCATCGAGGGTGGAGAAGTAGCTCTCCTTGCACTGCGGCGAGATCACGTCGCGGTTGCGCGACAGGCACTCCTTGAGGCGGGTGGAGTCGAGGTTGACGCCGCGGCAATTGGCGGTGATGTCGGCGCCGCAGGCCTTGGCGAGCTGCGCTGCGGAATCGCCAAAGCTGATCGTCTCCGCGACCGCCAGCGACGGCGCAGTGAGCGCGATGACAAAAAGGAAAAACCCACCCCGGACCATGGGGCCATCTCAACCCGTGAAATCAGTGATGGTCAAGGGCTACGAACAGGGAAGGCCGCCAAGGCAGGTCGCGAAGGAAGGCCGCCAAGCAAGGCCGCCAAGCAAGGCCGCGATGTCACGCCCGCTCCACAAAGCTGTCGACGACCTTCTTCTCGCCGGCCTTTTCGAAGGCGATGGTCAACTTGTTGCCGTCGATCTTCACCACATGGCCGTAGCCGAATTTCTGGTGAAACACCCGGTCATCAAGCGAAAATTCCGACGTCGTGCCCGTGGACTTCGCCACCAGCTCGCCCTCGATCACCATGGGGCCGCGCTTGGTGCGGCTGAAGCTGTCGGACGAAAAGGACGACTGCCGCTCCTCGAAGCCGCCGCCGCCGCTGCGTCCCCCGCCGCCGCGGTTGCGGTTGGCCTGGGCGCGCTGCCAGCCCGGGGTCGAATAGCTCGAGCCGAATGATTCGAGGTTGTCGAAGCGCGAGGCGCCATAGCCGCCGCTGCCGCCCCAGCCCGATCCGCCCTTGGATTCGGTGATCTCGACATTGTGCGCCGGCAGCTCGTCGAGGAAGCGCGAGGGGATCGTGGTCGACCAGGTGCCATGGATGCGGCGGTTGGTCGCGAAATAGATTTTGGCGCGGCGGCGGGCGCGGGTCAGCCCGACATGGGCGAGGCGGCGCTCCTCCTCGAGCCCGGCGCGGCCCTGTTCGTCGAGCGTGCGCTGGCTTGGGAACAGGCCTTCCTCCCAGCCCGGCAGGAACACGTTGTCGAACTCGAGGCCCTTGGCCGAATGCAGCGTCATCAGCGACACGGCTTCGTCGCCGGCCTCGCCGTCGCGGTCCATCACCAGCGAGATATGTTCGAGAAACCCTTGCAGGTTCTCGAATTCCTCCATCGAACGCACCAGCTCCTTGAGGTTGTCGAGCCGGCCCGCGGCGTCCGCCGAGCGGTCCTTCTGCCACATCTCGGTGTAGCCGCTCTCGTCGAGCACGATCTCGGCGAGCTCGGTATGCGAGGTGACCTCGCGCTGGGCGCGCCAACGGTCGAACTGCATCACGAGATCGCGCAACGAGCCGCGCGCCTTCGGCTTCAGCTCGTCGGTCTCGACCACGGCGCGCGCCGCCTCGAACAGCGGAATGCGGCGCTTGCGGGCATGGTCGTGCAGCAGCTGCACGGTGGCATCGCCGAGCCCCCGTTTGGGCACGTTGACGATGCGCTCGAAGGCGAGATCGTCGGCCGGCGAATTGATGGTGCGCAAGTACGCCAGCGCATCGCGGATTTCGGCGCGCTCGTAGAATCTAGGGCCACCGATCACGCGGTAGGGCAGGCCGAGCGTCACGAAGCGATCTTCGAACTCGCGCATCTGGAACGAGGCACGGACCAGGATGGCGACGTCGTTGAGGTTTTCGCCGGTGCGCTGCAGCTCCTCGAGCTCCTCGCCGATCGCGCGCGCTTCCTCTTCCGAATCCCAGGAGCCGGTGACGGTGACCTTCTCGCCGTCGACATCCTCGGTGCGCAGCGTCTTGCCGAGCCGGCCTTCATTGTGCGCGATCAGATGCGAGGCCGCGGCCAGGATGTGGCCGGTGGAGCGGTAATTGCGCTCGAGGCGGATCACCTTGGCGCCGGGAAAATCGTGGTCGAAGCGCAGGATGTTGTCGACCTCGGCGCCGCGCCAGCCATAGATCGACTGGTCGTCGTCGCCGACACAGCAGATGTTTTTCAGTGGCTGTTGAGCGGTGACGTTTTCCCCGTCATTCCCGGGCGCACCGCCAGGTGCGAACTCGGAATCCAGAGGTGAGCCCTCTTCTCCTCGAGATTCTCCGGTGCGCAATTGCGCACCAGAGTTCGCATCTTCGATGCGCCCCGGAGTGACGGGAGCGTCGAGGCGCCCCGGAATCACATCGGAAAGAGGTCGCCCCGGCCGCGACGGCGCCTGCGACAGCAGGCGCAGCCACAGATACTGCGCCACGTTGGTGTCTTGGTACTCGTCGACCAGGATGAACTTGAAGCGGTTCTGGTACTGCCGGAGTACGTCGGGATTTTCGCGGAACAGCCTGATGTTCTCGAGCAGCAGGTCGCCGAAGTCGGCGGCGTTGAGGATCTTCAGCCGCTCCTGATAGGTCGCGTAGATCTTGCCGCCCTTGCCGTTGCCGAACGAGGCGGCCTCGCCCGCCGGCACCTGCGACGGCGACAGCCCGCGGTTCTTCCAGCTGTCGATCAGGCCGGCCAGCATCCGCGCCGGCCAGCGCTTGTCGTCGATGTTCTCGGCCTGCAGCAACTGCTTCAGCAGCCGCACCTGGTCGTCGACGTCGAGCACCGTGAAGTTGGATTTGAGCTGCACCAGCTCGGCATGGATGCGCAGGATACGGCCGCCGATCGAGTGGAAAGTGCCGAGCCACGGCATGCCCTCGACCGCCTGGCCGAGCATCTGGCCGAGCCGCAGCTTCATCTCGCGCGCCGCCTTGTTGGTGAAGGTCACCGACAGGATCTCTTGCGGCCGCGCGCGGCCCTGGCTCAGGATATGTGCGATGCGCGTGGTCAGCACGCGGGTCTTGCCGGTGCCGGCGCCGGCGAGCACCAGCACCGGGCCGTCGAGCGTCTCGACCGCCTCGCGCTGCTCCGGATTGAGGCCGTTGAGATATTGCGGAGCGCCCGCCGCCGCCCGCGCACGCGCGGCGATGCCGCCAGCCACCGGCTGGTGCTCGGGAACGCCGTGATGGGGCAGTTTGCTCGGCTCGGTCATTGGCGAATCGTCTCGGCCCCACGATGGCACCGTGGGACGGTGAAGGGGAGCCTTCTTAACAGGGATTGAAGGCCATATAGGGCCTGACCGGCCGTTTTGACAGGCTTTATCGCGGCCGCTTGGAACGGTTTTGGCAGCAGTGCACAACCGGCCCGGTTCCTGAAATCGGCGAAAATTTCCCGGTTTTGCGGTCAGGAACCAGCGCTTCCCCGCAGGATTGTTTCAACACATGCGGCGTCGGCTAAGCGCCCGCGCCAAGAATCGAACAAGGAATCGAACAAGGACACGAAGCGAGAGGTTTGATCATGTTGAGCTGGGTCGTCACATTCCTGGTCGTCGCCCTGATCGCGGGCATTTTGGGCTTCGGCGGCATCGCCGGCGCCTCGATCGAAATCGCCAAGGCGATCTTCTTCATCGCCATCATCCTGTTCCTGGTGTCGGCGGTGGTCGGATTAGCGCGTGGTAGGACGCGGGTCTAGCTCGCGATGACGTCGGGTCTAGTCGTGGCGGCATCGGAACTGCATTCCCTCTCCCGCTTGCGGGGGAGGGCTAGGGTGGGGGCTCTCTCCACGAGTCGCTTCGCGGAGAGAGCCCCCACCCGGATCGCATCTAACGATGCGATCCGACCTCCCCGCAAGCGGGAGAGGTGCAGCGAGTCGGCCGCTGGACCGATTGAATCGAATGCCGTCGCGCTCTGGCGCAGCAGTGACTACTTCGATGGCATCGCCACGTTGCGGCCGATGCCCTCGGGCCGCGCCACGCCCGCATAGCTATCCACGATCTTCTGAGCGCGGGCGCGAATGTCAGGTGGGAATGGCGCCACCTTGCGCGCCTCCATGTCGATGTGCAGCGTGAGGTTCTCCGAGGTCGCGGAAAGCCAGCCCTCAGTGGCGTGGCGCAGCTCCTCGAACGTGTGCAGCCGTTTCTCGTCGGCGCCGAGCAGGAAGACCTGGACCTGCACGGGATCGCCGAGATGAATTTCCCGCAAGTACCGGACGTGGCATTCGGCGGTGAAGGTCGAGCACTGCCGCTCCTTCATGTAGGCCGGCCCGATGCCGAGCTGCAGCCACATCTCGTCGATGGCGCGGTCGAACATCACATTGTAATAGGCCATGTTGAGATGGCCGTTATAGTCGATCCATTGCGGCTCGATCTGCATCACGGAAGATTTGAACGGGGCGGCCGGTAGTGGCATCTCGCTCGTGGCAGTCACTGAAGTCATCATCCGTCCCCGGTTCGTTGGCGTTCGAGCATGAACTTTTCTGTGACTCCGGCGTCCACTTTTTCAAGCCAGGCTCTCTTGACCCCTTATACAAGCTTTGCCACGGTCGGCTAAAGCCGGGAGGAAATTCGACGTGGCGACAACGATTTCGAGCAATCTGACGCGACCTGAGCCGCAGGCCCTGAAGCGCGCGATCGACGCGCTGGCGGCGCGGTTCGGCAACCGGCTCGTGACGTCGCAGGCGGTGCGCGAGCAGCACGCCCATACCACCACATGGCTGCCGACCCAGCCGCCCGATGCGGTGGTGATGGCGCAGGAAACCGCCGACATCCAGGACGTGGTGCGGATCTGCGCCGCCAATCGCGTGCCCGTCATCGCCTTCGGCACCGGAACCTCGCTCGAGGGGCAGGTCAACGCGCCGGCGGGCGGCGTCTGCATCGACCTGCGCGACATGAACAAGGTGCTCGAGGTGCACGCCGAGGACCTCGACTGCGTGATCCAGCCCGGTGTGACCCGCAAGGCGCTGAACGAGCATCTGCGCGACCAGGGGCTGTTCTTCCCGATCGATCCCGGCGCCGATGCCTCGCTCGGCGGCATGACCTCGACCCGCGCCTCCGGCACCAACGCGGTGCGCTACGGCACCATGCGCGAGAACGTGCTGGCGCTGAAGGTGGTGCGCGGCGACGGCGAGATCATCACGACCGGCACGCGCGCCAAGAAGTCGTCGGCCGGTTACGACCTGACGCATCTGTTCATCGGCGCCGAGGGTACGCTCGGCATCATCTCCGAACTGACCATCCGCCTGCGCGGCATCCCCGACACGATCGCGGCCGCCGCCTGTTCGTTCGAGACCGTGCGCGGCGCCTGCCAGGCCACCATCCTCGCGATTCAGACCGGCATTCCGGTTGCGCGGATCGAGCTGCTCAATGCCGAGCAGGTGAAGGCCTGCAACAACTATTCAAAACTGTCGCTGCCGGAGACGCCGCTGCTGCTGCTGGAATTCCACGGCAGCGAGGTCGAGGTCGCCGAGCAGTCGAAGAATTTCCGCGACATCGCCGCCGAGTGCGGCGGCGGTGACTTTACCTGGACCACCAAGCCGGAGGACCGCACCAAGCTGTGGCAGGCCCGGCACGATGCCTATTGGTCGGTCAAGGCGATTCGTCCCGGCGACAGCATCGGCGTCGTCGCAACCGACGTCTGCGTGCCGATCTCGCGGCTTGCCGACTGCGTCACCGAGACCGAGGACGATCTGAAGCGGCTCAACCTGCTGTCGCCGATCGTCGGCCATGTCGGTGACGGCAATTTCCACTGCTCGCTGGTCTGCGACGTCAACAACAAGGACGAGATGGCGCGCGGCGAGGAGTTCATGCATCGGCTGGTCGAACGGGCGCAGGCCATGGGCGGCACCTGCACCGGCGAGCACGGCATCGGCCAGGGCAAGCAGAAATATCTGAAGGCCGAGCTCGGCCCGGAGGCGCTCGACGCGATGCGGGCGCTGAAGCAGGCGCTCGATCCGCAGAATATCTTCAATCCCGGCAAGATCGTTCCTGCCGTATAACCAACCGGATCTTCCGTCCACGGGACGTTGCGATGTGGTTGTTCAATAAGGCCAAGCGGAAGGATATCTGGGACGATCCCGTCGCGCAGCCGCTCGGCGACATCGAGGCTGCGCAGCGGATCCGTGCGATCTGCCGCGATGCCGCCGGCTGTGCCGAGGCGGTCGGCGCGCCCGACAAGCGCTCGCAGAAGAAGCAGCAGATCGAGCGCGATCGCTACGAGCGTGCCGCCAAGGTCGCGATGGAGACCGCGATGAAGATCTCCGACGAGCTGGTGCGGGATTCCGCTGTGCGCGAGATCGTCGGCCTGTGCATGAAGGCCAACAACATCAAGACGGGTCGGGCGCTGTTCCGCGCCATCCACGCCGGCTCGATCAAGGCCGAGGTGCTGAAGGAGCATCCGACGCTTGAGGATGAGCAGGCTTGAGTTGGAGGCGAGTCCCAGTAGCCCGGATGGAGCGAAGCGAAATCCGGGACCGGTCTTCAACGTGCGAGAGAATCCCGGATTACGCTTCGCTTCATCCGGGCTACGCAGCGACTGATTTCACCAATCCCTAGCTCGGTCCGCCCAGCGTGCGGACCGCTTCATCGACGCTGTGGAAGACGTGGTCCCTCGGCAGGACGCCATAGAGCTCGAAGCGCTCGAACGCCTCCTGGGCGCGGGAGGATTCGAGCCGGGCCACCGCCAATGTCACGCCGTCATCGCGGCATTCGCGAAACAGGTCGCGCAGCGCCTGGGCCGCCGTGAAGTCGATCTCGATCATGCCGCTGGCCTCGATCACCAGCAGTTTCGGCTTGGGTGTCGCGCGGCCGATGGTCTTGAGCACGCCGGCGTGAAAACCTTCCGCGTTGAGGAACGACAACGGCGCCTGCAGGCCGACCACGGCGATGCCGGGCTTGCGCTCGCCGGTGACGTGCGGGCCGGTCGGCCACCAGATCGTGGTGCCGGGCACATGGACGAATTCCACGAGCTGGCCGCGCGTCGTGGTCCAGATGCCGTGCAGCAGCGACAGCGCGATGCCGACGGCTACGCCTTGCTCGATCGGCAGTATGATGATCGCGGCGGCCGTCGCCACCACCAGCAGGAATTCGTAGAACGACTGGCGGAAGATCGCGACGATCTGCTTGACGCGAATGATGCGCAGCGCCACGAACAGCAGGACGCCGCCGAGCGCTGCATCAGGCACGTGCCGCAGCAGCGTCGCACCGAACGCCAGCAGGGCGAGCACGATGGCCGCGGCAAACAGCCCCGAGACCTGCGTGCGCCCGCCGGTCTCCGAGACGATGCCGGTCCGCGGCGGGCTGGCGTTGACGGGGAACGCGCCGAACAGGCCGGCGAGCAGGCTGCCGGCTCCGGCGCCGAGGAAGTCGCGATCGACGTCGGCCGGCTTGTCCGGATCTGACAGGAACGAGCGCGTCGTCGCTGCGGTCTGTACCATGACGACGATGGCGATCAGGATCGCCAGCGACAGCAATTTGATCCATCGCTCCGGCGCGATGTCCGGAAGCGACGGCGTTGGCAGCGACCCGGGCACGGTGCCGACCACCTTGACGCCCTTGCTTTCGAGATGGCCGGCGATCACGGCGATGGTGGCCACGACAAGGCCGATCAGCGCGCCCGGAATCCGCGCGCTGATCTTCTCCGATCCGGCAACCAGCGCCAGCACGCCGAGGCCGATCGCCAGCGTGTAGGCATTGGTCTGGCCGATCTTCTCGGCGAGAACCCCGAGCTTGTAGAGCGTCGGGCCGTCCGGCGTGGTCAGGCCGAGCACGCCCGGCAATTGCGAGACCAGGATGTGGACGGAGATGCCGGCGAGGAAGCCGACCGTCACCGGCGTCGACAGCAAATTGGCGATCCAGCCGAGCTTGAACAGGCCGCCCGCGATCATGATCGCGCCGACCATCAGCGCCAGTGCCATCGCCAGCGACTGATAGTCGGGCGAGCCTGCAGTCGCCATCAGCGCCAGGCCGGCCGCGAAGATCGGCGTGATCGTGGAATCGGCGCCGCAAGACAGGAAGCGGTTGGCGCCGAACATCGCAAAGCCGAGCGAGCCGGCCATGAACGCGAAGAAGCCGATCTGCGGCGAGAAGCCGCCGAGCCGGGCGGTTGCCATCTGCTCGGGGATCGCGATCGCGGCGAGCGTCAGCCCGGCGATCAGATCGCCCGGCAAGTCGCCCGGCCGGAACGCGCTGAGTGAACGGAAGATCGGCCAGTTGGCGCGTGTCTGATGAACGTCGGCCATCGGTCTCCCGTGAGGATTGCGGCGATTCGCCGATAGTCCGACATCGCGCCGGCAAAATCCAGTGCAGTTGGGCCGTGTGCAGCCGCGAAGCGGGTCGCTACAGCATGATCCGGAAAAGTGCGAAGCGGTTTTCCCTCGCGACAAACGCAAAGCGTTTGCGCGGAGATCATGCTCAAAAAAGCGCGCTTCAGCGCGCGTGCGCTTCGGTGATCGCCTTGCGGATATCGGCCAGCGGTGCGCGGTCGTCGAATTCGACGCTGTCGCCCTGCAGCCTGACGCCGAGATCGCGCCACAGCGCGGCGAGATCGGGGGTCACGGGCTTCGATCCCCATTCTCCGTGCAGCCGCGTCAGCACGTCGACGCCGACGGCCTTGTCGGCGGCCGAGAGCACGCGCGCGATCGGCCAGTCCTTTTCGTGGTTGCCGTCGGCAGCGAGCACGCCGCGCATGGCATCCTGCAGGCCGAATTTGTTGCCGGTGCGCTTGCGGATCTCGACATCGGCGAACAGGCAGAACATCGCGCCGCCCCAGTATTTCCGGCCCCAGGTGTCGGTATTGTCGAGGCCCTCGTCGCCGGCCTGCGGCAGGCCCTTGGGCATGTCGCGCAGCATCGCCAGCCAGATTTCCCGCGCGGTGAGATCGCCGGCCTGCACCCGCGCGATAGGCTCGACATAGACCGCGAGCCCCTCTGACAGCCAGGCATAGCGGTCGTTGAGGTCGGGCAGGGCGGTGTGCACCATCTCGTGCACGATCACCCAGTCGCGCCTGAGATCGCCGACGCCCGCGTCGCGGCCGATCGGCAGCCGGATCGCGGCGCCGCGATAGCCCCATGTGGTGCCGCCGCGCACGCGCGAACCGTCGACCGGCACGATCAAGAGCCGCAACGAGCTGACGGGAAACCGGCCGTAATAGATCGAGACGGCGCGGGCGGACGCCTTGATCCAGTCGAATATTTTTTCCTTCGGCAACGCCATTTCGCCGGGTGCGAACCCGATATGAATGGTGGCGCCGGCGACGTCGAGGTCGGTCTTGGGCAGCCGGTCGAAGGCGTCGTAAGGCATGCCCTCGCCGCGCATGAACTCGGACTGCGCCCTGACGTGGCACGATGCGATACCGATGAGGATCGCCGCGACCAGCATCGCGGCGGCGATCACGCGATAGGTCGGGATGCTCTTCATCGCGGCGTGCCGCGCCGCTGCGGCGTGGCGTTCTCGCCAAGGGCCGCAGTCACCTGATCGCTGAGATCGTCGAGTATAGCCGCGAGCAGCGCCTCGCCCTTGGCTGATGTCGCGAGCGTCGGATCGCCGTAACTGCCGGAGCGGCTATAGTTCGGCGAAGTGCTGTCCGATGGCGTCAGGCGGCCGGGCGCTTCGTGCCGCAGGGCGGGGCTGGCTTCGGCGCGTTCCGGATCGACCATGTCCGGAGCCAGCGCCAGCATCAGCGATGTCTCCAGCTCGTCGGCATGGCTGCCATGGCGTTGCTCGGAGATCTGCTCGGCGGTGCGGCGGAAGCGCGGGCCCTGGTAGAGCCGCAGATGCCTCACCCGGGTCGGTTCGAAGGGCGCCAGCGCGCGTTCGACCGGAGCCAGCGTGCTGATTCCCGTGTTGAGCACGAACAATGTGCCGATGCCGCTGTCGAGGATGCCGGCGGCGATCTCATGCACCATGGCCTCGAACGTTGCGGCCGACAGGCTGGCGCTGCCGGCATATGCGACGAAAGCGGGGTAGTGACCGTAGGTGACGGTCGGCCAGATCAGCGTATCGAAGCGTTCGGCGAGATGCGCCGCAAACCAGTCGGCCTGCAAGCGATCGGTGTTGAGCGGCAAATGGAAACCGTGTTGCTTGGCGGCGGCGCCGATCGGCAGGATCGCCGGTCGTTTGGCCGCAATTCGCCGCGCGACCTCATCCCAAGTGAGGCGTTCGATGAAATGGCTGACGATGTCGGCGCCCATGCCGCGGGCCCTCTATTTGCGGATGGAAGCCGCCATCAGAAGTCCCGCGGTGATCCAGCCATGCAGATAGCCGGCGCCGCGCGCTGCCGCATTGTCGGGATCGTCGTAGGTCGCGAGCATCTCGCAAAGCACGCCGAACGGAACGCCATCAGAGGCTTCGTCCCACATCATTGCTTCCTCCGTCGGCAGCTCGCGGAACATCGGCGTTGTGTCCTGACGCCAGATCAGGAGACGGGCGGGTTCGGCGAGCGTCTCCGCCTCGGGCGGCGTCTCGTCGTTCTTCAGCGCCATCCAGATCGCAGCGGCATTGGTCGACAGGTCGACCCTCGCAGCGCTCGGATGCGGCTGGAACACCAGGTCGTTCCAGACCTCGGGCGCGAAACCGGCCATCGCCTCCAGCGCCAGCACGGCGCCTTCACCGGCGTCGAAAGCGTCGTTCAACGCCTTCTCCAGCGCGGCGAGATCGGCGAGCACGGGATGGTTGCTGTAGGGGGCGGTGGCCTTCAGGAAATCCGGCAATCCTTGCGAGAACCAGCGCAGGTTCGGATGCTCGGACGGCCGTGCCTTGACATAGGCATGGCCCATCTCGTCGAACATCTCGTCGCCGAGAAAGCGATGCAGCAGCTCGTGGTCGTTACGCATCGCCTCGACCAGCCGCGAGCCGTAGGCATGGCGATAGACGCCGAACAGCGTCGCGCGCGTCTCCCTGGGGCTGTCGAGGATTTCGGTCAGGATGCCGTCGTCGCCGCTGAGGATGGCGTGCTGGAAGTCGCTCTGCTGGCGCGCGAAGTCGCTCATGCCGCCGGCACGCCCGCAGGCAACACCTGCTCCGCGATCTCGCGGGTGCGGTCGACCTCGCGCAGCAATTCGTCGAGTGGCGGGATGTTGTCGTCGCGCTCGATCATGGTCGAGACGCGTCCGAACCGCTTCAAGGCCGCAACATAGAGGTCCCAGACATCCTCGCACACCGGATGGTCGTGCGTATCGATGATGTGGGTGCCCATATGGCTGTGGCCCGCCATGTGGAATTGCACCACGCGATCGGGCGGAATGCCGCTGAGGAAGGCCATCGGATCGTAGCCGTGGTTGAAGGCGCTGACATAGACATTGTTGATGTCGAACAGCAGCCAGCAGCCGGAGCGGCGTGACAGCTCGGAGAGGAATTCCCACTCCGTCATCTCGGAATTGTTGAACTGCACATAGGTCGAGACATTCTCGAGCACGATGGCGCGGCCGAGGAAATCCTGCACCAGCTGCACCCGGCTCACGACGTGATCGAGCGCCTCCTGCGTGTAGGGGATCGGCAGCAGATCGTGCAGGTTCTTGCCGTGCACGCCGGTCCAGCACAGATGGTCGGACACCCATTTCGGCTGCACGCGTTGTGCAAGGTCCTTCAGGCCTTGCAGATAGTCGAAATTCGGCGGCGCGGTGGAGGCGATCGACAGTGAGACGCCGTGCATCACCACGGGATAGCGCGCGCAGATCCGGTCGAGGATGCGTAGCGGCTGGCCGCCCGGCAGCATGTAGTTCTCGCTGATCACCTCGAACCAGTCGATCGGCGGATTGCCGTTCAGGATCTCGTCGTAGTGCTGGGCGCGCAAGCCGAGGCCGAAGCCGAGGAAGGGCGGCTTGGCCGATTGCAGCGGGCGCTCCGCGCGCACCGACTTGTCCGGTGATCGGCTCGCAACGTTCATGGCGGCTCCGCGCTTCCGGCGCCAGGATCGTGGCGCCCAACTTCAAAACTATCATGGAAACGAGGCCCGGCCTACACCGGGCCCCGCTTGGTCCGATCCGTTCACCCGGCCTTGAACTTGCCCTTCGCCGCGGTGCAGTCGGCCTTCGTCATCTCCGCAAAGCCCTGGCCCTTGCAGGCATTCTGACCTTTGCAGGCGTGGTTGCCGCCCTTGCAGGCGCTCTGGCCCTTGCATGCATTGGCGCCAACGCATTTGCCTTCGCTCGCAGCGTAGGACTGTGTCGACACCACGGCTCCGGCCAGGAAAAGCGTGGCGGCGGCGGCGGCGAGTGTGGCACCGGACTTGGTTGTAAGCTTCATGAGCGTCTCCTTGTGCAAGATGGTTGAAGGTGCGCCGCCCGCAGACCGTGTGAATTGGCCGAAGGCTGCACCCAAAGATAGCTACGGATATGGTCCGCTTTGGTTACTCATGCTGGGATCATTTATCCGCGCCGTGGCGTGAAAAGGCCCGGCGCCATCGCCAGGCCTCCTGGGATGGTGCGATCAACCCTTGACGAACTTGCCGCCCATCGCGTTGCACTGCTTTTCCGAGCTCAGCGAGAAGCCGGTGCCCTTGCAGGCGTTCAGGCCCTTGCAGGAATTGGCGCCGCCCTTGCAGGCGCTCTGGCCCTTGCAGGCATTGCCGGCCATGCACTTGCCCGTGGCGGCATTGGCGGGCGTCGAGGTGGTCGAAACCACGGAGCCGGCGAGGAACAGGGTGGCCGCAGCGACGGCGAGCGTTGCGCCGGACTTCGAACTCAACTTCATGACGATCTCCTCGGTGATTGTTTAAAAGCAACAAATGTGGCGCCGTGGGCATCCGACGATCGTTCGATCCCGGACCGCACAACGGATGGACATTCGGAGAACAATCAGATCGCAGGGGCGTCCGCAGCGCGGTGCTTCCCGCGATTTGAGTGCTCGTCCAAGATCAGCTACGGGGTATCAGGCGATTTGGTTACAGCGCTTCAAAAGAAAATTTTGTTTGGTCCGGGTCTGACGCCCGGTCCATGTCAAACACCGCGGGCCAAAGAGTATTTCATTGCGCCGAGCCGACCGGTTTGTTGCATTGCACAGTCTGCATTTTAATCAGTTTTGCGCGGCGCGCGCCGGCTTCAGCTTCGCCATCTGCGCCACGTTGGCCTGCAATTCCTCGGCGCTGAACGCCGGGAACGAGCAGATGCGGTTGCTGCAGGCGAAGGCCGCGGGCTCGCCGAGGTCGGGATAGTCGACGTCCGGGTTGGGCAATCTGCCCTCGCGCAGATCGAGCCATTCGAGCCGCTTGTAGCGGGCGGGCAGGGCGCGGGCGATCGCATGCAGGCGCTGCGCGCGGGCGTCGTCCTTGTGTCCGACGATGGTGACATGCGTCGGCTCGGTGGCCAGCTCTTCATCGGCGAGCAGCACGCCGGGCATCGGCCGCAGCATCTCGGCCGAAGCCGCGCCGAGATAGCGCATCGCATGCGCCGCCAGTTCGCGGGTGCCGTCGCTGCCGGTATAGCGATTGAGCAGGTTCATGAAGCGCGCGACCTGGATCTGGTCGTCGATCAGCTTGGCGGGCCTGGTGAACACGCCGGCTTGGCCTTCCGACGTCTTCGAGGTGAAGAAGCCGCCGGCGTCGTCGCGGAACGTCGCGGCGAAGTCGCCGGCTCGCACCGCCGACGTCAGCCAGTCGCGATTGCCGGTCGCGGCGTAGAGATCGAGCAGGGCCTGTCCCATCGCGACGGTGTCGCCGAGGAAGGGGCCGCCGCGATCTCTGTCGCCATGGCGAAAGCCGCCGTCCGGCAGCGCGCGATTGGCGAGCACCCATTTCGCGGCGCGCTCGGCGATCGCCAGCGCCTTCGGATCGGCGCTCGCGTCGTAATAAGCCACGAGGCCGGAGATCGCCCAGCCGTTCTCGCGCGCATAGAGGTTCTTGTCGATGCGAGGCAGGCCCAGCTTGCGGCGCGCGGCATCATCAAGCGCATAATAGGCGTGGCCGTCGACGTCGTGATCGAGATCGGCGTCCTGGCTGACGTAGAAGGCGCCCTCGGGGCTCAGCAGGACATCCGTCAGGTAACGTTCGACGTTGCGCGCGGCCGCGAGATATTTCTGATCCTTCCATTGCGCATAGGCCTGGCTGTACTGCCGCAGATATTGCGACTGGAACGAGATGATCTTCTCGAAATGCGGATGGCTCCAGGAGCCGGCCTCCGAATACTGGAACACGCCGCCCCACACCGGATCGATCAGCGCGACCGCGGCATCGAGCGTCTGCCTTGCGCGCCGTGTGGCCGTCGCGTCGCCGGCTTCGGCCCGGCTGATCGCAAGGTCGAGGCTGTCGGCGTCGATATATTTCTGGTTCTCGCCCCAGCCGCCGAGCTTGTCGTCGTAGGATTCGTCGAAGGTCCTGGCCAACTCGGTGCGTTGCGCCTTGCCGAGAAAGGCCGAAATGGCGGGCTTGATCTCGAACGCCTCGCCGACCGACGGGCCCGGGGAGGGATCGTCGATGATGGCCTTGAGCAGCGCCTGCATCCGCTCGGGCTCGATATAGCCCCTGATCTTGGCGATCTCGCTGCCGTCGGGCGCGAACACGATGGTCGCAGGCCAGCCCCAGTCGCCATAGCGGCTCGAGAGATCCGGATTGGCGTCCTGGTCGACCCGGACCGGGAGATATTTGGCCGCAAGCAGCTCCTGCACCTTGGGGTCGGCGTAGGTGGTCTTCTCCATCACGTGGCACCAGTGGCACCACACCGCCTCGAGATCGAGGATGACGAAGCGCTTTTCGGTCGTGGCGCGCGCGAACAAATCTTGGCTCCAGCCGGTCCATGCCGGGGCGTCCGCCGCAAGCGAGGGCTGTGCGCTCAACGCCATGAGAATTGCGATGCTGCGGACAAGTCTCATGGCGCGCTCCCGAGGGCGAGGGTCGTTTGAGCTACGGGGCCGCCGGGATCGGGGCTCGCAAGCTCACGGGATTGTGAGCCAGCCTCCCGGGTTACGCTCAGGTCGGCGCCTTCTGACCCTCGGTCGCGTTGACCAGCAGGCGGTCCAGCGAGGCGGCGCCGGGACCTGCGATCGCAAGCCACATGAAGGCGGCGAAGTAGGTCGCTTCCTCGAACCCGAGCAGCGTCTCCAGTGAGTCGACGTCGCCCCATTTCGCCGACCTGATCGCGACGATCATCACCACCGCGAGCATCGCGGCGGGGATGCGGGTGAACAGGCCGAGGATCAGCATCGCGCCGCCGAAGCATTCGACGCCGGACACGAACGGGGTGAGGATGCTCGGGAACGGAATGCCCCAACCGACGAAGTTCTCGGTGACCTGGGCGAGGTTGGTGAGCTTGCCCCAGCCGGCCAGCATGAAGGTGTAGCCGACGATGATCCGCATGATCAGCGGTCCGGCCCAGGAGAAATACGACGCGATCCGCGCCGGGAGCAGAATCAGCAGGTTGATGATGAAATTCATGCGAGACCCTCCCAATATTCCGCCACGCAGCCTGCGCCGGCGTCCGGTGCGAACGCAAAGGCACGAGCCAGAAGCTACGGCCGCGTCATGGTGGGAGTTTCGCCTGACATGGCAGGCTTGTTACGGGCCCTAGCCGATATTTTGCAGCGCCGGGAAAGTTTCCAGCAGCCAGACGCTGACGCCCGACACCGCGCCGGTCAGGAAGCCGATGCCGGTGACCACCATCAGCACGCCCATCACGCGCTCGACGGTGTCGAGATGGCGCTTCATCCGCGCGAACACCGAGGAGAACTGCTTGACCATGAAGGCGGCGAGCAGGAAGGGGATGCCGAGCCCGGCGGAATACACCGCGAGCAGGCCGGCGCCCTTGGTCACCGTGGCTTCCGCGGCCGCAATCGAGAGGATCGCGGCCAGGATCGGCCCGATGCAGGGCGTCCAGCCGAACGCGAACGCAAGGCCCATGACATAGGCGCCCCACAGCCCGACCGGCTTGGGCGCGGTCAGCCGCCCCTCGCGCATCAACAGGCCGATCCGGGTGATGCCGAGGAAGTGCAGGCCCATGATGATGATGATGATGCCGGCCAGAATCGAGAGCTCGGCCGACCAGGCGCGCACCAGCCCGCCGACGATCGAGGCGCTGGCGCCGAGCGCCACGAACACGGTGGAGAAGCCGAGCACGAACATCACCGCCGCCGTCATCACCGCGCGCTTGGAGGCCGCGGTGGCGCCGTCCTGGTTGACCTGCTCGATGGTCGCACCGGTCAGGTAGATCAGATAGGGCGGCACCAGCGGCAGCACGCAGGGCGACAGGAAGCTGACTAGACCGGCGATCAAGGCGGCCGGGATCGTGACGTCGTGCATCAAGGAACCTTCGAAGATAGCTGGCCTGTCTTGGCGTGTACGCAGCCAACAATCCAGAAGTTTCGTCACTGAGGCCTTCAACTATGGTCACAGGCCCGTGTCTGGGGGCTGCGTTGCGTCCCGGGCTGGTGAAACAATCGCGGATATGTTCCGTAGTGCGGTAAAGCAACCGCTGATCCGGACCTCATCGATGCGCATCGGCATCCGCAGCGCCATCTCCGCCCTCGTCCTGACCTCGATCGTGGTCAGCGCCGTCGGCGTGCATCTGTTGTGGTGGCGCACCGCACAACAGGTGAGCCAGACGCTGGCCGACACCATCAACGACCAGATCGTGTCCGCGGTCGGCGACGAATTGCAGTCGATCACGACCGAAGCGCGCTCGTCGATGACGGCGGTGCGGACGCTGTTGACCGAGAAGGTGCTGGACGCCCGCGACGCGCGCAAGCGGCAGTTCGTGTTCCTGTCGCAGCTGCAGTCGCAACCGACCATTTCGTGGGTCGCGTTCGGCTGGCCGGACGGCTCGTTCTTCGCCGGACACAAGCTCGGCGACGCCGGCGTCGAGATGCTGACCATCTCGCCCGACCGCAAGCTGCGGGCCGATCGATACGACTATGCCGGTATCGACATCAAGCTCAAAGACAGCACTGTCGAGGATGGCAAATACCTGGTCACGGAGCAGCCCTGGTTTCGCGATGCGATCGCAGCCCGCGACCAGCAATGGTCGACGCTGACGACGCTGCCCCGCGGCGAGCGGCTGGCCGCGATGCTGTCGGTGCCGATCGACGTCGACGGCGAGCGCACCGGCGTGCTCGCCATCATCATCGAGCTGACCCGGGTGTCGAACTTCCTCTCGCAGCTCACGGTCGGCAAGTCCGCTGGCGCCTTCCTGCTCGATCGCGACGGCGGTGTGATCGCGTCTCCCGATGCCGACGCCGACGAGCTCAATGCGCTGAAGACCGACCACCCGCTGCTGCCGGTTGCGGTCGCCGCGGTCAGGCAGGCCGGCAAGGCCTACGATCCCGGCGAGGGCGAGGCGTTCCGCTCCCAGGTGACGCGGGACGGGCAAGCCTATCAGGCGGTGCTGACGCCGATCTCGTTCCCGGGCTGGTCGCTGGTGACGGTGGTGCCGGAATCCGAATTCCTCGGCCCGGTGCGGATGACGATCCGCAACCTGCTGATCGGGCTCGCGGTGCTGATCGCGGCCGCCGGGCTGTTGTCGGCGTGGCTGGCGCAGCGCCTGATCGCGGCGCCCCTGATCAAGGTGGTCGGCGAGATCAGGCATATCGAGCGCTTCGATCTCGACAAGGTCGAGCGGCATCCGTCGCGCCTTGCCGAGATCGAAAACCTCTCGGGTGCGATCGGCGACATGGCGCAGGGGCTCGCCGCGTTCCGCAAATACATTCCGGCCGATCTGGTGCGGCGGCTGGTCAGCGACGGCAATGGCGCGCGGCTCGGCGGCGCGGTGCGGCCGATGAGCGTGATGTTCGTCGACCTCGCCGGCTTCACCGGCATGTCGGAACGGCTCGGCGACCGCATCATCCCCTTGCTGTCGCACTACTTCGACGTCGTCTCCGCGGCGATCCAGCAGGAGAGCGGCACCATCGACAAGTTTATCGGCGACGCCGTGATGGCGTTCTGGGGCGCGCCCGCGGCCAATCCGGATCATGCCGCGGATTGCTGCCGGGCGGCGCTTGCCTGCCAGCGCGCGGTCGCGCAGGCCGGTCTCGCCGACGACAAGGCGGAGCCGGTCAGGATCCGCATCGGCATCAATTCCGGCGACATGCTGGTCGGCAATATCGGCTCGGAGGTGCGGCTCAACTACACCGTGATCGGCGATGCCGTGAACATCGCGAGCCGCCTCGAGGGCACCAACAAGGTCTATGGATCGACCATCATCATCGGTCCGGAGACGCGGCGTCTGGCCGGCGACCGCATCGTCGTCCGCGAGCTCGACCGGCTCGCCGTCTACGGCCGCGCCGGCGGGCTGGAAATCTACGAGTTGATCGCCATGGCCGACGAGGGCGCGATCGCGCGCGACTGGATCGCGTCCTACGAGACCGGGCTTGCGGCCTGGCGCGCCGGCGATTTCACCGCAGCGATCGCGGCGTTCGAGACGTCCTTGCAACTCCGCGGCGCAGATGCGGCCTCGACGCAGATGATCGCGCGGTGCAGGCATCAGCTCGCCAATCCCAGCGACGAGGATTGGGACGGCACCACTGTGGCGCGGTCGAAATAGCGGGAACTGCGCAGCGGCGTGTGCAAGCCGCCGTGAGGTGCGGCAACACCGCGAGCTTGGCTGTTTGACAGCTTGAATCGAGAGCGATCCTCATCGTCGTCCTGGCCTAGTGCGCAATTGCGCACGGGGGCCGGGACCCATAACCCCAAAAGCAAATTATTGCGCGATGCTCGAACGACGAGTCCCACCGACAACATCCGCCGCGACGCATGGGTCCCTGTGTCTTGGAAGTCTGTCATGATGGGGTGGGCGGGAAGCCGTTGGGTCCTTGGCGCTTGACGCCGTGAGCCGGCTCGGTCTCCCGCCCGTTCCATCTATCAACCTGAACAGTTGCACGAGGCTGCGCCAACAGACCTCGCATCACAGGGACAGGCACCGTGACCATAGCTCTTCGTTACGTCGGAATCGACATCTCCAAAAAATACCTCGATATCTTTGATGAGGCTGACGGCGTGCCGAGGCGCATTGCCAACGCGACACAGGCCATCACACAGCAGGTGGCGCGTTGGCAATGCGATGCGCTGGTCGTCTTCGAGGCGACGGGTATCTATGACCTCGCGCTTCGCGAGGCGCTGCGTCAGGCCGGCATCCGCTTCGCACGGATCAACCCGGCCCGTGCCCGCGACTTTGCGCGGGCGAGCGGCCTACTCGCCAAGACCGATCCGATCGATGCGCGGATGCTGGCAGCCTTTGCGCGGGCCATGCAGCCCGCCCCCGAGCAGGTCGCCGATCCTGCACGCAACGCCCTGGCGAGGCTTGCAAAACGGCGGGATCAGCTGGTCCTCATGCGCGCCCAGGAGAAGAACCGGCGCAGCGAGGCCGACGATCGCGCCATGGCCGAACGCATTGGCCGCCTCATCGAGGTCCTCGACCGCGAGATCGCCGAGATCGAGGCCGACATCAGCGCATTGATTAAAGCCGAAGCGGAGATCGCGGACGATGCGAAGTTAATGCGTTCGCTGCCCGGCGTGGGTCCCGTGGCCTGCATGCAGCTCATCGCGCAGATGCCGGAACTCGGGCGGGTCGGACCGAAGCAACTCGCAGCGCTCGCTGGTCTTGCTCCCTTCAACGTCGACAGCGGCACCTTCCGCGGCAAGCGCAAGATTGCGGGCGGCCAAAAGCGCGTTCGTGACGCCCTTTATATGGCGGCCCTCAACGCAGTTCGCAGAGCTGATCCGTTCAAGGCCTTCTATGCACGACTGCGACAAGCCGGAAAACCAGCCAAACTCGCCCTCATCGCCGTCGCCAGGAAGCTGCTGACGGTCCTCAATGCCATCATGCGAGACCGAAAGCCCTACCTGCAAACCAAACCAACATAACAGTTGCCGGCCTTCGCCGGGACGCCGTGGGGACGTAGGTCGCGCCACATATTCGATGTCGTCCTGGCGAAAGCCAGGACCCATTACCCCGAATGTCAGTTCTTGTGCGACGCTGGGGCGACGATCCTGGTCACAACTGCTCGCGGTGGTTATGGGTCCTGGCTTTCGCCAGGACGACCACGGGGAAGCAGTGAGTTCATCACGACGACCGTCACCAGCATCATCACCGCTTGCGCGCGCCTTTGCTCGCCGCCGTCTCGCACTCCCGCTCCCGAATCCGCACCAGATCGTCGGCCGAATGCGTCAGCAGCACCACCGTGGCCTCGCGTGCGGCCTCGGCATCGCCGGCGGCGATCGCGTCCAGCACCGCGCGGTGCTCGATCAGCGCGCGCGGGCGGTGCGAGCCGGGGGCTGCGATCGTAAAGCTCTGGCGCAGGGTGATCTCGAACATCTGCGCGATCGGCCAGAAGAACTCGTTGCGGGTCGCGTAATAGATAGCCTGATGGAACATGATGTCGGCGGCGACGAAGTCCTCATTGGTTCCTGCCGCGTCCATGCCGTCGCATCCGGCGCGGATGCGGGCGATGTCGTCTTCCCCGGCATGGGTCGCGGCCAACGCTGCGGCAGCGGGCTCGACCGCGGAGCGCAGCTGAAACAGCTTGGCCAGATAGCGATCGATCTCCGCGGTCTCGAGGTGCCAGCGCAGCACGTCGGGATCGAGCTGATTCCACTGCTCGGGCGGCCGCACCCGCGTGCCGCTCTTCGGCCGCGACTCGATCAACCCCTTGCCGGTCAGCGTCCGCATCGCCTCGCGCACCACGGTGCGGCTGACATCCATCATCTCGCAGATCTGCATTTCCGGCGGCAGCGTCTCGCCGACGCCGATCTCGCCGCGGACGATGCTGCTGCCGACCCGGTCGGCGACCTGGCTGTGCACGCTCCGGCGCAACGCGTTGGAGGTCTGGAACATCGGAAGCCTCGCTGCGGTTGGTTGCCTGCGCCGCCGCCGCGGCACTCTTGCACAACCGAATACATTTTGTCATACATTATGACAAAAGCGCTGCCAAGCTCGCGCCATGCGGCGGGCGGCCAAGAGAACGCCAAGACAACAAGAGAACGCCAAGACAAAGCGAAGACAAAAACGATCCGTTCCTGGGGAGGAGCACCATCATGATCTCGAAGTATGTGAACCGCCGCATCCTGTTGCGGTCGTCGGCGGCTGCTGCGGCGTGGCTCGCTGCCGCGCCCGCGATCATCGGCCGCGCGCAGGCCGCGACCATGAAGATGCGGTGCTCGTCGTCGCTCCCGAACGACCCGAAATATGCCAACGGCCGCGTCTACTACGACAACCTGGTCAAGAGCATGAAGGCGAACGGGCTCGGCGAGCAGATCGAGGTCACCTTCTTCCCCGACAACCAACTCGGCCAGGAGATCGACGTCATCAACTCGGTGAAGCTCGGGGTGATCGACCTGATGGTCTCGGGCTCGTCGATCTCGGCGAACCTCGTGCCGCTGGTCGGCACTTTCGATCTCGGCTACCTCTTCACCAGCTACCAGCAGCAGACCAAGGCGTTCGACGCCGGCGCGGCGAAGCCGATCGAGGATGCGCTGCTCAAGGGCGGCAGCATCCACATCATCGCCTGGGCCTACAATTTCGGCGCGCGCAGCGTGCTGGCGAAGAAGCCGGTGAAGACGCCGGAAGACCTCGCCGGCCTGAAGATCCGCACGCTGCCCAACCCGATCATCACCGAATGCCTGCGCCTGATGGGGGCCGCGGCGACGCCGCTGGCGTTCGGCGAGATCTATACGGCGCTGCAAGCCGGTGTGCTCGACGGCCTCGAGCACGATCCGCCGACCATCCTGGCCAGCAAGTTCTACGAGACGGCGAAGCACTACGCGCTGACCCAGCACATCTTCTCGCCGCTCGCGGTCTATTTCAGCGACACCACGTACAATCGCATGGCCCCCAAGCTGCGCGAAGGCTTCCTCGACGCGGCGAAGCAGGCTGCGACCGACACCCGCGCACATGGGCTCGCGGTGGAGAAGGAGGCACTGGCGACCCTGGTGGAGAAGGGCGTCACGGTCGTCGAATGCGACAAGGAGGCATTCCGCAAGCGCGTGCTGCCGCAGACCGACAATTTCATCAAGGCGCGGCCCGAGGCGAAGGCCGTCGTCGAGTTGATCCGCGCCACCCAGGCCTGAGGTCGGCGCATGTCAGTCGCCGCAGTCGCGACGAGCCGCAGCGCCGATCGGATCACGGTGCCGCTGCTCGCCGTCAGTGACGCGATCGCCGCGATCCTGCTCGCCGCCGATCTCGTGGTGGTGTGCGTCTCGGTGCTGGCCCGCTTCCTGTTCAATGCGCCGGTCGAATGGTCCGACGACGTCGCCCGCGGGCTGATGGTCGGGTCGAGCTTCTTCGGCGCGGCGAGCGCGCTCGCGCGCAGCGAGAATCTCGGGGTCGCCTTCTTCGTCGACATGCTGCCGCCGGGCGTGCGGCGGGTCGTCGACGCGGTCGGTGCGCTGCTCGTCACCATCGTCGCCGGCTATGTCGCGTTCAACGCCGTCAAGATGGGCTGGCTGACCACCGGCCAGACCTCCGGCTCCGGCCTGCCGCTGGAATGGACGTTCTACCCGATGGGCGTCGGCGCGGCGTTCATGACGATCTTCGCCTTCGAGAAGTTCTGTGGCCGGCCGCTGCGCGACATGGTGGCCGGCCTCGTCGCGACCGCTGTTGTCGTCGGTCTTTATCTCGCCTGGGACGCATTCGCACCATCGTCCGTGCCGTCCTCGCAGACGTTCATGCTGATCGGCTTCTTCCTCACGCTGTTCGGCGGATTGCCGATCGGCTTTGCGCTGGCGCTGGCGGCGCTGATCTTCATCTGGGTCGAAGGCACGCTGCCCGGCGTGATCTTCGCCCAGCAGATGGCGCGCGGCATCGACAATTTCGTGCTGCTGGCGATCCCGTTCTTCATCCTGGTCGGCTACCTGATGGAAGCCAACGGCATGTCGGTCCGGCTGATCGAGCTGTTGCAGCGCGCGGTCGGGCGGATGCGCGGCGGGCTCAATGTCGTGATGGTGATGTCGATGGTGCTGTTCTCCGGCATCTCCGGCTCGAAGATGGCCGACGTCGCCGCGGTCGGTTCGGTGCTGATCCCGGCGGCGCGCCGCTCGCGGCAGAACCCGGGCGGCGCGGTGGCGCTGCTCGCCGCCTCCGCCGTGATGGCGGAGACCATTCCGCCCTGCATCAACCTCATCATTCTCGGCTTCGTCGCCAATCTGTCGATCGGCGGACTGTTCGTCGCCGGCATGCTGCCGGCCGCGCTGATGGCGCTGGCGCTGATCGCGGTGTCGATCATCTTCGGCAAGCGTCCCGCCACGAATGTGGAGGCCGAGCCGCGCGCCGCAGTATCTGGCCTGTGGACCGGTGCGATCGCCTCGTTCGGGCTGATCTTCATGATCTTTTTCGGCTTCAAGAGCGGCTTCGCCACCGCAACCGAAATCTCGGCCTTTGCCGCGGTCTACGCCATCGCTGTCGGCAGCCTCTTGTTCCGCGAACTCGGCGCCAAGAGCCTCGCGCATTGCTTCGTGCAATCGGCTGTTCGCTCGGGCCTGGTGCTGTTCATCGTCGCGGCAGCGCAATCGCTCGCCTTTATCCTGACGCTGCAGCAGGTGCCGCACGCGGTCGGCGACCTCATGCTGGCGATCTCGGGCAGCCACGGCGTCTGGCTGTTCATGCTGCTCTCGATCCTGGTGCTGGTGGTGATGGGCTCGGTGCTGGAGGGCGCCGCGGCGCTGATCATCTTCGGGCCGCTGCTGCTGCCGGTCGCCGTCAAGCTCGGGATCGATCCGCTGCATTTCGGTGTCGTGCTTGTCATCGCGATGGGGCTCGGCCTCTTTGCGCCACCACTTGGTCTTGGCCTCTACGGCGCCTGCCTGATCGGCAATGTGCCGATCGAGCAGACCATCAAGCCGATCTCGGGCTATCTCGGCCTGCTGCTCTTGTGCCTACTGGTGATCGCCTTCGTGCCTGCCATCAGCACGGCCTTGCCGCATGCGCTGGGTTATTAGGGAGTCGATCGTGAAGGTCCTTCTCGCCCATACCCCGCAGATGCGCCGCGATTACTACGGCGAGCGCAGCCTGACCGGGTTGCGCGCGGTCGCCGACGTCTCCCTGCACGAGGGTGACGAGGCGCTCGACGCGGCTTCCCTGGCCGCGGCCGCAGCCGATGTCGACATCATCGTCGCCGATCGTATGACGCCGGGGCGAGGGGAGATCTTTCCGCTGCTGCCGAAACTGCGCGCCTTCGTGCGCTGTGCGGTCGATATCCGCAATATAGACGTCGCGGCAGCATCCGCCGCCGGCGTGCTGGTGACGCAGGCAAGCGCCGGCTTCGTCCAGTCGGTCGCCGAGCTCGCGCTCGGCTTCATGGTCGATCTGTCGCGCGGCGTCTCGCGCGCCACCGCCGACTATCACGCGGGCAGGGCGCCCGAGGTCGCGATGGGCCGCCAGCTCGCGGGCAGCACGATCGGCATCATCGGCTATGGCAGCATCGGGCGCTATCTTGCCGGGGTCGCGAAGGCGCTTGGCATGAAGGTGCTGGTCGCTGATCCCTTCGTGACCTCAGACGATGCCGCGATCCGGCACGTGCCGCTCGACGATCTGCTGGCGCGCGCCGATTACGTCGTCTGCCTCGCGATCGCCAATGCGGAGACCGAGAACCTGATCGGGCAGGCCGCGCTAGCGCGGATGCAGAGGCACGCGTTCTTCATCAACCTGTCGCGCGGCAACCTGGTCGATGAGGCGGCGCTGGCGGCCGCGTTGCGCGAGGGCCGCATCGCGGGCGCGGCGATGGATGTCGGCCGCGCGCCCGACCAGATGCCGGCGCCGGAGCTCGCGAAGCTCGGCAACGTCATCGCAACCCCGCATGTCGGCGGCCTGACGCCGCAAGCCATCGAGCATCAATCGTCGGAGACCGTGCGCCAGGTCGCGAAGATCGTCGCTGGAGAGATCCCGGTTGGCGCTGTCAATGCCGAGCACTGGACGCGGCGGCCGCGGCCATGACGGCCCCGCCCTGGTGCGGAGTCGTCGTTGCAGTTCCTTCGGTGCGGAGTCCTGCAGTGCGCGGCTGCCAGCCGGCGCACCGCCGCCGCGGTCAGGGGGCCGTCGAACGCCGCGCTAGCGGAAGTAGGTAAGAAACTCCGTTGAATCGATTGGCTTTGCAATGGAGGGCTTCTCGGTCCTTTCCGGAGTCTCCTTCACGACGACGTACATGTCGATGAGCTTCGCGCCGGAGAGATTGCGCTCCACCATCGCTCCGCTATCCATGTTGATTGCGGACGCGCCGCAGTCGTGGAACACCACCGTGCCGTAGTCCGGAAGCTGCAGCGGGGTTGGATTTCCCGGGAGGGCCGACCGCTCCATCACCCATTCCGCCGTCGCGCCGGGAATCTTGAAGGGTTGCCCCAGCTGGGTCAGGGGTGCGGTTTGAGAGAACTGCACGGAGCGACTGGTCGTGAGGTTCGTGATCACGAACGACACGCCGGTGCGATCCGGCGCCACCTGCATGAGGCACATGATCAGATCGCCGGCATGAATCTTCGGCGACACGAGCGTGATGGGATGCGCCTGGGCCGGATCGCCCCTGACCCACCATTGCCACCACGCGGAGAACGAGGTCGTTGGGCTGCCCGCGCCCGTGGCGGGGTCGATGTTCTGCGCGGTGCCGATTTGCGGCAACGTCGATCGGTAATACCGACGTTGTCCATCAAAGCCGATCCACGTCGAACTGTGATATGTCTCGCTGGCCCGGCCGCTGGCCGGCCGGGTTGGTGTCGGCACCTGAAACTTCCCCCAGACCGACGAGAATACGGTGCCATCCCTCGGCGTGATGTAGGCACCGGACCAGTTGAGGCTGCTTTCCCGCCGTGGCGATTGGTCGAACGATCGGCGGAGGCCCGCGGTGACGGGGGAAAGCACTTGGAAATCGAAGGCCTCGAACGCCACCGTCGGACTAAACATCTTCTGCCAGAATGCATACTCGGCCGGCTGCAGCACCGGGTCCGGCCGTCTTGGAAAACCGAGCGCCTTCAGCTCGTCCTGCGATGCGACCAAGGTGCGAAATCCGGTGGGAGGAAGCACGCTGGTCGTCGAACTCCTGATGACCTTCTTCAGGCCTTCGATGTCGTATGTGGGGCTCCGCCCGTCCCGGGTGCTCATTGCCATTCGCCTGCGGCAGCCGTGATGGCGCTGTCAAACATCGGCACGATGGCTGGCGTCAAAATGACGGTGTCCAGCAGATCGGCGATTCTGGCGCCGCCTTCCGAATCCTTCGGATAATGCACGCCGGCAATCTCGCGGTTTCTGGCGATCGAATCCGCGAGGATCGACAGGTCGGATTTCCATACGGCCTGGTCAGCCGCGGACATCGCCGTCGCGGCGAACACCCTGAGCATGCAGTTCTTCATGAAATGCGCCTGGGTGGAATGTCCGCTCGGCCAGGATGAGTGACCGGGGACCTGGATCGGCGGCAGCAATGCGGGGCAAATCTGCGACGGCCGAGGCAAATCGTACTTGTCCTTGAAATACAATGCCGCAAAGGACCCAATCAAACTCGCGATATTCAACAGGCGCCAGGTTTGCGTATGCGAGCCGGGCCTCGCGGTCAGCACAGCCAGAAAATCCGTGAAAAATTCAGCGTCCTGCGAGAGGATCAGGCCCATTGCATCCGGCCGTTCATCCCGCGCGGCGAGCACGAGGTTGTCTATTTGCGCGGCATAGTCGGCGACCAGGTCGTTCCGGATCTGCGTGAGGGCGGCGTCAGCATCGATGGTCGTTGCCCAGGCGGGGGCGTTGGCGATGAACTGATGCAGGACGCGCCACGCATACCAGTTTGCAGACCATTGTCGGCTGCCGAAATGCGCCGGCGGCGTCCGCCGTAGGCTGCCAAGCTCGTCGGTGCCCGAGGGGTCGAGCCTTGTGACGAACGGCAAGTCGACGCGGTCTGAGATAAACCAACCACCCCCTCCGACGTTGCCGGTGTTTCCCGTATTGCCGGTGTTTCCGGTATTGCCCGTGTTACCCGTGTTGCCTGTCATTGACGTCTCTCCCTCTGTCGGCAGTTGTCGTCAGCAATAGCAGTCAATCAGGAAGCCCCGCCGATCGCAGGTGGCCGAGCCAGGTGTCCAATGCATCGCCATGAAACGGGCAGTGCGGCGCGTAGGACGAAATGCGGAATCCGGGTTGAATTTCCAGGTAGCGGCGTGCCGCCTCCGCCGCTTCTTCACGACGGCCCAAGGCGCCGAGCGTGACGATGAGCAGGCGATGATTGAAGCGAATAAGTCCGTTGCGGTTCAGCGCGCCACGGACCCACTCCAATGCCTGCTCATAGTCGCCATTCACGTAGTGAGCCTGGCCGAACAATCCCTCGTGCCAGAACGAGCGCGCGTCGAGCGGCGAGAGCCGGACGCCTTGCTCACCCTGGTGCAGGGCGGCAGGGCCATCGCCAAGAAAGCCGGATGTTGCGCTTGCCATGGTCCAGGCCATGGCTGAACTCGGGCCGGCGGCAATGGCGCGGTCGAGGGCTATCCTTGCGCTTTGAAAGTCGTGCAGCAGGAATGACTGGACGTGACCATACACCGCCAACGCGAATGCATCGTCACCGCCTCGATCGATCGCCTCCTTGGCGTATCTGGCGCCGGCGATGACGTCACCCTCGGGATCCGGCGATCCGATTTCCCCGATCCGGAACACGTACCACAGCGCGACGTAGGAATAGGCCAACGAAAAATTAGGGTCGTATGAAATGGCTTGCTCGAGCAGGCCCCGCGCCTTGGAAAAGGAATCGTAGTCCATCCGGTACAACAAATCGAGCGCCTGCAGCACGAGATCGTAGGCGGTCAGGTTCTGCGGATGTTTGCGCATCGATCGCATAAGCTCACGCTCGCGAACCTGCGGCGCGATTTGTCTTACAACATTGACGGCAATCCGATCCTGAAGCGCAAAGAGTTCGCGAAGGTCGCCTTCGTGCAAATCCGAACGAATGACTTCGCCCGACTCGGCGTCGCTGAGCTCGGTCACGATACGGACCGAGGTCATCGTCCTCTGAATCCCTCCATAGAGGACATAGCGAACCCCGAGCCGACGCCCGATCTCGCGGACGTCAATATTGCGGCCGCTAAAGCCAAGGCTGGACCCGCGTGATACGACGAAAAGCTCCTTGAGCCCGGCAAGGCCGCGAATGATGTCGTCGACAACACCATCGGCGAAATACCCCTCTTCCGGGGTGGCCAGGTTCATTCGGAACGGCAGAACAGCAATCGAGGGGCGAGGTTCCGAGCCCATCGGGGCTTCGCCAACCAGCTTCGCGGGCTGCATGGGTCGGTGGAGCGCATACACGCGGACCGGCCGACCCATATTGCGAAGATGCAGATCGCCGAGATCAATCACGCTGACGTCCAGGTCCTGCCCGATCTGCTCCGCAACGGCTCCCGAAACCACGACGCCGCCCGCTTGCGCATAGTTCTGAAGGCGCGCCGCGATGTTCACGCCCTCGCCATAGACGTCATCTTCTTCAACGATGATATCCGCGGCATTCAGCCCTATGCGAAAGCTGATGCGCTCGTCAGCGGGCATCCCGGCTGTATTCACGGCCAGAGCTTCTTGCAGCGAGAGGGCACACCGCGTCGCATCGCGCGCGGTATCGAAGGTTGCAAGGAAGCCGTCGCCGGTGTTCTTGATGATCCTTCCGTTTTGCGCCGAGACGCCTGGGTCGAGCACTTCCGAGCGCAATCGCATCAGCCGGGTATGGGTGTTTTCCTCGTGCGCCTCCATCAAGCGCGTATACCCGACCACGTCTGCCGCAAGGATTGCCGCAAGGCGTCGGCGAACTTCCGGGACCGATGGGGTCATCATATTATTGATACTTCTGCAAAATTTACTGATACTCGGCTAAAATCTGGCACAAAAGAACAGGACACCAAGGCGAAAAGAATATCTTCATCAAGATCATAAAGGAAGGCTTGATCCGGCAGGGTGTGCGAACCGAGTGGGCTGGTACAGTATAATATTTGCAACCTTTGAGAGGTCGTTCGCGGATGCGCAATCGCAATACCCCCGACGGGTGAGGGCGGTGCGAGCGAGGCAGCCAGTCGCGCCTTGAGGATGCAACGCAAATGCGTCCCTTGACTTCATGGCTGGATCATCGTCGCGGCGAAACGCGTCACCATTGATCTGCGTCAATGCGGGAATGGGGTTTCTCCCTTCTTCACGCCGATCATGGGCGAGTTTAGCCGGGAGCGCGGCGTTACCGCTGGCGCGACCGCCATCGTCGTATCCAGTGCTGCCAATCGTCCGATGCAGCGTGCTCGGAATTCCGGCAGGCAACGGAAGGTCAGCTGACATGGCCGAGGTATCGACATCGCGCGCAAGTCTGCCGCGTCAGGCCTGACTGTCTATGAATTGCTTCACATAGTTGGGCGGTTGATTTGAGCGAATTGACGCGGTCTGGTGGAATACACTCGCTTGAAGCCACCTTGTCGGTCGGTGGGACTTGACCGTCAGCGGGCGCGGGCTGAAACAGGTATTTGTCCTTCAACCCTGGCAACTCAGACCCCCATGCGGCTTCCCTTCTTCTACGGCTGGGTCATCGTCGTGGTGACCTTCGTCACCATGGCGATCGGCGTCAACGCGCGGACGGCATTCTCGCTGTTCTATCCGCCGATCATCTCCGAATTCGGCTGGGAGCGCGGCGTCACCGCGGGCGCATTCTCGTTCGGCTTTGTCGCTTCCGCGATCGCGAGCCCACTGATCGGCCGGCTGATGGATCGCAGCGGTCCGCGCGCGGTGATGGAGCTTGGTGTGCTCTTGATGGGCTCCGGCCTGCTGCTGGCGCCGCTGACCACGCAGCCCTGGCATCTCTATCTCACCATCGGCGTGCTGGTTGGTTCCGGCAGTGTCTGCCTCGGCTATTCCGGCCAGTCGCTGTTCGTGCCGAACTGGTTCATCCGCCGCCGTGGCCTCGCAATCGGGCTCGCCTTCGCCGGCGTCGGCATCGGCTCGGTGACGCTGCTGCCATGGGTGCAGCACATGATCGAGCAGACCGGCTGGCGCACCGCCTGCACCGCGATGGGGATCCTGGTGCTGGTCGTGCTCGCGCCGATCAACCTGTTGCTGCACAAGAAGCCGGAGGACATCGGGCTGCAGCCGGACGGTGATGCGGCGCCGACGGCGATGTCGGCCAGGCCGGCATCGAACATCGTCGATCCGGTGTGGGCCGGCACCGACTGGACGCTGTCGCGTGCGCTGCGCACCGCGCGGTTCTGGTGGATTGCGACCGGCTATTTCTGCGGCCTGTACATCTGGTACGCGGTGCAGGTGCACCAGACCAAGTTCCTGCTCGACATCGGCTTCAGCTCCAATGTCGGCGTCTGGGCGCTCGGCGTCGTCAGCCTGCTCGGCATTCCCGGCCAGATCTGGCTCGGGCATCTCTCCGATCGCATCGGACGGGAGTGGGTGTGGGCGATCTCGTGCTTGGGCTTCGTGATCTGCTTTGCCGCGCTCGCAGCCTTGAAATACTGGCCGAGCATGGCGCTGATCTATCTCATGGTCTTCACGCAGGGCGCGCTCGGCTATGGCCTGACATCCGTGATGGGACCGGTGGTGCTGGAGATCTTCCAAGGCAAGCAATACGGCAGCATTTTCGGCACCGTGATGTTGGCCGCGCTCGCCGGCGGAGCCGCGGGCCCCTGGATCACGGGCCAGCTCTACGATCTCTCGGGCAGCTATACGAGCGCGTTCCTGCTCGGCATTGCCGTCAGCCTGCTGTCGGCATTCGCGATCTGGCAGGCTTCGCCCCGCAAGGTCCGTGCCGTCGCCGGCCAGATGCACAAGGTCGCCAGCGCGGCCTGACGCATCAGGCGGACGAAACGCCGATCGCCCGCTGCAGGTCGGTGATCGCGCGCAGGCAACTGTCGGCGGGCGTGGTCTCCGGATCGATCAGGCGGTGCAGGCGGAAACCATCTTCCAGCGCCAGCACGATCGCGCCGGTCCAGTCCGGATTGAGTCTGGCGTTCCTGCCGCTATTCTTCTGCGCGGTCTCGACGATGTCGGCGATCAGCTTGCGTCGCGCGCGCAGGCGTTTGGCGAGTTCGGGCCGGCGCTTCTCGGCGCGCGCCACGAACAGGATCATCTCCATATGCAGGAGAGGCGAGCGGCCGAGCGGATCCTGCCGGCTGCGGTCCACGGTGCGCAATGCCTCCAGGAAGTCGGCGAGGTCCTTGTGCTTGGCGAGCAAATCGAGATTGCGCCGGATCGTTTGCTCGACGTGATCCTCGAGCATCGCGAAGATCAGCTCGTCCTTGCTCTTGAAGTTCGAGTAGAAGGCGCCGCGGGTGAAACCCGCCGCAGCCGCGATCGCCTCGATGCTGGCGCCGCCGATTCCCTGTTCCTCGAACACCCGCGCCGCCGCCTCGAACAGCTTCTCGCAGGTGTCGTCCCGTGTCGGTCTGGTTCGAACCCTTGACATCGGCGCAGTTTAGGGCACAATGCAACTCGATACAAGAGTGTATCGAGTTGCATTTGATAACACGAGAGTTGCTAAAACCAGAATGGCCGTGCCCCGTGTTGGTGCGGTCTTGAGGATGACACCAAGGCGCGCCAGAGTGCAGGCACCGGCGTAGCGCACGAACGAGGTCACCATGAACGAGCAAGTTCAGCCGGCCAGCGGCGAGCCGCTTTTCAATCCACTGGCGCCCGAATTCATTCGCAATCCCTATCCGTGCTATGAGCGGCTACGCCGCCTCGATCCGATGCATGTCAACGCGCACGGCGCCTTCGTCGCCAGCCGTCACGCGGAAGCCAGCCTCGTGCTGCGCGACAAGCGGTTCGGCAAGGACTATGTCGAGCGCTCGATCCGCCGCTACGGTCCCAAGATCATGGAGGAGCCGGTCATCCGCAGCATGAGCCACTGGATGCTGCAGCAGGACCCGCCCGATCACACCCGCTTGCGCGGTCTCGTCGTCAAGGCCTTCACCGCACGCCGGGTCGAGGACATGCGTCCGCGCATCCAGCACGTCGTGGATGAGACGCTCGACCGCATCGTTCCGCAAGGGAAGATGGACCTGATCGAGGATTTCGCGTTCCGCCTGCCGGTGACGATCATCTGCGACATGCTCGGCATCCCCGAGGAGCATCGCGATGCCTTCTACAACGGCTCGCGCGACGGCGGACGCCTGCTCGAGCCGGTGCCGCTGTCGGCGGAGGAGATCAAGCAGGGCAACGCCGGCAACGCGATGGCCGCGATGTATTTCCACCAGCTGTTCGAGCTGCGTCGCAAGCAGCCCGGCGACGACCTCACCACGCAACTGGTGCAGGCCGAGGAGAATGGCCAGAAGCTGACCAACGAGGAGCTGACCGCCAACATCATCCTGCTGTTCGGCGCCGGTCATGAGACGACAGTCAACCTGATCGGCAACGGCCTGCTCGCGCTGTTCCGCAACCCGGATCAGCTCGCGCTGCTGAAGGCCAATCCCGGCCTGATCACCAATGCGATCGAGGAGTTCCTACGCTACGATTCCTCGGTGCAGCTGACCGGCCGCGTCGCGCTGGAAGACATCGAGGATCTCGGCGGCAAGCGCATCCCGAAGGGCGAGAGCGTGCTGTGCCTGCTCGGCTCGGCCAATCACGACGAGGCTGTCTATCCCAACCATCCTGAAAAGCTCGACATCCAGCGGCCGAACGTGAAGCCGCTGTCGTTCGGCGGCGGCATCCATTTCTGCCTCGGTGCCCAGCTGGCGCGGATCGAGGCCGAGATCGCGATCTCGACGCTGCTGCGCCGGATCCCCGACCTGCGGCTCGATGACGCGGAGAATCCGGAGTGGCGGCCGACTTTCGTGCTGCGCGGGCTGAAGCGGCTCCCTGCGAGCTGGTGACATCCCGGATGTGGTGAGATCCGGGACGCGCGGCTGGGCAGTAACCCTGCCGCGACGGCCGGCGTGCACGCACGCTTGAGCGGAAAACCGTCATCCGCCTGACGTCGCAGCGGTAATGCCGCTGTGACTTCGCCATACTTGGCTCTATATTTGGGTTGCTCCGGCCGAGGGTTCAGCACCGCGGAGCGGGCTCAAAGGGAGACACCGTGCAGACGACGCTGCTCGGCCTGGCAATCGCCTTCATTCTTGCACTGGTCGCCGCGCTGGTCGGTCCGTATTTCGTTGACTGGAACCAGTTCAGGCCGGAGTTCGAGACGGAGGCGTCCAAGATCATCGGCATGCCGGTTCGTGTCGCCGGCAATCTCGACGCACGTCTGCTGCCTGCGCCCTCGCTGCGGTTGAAAAATGTCACCGTCGGCGGCGCCAACGACATCGGCAAGATCCGGGCCGCCAATCTCGACGTCGAGCTCAGCCTGAGCTCGCTGATGCGCGGCGAGTGGCGGGCGAACGAACTCACTATCAACGGCATGTCGCTCGATCTCGGGCTCGATCCGAAGGGGCGGATCGACTGGTCGCCGTCGAGCGGGAGCTTCAACCTGGCTTCGCTGGCGATCGACCGCCTCAATCTGACCGGCCGCATCGCACTGCACGATGCCGCAAGCCGCAGCACGCTCGAGCTGAACGACATCGCCTTCAGCGGCGATGTCCGCTCGCTTGCCGGCGCGGTCCGTGGCGACGGCAATTTCATGTTCGACGGCAACCGCTACCCGTTTCGGATCTCCTCGGGGCAAAGCGCCGACGGCAGCGGCACCCGCCTGCACTTCAACATCGATCCCGGGCAGCGGCCGGTGTCGGCCGATCTCGACGGCATTCTGACCTTCGAGGCCCGCGCGCCGCGGTTCGAGGGGAGCGTGACGCTGGCGGGCACGCCTGGCCAGCGCGCCGGCAGCGATATGCCGCCCTGGCGGATCGCGGCCAAGATCAAATCGGATTATTCGGCGGCACGTCTCGACCAGGTCGAGGTGAGCTACGGCGGCGAGGACCGCGCGTTGAAACTCGCAGGAAATGGCGATCTCCGGTTCGGCGCGTCGCCGCTGCTGCGCGCCGCGCTTTCGGCACGACAGCTCGATGGCGACAAGTTCGCCGCCAAAGACAGCGCCAAGGACGCCAATAACGGCAATGCCGAGCCGGTGCGCGTGCTGCCGGCAATGCGCGCGGTGTTGTCGGGTCTTCCGCAAAGCCCGATCCCGGCACAGGTGGAGCTCACCTCCGAACAGATCATGCTCGGCGGCCGCCCGTTACAGGACGTCTCGGCAGAGCTGCAATCGGATGCGAAATCATGGACCGTGCGCCGACTGGAGTTTCGCGCGCCGGGATCGACGCGGGTCTCGATGAGCGGCGCCAGCGCGCAGACCGGCGTCGCCAACAGCTTCAAGACCGCGCTGAACATCGAATCGTCCGATCCCGATACGCTGATGAGCTGGCTGCAGGGGCGGAGCGACATCGCCTATCGCAGCCAGAAGCCGCTGCGGTTGCGCGGCGACGTCACGGTGTCGCCATCAGGTTTTTCGATCGACGCGATGAAGGCGGAAATCGAGGGCGGCGCGGTCGAGGGCCGCGTCGCGGTTGCGCATCGCGAGGCGACGAGCGGCTCGAAGGTCGAGGCGCAGTTGAAGGCCGAGCGGCTCGATCTCGATGCGACCGCAACATTCATCCGCTCGCTGGCAGGCCCGCAAGCCGAATGGCCGGACGAGGCGCAGTTGTCGCTCGATGTCGGGCGCGCGATTTCCTCGGGGCAGGAATTGCGGCCGCTGCTGGCGAAGATCGCCTACAGCCCGAAGACCATCGTGCTCGAGCGCATCAAGATCGGTCAGCCCGACAATGTCACGCTGGATGGCAGCGGCAATTTCGATCGCGCCAATTCGACCGGCAAGCTCGCCGTCGATGCGACCGCCGCATCGCTTGGCCGGCTGACGGCTGTGGTTCAGCCGTTCGCGCCGGCGCTTGCCGCGCGGCTCGGCGTGCTGCGTACGGATGCCGGTCCGGTCCATGCCAGGCTTGCGCTCGACCTCGGCAAGGGCAAGGCCGCCGATCGCGTCAGCGCGCGCGCGACGGTCGATCTCGACACGCCGCAACTCAAGGGCAATACGGTGATCTCGGCGACGCCGCTGGTGGCTGCGATCCGCGCGCTGGATTTTGACGCACTTCGCAGCAGCGACGTCACGGCCGAAGCGAAATTCTCCGCCAGCGAGGGCAATGCGCTGCTGGGGCTGCTGGGGCTTGGCCGCGCGGTCGCAGCCGGTGCGGGCCCGACGCAGTTCGAGGGCACCGCGAGCGGCGCGTGGCACGCGCCGTTGCGGTTGAAGGCGCGGCTCTGGGGCGCCGGGCTCGACGCGGATGCGGAAGGGACCGCGGAGCCGTGGTCCAAGGATGGGGCCGGCGAGAGCAAATCGAGCGTCAGCCTCCGTGTCCGCAGCGCCGACATTAGTCCGCTGCTCAATCTGAAATCATCCGATCCGGCAGCAAACATCCGCCTGTCGTCGCGGGTCACGCTTGCGGGTGACAGGCTGACCTTCGACGATCTCGACAGCATCGTCGCCGGTTCGCGGCTGCGCGGCCGGCTGGCGTTGACGCTCGCCGATCAGAAGAGCATCGACGGCGAAGTCGGTCTCGATCAGATCACGCTGGCGCCGGTTTTCGCGGCGGCGATCGGCGCGGCCGGTCACGACACGACCGCGCCGCTCGGCCAGGGACTGACAAGCGCCTGGCGCGGCAAGGTCACGTTCGAAGCGCTGCATGGTCTGCTGCCGGGCGGCGCCGAGCTGCAGCCGGTCAGCGGCACCATCAGGTCGGATGGGCAGTCGCTGACCTTCGACAGCGTCAAGGGCAAGATCGGTGGCGGCGAGGCGACCGCCTCCATCGATGCGCGGCAGGGCGTCAATGGACTCGCCTTGAATGCAAATGTGCAGCTTTCGGGCGTCGACGGCTCGGCCCTGCGCTACCGCAGTCTCGCGATGCCCAAGGCACGCGCTTCGATGCAGATGACGTTGTTGACGCAGGGCCGCAGCGCCTCGGCGCTGATCGGTGCGCTGTCCGGCAGCGGCGCCGTGACGCTGGAGGGGCTGAACCTTCCGGGGCTCGATCCGCGCGCGTTCGACGTTGCGATCCGCGCCAGCGATTCCGGGCAGGCGACCGACGACACCCGGCTGAGGCAGATCGTCGAACCGGTGCTCGCAGCCGGCGGGCTGTCGGTCGCTTCCGCGCAAATTCCCTTCAACATTCGCGACGGCCGGATCCGGATCGGCGTCACCACGCTTGCAGCGAGCGGTGCCAACGTCATCGTGTCCGGCGGCTACGACATTCCGGCCGACCAGGCCGACATCCGCACCGCGCTGACATCGACGCAGGTCGGCACCCCCACCAGCCGCCCGGAGATCCAGCTGCTGGCGGTGGGCACACCCGACGGATTGTCGCGCAGCATCGACATTGCGGCGTTGTCGTCGTGGCTTGCGGTGCGCGCGATCGACCGGGAGACCAAGCGGCTCGACGCGATCGAGCGCGGCGAACCCACGCCGCCGCCCGCCGCGCCCGCGCCGGACGCGTCCAATCCAAATTCGGCGGGAGTGCCTTCCGCCAATCTGCCGGTGCCCGGCCCGGACCCACGCCGCGTGCCGGTGAAGCCGAAGATCGTTGCGCCGCGGCCGCCGATCGTCCCGCCGGCTGCCACAGCGCCTGCCGCTGTGCCGCTCGTGCCGCCTGCGCCGGTTGCGAGCCAGCCGCAGCTGGCCCCGCTGCCGCCGCCGATCGAGGTCAAGCCGGTGCCCGGTGCGGCCAGGTCGAGGCCGCTGCGGCCACCGCTGTCGCTGACGCCGCAGGTCGCCAATCCGCCGCCGCGGCCGGCGATGCAGAACTAGGAAGCGCTTTCAAGCGAAGTGGGGACCGGTTCGCGTGATGAAAACCCGTCAGACCGGAAATCCAGAGCTTACGATCGGTGCTGGAGAATATTGATCAGCCGGCCGAACGGATCGCGGACGAAGAAGCGCCGCACGCCCCACGGCTCGTCCGCCGGTCCGTATTCGATCGCGACGCCGGCGGCCTGCATCCGGCGCAGTGCTTCGTCGAGGTCGTCGACCTCGATCGAGAGATCGGACACCGGCGTGCCGGAGCCACCTTCGGAAGCGAAGCTGATTTGAACCTGCATCGTTTCGGATGAGCCGTAAGTCGCAACCCAACCGAAATCCATCAGCGGCGCGAGGCCGAGGATATCGCGATAGAACGACTTCGCTGCCGCGACATCTGATGCGGCAACGTTCGCGACGATGCGATTGACCTTCATGCTGAAGTCCACGCGGCGGAACGACCGTCTGCTGAAGCGACGGTCGACAAGGCCATCAGGCCTGCTGGCGCGTGTCGACCTGTTGCGGCCTGACATCCGTCGGCACGGCCGGGGTGGCGCGCGAGCGGAAGTAGTCGAGCACGAAAAGCCGGATCGCGGAGGACAGATTGCCCTGCTGACGGTTGTTGTCGATCTCGCCGACCAACTCCGACAGCGTCATGTTCCGCAGACCGGAAATCTCCTTCATGCCGTTCCAGAAGGCTTCTTCGAGGCTGACGCTGGTCTTGTGACCGGCGACGACGATCGACCGCTTGACGACGGGAGACTTCATGATGCGTCACCACTTTCGATGCGGTGCTGATCGAGCACACGCGTACTGCGCTCGCCGAGAAATTCGTCACGCGCTCGTTCGGATTTGGTGCGACCGAATAGCGCACGATTGGCTTCGGCCTGCTTTGCTGCTTGTTCGCGCTCACCGCGCTTCTTGAATCGTTTCAGGTTGACCACGTCGCCCATGCTCGTCGTCCTCATCGTCCCCAGAGCGGAATTGGTGATGCATCGTGACGAAAGCAAGAGCGATCGCGCAAAGCGCCCGGCTCGATATCCATCCCGAATCCCCATTTGATGCTTGTGATAGCATCAAAGAATCCGTTTCGCTCTGCGAAAACTAGACGTCTGTACCATGCGCCAGCGCAGAGCTGATAGGCAAACAGCCTTAGCCTTTAGGCGTTATGATCCATAATTATATCACGCGCGCTGACCGTAATTATCCGGACATTGCGCGCTTCGCTTCAGCCGGGGTGTGTCATTTTGTCCGGCTGCACGAGGCGATCAAATTCGTCGGCAGTTACGAATCCGAGCCGCAAAGCCTCTTCCTTCAACGTCGTTCCGTGCGCGTGCGCCGACTTCGCGACCTTGGCTGCGTTGTCGTAACCGATCTTCGGCGCGAGCGCCGTCACCAGCATCAGCGAGCGCTGCATCAGCTCGTTGATGCGCTTTTCGTCGGCGCGTATTCCGACAACACAATGCTCAGTAAATGAGCGGACAACGTCAGACAGCAACTGAATGGAATTTATCATACAATATGCCAACACGGGCTTGTACACGTTGAGCTCGAAATGGCCCTGGCTGCCGGCGACGGTGATCGTGGTCTGATTGCCGAACACCTGGCAGCAGACCATGGTCATGGCCTCGCATTGGGTCGGATTGACCTTGCCCGGCATGATCGACGAGCCCGGCTCGTTCTCAGGCAGGATCAACTCGCCGAGGCCCGAGCGCGGGCCCGAGCCGAGGAAGCGGATGTCGTTGGCGATCTTGAACAGGCCGGTTGCCACCGAATTGATCGCGCCATGCACCAGCACATAGGCGTCGTTGGAAGCCAGCGCCTCGAACTTGTTCGCCGCGCTTGTGAACGGCAGCCTGGTGATCTCGGCGACATGCCTGGCGAAGGCGTTGGCGAATTCCGGCTTCGAGTTGAGGCCCGTGCCGACAGCAGTGCCGCCCTGCGCCAGCGGGAACAACTCCTTCACCGCCGAGTGCAGCCGGGCGATGCCGCTCTCGACCTGCGCGGCGTAGCCAGAGAATTCCTGACCGAGCGTCAGCGGCGTTGCGTCCTGGGTATGCGTGCGTCCGATCTTCACGATCTTGGCAAACGCCTCCTGCTTCTGGTGCAACGCCCGATGCAGCTCGGTAAGGGCAGGGATCAGGTCGGCGATGATGCGGTCCGCCGCAGCGATATGCATCGCGGTCGGGAACGAGTCGTTCGACGACTGGCTCATGTTGACGTGATCGTTCGGATGAATCGGCTGCTTGGCACCGAGCTCGCCGCCGAGCATCTGGTTGGCGCGGTTTGCGATCACCTCGTTCACGTTCATGTTGGTTTGCGTGCCCGAGCCGGTCTGCCAGACGACCAGCGGAAAATGATCGTCGAGCTTGCCTTCGATCACTTCCCTGGCGGCGCTGATGATGGCGTCGGCGCGGCGTGCATCGAGCTGGCCGAGATCGCGATTGGTTTCGGCTGCGGCGAGCTTGACGATCGCAAGTGCGTGAATGATCGCGATCGGCATCCGGTCGTGGCCGATCTTGAAATTCTGCCGCGAGCGCTCGGTCTGCGCGCCCCAGTAGCGATCGGCGGCGACGTCGATCGGACCGAAGCTGTCGGTCTCGCTGCGGGTGGCGGCGTTGGATGGTGTCGTCGATTGAGCCATGGATGCCCTCCGTTGCGTCATCAGAACGTGATCCGGCGGTGCGCCGGCTTTTCGCCGCGGCAACGCGACAGCGTCCGCGCGGAGGCACGTTCATGCAGAAGATAGTCCGGGATGACGATCTGTCATCCCGGCCCTCGAATGCATCCTACAAGGTCGAGGATCGATCGGTGTTTAGATTATTTCTTGCGGAAGCGGTCCAGCCGCACGACCTCGGCGCCTTCGCTGGGTTTCGCAGGCTCCTGCTCGGTCTCGGCCGTCTCGGTCTCGACTGCCGCCCGGGCGGCCGGTGCGGGAAGGGGAGAGGCCGGTGCCGTCGCAGGAGGGGCCTCCTCGGACAATGCCTCCGAGACGTCGAACCGTAGATCGAACGGTGCGGACGGATCGAGGAAGCGGGTCACCGCGGCGAACGGCACGTTCAGCCGCTCGGGAATCCCGCCGAACGACAGGCCGACCTCGAACCGGTCCTCGGTCACCACCAGATCCCAAAACTGGTGCTGCAGGATGATGGTCATCTCCTCCGGATACTGCGCGAGCAGCCGCGGCGACAGCTTCACGCCGTCGCCGTGCGAGAGGAAGGTGATGTAGAAATGGTGCTCACCCGGCAGGCCATGTTCGGCGGCGTCGGACAAGACCCGGCGCAGCACCCCGCGCAGCGCGTCGCGCGCCAGCACGTCATATCGGATGTGATCGGTCGCCATCGTATTCCTGTCGCTTCGAAAATGCCGGCAAGGCATCGCCGGACCCGTCCGACTCGCCCTTTTGGCCATGCTACTCCGCCGGGACCCGGAAATCAGCAGGGCTGGCAGCGGAAAATGCGGGCGGACGCCCGATCGGAAAATAAAGTGGAGGCTTCTGTTGCCAGGTGCCTCCGAACCCCGCCTAACGGAGCTTAACCCGTTAGGACTTTAAGATGGTCTTTCAAACTGCGTTACGCAGCCTGAGCAACCGGAGCAAAGTTGTCGTTGGCAACTATTGCATTAGCCCGATAACGGCGGAACCATACCGAGAAAAAACACGCCCTTTACGCCCTCGTCGATCCTATTTCGCCCCCGCCAAAACCCACCGAAGCCAGGGGCTCGGGATGGGTTTTGGTGGAGGCGCCGGGTACCGCCCCCGGGTCCGAATGGTTTATTGCGACGGCCATTTATTTCCATAGCCGGCGAACCGGCACCCGTAATATAGGCGGCACGAACGAAGAAAAATAGAGCCGATTCAGGCTTGTTCAGGTGTGAAACACGCCGATTTGGGTTGGCCGCCGTCTTGGCCAGGGGTCTTGGTCAGGTCTTGGCGCTGTCTTGGCGCCGTTCTAGATTTTGCCCATGCCCCCGGAATCCCCGCCGGTTGCCGCCCCGGCGCCGGATGCCTCCGCACCGTCTCCGCCCCTCCAGCCCGACCTGCTCGAGCTGTTCCTGGCCTTTGCCAAGATGTCGCTGGCCGGCTTTGGCGGGGTCCTGGTCTGGGCCCGGCGGTCGATCGTCGAGCAGCACCGCTGGATGACGGCGGAGGAGTTCAACGAGACCTTCGCGCTGTGCCATTTCCTGCCAGGTCCGAACATCGTTAACCTGTCGGTCGTATTCGGCTCGCGCTTTCGTGGCATCGCCGGCGGGCTTGCGGCCTTCGCCGGGCTGGTCGGACCGCCGATGGTGATCGCGACCGTCCTTGCCGCAATCTATGCCCGCTACGGCGATATCGACGTCCTGCGCCGGACACTCGCCGGCGTCGCCTGCGCCGCGGTCGGGCTGCTGTTCGCCGTCGTCCTCAAGATGATGATGCCGCTGTTGAAACGGCGTGATGTCACGGGCCTCGTCATCCTGGCGGCGGTTTTCGTCGCGATCGGTCTGATCCGATGGCCGCTCCAGATCGTGCTGCTGATGGCGATCCCGCTCAGCATTGCGACCACGGTCCTGGCACGCCGCATGGTGAAGGCATGAGCTCGGAGTCCAGCCCGATCGCAGCGCTGGTCTGGACCTTCGGCCTGATGTCGCTGTTTGCGGTCGGCGGGGCCAATTCGGCGATTCCCGAAATGCACCGCGCCGCCGTCGACGTGCATCACTGGCTGACCGACAAGCAGTTCGCCGACGTGTTCGCGATCTCGCAGCTCTCGCCTGGACCGAACGTGCTGATCGTGACGCTGATCGGCTATTCCGTCGCAGGCGTCGGCGGGGCGTTGGCCGCGACGGTTGCGATGTGCGGACCGACCGCGCTGCTCGCCTATTATGTGAGCCGTTTCCTCGATCGCTCGCGCGACGCGCGCTGGCCGGCGATCATTCAGGCCGCATTGGTTCCGCTGTCGATCGGCTTGATGGCCGCCTCCGGCTTGATCGTGGCGCAGACATCAGACCAAAGTTGGATCGCGGTCCTGATCACCATTGTCGCAGCCGCGCTTGCTTTTGCGACACGGGTCAATCCCTTATGGATGTTGCTCGCCGGAGGTCTCTTGGGTTTTGCTGGCGTTGTCTGACGAAAATCGCTAGCAAGGCTTTCGGTCAACGCACCACAAGCCAAGCCATTCAATCACAACGGGCGGGACAGCCCTGACGGGGGAAGCGAAGTCATGAGCGATACGCCAAGCGAGGCGCCGGTCAAATCGATCTTGCCGAAATGGGTGCGCGGTCCGCAGGACTTTGTCGGCGGGCTTGTCATGATGGCGGTTGCCCTGTTTGCGTTGTGGGCTTCGAGCGATCTGCAGGGGATGCATGGATTCTCGTTTGGTGCCGGAACCGCGCCGCGCATGTTCGCCGTGCTGCTGCTGCTGCTCGGCGGCGCTGTCGCGCTGATGGGGCTCCTGAGCGACGGCCCCCATATCGCGGCCTATTCATGGCGCGGGCCGCTGTTCGTATCGGCAGCGATCGTGTTCTTTGCGGTGTCGATCCGGCCGCTTGGGCTCGTCGTCACGGCATTTGCCAGCTTCATGATCGCGGCACTCGGCTCGGAGGAGACGAAGTGGCTGGAGGCGACCATCGTCGGTGCCTGTCTGACGCTGGGCTGCGCATTGTTGTTTCCTTACGTGCTGGGACTTCCGATGCCGATGTTCCCGCGTTTCCTGATCCAGTGAGGGCGTGATGGAACTGTTCGCCAATCTCGCCCACGGCTTTGCCGTTGCGCTTTCGCCGATCAATCTTCTGATGTGCCTGATCGGCGCACTGGTCGGTACGCTGGTTGGCGTGCTGCCGGGCATCGGCACCATCGCCACCGTCGCGATGCTGCTGCCGATCACCTTCGGCCTGCCGCCGGTCGGCGCGTTGATCATGCTCGCCGGCATCTATTACGGTGCGCAATATGGCGGCTCGACCACCTCGATCCTGGTCAACATTCCGGGCGAGGCGACTTCGGTGGTCACCGCGCTCGACGGCCACCAGATGGCAAGACAGGGCCGCGCCGGCCCGGCGCTCGCGATCGCCGCGATCGGCTCGTTCTTCGCCGGTTGCGTCGCGACCGTGCTGATCGCCGTGCTCGGCGCACCGCTGACCAAGCTCGCGCTGGCGTTCGGCCCGGCCGAATATTTCTCGCTGATGGTGCTCGGCCTGATCTTCGCGGTGGTGCTCGCCAAGGGCTCGGTGCTGAAGGCGATCGCGATGATCGTGTTCGGCCTGCTGCTGTCGATGGTCGGCTCCGACATCGAGACCGGTGCCTCGCGCATGGCCTTCAACATCCCCGAGCTTGCCGACGGCCTCGGCTTCGCGACGGTGGCGATGGGCGTGTTCGGCTTCGCGGAGATCATCCGCAATCTCGACGCCGGCGCCGAGATGAGCCGCGATCTGGTGCAGCAGAAGATCACCGGCCTGATGCCGACCAGGAAGGACCTGATGGATTCCGCGCCGGCAATCGTGCGCGGCACCATCCTGGGCTCGATCCTTGGCATCCTGCCGGGCGGCGGCGCCGTGATCGCGTCGTTTGCCGCGTATACGCTGGAGAAGAAGATTGCCAAGGATCCGTCGCGGTTCGGCCGCGGCGCGATCGAGGGCGTGGCGTCGCCGGAAAGCGCCAACAACGCCGCGGCGCAGACCTCGTTCATCCCGCTGCTCACGCTCGGCATCCCGCCGAATGCGGTGATGGCGCTGATGGTCGGCGCGATGACCATTCATGGCATCGTGCCGGGTCCGCAGGTGATGGTGAAGCAGCCGGACCTGGTCTGGGGTATGATCGCCTCGATGTGGATCGGCAATCTGATGCTGATCATCATCAACCTGCCGCTGGTCGGCATCTGGGTCCGTCTGCTGCGCGTGCCGTACCGGCTGATGTTCCCCTCGATCGTGATCTTCTGCGCGATCGGCATCTACTCGGTGAACAACGCGCCGGTCGACGTCGTGCTCGCAGGCGCGTTCGGTCTGGTCGGCTACTGGCTGATCAAGCACGATTTCGAGCCGGCACCGCTGCTGCTCGGCATGGTGCTCGGCCCGCTGATGGAAGAGAACCTGCGCCGTGCACTCCTGATCTCACGCGGCGACTGGAGCGTATTCCTGTCGCGGCCGCTGTCGGCAGTGCTGCTGGCGATCGCGGCGGGTCTCCTGGTGCTTGCCGTGCTGCCGACTTTGCGTGCGAAGCGCGACGAAGTGTTCGTGGAGTCCGAAGGCTAGGTGGTGTGGACTCTAAGGATTCCCTTTTAGGAGCAAATCAGATTCAAGGCTGCTTTTGGGAGGCAGCCTTGGGTGCGATGGACCGATTGGTGTTGAGCGACGCGACGTGGGAGCGGATGGCGCCGCTGATCATAGGGCGCCCCGATCAGAAGGGCTCTACCGGGCGCGACAACCGGATGTTCGTGGAAGGTGTGCTGTGGATCGTGCGTACGGGGTCTCCCTGGCGCGATCTCCCTGAGGTCTTTGGGGATTGGAACAGCGTGTTCCGACGCTTCAGCCGATGGAGCATCAAGGGTGTTTGGTGGCGGATATTCGAGGCGATGTCCGATGACCCGGACTTCGAATATCTGATCGTCGATTCCACCATCGTTCGGGCACATCAGCACGCCGCCGGGGCCAAAAAGGGGGGTCTGAAGATCAAGCGATCGGCCGCTCGCGCGGGGGCCTGAGCACCAAGATACATATGGCCGTTCGAGGCTTGGGATGTCCCGTGCGGTTCACGCTTACCGCAGGTCAGAAGGGCGATGCACCGCAGGCCGCCGCATTGATTGAGGGCTTATCCGCCGAGGTCGTCATGGCCGACACGGCCTATGATGCCGATCACTTGCGCCAAGCCATCGCCGCCAAGGGCGCGCTCGCCGTCATTCCCAACAACCCGTCACGCGCGCTCAAATATCCGCTCGACAAGCATCTCTATGCCCAGCGCCATCTCGTGGAATGCTGCTTCTCAAAGCTCAAGCAGTTCCGACGCGTCGCAACCCGCTTCGAAAAGACCGCCCGAAATTATCGTGCCGTCGTCACCCTCGCAGCCATTGTCCTATGGATGCGCTAGTGTCCACACTACCTAGAGCATGATCCGGAAAGTGTGAAGCGGTTTTCGCCCGCGACAAACGCGGAACGCGTTTGCGCGGAGATCATGCTCAAACAGGGAGCGCCGGCCCTGCGTCGGCGCGCCGCAGGCGGAAGTCGAATCGACACTCGATGTCGTCTCATGAAATGAAAATGCCGGCCGATTTGGCCGGCATTTTTATTTGGTCAAAACGTTCCCGGGAGGAATTGAGATGATGTCCATTCGCTCGCTTGCGGGCGCATGCCTTTCGGCATTTGCCGCGCTGGGCGCATTCGCCGTGCCGGCCTCCGCGCAAACCTATCCGACCCGCACCATCACCATGATCGTACCGTTCGCAGCCGGCGGTCCGACTGACGTCATCTCGCGCATCGTCACCGCGCACATGGCGCAGACGCTCGGACAGAGCATCGTCATCGAGAACGTGGTCGGTGCCGGCGGCACCACGGCGACGACGCGTGCCGCCCGCGCCGCCAATGACGGCTACACGCTGGTCACCGGACATATGGGCACGCACGCGGCTTCCGTGCCGCTCTATCCGAAGCTCGCCTACCACCCGGAAAAGGATTTCGAGCCCGTCGCGCTGCTCGCGGGCACGCCGATCCTGATCCTTGCCCGCAAGGATTTCCCGCCGAAGGATCTGAAGGAATTCGTCGCCTACGTGAAGGCCAATGCCGAGAAGGTAAACGCGGCGCATGCCGGCATCGGTTCGGTGTCGCATGCCTCCTGCGAGCTGCTGAACTCGATCCTCGACGTCAAGCCGGTCGGCGTGCCGTTCAACGGCACCGGCCCTGCCATGAACGCGCTGGTCGCCGGCTAGGTCGATTACATGTGTGACCAGATCGTCAACGCGGTGCCGCAGATCAACGCCGGCACCATCAAGGCCTATGCGGTCGCCACCCCCGAGCGCAATCCGTCGCTGCCCAATGTCCCGACCACGGCAGAGGCCGGCCTGCCGGCGTTCCAGGCCCAGGCCTGGAATGCGATCTTCGCGCCGAAGGGAACTTCACCCGCGATCATCGCCACGCTGAATGCCGCGGCCAACAAGGCGCTCGACGATGAGAACGTGCGCAAGCGGCTGCTCGATCTCGGCAGCGTGATCCCGGCGCCCGCCAACCGCACGCCGGAGGCGCTCGCGACCCTCGTCAAAAGCGAGATCGAGAAGTGGACCCCGGTGCTCAAGCCGGCCAGTTAAGCCAAGGCGATCAAGCAGATAGATGAGGGGCGGAACACCGGTTCCGCCCCTTGTCGTTTGGCACAAGGGTGCTCATTTTTCGGGGTATAATCGGTGCAATCCGCCGAATCGGCATGTCGGTTGGCAGCCTCGGCCGTTAAGTTCGCCGCTTCCCCCGAAGGGTCCGAAACCAACGCCATGAACCAGTATCACGACCTGCTCGAACGCATCCTCGCCGACGGCGCCGAGAAGCACGACCGCACCGGCACCGGCACGCTGTCGACCTTCGGCCACCAGATGCGCTTCAACCTCTCGGCCGGCTTCCCGATGCTGACCACCAAGCGGTTGCCGCTGAAGGCGATCGTGCACGAGCTGCTCTGGTTCCTCGCCGGCGACACCAACATCAAATATCTCAACGACAATGGCGTCACGATCTGGGACGAATGGGCCGACGCCAATGGCGATCTCGGCCCGGTCTACGGCTCGCAATGGCGGTCGTGGCCGGCGCCCGATGGCCGCAGCATCGACCAGATCACGAACGTGATCGAGATGATCAAGCGCAATCCGGACTCGCGGCGGCTGATCGTCAGCGCCTGGAATCCGGCCGAGGTCGACAAGATGGCGCTGCCGCCGTGCCACTGCCTGTTCCAGTTCTATGTCGCGAACGGCAAATTATCGTGCCAGCTCTATCAGCGCTCCGGCGACGTCTTCCTCGGCGTGCCCTTCAACATCGCCTCCTACGCGCTGCTGACCATGATGGTGGCGCAGGTGACGGGCCTCAAGCCCGGCGATTTCGTGCACTCGCTCGGCGATGCGCATCTCTACTCGAACCACCTCGAGCAGGCGCGGCTGCAATTGACGCGGCCGACGCGGCCGTTGCCCACGATGGCGATCAATCCCGACGTGAAGGATATCTTCGCGTTCCGCTACGAGGACTTCAAACTCGAGGGTTACGACCCGCATCCGCACATCAAGGCTGAAGTCGCGGTCTGAGGGATTGCATGTCGCTGACCATCCGCCGCGCGCGGCCCGATGAGGCCGGACTGGTGTTCTCGCTGGTCCGCGAGCTCGCCGACTACGAAAAGCTTTTGCACGAGGTCCACGCCAGCGAGGCCGATATCGCCGAGGCGCTGTTCGGCGCCAACCCGCGGCTTACTTGCGACATCGCGGAATGGAACGGCGAGCCGGCCGGCTTCGCGGTCTGGTTCGTCAACTTCTCGACCTTCGCCGGCCGCCACGGCATCTATCTCGAGGACCTCTTCGTGCGCCCGGCGCTGCGCGGCAAGGGTATCGGCAAGGCGCTCTTGGTGCATCTGGCGAAGCAATGCCTCGCCAATGGCTGGTCGCGGCTGCAATGGGCGGTGCTCGACTGGAACGCGCCGTCGATCGCATTCTACAAGTCGCTCGGCGCCGAGATGATGGACGAATGGACGATTTGCCGCGTCTCCGGCGAGGCGCTGTCGGCGCTCGCGGAAGGAGCGCGCTGATGGAGATCGTGCTCGTCGTCGCGGTCGCCGAGAACGGCGTGATCGGAAATGCCAACGCAATTCCGTGGCGGCTGAAGACCGATCAGCAGCGCTTCAAGGCCATCACCATCAACCGGCCCGTCGTGATGGGACGCAAGACGTTCGAATCCCTGCGCAGACCGCTGCCGGGTCGCACCAATATCGTGGTGACGCGCGATGCGAATTATCGCGCGCGCGGCGCCATCGTCACCACATCGTTCGAAAATGCTCGCGCCATTGCGCTTGGTGACGCGCTGCGGCGTTTCGCCACTGAAATTGCCGTCATCGGTGGCGCGGAGATCTATGCGCAATGGATGGGCACGGCCGACCGGCTGGAGATCACCGAGGTCCACGCCCGGCCGGACGGCGATACACGGTTCGACATAATCGACGCAAAGGAGTGGGACGAGGTCGCGCGCGTGCGAAATCCGGCAGGTCCGGACGACAGCGCTGACTTCTCCTATGTGACATATCGTCGGCGCGGCCGGGGTTAACCAATGTTTGCATTGACAATTATGCCCCGGCGCATAGCTCGTCCGGCAAGGAAGCTTGCGTTGTAAGGGCCTGAGCCGTCCCCTATAACCGGGCCGGACATTCGAGGCCGGGCGTCCTGTCCGGACTTGTCGAGGAGACGTTTGATGCCGTGGAAAAATCAAGGCGGGGGGCCGTGGGGCTCGGGTCCGAAAGGGCCATGGGGCACAGGTCCGCAGTCGGCTGGGCCAAGGCCGCCGGATCTTGAGGATCTGCTGCGGCGCGGCCAGGACCGGCTGCAGCAGTGGCTGCCCGGCGGTCATTTCAGCGGCATGGGCATCGCGCTGGTGCTGGTTGCCGCGCTGGCGATCTGGTTCGCCACCGGGATCTTCCGCGTCCAGTCCGAAGAGCTCGGCGTCGTGCTGCGCTTCGGCAAATACGTCCGCGATGCGCAGCCGGGCCTGCGCTATCACCTGCCGTATCCGATCGAGACGGTGCTGCTGCCGAAGGCGCTGCGCGTCAACACGATCTCGATCGGCATGACCCTGATCGACGATCCCGCAAGGCGCGGCCGCACCATGCGCGACGTGCCGGAAGAGAGCCTGATGCTGACCGGCGACGAGAACATCGTCGACGTCGATTTCACCGTGCTCTGGCGTATCAAGCCGGGCGGGGCCGGCGCCTATTTGTTCAACATCCAGAATCCCGAAGGCACCGTGAAGGCGGTCGCCGAAAGCGCGATGCGTGAGGTGATCGGCCGCTCGCAGATCCAGCCGATCCTGACCGGGGCGCGCAACGTCACCGAGCAGAATGTCCAGGAACTGATGCAGAAGACGCTCGACAACTACAGCGCGGGCATCCAGATCACCCAGGTGCAGATGCAGAAGGTCGATCCGCCGGCGCAGGTGATCGACGCATTCCGCGACGTGCAGGCGGCGCGCTCCGACCTCGAGCGCAAGCAGAACGAGGCGCAGACCTACGCCAACCGGATCGTGCCGGAAGCGCGTGGTCGGTCCGCGCAGATCCTGCAGGCCGCCGAGGGCTACAAGGAGCAGGCGGTCGCCGAGGCCAAGGGCCAGAGCGCACGCTTCCTGAAAGTCTATGATGAATACAAGAAGGCACCCGAAGTGACGCGCGAGCGCATCTATCTGGAGACCATGGAACGCGTGCTCGGCAGCTCCGAGAAGCTGGTCTATGACGGCGGCCAGGGCCAGAACATCGTGCCCTATCTTCCGCTCGGCGAACTGACGCCGCGGCGTCCGGCAGCAGCGCCGGCCACGACCGGCCAGCAGCAGGGAGCCACCCGATGAGGTCCCCTGTCACCGGCATTGTGTCCCTGATCGTCCTCTTCATCGTGCTGGCCGTCGGATACAGCTCGATGTTCACCGTGGCGCAGACCGAGCAGACCATCGTGCTGCGGTTCGGCGAGCCGGTTGAGGTCGTCACCGATCCCGGCCTGCACTTCAAGGCGCCGTGGAATTCGGTGATCAACGTCGACAAGCGCATCCTCGATCTCGAAAACCCGTCGCAGGAGGTGATCGCCTCCGACCAGAAGCGGCTGGTGGTCGACGCCTTCGCGCGCTATCGCATCAAGAATGCGCTGCGCTACTACACCAGCGTCGGCTCGATCCAGGCCGCCAATCTGCAGCTGACGACGCTGCTCAACGCGGCGCTGCGCCGCGTGCTCGGCGAGGTCACCTTCATCACGGTGGTGCGTGACGAGCGCGAGAAGCTGATGGCACGGATTCGCGAGCAGCTCGACAAGGAGGCCGACGGCTACGGCATCGAGGTCGTCGACGTCCGGATCCGCCGCGCCGACCTGCCGGAGCAGAACAGCCAGGCGGTGTACGACCGGATGAAGTCCGAGCGTCAGCGCGAAGCGGCCGAGTTCCGTGCCCAGGGCGACCAGAAGGCGCAGGAGATCCGCTCCAAGGCCGACCGCGAAGCAACGGTGATTGTCGCCGAGGCGAACTCGACCGCGGAGCAAACCCGCGGTGCGGGCGATGCCGAGCGCAACCGCCTGTTCGCCGAGGCCTATGGCAAGGACAAGGACTTCTTCGCGTTCTATCGCTCGATGACGGCCTATGAGAATAGTCTGCGCTCCGGCGACACGCGTTTCCTGTTGCGGCCGGACTCGGAATTCTTCAGATACTTCGGCAATGCGAACGGCAAGGGGCCTGAGGCGGCCGCCGCGCCGAAACAGTAACGTCGCGACGAAACATCACGACTTGAACATCACGACTTGGCGGCGATGCGGATCACGCGTCGCCGCCACTCAACAACAATAAGCATCGAGCGGGAGGCTGCCATCCGATGAAGTCCATAGCGTTCGGCGACTTCCTCATCGGGTTGGGAATCCTGTTCGTGCTCGAAGGTATCCTGTTTGCGGCAAGCCCCGCCTGGATGCGCCGGGCGATGAAGAGCGCGCTGGCCACGCCCGATAACATCCTGCGCATCGTCGGCATCGGTTCGGCGGTCGCGGGACTGATCCTGATCTGGCTGGTGCGGCGCTGATCATTGCCTGTTCCACCGCGCAAATCGCGCCGGAATGAACATAATCGTGAGCCTCTCGCGGCCGGTTTTTCGCCGAAATGCCCGGGTGAGATGCTTGCGCCATATGCCCGTTCGGGCGCACTCTATGATCACGGGCGCATACTGCGACCAACTAATTTGAACCCGTTTGCCTGGAGAAACTCCGACATGATCGCTGCCAGACCAGCCCTGACCCGTCGCCTCCGCATGATGGGAGCTGCGATCTCGATCGGTGCTGCGAGCATGCTGAGCTCTGTGCCGGCGTTCGCACGCGGCCCCGAGGGCATCGCCGACATCGCCGAGAAGGTGATTGACGCCGTCGTCAACATCTCGACGTCGCAGACGATCGAGGCGAAGGACCGGACGATGCCGCAATTGCCGCCCGGCTCGCCGTTCGAGGAGTTCTTCGACGACTTCTTCAAGAACCGCCGCGGCCCGCCCGGCAAGGGCGGCGACAAGAGCGGCGAGTTCCAGCCGCGCAAGACCAACTCGCTCGGCTCGGGCTTCATCGTCGACACCGCGGGTATCGTCGTCACCAACAACCACGTCATCGCGGACGCCGACGAGATCAACGTCATCCTCAACGACGGCACCAAGATCAAGGCCGAGCTGGTCGGCGTCGACAAGAAGACCGACCTCGCGGTCCTCAAGTTCAAGCCGCCGAAGCCGCTCACCGCGGTCAAGTTCGGCGACAGCGACAAGATCCGCCTCGGCGACTGGGTGGTCGCGATCGGCAACCCGTTCAGCCTCGGCGGCACGGTGACCGCAGGCATCGTCTCGGCCAAGAACCGCGACATCAGCCAGGGCCCGTATGACAGCTACATCCAGACCGACGCCGCCATCAACCGCGGCAATTCCGGCGGTCCGCTGTTCAACCTCGATGGCGAGGTGATCGGGGTCAACACGCTGATCATCTCCCCGACCGGCGGCTCGATCGGTCTCGGTTTCGCGGTGCCGTCGAAGACGGTGGCCGGCGTCGTGGACCAGCTGCAGAAGTTCGGCGAATTGCGCCGCGGCTGGCTCGGCGTTCGCATCCAGCAGGTCACCGACGAGATCGCCGACAGCCTCAACATCAAACCGGCACGCGGCGCGCTGGTTGCCGGCGTCGACGACAAGGGCCCGGCCAAGCCGGCCGGCATCGAGCCCGGCGACGTCGTCGTCAAGTTCGACGGCAAGGACGTCAAGGACCCGAAGGATCTGTCGCGCATCGTCGCCGACACCGCGGTCGGCAAGGAAGTCGACGTCGTCGTCATCCGCAAGGGCAATGAAGAGACCCGCAAGGTCACGCTCGGCCGGCTCGAGGACAACGACAAGGTTCAGCAGGCCAACGCCAAGCCCAAGGACGACACCGCCGAGAAGCCGGTGACCCAGAAGGCGCTCGGTCTCGATCTCGCGGCGCTGAGCAAGGATCTGCGTACCAAGTACAAGATCAAGGACAGCGTGAAGGGCGTCGTCGTGACCGGTGTCGACAATGGCTCCGATGCGGCCGAGAAACGGCTGTCGGCCGGCGACGTCATCGTCGAGGTGGCGCAGGAGGCGGTGTCCAGCGCCGCCGACATCAAGAAGCGCATCGATCAGCTCAAGAAGGACGGCAAGAAGTCCGTGCTGATGCTGGTCTCCAACGGCGACGGCGAACTGCGCTTCGTCGCGCTCGGGGTGCAGTAGAAGTGTCGTCCCGGCGAAAGCCGGGACCCATACGCCGCGGCCGCTCTTGTTGAGGAAGTCGGCAACGGCTTTTCTAGGCAATCGGCATCGGTGGTTATGGGTCCCGGCTTTCGCCGGGACGACGCCAAGGATCACTCCGCCACGAATTCGTCGCGCCGATAGCCCTGCGCATACAGCAGCGCGGTGAGGTCGCCGTGATCGATCCGCGCCGCCGCGGCGGCTGCGACCGCGGGCTTGGCGTGATAGGCGACGCCGAGACCTGCGGCCTGGATCATGCCGAGATCGTTGGCGCCGTCGCCCGTGACGAGCGTGTCGAGGTCGTCGAGATCGAAGGATTCGGTCAGCTCGATCAGCGTGGCGAGCTTGGTGGCGCGGCCGAGGATCGGCTCGACCACTTCGCCGGTCAGCTTGCCGTCGGCGACCTGCAACTGGTTGGCCCGGTTCTCCTGGAAGCCGATCTTCTCCGCGACCACCCTGGTGAACAGGGTGAAGCCGCCGGAGATCAGGCAGGTATAGGCGCCGTGCGCGCGCATGGTCATGACCAGTTCGCGGCCGCCCGGCGTCGGCGTGATGCGCTTCTCCAGCACCTCGTCGACGACACCCACCGGCAAGCCCTTGAGCAGCGCGACGCGCTCGCGCAGCGCCGATTCGAACTCGATCTCGCCGCGCATCGCGCGCTCGGTGATATCAGCGACATGGGCTTTCAGCCCGGCGAAATCGGCGAGCTCGTCGATGCATTCCTGGCCGATCATGGTCGAATCCATGTCGGCCAGAAAAAGCTTCTTGCGCCGGCCGATCCGAGGCTGCACGACAATGTCGATCGGCAGGTCGCCGCGGGCCTGGCGCAGGCGTTCCTCGATGGCCTTGATGTCGTCCCTGCCGGCGTCTCCGCTGGAATTTTGGCTCTCGAACGGAATGTCGACGGCGACCTCGTTGAACAGCCACTGCGCCGGGCCCGGTGAGGGCAGCACGGCCCGCGCACCGTCGACGATGGTGGAGTCGAGCGCGGGGCTTGCAGGATTGCAGATCAGCGTGGCAACGAGGGACATGCAGGCGCATTCAGGATTGTTGGACAAGGCAGTGCTTATCGCAGGGCCGACCGCCAGCGGCAAGTCGGCGCTGGCGCTCGAGCTTGCGCAGCGGACCGGCGGGGTCGTGATCAACACTGACTCCATGCAGGTCTATCGCGACCTCCGGATCATCACCGCGCGGCCGACCGCCGCCGAGGAGGCACAGGTTCCGCATCGGCTCTACGGCCATGTCGATGCCGGCGTGAATTTCTCCGCGGGCGCCTGGGTCACTGACGCGGCCAGGGTGCTCGGCGAGGCCCGTGCGGACAAGCGCCTGCCGATCTTCATCGGTGGCTCGGGCCTCTATTTCAAGGCACTGACGCGCGGGCTGTCGGCGGTGCCGCCGATCCCCCCTGATGTGCGTGACGGTGTGCGCGCAAGGCTGGAGCAGCACGGCGTCGAGGCGCTGCATGCCGAGCTTGCACTGCGCGATCCGGTGTCGGCCGAACGGCTGAAGCCGCGCGACCGCACCCGCGTCGCGCGGGCGCTCGAGGTCGTCGAGGCCACCGGTCGCCCGCTGCCGGACTGGCATCGCGATGGCCTGCCGCCGCTGCTGCCGCCGGGCCAATTCCACGCGCTGTTTCTCGCGCCGGAGCGCGAGCTTCTCTATGCGCGGATCGATGCGCGGTTTGGCGCGATGCTCGATACCGGTGCGCTCGACGAGGTCGCGGCGCTGGCCGCGCGCGGGCTCGATCCGCTGCTGCCGGCCATGAAGGCCCATGGCGTCCCGGCGCTGATCCGGCACCTCAAGGGGGAGATCAGCCGGGAGGAGGCCGCCGAAATCGGCCGGGCCGACACCCGCCACTACGCCAAGCGCCAGTTCACCTGGTTTCGTCACCAGCTTCCGGAATTCGAATGGATGGTGCCCAAGGCTGCGGGAGATTGGCTGGAGGGTCGAATCTCGTAGGCCCCGTAGCCCGGATGGAGCGCAGCGAAATCCGGGGTCTATTCACTGTGGGCAGACCGTCCCGGATTGCGCTTCGCTTCATCCGGGCTACGGGCCTGTGGGACTGCTGCGCCGCCGCGCGCCCGTCTGCCATGCGCGTTGCGCCGCGCAAAAACACTCGCCGAACGGTCGGAACCCCGTTACACTTCAAAAATCGCGAAACTGGCTGCCTTGCCTTGACATTCGGGCTTTGGTCGCTATGTTCGCGCAACCTTTGGGAAGACTGGGTCCTATCGTGCGCAACATTATTACCAAGCTGCTTATCGCCGTCGTACCCAGGCACACCGCCGGGGATGGCTAGCGGCCATCCAAATTCGGGCGGTGTGCATGGGGCCTCTAGGGCCCCTTTTTATTGCCCGAAGCAGAACTGACGAGAACTGACAAAAGCCGCGCAAAAACAAGCGCATCCGGAGCGAACCATGACCGACAAGAGCCACGATCCCAATCAGATGACCGGCGCCGCGATGATCGTGCGCGCGCTCATCGATCACGGCGTGCAGCATGTCTTCGGCTATCCCGGCGGCGCGGTCCTTCCGATCTACGACGAGATTTTCCAGCAGAGCGACGTCGAACACATCCTGGTCCGCCACGAGCAGGGCGCTGGACATGCCGCCGAAGGCTATGCCCGCTCGACCGGCAAACCCGGCGTGGTGCTGGTGACGTCGGGTCCCGGCGCCACCAACATGGTGACGCCGCTGACCGACGCGCTGATGGACTCGATCCCGCTGGTCTGCATCACCGGCCAGGTGCCGACCCATCTGATCGGCAATGACGCCTTCCAGGAATGCGACACGGTCGGCATCACGCGGCCCGCCACCAAGCACAACTGGCTGGTGCGCGACGTCAACGACCTCGCCAGGGTGCTGCACGAGGCCTTCTATGTCGCCACCACCGGCCGCCCCGGTCCGGTGCTGGTCGACGTGCCGAAGGACGTGCAGTTCGCGACCGGCACCTATCATCCGCCGCGCAAATCGGACGTGCACATCTCCTACACGCCGCGCGTGAAGGGCGATGCGACCCAGATCCGCAAGGCGGTGGCGCTGCTCGCCAATGCAAAACGTCCCGTGATCTATTCCGGCGGCGGCGTGATCAATTCGGGTCCGGAGGCTTCCAAGCTGCTGCGTCAGCTGGTGGAGGCGACCGGCTTCCCCATCACCTCGACCCTGATGGGACTGGGCGCCTATCCGGCGTCGGGGCCGAACTGGCTCGGCATGCTCGGCATGCACGGCACCTACGAAGCCAACATGACCATGCATGATTGCGACGTCATGCTGTGCGTCGGCGCGCGCTTCGACGACCGCATCACCGGCCGCGTCGATGCTTTCTCGCCGGGCTCGAAGAAGATCCACATCGATATCGACCCGTCCTCGATCAACAAGAACATCCGCGTCGACGTGCCGATCATCGGCGACGCCGGCAATGTGCTCGGCGACCTGCTGCAGGTGTTCAAGGCGGAGGCCAAGAAGCCCGACATCAAGGCGTGGTGGCAGCAGATCGCGCAATGGCGCGCGCGCAACTCGCTGTCCTACCGCAAGAACAACGATATCATCCTGCCGCAATACGCGATCCAGCGCCTGTTCGAGCTGACCCGCGGCAAGGACACCTACATCACGACCGAAGTCGGTCAGCACCAGATGTGGGCCGCGCAGTTCTTCGGCTTCGAGGAGCCGCACCGCTGGATGACCTCCGGCGGTCTCGGCACCATGGGCTACGGCCTCCCGGCCGCGGTCGGCGTGCAGGTGGCGCATCCGGACAGTCTGGTGATCGACATCGCCGGCGACGCCTCGGTGCAGATGACGATCCAGGAGATGTCGACCGCGGTTCAATTCGAGCTGCCGATCAAGATCTTCATCCTGAACAACCAGTACATGGGCATGGTGCGGCAATGGCAGCAGCTGCTGCACGGCAACCGCCTGTCGCATTCGTACTCCGAGGCGCTGCCGGACTTCGTCAAGCTCGCTGAAGCCTATGGCGGCGTCGGCCTGCAGGCGACCAAGCCGTCCGATCTTGACGGCGCGATCAAGGAGATGATCTCGATCAGGCGTCCGGTGCTGTTCGACTGCCGCGTCGCCGCGCTGGAGAACTGCTTCCCGATGATCCCGTCCGGCAAGGCGCACAACGAGATGCTGCTGCCGGAAGAAGCGACCGACGAGGCCACCGCGAAGGCCTTCGCCGGCGGCAAGGCGCTGGTGTGATGATGTACGGCACAAACTCCACTGTCATCGCCCGGCTTGACCGGGCGATCCAGTACGCCGCGGCGCCTCGATTGCTCTCAGGCGTCTCTGGAATACTGGATCCCCGCTTTCGCGAGGATGACAAGAGAGGGCGCATAACGACTGGACGCCAAGATGTTTGACCTCAGCGAGCTCGAGCGCGCGCACAGGATCGTCGGCACCGCGGTGCCGGCGACACCGGCTTTTGCCTGGCCGCTGTTGGCCGAGCGGCTCGGCACCGAGGTCGTGGTCAAGCATGAGAACCACACGCCGATCGGCGCCTTCAAGGTGCGCGGCGGCCTGGTCTATCTCGAGCGGCTGAAGCGCGAGCGGCCCGATGTCCCCGGCATCATCTCGGCGACGCGCGGCAATCACGGCCAGAGTCTGGCGTTTGCCGCGAGCCGCCACGGCGTGCCCGCGGTGATCTACGTGCCGCGCGGCAACTCGGTCGAGAAGAACCGCGCCATGCACGCGTTCGGCGCCGAGCTCGTCGAGCACGGCGAGGACTTCCAGGCCGCGCGCGAAGAGGCCGAGCGCCGTGCGCAGTTCGCAGGGCTGCACATGGTGCCGTCGTTCCACCCGGACCTGGTGCTGGGTGTAGCGACCTACGCGCTCGAACTGTTTCGTGCGGCGCCCGATCTCGACATTCTCTACGTGCCGATCGGGCAGGGCTCCGGCATTTCCGGCTGCATCATGGCGCGCGACCTGCTCGGCCTGAAGACCGAGATCGTCGGCGTGCAGTCGACCGAGGCGCCGTCCTATGCGCTGTCGTTTGCAGCCGGCAAGATCGTGACCACCGAGACCAGCAACACCCTTGCCGACGGCATGGCGACGCGGATTCCGGACGCCGATGCGTTCGCCCTGATCCGCAAGGGCGCCTCGCGCATCGTGCAGGTCACCGACGACGAGGTCGGGCAGGCGATCCGTGCCTACTGGACCGACACCCACAATCTCGCCGAGGGCGCAGGTGCTGCGGCGCTCGCGGCCGCGCTGCAGGAAAAGAGCAAGCTCGCCGGCAAGCGGGTCGGCCTGATCCTGAGCGGCGGCAATATCGATTTCGATCTGTTCCGGACCTGGATCGGGACGGATGCTGCGCCGGCCGCCCAGCGGGCGGTGGCGTGAAAAGAATGTAAGGGGACGACCATGAGCCAGCCCGCATCCGCCTACTTCCTCGAAGAACGCCACGATCCGAACGAGACGCACACGCTGTCCGTCCTCGTGCAGAACGAGCCCGGCGTGCTCGCGCGCGTGATCGGGCTGTTCTCCGGCCGCGGCTACAACATCGAGAGTCTCACGGTTTCGGAAACCGAGAGCCAGAAACACCTCTCGCGGATCACCATCGTCACCACGGGCACGCCGATGGTGATCCAGCAGATCAAGCATCAGCTCGACCGCATGATCCCGGTCTACCGCGTCGTCGACATGACGCTGACCGGCAGCTCGATCGAGCGCGAGCTTGCGATGGTCAAGGTGAGGGGTGGTGGCGATCACCGCGTCGAGGCGCTGCGGCTGGCGGATGCGTTCCGCGCCCGGGTGATCGATGCCACGACCGAGAGCTTCGTGTTCGAGATCACGGGCAACTCGTCCAAGATCAGTCAGTTCATCGACCTGATGCGCCCGCTGGGCCTGGTCGAGGTGTCGCGAACCGGGGTGGCCGCGATCACGCGTGGGCCGGAAGGGATGTGAATCATGTTGGCGCGCGACTGGTACTACACGCAACGGCGGCAGGTCGGTCTCGATACCGCGGTTGCCTCGATCTATGACGTCAGTGAGGACAGCGATGTCCGTGCCCGCCAGGCGCTGGCCATGCTCGGCGTCAAGCCGGGCTGGCGGATCGCCGATATCGGCTGTGGCAACGGTGTGCTGGCGACCGAGGCGGCGCTGATGGGTGCCGAGGTCGACGCCATCGACATCTCGCCGGCGATGATCGGGCTTGCCGAAATCTATGCGCGCGACCGCAAGGCGAAGATCCGGACCCAGCCGGCCGGCCTGTTGTCCTTTGCCTATCAGCCGAACTCCTACGACGTCATCGTCAGCGAGTTCACGCTGCACCACCTGCCGGACTTCTGGAAGGCGGTGGCGCTGTCGCGGATCTTCAACGCGCTGAAGCCCGGCGCGAACTTCTATCTGCGCGACATGGTGTTCGTCAGCATGCCCGACGGCGTCGACCGCGATGTCGAGGGCTGGGCCGATTTCTCGATCAAGAATCACGATTTCGAGCGCGAAAGCGTCATGACCCATATGCGCGACGAGTACTCGACCTTCGGCTGGGTGATGGAGCGCATGCTGACCGAGACCGGTTTCACCCTGGTCGCCACCGACTACCACGCGCCGCTGCACGGCACCTATCTGCTGCGCAAGCCGAAGCCGGACGAACAGATCTAGATCCTCGCATCGACAGAGCCAAACCGAACCAAAGAAGAAGAACAATGAAGCCGGCCGATGTTGGCATCGCCGTCATGGTCGCGGTGATCTGGGGACTTGCGTTCGTCGCGAGCCGGATCGCGCTCGATGAGCTGCCGCCCGAATTGATGACGGCGCTGCGCTTCGGCATCGCGGCGGTGCCGTGCCTGTTCCTGCCCAGGCCGGGTCAGGTCTCGTGGCCGCTTTTGATCGGAATCAGCCTCACCTTGTTCCTCGGTCAGTTCCTTGCGCAATCCATCGCTATCGCCCACGGCATGCCGGTCGGGCTCACCAGCGTGATCGTGCAGAGCCAGGCGCTGTTCACCATCGGCTTTGCTGCGGTGCTATTCGGCGAATTGCCGTCGCGGCTGCAGACCGTGGGCATCGCCATCGCTGCGATCGGCCTGCTGATGATCTGCGGCACCGTCGGATACGATTTCAGCGTCGCCGCCTTCGCCATCCTGATGATCTCGCCGATCTCGTTCGCAATCGGAAACCTGCTGCTGCGGCCGGCGCAGGGCGCACGCATGTTCGACCTGTTCGCATGGCTGTGCCTGTGTGCGGCGATCCCGTTGTTCGGCCTGTCGCTGCTGACGCTGGGCGCGAAGCCGATGTGGCAGGCGCTGTCGCATCTGTCGCCCGCCGGCATTGTCTCGATGCTGTTTGTCGGCACCGTTTCCACCAGCATCGCCTATTGGCTGTGGGGCCGGCTGCTCAGGGATTATCCGGCGGCACAGGTGGTGCCGTTCGCGCTGCTGGTGCCGTTCGTCGGCTCCGCCGCCTCCAGCATCGTGTTCGGCGAGAGGTTCGGGCCGCTGCGACTCGCCGGCATGCTCACTGTGATCGCCGGCATCGCCGTGATGTTGCTGTCGAAGCGGCCAAAAGCTCTGCCGAAAGTCGCGTGAGGGCACTATGTCGAATTCGCTGCTGTTCGCCTTTGTCGTGTTTGCCGTCGTGATGTTCTTCACGCCGGGCCCCAACAACATCATGCTGCTGTCGTCGGGGCTGACCTACGGCTTCCGCCGCACGGTGCCCCACATCGCCGGCATCACGGTCGGCTTCGCCTTCATGGTCGGTGCGGTCGGCGTCGGGCTCGGGGCGGTCTTCATCGCCTATCCGGTGCTGCAGACGATCCTCAAATATGGCGGCGTCGCCTATCTCGTCTATCTCGCGGCCGTCATCGCCATGGCCGAGCCGCCCTCGGCGGACAAGGACGACGGGCCCGGCCGCGGCCCAATGACGTTCTGGGGCGCGGCCATGTTCCAGTGGATCAATGCCAAGGGCTGGGTGATGGTGATCGGCACCATCACGGCCTACGCGGCGATTGCCGCCTTCCCCTGGAACATCGCGATCCAGGTCGGCCTGAGCCTGGCCCTGGGGACGGTGTCCTGCATCGTCTGGGCGCTGTTCGGCACCGCCCTGCGGCCGGTCCTGACCTCGCCCCGGGCGATCCGCGTCTTCAATGTGGTGATGGCCATCCTGCTGCTGGCCTCGCTCTACCCGGTCTTCATGGACGCATGATGCCGCACCGCGCCATGCGAGATGGGGGTTTCCCCTGAGGGGAAAAATGCTCTAGACAACGCCGGAAATTCGCGGGCGCCCGGCGGTTCTGACCTTCCGAAAGCCTGACTCATCGGCCGATTTTGGCCCCCTTCAAACGAGGAAAACACGATGCGAGTTTACTACGATCGCGATGCCGACCTGAACCTGATCAAGGGCAAAAAGGTCACCATCGTCGGCTACGGCAGCCAGGGTCACGCCCACGCGCTGAACCTGAAGGATTCCGGCGTCAAGGAAGTGGCGATTGCGCTGCGCAAGGGTTCGGCCTCGGCCAAGAAGGCCGAGAACGCCGGCTTCAAGGTGATGGAAGTCGCCGAGGCCGCCAAGTGGGCCGACCTCGTCATGATGCTGACCCCGGACGAACTGCAGGGCGACATCTATCGCGAGCACCTGCACGACAACATGAAGAAGGGCGCGGCCCTCGTGTTCGCCCACGGCCTCAACGTTCACTTCAACCTGCTCGATCCGCGTGCCGACCTCGACGTGCTGATGATCGCGCCGAAGGGCCCCGGCCACACCGTGCGTTCGGAGTATCAGCGCGGCGGCGGCGTGCCCTGCCTGATCGCGATCGCCAAGGATTCGTCGGGTAACGCCCACGACCTCGGCCTCAGCTACGCTTCGGCGATCGGCGGCGGCCGCGCCGGCATCATCGAGACCACCTTCAAGGAAGAGTGCGAGACCGACCTGTTCGGCGAGCAGGTGGTGCTCTGCGGCGGCCTGGTCGAGCTGATCAAGGGCGGTTACGAGACGCTGGTCGAGGCCGGCTACGCGCCCGAGATGGCCTATTTCGAGTGCCTGCACGAAGTGAAGCTGATCGTCGACCTGATCTATGAAGGCGGCATCGCCAACATGAACTACTCGATCTCCAACACCGCCGAATACGGCGAGTATGTCACCGGTCCGCGCATCGTCACGGCCGAGACCAAGGCGGAGATGAAGCGCGTGCTCGCCGACATCCAGGGCGGCAAGTTCGCCCGCGACTGGATGCTGGAGAACAAGGTCAACCAGACCTCGTTCAAGGCGACCCGTGCCAAGCTCGCCCAGCATCCGATCGAGGAAGTCGGCGCCAAGCTGCGCGACATGATGCCCTGGATCAAGAAGGGCGCGCTGGTCGACAAGAGCAAGAACTGAGCTCGGGCGTGTAGGGTGGGTTAGCCGAAGGCGTAACCCACCAATTCGTTCCGCGGAGACGCGGTGGGTTACGCTTCGCTAACCCACCCTACGCATCGAATCAAAAAGGGTGGGCGCGTTGCCCACCCTTTTTCTTTGTCACGACAAGGCAGCGGCAGCTAGCCGGCCGCCATCGGCTGCTTCTCGATCCTGTTGTGCAGCTGCCAGAACCGCACCGTGCGCTGTGCGGTCTCCAGCGACAGCCGCCGGTAATCGCGGTGCGCGACCTCGAGGGTCGCGTGGTCGAGCGGATGCGGCAGCGGCCGCTTGCGCAGGATGGTTTCGACCGTCGGCCAGTTGAGCCGCGCCGAGCGGCACGGGATCAGGAGCAGGTCGGAGCGCAGCCCGAGCATCAGGCGCTCGATCATCGCGATCGGCATGTCGTTGAGCACGGCGAGCGCGACCGTGACCTCGTCGAACTTGCCGTCCTCGGCGAACTTGTAGACCGCCGCATCGTCGAGCTCGTTCAGCTGCTTCATCAGCTTGACCAGCTCTTCGGCGATGCCGTAGTTGCGGCGCGGGGCGGCGGCCTCTTCCTGCGCGATGTCGTTCAGCACCTGGCTGATCTCCTCGCGGGCCCTGGGCGATGCGATCGCGAGCAGGCGGGCGCGTACCGTTTCCTTGGCGCGCTGCAGCAGGTCGCGCAGCAGCTTGGCCGGAATATCGATACGCAGCCCGAGGATCTCGACCAGCTCGTCGTCGCCTTCTGCGCGGGCGACGATCGAGGAATAGCCGTTGTCGGAGAACTGCGCGCCGGCGTTCTTGGCAAGGCGCCGGATCACCTTGTCTTCGCCGCGGTCAATGATCACATCGGTGACGGAAGCCGGCAGGTTCTCCCGCGCCGAGATCGCGAACAGATGGTCCTGGCCCTTGCTGGCGGCGATCTCGCGCAGTGCGTCGTTTGAAAGGCGGCTGGAGTGGGTCAGCACGTCGCCGGCGACGCCGATGTCGTCGTCCCAGGCGAGGTGCTGAATCACCTCAAACGGCGCATAGTCGAGCGGCGCGAGCCGCTTGCTGAGCTCGGCCCGCGCACGCGTCTCGACACGCGCGACGAGCAGGCAGAGCACGTCGTCGAACACCTTGACCTGTTCATCGTTGAGGCGGTCGCCGTCGTTCAGGAACAGATCGGTGACCTGCCGCAGCGTCTGCACGCGCTTGGCGGACGTCCCGTCCCGGACCGCATCCTCGAGTTCGGCAATAATCGATTGTGACGCCTGTTGCGCCATCGATGGGCAACCTTGTTTTTGTTGAATGACACCTGTCTGCGCACCATGCAGGGCGTCGTCTTACACCTGCGTTAAGGAGGAACCCGGTGCAAATACGGGTGCACCGCATCCTTAACGGGGCCCGACCGGACAGGACACAATTGGTGCTTTCGCCACGATGGCGGTGCGCCTTAAGAGATTGTTTAGGACGATGCGCGCCGCGTGACGGCGAAGATGTCGATCGAGGCGGCGCGCCCGCGCAACTGCGTCGAGCCGAGCGGCTCGATGACAAAATCCGGGTCCGGGGGCAGCAGGCGAAGCAGCTCGCCCGAGATCAACAGCGGCCGGCCGGCCTCCTTGCAATGCGCCTGCAGCCGCGCCGTAACGTTCACGGTATCGCCGAAATAGGCGATCTGCCGCCGCGAGTCGCCGCATTCGCCGATCACGACAGGGCCGGCATGCATCCCGGCGCGAAACGCCGGCACCACGCCGAACTCCTTGCGATAATGGTCGGCCCGCTTGGCGAGGCGGTCTTCGATCGCGAACACGCAGTCGAGGTAGCGCCGCGACGGCTGGCCCGTGTCGGCCGGCCAGGTCACGATGACCTCGTCGCCGACATAGGCGTGAACCTCGCCGCCATGCGCCACGATCGGATCGTCGATGTCGAAGAAGAAGCGCGTCAAGAGCTCCTGCACGCGCAGCTCGCCCATCGCCTCCGCCAGCGACGTCGAGCCGACCAGGTCGAGGAACAGCAGCACGCGTTCCTCGCGCACCGGCTGGCGGTAGCGTCCGAGCACGATGTTGAGCAGCGTATGCCCACCGATCATCCGGACCAGTTCGTAGATCGTCGTGATCGGGATCGAGAGCAGCAGGGACAGGCCGACGATCTTCAGGAAGGTCTCGCGAACCCACTTCGCCTCGAGCCCATGCGCATACAGAATGATCTCCAGCGCCATCGCGGCGACTGCGACGATGACGGCGATACTGACGGAGCGAACGACCAGCTCGACAACGAGCGGCAGACGCCGCAGCCAGCCGCTGCGCGTGGTCAGATAGAGATGCGTGGCCCAGACGATCAGGGTGATGACGGCGCCTTCGAGCGCGCTGCGCGCATAGTTCGCAACGGAGGCCTCGTCGGATTGGTCGAAGGCGTAGCGAAACAGCCCGCCGACGAGCAGGCCGAGCACGGCCAAAACGATTGCAGGCGTCACGGTCCGCCGCATGAATCTCTCCATGCCCTGAAATATCCTGCGCGGATCGGGAAGGCCAGCCGCGGTGCGACTGATATGAACGGGATGGGCTGCGGCGGCACTAACGTATGGCGCCATGGGATCCATCGAAAGGGAAGGCGGCATGAAATCGGCTCTCACGACAGGCGTGTGCAGGCTCGGGCGCTTGGTTGCGGCCATTTTCATCATCGCCACCTCGTCAGCCTGGGCCGGCGATCAGGGCGATCCCGAACAGTCCTGCGACGGCAATACCTACCAGATGGTCGAGTGCCTCAAGGCCAAGACCGCGCAATGGGACAAGCGGATGAACGTCGCCTATCAGCAGGCGCTGAAGGATGCCGCCGGCGACAAGCAGCGCGAACAACTGCGCACCGCGCAACGGTTATGGATCCAGTACCGTGACGCGAATTGCCTGTATTACGACCTCGGCGAGGGCACCATCGCCCGCCTCGACGCCGGCGAATGCATGCGCAGCATGACCGAAATCCGTGCCAAGGAACTGGAGAATCTCGGCCATCAGTGAGCCATCTTCCGGTGCCAGGACGTGGTCATGACTGACGGAAAGAGCCAGAACGAACTGACCCAGCTTGCGGAGGAGGCGCTGCGCGCCCAGCCCGGCTGCGAGACCGCCCGCGTGCGGGCGGTCGCCGCGCTGCCCGATGCGCAGATCGGCCGCAACTGGGAGATCCCGAACGTCGTGCTCGGCGACAGCCTGATCAGCGACGTCGATCGCGCGGTGCTGTCGGTGCATCGCCGGCTCGGCCGCAAGTTTCACCTGGTGTGATCCTATCTGACCCGGTCCCGCCTCAGCCCGCCTGTGCCTGACGCGGCACGGGCCGCGCGGCCATGCTGATCATCCTGAGCGCGAACACCGCGGCGAGCGGCACCAGGAACAGCGCGTAGAGCGGCATCTCGGGAATCCGCTTGCCGAACGAGACCGTGAACTGCAGCAGCAGATAGTAGCCGCCGATCAGATGCAGCCTGCGCCAGGCGCGCGGGCCCAGCAGCGCAGCGGTGCGATCGAACGAGGTCGCGGTCAGCGCGATGATGACGAGATAGCCGATACCGCCGAAGATATAGGAAACGATAGAGGTTGTGGCGGCGAAGCCGGCCGGATCGAGCATTGCGAACGCGGATATCGCGACCGCGTGGATGGCGTGCGAGGCGGCGAAGGTGACGCCCAGATGGCGGCGGTTGCGGCGCTGCCAGTGCGTCCAGGCATTCGGCCAGAGCCGCGCCAGCGCCGCCGCAGAGAAGGCGAGACAGAAGAACAACAGCGAGGTTCGCGCCGTGAAGCGGATCACCATCCGCACGCCCTCGACCTCGAACTGCCGCATCGCGGCGATCCAGATCGAAAGCCCGATCAGGGTCAGTGTGAGCAGGCCGAACAGCCGCCAGCCCTCGAACCAGTTTCGACGCGTTGTCATATCCTGCCTCTCATCGTTGATGTAATCGCCAGTTACATTTCGCGATGGAGTGCGGTCAATCCGTGTAATCACCGCTTACATTCACAAGCGGGTGATGCTAGAGAGGCGCCATGCGCCGCCCAGCCAAGAAGCCGCCGATCGGGCGCCGGCCCGCCAAGCCGCGTCCGGCCGTCGCGACGCGGGCGCCGGCGGCCAAGCCGTATCACCACGGCGACCTCCGCCGGGTGCTGATCGATGCGGCCATGCAGCTGGTCGGCGAGGGCGGGCCGGAGGCGGTCAGCGTCCGCGAGGCCGCCCGCCGTGCCGGGGTTTCGCCGGGGGCGCCGTTCCGGCATTTCCCGAGCCGGGATGCCCTGATGAATGCGGTGGCCGAGGAGGCGCAGCGCCGCTTCCGCGCCGAGATTGAGACGGCGCTGGCCGATGCGCCGCCAGGCGATCCGCTCGGCCGCTTCCGCTGCCTCGGGATCGCCTACCTGCACTGGGCGATCAAGAACCCGACCCATTTCGAGATCATCTCCAGCCGCCGCTTTTTCGACCACGACCGCTCGACCGGCGTTTCCAGCGACAATGCGGAGTTGATCGGCCTGACCGAGCGCACGCTGGCGGAGGCCTTTTCAGCCGGTCAGCTCGCGGCGCGCGACCTGAAGCAGGTCCAGATCGCCGGCCGCGCCCTGGTCTATGGTTTTGCGCGGATGCATGTCGACGGCCATTTGCCGCGCTGGGGCGTTGGCGAAGCGGAGGCCGAGCAGATGGCCGTTGATATCGTCGACCTCTTCATCGCCGGCATTGCAAGGGCTGCGGCGAAGGTCTGAGGCCCGCCGCGCCGGCCGGGCGCGCTCAGGGCGGGCAAATTCATTGCGCGTTCATGACGATTCAATTACGTTTTCATGACACGGCGCAGACTCCGGCTGTGCGGTGTGCCTCCTGGCCATTGCCAGTCAAGGCCGTGGCATTGCGCCGGGTAGTATTGCGTCCCGCCCATGGCGCCCGCGCCTCAGCAAAACTCTTCCGTTGCCGCGCTCGCCGGCGGTCTCGCCGCGATCGGCATCTGGCGGTTGATGGCGGTCGCTGCCCCGCATCTCGGAGCGCTGATCGTGATGCTGCGGACCGAGACCGATTTCGGCTCGCGGCTCTGCTTCCTGCTGACCTGGGGAATCCTGAACTTCCTGTTCATCGCGCTGCTGCGCCGGCCGGCGCTGTCGGGCGCGCTGTCGCTGACGCTGGTCGTGGTGCTGGTGCTGCTGTCGCGGTTCAAGCACGACGTGGTGCAGATGACCGCGAACTTCGTCGACCTGATGGTGATCGATCGCGACACCGCGGCGTTCCTGCTCACGATCTTTCCGAACCTGCGCTGGTCGATCATCGGCGCCGGCCTGGTCACACTGCCCTTGATGTACGCGCTGTGGTGGCTCGATCCGTTTCGCATCCGCCGCCTGCCAGCCGCGGCCGCCTGCCTTGCCTGCGCGGCGGCGCTCTCGGGCTATGCCTTCGCCTGGCCGGATGAAGCCTGGCGCGGCTATTACGACGACGGCTATCTGTCGAAATTCGCGCGCTCCGGCGTGACCGCGGTGTCAGACTTCGTCGCCTATGGCTTCATGGAGTCGGAGCCGAGCGCGAGCGACCAGCTCAAGATGCCGCTGGTCGACGCCTGCCATCCCGCTGGGCGGCGGCCGAACATCATCATGATCCATGATGAATCGAGCTTCGACATCCGCGCTGCTTCCGGCGTCAAGGTTCCGCCGGGCTACGGCAGCCAGTTCAAATCCTATGACGGTGTCGAACGAAAATTCCTCGCCGAGAGCAATGGCGGGCCGAGCTGGTTCACCGAGTACAACGTGCTGGCGGGATTGTCCTCGCGTTCGTTCGGCCGGTTCGCCTATTTCGTCACCCGCATCGCATCGGGCCGGGTCGAGCGCGGCCTGCCGCTGGCACTGCGCCGCTGCGGCTACGACACGCTGTCGCTCTATCCGGCGTTCGGTGCCTTCATGAGCGCGCGCAGCTTCCAGACCACGACCGGTATCCAGCAATTCTACGACGCGCATGATCTGCGTGCGAAGGACGTCGAGCCTGACAGTTTCTTCTACGACAAGGCGCTGAAGCTGATGGCCGAGCAGAAGACGCTCAGCACGCCGCTGTTCACCTTCGTCTATCTCGCCGCCAATCATTTCCCGTGGGAGACGAAATTCCGCCCCGAGCTGCTGCCGGCATGGAAGCGGCCCGGCAATACGCCGTCGGTCGACGAATATCTGCGCCGGCAGGCGATGAGTGCCAACGACTATGCCGGCTTCGTCGCGGCGCTGAAGAAGAAGTTTCCGGCGCAGCCGTTCCTGATCGTGCGCTACGGCGATCATCAGCCGGAGTTCTCGCCGCAGCTGCTCGATCCCGGGCTCGACGAGGCCGGCATCGGCAAGAAGCTGATGGACTACGATCCGCGCTACTACGCGACCTATTACGCGATCGACGCCATCAACTTCGAACCGGTGAAGAGCCCGACGGTGATGGACACGATCGACGCCGCCTATCTGCCGCTGGTGATTCAGGAAGCCGCGGGCATTCCGCTCGATCCGTCGTTCGAGGAGCAGAAGGCGATCATGCTTCGCTGCAACGGCGCGTTCTACGCCTGCAAGGATGGCGCGGAAGCGCGCCGCTTCAACCGACTGCTGATCGACGCGGGGATCATCAAGGGACTTTAGCGGCGATCATCCTACGATTTTCCGCCAATCTTCTTCCACAGCCAGCGCGCCACGGCGTCGGGCGATGATGATGCGTCGTTGCCCGACGCGCGCAGGTTGGCCTCGCGCATCTCGGCGATGCCGATCTTGCCGAGCAACGGACGCAGCGCCGCCTTCAGAGTCTCGTCGTCGCGCCGCTTTGGCGATAGCAGCACGATCGCGTCATAGGGCGGGATCGCGTACCTGTCGTCCGCGAGCGTAACCAGGTCGTATTTCGCAATCAGCCCGTCGCTGGTGTAGCCCGCGATCACGTCGACCTCGCCGGAGGCGACCGCCGCATACATGAAATCCGGCTGCATCTGGCGCTGGGTACGGAACGTCAGCCCATACGCCTTCTGGATGCCGGCCCATTCCGGCCGTGAGAAGAATTCATAGTCGCCGGCGATCGACATCGTCGCGGCGTGCGACGCCAGGTCGGCGATCGAATGGATGCCGAGCTGATCGGCGCGCTTCCTCGGCATCACCAGCGCATAGGCATTCTCGAAGCCGAGCTCGCCGAACAGCGTGATGTCCTGCTTCGCCAGTGCCGTCTTCAGTTCGCTCAGCAGCTCGGTGCGGGGCCTGATGTCGGTGTGGTGGAACTGGTTCGCCCACAGCGTGCCGGAATAGTCGACATAGACATCGATGTCGCCGGCGGCGAGCGCATCGAAGATCACGTTGGAGCCGAGGCCGGCGCGGGTCGTCGTCGGCAGTCCGGTCGCTTGCAGCCGCTGCGCCATCAGCGCCGACAGCACGTATTGCTCGGTGAACGTCTTGGCGCCGACGACATAGCGCGCCTGCGGCCGCGCGATCGCGGGCACCAGCGTTGCCGCGATCAGGGCGGCAATGCCGAGCCCGCCGAGTGCGGTCCGGGCGCGGCTGCGATTGCGCAGGCCATTCTCGATCAGCGCCAGCAATTGGTCGACGACCAGCGCGAGCACGGCGGCGGCGAAGCAGCCGAACAGCACGAACACCCAGTTCTGGGTCTGCAGCCCCGCGAAGATGTAGTTGCCGAGGCTGGTCTGGCCGATCGGCGTCGACAGCGTCGCGGTGCCGATCACCCACACCGCGGCGGTGCGGATGCCCGCCATCATCACCGGCAGCGCCAGCGGCAGCTCGACCATGGTGAGCGATTGCCGCGGCGTCATGCCGACGCCCTGGGCAGCCTCCAGCACCGCTAGATCGACGCCCGACAGGCCAGTGATGGTGTTGCGCAACACCGGCAGCATCGAATAGAGCGCGAGCGCCAGCACCGCCGGCAGAAAGCCGAAGGCGGAGAAGCTGAAGCCGAGCCACGTCGCGGTCAGCGCCGTGAGCGCCAGCAACAACGGATAGAACAGCGCGAGCAAAGCGAGACCGGGCACGGTCTGCACGATGCTGGCAAGCCCGAGCAGCGTGCCGCGCAGCACCGGCCGGTTGCGCGCGATGAGCGCAAGCGGCAGGCTGATCAGAAGTCCGAGCGCCAGCGCGGCGACGCTGACCCGGACATGGTTGCCGAGATAGTCGGGCAGATGCGCAAGCGCCTCGCTCCAGCGTGGATCGCTCATGCCGTGCCGTCCCGCGGCAGCAACGCGCCGAGCCGTTCCGCTCGTCGCCGCGGCGTACGCAAGAGTTCGCCGACATAGGCGTCGGCGTTGGCCGCGAGCTCCGCCGGCGTGCCCAAAGCGAGCAGCTTGCCGCCACGCATCACCGCGACACGATCGGCCAGCAGCAGCGCCTCGGTCATGTCGTGGGTGATCATGACCGTGGTCAGTCCGAGCTCGCGGTGCAGTGTGCGATAATCGTCGCCGAGCGCGTCGCGGGTCAGCGGGTCGAGCGCGCCGAACGGCTCGTCCATCAGCACGATGCGCGGCTTCGCAGCCAGCGCACGCGCGACGCCGACGCGTTGGCGCTGACCGCCGGAGAGTTCGTGTGGCAGGCGGTGGCGATGTTGGGCGCGGTCGAGCCGCACGAGGTCGAGCAGCTCGTCGACCCGCGCCGAGATCTCGGCCTGCGGCCAGCCGAGCAGCTTTGGCGTGATGCCGACATTGTCGGCGACGGTGAGATGCGGAAACAGTCCGCCGCTCTGGAAGACATAGCCGATGCGGCGGCGCAGCAGGATCGGATCGATGCGGCTGACGTCTTCGCCCTCGACGGCGATCCGGCCGCGGTCGGCCTCGATCAGGCGGTTGGCCAGCCTGAGCAGCGTCGTCTTGCCGGAGCCCGAGCCACCGACAACAGCCAGGAATTCACCCTCGGCCACGTCAAGCGAGACGTCGTCGACCGCCACCACGCGACCATTGTCAAAACTCTTGCCGACATGCGCGTAGGCAATCAGCGGCGTTGCGGGCATTCTCGGGCCATTCCTGGGCGACCTCACGTCTCACCATCGTGAACGACAGTGATAGCCCATAAAATGGACTTTGACTCGAGGTGCACGCGCCTGCATCACGTGGTTTCGCAGGCTGTTCCAGGTGGGCACGCGAAGCGGGTCAACCCCTTCGGGGGCTGTGAGCACACATCACACTTCGTTCTTGGGTACGTATTTGCCCATGATGCACTTATAGCTCTGCAAGCGCCAATCGTGATACGGGCCCTTGGCGAGCCAGTCGGCGATGCCGATCTGGGCACTCACAGCGCAGGCGCCCATGGTGATGCCGGATTGGTCGCTGTTGGTGACGACCTTTTCCATGCAGAGCTGAGCATTGCAAAGGATGGCGACGAGCGTAACAAGCATGATGGTCTTATCCGTAAGATTAACCCGGTCTGAACCGAATCATGCACGGTTCATGCCATTATCAGCGGCTTTGGTGTCACAGCCGGCAAGACCGGGAAAGTACGGCGGAACGAATCACGCGCTCGCCGGCGCGTAGCCGCACGCCCGCAGATGCGCTATAGTTGCTCCCCAACTACGACGTAAGATCGGGGCGAGCGAGGAACGTTGCGCGGTCGGGGGCTGCATCGATGATGACGTTACCTGAGTTGGCGGCAGGTGCTTTGGAGAAGTTTCTCGCCACATGGGTCAGCCGCACCTTTGGGGCTTCGCAGGCGCGATTTGGCGAACTGCTGCCCGCCGCCGCGCGCATCGCGCTGGAATGCATCGGCAACAGCGATGCGCTCTACCACAATGTCGAGCACACCATGCTGGTCACGCTGGCCGGACATGACATCATCCGCGGTCGCGCGCTGCACACCCATGTCACCGCGGAGGATTACACCCACACGATGATCGCCTGCCTGACGCACGACATCGGCTATGTGCGCGGCCTGCTGAAGGGCGACGGACCGGATGGTTATGTCATCGATGCCTCCGGCAAGAAGGTCGTGCTGCCGCGCGGTTCGTCGGATGCAGGCCTGATGCCGTATCACGTCGACCGCTCGAAGCTCTATGTGCTCGACAGGCTCGAGGCCGTCCTTCCGCTTGATCGCGAGCGCGTCGCGCGCAACATCGAGGGCACGCGGTTTCCGGCACCCGAAGGCCAGCAATATGACGACGAGGCGGCGATCGTCCGGGCCGCCGATTTCATCGGACAGCTCGGCGATCCCAACTACATCAGGAAAGCCAACGCGCTGTATCACGAGTTCGAGGAAGTCGGCATCAACCGCCAGCTCGGCTATGAATCGCCGGCCGATATCGTCGACCGCTATCCGCAATTCTACTGGAATATGGTGGCGCCGCACATTCAAGGCGCCATCAACTGCCTGAACATGACGGCAAGTGGCCGTCAGTGGATCGCGAACCTCTACAGCAACGTCTTCCGCGCCGAGCGCGAGGTCACCCTGTCCGGCCCGCAAATCTGACGCACGGCACCAGCGGCGCGGCCTTCAGCACGGCTCGCTTGCATTCCCCGGTCGTTTGCGGGACGTCCACATTTCGGCCTGCTTCATCGTTGCACAGTCCGTGGAAATCGGCGACCTTGCGCCATGGACCTCTCCATCGACCGTGTTCTCGATCGTTTCAGCATGATCTCCCGTTTCGCTCAGTTGATTGCGATTGCTATCGTGTGCTGGCCCGCGCTCGCCGTTGCCGCCGGGCCGGTCTACGACGTCGACCTGTATGCGTTGATGTCCGGCACCTGCCGCAATGTCAGCGTCGCCGGCCGCAGCTATACCTGCAAGGCGGTGGCCTACTTCCACACCCTGCGCGGCCGTTCCGAGTTCACCGTGGTGCTCGACGATCCCGCCGACAAGAGCCACATCGTCTCGTTCTCCGGCGAGAGCACCGAGCGCACCCAGGACAATCTGTTCGAGCTCGCGGTCGACCGCATGTTGCTGAAGTCGAGCGATCGTCCGCGTGTCGATGGTCTGCCGGTGCCGCTGGTCGAGATGTCGACGGGCTCCTGCCGCCAGGTCGGAAGCTTCATCACGCGGCAGGTGTCGACCATCACCTGCGCCGCCACCGACCAGAACGGCAAGCGGTACGAGCTGAGCTTCGAGTCGGATGGCTCGCCGATGACCTTGCGCCGGCTGCGGCAATCGACGCTGCCGTCGGAACGGCAACGGGCGCGTCAGATCGCACAGCTCGAATGCCGCCTCAAGGCGCGGGCCGCGCAGGTTCTGCCGCGGGACACCACGGCCTTCATGATCCGTTGTCTCGGTGAGGACGACGGTAAGTCGGCCGGCGAGCAGCGATAGCCGCGCGCCCGGCGTTGCGGAGCAGCTTGAGGAGAATTCGATGCGCTTGAAATTCACCATCATTGCCGCCATCGGCGTCGGCATCGCCGGGCCCGCCGCCGCGCAAATGTACGATCCGAATTATCCGGTCTGCATGGAAGTCTATGGCGGCAGGCTGACGCCCGAGTACATCGATTGCAGCTTCACGTCGCTTCCGCAATGCCAGGCAACGGCCTCGGGACGATCGGCGACATGCTCGGTCAATCCCTTCTATAAAGGTCCCAAGAAGCCGACCAGCGAGCGGGGTCAACGACAGCGTCAGCCTGTCAACTAGCGCGTCTTCGAGCCGCGATGGCCTGCATGGCCGTCGCGTCGCTGGGACAGTTTAATAACTCCGGCAGTTGTGGGGAAACCTTCGCAACGACAAGGAGACACCGATGCGCCTGAAACTGTTCGCGATCGCCGCAGCTGCGGTCGCCCTGGCCGGACCTGCCGCCGGGCAGGCCTACGATCCGAATTATCCGGTTTGCATGCACGTCTTTCAGGGCAAGTACGGCGGAAGCTACATCGATTGCAGCTTCACCTCGATCCCGCAGTGCCAGGCGTCGGCATCGGGCCGGGGTGCGATGTGCTCGGAGAATCCCTTCTTTGCGCCGCCGCCACCTCCGAAGCGCCGGGCGCACCGCGGACGGCATCGTGCCCACTGATGTGGGAACGCCAGGCAGCTCGACCGCCTGGCGTGGCGGGTCGGGGGAGCCGACCCTGCCGCTATCTCCGATGGTAGGCGCCGTATCAGGCAGACATTAACGAATCTTCACGATAATGCGGGTTCCCTGACGGCAGCGGTCGGCGAGATCGACACGCGTCCCGAATTCGTTCACAACTATGGCGATAGTTACGCATTCTATTGCTGGATTCGTCGCGACGGGACGCGCGCAACCTCGCCAGGGCAGGCCTGGCCGACAGCAATCGTATCGCGTCAAGACTTGCGAAGGAATTCCATGACGGCAAGCTGGGTCAATTCCCTGGTCGACAGTGGCATCAAGTCCGACATGCTCAACTTTGCTGCGGACGGCGTCTTCACCGACGCTGAAGCCATCCAGTTGCTGGCGGATGTCGCCAATCGCGGGAGTGTCACCGCGAATGAGCTGAACTCGCTGCAGCTGATCGCGGCAAATCTGAACAGCGGCCTCTCCACATCGGACTATGTCTCCCATCTTGTCGTCCAGCTCGTTGATGGGAATCCGGCCAACGCCACCTGGACAGGGGGCGGCACTGCTCACGTCACGCTCGGCAATCTGCAGGTCGGCGCGACGTCGACGCAGATGTCTGAACTGATCGGAAAGTGGTTCCAGGGGACCGATCTTCCGGATCCGACTTTGCCGCCCGATGCAGGCGGGAGCGGCTGGACATTGCAGGGCTACAGCGCGGTTGTCGGGCCGTTGTATTCTTCGGCGGGCGCGGCCACCGTCAACGACATCTGTCAGGGAGCAGACGGCGATTGCGAGTTGATGTCGGGATTGATCGACGTCGTCGTCTTTCATCCCCAGGTCATGAGTTCCATGATCGTGGACAATGGAAACGGCACCTATGGCGTGCGTTTCTATGTCAATGGTCAGGAGACATGGGAAACCGTCAATGACGAGTTTCCGGTCGTCAGTGGCACCGAACTTGACTATGGCCACAACTACAATGAACAGCCCACAGCAATGTGGGTTGCCCTGGTGGAAAAGGCCTACGCGCAGCTCAGCTCGACGGGTCAGATCGGGCACCCGGCCGTCAACAGCTACGACAATATCTCCGCTGATCCCCCGACGAATGTCTTCGAGAACCTGACCGACGCGACGAGCGTCAATTATTACCTGAGCAGCGCGTCCAATTGGTACAGCAACAAGTCCGTCTATATCGCAGCACTCTCCAGTCACGACGACGTCATCCTCGAGATTCCTTCAACGTCTCCGTACACGTATGACAGTGCCGGGAACATCCAGCTGGTCCCGGATCACGCGTTCGGGGTCGTCGGCTATGACAGCGCGACGGGCAATTTCATCGTTCGTAATCCATGGGGAAACAGCTATCCCGGCCAGAACTGGGATGTGCAATTTGAGGTTTCGCTGACACAGATCGCCAGTGAGGGCGGTGACTTCGTCATCGACAATTCCGGCGCCGTCGACGTCGCGCCCACGGTGGTCGCGTCGAACATCACCGGCCGCGTGCAAACCTCAATTGCAGCGTCGTCCATGTTCTATACGACGGGCGGTACTCTGCCCATCATCGAATATGCGCTTTGGGACTCCACCGGTAACGGCCACTTCACCGTGGGCGGGGTGGCGCAGGCGAACGGGGTCGAGATCGACGTCGCTGCCTCACAGTGGTCCAGCATTGCCTATCAGTTCGGTCCCGCGAGCGACCAGTTGTGGGTGGAGGCGTTCAACGGCGTATTCTGGAGCGCCTGGACCGAATTTACGGCAACCCCGGAAGGGCCCGTGGTGACGGCCGCAAACGTGACGGCAACGCACGGCCAGAGCTTTGCCGTGTCGTCGCTGTTCACCTATTATGACCCGTTCGGCCTCGCAGCCACCGAATACGATGTCTGGGACAGCGGCACCGGTGGCGGCCACTTCGTTCTGAACGGGGTGGCGCTTGCCGCCAATCAGGGCAACTACATCACGGCCGCGCAGCTGTCGTCATTGACCTATCAATCCGGCTCCGGCGCGGACACGCTCTGGATCCGGGCCAACGACAGCACGGTGTGGGGCCAATGGTCGGCTGCTTTCACCGTCACCGCGCCGGTCGACAGCGGTCCCGTCGAGGCGGTGTCGAACATTGTCGCGGCGCATGGCCAGAGTTATGCGGCCTCGTCCTTGTTCACCTACAGCGATCCGTTCAATAGTCCGGCAACGCTATATGACGTCTGGGACAAGGGAACAGGCGGCGGCCACTTCGTTCTCAACGGGGTGGCGCTTGCCGCCAACCAGGACAACTACATCACGCCCGCCCAGCTGGCCTCGTTGAGCTATCAATCGGGTTCCGGCATCGACACGCTCTGGATCCGCGCCAATGACGGCACGGTGTGGGGAGCGTGGTCGAGCCCCTTCACCGTCAATGCGCCAGTTGACAGCGGGCCCGTTGAGACGGTGTCGAACATTGTCGCGGCTCATGGCCAGAGCTATGCGGCCTCGTCCTTGTTCACCTACAGCGATCCGTTCAACAGTCCTGCAACGCAATATGACGTCTGGGATACCGGTACCGTCGGCGGGAGCTTCGTTCTGAACGGCGTGGCGCTGCCCGCCAATCAGGATAATTACATCACGGCCGCCCAGCTGGCGTCGCTGACCTATCAATCCGGCTCCGGCATCGACACGCTCTGGATACGCGCCAATGACGGCACGGTGTGGGGAGCGTGGTCTAACGCCTTCACGGTCAATGCTCCGGTCGACAGTGGGCCCGTTGAGGCGGTGTCGAACATCGTCGCGACCCACGGCCAGAGCTATGCGGCTTCGTCGCTGTTCACCTACAGCGATCCGTTCAACAGCGCTGCGACCCAATATGACGTCTGGGACACGGGCACAGGCGGCGGACACTTCGTTCTGAATGGGTCGGCGCTGTCGGCCAATCAGGGCAACTACGTCACGGCCGCGCAGCTGTCGTCATTGACCTATCAATCCGGCTCGGGGACCGACACGCTCTGGATCCGCGCCAATGACGGCACGGTGTGGGGAGCGTGGTCCAACGCCTTCACCGTCAATGCTCCGGTCGACAGCGGGCCCGTTGAGACGGTGTCGAACATCGTTGCGCCGCACGGTCAGAGCTATGCGGCCTCGTCGCTGTTCACCTACAGCGATCCATTCAACAGCGCTGCGACCCAATATGATGTCTGGGACACGGGCACGGGCGGCGGACACTTCCTTCTGAACGGGTCGGCGTTGTCGGCCAATCAGCACAATTACATCACGGCCGCGCAGCTGTCGTCATTGACCTATCAATCCGGCTCGGGGGCCGACACGCTCTGGATCCGCGCCAATGACGGCACGGTGTGGGGGGCGTGGTCGAGCGCCTTCACCGTCAATGCTCCGGTTGACAGCGGGCCCGTTGAAGCGGTGTCGAGCATCGTTGCGGCTCACGGTCAGAGCTATGCAGCCTCGTCGCTGTTCACCTACAGCGATCCTTTCAACAGCGCTGCGACCCAATATGACGTCTGGGACACGGGCACAGGTGGCGGGCACTTTGCTTTGAGCGGGGTGGCGCTTGCGCCCAACCAGGACAATTACGTCACGGCAGCCCAGCTGGCGTCGCTGAGCTATCAATCCGGCTCGGGCGCGGACACGCTGTGGGTCCGCGCGAACGACGGCACCGTCTGGGGATCATGGTCAAGTGCTTTCACCGTGACTGCGCCGGTGGACACGGGTCCAGTGGTGACCCCGACCAATTCGAGCACGCTGTCCGTTCAAGGCCAGACGTTCTCGGTGTCCTCGCTCTTCACCTATTCGGATCCGTTCGGCAGTTCCGCGACATCATATGATGTCTGGAATAGTGGAGGCGGCAACGGCTACTTCACGCTGAACGGTGTTGCGCTCGGAGCAAATCAGGGCAATGTCGTCGCGGCCTCGCAGCTCTCCCAGCTCGCGTATCACGTGGGATCGGACACGGACACGCTGTGGATCAAGGCCAATGACGGGACCGTCTGGGGCGCCTGGTCCAGCGCCTTCACGATCAGCGATCCCTCGATCATTCCAGCCGGACAGACCCTCGAGCTTGCGTCGGCGAGCGCGGCGCAAATCTCCTTTGCATCAAGCTCCGGGACATTGAAGCTCGACGACCCGACAGGCTTCTCCGGCACCGTCGCCGGCATGACCGGAGCCGACGCGATCGATTTCGCCAATATCAGTTTTGCGGCTGGGCAAACCGTGGGCTTTGCCGGCAACACCGCGGGCGGATCGCTCTCCGTCTCGGACGGCGTCCACGCCGCCAGCATCGCCTTGCTCGGAAACTACATGGCATCCACCTTCGTCGCCGCCAGCGATGGACATGGCGGCACGAGCATCACGGTGCATCCTGATCAGGTCGCCACGCTTGCCCCGCCACAACATGCCTGAGCGGCGCCGCTGCCCCAGCGCGCGGCCGCCTGCCTACGACGGCGCACCCATCGCATAGGGCTTCAGCACGGCATAGAGGAAGGCGTGCGTCGGGGTCGGCACGCCGAGCTTGCGCCCGAGTTCGACCACCTTGCCGCTCAGCCAGGGCAGTTCGAGCCGGTTGCCGCGCTCGAGATCGAGCGCCATCGACGCCTTCATCGCCGGCGGCGCGTGGCCGATGAAGTCGAGCACTTTCGCAAGCGGGTCCGGCGGGAGCTTGATGCCGCTGGCGTGGGCGATAGCGATGATCTCCTCGCAGGCCGACACGAAGAACGGGCGCAGGTCGGGATCGTCGCGCAGCCTGCCGATCGGCTGGCGCGTGACCGCGGTCATGCCGGCATTGGTGGCGAGGCCAACGAACTTCATCCACAGCTCGGTGTTGATCTGCTCGCTCAGCGTGGCATCGAACCCGGCCTTCAGGCAGAGCGCGAGCAGCGCCTTGCCGCGCGGCGTGATGCGGCCGTCGAGCTCGCCGAAGATCATCCGCATGAAGGTGCCGACCTGGTTGATCACGCCGGGCTTGATGATCGAGGCAGAGATCTGCGCCACGCCGCCCATTACGGCGTTGCGGCCCAGGATCGGGATCAGCCGGTCGGGGGCGTCGATGCCGTTCTGCAGCGGAATCACGGCGGTATCGGGACCGACCATCGGCTTGATGTGCTCGCCGGCGCTCTCGACGTCCCACAGCTTGACGCAGAACAGCACGATATCGACCGGGCCGACGCTTGCGGGGTCGTCGGTCGCCTGGGTCGGGACCAGGTGGGTTTCGCCGCGGCCGCCCTGAACTTTCAAACCTTCGCTGCGCATGGCGGCGAGGTGCGCGCCGCGCGCGATAAAGGTGACGTCGGCGCCGGCATGCGCCAGCGCCGCACCAAAGCCGCCGCCGACGCCTCCGGCGCCCACCACTGCGATCCGCATGATTGTCTCCTTGTCCACCGCGTTGGCCGCAGCCTCGACGATGTCGGCGCGATGCGCAACCCGGCCGGCCTGAAAACTGCGTGACCGCAGTCCCCCGGCACGCGGCCTGCGTCTTCTTCCTGCGTTGACTTGCCCGAGCGAACCGCTAAGCCATTTGCCTGATGTTCGGGAGGAATGCGTGGCGATGACGGAGCCGACGGCGGTCGCGCTTGACGGTGCGACGGTGGCGTTTCGGTTGGCGGATGGACGCGTCTATACCGCGGTCGAGCAAGCCAATCTTTCGGTTGATCATGGCGAGTTCGTCGCCATTGTCGGTCCGACCGGATGCGGAAAATCCACGCTGCTCAACGTCACCGCGGGGCTGTTGAAACCGGCCGCCGGGACGGCGCGGATTTTCGACAAGCCGCTCAGTGGCCTCAACCGCGACGCCGGCTATCTGTTTCAGGCCGACGCGCTGTTCCCGTGGAAGACCGCGATCGACAATGTCGCGATCGGGCTCGAGATCCGGGGTACGCCGCGCACGGATGCGCTTGCGCGCGCGCAGCAATGGCTGACCTCGGTCGGGCTCGGCGCCTTCGCCGGCCGCTATCCACACATGCTGTCGGGCGGCCAACGCAAGCGCGTCGCGCTGGCGCAAGTCCTGATCCGCGATCCGAAGATACTGCTGATGGACGAGCCGTTCGGCCCGCTCGACGCCCAGACCCGGCAGATCATGGGCAATCTGCTGCTGGAATTGTGGACTGCCGACCGCAAGGCGGTGCTGTTCGTCACCCACGATCTCGAGGAGGCGATCGCGCTTGCCGACCGCGTCGTGATCATGTCGGCCGGGCCCAGCGCGCGCATCATCGGCGACTGGCGCATCACGCTGCCGCGGCCGCGCGATATCGCTGAAATCCGGATGGAGAAGGATTTCCATGCCCTGCACCGCGAGATCTGGGGCGTGCTGAAAGACGAGGTGATGAAGGGCTATGTCCAGTCGACGCAGGCGGGAGCCGCCTGATGTCACGCTTGACGTTGCTTTCGCTGCAGGTTCTGGTCGCCGTCGTTACACTGGCCTTGTGGCAGTTCTTTTCCACCGTGCCGGTTTTCGGCAAGGTGCTGCTGCCGCCGTTCTTCTTCTCCAATCCGGTCGACGTCTTCAGCCAGATTGTAAAATGGTTCTCGACCGGGGTGATCTGGAAGCATCTTGCGATCACCCTGTGGGAATCGATCCTCGCCTTCGTGATCGGCTCGGGCGGCGGCATCCTGGTCGGCTTCTGGTTCGCGCGACAGCCGCGTGTCGCCGCGGTGTTCGATCCTTATGTGAAGATGGTCAACGCGCTGCCGCGCGTGGTGCTGGCGCCGATCTTCACGCTGTGGTTCGGGCTCGGCGTCTGGTCCAAGGTCGCGCTCGGCGTGACCCTGGTGTTCTTCATCGTATTCTTCAACGTCTACCAGGGTGTCAAGGAAGTGCCCACCACGGTGCTCGACAACGGCCGCATGCTCGGCATGAACGAGCGGCAGCTGATGCGCCACGTCTACTGGCCCTCGGCGCTGTCGTGGATGTTCTCCTCGCTGCACACCTCGGTCGGCTTTGCGGTGGTCGGCGCCGTGGTCGGCGAATATCTCGGCTCAGCGGCCGGCCTCGGCTATCTGATCCAGCAGGCCGAGGGTGTGTTCGACGTCGCCGGCGTGTTCGCCGGCATGTTCGTGCTGTCGGCCTTCGTCATCCTGATCGACATGGCGGTGACTGTCGTGGAGAAGCGGCTGCTGGTTTGGCGGCCGACAGCCGTGACGCGGGATTAACACACAAGCTTGGCACGTCAGGAACGAAAGCGGCCGCGAACGAAGGCGGCCTCTACGCATTCCGGGTGCGAAACTGTCAGCTCTTGTATCCCTGGCTGGTGCAAAACCACGAGATGCCATTGGTATCGAAGCCAAGCTTCAGGAAGGATTCCCTGCATTCGTTGAAGCTGTGGAAACGTTTGACGCGCTCTGGCCAGCAAACCACCGGCGTAGGATTGGGCCAGGTACCGGAGATTGAGCAGCCCGGTCCCGAGGCCGCTTGCTTGGCGAGTTTGGGTTTGTTCTCAGCATTTGCGGGGGGGGCAATCGACAGGATCGCGACAGCTAGGCCCGCGAGGAGTAACGAGGCTTTCATGGCTATCCTCTCCCAAATCCCACCGTTGGCTCGGTGGTAGGGCGACTATACCTGGGGTCGTGTCAGAGAAGCGATGCAATTTGCGTTTCGTTTTGTGAGAAGCGCGCGACGATCACGCGCGTTCGTGTGCCGGCGCTGCCCCCATCAGCCCGCGGATCTTCTCCGCCACCTCCGGGTCAACAGGATTGTAGACGATCATGCTGAGGTCGGACCGGCCGTCGACCGCGAATGCTGAGTATTCGAACTTGACCGGGCCGAGGATCGGATGGCGGAGCTGCTTGACGCCCTCGCCATGGGTTCGCACGTCGTTGTCGCGCCAGAGCGCCGCGAATTCCGGGCTGAGCCGGCAGAGCTCATCGACAAAAGGTTGGACCTCGGCGGCCGCACCGGCGCGCATCGCGTCCACCCTGAAGGCGCCGACGACGAAGCGCGCCACGCTGGCCCAGTCGTGTTGCGCGGCGCGGACGCGCCGATCGAGGAACATGAAGCGCAGGATGTTGCGCTCGCTCGGCGGCAACGATTTATAGTCTGTCAGCATCACGGTGGCCGCCCGGTTCCAGGCGACGACATCCCATATCGCGGTCCTGATGATGGCGGGGCGCGGCTCCAACGCGTCGAGCACGCGCTGCAGCCGCGGCGAGACGCCCTCACTCTTCTGATAGCGCACGTCGGGCGTACGGCCGAGGCCGAGCAGGAACAGATGCTCGCGCTCGACATCGGTCAGCATCAGCGCACGCGCGATGCGGTCGAGCACATCGGCCGACGGCGCGCCGCCGCGGCCCTGTTCGAGCCAGGTGTACCAGGTCGCCGAGATGTTGGCGCGCTGCGCCACTTCCTCGCGGCGCAGGCCCGGCGTGCGCCGCCGCTCCGGCGGAAAGCCGAACGTTGCAGGATCGAGCTTGCTGCGTCGGTCCTTTAGATAGGCGCCGAGCAGGTTCTCTTGCGCGAGCGGTTCGCTCATCCTGTTAGCCATTATACCATGATAAGGTCACTACTTTACCACGATAGCGCAACGACCCAGATTTGTCGCCAGCAAAACCTGGAGATTGCTGATGCGCGTGTTTGTCACTGGAGCCACCGGTTGGGTCGGCTCGGCCGTCACGAATGATCTGATTGCCGCCGGCCATCAGGTGCTCGGCATGACCCGTTCCGACAAGGGCGCGGAAGCGCTCGCCGCCGCCGGCGCCGAGGTTCACTACGGAACGCTCGAAGATATCGACAGCCTGAAGAGCGGCGCCGCACAAGCGGATGCGGTGATCCATTGCGCCTTCAACCATGACTTTTCGAAGTTCGCCCAGAACTGCGCGGATGACCGGCGCGCGATCGAGACGCTCGGTGCCGTACTCGAAGGCTCGAAACGTCCGCTGATCACGACATCGGGCGTCGCACGGGTGGCGCAGGGCCGCGTTGCAACCGAAGACGATCCGCCGATTCCGGTCTCCGAGGCCTATCCGCGTGCGTCCGAGGCAACGACGATGGCCGTGGCATCGCGCGGCGTACCCGCGGCCGTCGTGCGGCTGCCGCCCTCGGTGCATGGTCACGGCGACCACGGCTTCGTGCCGCGCCTCGTCGCCTTTGCGCGCGAGAAGGGCGTCTCCGCCTATATCGGCGAGGGACAGAACCGCTGGCCCGGCGTGCATCGGCTGGATGCGGCGCGCGTCTACCGGCTCGCGCTCGAGCGCGGCGTCGAAGGCGGTCCGTTCCATGCCGTAGCGGACGAAGGCGTGCCGTTCAAGGCGATCGCCGAAGTCATCGCCCGCCGGCTCAACGTTCCGCTGGTGTCGAAGTCTTCAGAGGAGGCGGCCGAGCATTTCGGCATGTTCGGCAGGTTCGTCGCCTTCGATGTGCCGACCTCGAGTGCGCGGACGCGCGCGCGGCTCGACTGGCAGCCGCAGCAGCCCGGGCTGATCGCCGACATCGATCACCCCGCTTATTTCGCGTAGCTGCGGCGGAGTACGGACCATGACAGACGCCAAGATGTCGCTCGCCGGCAAGCGCGTGATCGCGATCGGAGGATCGTCGGGGATCGGCTTCGCGGTTGCTGCGCTGGCGCAGGAGCAGGGCGCGGAGGTGGTGATTGCTTCCAGCAAGCCGGCCAATGTCGATGCGGCGGTCGCGCGGCTGCCGGGATCTTCGGGCAACACCGTCGATCTGTGCGACGAAGCCGGCGTGTCGCGCTTCTTCGAACAGGTCGGCGCCTTCGATCACCTCGCGATCACGGCGGGCGATCAGGGCCTCCCGGCGTTCGGTGCCACGCGGGATCTCGATCTCGTCGCCGCGCGCGAGGCTCTGACCCTTCGCTTCTGGGGCTCGCTCGCGGCGGTCAAGCACGCCAGCCGCGTGATCGCAGCGAACGGATCGATCACGCTGACCGGCGGCCTGCTGGCACACCGCCCGCAAAAGGGGATGCCGTTTGTTACCGCGGCCGCGGGTGCCATGGAGAGCCTGGCCCGCGGCCTTGCCGTCGATCTTGCGCCGGTCCGCGTCAATGCCGTCTGTCCGGGGCTCATTCTCACCGAGCGCGTCAAGCAGATGCCGGAGGAGAGGGTGCGCGGCTACGTGGCAGGCTTGCCGTTACCGCGCGCCGCATCGCCGAGCGAGGCGGCCGCGGCTTATGTCTATCTGATGCTGAACAGCTATGTGACCGGGCAGATTCTTGCGGTGGATGGCGGTGGATTGTTGGTGTGACCTACGACGCCGTCATTGCGAGGAGCGAAGCGACGAAGCAATCCATCCATCCGCGGACACGAGCAGATGGATTGCTTCGCTTCGCTCGCAATGACGTGGAGAGGTAGGGCGGGTTAGCGAAGCGTAACCCACCGATGTTGCGGCGAAGAGGTCATGGCGGGTTACGCCTTCGGCTAACCCACCCTACGCGGCCACTTACAGCGGGAAGCACCGCATGTAGGCCGCGAACAGCTTCTCATCGCTGTAGCTCACCAGCTCTGAGGCAGTCGCGTCGGCCAGGTCGAGGTCGCGGTTCTGGATGCGCAGCCATGCCTGGGTATCGGCGGTGATGTTCAGCGCCGCGTCTCCGACATGACGCCCCGGCACCACCTGCAGATCCTTGCCCTTGATCACGACTGTCATGTCCAGCGCGCTTGACCCGGTGAAGCGCAGATGCGTCACGAAATCCAGACCACGCGCCCGGCCGCGTTGAAATCCGAGCGAGAGCGAGAAGATGTAGGCCTGGATGCTGCCGGCATGGCGGCCGGACGTGACATGCTGGACCTTCTTGTGCGGAAAGCGCCGCGTCACCGTGTCCTCGGCGTCGGTATCCGGGATCACGTAGACGAACTCGTCCTTGTCGATCAGCGGCTGCACCACCTCAGTGAAATGCGCGTCGCGATCATGCAGGAAGGGGCCGATCACGTCTTCGCCGGCCGGACAGGCCGAGATGCAATAGGCTGCCTTGTACCCCGGCTTGAACGACAGCGATTGCCAGATGTTCAACGTCTCGGTGCGGGGGACGCGGGCGCGATAATCCTTGGCGTCCTTGGAATCCGCGACCTTCTCCACCCATTGCGTGAAGTTGCCGAGAAAGTCGTGATAATTGTGGGTGTGGCAGGACAGGAAATCGAAGCCGCCGTCCGGCTTGATGGCGCCGACCGGGCAGGCGGCGACGCACAGCTTGCACTCCAGGCAGGGATTGTAGTCGATCGGCTGGTCATAGGCGTCCACCTCGGATCCGAGCAGGACGGTGCCGAGCAGGACGAAGCTGCCGAATTTCGGGTGGATGATGCTGCGATGGATTCCCATCCGCCCGAGGCCTGCTTCCACCGCGATCGGCTTGTGCTGGACCATCATGATCCGGGGCAGGTCCATCTCCATCGGGAAGGCCGCGACGGAATTGCAGGCCGGGATGCCGTGCTCGTCGAGCGCGCGAACGATGGCGCGCGCGGTTTCGTTGACGTGATCGTAGGTGCCGTGGAATTCCTCGTTGGCGACCGAGCGTGAAGGCGAGCGCACCGGCTCGCGGTTCATGTGGCACACGATCGCAAGCAGGGAGCGCGTCCGCCCATAGACCTTGCGGATGAAGTCGCGTTGCGGCGCGATGGCGGCCCGGTCGAACTCGATGATGCCGACGTCATCGGCTCCGCACTCGCGCGCGATCCGCTTGAGCAGTTCCGAAGAGACCGGGACGTCGTGAACGTGCTGGCTGCTGCGCGCGCGCACCGCCCTGACCGTGGGGTGATCGTCCAGGCTCATGGTCCCGCTCTCTATAAATGACGATCATCATACTATGGAGCGAGCGGAGGTGAGGCAAGCGAATAATCCGTTGATCGTGGTGTCATGGAACCGTCAGTTGCTCGCCTGACAGCTATGGGCCCTTGCAAGCACCGTCATCCCCGCGCAAAGGCTTCGCCTTTGTCGCTGGAGGTGCGAGCGGAGCGAGCCTCGAAGGATGGACGGCCACAGTCGGGCCGTCGACCCTTCGAGACGGCCGCTTCGCGGCCTCCTCAGGGTGACGGTGCTTGCACGGTCGGACGCGCCTCGCGATGACGGCTGACGGACCATCGTCAATCCAGCAGCTTGGTATCATCCGGCGCCTGCGGCGGCGTCTTGATCGCGATCGACTTGATTGCGCGGCCGTTCGGCTTGGTGCCGCCATGCGGCGTGCCCTTCGGGATCACGATCAAATCGCCCGGCTTGACCGTCACTTCCTTGTCGCCGAGCCAGACCGTGCCGGTGCCCTCGAGCACGAATTGCATCTCGTTGGTGTTGGGGTGCATGTGCTTCGGCACGTTACCGTCCTGGATCGAGACGGTGGCGCCGTCGGCGGAGACGAACGTCTTGGAGCGGAAGCCGACCTTGTTGGCGTCGCCGAGCTTGTCGCCCTCCATCTCGCCGGTGTGGATGACCTGCGCGGTGATGCTCTCGGCCGCGAGCGCCGGCCGCAGCAGATGGGTGACGCCACAGCCGGCGGCGAAGGCAGTGGCGATCGACAGCGCGGTTGCAATACGATTCATGAAGACCTCCCTTGGTGTTTCCCTTGAAATATTCTTGGTGCTTGTTCGGCGTTTTCCTGTATCCGCGATGCTATGCCGTGGCCGCAGGCTTGACCAGTAACCGGAAAGTCGCCTTCTCAAGGCAGGCTTGCTCCTCTATCTTGCCGGCCAGTCGAACGGAGGACGTCATGAACAAACTGCTGGGCAAGCTTGCCGGAACGCTGCTGGCGCTGACCCTGTCCACGGGCCTTGCCGCGGCGCAAAGCAAGATCACCATCGCGGTCGGGGGCGGCGCCTGCCTGTGCTATCTGCCCACCGTGCTGGCCAAGCAGCTTGGCGAATATGACAAGGCCGGGCTCGCGGTCGAGCTGGTCGACCTCAAGGGCGGCTCGGATGCGCTGAAGGCCGTGCTCGGCGGCAGCGCCGACGTCGTCTCCGGCTATTTCGACCATTGCGTCAACCTCGCGGCCAAGAAGCAGGAGCTGCAGGCTTTCGTGGTCTATGACCGCTATCCCGGCCTCGTGCTGGTGGTGTCGCCCAAGCACACCGGCGAGATCAATTCGATCAAGGATCTCGCCGGCAAGAAGGTCGGCGTCAGCGCGCCGGGCTCCTCGACCGACTTCTTCCTGAAATACATGCTGAAGAAGAACGGCCTCGATCCCCAAGGCACCGCCGTGATCGGCGTCGGCCTCGGCGCCACCGCGGTGGCCGCGATGGAGCAGGGCCAGATCGATGCCGCCGTGATGCTCGATCCCGCCGTCACCGTTCTGCAGAGCAGCCATTCCGATCTCAAGATCCTGAGTGACACCCGCACCCAGCACGACACGCTGGCGGTGTTCGGCGGCGAATATCCCGGTGGCGCGCTCTATTCGACCGCGGCCTGGGTCAACGGCCACGAGAAGGAGGTGCAGGCGCTGACCAATGCGATCATGGCGACGCTGGCCTGGATCCATTCGCACACCGCCGAAGACATCATGGCCAAGATGCCGGACGAGATCGTTGGAAAGGACAGGGCGCAGTATCTCGCGGCGCTGAAGAACACGATCCCGATGTATTCGGAGACCGGCAAGATGGATCCCAAGGGCGCGGAAGCGGTGCTCGCGGTGTTCAGCGAGGGCTCGCCGGAGGTCGCAAAGGCCGGCATCGACGTCACCAAGACCTACACCAACAAGTTCGTCGATCAGGTCAAGAAGACGACCGGAAGCGCGAAGTAGTTTGCGCGGAGATCATGCCGAAATGAGTTTGCGGTGAGTGACATGCAGTCTCCGCTGGTTTGTCGCGTCACCACGCTCGACCTCGCACTGCAGCAGCGTCCGTGGCCGTTCGCGGACGAACGGCGCGGCGAGATCGACGCGCACTTCGCCGAGCAGCAGCGGCTCAACCCGAACCTGTGGAACGGCCGCGTCCTGCTCGGGCGCGATCCGGTGTTTGCCGGCGAGCGGCTCAGCGCGAGTTATTTCGAGACCGATTTCGCAAGCTTCCTCGCCTGGCGCGACTGGGGCTTTCCCGACAAGGAGATCTTCAACGGCTTCGGCATGGGCGCGCTGCTCTCGAGCGACGGCGCCTTCGTGTGTGGCGTGATGGGCGAGCGGACCGCGAATGCCGGCCGCATTTATTTTCCCTCCGGTACGCCCGATCTCGACGACATCAGCGGCGAGACGGTCGATATCGCCGGCAGCGTGATGCGCGAACTCGAGGAGGAGACCGGGCTTACCGCAGCAGATTGCCGCGCGGATGCCGATTGGCACTGCATCTACACCGGCGTTGCGCTCGCAATGATGCAGATCCTGCGCGTCGACATGCCCGCTGACGCGCTGCGTGCGCGCATCGAATCCAATCTCGCGCGTCAGAAAAACCCCGAACTCGCCGGCATCCATCTGGTGCGCAGCCGTGCCGATCTCAACTCCGCGATGCCGCGCTTCGTCACCGCGTTCATCGAAACGCAGCTGCCGGCGTAGGGCGTGTAGTCTTGGAAGTCAGCTTCTGAGGGTGAAGTGGTTGTTGCCTGGATCGGTCGTCATCGACGGCTTGTGACCCGAGACAACAGTTGGCCGATCATTCGGCCACTTCAACGATCATTTCGACCTCCACTGCGTTGTTGAATGGAAGGCCCGCCATTCCAACGGCAGATCGCGCGTGTTTGCCGGCCGCCTCGCCGAAGATCTCCACCATCAAATCGGAGAATCCATTTACGACTTTCGGCTGATCACCAAAGCCTTCGGCCGAATTGACCATCCCGAAGACCTTGACCACGCGCTTGACGCGATCGAGGCTCCCAAGTGCGACGCGCACCTTCGCCAACATGATCAGGCCGACCTGACGGGCCGTGTCATAACCTTCCTGCACGGTGAGGTCCTTCCCCACCTTGCCCTTGTACTTCCAGTCGGCAGCCGGAGTGTTTCCTGCGAGGAAGAGCAGATTGCCGACCCGGACCGCATCGACGTAGTTGGCGACCGGTGTCGGAACGGGCGGCAGCGTAATATTCAACTCCTTCAGCCTGGCCTCGGCAGAAGGTGAATTCTGCGCCACCGCAGCCGACGAAGCGGCAAGCCACGCTCCCAATCCAAGCACGCACGCACCGAACCATGCGATGAGTCTCGTTCTGCAAAGCAGATGAGTCATGTGCCGCCTCCAATGACAATTACTTCGCGGGCCTCAGGATAAGTCAGAAATAGCGAAGGTTCCTTCCGTAGTTCTCCGGTCTGAAAGGTCGTCGGCAGCGCTTCGCCGAAACTTTGCGCAGGCCTGCGCCGTGGCGACGCAGCCATCGCGTTTGACATCATCGGCCGCTGCCCCTGTGATAGAACGGCACGAAAGCAAAAATGCAGTGCACAATCTCCGGGGAGGGATTCATGCCGGTCAGGAGGGCCGTCCGCCTGCTCGAGCAGAAGAAGGTCGACATGGTGATGGGTTTCTTCAATCGCCTCGGCGGGTTCTAAATCGCAATCTGCTATTTCCCCTGCCGGGCGCTTTCGAGCAGGGTCATGCAGGCGTCGAGACAGGCTGCTGCAATCGTCCGGCCGAGGGGACCCGGCTTCTTGTTCAGCAGCCGATGCATCACCACGCCGTGCAGCATCATCATGATCGGATAGGCAATGTGCGCGGCCCTGCTTTCATCGACACCGGCGCGCACGATATGGGTGGTGTATCGTTCGATCTCGCCGGCCTGCGCACCCGTGGTGACGCGTTCCATCCAGCCGCGCCCGTAGAGCAATTCATAGTCGCGGGGGTGGGTGCTGCCGAACTCGAGATGCCGTACGCAGGTGTCCTGAAAGTCGCGGGATTTCGCGAGGTAGGCCGAGAAGCGCTGAAACGCGAGCGCGCGTAACGCCGTCAGCAACGCCTCCCGGTCGGCGTAGTAGCTATAGACCGTTGGCGTCGTGGTGCCTGCTTCCGCGGCGACGCCGCGGATCGTCACGGCCTCCTCGCCGCCCGACTGCCACAGCGTGTCGGCGGCCTTCAAGATCCTGTGAGGCAGCTCCGGATCGGCAGTTCTCGGCATTGGCCCTCTTGCTTTTACATTGTATAAGTTATACGTCGTCTAAATAATAACCCCGTCCCCAGGAGCAAGCAAATGGCCCTTTCCCCGAAACTGATTGGACCCTCGATCTCCTTGATCACCGGCCTGATCACGTCGACCAGCATGTCGTTCGTCGGTCTCGCCATGAACTATGGGTTCCAGCCTGATTTCGCCCTGCGCTGGCTGAAGGCCGCGGCAACGAGCTACGTTGTGATCGTTCCGATGTTGATCATCGTCATCCCGCGGATCCAGCGCTTCGTCATGCGGCAGGCCGGATTGCCGCCGCGCTGAGGTCGGGTCGCAGCACAATGCGCACCGTCTCTGGGTTCAAGCCCCCGGGCATCACAGATATCAAGCCAGTTCGTCCTTTGAACGCAACCCAAGGGTCAGCAACATGACGACGAAACACCAGCACGACAAGCCGATTCTCGTGACCGGAGCAGCCGGCGCTGTGGGCGGCATCGGCCGCAGCCTCACCGAATTCCTGCTCAAGAATGGCCACAAGGTGCGCGCCTTGGTTCGGCGGGAGGATGCGCGCGCCGAAGCCTTGCGGCGGCTCGGCGCAGAGGTCGTCAAGGGCGACCTGACGGACCTCGCCTCGATGCACCGCGCCATCGAAGGTTGCCGGCGTATCTATTTCGGTATGTCTGTCTCGGCGGCTTACCTGGAAGCCACGATCAACACTGCCGCGGTGGCGCGACACCACGGCGTTGAGGCTTTCGTGAACATGTCGCAGATGACGGTCTCGCAGATGAGCATCAACGAGACCACCGACAGCCCGCAGCACAGGCTGCACTGGCTGGCGGAGCAGGCTCTGGCCTGGTCGGGACTGCCGGTCGTCACGGTGCGGCCGACAGTGTTCCTTGAGGGCTTCTTTCTGATGCTCGCCGCCGCCGGCGTGCGGGCCTCCGACGAGTTGGCGCTTCCGATGGGCGATGGCAAGACCTCGCCGATCTCGGCGGTCGATGTGGCGCGCGCGGTCGCGGCGATCCTCGACGATCCCGCACCCCATATCGGACGAATCTACGATCTGACGGGGCCGGAATCCGCCGATCTGAACCACTATGCGCGTGCTTTCTCCGAGGCGCTCGGCAGGCCCATCCGATATCGCGACGTCCCGCTCGCGGCGTGGAGCGAAGGCCTTCGGCGGGCGGGGTTTCCCGAGCACGTCGTCAGCCATCTCTCGGCCATGACCGAGTTGAACCGGCAGGGGCGTTACGACCGCATGACGGACACCATATACAAGCTCACGGGCAAAGCACCGGTGAACACGCGCGATTTCGTGAAGCTCCATGCCGCCGAATTCAAATAGTATAGAGCGGCGCTTTGATGAGGTGCTCGGCACCGACCGAAGCGGAATCCGACCGTTGCGGCGCCAGGATGGCGCGCTTTGGATCGAGGCCGTGCAATGGCTCGGCCGACCGAAACTCCGGCGCAACTATCTGCCCGCGGTCACGCTCTGTCGCCGGTCTGGCGCAAAGCGTATCGGGGCAATCCGACACAGGCAGTCCAATGAGACCGATGAGGGAAGGGCAGGCGCTTCTGGCACGCTTCGTTCTGCTGCTCTTGTTGAGCGGCTGTGGCGAAGCGGACCAAATTGCTGAGCAGGAGTGTCGTTCTTCGAATGCCCGCAGTTCGGTACTCAAGACATTTTCGGACGATCAAAATAACAAGCTGGTGACTTTTACTCTCAAATACTCGAGTTCGCTTGAAGCAATGATGAATGCTGCGAAATCGGAAACTGAAAAATCGGCGATCTTGGACGGTGCAAAGAAAAGCGCTGCCTACAGCCTGGATGGCACGATACTCGTGAAGTCAAGGGACAAGGCAACGCGAGAAGTCACGTGCATTGCGATACTGTCCGTTAGCGTCCTGGATACGAGCGCGGAAAAGGAAATAGAATTTCGAGTGAAGCAAACGAGCGACGGAACGCCGCTCGTTTCAGTCAGTCCTTTCCTTTTTTCGGTAGATTAGTCCTGAAACCCCGAGCGGCCATGCTCGGCATTCGGTCTGATGCACAGCGTAGTCGTGCTCCGCCTTCTCGCCGTCCGACTGCCTCCGGGCGTCGGCGGCCTTCAAGATCCTGTGAGCCAAGCTCCCGATCGGCGTTCTGCCGCATCAGTCCTTGCTTTTACGCCGTATAAGTTATACGTCGTATAAATAATGGCTCCGTTCCGAGGGACGCGCCGGCGGAAGGACAAGTCAGCCCCTTCCATGACAGGACAACACGATGAACGCTCCTAAACTATGGATTGCGGGCCTGTCTGCAGCCGTGCTCGCGGTATCAGGCACTTATCTGTGGCGCGAAGGCATTCCGTCCAGCGTCATGAAACCGGCCGCGAAGTCCGCACCTGCGCGGCCGGTGCCTGTGACGGCCGGTGTGGTGAGGGATCAGGACTTCGCGATTTCGCGCGTAGGGCTCGGCACGGTCCAGGCCTACAACACCGTGACCGTGAAAGCGCGCGTCGATGGCGAGGTGCAAAAGATCGCCTTTCGCGAAGGCCAGGATGTACAGGTCGGCGACCTGATAGCGCAGATCGATCCGCGGCCCTATCAGGCGCAACTGCATCAGGCCGAGGCCGACAAGGCGCGCGACGAAGCGCTGCTCGCCAATGCCAGGCTGGACCTGGAGCGCTACAGCAAGCTCGTTGTCAAGGAGTTCGCCACCCGCCAGAGCGTCGATACCCAGGAAGCGCTGGTCGCGCAATATCAGGCTGCGATCGCGCATGATCAGGCGGTGATCGACAATGCGCGCGTGCAGCTGGGGTATACGACGATCGTCTCGCCACTCGCCGGCCGCACCGGCATCCGCCTGATCGATCAGGGCAACATTGTTCATGCCTCCGATCCGGGCGGACTTGTCGTCATCACGCAAGTGGCGCCGATCGGCGTGATCTTCACCTTGCCGCAGAAATATCTCCCGGAGATCGTCGATGCGATGCGGGGCGGGACGCTCGTCGTATCGGCGTACGATCAGGACGACCGCATCAAGCTTGCCGAAGGCCGTCTCGAACTGATCGACAACCAGATCGATCAAGGCACCGGCTCGATCCGGCTCAAAGCGATCTTTCAAAATCTCGACGGGCGGCTCTGGCCCGGCCAATTCGTCAGCGCCCGTCTGCTGCTCGGCGTCCGCCGCGGACCGGTCGTGCCGGAATCCGCGCTGCAATCGGGACCTAACGGCAGCTACGCGTTCGTCGTCCGGCAGGATTCCACGGTCGAACCCCATCTCGTGCGGATCGCCGCCAGCAGCAACGGCGAGGCGCTGATCGAGAGCGGTCTCGCTGCCCATGAAACCATCGTCGTCGACGGCCATTACAAGCTGCGGCCCGGCGCCCGGGTCGTGACCGCGCCCGGTCCCGCGCGGGAGCACGCCGCGTCCACGGCCCAGGGCCGAGAATAAGGCGACACGTGATGAATATTTCCGAGCCCTTTATCCGACGTCCGATCGCAACTGCGCTGGCGATGTCGGGTCTCGCCATGGTCGGCCTCGTCGCCTATCTGCTGTTGCCGGTCGCGCCGCTGCCGCAGGTCGACTTTCCCACCATTCAGGTGACGGCCCAGTTGCCGGGCACGAGCCCGGAGACGATGGCCTCTTCGGTGGCAAGCCCGCTGGAGCGGCAGCTGGCGCAGATGTCGGGCGTAGCCCAGCTCACCTCCGTGAGCGGCATTGGAATATCGGTGATCTCGATCCAGTTCGACCTTGCCCGCAATATCGACGCTGCCGGACAGGATGTGCAGGCCGCGATCAACGCCGCCGGTGGGCAATTGCCGAAGAATTTGCCGTCACCGCCGACCTATCGGAAGACCAATCCGTCGGACCCGCCGGTGATGGTGCTGGCGATGACCTCGGACACCCTGCCGATGACGACGGTCAGCGATCTTGCCGACAACATCTTCGCGCAGCAACTCTCCCAGGTCGACGGGGTCGGTGCCGTGCTGATCGCCGGCGCACAAAAGCCCGCTGTGCGCGTTGAAGCCAATCCGCTCGAACTCGCGGGCCGCGGCCTGAGCCTTGAGGATCTGCGGTCGGCCATCGCGACCGCCACGCTCAACGCCCCCAAGGGCACGCTGAACGGCCAGCACCAGGGCTTCACGCTTGAGAACAACGATCAATTGTTCAATGCTGCGGGCTATCGGCCGGTCATCGTCGCCTGGCGCAACGGCTCGCCGGTCCGGCTCGGCGACGTCAGCACCGTGGTGGACGGCGCCGAAAACATTCGCGGGTCCGGCACCTTCAACGGACAACCGTCGGCCCTCCTCATCATTCAGCGGCAACCCGGCGCCAACGTCATCGACACCGTCGAGCACATCAAGGCGGCGTTGCCGCGGCTGAAGGCCTCGATCCCGTCGGCCGTCGATGTCCATGTCGTGACCGACCGCACCCAGACCATCCGCGCCTCGGTCGAGGAGGTTCAGTTCACGCTGATGCTCACCATCGCGCTGGTGGTGATGGTGATCTTTCTGTTCCTGCGCAACGCCTGGGCCACCGTGATCCCCGGCATCACCGTTCCGTTGTCGCTGGTCGGCACATTCGCGGTGATGTATGTCCTCGGCTACAGCCTCGACAACCTCTCACTGATGGCATTGACGATCGCGACAGGATTCGTCGTCGACGACGCCATCGTGATGGTCGAGAATGTGGCGCGCTACCTGGAGCAGGGCCACTCGCCGCTTGCGGCTGCACTGAAGGGGTCGCGCGAAATCGGCTTCACCATCATCTCGATGAGCCTGTCGCTGATCGCGGCGTTCATTCCGGTATTGCTGATGGGCGGCATCATCGGGCGGCTGTTCCGCGAATTTGCCGTCACGGTGAGCGTGGCGATCCTGGTGTCGGCCGTCATCTCACTGACGCTGACGCCGATGATGTGCGCGCAATTGTTGCAGGAGGAAAAGAGCAAGCGGCACGGCCGGCTCTATGCTTTGAGCGAGAGGTTCTTCGATGGCATGCTCGCGGCTTACGAATCCGGCCTGCGCTGGGTGCTGCGTCACCGGCGGCTCACGCTGACTGCGACCATCGCGACCATCATCCTGACCGGCTATCTCTATGTCCTGATTCCGAAGGGCTTCTTTCCGCAGCAGGACACCGGATTCATCGTCGCCGTATCGGAATCCTCGCAGGACGTTTCCTATCCAGCCATGCTGGAGCGGCAATCGCAGCTGGAGCGCATTCTGTTGGCTGATCCCGGCATCGACGGCGTGATGTCGGCGGTCGGCGTCGGCAGCGTCAACCAGACCATGAATAACGGCCGCATGTTCGTCAATCTCAAGCCCCGCGACCAGCGCGATGCCAATGCGAGCCAGATCATCGACCGGCTGCGGCCGAAACTTGCCGCCGTGCAGGGAATTGCGCTGTTCATGCAGGCGTCGCAGGACATCAATGTCGGCGGACGCGCGAGCCGCACGCAGTATCAACTCACGCTCCAGGACAGCGATCTCGACGAGCTCGATCACTGGGCGCCGCTCCTGCTTCGCACCTTGCAGGGAATTCCGTTGCTGCGCGACGTCGCGACCGACCAGCAGATCGCCGGTCCGACCCTGCGGCTCGAGATCAATCGAGATACGGCATCGCGGCTCGGCGTTGCCACCCAGGCGATCGACGATACGCTCTACGATGCATTCGGACAGCGCAAGGTCGCGCAATTCTTCACCCAGCAAAACAGCTATTGGGTGATCCTGGAGGTCGATCCACAGTTCCAGCTCGATCCTGGCGCGCTCGATTTGATCTACGTGCCATCCAGCAGCGGGCGGCAGGTGCCGCTGAGCGCGCTGGTCGAACAAAAGCGCACCGTACGGTCGCTATCGGTCAGCCATCAGGGCCAGTTCCCGGCGATCACGCTGTCGTTCAATCTGGCTGCAGGTGCAGCGCTCGGACAGGCCGTCGAGGCGATCGAGAAGGCAAAGCGTGACCTCAACGTCCCGGCCACCCTGATCACCACGTTCCAGGGCAATGCCCAGGCCTTTCAGGACTCGCTCAAGACCCAGCCTCTCCTGATCCTCGCGGCGCTGATCGCGGTCTATATCATCCTCGGTGCGCTCTATGAGAGCCTGATCCATCCGATCACGATCCTTTCGACGATCCCCTCAGCTGGCGTCGGTGCGCTTCTCATCCTGATGGCGTTCAACCTCGAGCTCAGCGTCATCGCGCTGATCGGCATCATCCTGTTGATCGGGATCGTCAAGAAGAACGCGATCATGATGATCGATTTTGCAATCCATGCCGAGCTGACCGAGGCGATGGACCCGGAGGAGGCGATCTTCCAGGCGGCGCTGAAACGCTTCCGCCCGATCATGATGACGACGTTCGCGGCGCTGCTCGGCGCCCTGCCGCTTGCGCTCGGGCATGGGACCGGCGCGGAGATCCGCCAGCCGCTCGGATACGCGATCGTCGGCGGCCTGCTGGTGTCGCAATTCCTGACGCTCTACACGACGCCGGTGGTCTACCTCGCGCTGCACCGCTTCAGCCGCAGCCGAGCCCGTAAGATCGTCCCCCGCCCGGTCGAACCGGCGATCGCGGCGGAATGAAATGGTTGGCTATCGACCCGCCCGTGCGTCCGCGACCATTTGCTGAAGCTTTGATCAGGCCTGCGCCGTGCGGACGCAGCCATCGCGCTTGACATCATCGGCCGCTCCCCTTGTGATAGGGCGGCACGAAAACAAAAAATGCAGTGCACAATCTCTGGGGAGGGATTCATGCCAGTCAGGAGGGCTGCCCGCTGGCTCGCGGGTCTGTCTGTCGCGATTGCGGTGCTCGGTGTGGCTTGTACCGCGCAGGCGCAAGATAAGAAGATCAAGATCGGCGTGATCTTCGATTTGACCGGACCGCTGGCCGGTGGCGGCTCCGAGCTGCAATATACCGGCGTCAAGATCATGCTCGACCATTACGCCAAGACCGGCGTCGAAGGGTACAAGGTCGAGGCCGTCTATGCCGACGCGCAGAGCAAGCCCGACATCGCCATCAACGAGGCCGTCCGCCTGCTCGAGCAGGAGAAGGTCGACATGGTGATGGGCTTCTTCTCCTCGGCGCAATGCGTGCCGGTGGCGGCCCGGGTCGACCAGATGAAGAAGTTCATGTGGATCACGACCTGCATCTCCTCGGGCGTATTCGACGGCAAGAACTACAAATACGTATTCCGCCCGCAAGCCGCCGGCAACCAGTACGGCATGATGACGACCGACTTCATCGCGCAATACTCGATGTCCAAGCTCGGCAAGGAGCCGAAAGACCTCCGCGTGGCCATCATCCATGAGGACGGCGCCTATGGTGTCGACGTCGCCAAGGGCAACGAAGCCGGTGCAAAGAAGGCCGGCTTCAACATCGTGCTCAAGGAGGGCTATTCGGCGACCGCGCCCGATCTGTCGGCGCTGGTGACCAAACTGAAGCGCGCCAAGCCCGATGTGATCTTCCACACCGGCTACAATCCGGACATTACGCTGTTGTTTCGCCAGGCGCGCGAGCAGGGGCTGAAGTTCGGCGCCATCGTCGGCCACGGCGCCGGCTATGGCGTCTATGAGAAGCTGAAGGAAGGCCTCGGCGCCGACGCCAACTATCTCTTCAACACCGACCCGATCTCGATCTGGCTCGCCAACCAGAACGGCATGGATGCCAAGCTGCCGCCGGTCATCAAGATGGTCGGTGAGGAGTTTGATCGGCTGAAGCCGGGCGTGCCGATCCGCTCCGCCCATGTCGGCATCGGCGCAGCCAACGCCTACGTGTTCCTCGACGACGTGCTGCCGCGCGCGATCAAGAAGTATGGCGGCATCGATCCGGATGCGCTGCGCAAGGCCGCGCTGGACACCGATATTCCCGAGGGCGGCACCATGCTCGGTTACGGCGTGAAGTTCTACGGCGAGGGCGAGCAGTACGCCGGGCAGAACGCGCGCTCGTTCCCGGTGGTGCTGCAATATATCGACGACAAATCCTATGTGGTGTGGCCGAAGAGCCAGATGCAGCGCGAGACCGTGCTGCCGCTGCCGGCCGGCACCACCTACAGCTACAAATAGCTCGCACAAGATGACATTAGATCGAATAGCTGCCGCGAAAAAACTGCGCTCCCTCTCCCGCTTGCGGGTAGGGCTATCGCATATGGCCAAGTACGGAGAGAAAGAATTCGTTGTTCCATCTGGCCTGGAGCATTTTGTGACTGATGCGAGACGGACCTGGGGTTGCCTGCAGGGCATTGATGGCCAGCTTGCGCATGACCGCGAGATTTTCCGCGGCATGACCCTTGCGGCTGCGGCAGGCATCCTCATCGAACAGAACGTCGAGAACCCAGTGCAGATTGTTCTCGATCCCCCAGTGGGCGCGCACGACGTCGAGCAATTTCTTGGCCGACAGCAGGCGCGAGGCCAAGAAATATCGGGCCGTGTGCTTAGCGGCCTTGCCGGCGCTGGCGCGCCAACTGTCGATCCGGCCGACGGCGGCGATAGCAGGGAAGTCGTATTGTTTTGCCAGGTTCGGCGCTGGCGCGACGGTGGCCTGCCGGCGCTCAATGCGGCCGTGAGCGGATGTCGGTCGCTGGCTCGCCCGCATCGGCTTTTGAACGGTGTCGAGCAGTGTCTTGACGGCTTTGAACAGCCGACCGCGATTGCTCTTGATGGCCAACACGTAGTGACCCTTCCGGTCACGGATGCGTTGTGCCGTGTCGGGTCGGCAATGCAAGGCGTCTGCGGTGACAAGAGCACCGTCCAGATCGAGAAGGGCAAGGACTTCGAGAACGCCGGCAACCTCGTTGCGGTTGGGAGCCTTCCGCTGAGCCAACGCCATGCGCGTGCCTGCGGCCCAGACGTTGACCATATGCAACGGCGTGGCCTGCCGTCCACGCGCGTAGGCCCCGCGCAGAGCCTTGCCGTCGATGCTGACTACTCCCTTGATGCCGAAGCCCTTGCTGAACTTGCGCAAAACCGCTTCCAGCCCCTTCGGGTCCAGCACCCGGAAGACGTTGCTGAAGGTGTCGTGGCTGGGGATACCGCATCTGAGTTCCAGGAATTGCCGCAGCAACTCCTCTCGGCCTTTGCCGAAGAACTCGAACTCGGTGCAGGTCTTGGCGCCAGCCAGCGTCGCCGCCAAGGCGATGACGAGAATCTCAACCAGATCGTGTCGGGTGTTGCTGGCGCGCGGGTCTTTGAGCGGACGAAACAGGCGCTTGAGCTTGCGCATTCCGGTCTCCCTCGGGAATCGAGAGACACCCAAAGAATCCAGTTCCAACCGCTTGGCAACACCACTCCACAGCCATATGCGATTCCCCTACGCTTGCGGGGGAGGGCTGGGGTGGGGGCTCTCTCCGCGAGTCTCATTGTGGAGAGAGCCCCCACCCGGACCGCATCTTCGATGCGTTCCGACCTCCCCCGCAAGCGGGAGAGGTGCAGCGAGTCCGCGGCCAAGCTGTCTCCACCTGACTTCTTCCTGCTCTAGCGCTCGCGAAAGGGACGCCGTGCTCGCCGTCGAAGGCCTGGTCAAGCGGTTTGGCGGCTTTTGCGCCGTCAACAACGTGTCGTTCCGCGTCGAGCAGGGCGAGATTCTCGGCCTGATCGGCCCGAACGGCTCGGGCAAGAGCACGATCTTCAACATGCTGTCGGGCACGCTGCCGCCGACCGAGGGCTCGATCCTGTTCGACGGCCGCGAGATCGCAGGCCTCGCCCCGCACCGGATCATCGTCGGCGGCATCGGCCGCACCTTCCAGATCCCGCGGCCGTTCCATCGGCTGAGCATTTTCGAGAATGTCGTGCTCGCCGGCTTCTATGGCCAGGGCCGCCACAGCCGCAGCAAGGCCGAGGAGGCGGCCGAGCGCGCGCTGGCGATGGTCGGCCTGCCGACCGATCGCCACAGCAGCGTCGAAGGCTTGGGCGCCGCCGGGTTGAAGAAGCTCGAACTCGCCAAGGCGCTCGCCACCGGCCCGAAACTCTTGCTCGCCGATGAAAGCCTCGGCGGTCTCGACGAGACCGAGATGGACCAGGCCGCCGACATGCTGCGCCGGATCCGCGACGAGCTCGGCATCACCATCATCTGGGTCGAGCACATCATGGGTGTCTTGATGCGGGTGGTCGACCGGGTGATGGTGCTCGATCACGGCGAGAAGATCGCCGAAGGCTTGCCGGCCGATGTCGCCGGCGATGCCAGGGTGATCGAAGTCTATCTCGGCACCGATGCGGATGCGAGCCTGGCTGCCGCCGTCGCCGAGCAGGCGCGCCGCCGGATCGGGGCGTGACCGGCATGCTGGAGCTCCGATCGATCGACGCGGGCTATGGCAGCTTCCAGGCGCTGTTCGACGTCAGCCTCGACGTCAAGGCGGGCGAGGCGGTCGGCGTGATCGGTCCGAACGGCGCCGGCAAGACCACCTTGATGCGCGTGATCTCGGGCCTGATCCGCCCGAGTAACGGCAAGATATCGATGGAGGGGGCCGACGTCGTCAAGACGCCGGCGCATCGCATCGTCAGCCTCGGGATTGCGCATGTGCCGGAGAACCGCCGGCTGTTTCCGCGGCTCACCGTGGCAGACAATCTGAAGATGGGCGCCTACATGCCCGGCGCGCGCGCACACTACGCCGAGCGGCTCGATTTCGTGTTCGAGCTGTTCCCGCGCATGAAGGAGCGTCGCCACCAGATGGCCGGCACCATGTCGGGTGGCGAGCAGCAGATGTGCGCGATCGGCCGGGCGCTGATGTCGAACCCGAAACTGCTGCTGCTCGATGAGCCCTCGGCCGGGCTCGCGCCGGTCGTGGTGCAGCAGGTGTTCGAGCTCGTCAAGCGCATCCGCGCCAGTGGGCTGACGGTGCTGATCGTCGAGCAGAACGTGCAGCAGGTGCTGCGCGTGGTCGACCGCGCGTATCTCCTGGAAGCCGGCAGCATCCGTGCCGCCGGCACGGCGGCGGAACTCGCGGCGAGCGACACCATCAAGCAGGCGTATCTCGGGGTGTAGGGGATGATTGGATCAACTCGGATGGTACTCTCCCTCTCCCGCTTGCGGGGGAGGGCTGGGGTGGGGGTCTCTCCGCGAATCGCATTGTGGAAAGAGCCCCCACCCGGATCGCATCTGAAGATGCGATCCGACCTCCCCCGCAAGCGGGAGAGGTAAGAAAGGCAGCGGCCATGCAATCCTTCCTCGACATCTTCGACATCTACCTGCTGGAGGCCGTCATCAACGGCATCCTGCTCGGCGGCGTGCTGGCGCTCCTGGCGCTCGGGCTCAACCTGATCTTCGGCGTCATCGACGTCACCTGGATCTGCTACGCCGAGCTCGTGATGATCGGCATGTACGGCATGTACTACCTCGTGCAGGTGTTCCATTTGCCATACTGGGCCGCCGCGCCGCTCGTCATCCTGCTGGTGGCGCTGCTAGGCGCCGCGCTGCATTTCCTGGTCATCGCGCCGCTCTTGACCGCGCCGCCGATCAACCAGCTGCTCGCCACCGGCGGCGTGCTGTTCATCCTGCAGAGCTTTGCCACCGTCGCCTTCGGCATCGACTTCCGCAATCTCGGCATCCGCCTGCCGGTGCTGGCGCTCGGCGAGATGAATTTCAGCTACGCACGACTATTGTCGTTCGGCGCGGCGCTGGTCGGCATGATCGGGGTCTATCTGTTCCTGACCCGCACCTTCACCGGCACCGCGATCCGCGCCATCGCGCAGGACCGCCAGATCATGCCGCTGATGGGCGTCGATCCCAAGCGGATCTATCTCGTCACCTCGGCGATCGGCGGCGGGCTCGCCGGGCTCGCCGCGTGCCTTCTGGTGCTGCAATATGACGTGCATCCGTTCGTCGGGCTGTCGTTCGGGCCGATCACCTTCCTGATCTGCGTGCTCGGGGGGCTCGGCAATTTCATCGGCGGCTTCATCGCGGCCTTCGTGTTCGCCGAGATCATCTCGCTCGGCGGCCTGTTTTCCGATCTCGAATGGGGCTACGTGCTGGCGTTCGCCTTCTTCATCGTCATGATGTTCATCCGGCCCGCGGGCCTCTTGGCGAGGCGCTCGTGAACAGGCAGGCCGCCGGCTGGATCATCGCGCTGCTCGCGCTCGTCGCGCTGCCCTTCGTGCACCGCGACCCCTATCATTTGCACGTGCTGGTGCTGATCCTGATCTGGTCGTTCGCCTATACGTCGTGGTCGATCATGGGCCGCTTCGGCCTGGTCTCGCTCGGCCATGGCGGCTTCATGGGCATCGGCGCCTATGTCACCGCGCTGCTGTGGAATCACCTCGGCGTCTCGCCCTGGATTGGCATTCCCCTCAGCATGGCGACCGCGGGTGTGCTCGCGCTCGTCGTCGCCTATCCCTGCTTCCGCTTCCGCATCACCGGCCACTATTTCGTGCTGGTGACTCTGGCGCTGTCGGGCATCGTGCTCCAGGTCATCACCGCGACCCGCGACTATACCGGCGGCTCGCTGGGCTACACGCCGCAGCGCGCGCCGAGCGGCAAGGGGCTGTTGGCGCTGCAATTCGACGACAAGATCACCTGGTATCTGATCGCGCTCGCAGTCTGGGTCGCAGGCCTCGTGATCTGGCGCGCGATCGACCGCAGCATGATCCGCCACGCCATGGAGGCGATCTCGGAAGATGAGGACGCGGCGGCCGCGGCCGGCGTCAATGTCACCGCCGAGAAGCTCAAGATCACCCTGATTAGCGCGCTGATGACCGCGCTCGCCGGTGCGCTCTACTGCCAGTACCAGATGTTCATCTCGCCGGACACGGTGAGCGGCATCGCGGTCTCGCTGCAAATGGTGTTCGCGGCGATCGTCGGCGGCGTCTATGTGGCGCTGGGACCGACGGTTGGGGCCGTCATCACCATCGTGCTGGCGGAGGTGCTGCGCATTTCGTTCGGCACCAAGGCGGTCGGCTGGGACAATCTGGTCTATGGCGTGCTGCTGGTGCTTTTCATCATCTTCCTGCCCAAAGGCATTCTTGGTAGCGTGATCGACCGGATCAAATCGCCACGCAAGCCGTCGAGAGGCCATGAGCAGCAAACCGTCCCCATCGCTCGCCGATGAACTGAAGCCCTTCGTCGCGCCGTTCCGTTTCGACGGGTCGGGCGAATTTCACCTCAAATCGTATCCGACCGCCGAGAAGGGCGGCATCGACAAGGACGCCGGCGGCAAGATCATCGAGACCAACCGCAAGCGGCTCAACGATTTCCAGGAGAAGCTCTACGCCCAGGACCGCTGGTCGCTGCTGCTGATCTTCCAGGGCATGGATGCCGCCGGCAAGGACAGTGCGATCAAGAGCGTGTTCGAGGGCGTCAACCCGCAGGGCTGCGAGGTCTCCTCGTTCAAGCAGCCCTCGACCAAGGAGCTCGACCACGATTTCATGTGGCGCGCCATGATCGCGCTGCCGGAGCGCGGCCACATCGGCATCTTCAACCGCTCCTATTACGAGGAATGCCTGGTGGTGCGGGTACATCCAGAGGTGCTCGGCAAGCAGAAGCTCCCGAAGAAGCTGGTGACCAAGGATATCTGGCGCGAACGCTTCGAGGACATCTCCGCGATCGAGCGCTATCTGTCCCGCAACGGCACCATGATCCTGAAATTCTTCCTGCATGTCTCCAAGGAGGAGCAGCGCCGGCGTTTCCTCGACCGGCTCGAGGAGCCGGCCAAGAACTGGAAGTTCTCGATGGCCGACGTCACCGAGCGCGCGCTGTGGGCCAAGTACCAGGCCGCCTACCAGGACATGATCCACCACACCGCGACCGGGGAGGCACCCTGGCACATCGTGCCCGCCGACCACAAATGGTTCGCCCGCGTCGTGATCGGCTCGACCATCGTCAATGCGCTCGACAGGCTCGAGCTGAAATTCCCCGAGGTCGACAAGGCCGAGTTGAGCGAATTCAAGCGCGTCCGCGCGGCGCTGGAAGCGGAAGCCAAGGGCGGCGCAGCCGAGAAGAAGGCGCCCGCCAAGAAGTAGCGTGCGCCGTCTGTCGTTCGCGTCGTCATCAAGTGAGGTGAGCACGCCGGTCAGGCTCCCTCCCCCCTTGCGGGGGAGGGCGGGGAGAGGGGTGGCCCCCGGGCGAGATGATCGACGTGAGCACCTTCGGAATCTCGAGCGTCGTCGACAGACAAACCGAGAGCACGCCGTGCGGCACCCCTCTCCCTAACCCTCCCCCGCAAGGGGGGAGGGAACCCTACTTCCGGTGCGTCCCTTACTCCCGCGCGGCATCAAGTGCACCAGCCGCCGCTATCCCTTCCGCGAGGGCATCCAGGCGGACAGCAGATAGAAGCCGATCGCGACGATCAGGAGATAGCGGAAGCCGAGCAGGGTCGAGCACGACTCGGCGAGGCCGCCGATCACGGATCCCGCGATGTTGGAGCCGAACGCCTGATCGGGATTGGCTTCGTCGCGGAACGAGCGGGCGAAGATCACGCCGGCGAAGAACATCGGGCCGAGCGCCAGCGCGCACGGGATCACGTAGCGCCAGACGATGCCGCCGCTGAGGAACGTGTCGAGCGGCACCAGCACCGAGACCGCCAGCAGCGCCAGCAGCCCGGCATAGTGCCGCGCCAGCCGGGTCGACGGCACCTTGATCACGTACAAATTGGCGGCGAGGATCAACAATAACGCGGTGAAGAACACCGCCGAGTTGACCAGCCAGGTGCTGCCGAACAGCAGCGCCATCTGCACCACCGCCTTGGTCTCGAGCAGCATGAACGCTGCGCCGAGGAAGAACATCCGGTTGTTGGGCCGCCAGGCGCCCTTCGGCTTGAACAGATAGACGAGGCCAAGCCCGAGCACGCCGAGCAGGATCATCGAGCGAACGGTCAGATCGGGGATCAGCCGGCCGCTGACATAGAGGAACGGCCAGTCGTCGCTGGTCGATTGCTTGGCGCCATCATTGTCGACCACCAGTTTCGCCGGCGCCAGCGGCACCCAGTCGCCGTGCTGGGCGGCAGCCTTGCCCTGTCCCTTGTCCTGTCCCTTTTCTTGCGGCTTGTCGAAGCCGTTGACCGCCAGGTTTTCCGGCGGAATGCTGTTCAGCCAGAACTGGCCGCGGTCGCGGAATGCGGTCGAGATGCGCGGATTGCAGCCCGCGATGATGGTGGTGAAGCCGACCGCTTCGGACGAGGTCAGCGTTTCCTTGTAGGGCAGCGGCAGGACCAGCGGATCGCAGCCGAACACCTGCTTGGCCATCTCGGCCACGCGTTGCACGATCCAGCCCTGGCGATAGTAGTTGTACATCACGAAGACGCCGTCCTGCTTCAGCACGCGGCGGACGTCCTGGAACGCCTGTTCGGTGAACAGATAGCTTTCGAGGCGGATGTTGGCGTAGCCGCTGTGCAGGATCAGCGAGTCGACGAGCGCATACACGACCAGATCGTATTTGCGTTCGGTGGTGCGCAGGAAATGCCGGCCGTCGTCGAGATGCGGCACCACCCTCGGGTCCTGATAGGGCTTGTCGGGATGGTTGTGGATGCCGATGTTCTGGATCACGGGATCGATCTCGACTGCATCGATGCGCTCGACGCCGAAGCGCAACGCGTGCGCCAGGTCGTTGCCGGAGCCGGCGCCGATGATCATGACGTTCTTGAACGGCGCGCCGCCGCTGTGCTTCTGCAGCAGGTGGATCAGTGAATAGGACGAGCCGCGTTCGCTGAACGGCATCATCTCCTGATGGCCGATGCTGTTGACGGTGATCACGCCGTTCGATTTGTTGAGGTCGACGGCGTAGTAGGGCGACCAGCGGATGTCGTGGCTGTCGGAACGATCGGTGTAGTAGGCGGTAAATCCCACCACGATGATGATCGTCGCAAGGCGCAGGATCGACAGCGCCTTGTCCTGGTAGAGCAGGTAGACGATGCCGGCGCAGCTGATTCCGAACCAGACCACCGGCGGTGCCTGCGCGAACGACAGCAGCGAGAACCCGACGATCCCCGCGAGGCTGCCGCCGATATTCAGCGAATAGCCGGCGACGCGGTTGGGGTAGGCGTCGAAGGCGCGGCCGAGCGTCTGGCCGAGGCCGACGAACATCAGCGCGATCAGCACGAAGAACAGCCCGGCGATCGCCTCGATCGGCACGACGAACTTGGCGAGATCCGGGTTGCGATACTCGGTGCCGAAAAACACCTCCTGGGGCGAGGCCTGATGGCCGACGTCGACCGCGAACTGGCCCCAGTTGGAATACAGCACCATGATCGTGGCCACTGCAGCGAAGGTCACGAGGGCGAGCCCCGGAAACAGCGCAAGCCAGTTGGTGGTCCGCCGCGCGGCAAGGCAGCCGCAGGACATGCCGAGGAAGGCCGCGAGCAGCACGATATTGGTGAAGAATTGCAGGAACACGACCTTGGCCGAGAACCAGCGGATGCAGGCCAGTTCGAGAAACAGGATCAGGAATCCGACCAGGAAGAGATTGAAGCCGGCTTGGCGCTGATTGGGCCCATCGGCCAGGTTCGTCGTGGGCATGATCCTGATATCTCCTTAACCAACCAAAGGACGCGCCCTAACACCCGGTCGCCGCCGGCACACTAGATGCAACCAGTTGAGCAAAGATTGATTTGCCCGGCCGCGTACGTGCCGCGGTTGACGCCGCTGCCACGCACGGAGTCATGGTGTAGGAAAGGTTTCGCTGCGGGGGAGTCACGCCCGCCTTTGTCCCGGCGTCGATTGTCGATGTGAGGACCGACAGGGTCACGTGAGGCGAGCACTCTCTTCGGCTCCCTCCCCCCTTGCGGGGGAGGGTGGGGAGAGGGCTAAGCCCCAGGCGAGATGATCGTGGGAGTGTCGCCTTCGCAATCTCGATCGTGCGTTGTTGTAGAAGCGTACATCGAGAGAGGGCGCCATGCGGCCACCCCTCTCCCTAACCCTCCCCCGCAAGCGGGAGGGAACCCTTCGCCTGTGCGTCCCTCACAAGAGCGCCAGAGTGTCGGCGCAGGTGCACCAATCACGCCGCAGCCTCTCCGAACACCATCTGCCAGCCCTTGCGCGTATCCATGTATTCCCGAACCTGCTTGATGCGGCCTGCCTCGACCACGAACACGAAGCAGTAGTCATTGTCATAGCGCCGGCCGTCCGGCAGCGTCGCGCGCATGCGCTCCTCGACGATCACGCTGTCGCCGTCGGCATGAACGGCGCGGAACGCGATGTCGATCTCGGTGAACAGGCGATGCATCTCGGTTGCGATGAAGCGGGCGATCGCATCCGCGCCGATCATGTGATCGGTGTGATCGAGCGCGACCGCGGTGGCGTTGCGGGCCGGCGCGATCCATTCGGCATCCGGTGCGAACAATGCGGCGATCAGGTTGGCGTCGCGGGTCCTGAACGTCTGCCAGGCGTTGAGGACGATTTGCTTGTTGGTTGGGCTCGTCATTGCGATGTCTCCAGGGGGTGACCGATCGGCTCGATCTAGGGCAGCGCGGCGAGGCACGCTGGCCGAAATCGGACCTCATCATCGCCGGCCACTTTCCCCGATCGTGCGATGCGCTAGTGTGCGGCCATGCTCAGCTTCGAGGTCTGCAACGCTGCGCGGCTGCGGCGCGACGCGCGCTATGACGGCCGCTTCTTCACCGCGGTGAAGACGACCCGGATCTATTGCCGCCCGGTCTGTCCGGTGAAGCACCCGCTGCCGCGCAACGTCACCTACTACCCGACAGCTGCCGCGGCCGAGGCGGCGGGCTATCGGCCGTGCCTGCGCTGCCGTCCCGAAACCGCGCCGTTCTGTCCGGCCTGGAACGGCACGCGCTCCACAGTTGCGCGCGCGCTGAAGCTGATCGACGGCGGCGCGCTGGAGCGCGGCTCGGTTGCTGCCCTGGCCGACCGGCTCGGCATCACCTCGCGCCATCTCGGGCGGCTGTTCGAGCGCCATGTCGGCGCCAGCCCGCAGCAGGTCGCGACCACCCGCCGCGTGCAGCGCGCCAAGCGGCTGATCGACACCACCGATGACGCGATGACCGAGATCGCCTTCCGCGCCGGCTTCGGCAGCGTCCGCCGTTTCAACGCCGCCTTCGCCGGTCTCTATGGCCGCTCGCCGTCGAGCCTGCGCGCGTCTTCGCGCGGGCGGAGGTGAGGTGGCAGGTGTGAGGTGAGCACATCGGTTTGGCTCCCTCCCCCCTTGCGGGGGAGGGTTGGGGAGAGGGGTAGGCCCCGGGCGCGATCGTTGGTGGGAGCGCTGCTTTCGCAATCTCGACCGCGCATCGTCGAAAGCCAAATCGAAGGAGCGCGTCGGCACCCCCCTCCCTAACCCTCCCCCGCAAGGGGGGAGGGAACCCTTCCACCAGTGCACCCCTTACCGTGGCGGCTGTCCCATATGCTCACCGTTGATAGGTCAACCCCGTTGACCATCTTTACCCATTGCGGCGGCTTGCCATAATCGTCTAGAACGACGACGCATAGCGCGTCCCGGCAACCAATCGTCAAGGGTTTTGACCGAGGATTTCGGCGCTCAACAGGGTCTGGCAATGCTGATTCGCGGCCAAATCGATGGGATTTCGGGGGAGGTGGCCCAGGCTACCGCCACGATCCCGGCCGCGGCGCCCACCCTGCTTATTGGCGGCCTTCTTCTTACCTGCCCCTGAGGGCCGGCTGGGCGTTTGCGCCTGGGCACTCAGGGGTTTGTACGAGATCACCGGACCCTGATAATCGCCCAGTAATTGCTCAAGGAGCAACATGACGGGCGCAGAAGCTTAAAGGAATTTCTCACATGGCCACCGTGAACAAGTCCGAGAAGGACCGCGTCATCATTTTCGACACCACCCTGCGCGACGGCGAGCAGTGCCCCGGCGCCACCATGACCTTCGAGGAGAAGCTCGAGGTCGCCGAGCTGCTGGACGATATGGGCGTCGACGTCATCGAGGCCGGCTTCCCCATCACCTCGGAAGGCGACTTCCAGGCAGTCAGCGAGATCGCCCGCCGCTCCAAGAACGCGGTCATCGCGGGGCTGTCCCGCGCCCATCCGGCCGACATCGACCGCTGCGCCGAAGCCGTCAAGTTCGCCCGCCGCGGCCGCGTCCACACCGTGATCGCGACCTCGCCGCTGCACATGCGGGTGAAGTTGAACAAGACGCCTGAGGAGGTGCTGGAGACCTCGGTCGCAATGGTCGCCCGCGCCCGCAACCAGATCGACGACGTCGAATGGTCGGCCGAGGACGGCACCCGCAGCGAGATGGACTATCTGTGCCGGATCGTCGAAGCGGTGATCAAGGCCGGCGCCACCACGGTGAACATCCCCGACACCGTCGGCTACACCGTGCCGGAGGAATACACCCACTTCATGCGGACGCTGATCGAGCGGGTGCCGAACTCCGACAAGGCGATCTTCTCGGTGCACTGCCACAACGATCTCGGCATGGCGGTCGCGAACTCGCTGGCCGGCATCGTCGGCGGCGCGCGTCAGGTCGAGTGCACCGTCAACGGCATCGGCGAGCGCGCCGGCAATGCCGCGCTGGAAGAGATCGTGATGGCGATCAATGTGCGGAACGACAAGTTTCCGTACTGGAACAAGATCGACACCACCCAGCTGACCCGCGCCTCGAAGGTCGTGTCGGCCGCCACCTCGTTCCCGGTGCAGTATAACAAGGCGATCGTCGGCCGTAACGCGTTCGCCCATGAGAGCGGCATCCATCAGGACGGCGTGCTGAAGGACGCCTCGACCTACGAGATCATGCGGCCCGAGATGGTCGGCCTGAAGCAGTCCTCGCTGGTGCTCGGCAAGCATTCCGGCCGCCACGCCTTCATCCACAAGCTGGAGGAGATGGGCTACAAGCTCGGCGCCAACCAGCTGGAGGACGCCTTTACGCGGATGAAGGCGTTGGCCGACCGCAAGAAGGACATCTACGACGAGGACATCGAGGCGCTGGTCGACCAGGAGATGGCGGCCGCGCACGACCGCATCAAGCTGGCCTCGCTGACCGTGATCGCCGGCACCCATGGTCCGCAGCGCGCGACCATGAAGCTCGACGTCGACGGCCAGATCAAGATCGAGGAAGCCGAGGGCAACGGTCCGGTCGATGCCGTCTTCAACTGCATCAAGCGTCTGGTGCCGCACGAGGCCAAGCTGGAGCTGTATCAGGTCCACGCCGTGACCGAAGGCACCGACGCACAGGCCGAAGTCTCGGTGCGTCTCGCCCATGAAGGCCGTTCGATGACCGCGCGCGCCGCCGATCCGGACACGCTGGTCGCGTCCGCCAAGGCCTATCTCGGCGCGCTGAACAAGATCGTGATGAAGCGCCAGCGCGACGTCCCGGCGACCAAGGTCGCGGGCTGACCGTTCGCTCGATCAAAGCATTCGGAAACGCGGCGCCTCGGCGCCGCGTTTTTGTTTGGGTGCGCAGATCTAAATCCGTCATCCTGAGGTGCGAGCGAAGCGAGCCTCGAAGGATGAATCGGCCCCACCGTTGCAACGCGGGGCGGTCGCCTCGCGGAAAAAGCCGGGCCATCGCCCTTCGAGGCTCGCTACGCGAGCACCTCCAGCGACAAAGGCAAAGCCTTTGCGCGGGGGTGACGGTGAGAGATTGCGTGCAGCGGGTTAGGCGCAGCCGTAATCCGCCGCTCCTTGCGCGGAACCGAGATGGCGGGTTACGCTTCGCTAACCTGCGCTACCCTTTCCGCTGGAGTGCATCGTGAACGTTCCCGCGATCAGCTTTGTCGACAAAGAATTAGGAGATGAGGGGCTGGTGCTCGTCCGCGTGACCGGAGCCGCAGTCGGACTGGCCGTCTCGCTGCGAAAGAATGGAGATATCGAGGTCGTATTCGGAGCAGAGGAGTTGGATCGCATCATCGGCGCGTTGGAAGCGGCGCGTTTGGCGCTTCGTGCTTGAAAAGAAGCTCCGTCGCTGAGCGACGGCGGGGGCGCCGACGCCTCGCTCTTCAATCGGCTTGGGATGGAATTCGTAGTTCTGCTTCATTTTTGGAGTAATTTCCCAACAATCCGCTTTATCCCGCATTGCTTTGGAATCTTCCGCGCCACCTCCAGCGCTACCCTGCGGTCTTTCCGCGGGGACATCGCTCATGCCGCTTGCCTCCATCGACGTCGACATCCCGCGCGCCGCCACGCCGGCGGAGACCGCGCTCACCCGCCGGGTCGATCTCACCACGCTTCGCCTGTTCGTCGCCGTCTGCGACGAGCAGAACCTCACCCGCGCCGCGCAGCGCGAGGGGATCGCGGCTTCCGCAGTGTCGAAGCGGATGAATGATTTCGAGCTGGCGTTCGGCGTCACGCTGTTCAAGCGGCTCGCCAAGGGCATGGCGCTGACGCCGGCCGGCGAGGCGCTGCTGCATCACGCCCGGGTCACGCTGCTCAATGTCGAGAAGATCGCGGTCGAGCTGTCGGAATATTCGCAAGGCGTGCGCGGCCATGTCCGCATGCTCGCCAACCTCTCGGCGATCGTGCAGTATCTGCCCGAGGACCTCTCCGCCTTCTTCGCGGCGCACGAGCTGCTCCGCGTCGATCTGCAGGAGCGGCCGAGCGGGCAGGTGGTGCGCGGCATCGAGGAGGGCGCGGCCGAGCTCGGCATCTGCTCGGCCGAGGCCGACAGCCGCGCGCTCGAAACCTTTCATTACCGCTACGACAATCTGGTTGTCGTGATGCGGCCGGACCATCCGCTGGCCGGCCGCGGGAAACTGCTGTTCACCGAGACGCTCGATTTCGACCACATCGGCCTGCACACCGCGAGCTCGATCTATCTGCGCTCGCAATATGCGGCGACGCAAGCCGGCAAGACGATGCGGCTGCGCATCAACGTGCCCGGCTTCGATGCAGTCTGCCGCATGGTGCAGGCCAATATGGGCCTCGGCCTGATTCCCGATCGCGCCTTCGCGGTGGTCGGCGCCGGCATGGGTCTTCGTGCCATCCCCCTGCGGGACGATTGGGGGCGGCGCGAGCTGAAGATCGTGGTCCGCGATGCCGCGCACCTGTCCGCAACCGGCCGCCTGATGCTGGACTATCTGCGCGCCGTGGAAACGGATCGGAGAGGGCGGGCCGGCGGACAGCTCGGCTAGCTGCGTGCGTGCTCGCAGCCGGGGATGTCCGTTCCGGACGCAAGCGAGCGTCTTAGCCGCCGTCGAGTGCGGCGAGGCGATCGGCTTCCATGATGTCTTCAACGGTGTTGGCGTTGAAGAACGGATCCAGCGGCTCGCTCGGCCATTCGACCGTCGCCAGCGGATAGCGCGCGGTCCAGCGATCGATCTTGCGCACGTCCTCAACGACCAGCGCATGGCGCAATTCGTTCCGCAGACGCACGCTCCAGAGACCGATGACCGGATGCGTCTGGCCGCCGGATGAGGCGACCGCGAGTTCGGCATTCCGCGCGCTGCGTGCTTGCTCGAGGCGCGCGACAAGATCGCGCGGGAGAAACGGACAGTCGCCCGCCGCGCTCAGCACCCATTTCGCATCCGGCCGGTTGGCGGCGGTCCAGTCGAGCGCGGCCAGGATGCCGGCGAGGGGGCCGGGATAATCGGCGACATCGTCGGCGACGACCGGAAGGCCGAAGGCGGCGAAGCGCGTGGGGTCGCCGTTAGCGTTGATGATCAGCCCGCTGCATTGCGGAGCGAGACGGTCGATCACCCGCTGCAGAATGGTCCGGCCGGCGATCTTGCGCATCGGCTTGTCGCCGCCGCCCATCCGCCGCGCGAGGCCGCCGGCAAGCAGCACGCCCGGGATGCCAGTGCCCGGGATATCAGTCATTGTCGGCCTCGCCTTTGCGCTTGTGCCGCATCGATTCCTCTTCGACGTAATCAAGGTTCTGGTCGTAGACGATCCGCTCCTGGCCCGACAGCGCGATAAAGCGCTTGCCGCGCGCGCGCCCGACCAGCGTCAGCCCGACCTGCCGCGCCAGATCGACGCCCCAGGCGGTGAATCCGGAGCGGGAGACCAGGATCGGGATGCCCATCCGCACCGTCTTGATCACCATCTCGGAGGTGAGCCGCCCAGTGGTGTAGAGGATCTTGTCGGTCGGATCGACATTGTGGCGATAGATCCAGCCCGCGATCTTGTCGACGGCGTTGTGCCGGCCGACATCCTCGGTGTAGCAGACCGGCGTGCTCTCCTTGCACAGCACGCAGCCGTGGATGGCGCCCGCTTCCAGATAGAGTGACGGCATCGTGTTGATGGTGTGCGTCATCCGGTAGAGCCACGAGGTCCGCAGCTCGGCCTTCGGCAGCGCGACCTTCTCGACGGCTTCGAGCAGGTCGCCGAACGCCGTGCCCTGGGCGCAGCCCGAGGTCTGCGTGCGCTTCTTCAGCTTCGCCTCGAAATTGGTGTGGTGCTCGGTGCGGACCACCACCACCTGGAGATCGTCGTCATATTCGACCTCGGTGACGACGTCGTCGTATTTCAGCATGTTCTGATTCAGGAGGTAGCCGAGCGCGAGGTATTCTGGATAGTCGTTGATCGTCATCATCGTGACGATCTCCTGCGCGTTGAGATACAGCGTCAGCGGTCGCTCGACCGGTACCCTGATCTCGGTCGGCGCGCCGGTCTGATCGATGCCGATGACGCGCTCGGTCAGTCGCGGATCGTCCGGGTCTGGAACAATAACGGGCGCGGTGGTCTTCTTGGTCACAGGTCGGCGTCCCAATGGGTTCACATGGCAGCGAAGCAGGGGATATAAGCACGATCGGAGACGGACTGGCCACTCTCCGCCGCCTCGCCGGAACTGCCAATGATTCGTCACGGATGGTCCGGCTTTGAGGATAACGCCGCGGTTCGCGATGTGGGTCGAACAAATCTTGTCGATGGCCGAGGACTGAGGGACATCATGGCGCAGCTTTCCGACGACTGCTTCGCTTTCGGCGGACCGATGATGTCGGTCGACGAGGCCGTCGCGATCATCGCCTCGCGCGTCAAGCCGGTCGGCGAGACGGAAGCTGTTGCCTTGGTCGACGCCGACGGGCGCATCCTTAGCCACGACGTGGCAGCGCCGCTGCCGCTGCCGCCTTTCATGAATTCCGCCGTCGACGGCTACGCGGTGTCAGGCGCAGACCTGCCGGCGAGCGGCGAGCGCGCGTTTGCCGTCGCGGGGCGTGTGCAGGCGGGAGCGCCGGCCGAGCCCGCGCGGCCCGGCCAGGCGGTGCGGATCTTCACCGGTGCGCCGATGCCCGACGGCACCGACACCGTGTTCATGCAGGAAGACGTGCGGATCGACGATGCGGGCAACGTGATCCTGCCGTCGGGCCTGAAGGTCGGCGCCAACGTGCGTCCTGCTGGCGAGGACATTCCGCGCGGCCATGTCGCACTGGCGGCGGGTCGGCGGCTGCGCCCGCAGGACATCGCGGTCGCCGCGGCCTTCGGGCTCACCACGCTCGACGTGGTGCGACGCCTGCGCGTCGGGGTGTTCTCGACCGGCGACGAGCTGGCCGTGCCGGGGAGCCCGCGCGCCGAAGCGCAGCTGTTCGATTCCAACCGCTTCATGCTGATCGCGATGTTGCGGCGGCTCGGTTGCGAGGTCGGCGATCTCGGCATCCTGCGCGACGAACGGGCCGAACTTGCTGCCGCGCTCAAGCAGGCCGCACGACGCTACGACCTGATCCTGACCACCGGCGGCGTCTCGACCGGCGAAGAGGACCACGTCAAGGCCGGCATCGAACAGGCCGGTTCGCTGGTGCTGTGGCGGATGGCGATCAAGCCGGGCCGCCCGGTGGCGATGGGAATCATCGACGGCACGCCGCTGATCGGCCTGCCCGGCAATCCGGTGGCGAGCTTCGTCACCTTCGTTCACGTGGTGCGGCCGACCGTGCTGGCGCTGTCGGGAGCGGTGCCGTCCGGCTTGCTGCCGATGCCGGTTCGGGCCGCCTTCAGCTACAAGAAGAAGAGCGGGCGCCGCGAATATGTCCGCGCCTCGCTGCGCCGGGCGACGGACGGCGCGCTGGAGGCGATCAAGTTTCCGCGCGAAGGGGCCGGCCTGTTGTCGTCGCTGATCGAGACGGATGGGCTGATCGAGCTCAGCGAAGCCGTCGTGCGGGTCGAGCCGGGCGATGCGGTCGGCTTTCTCGGCTACGCCGACCTGCTCTGAGGCCGCGGACGCGGTCGAGATCGCGCGAGCCGGATGCTCGCGCGATTGGGAATTCAGATCGACCGATAGGCAAACATTAACAACGGCCTGCGCGGCAACCCGACGCTGCTAGAGGCGTTCTAAATGTGCTTGCCTGTGGCATGCCAGAGAATAGAGTTGGGTCGAACCGGCGCAACTTGCGCAAAGCCGGGTTCCAAGGCGAGGTTTCATGAGTGGAGACGACGTTCACAAGGTCCGCGCGTTCGAGCATCCTGGAGCAGGCAGGAAGCGCGCGAAAGCCACGCCCAAAGGACGCCAGGTCGACCCTGCGGCCGCTCATGAGATCGAGGCGCTGCTCGCGGATCGGCCGAGGCGTCGCGACCTGCTGATCGAATACCTGCATCTGATCCAGGACAAGTATCACCAGATCTCGGCGCAGCATCTTGCGGCGCTCGCCGACGAGATGAAGCTGTCATTCGCCGAAGTGTTCGAGACCGCGACCTTTTATGCGCATTTCGACATCGTGAAGGAAGGCGAGCCTGACATCGCGCCGCTCACCGTGCGTGTCTGCGATTCGCTGACCTGCGCGATGCTCGGCGGCGAGAAGCTTTTGAAGGACCTCCAGAATCGCGCCGGCCCCGGCATCCGCGTGGTGCGGGCGCCGTGCGTCGGCCGATGCGACACCGCACCCACCGCCGAGGTCGGCCACAACTTCGTCGATCATGCGACCGTCAGCAACGTGCTCGCTGCGACGAAGAGCGGCGACACCCATGTGCATCTACCCGCCTACATCGACTACGACGCCTATGTCGCCGACGGCGGATACAAGCTGCTGGCGCGGCTGCGCTCGGGCGAGTTGCCGCGGGAAGACCTTTTGAAGGCACTCGACGATGCGTCGCTGCGCGGTCTCGGCGGTGCCGGTTTCCCGACCGGCCGCAAATGGCGCGCCGTGCTCGGCGAGCCCGGTCCGCGGCTGATGGCGGTGAACGGCGACGAAGGCGAGCCCGGCACGTTCAAGGACCGATACTATCTCGAGACCGATCCGCATCGTTTCCTCGAGGGCATGCTGATCGGGGCCCACGTGGTCGAGGCGCCCGAAGTCTACATCTACATCCGCGACGAGTACCCGGCCTGCCGCGAGATCCTTGCGCGCGAGATCGCAAAGCTTCCGCCTGGTGGACCTGTGCTGCATCTGCGGCGTGGCGCCGGCGCCTATATCTGCGGCGAGGAATCCTCGCTGCTGGAATCGATCGAGGGCAAGCGCGGCCTGCCGCGGCACAAGCCGCCATATCCGTTCCAGGTCGGGCTGTTCGGCCTGCCGACGCTGATCAACAACATCGAGACGCTGTGGTGGGTGCGCGACATCGTCGAGAAGGGCGCCGAGTGGTGGAAGAGCCACGGCCGCAACGAGCGCCACGGCCTGCGCAGCTTCTCGGTGTCGGGACGTGTCAAGGATCCCGGCGTCAAGCTCGCGCCGGCCGGCATCACCCTGCGCCAGCTGATCGACGAGTTCTGCGGCGGCATGGCCGACGGCCATACTTTGCAGGCCTATCTGCCGGGCGGCGCGTCCGGCGGCATCCTGCCGGCCTCGATGGACGACATCCCGCTCGATTTCGGCACGCTGGAGAAATACGGCTGCTTCATCGGCTCCGCCGCGGTCATCGTGCTCTCGCAGGCCGATGACGTCAGGGAGGCCGCGCTGAACCTGATGAAGTTCTTCGAGGATGAGAGCTGCGGGCAATGCACGCCTTGCCGCGCAGGAACCGAGAAGGCGGCGCTCTTGATGCAGCAACCGGTCTGGAACAAGGAGCTGCTCGACCAATTGAGCCAGGCGATGCGCGATGCGTCGATCTGCGGGCTCGGTCAGGCGGCCTCCAATCCGCTGACCTCGGTGATCAAATATTTTCCGGACGGGTTTCGTCCGCAGCAAGCCGCCGAATAGGCGGACCACGCAGGCGAACTTCGACGAGGATCTTGAATGAGCAACAGTCAGAACTCCGGCCAGACGATCCAGTTCGAGCTCGACGGCCACCAGGTCGAAGCGCGGACCGGCGAGACGATCTGGCAGGTCGCCAAGCGCCGGGGCACCGAGATCCCGCATCTGTGCTATTCGCCGGAGCCGGATTACAGGCCGGACGGCAATTGCCGCGCCTGCATGGTCGAGATCGAAGGCGAGCGCGTGCTGGCGGCGTCCTGCAAGCGGACGCCATCGGTCGGCATGAAGGTGAAGTCGGCCAGCCAGCGCGCGGTCGCGGCGCAGAAGATGGTGATGGAGCTGCTCGTCGCCGACCAGCCGGCGCGCGAGACCTCGCACGATCCGGACTCGAAATTCTGGCACTGGGCCGAGAAGACCGGCGTCACCGAGAGCCGCTTCCCCGCCACCGAACGCTGGCATGCCGACACCAGCCATCCGGCGATGCGCGTCAATCTCGACGCCTGCATCCAGTGTGGCCTGTGCGTGCGGGCGTGCCGCGAGGTCCAGGTCAACGATGTGATCGGCATGGCTTATCGTAGTCACGGCTCGAAAATCGTGTTCGACTTCGACGATCCGATGGGCGAATCGACCTGCGTCGCCTGCGGCGAATGCGTCCAGGCGTGTCCGACCGGCGCGCTGATGCCGGCTGTCATGCTCGACGACAAGCAGACCCGCGTCGTCTATCCCGACCGCAAGGTGGACTCGCTGTGCCCGTATTGCGGCGTCGGCTGCCAGGTCACCTACGAGGTCAAGGACGAGAAGGTGATCTACGCGGAAGGCCGTGATGGTCCCGCCAATCACAACCGGCTCTGCGTCAAGGGCCGCTTCGGCTTCGACTACATCCACCATCCGAACCGGCTGACCAAGCCGCTGGTGCGGCTGCCGGGCGTGAAGAAGGATGCCAACGACCAGGTCGATCCGGCCAATCCCTACACCCATTTCCGCGAGGCCTCCTGGGAAGAGGCGCTCGATCTGGCCGCGGCGGGCCTGACGAAAATCCGCGACGAGAAGGGCGCCAAGGCGCTCGCCGGGTTCGGCTCGGCCAAGGGCTCGAACGAGGAAGCCTATCTGTTCCAGAAGCTGGTCCGCACCGGCTTCGGCTCCAACAATGTCGATCACTGCACGCGGCTGTGTCACGCCTCGTCGGTGGCGGCCTTGTTCGAGGGGCTGAGCTCCGGCGCGGTGTCGGCGCCGTTCTCGGCCGCCGCCGACGCCGAGGTGATCTGGGTGATCGGCGCCAATCCGACCGTGAACCATCCGGTTGCCGCGACCTTCATCAAGAACGCCGCCAAGCGCGGCGCCAAGCTGTACGTGATGGATCCGCGGCGGCAGGCGCTGTCGCGCCACGCCACGCAGCATCTCGCCTTCAAGCCGGGCAGCGACGTCGCGATGCTGAACGCGATGATCCACACCATCATCACCGAAGGCCTGACCGACGAGCAGTACATCGCCGGCTACACCGAGGGCTACGAAGACCTCAAGGCCAAGATCGTCGACTTCACGCCCGAGAAGATGTCGCCGATCTGCGGCATCCCGGCCGAGACGCTGCGCGAGGTGGCGCGTGACTACGCCCGCGCCAAGTCGTCGATCATCTTCTGGGGCATGGGCATCAGCCAGCATGTCCACGGCACTGACAATGCGCGCTGCCTGATTGCGCTCGCACTGATCACCGGCCAGGTCGGCCGCCCCGGCACCGGACTGCATCCGCTGCGCGGCCAGAACAATGTGCAGGGCGCTTCCGACGCCGGCCTGATCCCGATGTTCCTGCCGGACTATCAGCCGGTCGGCCGCGACGACATGCGCGGCGCCTTCGAAAAGCTGTGGGGGCAGCAGCTCGATCCGGTGCGCGGGCTGACCGTCGTCGAGATCATGAACGCGATCCACGCCGGCGAAATCCACGGCATGTATGTCGAGGGCGAAAATCCGGCGATGTCCGATCCGGATTTGCAGCACGCGCGCCAGGCGCTGGCGAAGCTCGATCATCTCGTGGTGCAGGATTTGTTCGTCACCGAGACCGCGTTCCACGCCGACGTCATCCTGCCGGCCTCGGCGTTTGCCGAAAAGTCCGGCTCCTTCACCAACACCGATCGCCGCGTGCAACTGGCGCGCGAGGTGATCAAGCCGCCGGGCGACGCAAGGCAGGATCTCTGGATCATCCAGGAGATCGCCAAGCGGATGGGACTGCAGTGGAATTATGCCGGGCCGGGTGAGGTCTTCACCGAGATGGCGGAGCTGATGCCGTCGCTCAAGAACATCACCTGGGAGCGGCTGGTTCGCGAGGGCGCGGTGACCTATCCGGTCGACGATCCCGACAAGCCGGGTAATGAGATCATCTTCACGACCGGTTTTCCCACCGAGAGCGGCCGCGGCAAGATCGTGCCGGCCAAGGTGATCCCGCCGGACGAATTGCCCGACGACGAGTACCCGATGGTGCTGTCGACCGGCCGCGTGCTCGAGCATTGGCACACCGGCTCGATGACGCGTCGCGCGCAGGTGCTGGACCAGATCGAGCCCGAAGCGGTCGCGTTCATGACGCCGAAGGACATGCGCAAGAAGGGGCTCGCACCCGGCGACTTCATCCGCCTCGAGACGCGCCGCGGCGCGGTCGAGGTCAAGGTGCGCGCCGACCGCGACGTGCCGGAGAACATGGTCTTCATGCCGTTCTGCTACGCGGAAGCGGCGGCGAATTTGCTGACCAACCCGGCGCTCGATCCGTTCGGCAAGATTCCGGAGTTCAAGTTCTGCGCGGTCCGCGCCGAGAAGATCGATATCCGGACGGCGGCGGAATAGCCGTCCGGGCCAAAACAAAACGCAACGCGGCGACGCGAACCCGCAGGGAGATCAGCATGCGAACGATCATCGTCGGAGCACTTTGCGCCATCGCAATGGTCGCGAGCGCACACGCCGCGGTCAAGGAAGAGCTGGTCACCTACTCGGACGGCGAGACCACGATGAAGGGCTTCGTGGTCTATGACGACGCGAGCCAGGCCAAGCGGCCCGGCATCGTCATGGTGCACGAATGGTGGGGCATCACCCCGCATATCCACAACGAGGCGCGGAAGTTCGCGGAGCAGGGGTACGTGGCCTTCATTGCGGACATGTACGGCGACGCCAAGACCGCCGACAACCCGAAGGACGCCGGCGCGCTCGCGGGGTCGGTGATGAAGGATGCGAAGGTGATGGAGCAGCGCTTCAACGCCGCGCGCGAGCAGCTCGCCAAGCAGGCCTCGGTCAATCCGCAGCGGATCGGCGCCGTCGGCTACTGCTTCGGCGGCGCGGTGGTGCTGAACATGGCGCGCACCGGCGCCGATCTCGCCGCCGTTGCCGGCTTTCACGCTACGCTCGGTCTCAATACTCCCGCACCGGCGCCAGGCACCGTCAAGGCGAAAATCCTGATTCTGAACGGCGCCGACGACCCGTTCGTGAAACGCGAGCAGTACGATGCGCTGAAGAAGGATTTCGACGCAGCGAAGGCCGATTACCGGATCATCGAATATCCGGGCGCCGTGCACGCGTTCACGAACCCCGAAGCCACCGAGCTCGGCAAGAAGTTCAACCTGCCGCTCAGATACGACGCCAAGGCCGATCAGGAATCGAAGGCCGCGGCAGCCAAGCTGTTTGCTGCGAACCTTCAGAAATGAGCCAACGGGCCGCCGACATGGTGCCGCAGCCTTGACGCCGGCAATCGCAGATCCCCCGGAAACGATCAGGGTCATCATTTCCGGCGGCTTCGCGGCGGTCTATCGGGAAGTGCTGCCCGAATTCGAGCGCAGCACCGGCATCAAGGTGGAAACCGGATCCGGCGCGTCGGAGGGCACCGGTCCGAAAACGATCAGGCACCAGCTTGCGCACGGCATCAAGGCGGATGTGGTGATCCTTTCGCGCGAGGGACTTCGCGGGCTGAACGAAGACGGGCGGATCCGTGCGGGATCCGACACCGGCCTCGCGACGGCTCCCTTGGCGGCCGCGGTTCGCTCAGGCTCTGCGAAGCCGGACATCGGCAACGCTGCCGCGCTCAGGACAACCTTGATCGATGCGGGCCAGGTGGTGGCGCCAAGCAGCACGAGCGGACAATTCGTCCGCGACAAGGTCTTCCCCAGGCTGAACCTGCCGGACACGGTGCAGCTCACCCTCGAGGCGCGCGGAATCGAGGCGGCCGAAGCGCTGCGCGCGGGCAAGGCGAATGTCTCGATCGGACCGACCAGCGAGCTGGTTCAGGAGACCGGCATCGAGGTCGTCGGTCTGCTGCCTGCGGATCTGCAGCTTGTGCAGACCTTCACCGCCGCTGTCGTCAGCGACTCAAAGTCGCCTGACGCAGCCAGGCGTCTGATCGATTTTCTTTCCTCGGATACCGCTATCTTGCGCGCGGCAATCAAGCGGGCCGGCATGGAGCGGCCCGGCGGATAGGCTGCCGTCGCCGACTGTTGCGCTGATCTCGCGGCGCAGCTCAGCGATCGCTGGCGCCGGGTGCCACGTTGAGCGGTGCGCCACCGGTCGAAATCGGACCTGCCGGTTTTGGCGCCCGAGCCGGCGGCGGCTTTCGGGGCTTCGGGGCAGCCTGCGCGACCGGCGCGCGCGGCTGGTCGGCCGCTGCGGTGGCCGGCAATGGCACGGGGGCTGGAGCCGGGCGCTGTAGCGCGTCGACCTTCGACGTCAGGCTCGCCAATTGGTCGACGACGGCCTTCAGCTGCTCCTGCTGGTCCGCGACCGACTTGCCGAGTGCGCCGATGTCATCCTCGAGCTTCTGCTGGGTCGCGAGCAGATCCGGCAACGTCTCCTTGTCGCCTGCGGCCACCCTGTCGCTGGCCGCAGCGTTGCCCAGGGACGGGACCAGCGGCGCGATCTGCGGCCAGGCGTAGACACCCCCGGCGCCCGCACAGGCGAGGACGACGATCAGCAGGAACCACGGCCAGCGGCGCCGCGCGGCGGGAATCGGGCTTGACGGCGCATGGTGCTGCCATGCCTGGTCGGAATCGTTGGTCACCCATGCTTCCTAGTCTGCTTCGGCAGCTGTTGCAATCGATGCCGAGTCTGACCACTTTGGCAGCTATGTCCCCTTCGTCCGGAGCCCCATTGGCGCCCACGCACACGTCCCAACTTCTTGAGGAACTCGTCGCTCAAGCACCGGACGGCCCCGTCGATCTCGAATGGCTCCTCAGCAACCTGGACAAGCGGTCGTTCGGCCTGCTCCTGCTGCTGCTGGGGCTGCTGGTCATCATCCCCGGCGTGGCGACGGTTGCGACGCTGGCGCTGCTGTTTCCGGCGGTCGAGATGATGCGTGGCCGCAGCGCGCCGTCGTTTCCGCGCTTCCTGTCGAAGCGACAGTTCGATTTCAAGCGCTTCAAGCGGTTCACCGTCCTCGTGCGTCCAATGTTGCAGGCGATCGAGCGCATCAGCCGGCCGCGCTGGGACGCGCGCCGCGACGTGATCGACCGCCTCGTCGGATTGGTGGTGTTTCTCCTCGCCTTCTCGGCAGGCTGGCCGCTGCCTCTGGTCAACGTCATTCCGGGAATGGTGGTCGTCCTGATCGCGGTCGCCTACCTGCAGGAGGACGGCCTGCTGTTGACGATCGCGATGGCGGCGGCGCTGATCTGCCTGCTCGGGCTCGGATGGACGCTCTGGGCGACGTTCGGAGCCGTGATGAGCTGGATGGGGCTTTGACGTTCGACGGCTAGAGCAGTTCGATGTCCCGACTTCAGGGGTCGACATCTCGCGCGGGCTTGATCATGATCTCGCCCGACGTCGCGGCAAACAGCGACGCGAATGGGGAGAACACATGCGTTGCATCACGCTCGCGGCCATCGCCGCGCTTAGCCTTGTTTCCACTTCGGCGGTTCTCGCTGCCGACAAGAAATACGATCCCGGCGCCAGCGATACCGAAATCAAGATCGGGCAGACCATGCCTTACAGCGGTCCGGCTTCGGCGTATGGCACGCAGGGCAGGGCCGAGGCCGCATACTGGAAGATGATCAACAGCCAGGGCGGAATCAACGGCCGGAAGATCACGCTGCTGAGCATGGACGACGGCTATAGCCCGCCGAAGACGGTGGAGCAGACACGCAAGCTCGTGGAGCAGGATGAGATCCTTGCCAATATCGGCTCACTGGGCACACCGACAAATTCGTCGATCCAAAAATATCTGAACGGCAAGAAGATCCCGCATCTGTTGATCTCCACCGGGGCCTCGAAGTGGAACGATGCGAAGGAATTCCCGTGGACCACGCCGTTCTATCCGCCCTATGCGCAGGAAGCGAAGATCTACGCCAAGTACATCGCCAAGGAGCTGCCCAACGCGAAGATCGGCGTGATCTACCAGAACGACGACTTCGGCAAGGACTATCTGAAGGGCTTCAAGGAGGGGCTGGGTGAGAAGGCCGGTCTCATCGTCAAGGAGCTCAGCTACGAGGTGACCGATCCCACGATCGATTCCCAGATCGTCAATCTGAAAGCCGCGGGCGCCGATGTCCTGATGACGATCACGACGCCGAAGTTCGGCGCGCAGGCGATCCGTAAGGTTACCGATCTCGGCTGGAAGCCGACGCACTTCATCGTATCCGTCGCCAGTTCGATCGGCGGTGTGCTCGAGCCTGCCGGCCTGGAAGCATCCACCGGCCTCATGACGGCGTTGGCGACCAAGGTGGTGGGCGACCCGGCATGGGACACCGACAAGGGCGTGCAGGATTATCTCGCCTTCATGAAGCAGTGGTATCCGGAAGGCAATCCGATCGATGGCAGCAACCAGATCGGTTATCTGTCCGCGCAGTTCACGGCGATCATCCTGAAGAACTGCGGAGACGTGCTGACCCGCGAGAATCTGCTGAAGCAGGCCACCAACCTGAGCAAGGTCTCGCTGCCGCTGTTGCTGCCGGGCATCACGGTATCGGTGTCGCCGACGGACTATTCCACCTTCGACACGTTCAAGCTCGCGAAGTTCGACGGCAAGACATGGAAGTTCTTTGGCGAGAACATCAGCACCGCGTCGCGGTGAGGACAGGCGAGCGGCGGCCATGCCGGCCGGCATCCATGGACGCAGCAAGTTCGCTGCGTCCATGCGAAGCGTTTGCCGATGTCGCCGTGTGGCCCAGGCGGTCAGCGGAACGCCCTAGCTTCTTGTTGACGCGTTTCTTCGCGCGAACCGGTATCCACTTCACTCGAAAACGTTCTAGTGCGGATGTCTGGATCGCTTGAGTTCGGCGACTTGAAACTTCCCGGCGGCGGACAGACTGCTGCAAACCCAGTGGGCCCGATTTCGGTACTCGCCCAGGAACACCTTGGTCTCGAGGCAATCCTCGTAGGATTTGTAGGTGAGGTTGTCTCGGCACGTTGCCGAGAACGGTCCATATGTCTGTCCGCCGCCCGACTCGCTACACCCAACCCAGGGGTCTTTGCCGTGGGGAACGCTCGACTCGCAACCTCCGTTGCAGTTGCTGGCGACCTTCTCCAGACTGGCAATCCTTCCCAACACTGTATCTGGCGCAGGCGACGGCGTTCGCGCGCTTGAGGATGACGTGTGACCGGCCGGCGATGTCCGGCGAGCAGCCACTCTGCTGCTTGCGACCTCCTTCGGCCTGATAGGCCTTGCCGCCGGCTTCGGCGCGTCGACCGTGATGGAGGGAAGCGGGGCGCTGGAGCCTGTTGCGGTCTGCGACGCAGCAGGGCCGCTCAGCAAGACAGTTGACAGGAAAGCTATGGCGGAGGGCGCGACAAACCTTGACGACAATTTCATGACCTTGTCCTCTCGAGGACGGACATGCCGTCCTAATTGCATTGCCACGCCGATTCAACTATCCGAAATTCCAGAACTTGGCCACTGAGGGTCAAGAGAATTTCTGCCGATGACCGCCGTTGACATGGTTGCGAGGGACGACGTGGACCACGCGCCCGAAGCCGTTGCCGTGTCTGTTATTGGTTCAAGTCGGGCATTGCGGCGGCGCTGCTCGCGGTCGCGCTTTGATCCAGCTGAGACATTCCACCTGATCGACATGCGCCGAAGAGGTGATCGAATAGGACGCACTGGGCCGGTGCGCAGATCACGGCGCTCAGCGTGTTCTCGATCGCGGTGATGATGGCGCTGGGACTCATCGGTCTGCAGGAGCGTCCTTTCGCCGGGGATGTCCGGGTCGAGCCGGGACCTCTTGCAGAACTCGCGAGCATCATCACGCAATGAGGACGCGGCGGCTTCTTGTCGCCGATGCAGTGCTCGTGCGCGCCGTATGGCGCTGCGCTCGTTCGGAAGTGTGTTGCCTGTTCGACACGACGGGCAACTCAGCAAAACCTGTCAATATCGTCATAAGAAAATATTCCGCTTGGCGTTTCACCCAACTCAGATGTTCAATACATCCATCTCACCCGATCGAGGGGCGCTTCGCGATCGTCACGAACGTGGGTGGAGATGCGGTGGACGCGGATTGCGCAACTGACGAGTGCGCATGAGGCGGACGGCGAAGTCGTGTGGTCCTGACGCCCTAGCGGCAGGTGTCCTCTCGCAAGATGCGCAAGCGTTTTGCGAAGGCGGTGACAAGCAAGCCCAGTCTCGCCGGGGAGAGCACGAAGTAAGCCGTAGCCCATCGCGCAGGGAAAGCCGGGTTGTTTCCGGTTACACCTGTGGTCCTACCCCCGAGCTTTCTGCCTTATGCTCGGGGCCCATGGGTGCGATCGGCACCCGGCTTTCCCTGCGCCCTCTGATTGAAGAGGGCGGAATGAGATGCAAAACTCCGGACAGATGATGTCGCGAGAATGCGAAGCTGCGCCCCCAATACAATTGTCATCGCCCGGCTCGACCGGGCGATCCAGTACGCCGCGGCCTCTCGGCTCAAGCACCGGCGTCTCTGGAATACTGGATCGCCCGGTCGAGCCGGGCGACGACACCGCACCGTTTGACATCTTGAATTGCGACCCACCCTAACAATTCTCGCTGTGGAGTATGGGTCCCTGCTTTCGCAGGGACGACATCGGATATGGGCACCAGCATTCGCGCCCGGCGAACTCGCCATTGCCAAACCTCGTATTGACCGCGCGGCCGTGGCCGGGCACAGCGTGCGGGCGGTGTCAATGAACGGTCGCAAGAGCCGAAAGGGATACCGCCGCATCGGATTTTGCAGTGCAGCAATGGCGCGATTTAGCCCCTGCTAAAGGGGCAATGGCAATCGTCGTTGCTTGTCTGTAATGGTGCGACCGGATGTCTCGGAGCCGGTATTCGTGCTCTGCAATACGCGGGAGGAAACATGCGTAAGTTCATTTTGGCCGCGGCGTCGATCGCCGCTTTGACCTTTGTCGGGCAGGCCTCGGCGCAGTCGCCGATCGTCATCAAGTTCAGCCACGTGGTGGCCTCGGATACGCCGAAGGGCAAGGCCGCCGACAAGTTCAAGGAACTCGCCGAGAAGTACACCGGCGGCAAGGTGAAGGTCGAGGTCTATCCGAACTCGACGCTCTACAAGGACAAGGAAGAGCTCGAGGCGCTGCAGCTCGGCGCGGTGCAGATGCTGGCGCCGTCGAACTCGAAGTTCGGCCCGATCGGCATCAAGGAATTCGAAGTCTTCGATCTGCCCTACATCCTCCCCGACCTGAAATCGCTGCGCAAGGTGACCGACGGTCCGCTCGGCGCCCAGCTGCTCAAGAAGCTGGATTCCAAGGGCATGACCGGTCTCGCCTATTGGGACAACGGCTTCAAGCAGATGAGCGCGAACAAGAAGCTGGTCGCGCCCGCCGACTACAAGGGACTGAAATTCCGCATCCAGTCGTCGAAGGTGCTGGAGGCCCAGTTCCGCGCGCTTGGTTCGATCCCGCAGGTGATGGCTTTCTCCGACGTCTACCAGGCGCTGCAGACCGGCGTGGTCGACGGCCAGGAGAACACCTGGTCGAACATCTACACCCAGAAAATGCATGAGGTGCAGAAGTACGCGACCGTCACCAATCACGGCTACATCGGCTATGTCGTGGTCGTGAACAAGAAATTCTGGGACGGCCTGCCGGCCGACATCCGCGACCAACTCAACAAGGCGATGAAGGAAGCCACCGAGTTCGGCAACAACCAGTCGGCCAAGGAGAACGAAGACGCACTCGCCGAGATCAAGAAGGCTGGCAAGACCGAGATCATCTCGCTGACGCCGGAGCAGGACGAGGCGATGCGCAAGGCGATGATGCCGGTCTACAAGGACGTCGCCTCGCGCGTCGGCCAGCCGCTGATCGACGAATTCCTGAAGGAAACCGGCCGCAGCCCGATGAACTAAGGCGGATCGCCTAACAGCCGCCGAACAGGCGGTGCGCTCCCTCTCCCGCTTGCGGGGGAGGGTTGGGGTGGGGGCTCTCTCCGCGAGTCACGTTGTGGAGAGAGCCCCCACCCGCATTGCATCTTCGATGCAACGGAGCCGAAGCTTTGCTTCGGTGTTCTTCAGACGGCCGCCGAAGGCGGCCTACGCTCCCCCGCAAGCGGGAGAGGTGCAAGGAGTTCGCGGATGGATTTCTCAACCGAGAGCCATCACGCAAATCTAACGAATGCCGCGGCCGCGTGAGGCCGCGGCCTGGGTGCCGTGGCCGGTTGCCGCATCAGGCCATGACAGGGGAGATCAATGCTGCTGAAAATTCTGGACCGGCTCGAGGAAATCATCATCGCGAGCCTGATGGGCGCTGCGACGCTTCTGACCTTCGTCACGGTCGTGCATCGCTTTCTGGTCGACGTGCCGGTGCTCTATCCGTATCTGTTCGGCATCAATCTCGCCTGGTCGCAGGAACTGTGCATCTACATGTTCATCTGGATGGCGAAGTTCGGCGCGGCCTATGGCGTGCGCACCGGCATCCATGTCGGCGTCGATGTGCTGATCAATCGCCTCAATGACCGCTGGCGCAAGATCGTCATCCTGTTCGGGCTGCTCGGCGGCGCGCTGTTCACCGCCATCGTCGGCACCATGGGCGCCAAGTTCGTCTACGAGCTGATGCACACCGACCAGGTGTCGCCCGACCTCGAAATTCCAAGCTGGATCGTCTACGCCTGCATTCCGCTCGGCTCCTATCTGATGTCCTTTCGCTTCCTGCAGGTGTGCTGGAATTACATCTGGACCAATGAGCTGCCGCACCATGACGCCGCCCATGTCGATGGCGTCGAGACCAGCAAGACCGCGCCGATCGCGCTTGGAGAAGCGTGATGAGCGCCGCACTTATTTTCGGACTGCTGTTTGCCCTGATGCTGACGGGCATGCCGATCTCGATTTCGCTCGGCCTGTCGGTGCTCACCTTCCTGTTCACGATGACGGAAGTGCCGATCGAGAGCGTCGGCCTGAAATTGTTCTCAGGGTTGGACAATTTCGGCATCATGGCGATCCCGTTCTTCATCCTGGCCGGCACCTTCCTGACCCGCGGCGGTGTCGCGCGGCGGATGATCGATTTCACGACCTCGCTGGTCGGCCATCTGCCGGGCGGTCTCGGTCTTGCCGGCGTCGCGGCCTGCGCGATGTTCGCGGCGATCTCGGGCTCGAGCGTCGCCACCGTGGTGGCGATCGGCTCGATCATGATGCCAGCGATGGTCGATCATGGCTATCCGAAGCGGTTCGGCGTCGGCGTGATCTCGACCTCGGGCGCGCTCGGCATTTTGGTGCCGCCCTCGATCATCCTGGTGCTCTACGGCGTCTCCACCAACACCTCGATCGGCGCGCTGTTCATGGCCGGCATCGTGCCGGGCATCCTGCTGGCGTTGATGCTGGCCGCGGTGACCTTCTTCGTCGCCCAGCGCAACGGCTATCCGGAGATGCCGAAGGCGACCATCGGCCAGCAGTTCAAGGCGTTCCGCGAGAGCATCTGGGGCCTGTCGCTGATCGCGATCGTGCTCGGCGGCATCTATGGCGGCATCTTCACGCCGACCGAAGCGGCGGCAGTCGCGGCGACCTACGCCTTCTTCATCACCGTGTTCGTCTACAAGGAGCTGAAGCTCTCCGAGGTGCCGAAGGTGCTGTTGCAGGCGGCGAGCATGAGCTCGATGCTGCTCTACATCATCACCAACGCGGTGCTGTTCTCTTTCCTGATGACGCATGAACAGATCCCGCAGGAGATGGCGGCCTGGATCATCGACAAGAACTTCTCGGTCTGGATGTTCCTGCTCGTGGTCAACGTCATCCTGCTGCTCGCCGGCAACGTGATGGATCCGTCGTCGATCCTCCTGATCATGGCGCCGATCCTGTTTCCGCTGGCGACCAAGCTCGGCGTGCATCCGGTGCATCTCGGCATCCTGATGATCGTCAACACCGAGGTCGGGCTGTGCCATCCGCCGGTCGGGCTCAACCTCTACATCGCGAGCAGCATCGCCAAGATGGGCATCAGCGAGATCACGATCTCGGTGCTGCCGTGGCTATGCGCGATGCTGGTGTTCCTCGGCCTGATCACCTACGTGCCGGAGATCTCGCTGTGGCTGCCGCGACTGTTGGGAATGATCTAGCCAGCGCATGATCCGGAAAAGTGCGTAGCGGTTTTCCGACAAGATCATGCGCAAAACAAACAGACGAGAAAACCAAAGCGCGACCTCGCTTTGGATGTTTCTGTCGGGCAATGAAGCGGATTACATCTTGGCAAGAAAGGTCTCTCTGTCCAATCCGTAAGTTGAAGGCCGCAGCAGGCGGTACCATCCTCAGGCAACCTTCAAAGGAGGTTTGGATGAAGAAAGTTCTGCTCGCCGGCATCGCGGCGCTCACGATTGCCGGTTCGACCGCGGTCTATGCCCAGCATCGCCCGTGGTTCCATGGCCAGATGCGGATGAGCCAAGAGGACCGGGCCGCCTTCCTCGACGCGCGCATTGCCGCGGTGCACGCCGGGCTGAAGCTGACCGCCGATCAGGAGAAGCTGTGGCCGCCGGTCGAAACCGCGGTGCGCGACTTCGCCAAGATGCGGCTCGATCGCGCCAATGCGCGGATGGCCGCGGAGAAGACCGATGCGGACAAGGCCGACAAGCCGGATGATCCGGTCGCGCGTCTCCGCGAGCGCGCCGACAACATGGCGGCGACCGCGACGTCGCTGAAGAAGATCGCCGACGCCGCCGACCCGCTCTACAAGACGCTCGACGATAACCAGAAGCGGCGGCTGACCATGCTCACCCACATGGAAGGGCGCGGCTTCGGCGCCGAGGGCTGGCGCCGCCATCGCCTCGAGCGCGGCATGGACCGCTGGGAGCGCGGCGGCCGCGACCATCATTTCGACCGCGATGACGGTCCGGATCAGGAGCGCTCCGGCCGGCCCTGAGAGCCAGCCGCCGGCATCCTCGCCAAGCCTATGAAAGGCCGCCGGAATCCGGCGGCCTTTCGGCCGTCAGAAAGTCGGGAAAAGTTGCGCCAGCTTGCTGGACATCGCGGAATCGCTTTGCTAAACGACGGCCTCTCTTGCGAGGGTCATTTCCGGACAAGTTCCGGGCGCATAGCTCAGTTGGTAGAGCAGCTGACTCTTAATCAGCGGGTCCCAGGTTCGAGCCCTGGTGCGCCCACCAAAGGAAAATCCTTATTTTCCAGGACCTTCGCGGAGTGGTCGCCGAGAACAAATGGGTCTCGTGCGACGGTTCTTGTTGAAGGACTGGTGCGGCCAGATTGCTGCGCGACTTTTCCTTTGCCTGTCGTCCAACCGTGTCGATCAAAGTAGTGCCGACCGCTTGCGGTTGTGCCGCCCAGAAGTTTGGCTGGCAGCGGTCAGGACAGCCGCCGATCGCAGGGCCCATCGTCGACTGCGCTTTTGTCCCGCCGGGTCCGCATCCGCTTCGGGGCATGTCGGCCATCCGACCCTGCCGACATGAGATTGTTACACAGCCTGCCTATCGTTCCCGCCCGACCATGACAGGCTTGTAGAAGCGAGGAGCCGAGTTGACCCCCGATGCGCGAGCGTCGAGTGCTCGGTTGTGCCGTGCTCTGATGTTCGGCGTCTGTCTTGTTCTGGCGCCGCCGGAAGTGTCGGCGCAGGAGGCGCAGATCGACTTTGATATCACGGCCCAGCCATTGGCGGCCGCGCTTGAGCAGTATGGTGCCGTGGCCGGCCGGAACGTCCTCTACAACAGCAACCTGACGGCCGGACTGCATTCCAGCGCCGTGCGCGGGCTCATGAGCGCGGACACGGCGCTTGCGCGTCTGCTTGCGGGCAGCGGTCTGTCGGCGCGTGTGCTCGGAGAGACATCTTTCGTACTTTACCCCGCACCGGCCACGGCGCAGGCGGCGTTGCCGGTTCCGGTGAATCATTATTATGCGCGGCTGCAGACCGGCCTTCGGGCCGCATTGTGTGCGGAGGCCGATGCACGGCCGGGCCATTATCGGATCGCGCTGCAGTTCTGGATCGATCCGGCCGGCAATTTGGAGCGGTTCGCGCGGCTGGGCTCGGCGGGCAGCGCCGCGGTCGATGCGGGCATCGATCACGCGCTACGGCGGATGCAGGTTGACGCGCCGCCGCCGGCGGGCCTTGCCCAGCCGGTTACGCTGGTGGTCGTCCCGCAGGGACCTGGCACGACGATGGCCTGTAACGGTTCTCCGGCGCGTCGCGCCAGCGCGGCACCATGACCGAGGCGTCCCTGACGCTGATAAGACGCCTGCTGGTCGAGCGCTATGATGAACTCAAGCGACGGCTGGCAAGGCGGCTCGGATCGGCCGAGCTGGCGGGCGAGGCGCTGCAGGACGCCTGGCTGCGCATCGCCCGGGTGGATTCGGTCGGTATCGTCCGCGATCCCGGCAGCTATATCTTTGGCGTCGCCATGAACGCGGCGCGTGACCGTCAACGCAATACCGATAGCCGCACCCTGAGCGCAGCCGAGGTCGATGGACTGCTCGAGATCGCCGATGGCGCGCCAGATCCGGAGCAGGTGGCGCGCGCGCGTTCGGATCTGCGCGGGCTGGAAGCCATCCTGCACGAGCTGCCGGCGCGCCGCCGCGCGATTCTGCTGGCAGCGCGGCTCGACCAGATGCCGCGGCAGGAGATAGCCCGCCGCTTCGGTATTTCCCTGCGCCTGGTTGAGCTAGAGCTGCAGCGGGCGCAGGAGTATTGTCTGATGCGGCGTGATCGGAGCGGCGGATAGCATGCGGTTCCGCCCGGCTGGAAACGTCTCCTTGAGAGTGGTGGCAAAAGCCGCCGCATCTCGGCGTAGGTGGGCACGGGGCGGACGCCGACCATGAGCGCGATGGATAAGGACGACATGGAATTCGATCCGCTCAAGCGGGAAGCGGTAGGCTGGGTCCGGCATCTCACCTCCGGACAGGCCACGGCGGCGGACGCCGAGGCGCTGCGGCGCTGGTGTGCCCAGAGCGCGGACCATGTCGCCGCTTTCGCCGCCGCGAGCCGCCTATGGCGAGACCTTGCGCCTGCCGGCCGCAATGTGCGGGCGGCGATGATGACCGGACAGTTGCCGAGCGCTTCGCGCCCGCTCAACCGCCGTGCGTTGCTCGGCGGCGGGCTCGCCACCGCTGCCGCGGCGGCGGGCGTCTATGCGCTTGCGCGGCCGCCGCTCGGTCTGTGGCCGTCCTGGTCGGAGTTCGCGGCCGACTATCGGACCGGCACTGGCGAGCAGCGCCAAGTGGCGTTGCCGGGCGATGTTTCGATCCAGATGAACGTGCAGACCAGCATTGCGCTTCGGCCCGCCGATCCCGGCGTGGCACGCATCGAATTGCTCTCCGGCGAGGCGGCATTCGCCACGTCCGGGCGCAGCTTTGGCGTACGCGCGGCCGACCGCTGGATTCTCGCCGACAAGGCGCAGTTCGACGTGCGCTATGTGCCGGCTGGCGGCGAGCAGCCGGTCTGCGTGACCTGCCTCAACGGCGAGCTGCAGGTCCAGCGTGGCGCCCAGGCGATCGCCATGAAGGAAGGGCAGCAACTGCGCTACGACGCGGGCGGGGAGACACTTGCCGCTGCCGATATCGAGGCCACCTCTGCCTGGCAGCGCGGCTTCCTGCTGTTTCGCTTCACGCCGCTATCCGATGCGGTCGAGGAGATCAACCGCTACCGGCCTGGCCGCATCTTCATCGTCAATGCCGCGATCGCACGGTTGCCCGTCAGTGGCCGCTTTCGCATCGATCGGATGGACGAGGTTCTGACCCAGATCCAGCAGGCGTTCGATGCGCGCGTGCGGTTGCTGCCTGGCGGGATCGTGCTGCTGAGCTGAGCGCGATCTGACGATGTTCCGGCCGCTCTGCGGCGACACGAAACTTTCACAAAAGTCCCTTGCGGGTTTGAGCGTGGCTTCCCGTCACGCTGGTGTGACCTCTGCGGTGTTCGCTGGAAGGACGTGTCATGCCGGTTCGAGTTCAAGCCACCCATCATCCCCGTGCACGCGGTGAATTGGCCGCCGGTGCGCCGTTGCGGGCGTCGCGCCGGATGTCCCGCGGCGGGTTGATGGCCGGCACCAGCCTCGTGACGTTGCTGCTCGCTGCGTATCCTGCGAGTGCGAGGCCGCTGAGCGGCGCCTGGACGGTCGCGGCGCCGCGTTACGCGGCCGATGCGGCGAGCGCTGCGGCCCAGCAGGCAGCAGACGCGGCTGCCCAAAGCTCTGGTTCATTGACGCGGGCGGCGCAGGCGATCCAGGCCATGCAGGCGGCACAGGCGGCCGCGCGCAGCGCCGCACAGGCCTCGGGCACGTCGCGGACGCTGCCGCAGCTGGTGGTGCCCGATGGTCTGGCGCCGGGTGGGCTCCAGGTCGCGCCGGGCGCTGCGCCCGGATCGAGCCTCTGGTCGGGCGCCAATCTTCCGACCCAGGCGAGCGCCAACGGACGCACCAGCGTCGGCATCACCCAGACCGCGCCGCAGGCAATCCTCAACTGGCAGAGCTTCAATGTCGGCGCCCGGACCGACGTCGTCTTCAACCAGCAGGGCAACAGCAACTGGGTCGCGCTCAATCGCGTGATCGGCAATGTCGGGCCGAGCCAGATCCTCGGCAACATCAAGGCTGACGGCAAGGTGCTTCTGATCAACCAGAGCGGCATCATTTTCGGCGGCGCAAGCCAGATCAATGTTGGCTCGCTGGTGGCGTCGACACTCAATATCACCGATCAGCAATTCAAGACCGCCCTGCTCAATCGCTCGCCGTTCGACAATGCAGGCAACCTGCAGGCCCCGATCTTCGCCAGCGGCAGTGGCCCGACCGGCAACATCATCGTCGAGGCTGGTGCGGTGATCGTCACGGCGGCGCCCGCATCCGTCACCACGGGAGGCGGGAACGTATTCCTGTTCGGCGCCAATGTGCAGAACAGCGGCAGCATCGTCACGCCAGGCGGCCAGGCCGCGCTCGCCGCCGGCACGTCGGTTTATGTCACGACAAGCGGCAGCACGAGCCAACAGGGCCTGATGTTGAATGTGCTCAATGGCGGCACGGTCAGCAATACCGGCCTCATCGCGGCGCCGACCGGAAACGTCACGCTGGTCGGCATGAATTTGCAGCAGTCCGGCGTGCTGGTGGCGACCACCTCGGTCAACCAGGCCGGTTCGATCCTGTTGTCCGCGCAGCAGGGACTGCAGGGGATGTTCGGCTATGACAGCTCCTCGCACTACGCGGTGTCGACGCAGACCGGTGCGGTGCAGCTCGCGCGTGGCAGCCTCACCGCGGTGCTCCCCGAGGAGGACGGTCTGACCGCGATGGACACCCAGCCGCAGGCCCAGTCGCGGATTACGGTCGAGGGCGGCTTCGTCAATCTGCAGTCGGGCGCTGCGATCATCGCGCCGTCCGGACGCGTTGCGCTCGAGGCATCGAGCTACGGAGACCAGCTCTATCTGCAGGACAATCCCACCGCCAAGATCAACACGAACTACAACCGCGATGGAGCGCGGGTTCTTGTCGACGCAGGTTCCCTGATCGACGTTTCGGGGTTGCAGGGCGTGCCGGTCGCGGCGTCGAGCGATGTGGTGCAGGTGAACGTGCGCGCCAACGAGCTGCGCGACTCGCCATTGCAGCGCGGCGGCATCTTATCCAGCAAGAACGTGTGGGTGAATGTACACGATCTCGACCCTGTGGCATCGGATCGGGTCTACACCGCAGGCGGGCTGCTCGAGGTGTCGGGATGGCTCGGACAGGTCGCGCGTCCGATCGACCAACGGCTGACCACGGGCGGTTCGGTGATCGCCTACTCCACCGGCGATGCCATCCTGCGACCTGGTGCGCTGATCGATATTGCCGGCGGCTCGCTCGCGCATCAGGCCGGCTATGTGCCGGTCACCTGGCTGGTCGGTTCGGACGGCAGGATCTACAGCGCAAATCAGGCCCCTGCGGATCTGACCTACACCTCGATCGGGGTCGGCTTCACGGTCAATCACGCTCACTGGGGCGTCACCGAATTCTACGCCAATCCACTGATCCCCAGTCAGGTGTACCAGCCCGCCTATCTCGAAGGACGCGCCGCCGGCGCTCTGACCGTGATTGCGAACGCAGCAGAGGTCGATGCCTCGGTTGTTGCGGCGACAATCAATGGGCCCTATCAGCGGTCCGCCAACACGCTTCCGGCCGGCGCCGCGCTCACCATCGCGGCGGCCGATGCGAGCATCATCGCGCCGTCAGTTGCGCCGCCGGATCTCCCGACTGTGACGTCGCCGCTGCCGCCGTCCTGGCAACAGACCGTCTATCTGGCGGCCGATCTGCTCAACCAGGCGAACTATGGCAGCATCACCATCAATGCGCACGGCGGCGTGACCGATCCGGTCAGCGGCACGGTATCGCCTGCCATCAGCATCGTGGGCGGCGCCAAGCTTCAGGTTGCCTCCGGCGGCTCGATCACCTTGAACTCGAACGTCGCCTTTGCCGGCGGGGGAATTTCGATCGACGGTCAGCTGGTGGCGCGTGCCGGCTCGGTAACCGTCAACGCGGCGCTGCAGGGAACAACTGTCTTCACTGGCGACATCGAGCTGCATCCGGGCAGTGTGATCGATACGCGCGGTCTGTGGGTCAACGATCGCACCGGCGGCAACGATACCCCGCCTGCGCTCTACAACGGCGGCAACGTCAAGCTGATCGCCTACGGCAGCGTTCGGATCGATGGCGGAGCGGTGATCGATGCGTCGAGCGGCGGCTGGATGCAGAGCACGGGCCGGATCAAGACCAGCAACGGCTTGCCGGTCGGAACAGGCGGCAACATCACGCTGATCGCCGACGGTTTCGGTGCAACGCTGCACAATTCGACGACGGTCGCCCAGACCTACCCGGGCCGGGTCTATCTCGACGGTGTGCTGCGGTCCTACGGCTTCACCCGCGGCGGCATGCTCGGCATCGCCACCCCCGTGATCCAGATCGGCGGAGACGCTATCCTTCCGCTCCGCACGATCGGCAGCATCAACGCCGACGGGACCAGCAACCTCACGACGGTCGATCCCGCCAGCGTGATGCGGCTGTCGCCCGGCTTCTTTGCCAGCGGCGGCTTCAGCCAGTACGCCCTCTACAGCTACCAGAACCTGACGGTCGCGGGCGGCACCGATCTCGAGCTGCATGGGGTCAATCTGGTTCCGAATCCGCAGGCGATTTCGGCACCGACCGGCAGCGATGTCGCTGATGTCGCGACGGTGCGGATGCTGCCCTCGTATCTGCGGCCGGCGCCGGTCAACCTCGTCCTCAGCGCGATCGACGCCTTCAACGGCAATCTCGATGTTCAGCGGGGCGCCGTGATCAATGCCGATCCTCAGGCGACGATATCTCTGCACGCACGCCATCAACTGACGGTCGACGGCACGATCAGCGCGCCCGCCGGAGCCATCAATCTCGATTTGACCGGCACGACCGGAACCTGGGTCGCGGTCGGATCGCCGGTTGGCGTGCCGCCCAACAATGGGCCGTCCTATGCTGCCACGCAGACGCTCTGGATCGGAGCGGACGCCAGGTTGCTGGCGCCCGGCCTCGTCACATCGACGCTCGATGCATCCGGGCACCCGGTCAACACCGTGCTCGGCGGCGGTCAGGTCAACATCAATCAGGAAGCTCAGCCCTCGCTCTACTACCCCTATTCGGCCACCCAGCCTTATGGTGAGCAACCGCTCGGTGTCGTCGTGGCGCAAGCCGGAGCGATCATTGATGTGTCGGGGACGTCGGGAACGATACTCCAGGTCGCGGGTCGATCCGGTCTGATCCAGACACAAGTTGCGACTCCGGGCGGCAGCATCGCGATCCGGGCGTCGCTCGGTCTGCTGTTCGACGCCACCATGAAGGCGCAGGCCGGTGGGGCCGGCGCTGCGGGCGGCAGCCTGACGATCGATCAGGTGATCGAGAGCAACGTCGCTGATAACACCGGCGTCTCGCAGTTCGTGCAGCCGGTCTTCCAGACGATCGTGAGCCAGGCGGCGCCGCTGATGACGACTGGTCTGTCGCAGGGGCAGGCGGTCCCAGGCAGCTTGCTCGGAGATATCTTCATCGGCGCCGATCAGATATTGAGCGGCGGCTTCGCGTCGGTGTCGCTCGGCGCAGTCGATGCCTTGGTGTTCAACGGCAACGTCAATCTTGCCGCGGCGCGCAGCCTGACCATCAACGCCAGCAACATCAGTGCGACGCCGGGCGCGACCGTCCGGCTCAGCGCGCCCTATGTCGACATCGGCGGCGGTCAGCGCAACATCAACGAATATTCCAGCAGCAGCTACGTCCCTCTCGGCAGCTACAGCGCAGTGCCCATGGCCGGTACGGCGCGTCTCGCGGTCGATGCCGACCTGATCGACATCGAGGGCACGCTGCGCAGCGGTGCGAGTTACAGCTATGTCACCAGCTTCATCGATTTCAGCACTCCCGTTCGCCAGGCGGTGTCGCTGCCTGGCTTCGCCAGCATGTCGTTCAACAGCCTGGGCGACATCCGCCTGGTGCCGGTCTCGAGGACTTCACCCTCTTACGCCGTCAAGCCGACCACGCTGGCAACGGCCGGTGACGTGACGTTCACGGGGACGGAAATCTACCCGACCAGCAGCGGACCAGTCAGCAATGCATATGCAAGCATTACGAGCAGTCTGTTCCTGATCCAGGCGACCGGGCCCAACAGCGTGGTCAGCTTTGCCAGCAACGGCCAGGCGCCCTACATGCCGCTGTCAGCGGGCGGAGCCGTGCAGATCATCGCTCCGACCATCAATCAGGGTGGCGTCCTGCTGGCGCCGCTCGGGCAGATCACCTTCGGAGACCCGAACAATCCCGCCAGCACGCGCGCGATCAACCTGCTCCCGGGAAGCATCACGTCGGTGTCGGCGGGCGGCACGTTGATCCCATATGGCGCGCCGCTCGGCAACACCGACTGGATCTACGGCTACGACAATAGCGGCACGCCGAACACGATCAGCGCGCCATCGGCCAAGACGATCTCGTTCTACGGCCGGGCGTTGACAGTTGCGGGTGCGTCCGGTGGGGCCGCCACTGCGCGCATCGACGAGTCCGGCGGCGGCGATCTCTATGGCGCGCAGTTCGTCAGCGGCGCCGGCGGGTCGGTCGATACGCTCGACGGCACCCAGACGTTCGCGGTCCTGCCGAGCCTCGGCAACCGCTATGCGCCGCGCGACCCGCAGATGCAGCTCAGCGATCCGGCGCAGACGACGTCAGCGCCAGTTGCGCTGCAGGTCGGTCAGCAAGTCTATCTGAGCGGAATTCCGGGGCTGCCGGCTGGCACCTATACCTTGCTGCCGGGGCACTACGCGTTGTTGCCCGGCGCTTACAAGGTCACTGTGGCGGAGAATCAGACCTCCGCCACCGGGCTCCGGAACTTTGCACTGCGTGACGGCTCCTACCGTGTGATCGGCTATGGCGAGGTCGCCAATACGGGCATCCGCGATTCGCTGCCCTCGGCCTACATCGTCACGCCGGGAGCGGTCGTCCGCCGGCAGTCGCAATATGCCGAAACCACGGCCAATCAGTTCTATGCGGCCAAGGCAGCTGCAAGCGGCATCGCGGCGCCCTATCTGCCGCTCGACGCGGGGCAACTTGTCATCAGTGCGACCAACAGCCTGTCGTTGCCGGTCACCGGCGGGTTCGGCGACTTCACGGCTCCGGCGGGCGGCCGGGGCGGGCAGGCCGATATCGTGGCTTCGAATCTCGAAATCCTAGCGCCGGGGGGCACCGCAGCGCCCGGCATGACCGGGATACAGGCCAGTGCGCTCGACAGCATCGGCGCGCAGAGCATTCTGATCGGCGGTACACGCAACCTGAACGGCAACGTGCTGACCATCACGCCGGCGGCGCAGCAGCTCCAGATCGACAGTGGGGCGGTGCTGACCGCACCCGAAATCATGCTGACGGCGAGCAAGGCGATCACGATCGGCGCCGGTGCGCAGATCGACACGACCTCGTTCGGCGCGATCTCTACCCTGTTCCCGAACGATCCGAACACCGGCAAGACCCTGGGATCGATCGCGCTCGCGCGTGTCGGCGGAGGCGGGGCGGGCGCATTCGTGCTGGCGTCCAACGCACCGGTGCTGCCGGTCACGTTGCCGACGGGGAGCGGCGGCGCGAGCAAGCTGAGTATCGGCGCGGGCGCGCAGATCTTCGGCGGCAGCGTGCTGGCGCTGAGTGCCTCGAACACAATCAGCATGGATCCTTCTGCCCGCCTTGCGGCGCCGACCGTGATGGTCAGCGTGCCGGTGATCAATTTCGGCGCGGGAGGTGCTTCGGGCTTCAATCTGAGCGCCAGCCTGCTCGCGCAGTTGTCCGAAGGTGATCCGCTGCGTCATCTGCCGGCGACCGGCAACCTGATGCTGTCGGCGTCCACCGCGATCAACGTCTATGGCTCGGTCGATCTCGGTGATCTGGATCCGGCGACCGGTCGGGCGCTGCTCGCCGGGCTCACGTTGAGCGCGCCCGTGATCAATGGATTTGGTGCCGCCGCCGACAGCGTCAGGCTCCGCGCCGACACGATCACGCTGAACGGCGGCGCAACCGGCGCAGCTTCGACGGGAACCGGGCAGGGCGCGTTCGAGATCGACGCGACGCAGCTGACATTGGGTGGCGGTGGCAATCTTGCCTTCGGTGGCTTCAACACCGTGACGCTGGCGGCGTCCGAGCGGGTGATCGGCGGCGTCGCCTATGCGGGCCCGATCGCTGCGGGCACGATGCAAGAAATCGGCACAGTGTCCTACGCCCCCGGCCAGGTGATGCCGGGCACCTTCACCGTCAGCGGTGGTCTGACGATCGCGACGCCCCTGGTGACGGCGCAGGCCGGCGCGCTGACGCAGCTCGTCGCCAATGCCGGCACGGTCAGCTTCGCCGCACGGCCCGGTGGCGCCGTGCAGTCGGCCGTCAATTCCAATGGCGCGACGCTCTCGGTCTCGGCGCAGAGCATCGTCCAGGGCACCACCATCGACCTGCCATCCGGCGCGATCACCTTCACCGCGCGGAACGGCATCACATTGCAGGCCGGGTCGGTCACCAATGTCGCGGGCGCGGTGACGCCGTTCTTCGACGTGGTGCGGATTGCGCCGGCCGGCGGCGTGACACTGCAGACCGTGAGCGGGGACGTCGCTGTTGCCTCCGGAGCGGTGGTCGATCTGCGCGGCGGCCGGCTCGGCTCGGTGACGCTGCCGATGCTCAATGTCGTGGACTCCGACCAGGGCAGCAACGCGGGGACGCTCACCATCGTCGCGCCGAACGGGACCGCCCATCTCGACGGGCAGTTGCTGGCGAGCGCCGATCCGCGCTACGCCGGCGGCAAGGCGGTCCTCACGCTCAAGTCGGGTGACGCTGGTGCGCTGCTCGGCAGCATCGCGGGGTTCTCGGGCGAGCAGGCGCTGACGCTGGCGACCGGCGATATCAATGTTGGCAACATCACCGCGCGCAACGTCGAGCTGACCGCGAGCAGCGGCAGCATCACCGTTGCCGGCCTGATCGATGCGAGCGGCGGCAGCGATGCGACCATTCGCCTGATCGCCGGCAACAATCTGGAGCTCGGCACGCATGCGGTGCTCAATGCCGGCACCACCGCGGCAAGGGGCGGTACAGTGTTTCTCGGCCTCGCCGGCAACAGCTCGGGCATGTTGATGTTCGATGTCGACGCCGGTTCCGGCAGCACGCCGACGATCAACGTCGCCAGCGCCGACCCGAACATCGCGCTCAACGGCGGACAGGTCTGGCTGCGCGTGCCGCGGACAATCAACGGCGACGGCACCACCGGCGTGCGCGTCGGTAACAACGGGGTCCGTGTCGCCGGCGCGCGCGAGATCGTTGTCGAGGCGGTCAAGGTCTATGACGTCACCGGCACGCCCTATATCGACGCCAATCTGGTGACGGCCGATGCCGACGCACAGGCCTTCATCGCCGCGGCCACGATCAGGACGGGGATCGGCACGCTGACGGGTACCTCCGTCACCGCCTTCCACCTGATGCCCGGCATCGAGCTGCGCAGCAGCGGTGACCTCCAGCTGCTGCAAAATCCGTCCAGCACCAATTCCGGAATCGATCTGCACACCTACCGCTACAATGGTGAGCCGATGGTGCTGACGTTGCGTGCGGCCGGAAACCTGCTGATCAATGGTAGCATCAGCGACGGTTTCGCCGCGCCGGTCAGTTCGCCGGATGGCAGCATCTTCGCCATCGCGGCGCCGCTGCCGGCGGGCTCCGGATCAGCGACGCTGCGGCTGGTCGCGGGCGCGGATCTCGCAGGTGCCGATCCGTTGGCGGTCGTGCCGGCCGTGCAGCGTCCCGCGGCCACGGCGGCCAATCCCGAGCCAGGCTCGATCGTATTCGCGGCGCCGTACCTGATTGACGCCAATGTCAATGACAGCGGCATCGTCGTCCAGATTCCGAGCGTGGTCCGTACCGGCACGCGCGACCTCGAGCTCGCAGCGGCCGGCAACATCGACATCCAGACCGCGTTCGGCATTTATACCGCGGGGGAGCCCGTCACGCCGAATTTCACGCCGGCACAGCGCGCCCTGATCCTGTCTGCCTACACGTACGACTACAGCAGCTATCTTGGCTATACGTACGACGCCAACTTCAATCTGCTGTCGTACGACACGCTGTATCCCCTCGCATTCAACGCCAGCTATTCGAGCGGCGGCGGCAATCTCACGGTCAAGGCACATGGCAGCCTGCTCGGCGCGGATACAAGCAATAGTGGTGTGACGAGCTACGCGGCCTCTGCGCCCGACACCTATTGGCTATGGACCGAACCGGCGGCTGCCAGTCCGACCTGGTTCATCAACTTCGGCACCTACTATCAACCGTATCTCGATTTCGCGACCGACTCATTTCCATCGGTGGCCGCGTTCAAGGGGCTCGGCGCGTTGGGAGGAGGCAACGTTCGGGTCGCAGTCGATGGTAATCTGAAGGCTGTCGACATCAGCCTGCCGACGACCGGCGGATTGACCGGCACTGGTGCGTTGTCGGTGTACGGTGGCGGCAATCTCTCGCTGACCGTCGGGGGCGGTATCAACTACGCCAATCTGCTGGTCGGGCGGGGGACGGCCGACATCCAGGCCGGCGAGGTCGGGATGGCACCGCTGAGCACCAGTTCGCTGGCCATTGCGCGGGTGGATCTGTTGATCGGCGATGCCCAGTTCAATGTGGTGTCGCACCGGGGAATCAATGCGATCGTCGGTGATCCGACGCGGATGACGCAGCAGCACGATCCGTCGAGCAGCGGCGGCTATCATGTCCCGGCCGGTCTGGAAGGAAATGGGCCCCCCTCATTTTACTACAACCCTGCGGCACCCTATGGCTTCTTCACCAGCATGACGGCTGGCAGCGCCCTGACCGAGTTCGCGGCAGGCGGCGACATCACGGTGCATGGTGATTTCGCGCCACCGATCTTCGAATTGACCGCGGCCGGCGGCTCGATCCGCGCCGGCGACATTACGCAAAGCGGCACGAATTTCCATTATCTGGCTGCACTGGCTGCGCCGACGGCCCGCCTCGATCTGCTGGCTCAGCAGGACATCGTCGGCTTTGGCGTCAGCATGACGGCGGCCGATCTGCTGTCCCAGGTCAACGGCGCCTCGGCGCCGGCAGGCAGCGATTACGCGAGCTCAATCTCCAATCCGGGCTCCTACGACATGTTTGGGGGCGCTTTGTCACTGCCTTCGAACCTGGTGCAGTTCAACAATCCGCATACGGTGCATGTCTATGCGGTTCGGGGAAGCCTGACAAAGCTCGCGCTGGCGACATCGGAGCGCGCACAGGTGCGCGCCGGCCTCGATATCGTCCAACCGATTATCAACATCGAGAACGCCGGGCTCGGCGACGTTTCGCTCGTGCAGGCCGGGCGCGACATCGTCAGCTGCCAGCCTTGCAGCCTGGCCTACCCGGACTTCTTCAACATTCGTGTGGAGGGGCCGGGCTCGCTATCGGTCCTTGCCGGTCGCGACATCGTTGCGCAGATGGGCGCGTATCACTCGCAGGGGCTTGGCATCACGTCGGTCGGCAACGCGGACAATCCGTTGCTGCCCGCGACCGGCGCCTCGATCGGCATCGCGGTCGGCACCGGTGCCAACGGTCCGGCCAACGCGGCCTTCATCAACCTCTATTTCGATCCGCGGAACACGGATGCGACGACGCAAGGCTATCTGGCGCAACTCACCAGCTACATGAGCGGGATCGAGGGCATCGCCCTCAGCCGCGACCAGGCGCTGGCCGATTTCCGCAACCTCGTCCCGGCCGCACAATTGCCGTTCATCGAACAGGTGTATTTCGCCGAGCTCAGGGCGGGCGGCGAAGCCGCGGCCAATGGGCATGGCGCAGGCGGCAAGGGTTACGATCGGGCCTACCGGGCGATCCAGACCCTGTTCCCGGGCAGCGTGATCGGCGGCACCACCACAGCCTATGCCGGCAGCCTTTCGCTGTTCCAGCTCGCACGCGTCCGCACCGAGCAGGGTGGCAGCATCAACATCCTGGCGCCCGGTGGCGGCGTGTCGCTCGGCATCGAAAACCAGACGCCCGACCTGACCGGGCAGACCGACACCGCGCGCCCCGGCCTGCTGACGCTCGAAGGCGGCGGCATCAACATCTTCACCGATCGGAGCGTCGTGGTGGCGCAGTCGCGCGTCTTCACCGAACTCGGCGGCGACATCCTGATGTTCTCGACCAACGGCGATCTCAACGCCGGCAAGGGCAAGCAGACCTCGATCGTGACATCGCCGCCTTTGGTCGTCTACGACCAGTACGGCGGCGCGACCAAAACGCCGAACACGCCGCAAACCGGCGCCGGCATCGCAACCTTGATTGGCGTTCCCGGCGTTCCCCCCGGTAACGTCGACCTGTTCGCGCCGCACGGCACGATCGATGCCGGCGAGGCCGGCATCCGCGTGTCGGGCAATCTGACCCTCGAAGCGCTGCAGGTGCTCAACATCGCCAATATCCAGGTGCAGGGCACGTCGGTCGGTGTGCCGGTGGTGCAGGGGCCGCCGGTGGGCGCGTTGACCGCGGCGAACAACACCGCGGGCGCGGCGCAGCAACCGACGGCGGCGGCACCGGCAACCAATACTGGACAGCCCTCGGTCATCATTGTCGAAGTGCTCGGCTATGGCGGAGGCGACGGCGCGCCGGAGCCCGGCGACAATGACCAGCGCCGCGGCGGCAGCGAGCGGCAGAGCTATGATCCGAACAGCATGTTTCGCGTGGTCGGCAGCGGTGCGCTGACGGCTGAGCAGGCGCAGCAATTGACCGATGACGAAAGGCAGCGTCTGTCGTCGCGGTAACGACAACGGAAGCGCAGGGGCGTGTCGCAGGTTCGCAATGTAGCGGACCTGCGACTCACGGAGCCGCCTTCGCGTGCTGCCGACAACTCCGCCGCTACGACTGTGAAGCTCCCCTTCATACCCTGTCCATGTTATGCCGGATAGTTGCTGGCGATAAGCCGTCATATCTCTTCTACGCAATGCGAAGCATTTGGAAGAGGAGCACCGCAATGACCGGCGTGCTTGGTGAAGGAAACGATCGCAGCGAAATATCCAAGCACGTTCACCCGCGGCAATCCGCTGAGCAATTCTCCGCGACGAATACAGTCGGATTGCATCGCCGAGCGTTCTTGGCCGCCGGCGCAACCGCTACGGTCCTCGCTGCTGGCCAGAGCTTTGCGCAGAACCAGCCGCCGGTTGCGCCTGCTCCGGCGAGTCAGCCGGCGATGCCGAGCAACGTCAAGGTGGAGCGGCTGGACGGCTCAATTCTTGCGATCGGCATTCGGCAGGACAACGACAGCGTCGAACTGTCGAGCGTTATCGGCTTGGGTCGTTTGATGTATATGCTCGATCACGATGACGCCCTGCGCGTCGCGGTCCTCTACTCCCAAGGTCCCGACTTTGTCGGCGGCGTCCTTGATGCCGTAAGCTGGGCACCAGTCCTGCGTACCGGTCGCTTCCCGGACACTCCCCAGTTCGTCAATCCGGTCGGCACCATCCCGCCGCGTCGCGAGAAGCCGCTCGTGGTCGCCGTGCAGGGCAGGTGCCAAGGCGCAGGCCACGAGCTTTTTCTCGCCGCCGATGTCCGCGTTGCCGCAAGCAATACCGTATTCGCCCAACCGGAGGTCACCCGCGGCCACTTCCCGGCCGGCGGCGCGCCGATCACGTTTGTCCGCGAAGCGGGTTGGGCAAATGCAATGCGTTACATGCTGACAGGCGACGAATGGGGCGCCGATGAGGCCTACCGAATGGGTCTCGTTCAATTCGTGACGCCGCCCGGAAAGCAACTCGATCGCGCGATCGAGGTCGCTCGAAAGATCTCCGCCGCAGCCCCGCTCGGCATTCGTGCGACAATGAATTCGGCGCACCGTGCGCTCAGCTAAGGTCAGGAAACCGCGTACGCGGCACTGTTCCCCGAACTTGCCCGACTTGCACAGAGCGACGACCACGAAGAATATTTCCGCGCGCAACGGGAGAAGCGTGCTCCCGTCTTCCATGGTCGCTGATCCATGACGCCTGGATCGCTCGCCCGGCCGCTTACTGGCTTGCCCCGTTGTGCGGCATGCGCAATCGGGCGCGCAAAGCACCCGGCGACTGCTTGAACCATCGCCTGAACGCGCGATGGAAGGAGCTCACATCCTTGAAGCCGAGATTGTTGCTTACGCAGACCACCGGCTGTCCTTGCTCGATTTGCTGATAGGCCAATTCCTTCCTCACCGCGGCGAGCAACTCCGTATAGCTGGTCCCTTCTCGTTTCAGGCGGCGGTAAAGCGTCGGCCGACTGACATGCAGTGCGCGGCACACATCGCCGATACCCAAGCCCCGGTGCAGGCTCGAGCGAATGCGCTGGCGCACCTTGCCGACAAAGACGCTCTCGATCTCGATTCTCTGCAAGGCCTGTTGGGCACGCTCCTGCAGAACCTGCTTGAGGTAGGAGTTGGCGCCGCGGATCGGCCGGTTCAGAACTTCCGACGGCAAATGCATGCAGGTGACATCACCGCCGAACGAGAGCGCGTTCCCGAACACCTGCGCGTATCTTCCATGATAGGACGGGCGCGGAAACCCAAACGTGCAAGCGGCGGGTGTGACGTGGATGCCGGTCTGCTCCGCTATCCAGGTCACCAGCGCGCTCATGCTGCGCTCGAGGGCAGGCCGGGGGTATGCCCTGTCCGGCGCGAACGAGATGGTCAGGACGAGTGAGCCGCCGCGTATGCTGGACACCCAGCGCTCCGACGGGTTCATCAGGGCAATGTGGTGTTGGAAAACCTGCAAGGCCTCGCCCACGTCACGGCAATGGCAAAGCAAGCTAGCCAGTACACCACGCATCGAAGGGTTGTAGGTCTGCCCAACGAGAAGGCCGATGTGAGGCACTTCCGTGTTGTTCGCCGCTGCCCGCCACAAGGCCAGCAAATGTGCCTCGGGGAGGCGCTGCTCTTGCGCAGGCGGAGCGCCGCTGCTGCAGTCGATCATGGCCTCGCGGTCGAGGCCAGCCTCCAGCAGTTGGCTTTTGGTCGCAGCGCCGCTGGCCAGCAGCAAGTCGTAGAGATCGAGCACGGCAAGGGCGGATACGGTGGCGCGCGAACGCATCGCATGACATTCCTTGATAACCGGTAGCGAAGACTACAACAGGATTGGCGCCGAGCAAACGCCCGGCAAGAGCCACGTTGCAACCAATCGCCATGCGATTGATCCCTGAAGCCATGTTTCGGGTGCGCGTTGCGCCGTAATCTTGGCCGCGCCGCAACAGCATGGAAGACTCGCAAATGCTTGACGTCCCGCAAACCTGCAAGATCAGGACAGTGACCGATCTGCGTAAGCTGATTTCGGAGCCGCCCGCGATGATGCGCCGCCGGTTGCAGCCACGCATCGACGATCACTGCATGACCGTGATCCGGAGCGCATCGGTGTGCGTGGTCGGATTCGCAGACCAGGCCGGCATTGCCTTCATCAATCTCCGCGCCACCCCGGTGATAACGGTTGAGCCCGATCGCGTCGACTTGGTCTGGCCGGCAGGCCTCGCATTGCCGGCAGCTCTGGCCCGGGGGGAGGTGCTCAATAGCAGCCTGTACTTCATCATGCCCGGCATCGGTTTCGCCTTGCGAGCAAACGGCCGCAGTACGGCGCAGCAGGGTGAAGACGGAGTCGCACGGCTGGCGTTCCAGGCGGATGCGTTCTTCCTGCACTGCTCCCGCGCAAAGGTGCGTGCCAAATTCTGGGACCCGCGGGCCGGCGGAGCACCGTGTTCCGGCGCGGCTGGCGCGGCAGTTCTGTCCGATGTGGCCTTGGCATTCGTCTCACGTTCTCCCTATCTGCTGCTGCTGACGCAAGATCCCGCCGGCAAGACGGAGCTCTCGCCGCGCGGCGATCCGGACGGCTTTGTTCTGGTACTCGACCCCGGCACGCTTCTGATCCCCGAGCGGCCCGGCAACAAGGTCGCGTGCACGCTTACCAACATCCTCGCACATGAGGCGGTGACGGTCGCTTTTCTGATCCCGGGCTCGCCCATCGTACTGATCGTTGATGGTCGCTGTTGGCTGACGACTGAGCCGAGCCTTCTGGAGTCAGTCGCTGTCCAGGGCAAGGCGCCCAAACTCGGCATGGTTCTGCATGTCGATGAATACCGCTTCCAGCATAGTCCCGCGCTGGTCGAAGCGGGGCTATGGTCTAACGAGACCCACCTGCGTGAAAGCGACATTCCATCTTTCTCCAAGATGCTGGCCGAGCATATGAATGGCAGGGGAGTGCTCGGCAAAGCGACGACGCTGGTCGTTGATGCGGTCGTCAAGCACGATCTGAAGCATCTTTACTAGAGAGCATGCCGCCGTGACCCTCAGCGTGCCCGAATATCTCCAGTCGGACGCAACAGAACTCGCCCGTCTGGTGAGGGCCGGTGAGGTCTCGGTCATGGAGCTTCTGGAGATCGCCGAGGCCCAACTCGCGCGCTTGAACCCAAAGCTCAACGCCGTCAATCTGACGATGGCGGCTGAGGCGCGGGCGCGAGCCGAGCAGTCTCTTGTCGGGCCCCTTGCCGGTGTTCCTCTGCTCATCAAGGACGCGATCCAGGATTATGCCGGTCTCCCGACTTCCAATGGCAGTCGCGCGTTCCGCCACATCATACCCGAGCAGCATTCCACGTTCGTGCAGCGCCTCATCGACGCGGGCGCTGTCATTATCGGCAAATCGAACACACCGGAGCTGGCGCTCAAGGGAGTTACCGATCCAAAGGCGTTCGGCGTGACGCGAAATCCCTGGGATCTTTCGCGCACGTCCGGCGGCTCCAGCGGCGGCTCGGCTGCTGCCGTCGCCGCAGGGATTGTGCCAATGGCCGGCGCCAACGATGGCGGCGGTTCAATCCGCATTCCGGCCGCCTGTTGCGGCCTGTTCGGGCTGCGGCCCTCGCGCGGCCGCGTTCCGCCCGGGCCGGGTGTCAGCGAAATCTGGGAGGGCGCTTCGAGCGATCACGTGCTGACACGCAGCGTCCGGGACTCAGCTTTGGCGCTCGACGTGCTTTCCGGACCCGCGGACGGCGATCCGTTCGTCGTTGCACCGCCCGCGGCCCCCTTTGTCGAAATGGCCGCGCGCGAGCCACGGCGGCTGCGCGTGGCGTTTAGTGCGATGTCTCCGCTGGACACCGACGTGCATCCAGAGGCCGTAGCGGCCGTGACCCAAGCGGCGAAACTCCTCACCTCACTTGGACACGAGGTGGTCGAGGATCGTCCGAGCTACGACGGACTGGCCCTCGCGCGCTGTTATCTCGAGATGTATTTCGGCCAGGTTGCGGCAACCCTCGCCGATGCCCGCGAAGCCGGTGCCAAGACCGAAGATTTCGAGTTGGCGACCCTTCTCCTCGAAGCATTGGGCAAAGCCGCCAGTGCAGGAGCGTATGTGCGCAGTCATCGGCGTTGGAACGAGTTTGGGCGCGCTCTCGGCCAGTTTCACCGGCGTTACGACCTCTTCCTGACACCAACGATCGCCTTTCCGCCGGTCGACCACGCCACGACAGTGATGCCTGCCGCGCAGCGGACCGTCTTGTCGTTTCTGCTGAAGAGCGGACTGTTGGGTGTCATGGCTCGCATCGGCCTGATGGAGGGAGCGCTTGCCAACCTGGCGCGCCAGAACCTGACGCTCGTGCCCTTTACCCAACTCGCCAATTTGACGGGGACGCCGGCCATGAGCGTGCCACTGCATTGGACAGCCGAGGGCCTGCCGCTCGGCGTCCAGTTCATCGCTGCGTTCGGCAACGAAGCGCTTCTACTGCAGCTTGCCAGTCAGTTGGAACGCGTGCAGCCCTGGATGCAGCGGCTGCCGCCGCTGGCGTTTCCACCATGAGCAGGGCAGGCTGAGATTGCCCGGTTGCGGTCGAGCGCTGAACGCGTCTCGTCTCCGATTTTCTCCGATTTGCACCAGTTGAGAAACGTCAGGCGATCATGCGATCGCTTGAACGGAGCTGGAGAAGACGCTCGGCGGCCGGTGCAGGCCATAATGGTCGCGCAGTGTCGTGCCGGCATAGTCGTCGCGGAACAGGCCGCGTTTGCGCAGGATCGGGACGACCTGCTCGGCAAAGACGTCGAATCCACCGGGCAGCCAGGGCGGCATGACGTTGAAGCCGTCGGCGGCGCCGTTCTCGAACCAGGTCTGGATGTTGTCGGCGATCTTCTCCGGCGGGCCTGCAATCACCCAGTGGCCGCGCGCGCCGGCCAGGCGCTGGACGAGCTGGCGGATCGTCGGCTTCTCGCGATCGACGATGTCGACCACCAGCTTGAAGCGGCTGGCCACGCCGCGCGCACCATTGGTGTCGATCAGATGGCGCGGGAACGGGCCGTCGAGGTCGAAGCCGGAGAGATCGAGCCCGATCATCTGGCGTAGCTGGGTCAGCGAATATTCCGGCTGGATCAGTTCATTGAACTCGTCCTGCAGCCGATCCGCTTCGGCTTGCGTACTGGCGATGAAGGGACTGATGCCCGGCAGGACCTTGATCTGATCGGGACTGCGGTCGAAGGCACGGGCTTGCCGCTTGATATCGGCGTAGAACTCCTGGGCGCTTGCCAGGGTCTGGTGCGCCGTGAAAATGGCTTCGGCAAAGCGTGCGGCAAAGGCACGGCCGTCGTCGGACGAACCAGCCTGCACATAGACCGGCCGTCCCTGAGGCGTCCGCGAGATATTGAGAGGGCCGCGGACGCGAAAGTGCTTTCCGGCGTGATTGACGGCGTGGATCTTGTCGGTGTCGGCGAAAACGCCCGAGACGGGATCGTTGATCAGTGCGTCGTCTTCCCAGCTGTCCCACAGCCTGGTGATGACATCGAGATATTCGCGCGCCCGCTCGTAGCGTTCATGATGCGGAGGATGCTCGGGCAGGCCGAAGTTTTGTGCCGCCTGCGCCGTGCTCGTCGTCACGATGTTCCAGCCGGCCCGGCCGCCGCTGAGATGATCGAGCGAGGCGAACAGCCGCGCGAGATTGTAAGGCTCAGTGTAGGTCGTCGACGCGGTTGCAATCAGGCCGATGCGACTGGTGGCGACCGCGATGGCGGCAAGCCAGGTGATCGGCTCGAAGCGGAAGCGCTGGGCATAACGGACATTGTCGGCGAGCGCCGGCCCGTCGGCAAAGAAGATCGCGTCGAACTTGTGCGCCTCGGCCTTCTGCGCCAGCTCCTGGTAATAGGTGACGTCGAGGATCCGCTCCGCAGCGGAGCCCTTGTAGCGCCAGGCCGCCTCGTGATGGCCACCCGGATAGATAAAGAGATTGAGAGAAAGCTGTCGATCGCTCATGCCTGTGGCTCGCGGAGTGTTGGGGTGGTCAGTTGCCGGTTGACGGCTTGTGTGCGAACGCGAAACGCAGGTAACGCTCCAGAGGCAGCCCTTCCGGTGTTCGTTTTGTTTCGACGAGGCGAGCAAACGCGCCGCGGATTTGTTCGCGTTCCGACGGTGAGAACGCCTCGAGGAAGTTGCCGAAGGCGCTGGCTTCCGACCATCGGAGCAACGAATTGACGTCTTCGTGCACGTCGGTCAGCGTTCGCAGCTCGCTGCGGTAAGCAGCGAAGCCGCCGATTGCGAACAGTGACCTGAGTTCGTCATCGGTCAGGCCGAGCAGCGGACTGGAGTCCTGGCGATGATCGGCGAGTCCAGCCTCAGCGATGGCCCGGCGCAGCAGCACGCGGGACTGATGCGGACGGGATGGGTCCTGCACGTTGAGCCCGAGGCGACCACCGGGCTTGAGCACACGATGGATCTCCTGCAAGGCGCCGCGCTTGTCCGCAACCCAATGGAAGACGCTGTTGAGATAGACCGCATCGAATTGGTCGTCATCGAAGCCTGAGAGGTCTTCGGCCCGGCCGGTGCGGAATTGAAGATGATCCGATTGCCGAAGTCGCGCGATCTCGATGCGGCCCGGGAGCGGATCGATGCCGATCACCCGGCCGTTCGGCCCGACCAGGCCGGCGACGAATTCGGCGAGCCGGCCGGTGCCCGTCCCGATATCGAGGACATGCTCGCCGGTCCTGATCGCCAATGGCCCGATCAGGAACTTGCCGTGACGGAACTGAACCAGCCCCGCTTCATCATAGGAGCGAGCCAGCTCAGGCGTATCGTGTTCGAGGCTAATGACACCACTCATTTGCGGCGTGTCCTATCGTCCAAGATTGCGGCGCTATGTACACTTCGGCGTGCAAGCCATGCTTTGACTCTACGTCGGTGATCGCAAGCCTGTCGATGAAATGAACTTGCATTGTTGCGTTGGAAGCCAGCATGAAGCGTGTGAGTTGATCGGCGATGATAGACGAGTGCATCCGTCACGGAGAAATCAGTGGGGCACTCGTGCCGTTCCCGAGTGTCAGACGCTTCAATCTTTCTGCTCTCGCCCGCTGAAACGACGAGGAAAGCGACGATCGTCGCAAATATTTCAACGACTACGTCGGCCACGAAGCGATCATTGCGCGCCGCGGAAAACAAAACTGGTTTCGTTTCATTGACTGGCGATCGATCGCTTTTACGATTTGCAACGTCAAAGCGAGGCCGATCATCATGCCGCAATCCGACCCCGACAGTGTTGCCCGTGAGGCGTTGCGTCTGATCGGACCCGATCCGCAAAACTGGGTGCCCGATCTGGACGGGATCGATCACAATGTGGTCGTCGTCGGCGGCGGACAATCCGGCTCGGCGTTTGCGTTCGCGCTTCGGCGGGCAGGGATCGGGAAGGTCTCGGTGATCGATGCCGCGGCCGGCGGGACTGAGTCGGGAGTGTGGTTGACGAGTGCGCGCATGCATAAGCTTCGCACGCCGAAGTCCCTGCCGGGCCCGGAGCTTGGCGTTGCCGGTCTCGGGTTCCAGGCGTGGTACGAGGCGCGTTACAGTGCAGCCGCCTACGACGCGCTCGATCGCATTCTACGGCTCGACTGGGCGGCCTATCTCGATTGGTACCGCAAGGTCACCGGTGTAGCGGTCCGTTACGCGACGCGGCTGGTTCGTATCGAGCCGGCGGGAGAGCATCTGCGGCTGCATCTGGAGCAAGGCGGCCGCGTCGCGGTCGAGACTGCGCGAAAACTGGTGCTTGCGACCGGCTTTGCCGGAAGCGGGGGCGCCATCATTCCGGACGCACTGCGCAATCTGCCGAAACAAATTCATGCGCATACCTCCGAGAGGATCGACTTCAGAACGCTGCGAGGTCGATCGGTGGCGGTGATCGGAAGCGCCGCGTCGGCGTTCGATGCTGCTGCCGTTGCGCTGGAAGCCGGAGCGCGCGACGTTCACCTTTATGCGCGGCGCGAGTCGCTGGCCTCGCTTCCGGTGATCCGGATCCGCGGCTATCCGGGGGCCTACGACAATTACGGGGCTTTGCCGGATGCCATGCGCTGGCAGCAGGCGATCCGCTTCCGCGACGCAGGCTCGACCCCGCCGCCGGATGCAATCTCGCGCGCCGTCGCGTTTCCCAATTTCCATCTCCATCTCGGCGCGCCGTGGAAGGCGGTGAGGCTCGAGGGCGGGCGTCCCGTCGCGGTGACGCCGCAGGGCGAATTCGGGTTCGAGTTTGCCATCGCCGGTACCGGATATGCCGTGGACCTCGGCGCGCAGACCGAGCTTCGCGACTTTGCCGATGAGATCCTGCTGTGGCGCGACCGCTTCACGCCGCGCGACCAGGACAGGGATGAGACTCTCGCGGCGTATCCCTATCTGGGATCGGGCCATGAATATCTGGAGCGGGAGCCCGGCCGCGCGCCGTTCCTGAAGAATCTCCATGTCTTCAACCCGGCCGCCTTTGTCAGCTTCGGCCTGCCGGTTGGCGATGTCCCGAGCTTCAAGCGCGACATTCCCGCTGTTGTGGCGCGGATCAGCCGCGATCTGTTCCTGGCCGATCTGGCGGCGCATGAGGCGCGGATCAATGGGCCGATCGCCGACGATTTTGGTGCCGAGCTTTATGCGCCGGCGGTCTGGCGCCCACCGGAGCACGTCGCGGCCGAGTAGAGCCCACACCATCAAGCCGGTTTGTTTGTCTCCGCCGTCGTTCCCGCGACCGGCGCATGGCGGAGCCTTGTCTGGGAGATCGCGGTGAGAACACGATCATGAGCGACACGACTGTCATCGATAACGTCATTCCGCGTGCCGATATCGTCAAGCGTGCGGCGAGGCTTGGAGCGGAGATCAGGAGCGTCCAGCTGTCGGGTGACCTGTCCGACGAAATTATCCGCGCCATCAACCAGGTGCTGCTCGAGCACAAGGTGATCTTCTTCCGCGACCAGGAGCATCTCGACGATGCCGAGCAGGAACGCTTTGCGGTGCGGCTCGGCAGACTGGTGCCGCATCCGACGGTCGGCGCGATCAAGGGGACGTCCTCGATCCTGGAGCTGGATTCGGGACGCGGCGGCGGCCGGGCCGACCAATGGCACACCGACGTGACGTTCGTGGACGCCTATCCGAAGATCTCGGTGCTGCGCGGAGTGGTGATTCCGCCCTATGGCGGCGACACCGTCTGGTCGAGTACGGCCGCGGCCTATCTCGACCTGCCGGCGCCGCTGCGGCGGCTCGCCGACGAGCTTTGGGCAGTTCACAGCAACGCCTATGACTATGCGGTCAAGGCGCGCGCAAGCGAGGCCGACCGCAAGCATTTCGACGAAGTGTTCACCGGCACGATCTACGAGACCGAGCATCCCGTGGTGCGCGTTCACCCCGAGACCGGCGAGCGGACGCTGGTGCTCGGCAATTTCGTGCAGCGCTTCGTCGGTCTGCCGAAATATGATGGCCAGAAGCTGTTTGACCTGTTCCAGTCGCACATCACGGCGCCGGAGAACACCGTGCGCTGGAGCTGGAAGGCCGGCGACGTCGCGATCTGGGATAACCGGGCAACCCAGCACTATGCGGTCAATGACTATGGTGACCAGCACCGCGTGGTGCGCCGCGCCACGATCGACGGCGAAGTTCCGGTATCGATCGACGGTCGCCACAGCGTGATGCGCATCAAGGCACCGAAGCAGCAGGCTGCGAAGGCGGCATGATCCGGCCGGATCGAGGGGAGTTGCGAACATGAATGCATTGATCCGAATCCTGCGCGCCCGGCGTTTCGCCGCACGCGCGGCCGCGCGGCTCATGCTGACCGGCGCCGTGGCGCTCGGGCTGGCGGCTCCGGCTGTTGCCGAGCCGCCGCTCGAAAAGACCGAGATTCGCTACCAGGGCTGGGCCGGCCAGGTGACGTTCACGGAATTGGCCGATGACCTCGGCTATCTCGCGCCGCTGAAGCTCAAATGGGTCGGCAACACCATCAGCGGACCGCAGGACATCCAGACTGTCGTCACCGGCGATACCGACATCGGCGGTGCGTTCTATGGCGCGATTCTCAAGCTGATCGCGGCGAGAGCGCCGATCAAGGCGGTGATCGGCTATTACGGCTCCGACGCCAACACCTATCAGGGCTACTTCGTCAAGGACGACAGTCCGATCAAGACGGCGCGCGACCTGATCGGCAAGAAGGTTGCGGTCAATACGCTGGGCGCCCATCTCGAATTCGTGCTCCGCGAATATCTGGCACGGAATGGCCTCAGCGCCAGCGAGGCGAGGCAGGTGACGCTGGTGGCGATACCGCCGGTGACCGGTGAGCAGGTGTTGCGCCAAGGCCAGGTTGAAGTGAGTACGCTCAGCGGCGTGCTGCGCGACAAGGCGCTGGAGCGGGGCGGCATCCATTCGCTGTTCAACGATACCGATCTGTTCGGCCAGTTCACCGGCGGCGCCTATGTGCTGCGGGACAAATTCATCAAGGACAATCCCAATGCATCGCGCAAGCTGGTCGAGGGCATCTCGCGCGCGATCCAATGGGCGCAGACCACGCCGCCGGAGGAGGTACGGGCCCGGTTCGAGAAGATCGTCGCGGAACGCAAGCGCAATGAGGATGCCTCCCCGATCAAATACTGGAAGAGCACCGGCGTCGCGTCGAAGGGCGGCCTGATCTCCGACGGTGAAATCCAGATCTGGATCGACTGGCTTGTGAAGGACGGCTTGTTCAAGCCGGGGCAGCTCAAGGCGTCGGATACCTATACCAACGAGTTCAACTATTTCCGTCCCGGCAGGACGGCGGAGGCGCGATGACGACCTCGGCCAAGATCCGCTTCGAGCGGGTTCGCAAGGAATTCGTGACAAGGGGCGAGGGTGGCCGGCCGGCGGGCCGCTTCACGGCGCTGGAAGACATCACGCTGGACGTTCGCTCAGGCGAATTCCTGGCGCTGGTCGGCCCGAGCGGTTGCGGCAAATCCACCTTGCTTGACCTCCTGGGCGGGCTCACCACGCCGACCAGCGGCCGCATTCTGCTCGACGGCCAGCCGATCACCGGGCCGGGCCGTGATCGCGGCATCGTATTCCAGCAATACGCGCTGTTTCCGTGGCGGACCGCGGCGCAGAATGTCGAGTTCGGGCTCGATATCGCCGGTCTCAAGGCCGGGCAGCGTCGTGAGGTCGCGCGGCATTTCCTCGATCTGGTCGGCCTGTCCGGCTTTGCCGACCGCTATCCGCATGAGCTCTCCGGAGGCATGAAGCAGCGCGTCGCGATCGCGCGAAGCCTCGCCTATGACCCGGAGGTGCTGCTGATGGACGAGCCGTTCGCCGCGCTCGATGCGCAGACGCGCGAAACGCTGCAAGGCGAGCTGCTGCGGATCTGGCGCGCCACCGGCAAGACCATCGTCTTCATCACCCATGGCATCGATGAGGCGGTCGTGCTCGGCCAACGGGTGGCGGTGATGACGTCGCGCCCGGGCCGCATCAAGCAAATCATCGACATTCCCGAGCGCTTGCGCAGCGAATCCGAAGACGTTCGCGCGCTGCCGGAGTTCGGTCAGGTGAGGCACGAGGTCTGGAGCCTGCTCCGCGACGAGGTGCAGAGGGCCCAGCAGGTCCAGTTGGCTGACGCCGCCGGCGTGCGTCGTCCGGGTCACGAAGTGACGGAGATTGCCCATGTCTAGTCTTGAAGTGTTGGCATTGCTGGAGCTCGGGCAGGGGCGCCGTGAGCAGTTCCAGGCTCGCCGGCCGCCATTGACGGATCGGTTGCGCAAGGCGTTTCGTGGCCTGGCCACACTCGGGCATCGCTCGTTGCTGGTGATCATGCTGTTGGCCGCCTGGGAGGCGGTGCCGCGGCTCGGGTTGATCGATGCGGTGTTCCTGCCGCCATTCTCGGAGGTGATCGCGGCCGGCTGGCAGCTTGCGCAAACCGGCGAGCTCTACGACGACGTCTCCGCCAGCCTGCTGCGGGCCCTGAGCGGATTTCTGATCTCGGTCGTCTTGATCGTCCCGCTCGGGCTCGTCGTCGGCTGGTACAGCCGACTCGGCGATCTCCTGAACCAGTTCATCGAGATCTGCCGTAACACGGCTCCGCTGGCACTGCTGCCCGTGTTCATTCTGCTGCTCGGGATCGGCGAATTGTCCAAGATCACGATGGTGATCTATAGCTGCGCCTGGCCACTGCTGCTGAACACCATTGCTGCCGTGAAGCAGGTCGATCCGCTGTTGATCAAGTCGGCGCGGACCATGGGCGCGACGCCGCAGCAGCTGTTCCGCAAGGTGATCTTGCCGGCGGCGCTTCCGACCATCTTCGTCGGCATTCGCCTCGCCAGCGCGTCAGCCATGCTGGTGCTGGTGGCGTCCGAAATGGTCGGTGCCAAGGCCGGCCTTGGCTATCTCATCATCAACAGCCAGTACAGTTTCCTGATCCCGCAGATGTACTTCGGCATTCTCGGAATCACGGTGATCGGTCTGGCGTGCAATGCCATTCTCGAGGCGATCGAACGGCATTTCATGCGCTGGAAGGCGCCGGTGGCTGGCTAGGCGGAAGCGCTGCTGCCGCCCGGCGTGTTGCGCGCGGTGGCCTGGGTCACCACGCTGTTCGGCGGGACGTCCCGGGTCAGCCAGACGTTGCCGCCGATGGTCGAGCCGCGGCCGATCGTGATGCGGCCCAGGATGGTCGCGCCGGCATAGATGACCACGTCGTCCTGGACGATCGGATGACGGGCGTCGCCCTTGATCAGGCTGCCTTCGTCGTCGATCGGGAAATGCCGCGCGCCGAGCGTAACGGCCTGGTAGATGCGGACATTGTCGCCGATGATCGCGGTTTCCCCGATCACGACGCCGGTGCCATGATCGATGAAGAAGCCCGAGCCGATGCTGGCGCCGGGATGAATATCGATGCCGGTCCGGGCATGCGCGATCTCCGCCATTAGGCGTGCCACCAACCGGGCCCCGAGCCGGTACAGGAGATGAGCAAGGCGGTGGTGGATGATCGCGGTCATGCCGGGATAGCCGATCAGGATCTCCGGAAAGTTTCGCGCCGCCGGATCGCCGACAAAGGCCGCGCGCAGATCGTTGACAAGAAGCCCGCGCACTTGCGGCAATTGCGCGGCGAATGCGCGCGTCAGTTCGACGGCGTCATGGCGCTGGAAGCCCGGTTCGAGCTCGTCGCCGACGAACAGGGCCGCGCGGTGGATTTGCGCGTGGAGCGAGTCCAGCGCAATGCTCAAGGTGTTGCCGACAAAGTAGTCGATGTTCTCGCCGTCGAGATCCGATTGGCCGTAGTGCCGCGGGAACAGCGCCTCGGTGAGGTCGTCAAGGATCGTTTCCAGCGCATCGCGCGATGGGGCGCGCCGCGGATCGCCGTCGCGCCGAATGCTGTGGGTGTCTTCCCTGGAGACGCGCAGCTCGGCGACGATCCGGTCGAGCTGCCAGCGGCCCGGTAGGCTGCCGGCAACGCCGGCCGATGATGGTGGCGACTGGGGCGGCATTTCGCGCTTCATGGCGTGCCTCTCCTTGCCCTAGCGGACGTGGGCCAGTGGAATACTGACTTCGGCGAGCAGATCGAGATCGGCCTCGTGATCGATCTGCACATACTGTCCGTTCCAGTAGGTGAGGCCGGACAGGCGGTGCGACACGTCCATGCTGGACAGGCGACCCACGATGATGCCGTGAGAGTGCCGTTCGATGATCTCCTCCACCTGGCATTCGACCGTGGCAAGCGAATGGTCCAGCAGCGGGACGCCGGAAGCACCGGGGGTCCAGGCCGTTCCGTCGAAACGCTGCCTGCCTTTCAGGCGGCTGTCGCTGAACCGTTCCGCCAGCGCCTGCTGGTCCGAGCCGAGGATGTTGACGCCGAAGAGCCGGTGGCGGGCGATCGGCTCAAACGAGGAGGCCTGCCGATTGATGCTGACCAGGAGCCGAGGCGGCGAGGCGCTCAGCGGCGTCAGCGAGGTGACGGTCATCCCGGTGATGTCATCGCCGCGTCCCGCTGTGACGACGCAGACGCCGCCGGCGAGGCGGCGCATCACCAGCCGAAACTGCAGCTCGATCTCGTGATCCGCGTCGACCAAATGGATGTCCGGCTTGCTCATCGGGTTTCTCCCTCTCGTCGCCGCCGGATCTGCTTCCGATCAGAAGAAACCCTTGGCGGGTAGCGGTGTGCCGCTGATCTCATATTGCCCGATCGAGCGGGCCTTGAAGGTGTTCGGGTTATGCGAGGCCAGGGTCCGCGCGTTGCGCCAGTGGCGGTCGAAATTGGTCGCCTTCTTGGTGGCGGACGCGCCGCCGACATCGAACAGCAGGCTGCCGCTGCGGATCGCCAGCTCATCGGCGACAATCTTGGCTTTTGCCGAGAGCAGCGCAGCCTTGTGCGCGGCGTCGATAGCGGCGGGATCGCCGGCGTCGAATGCATCGGTGGCGGCGTCGAGGGCCTCTGCCGCCGCGAGCACCACGGTCTCGGCGGCAAACGCGCCGCTGGCGATCTGGCCGACGGTCTGCTGCAGCAACGGGTCGTCCGCCGGTATCTCGCTCGGTGCATAGTAGAACGTCCGCTTGCGCGATCGCACCAGTTCGGCCGCATCCTGCAGCACCGCGCGCGCGATGCCGGCGTTGATGGCGGTCAGGAACAGCTGCGCGAACGTGTTGGCGTAGGGAATGCCGTAGCCGGCGTCGGGGGCGTCGAACACCGCCTCTTGGCGCTTGATGCGCACGTTGCGGAAGTGCGTGGTCCCGGTTGCAGTCAGCCGCTGGCCGAGCCCGTCCCAATCGTCGATCAGCTCGATACCCTCGCGGTTGACCGGGATGAGTACCGCCGCATTGGCGCCTGTCGTATCGGCCGTGCGCACCAGCACATAGTCGGAATAGAGCGTTCCGGTGCTGTAGTATTTGGTGCCGTTGAGCAGATAATCGTCGCCGTCGGCGGTCAGTGTGGTGTTGGGCGTGACATTGCCGACCTTCGGGGTATCGAGTTCGGTGGCCGCGAGCCCGATGATCGCGCCGTCGGCGACGGCCTTCTGCCATTGCCGGTGCTGCTCGTCCCTGGGGCGACGCACCAGCCGTTCGACCACGCTGAAGTGGTTGCGCAGGATATGCGCGACGTTGGCGTCGGCGGCGCCGAGCCGGATCACGAGTTCGAACAGCGTGCGGATCGACGCGCCCGCGCCGCCGACATCCGCCGGAAGCCGCAATGCGCCGAGATGCGCCTTGCGAATGAGATCGACCTCGGCGAATGGCAGGATGCGTTCACGCTCGCGATGAGCTGCCCCCTCGGTGATACGGCTCAGCAGCGCCTCGATGTCAGGGGGGCGGCTATCCAGGCGATCGGACGGCTGCAGGGAGGTGGCTGATATGGGCTTGTTCATGGATGTCGGCCTGGAGTGATGATCTTTGCTCAGTTGCGCATTCGACTGCGGTCGAACTGGGATCGTTCAGATGACGCAAACTGTCCCACGATTTTTCGCCAACAGAAATAGAGCGGTATTTCAATTGTCGTGAGATTTGGAGTTTTCTGATTTGTCCGCGCGCGCGGTGCGGCAAGGAAAATCTTTTGATGTGACGTTGCTTGATCTCCAGCCGCGTCTTCGTGAAAAGCAAAGCGACAAAGCGCAATTCGGAGATCGCCAATGACGATACGACCGCTTCGCTTCGGGATCTGGGCATTGGTGCACGGTTCGCGCGCTGCCTATCAGGATCCAGAGGAACCCTACGACGCATCGTGGGAACGCAATCGCGACCTCGTGATCGCGGCCGAGGCGCTGGGCTACGACTCCACGCTGATCGCGCAGCACACCATCAATCCGCATCAGGAGGATCTCGATCAGCTCGAGGCCTGGAGTGCCGCTGCCGCACTTGCCGCGCTGACCAGCCGGATCGAGATCATCGCCGCCATCAAGCCCTATCTCTATCATCCGGTCGTGCTGGCGAAGCTTGCGCTTGGGATCGAGAACATTAGCCGCGGCCGCTTCGCGATCAATCTGGTCAATGCCTGGAACCGGCCCGAGCTCGACAAGGCCGGCATCGGCTTTGCCGAGCATGACGCCCGCTATGCGTATGGCCGCGAGTGGATCACCGTGGTGTCACGCCTGATGCAGGGCGAGCGGCTGACCTACAAGAGTGAGCATTTCGATGTCAGGGACTATGTGTTGCGGCCCGGCAGCCTCTACCGGCCGCGGCCGTTGATCTATGTCGGGGGCGAATCCGAGCCGGCGCGCGCATTGGTCGCCGATCACGGCGATGTCTGGTTCATCAATGGACAGCCGCTCGACGACGTCGCGGGCCTGATCGCCGACGTGGCCGCGCGGCCGAGAGCCACGGGTCCGCTTCGCTTCGGGCTGTCCGCCTTTGTGATTGCGCGCCAGACCCGGGCTGAGGCCGAGGCGGCCTACCAGCGGCTGCTCGAGCTCTCCAGAAAGGATGCGCCAATGAAGGCGATCCAGAAGCAGAATACCGATCCCAAGGTCGTGATGATGCAGACCATGCAGAAATCGCCGCGGGTTGGCAGCAATGGCGGCACGGCTGCGGGATTGGTCGGGAGCTATGACGAGGTGTCGGCCCGCATCCGGGGCTTCCATGCCGCCGGCATTGAGCTCTTCATGTTGCAGTTCCAGCCGTTCGAGGCCGAGATGGAGCGCTTTGCGAAGGAGATTATCCCGCGCGTTCGTGCGCAATCACCCGCCGGTGACAAGCTCGCACATCCGGCCGGCTCGCGCTGATGCGTCAGGCGCTGGTGGCTGTCGCCGCTTGTCGCGCAAAGCGGCTGACCGGCCGTGGCAATCCAAAATGCTCGCGCAGGGTGGTGCCCGTGTAATCGCGCCGGAACAGCCCCCGTTGCCGCAGGAGCGGCACCACGGTGTCGACGAACACGTCCAGCCCGGTCGGCAATACGTCCGGCATCAGGTTGAAGCCGTCGGCCGCGCCCGCCTTGAACCAGGCCTCGATGTCGTCGGCGATCTGCTCGGGCGTGCCGACGATGATCCGGTGGCCGACGCCGCCACCGAGGGCGCGCAGCAATTGACGGACGGTGAGATTGCCGCGGCGCGCGATGTTGACGGTTCCCTGAAACATGGTGTGGTTGGCGTTGGCCGGCAGCGGCAGAGGATCGGGCAGGGGTTTGTCGAGATCGAGGATAGCTGGATCGACCTGCAATGTGGCGGCCAGTCGCGCAAGGCTGTATTCGATCGGAACCAGCTCCCAGAGCTCGTCTTGCCGCCGCTTGGCTTCCGCTTCCGTGCTGCCGATGACGGTCGCGAGCCCCGGCAGAATCACGATGGAGCTTCCGGCGCGGCCGTACGCGGCAGCCCTGGCACGCAGATCGCGTGCATAGGCGACGCCTTCGTCGATCGTTTGCGCCAGCGTGAACACCGCTTCGGCCTGCGCGGCGGCGAGGTCGCGGCCGTCGCTCGATCCGCCGGCCTGAACGGTGACGGGACGTCCCTGCGGCGAACGCGGCACGTTGAGCGGGCCGGCCACGCTGTAATGGGTGCCGCGATGTCCAATCGGGTGCACCTTCGTAGTGTCGACGAAACGCGCCGCCTCCTTGTCGCCGACAAAGGCATCGTCCTCCCAGCTGTCCCACAACGCATGGACGACTTCGGCGAACTCCTTGGCCCGGTCGTAGCGCGCCTTGTGCTCAAGCACGGTAGGAAGGCCGAAGTTGCGGCTGGCCGAGGCATCGGCCGTGGTTACCGCATTCCAGCCGGCGCGGCCGCCGCTCGCCAGATCCAGCGTCGCGAAGCGGCGTGCGATGTTGTAGGGCTCGTTGTAGGTCGTCGAGGCCGTCGCGATCAGCCCGATATGGCTGGTCGCGGCGGCGACGGTTGCCAGCACGATGGTCGGCTCCAGCGACATGAAGGAGCGGTAGTCGATGCGGTCGGTGATGGCGGGCGTGTCGGCCAGGAAGATCGCATCGAGCTTGCCGCGTTCCGCGATCTGGGCGACGCGCACGTAGTGGCCGACGTCGAAACAGGCACGCGGATCGCTGTCGGGCAATCGCCAGGCCGACGCATAGACGCCGGAGTGCAGAAGATTGACGTTGAGGTGAAGCTGACGATGAGACATGGCGGCCGTATCTGCGATGATGCTTGTCGCTAGATATCGGCATGATGCGCGCGGGAAAATGCGTCGCGGCCCGGAGCGCGCAAAAAGAAATATCCGTCCCCGCCGGCGAGCCTTGTGCGCAAGCTCGTGTCGCGTTGTTCGCCGCCGACGCAACATCCGGCATGCGGCGACACGAATCTTCTTTGCGCGGAGGGGCAGGTGAAAGCTTCGTCCAACTCTTCGCAAATATCTGAAATTGCCAGTCGGGCTCGCGCGCGCAACGATGTGTCGTGGCGCGCCTTGCGCCGTGACCGATCCGCCTGGAGCTTTCCATCATGCCGAACCCAACTCATCGCGCCGAACGCGTGTCCGCGCCTGAAGGCTCGGTCGCGTTCGAGGCCGACGTTCTGGTGATCGGTGGCGGTCCTGCAGGGACCTGGGCCGCGGTCAGCGCCGCCGAGCGCGGCGCACGGGTGGTGCTCGCCGACAAGGGATTTTGCGGCACCTCGGGCGCCACCGCCGCAGCGGGAACGGGCGTCTGGTACATTGATCCAGATCCGGCCCTGCGCGCGGCCGCGATGGCCAATCGCGAGAAGATGGGCGGCTATCTCCAGGATCGCCGCTGGATGGCGCGCGTGCTCGACAGCACCTATCAGCACAGCAATCGCCTGGCCGATTGGGGATATCCCTATCCGGTGGATGGCCGCGGCAAGTCGCAGCGCAACTCGCTGCAGGGCCCCGAATACATGCGTTTGATGCGCAAGCGCACCAAGCAGGCCGGCGTCACCATTCTCGACCACAGCCCGGCGCTTGAACTGCTCGTCGACGACGACGGGGCCGTCGCCGGCGCCAGCGGCGTGCGCCGGCAGAAGCAGGATCGCTGGACGGTGCGGGCCAAGGCGGTCGTGATCGCCACCGGCGGCTGTGCATTCCTCAGCAAGACGCTCGGATCGAACGTGTTGACCGGCGACGGTTATCTGATGGCCGCGGAGGTTGGTGCCGAATTCACGAGCATGGAGTTCTCCAACCCTTACGCGATCTCACCGGCGTTCGGCTCGGTGACCAAGACGTTGTTCTACAGCTGGGCCAGCTTCACCTATGACGACGGCAGCGTGGTGCCCGGCGCGGCGTCGAAGGGCGGGCGATCGGCGATTGCGCTCGCCCTGCTCGAGGGCCCGGTCTATGCCCGGCTGGACAAGGCGGATGACGATGTGCGGCATCATATGCGCGTATCGCAGCCGAATTTCTTCCTGCCGTTCGATCGCACCGGGATCGATCCCTTCAAGGACCGCTTTCCCGTCACGCTGCGGCTGGAGGGGACCGTCAGGGGGACCGGCGGCCTTCGTATCGTTGACGACAGTTGCGCCACCAGCGTGCCGGGGCTCTATGCGGCCGGCGACGCGGCGACGCGCGAATTGATCTGCGGTGGCTTCACCGGTGGCGGCAGCCACAATGCCGCCTGGGCGATGTCGTCCGGAGCCTGGGCCGGGCAGGGCGCCGCTGACTATGGCACTCAGGTCGGACCAACTGCCAGGCGCACATTGTCGTCCGCGGGCGCCGTGGCGTTTCGAAGCCGGCAGCGCCGTGCATTCGCGCCGGCCGCGCTGGCGAGGGCCGTCCAGGCCGAGGTCTTCCCGTACGAGCTGAACTACTTCCGCGAGGCATCGCGCTTGCAGGGCGCGCTCGGGCGTCTCGACGCAGCATGGCGTGATGTGTCGGAAGCGGACGCCGCCGACAGATCCGAGATCGTGCGGGCGCGCGAGGCCGCAGCGATGCTGGCGACCGCGCGGTGGATGTACCGCAGCGCGCTCGCCCGTCAGGAAAGCCGCGGCATGCATCGCCGCGACGACTTCCCCGACCTGGACAGCCGGCAGCGGCATTATGTGACGACCGGCGGCCTCGACGAGATCTGGACCTCGGCCCGGCCCCATGCCGCGGCCAGCTATGCGGAGGCTGCGGAGTGATCGAGGTTATCGACGGCGAGCGCTGTACGTCCTGTGATATCTGTGTCAACGTTTGCCCAACCAACGTGTTTGACAAGACGGACGGAATTCCGGTAATCGCCCGGCAAGGCGACTGCCAGACCTGCTTCCTCTGCGAGCTCTATTGTCCCGAGGATGCGCTCTATGTTTCGCCCTTTGCGGATCAGGCGCAGCCGATCGACGTCGTTGCGCTCAAGCAAACGGACAGCATGGGCAGCTATCGCCGGGCCGTGGGCTGGACCGATGAGACCAGCGAGCGCCGCGGCGTTGACCGCAGCTATTTGCTCTTTGGTCATTGAGGCGCGGCCGCGCGCGTGGCGACCAAGACGACCTTATGGACTGACTGAATGAACGTGCATCAATCCCTGACGGCAGCGGAACCTGTCGAGACGCTGTTGCCATTGGCGCATCCGCGGACCACGGCCGATGCCATGGTCCGGTTCGAGCAGGTCTCGAAGGCCTATCCGGCCTACCGCGACAAGCCGAGCGTGCAGGCGCTGAAAGACATCGACTTCGCAATTCCGCGTGGCTCGATCACCGGTGTGATCGGGCGTTCCGGTGCCGGCAAGTCCAGCCTGGTGCGGCTGATCAACGGTCTGGAGAAACCATCGAGCGGCCGTGTCGTCGTCGACGGCCGCGATATTTCCGGACTTTCGGGCCGCGATCTGCGCCTGGCGCAGCGCTCGATCGGCATGATCTTCCAGCATTTCAATCTGCTCTCGTCGCGCACGGCCGCCGACAATGTCGCGCTGCCGCTCGAGATCGCGGGCTGGTCGAGGCGCGACATTGCGGTCCGCGTCGCGGAGCTGCTCGAGCTCGTCGGCATCGCGGACAAATATGATCGCTACCCGTCCGAGCTGTCGGGCGGCCAGAAGCAGCGCATCGGCATCGCCCGCGCGCTGGCGACGCGGCCGAACGTCCTGCTGTCAGACGAGGCGACGTCGGCGCTCGATCCGCAAACGACCCGTTCGATCCTCGATCTCCTGGCCAACATCAATCGCGAGCTTGGCGTCACCATCGTCCTGATCACCCACGAAATGTCGGTGGTGCGTCAGCTCGCCAAGGAAGTCGTGGTGATCGACGGCGGTCATATCGTCGAGCGTGGTCACGTCGCCGACATCTTCACGCATCCCGCGCATCCGGTCACGCAGGCATTCCTCTCCGAGGTGATCGGCGACAGCGTTCCGGTGTCGCTTGCAAGTCGCTTGCAACCGCAACCGGTTGCCGGTGGTCACGCCGTCATTCGCGTCCAGGTTCGCGGAGCGGATGCCGGCGACACCATCGTCGCCCGCCTTGCGCGCGAGCTCTCGATCGACGTCGCGCTGCTGTCGGCGCGGATCGATGAGATCGGCGGGCAACATGTCGGCTTGCTGTCGCTGGGTATTCCCGGCGGCGAGGCCGCGGCCGACAAGGCGGCATTGTATCTCTCCAAGAATAACCTCCCGGCGGAACGTCTCGGCTATGTCGCGTGAACTCATCAACCTGATCGTTCAGGCCACCGGCGAGAGCCTGTTCATGGTGTCGATCGCTGCCTTGATCGCCACGGCGTTCGGACTTCCGATCGGCGTCTTCCTGGCCACCAGCCGCAAGGGGGAGTTGTTCGCGGCGCCGGCGGTCAACAGCGTACTGGGCATCATCGTCAATGCGACACGCTCGACGCCGTTCATCATCCTCGTGGTTGCCATCATCCCGTTCACGCGCCTGATCGCCGGCACCTCCATTGGTTCGGGCGCAGCGATCGTCCCGTTGACCATCGCCGCGATGCCATTCATCGCCCGATTGGTCGAGGCGGCGATCCGTGAGGTCGATGCCGGGTTGATCGAGACCGCGTCGTCGTTTGGCGCCAGCCCTCTGCAAATCGTACTCAAGGTCCTTATTCCGGAAGCGCTGCCGGGCCTCGTGCTTGCGTTGACACTCGCGGTCGTCAGCCTGCTCGGCTATTCGGCGATGGTCGGAGCGGTCGGCGGCGGCGGGCTGGGCGACCTCGGCATTCGGTATGGCTATCAGCGTTTCATGCCCGAGATGATGCTCGCGGTCGTCGTCGTCCTGATCGCGCTGGTGCAGACGGTGCAGACGGCCGGCGACTATCTCGCCCGCCGCGTCAACCGCCGCCTGCGCCATCGCTGACACCGGCCACGACCTCTTCGGCGCCCTTTTTCGCAATACTGACAATTCCTGTGGAGACCCAAATGTCCTTTCGTTCCATTGTTGCGTTTGCCAGCGTGCTCACGCTCTGGTCGGCGTCTGTCGCGGCGGAGACCATCAAGATCGGCGTGACGCCCGGGCCGCATGCGCAAATCCTCGAGGCCGTGAAGCCGATCGCGGCAAAGAACGGGCTCGATATCCAGCTGGTCGAGTTCTCCGACTATGTGGTGCCTAACGCAGCGCTCGACGCCGGCGATATCCAGGCCAATTCGTTCCAGAACCAGCCTTATCTCGACAACCAGAAGGCCGATCGCGGTTACAAGATCGAGGCGGTGGGGCTAACGGTCAACTTCCCGATCGGCGTCTATTCCAAGAAGTACAAGAGCTGGGCGGTCATTCCGGACGGCGGCAAGATCTCGATCCCGAATGATCCGACCAATGGCGGCCGCGCCCTGCTGCTGCTGCGCGACAAGGGTGCGATCAAGTTGAAGGACGGCGTCGGGTTCAAGCCGACCGTCCTGGATGTCACCGACAATCCGAAGAAGCTCAAATTCGTCGAGGTCGATGCGGCTCAGGCGCCTCGTGCGCTCGACGATGTTGATGCCGCAGTGATCAACACGAATTATGCGACCCAGGCCGGCCTCGATCCGGTCAAGGACCCGATCCTGCGCGAGGATCCCAAAGGGCCTTACGTCAACCTGATCGCGGTTCGCGCCGCGGACAAGGACAAGCCGTGGGTCAAGATCCTCGTGGACAGCTATCACACGGTTGAGGTGAAGGAGTTTGTCCTGACCAAGTTCAAGGGCGCCGTGTTGCCGAGCTGGTAGCCGCGGCCGGCGACAATACGCGGGTCGGAGTCAGGCCACGGCCCTATTCGGCGGCATCGGAGCGGACTGCGTTCGAGCGCGAGTGCCGGTAGCCCGCGCCGGGATGCGTGGCATGAAGGCGCGCTCCGCGTTCGGGGAACAGCTTTTCCCGCAGCGTGCCTTCGCGATAGGCCGTCTTGTACACGCCGCGTGATTGCAGTTCCGGCACCACGAGGTCGACAAAGGCGTCGAGCGATTCGGGGGCGACGAGGCGGAACAGGTTGAAGCCGTCGACGTCGGTGTCTTCCGCCCAGGCGATCAGCTCGTCCGCGACATCCTGGGGCGAGCCGACCACGAAGGGGGATCGTGCGCCGACGCGGCTCAACGTCGCGAGATCGCCGACCTTGACCGGGCGGTCGCTATGCAGGGTGAAGTTCTCCACCATCGACTGGATCGCGTTGCTCTCGACATATTGCACCGCCTGGTCGGGACGATAGGTCGAGAAATCGATGCCGGTCCAACCCGAAAGCAGAGCGAGCTGCCCGGTCTGGTCGACATGTGCGGCATAGTCCGCGAGCAGGTCTTCGGCTTCTGCCCGGGTCGGCGCGACGATCACGGTCGCGCCGGCGAAAAGGCGGATATCATGGGGATCGCGCCCGAACTCCTTCGCGGCGCTCCTGATGTCGCGGACCGCACGGGCGAGAATTGGCCTGGTCTGCCCGTTGAGGAAGATTGCCTCCGCATGCCGTGCCGCGAAGGCCCGGCCGCGCTTCGAGGTGCCTGCCTGATACAGCAGCGGCGTGCGTTGCGGAGAGGGCTCCGCGAGATGGATGCCGTCAATCTTGTAGTGGGGCCCTTCATGACGGACGGGATGGATTTTGGCGGGGTCGGTGAAGATGCGCGCCGCGCGGTCCCGGCGCACCGCGTCATCCTCCCAGCTGCCCTCCCATAATTTATAGCTCGCGGCGAGGAATTCTTCGGCCGCTTCGTAGCGTTCGTCATGGGCGCGGTTCGCCTCGAGGCCCATGCCGCGGGCGCCGCTGTCGAGATAGCCGGTCACGATGTTCCAGCCGATCCGCCCGTTGGTGAGATGATCGAGCGTCGAGAAGCGTCGCGCGAGCTGGTAAGGGTGTTCATAGGTGAGGTTGGACGTGATCCCGAAACCGAGATGCCTGGTAACGAGCGCCATGGCCGAGACCAGCAAGGTCGGCTCTGCATTCGGCAATTGAACGGCGTGACGGAGCGCTGTGTCCGGACTGCTGCCGTAGACGTCATAGATGCCGAACACGTCAGCCAGGAAGATGCCGTCGAGCAGTCCTCGCTCGGCGGTCTTCGCATAATTGACCCAGTAATCGAGCGAGTTGTAGTCGAGCGAAGTGTCGCGCGGATGCGACCACAAGCCGGCCCAGTTGTGGCTTGGCGCCATCATGTTGAATGCGTTGAAGCGAAGCTCTCTCGATTTTGCCATCGACCTGTTCCGATAGTGATCGTGTTGGGGCAACGTAGCAGCTTGCCTGCGCGACTTTGTTTTCTATTCGAGCGGTCTGCGCAAAAATCCTGCTGCAGTGGAATTCTCCGATAGCAAGTTACGCTCATTGATGCGCGCAGGCGGGGTGGGCGCGTTGATGCAGCTCTGACCGCGGGCCATCACTGCACTGTGTGATCCGCAATCTCACGCGCCGGCACCGGCCGCCGGCACACGAAACAAATGCGTCGTGCCGGATGATCCGTCTGAAAAATTCAGGATGCCGTTCCGCGAGACGTCAGCACGTCCATCGCTATTTTCCGGGACATCTCGACACGAGCAAAGTCGCTGCGCATCATTTCGCGACTTGCAACGCGTGGTTCACCGATCCCAGGAGAGTTCGAAATGCCGGTCGAAACGAAGAATCTCGAGACGCTCGCCCTGCATGGCGGGTCCTACCGGTCCGATCCCGCGACGGGTGCGGTGGCGGTTCCGATCTATCAGACCACCTCGTTCCAGTTCGAGAATACCGACCATGCCTCGCGCCTGTTCGCGCTGGAAGCGATCGGGCAGATCTACACAAGGATCAAGAACCCGACGGCGGACGCCTTCGAGGAACGGCTGGCGGCGCTGGAAGGCGGCGTCGGCGCGCTCGCCGTGGCGTCGGGCCAGACCGCCTCGGCCTTTGCCATCTTCAACATCGCCCAGGCCGGCGACAACATCGTCTCTTCGACCGATCTTTATGGCGGCACCTGGACGCTGCTGTCGCAAACCTTGAAGCAGTTCGGCATCGAGGTGCGGTTCGTCGACCCGGCCGATCCGGAGAATTTTCGTCGCGCCACCGATGCGAAGACCCGCGCCTATTTTGCCGAAACCCTGCCCAATCCCAAGCTTAACGTGTTCCCGATCAGGGAAGTGGCCGATATCGGCCGCCCGCTCGGTGTGCCGCTGATCCTCGACAACACGGCGGTGCCGTTGATCGCGCGTCCGTTCGAGCATGGTGCCGCGATCGTGGTCTATTCGACGACGAAGTATATCGGGGGCCACGGTACGTCGATCGGTGGCGCGATCGTCGATGGCGGCAATTTCGACTGGGCGGCGCACGCCGAGCGCTTTCCGCTGCTGACGCAGCCGGACGCCGCCTATCACGGCGCGATCTGGACGGAGGCGGCCAAGCCGCTCGGTCCGATCGCCTACATCCTGCGGGCGCGCGTCAAGCTGTTGCGCGATCTCGGCGCTGCGATCGCGCCGCAAAATGCCTTCCAGTTCATCCAGGGGCTCGAGACACTGCCGCTGCGGCTGCGCCAGCACAATGAGAATGCCATCAAGGTGGCGGAGTTCCTGGCCAGGCACCCCAGCGTCTCCCATGTGATCTTCCCGGGATTGCAGGACGGCGAGAATCGCCGCCGCGCCGACACCTATCTGAAAGGTGGGTATGGCGCGCTGGTCGGCTTCGAGCTCAAGGGGGGTGTCGAGGCCGGTCGCCGCTTCGTCGATGCGCTGAGGCTGTTCTATCATGTCGCCAATATCGGCGATGCGCGGTCGCTCGCGATCCATCCCGCCTCGACCACCCACCAGCAGCTTACCGGCGAAGAGCAAATCGCGGCCGGCGTCACGCCCGGCTATGTGCGGCTCTCGGTCGGGATCGAGCACCCTGACGACATCATCGCCGACCTCGTTCAGGCATTGGCCCAGGCCGAGGCTGGCAGCAGCGCCCGCAAAGCGGCGTGATCGCAGTTGGTAACATCAACACAGGATTGAGATGATGAAGACATTGTTGCGCCTGGCGCAAGCGGCAGGCGTTCTCCTTGCCCTGACGGCGAGCGCCGTCGCCGACGAACCCCTCAAGATCGCGACCAGCGCCGGTCCAGTCGGCCAGCTTGCGGCGTTCGCCGCCAAACTGGCCAAGGACAAAGGGCAGGACGTCAAGGTCATTGAGCTATCCGATTGGGTCGCCTTGAACGAAGTGGTCAACAGCGGTGACGTCGACGCCAACCTGTTCCAGCACGGCACTTACCTTGCGATCCAGAACAAGCAGCGCGGCTTCAATCTGGTCCAGGTCGACAAGGTCGGCGTGATCGCACCGGTCGGGCTGTTCTCGAAGAAGATCAAGTCGCTCGACGAGATCAAACCTGGCGACAGTGTCGCGATCCCGAACGAGCCGCTCAACGGCGCACGCGGATTGATTCTGCTCGAGCGGGCCGGCCTGATCAAGCTGACGCCGGGCAAGGGCTTCGCGGTGAGCCGGTTCGACATCATCGAGAACCCCAAGAATCTGAAGGTCGTCGAGCTCGATCCAGCGCAGACCTATCGCTCGCTCGACGACGTCACGCTCGCACTCGTCAACATCACCTATCTGATCCCCGCGGGCGGCGATCCGAAATCGGCGCTGCTGATCGATCGCACGGTGGATGACGGGCTGGTGCTGCGCTTCACGGCGCGGCCCGACAGGAAGGACGATCCGCGCCTCAAGGCCTTCATCCAGGTCTTCAACTCGCCCGAGGTGAAGAAATTCATCGAGGACAAGCTGCCGGCGTTCATTCCGGCCGGCTTCAGCAGCTAAACGCGCGTCAGTTCACGGCGGAGCGGGTGCTGCCCTGTTTCTTCAGTTCGGGAGAGCAGGGCAGCGAGTTCGGCACACTGGTTGCGGATGTCGGGAATCGCGATGATCTCCCAGAACGCCGCGCGGGTCAGCGGGCCCACCGCGAACAGGCGGCGCGACGGGACGCCTTCACGATCGACGATCGCGCAATCAGGATCGGTCTCGATGCCGATGTAGAGCGGATCGACACAGGCGAGGCCCCGTTGAAACAGGCTGCGCACGGCCGGATTGGGCGTCGCACGCGGATCCTTCACGATGCCGGTGCAGTCGACGACGGCACCGACTTGCAGCTGCCTGGTTTCGGTGTCCCCGCGCAGGCGATATGCGACCGCAGCGCCGGCGCCGTTCGGTTCGATTCGAACCACCTTTGCCGCGATCAGGCTGAGCTGTCCGTCATAAAGTGCCCCGGTGATGCGGGCCTCGACTTCCGGCGCCATCCGGTGCCGATGCACATCCCACCAGGCTCGCGGATGCTCGAGAAAGCGGCGCTTCGACGTCAACGGGAGCTCACGCCATAGCCGTTGAGTGTAGGGCCGAAGCCCGTCGATCACAGCACGCCAGTCGCCGCCCTCGGCGGCATGCCGCTCGACAAGCGCGCGGAGCCAACGCGTCAATTGACTGACGCTGGCACCGAACGGAACGTCGGTCTCGGCGATACGAACGGGATCGACCCGGCGATGTGGCTTGGCGAGCAGGCCGCGTCGCGACATCGCAATGATCGGCCCGCGATGTCCATCACGCAGCAACGAGAGGACGTAATCGACCATCGTGAGCCCGGTGCCGAGGATCAGGACAGTCGCGTCGGCATCGATGGGAGCGGCCGACGGCGGCGTCCAGGGATCCGCGTGCCCCGGGTTGCTTGCGCGCATGTCGTGCCCGGTGGCAAGTACGATGGTATCACCTGCAAGGCAGCGGCCGTCGTCCAGCGTAGCGATAGCCTGGTCCGAGCCCTCGCTGAGGTCGACGCAGGTGCCGCGCACGATCGTGAGACGTTGCCCGTCTGTGCGATCGGACGCACCTTGCTCAAGCAGGCTGGCGATGTAATCGCCGTAGACCCGCCGGGGAACAAAGCAGTAGGGATCAGGACAGAGCGGCAGCTCGTCCTGGCGTGACACCAGCCAACGCCAGAAATGATCCGGCTGGTCCGGTAGCGCGCTCATATTCGCAGCGCGCACGTTGAGCAGATGATCGGGATTTCCGGTGTGGTAAGCGATGCCGCGGCCGATATCCGGACGCTGCTCGATCAACGTGACGCGGAGATCGCAAGATGACTGATGCAGCAATTGATACGCCAGCAAGACACCGCTGGCACCTCCGCCAACGATGATGACATGCCGTCCAGCGGTATTAGTCATGCTGCCCTCCACCGACCACTCGCTTGCATGAAACGCGCAGAGCCAAGAGTCAAATGTTCGGAAACGTGGACAAGCGGCCACGCGAGAATCCTGGCCGCATGTGCCTTCGGCAAGTGTCTCAGGTCAGCCGAAACCGCAGCGCGACAGTGCCCGGTCGGCTCAGCTAGCCATGCGGCCCGAACAGGAAGAACTCGTGCAGATCACGCTCTCCATCGGGATGTGCGGCGCGGGCGAGCTTCCTGCGCCACCGCTGGAACTGTCGGGTCATGCGACCGAGGGTGTGAAGCCAAGAGGATGCGAGACGCATAAAACCTCCGTCGAATAGTCGTCCCTGCAAAAATAGCACGTCTTTGCCCAGCTCGAACACGAACCATGAGCAATGCGTCCAGTTTGCAATCAATGACTCGAACCATGCCGGTTCTATGGAACGGTCGCTTTGCTCGTCGAACTGACAAAGGAAATTCATTCTCGGAGCGATCGCCGATCGGCGACGGCATTTCGAGATCCGGGCGGTGCTTGCGGAGCGGGCGACGCGTGAGCGCGCTCCATACCGAACGACGAAAGCTGATGTGCAACCAAGAAACCGCATGCCCCGTCGCTGCGTCTCGGCGCTTGCGGGTGGGCTCTCGTGTCGCGCATTTCGTTCGGTCACCGTCCAGCATCGGTCTGACGGTCGTCATGACGGATCGGCAGCTGCTGCCCAGCCGGCCCCGGGCGGCTTGAGCGATGTGTGAGGTGCGACCCGGGCGCGGGGCGCCCTGCGGCGAGGACGGTTGACAGGGGGGAGCGCCCACTTTAATCACCTGACTAATTAATCAATTAATTAAGGTCTGAAACCCTAGGGAAAGAATCCGCCTGATGCTGGCCGGCCGTCGCTATCCGAAGCTGCTTGCCCCGCGCGGTCGCGGCTTCACCGGGCTGGACGGCCAGGCGCCCATCGGCGCCATGCAGATCGGCCTCGAACAGACCGGGAATGGCCTTGTCCGGCATGCCGAATTCGTTGTCGCGCGGCCATGGCACAGCGCCGGCTCGATCATCTTGGTCGCCGACACGGCGCGCGCCGATCGCCGCCGTCAGATCCTGCATGCAGGTCCGTTCACGCGTGCGCCGCTCGGCGTTGCGCGCTCGACAGCGATGTCGCGGACCGGCGCGTCCTGCCCGAACCAGGGTGGGTTTCATTCACGCGTATGACAATGAGGAGTGAGGCGTAAACGATGGGACGTCGATCTGAGGTACTGATGGCGCAAGACACCGCCGGCACGGACAACCGGCGCGTGATACAAGTGGTATCGCGCGCATTCGACATCGTGCGTTGCTTCGAAGGTCGAAGCATACGCTTGGGCAATCGCGAGATCGCCGATCGCTGCGGTCTTCCCCGATCGACGGTCTCCCGTCTCACCTTGACCCTCACCCAGATCGGCCAGTTGATCTACCTGCCGCAAGAGCAGAAATATGCTCTCGGTCCGCACGCGGCCGCGCCCAGCGTCCCGCTGTTTGTGGAGGGGGGCGACAAGCCCGTCTGCGCCGACGAGCGGGAGCGCGCAACGGCGCAACCGTCGATGCTGATCAACTCGCGCTTCGAGTACTTCGAAGATCAGCGCAAGCCGGTGGCCGCGCCGCTTTCGGTCACGCCGCACCGCTGACGCCTCGGTCGGGACCATTCGGCGCGAGCTCATAGTCAAGAAACATCCAAAGTAGAGGGAAACGCATGTCTGAAGCATACATCATTGACGCGGTCCGCACGCCGCGCGGCATCGGCAAGCCGGGCAAGGGTGCGCTGTCGCATCTGCATCCGCAGCAACTGGCCGCGACCGTGCTCGGCGCGCTGAAGGAGCGCAACAAGCTCGATACCTCGACCGTCGATGACATCATCTGGTCGACCTCGACCCAGGAAGGCAAGCAGGGCGGCGATCTCGGACGCATGTCGGCGCTCGCGGCCGGCTACGACATCAACGCCAGCGGCACGACGCTGGATCGCTTCTGCGGCGGCGGCATCACCTCGGTGAACCTCGCGGCAGCTTCGGTGATGTCGGGGATGGAGGATTGCGTCATCGCCGGCGGCACCGAGATGATGAGCTATCAGCAGACCCTCGCAGCCGAGCGTTCCAAGGCGGGACAGCCGGCGCGGATGATGGGTTCGGGTAATCCGGCGCTTGACGAGATTCACCCGCAGTCGCATCAGGGCGTGTGCGGCGACGCCATTGCCACGCGTGAGGGGATCAGCCGGGAGGCCTGCGATGCCCTGGCGCTGGTCAGCCAGCAGCGCGCCAAGCGGGCGATCGATGAAGGCCGCTTCGCCAAGTCGGTGATCTCCGTCCTCAACGACGACGGCAGCGTCGCTCTCGGTCGTGAGGAATTCCCGCGCCCCGAGACCACCGCCGAAGGCCTTGCTTCGCTGAAGCCGAGCTTCGAGCAGCTTGCCGATTTCGATCTCGGCAATGGCGTGACATTCAAGAAGCAGATCCAGCGCCGCTATCCGGGCCTCGAGTGGAAAGGCGTGCATCATGCCGGCAACAGCTCGGGCGTGGTGGACGGCGCCGCCGCGGTCCTCATCACCTCCAAAGAATATGCCGAGAAGCACGGCCTCAAGCCGCGCGGCCGCATCGTGGCCTATGCCAATCAGGGTGATGATCCGACGCTGATGCTCAATGCGCCGGTTCCGGCGGCCAAGAAGGTTCTCGCCAAGGCCGGCCTGACCAAGGACGACATCGACGTCTGGGAGATCAACGAGGCCTTCGCGGTCGTCGCCGAGAAGTTCATCCGCGACCTCGATCTGAATCGCGAGAAGGTCAACATCAATGGTGGTTCGATCGCGCTCGGCCACCCGATCGGCGCGACCGGATCGATCCTGATCGGCACGGCGCTCGACGAGCTCGAGCGCAGCGGCGGACGTTATGGCTTGGTCACCATGTGTGCCGCCGGCGGCATGGCGCCGGCCATCATCATCGAACGCATCTGATCGCGAAAGGATATAGCCATGAAACTCGATTCATCGGTCGCCGCCGTCGTCACCGGCGGCGCTTCCGGCCTCGGCGCAGCCACTGCGCGGGCGCTCGCAGCACAAGGCGTGAAAGTCGCGATCTTCGACTTCAACGAAGAGAAGGGTGAAGCCATCGCCAAGGAAATCGGCGGCGTGTTCTGCAAGGTCGACGTCACTTCCGACGAGCAGGTCGATGCGGGCTTCGCCAAGGCCCGCGCGGCGCACGGCCAGGAGCGCATCCTGGTGAACTGCGCAGGCACCGGCAACGCGGTGAAGACCGCCGGCCGGGACAAGAAGACCGGCGAGCCCACCCACTTCCCGATCGACGCCTTCAACCGCATCATCCAGATCAATCTGGTCGGTACCTTCCGCTGCATCGCCAAGTCGGCGCAGGGCATGCTGTCGCTGTCCCCGCTGGAGCACGGTGAGCGCGGTGCCGTCGTCAACACGGCGTCCGTCGCGGCCGAGGACGGCCAGATGGGGCAGGCGGCTTACTCGGCGTCGAAGGCCGGCGTCGTCGGCATGACCCTGCCGATCGCGCGCGACCTGATGGCCGAGGGTATCCGCGTCAACACCATCCTGCCGGGCATCTTCAACACGCCGCTGCTGCAGGGCGCCCCGGAGAACGTCAAGGCCGCGCTCAGCGCGTCGGTGCCGTTCCCGAAGCGTCTCGGCATGCCGGAGGAGTATGCGCAGCTGGCGCTGACGATGATCACCAACGGCTACTTCAACGGTGAAGATGTCCGCCTCGATGGCGCCATCCGCATGGCTCCGCGCTAAGCACGGCAACAGGAGACGAAGCGATGTCCGAAGAAACTCCGGTCCTCACTGAAGTCCGCGGACCCATTCTGATCATCACGCTGAACCGGCCGGAAGCCAAGAACGCGGCCAACCTCGCCCTCTCCAAGGGCGTGGCCGCAGCGATCGACCGGCTCGACGCCGACGATGCCCTCAGCGTCGGCATCATCACCGGCGCCGGCGGCACATTCTGCTCAGGCATGGACCTCAAGGGGTTCCTGAAGGGCGAGCGGCCGTCGATCCCCGGCCGCGGCTTCGCCGGCCTCACCGAGGCGCCGCCGAAGAAGCCGTTGATCGCGGCCGTGGACGGCTACGCGCTCGCCGGCGGGATGGAGATCGCGCTGTCGTGCGACATGATCGTCGCCAACCGCAACGCCAAGTTCGGAATCCCCGAAGTGAAGCGCGGGCTGGCTGCTGCGGCCGGCGGGCTGATCCGCATGCCGCGCCAGATGCCGTTCCGCGTGGCGATGGAGTTCGCATTGACCGGCGAGTTCTTCGGCGCACAGCGCGCCTATGAGCTCGGCATCATCAATCGCGTGACCGACGGCCCGGCGCTCGACGCCGCGCTCGAGCTCGCGGCCGCGATCGGCGCCAGCGGCCCGCTCGCGGTCAAGGCATCCAAGCAGGTGATCGTCGAATCGCGGCTCTGGCCGGAAGACCAGATGTGGAAGAAGCAGCAGGAGATCGTTGCTCCTGTCTTCGTGTCCGAGGATGCCCGCGAGGGCGCAGCTGCCTTCGCAGAAAAACGCGCGCCGAACTGGAAGGGCAAGTAAGGCGTCGCTTGTTTCAATGACGGAGCGCCGGTTTTGATTGAAGCAGAACCGGCGCTCCGAATTTTTTGTGCGTGCCGCGCCGCGCGCCGGCCGGTTTCCGCGCCGCTTGAGAGCGCTATTGGGTGAATGATGCGCAGCTTTACCGAAGACCAGGTCATCTTCCGCGACTCCTACCGTAAGTTCCTCGCCAGCGAGATCGCGCCCCATATGGAGGCGTGGCGGGAGGCCGGCATCGTCGACCGCAGCGCGTTCAAGAAGGCCGGCGACCTCGGCTTCCTGATGATCTGGCCCGAGGAAAAGTATGGCGGGATGGGCGACGAGGACTTCCGCTACGAGCAGATCATCATCGAGGAGACCGCGCGCTCGGGCTGCAAGGGCTGGTTCAACACGCTGCACAGTCGCCTGGTCGGTTCTTACTTCAAGCGCTTCGGCACCGAGGAGCAGCGCGACCGCTTCCTGCCGAAATGCGTCAGCGGCGAGACCATCCTGGCCATCGCGATGACCGAGCCCGGCGCGGGTTCGGACCTCGCGGGCATGCGGACGACGGCGGAAGACAAGGGCGATCATTTCCTGCTCAACGGCTCGAAGACCTATATTTCCAACGGCATCAATTCCGACGTGGTGATCGTGGCCGCCAGGCTCGCGGGCGCCGAGAAGAAGCACGCCATGGTGCTGCTGATCGTCGAGCGGGGCATGGAAGGCTTCGAGCGCGGCCGCAATCTCAAGAAGATGGGCATGCCGGCGCAGGACACCGCCGAATTGTTCTTCCAGAACGTCAAGGTGCCCAAGGCCAACGTGCTGGGAGAACCGGGCAGGGGCTTCTACTATCTGATGGAGGGTCTTGCCGAGGAGCGGCTGATCTCCGCGGTCGGGTCGATCGCCAATGGCCGCAAGGCATTCGACATCACGCGCGCTTACGTGCTGGAGCGCAAGCTGTTCGGCAGGCCGCTTGCCGAACAGCAAAATACCCAGTTCCGCATGGCGGAGATGGATGCCGAAATCGACCTCGTGCAGGTCTATGTCGATCACTGCGTCGCCGAGCACAATGCGGGGCGCCTGACCAGCAACATGGGCGCCAAGGCCAAGATGATGTCGTCGGAAGTCGAATGGAAGATGCTCGACCTCGGCGTACAGCTGCACGGCGGCGCGGGCTATATGGATGAATATCCGATCAGCCGCATGTTCACCGACGCGCGCGTCAACCGGATCCTGGCGGGAAGCTCCGAGGTGATGCGGCTGATCATCGGCCGCGATGTCTTCTCGGAGCACTACAAGAGCATCTTGGACTAGCCGGTCACCGCGACCGGCCGTCTATTTCGCTCCGCGTCACCCGCGCGCCTGCCGCAGCGGCTCGCGCGCGTACTCCTTCGAGCGCATCAAGGCATCGACGAAGATCGGCTCCCAGGAGCGGATATGGCTGCGTAGCAAGGTTGGCAATGACTCGGTCTCGCCGGCGAGCGCGAGTTCGATCAGCCGGTAGTGCTCGGGCACCGATGCCTGCTGCCGTTCGAGGCCGGCGCGTGAGCTGATGCCGTAGAGCCGCATCTTGTCGCGCAGGCTCATCACCATGTCGGTCAGCAGCTCATTGCCGGCGGCTGCGATGAACTCGCGATGATAGTTGCGGTCGGCCTCCAGATAGAGCTGGACGTCGTCGGTCTCGACGGCCTTGGCGATCTGGTCGGCCCAGCCGCGCACGACTGGTAGATCCCTTGGAGGATTGGCGGCGACCAGCACCGCGGCGTGCAGCTCCAGCACCTCGCGCATGTCGAACAAATTGCGCAGCTCGGTCAGCGACGGCTCCACCACCTTGAAGCCGCGGTTGCGCATCGGCTCGACCAGGCCGCCGCGGCTGAGCTCGAGCAGCGCTTCGCGCACCGGCGTCGAGGAGACGCCGAGGCTCGCCGCGAGTGACGGCACCGAATACATCGTGCCGGGAAGGCTCTGCCCGGAAATGATCTCGGCGCGCACCCGCTGCAGCACCTGTTCGCGCAAATTCTGGTCCATGGGTGCCTCTCGCCGGGAGCTCCGATTCGTCCCTGATTATTACTTAGCCTTGACGCGGCCGGTAGCGTATGACGTAAATGTGTAACGCATTACAAGAATGCGTCACTAGGGCTGACTTGACGATGAGACGGCGGTGAAGCAGCGTCTACCCGGCTATTGCACGCTTTGTCGCTCGCGCTGCGGTTCTGTCACCGTGGTCGAGGACGGGCGGGTTGTCGGCGTGGAGGTATTAAATAACCACCCGACCGGTGGCGCGCTTTGCGCCAAGGGGCGGGCCGCCCCCGAAATCGTCGCCAGCCCGCGCCGTCTGACGGTGCCGCTGAAGCGGACCGGGCCGCGTGATGCTACCGATCCCGGCTGGGTCGAGGTGTCCTGGGACGAGGCTTTGACCGAGATCGCCGACCGGCTCGGCAGCATCCGCGCTGAGAGCGGCGCCGAGGCGGTTGCGTTTGGCGTCACCACGCCGAGCGGCACGCCGATGGTCGACAGCTTCGAGTGGGTCGAGCGCTTCATCCGCGGCTTCGGCAGCCCCAACCTGATCTATGCGGTCGAGATCTGCGGCTGGCACAAGGATTATGCGCACGCGCTGACCTTCGGCCGCGGCATCGGCTTTCCCGATTACGACAATGCCGACGCGATCATCCTGTGGGGCCACAATCCCGCGCGCACCTGGCTCGCCCAGGCGACGCGGATCGCCGACGCGCGTCGGCGCGGCGCCAAGGTCGTCGTCGTCGATCCCAAGCCGAACGGCTCGGGTCAGCAGGCCGATCTCTGGCTGCGCATTCGCCCCGGTGCCGACGGCGCACTTGCGATGGGCGCGATCCGTCATCTCATCGCGACCGGCAGCTTCGATGCTGACTTCGTCGATGCATGGACCAATGGATCGCTGCTGGTCGATCGCGCTACCGGGCGCTTCCTGCGCGCCGACGCATTGTGGCCGGATGGTGCGCCTGAGGCTTTCGTTCGTCTCGATGCGTCGGGCTCGCCGGTGGCTTGCGACACCCGCTACGCGCCGGAGCGCGGCGGCCGGCTTCGCGGCGCGCTGTCGATCCGTGCGCGCGACGGCCGGATGATCTCGGCGGCAACCGCGTTCGAATTGCTGGCCGAGCGCGCCGCGCCTTATACGCCGGCGCGCGTGGCGGAACTGACCTGGCTGCAAGTCGAGGACATCGACGCATTCAATGCGCTGCTCGGAGCCCGGCCGCGGCTTGCCTATCATTCCTGGACCGGCGTCGGCCAGCACACCAATGCAACCGCGATCGAGCGCGCGATCGCCTCGCTCTATGCGCTGACCGGCGCGTGCGATCGGCCCGGCGGCAATCGCTGGCCGGTGCCGCCGCCGACACGTCCTCTCAACGACTACAACATCCTGCCACCGGAGCAGCAGGCCAAGGCGCTGGGTATTGCCGAATTACCGCTTGGCCCGCCGGCGAAGGGCTGGATCACGGCGCGCGATTTCAGCCGGGCCGTGCTCGAGGCCGAGCCTTACCGGGTGCGCGCGCTGGTCGCCTTCGGCACTAACTTCGTCGTGTCGCAGGGCCATTCGGAGCGCAATCGCGCGGCGCTGAACGCGCTGGAATTCCAGGTTCATATCGACATGTTCATGAACCCGACCGCGGAGAGCGCCGATTTCGTTCTGCCGGCCAGCACGCCGTGGGAGCGCGACGCGCTCAAGATCGGGTTCGAGATCACGCAGGAAGCCGTCGAGACCGTGCAGTTTCGCCCGCGCATGGTCGAGCCGATCGGTGAAGTGAAGGCCGATTACGAGATCGCCGCCGCACTCGCGCTCAAGCTCGGTATGGGAAATTTGTTCTTCGGCGGTGACATCAAGGCCGGCTGGAATTATCAGCTGGCGCCGCTCGGCATCGGTGTCGAGGATCTGCGCGAACATCCCGAAGGACGCCGCTTCCCGCAGGTCTTCCGCGATGAAAAATACGCCGTCACGCGCGATGACGGAACGGCGGCGGGCTTTGCGACACCGACACGCCGTGTCGAGATCTATTCGGAACTGATGCTGGGACACGGGCATGACCCGCTGCCCGATCATGTCGAACCGGTCGGCAGCCCGCTCACGACTGCGGCGGACGAGCGCTTTCCGCTCGTGCTCTCCACCGCCAAGAGCGGCTGGTTCATTCACTCCTCCTGGCGGCATGTCGCCTCGCTGCGGCGAAAGTCACCCGATCCGGCCGTCGAGATCAGCCCGCAACTCGCCGAGCGGCGCGGACTTGTGGAGGGCGACTGGGCCGTGGTGGAAACACAAGGCGGTGCCGTGCGCCTGAAGGTGCGCCTCAGTGCGGCGCTCGACGAACGGGTTGTCGTCGCCGAATTCGGCTGGTGGGAGGACTGTCCGCCGCTCGGCCGCGATCGCTCGGCGGCGGCGGGCCCCCTCACGCACAACATCAACGCGGTGCTGCATGACGATGCGCGCGATCCGGTCAGCGGCTCCGTTCCGCTGCGCGCGATCGTGTGCGATATCAGGCGGGACGACGTGGCCAGCCGCGGCGTCTGGACCGGCCAGCGGCGGCTCGTGGTCGGCGAGCGCAGGGTCGAGGCCGATAACGTCGTCGCCCTCAGCCTGCTGCCGCTTGACGGTGGTCCGTTGCCCGGTTTCCTGCCGGGGCAACACGTGATGATTGCGTTGCCTGACGCAACGGAAGCGCGGGCCTATTCGCTGACCGGATCGGGCAACCTGCCGCAAGCGCTATCGATTGCGGTGAAGGGACGTTTCCTCGGTGAAGCGCGGAGCAGCGACGCGCCGTTCTTCATGCCGGATCGTCTGCATGGTCTTGCCGTTGGAGACCAGGTTCTACTGGAGCCGCCGGGCGGCATCTTCACGCCGCCGCTGAAGGGGCCACGGCCGCTGGTCTTCCTCGCTGCCGGCATCGGCATCACGCCGTTCATCAGCCATCTCGAGACGCTGCAACACACAGCGCAACAAGATCGCGTTGCCGACGTCCTGCTGCTCCACGGCTGCCGCAGCAGCCGGGAGCATCCGTTCGCGCAGCGGCTCGCCGAACTGGAAGCCTGCACGCCGGAGCTGACGCGGGTGACGTTCTATTCGGCCCCGCTCGCGCAGGATCCGGTCGCTTCGCAGTCGTTGCGTAAGGGGCGGCTCGCTCTCGAACAAGTCAAGCCGTTGTTGGCGCGCCGGCCGCTGATCTACATCTGCGGCTCGCCGGATTTTGTCGCGGCACAGATCGAAGCCGCAGTGGCACTCGGTATCCCGCGGTTCGACATCTTTGCCGAAAGCTTCGTGTCGCCGCCGTCGGTGCCGAGCGACCTTGCGCCGCGAACCATCCGGCTTGCGGGCAGCAAGCAGAGCTTCACGTGGGGACCGGAGCAGGGGACGCTGCTCGATGCCGCAAGTGCGGCGGGCGTCGCGCTGCCGAGCGGCTGCCGCGTCGGGCAATGCGAAAGCTGCGCGGTCGAGGTGGTCGATGGGGAATTCACCCATCTGGGCCCTGTCGACGGGAGCGAGGGGCAGTGCCTCGCCTGCCAGGCCGTGCCGCTCACCGATCTCACGCTCGCACTTTGATGACCAAACACGATTGAAGGCTAACCGCATCACCGGAAGGGGATCAGATTGATGACGAATGCAACGCACGACCAAACCGTGAGCCTGCGAAAACCTGTCGCTGATAACATCATGGCGCGATTTTCGCAGGCCCTGGTAGCGTTCGCGGAGCGCTGGTTTCCGGATGCGTATGTCTTCGTCCTGATCGCCGTGATCGCGGTTGCCGCAGGCGCGATCCTGCATGGCGGTTCGCCGCTCGCCGTCAGTCGCGCGTTTGGCGACGGATTCTGGAACCTGATCCCCTTCACGATGCAGATGGCGCTGGTTGCGATCGGCGGCTATGTCGTGGCGATGTCGCCCCCGATCGCGGCCGTGCTGGCGCGGCTCGCGAGCGTGCCGAAGACCGGGCGTGGTGCGGTGGTCTTTGTCGGGATGCTCAGCATCTTCCTCTCGCTGCTGAACTGGGGCCTGAGCCTGATCTTCTCCGGTCTGCTGGTGCGGGAGATCGCGCGGCGCACGGATATCCGCCTCGATTATCGGGCGGCCGGCGCGGCCGGTTATCTCGGGCTCGGTTGCGGCTTCACCCTCGGCATCACGTCGTCGGCCGCGCAGCTCCAGGCCAATGCCGGCAGCATTCCGGCATCGCTGCTGCCGATCACCGGCGTGATCGGCTTCTCGGAGACCATCCTGACCTGGCAGAACATGGTCACCGTCGCGACGGTGAGCGTGGTGTCGGCGGCGATCTGCTATTTCACGACACCGGCACCGGAGCAGGCGAAGACCGCGGAAGACCTCGGCGTTGCCCTCGGCGATGATCGCATCGAGACCAGGAAGCCGGCCCGTCCGGGCGACTGGCTGGAGTTTAGTCCGCTGCTGACGATCCTGATCGCTCTGCTTGCCGCAGGCTGGCTGTGGCAGACGTTCCAGTCGGGCAATCCGCTGATCACGCTGTCGGGGCTCAACACCTACAATTTCGTCTTCCTCATTCTTGGTATCGTGCTGCACTGGCGCCCGCGCAGCCTGATCGAGTCCTTTTCCAAAGCGATGCCGAGCGTCTCCGGCGTGCTGCTGCAGTTTCCGTTCTACGCGGGTATCGCGCAGATCCTGACCAAGGTGCCGAACAGCAGCGGCACCACGCTGTCGGACACGATCGCGCACTGGTTCGTCGGCGCCTCCAGCAGTTCCACCGTATTCTCGTTCCTGGTCGGAATCTATTCGGCGCTGCTCGGCTTCTTCGTGCCGTCAGCCGGCGGCAAGTGGATCATCGAGGCGCCCTACATCATGAAGGCGGCCAACGACATCGGTGCGCATCTCGGCTGGACGGTGATGGTCTACAACATCGCCGAGACGTTGCCGAACTTCATCAACCCGTTCTGGATGCTGCCGCTGCTCGGCATCCTCGGCCTGAAGTCGAAGGACCTGATCGGCTATACGTCGGTGCAGTTCTTCATCCACTTCCCGGTCGTGATGCTGCTGGCCGCGATCCTGATGGCGACCTTCACGTATCACCCGCCGATCCTGCCCTGAGTGAGCACTGCCGGGCACCAGGACACGCGGTGCCCGGCCGCCGCCCAATCAGTTCAGCGGACCGCAACCGTGATCGCCAAAACTGTTCTGTTTTGCAGGCCGGCGCGAATGAGGCATCGCGCCGGGCGGTGATCTTTGGTCGGTCATTTCATTGACCGCCGCGCGATTCGGCCGGATATTGATCGGCGCTAACCCGCGTCGTTCAAGGTCACTGCCATGAGACATTCCCACCGCAGCTTGATGTGCGACATGCGAAGCCGCATGCAGCATCGCTGCGTCTCGGCGGCGACCGGCGTCTGTTGTTGATCGCTTAAGAAAAATCCAAAGCACCCGACAATCAGACAGGAGCGCCGTCATCCGGCGATCGAGCACGCATGTCTCAAACCCAAAGCTCCCAAGCTTACGTCATCGAAGTATCGGATCGAACCGCGGGTATCGTTGTCAGCGACGCCAGAGGCTTCTGCTTCTTCTCCTCGGATCGCGCCTTCGATGGCCTCGACGGCGGCTATTTCGGCTCGGCTCGCGCCGCGGAGCGTGCGGTGAGGGCGCTGTTGCAGCAGCGCCGCCCGACGTCATAGATCGTCCCGACGGCATCGCCGGCGCGCTAGCTTTGTCGCGGCTGCCACCAGGCAGCCGCGTGAGGTGGAATACCGTCGTGCGGAAAGTGCCGCCTGCGATCGGGGATCAGGCCGGGCAGACCATCGTCAGCAGCAGGAGCGTTGGCGGCTGATTGTCGCCATTGGCGTGTTCCCAGGTCAGCAGAATGTCATGCCGATCGGCGTTCGGCGCATTCTTGTCTTGCTCTTTCACATCGATCTTCATCGGGATCGGCGGTTCGGAGTTGAAGCACTTGCGGACGGCGGCATCCAGCAGCGTGCATTTCGTCAGCGGTACGACACCGGCCTCGTCCTTGGAGAGGACTGCGGTGCTTGCTTGAGTGGCGAGGTCCAGACGCGCCTTGCCCATCTCCTTCTGCCACAGCTTGCCGCTTCCGCCCGGCCACTGGTGCCTGGGCGACAGGATCGGCTGGTATTGGCCATATTCCAGCGTCTCGATGTCGATAAGATCCGACGCCTTAAGTATAGCGACGCTCTTGATCATGTTATCCAAAGGATAGTAGTGCGCGTTGATATGATCTTTGAATTGCTGGTTATTGTATACTCGTCCGCCCATAGGATTTCCCTTTCATTAAAACTTTGGCTTGCTCTGGCTATACGTAAGTTATGCAACGCGGGGATGTCGAACGAAATCGGTCGTACGGCTCAGGTTGCGCCGTCTGATTTCTCGCGACTCGACCTACCACTCAAGACTGTATTTCGTCCAGTTCGACAACCTCTCGGGTTGGCGCGGATGCAGGCGGATTGCACGTCCGGATTGATAAGCATGTCCCGATGGGTAATCTCTACTCTAAGCTGCTCAACGGGATGCTGAGCTGGCGAGACCACAGCAGCCTTTGAGAGCAGGAATGCTTTGCTTTGCATGCCAATCGACGATCGGAGCGAACGACAATTGGTGCGCCCAATGCGGTGCCGCCGTAGCTAAACGCGTCGATCCCGACAGCGAACAACGATTTGTGACGATCCTTCGCGCCGACGTCGTCGACTCCACGGGGCTCGTAGCAGATCTTGACCCGGAAGAGGCCGTCTCACGTCTGGAGCCTGCATTGGCCGCCATGCGGGGGGCGGTGCGCCAGTTTGGTGGCATCGTCAGCAAGGAATTGGGCGACGGACTGGCGGCGGTATTTGGCGCGCCGATCGCTGACGACAACCATGCGCCGCTTGCCTGCCATGCGGCGATCGAGCTCGTTCGACGTATCGGGGGCTTGGGTGATCCGGCGCTCCAGGTTCGGGTGGGGCTCCATGCCGGACGCGTGGTGACCTACATGGTCGCCAGCGAATATTCCAAGGTCTATGAGATCGGAGGGGCAGCGCAGCATCTCGCGGCGCGCCTCGAAGCAGTCGCCGGACCGAACCAGATCTACGCGTCCGAGGCTTGTCAGAGCCTGGCCGATGGCAATGTCCAGTTCGACTATTTGGGTCGCAAACGGCTCAAAGGGTTCAGCGAGCCTGTGCCGATCTACCGTGTGACCGGCGCAACCAATGTCTCTAGTTGGCGGGTACGCAGGGCACGAAGCGTTGCACGGTTTGTCAACCGCGTGGACGAGACCGGGTTGCTCAGGCAGCTGGCTCAAAATGCCGGGGCGAGCCGGCAAACGGCTCTCTTGATCGGTGATCCCGGCATCGGAAAGTCGCGGCTCGTGCACGAGTTTGTCGACGAGCTCAAGCGCGAGGGCTGGCGCCCGGTCCACGCAGAATGCAGTCCAAACCTTCAAGGTGCACCGTTCAGCGCGCTGAAGGCGCTGGTGCTGTCGATGCTCGAAGGGACTGCGGCGGACGCCGATCTCCAGACAGAGCCTCCCACGGCTCTGACCGGGACTGCGCGTTCCGCCATCAATGCGGTGCTGGATCGTCCGATATCGGATCCAGAGTGGGGCGAACTGGAGCCACACGCGCGCGGCCGCGCGATCAGCGACGCGAGCTGCGCGATTCTCGAGAGTCTGGTCGCCGGCCAGCGCACGGTGATCCTCGTCGAGGATCTGCACTGGATCGATCGCGCCAGCGAAGCCGTTGTCGCTGCGCTCGCGGCGCTGCAGATACCTGGCCTTCTGGTGCTGTTGACCAGCAGACCCAACGGCATTCCGGACTGGATCGCGCGCTGCAACGCCGAGATCGCCGCGTTGCGGTCGCTCGGCGAGGATGCTGGACGGGAGATGCTGGACGACATCTTGGGGCGGTCCGCGAACATGGCCGATCTGAAGAGCCGGGTTGTGCTTCATACGGCCAGCGTGCCGCTCTTCATTGAGGAGGTCTGCCGGGGCCTCAAGGATAGCGGGATTCTGCGGGGGCATTGGGGCGATCTAGCGCTGGCGCGTCCGGTCGGCGAGCTTGGCATCCCGAGTAGCATCCAGGGTGTGATCGCAGCGCGTCTGGATCGGGTGTCGAGGGAGGAACGCTCCCTGTTGCAGATCGCGGCAGCGCTAGGCCCGCGCTCGACGGAAGTTATTTTGCGCGAGGCGTCTGGCCTCCCTGAGCCCGCGCTGCAGCGCTGCCTTGCGGTTCTCGACCGCTCCGAGTTTCTCGTGAAAATCGATATCGAGCCGGATCAATTGCTCGAGTTTCCGCACGAAATGGTCCGCCAGGTCATCTACGACTCGATGGTCGAAAAAGTGCGTGAAGGCGTCCACGCACGCATTCTTGCGACGTTGGAGGGCAATGGAAGCTCGTATGATGAGCCCAACAGGCTCTGCTATCACGCAATGCGGGCGAAGGATTGGCAGAAAGCTTTCAGCTACGGCAGAACTGCCGCGCGGAAGAGCCTGGCACGATCGGCATTTGCCGACGCAGCCAACTATTTCGAGATCGCGATGACCGCACTCGACAAGACGCCGTTCGCTCGCTCGCGCGAAGCGGATGCGGTCGACCTCCGTATCGAGGCGCGCACAGCCTTCATGAGCGCAGGCAAGGTCGCCGAATGGTTCGACCTTGGAAGGGACGCGGAGGGACGCGCCAACGCGATCGATGATATCGGGCGGAAGGTCGCGGCGATGGCGGTCAGGTCGGGGGCGCAGAACTTCTATGGTACCCCGGTCGAGGCCATCGAAACCGGCGAGGAGGTTGCCCGTCTGGCGGGAGAGTGGGGCAATCCGGGTTGGCTCAACCTGGCTCAATACAGCCTTGGCCAAGCCTATTTCATTGCGGGGCGCTATCGCGACGCGGAGCAGATGCTGGGACAGGCTTGCCTCCGCCTGTCCGGGTCGGATGCCAGCGCGCCGCCCGGGACGACGCCGAAGACCCTCGAGCTGCTCTGCTGCATGATGAAAAGCGTGACCCACACGACCTTGGGAGAGATTGATACGGGGGCCGAGTTTCATCAACGCGCGTCGGCGATCGCCAACGAGAGCAACAGGCCATTTGATCGCGTTGGCACGGGCTATAGTGGCGGTTGTCTGGCGCTCGGGCGGGGCAATCCTGGCGAAGCAGCGGCGATCCTGGAGGACGCTTTTGCCATTACGCAAAAGTATGGAATTCGCCTCTTTGTGCCGGTCATCAGCTGCCATCTCGGTATTGCCTATCTGGAACAGGGACGTCTCGCTGAAGCGCGGGTTGCGCTCGTCGAAGCCCGAGAGGTAGCCAGGTCGGTGAGCTATACCTCGATCGTGCTGCGTACCTCGATCTATTTGGCACTCGCTCTCAGCCGGCTCGGCGATACGAAGGCTGCGCTGAACATGCTGCGAGAGGCCCGGAATACCGCGCGGCAGCAGGGCTTTTCCGGCCTGGAAGCCGAGGCGTTGTTCGGAGAGGCGACGGTATCGCCGGCGTCAAATGAGAACGACAGGACTTCCGTTCTGCACCAGTTGCGCGCGGCCATCGCGATTGCTTCGAGCAGTGGCACGAAGCCGCTGCTGCATCGGGCCGAGGCGCTCCTGAACGGGATGCTTGCCGATCCACAGGACGAACCCTGGCGCCATTAGAGCGTGACCCGGAGAAGTGCGAAGCGGCTTTCCGAAAGGATCAAGCGCGAGCGCGATGACGCTTCAACCTGACCTCGTCGCGCCACTAGGACACCGCTGCAAGCGGCGGCGAGATCACCTGCGGTGCCTCGGCTGCCTGCGTGGCGGTCGTCGCCAGCTCGAAGCGGATGCCGTGCAGGGAGACGGTCAGCGGGATGGCGCGGAAGTCGTCGTGGAAGGCGCGGATCCGGCGGGCCAGCTCGCCGGCGCTGATGCCGGCGGGAAGCTCGCACATGTCGCGGTACATCTGCCGGGTGCTCTTGATGCCGCACCAGGCGATCTCCAATTCCCTTAGCGGTGAGGGATCGCATGCGAGATCGCGCGACATCCGCCAGAACAGATGGGCAAGCCGCACATAGGCGATCTGCTCGAGCCCACGCACGCTGATCTTGTCGGGAATGATGAAGGACTCGACCCCGACGATCGGGCCGGAATCGACGCGCGCGGCCATCACATGGGCGGTCGCGCCGAACGTGCGTGCACCGTCATAGAGCGCGAAATGCGCCGGCGCCCAGCCGGGATATTGCGGCGGACCGGGGTGGAAATTGTAAGCGCCATGGCCGAGCGCCGCCGGGATGCTTTCAGGCACGATGACGCTGGTGGTGAACGCCAGCAGCCGGGCCTCGCGCAACACCTCGGGTTCGATCGCCGCGAGGTCCTCGGCCGTCACCGCGCAGCGGAACGACAGCGCCGGATTGTGCGCCTTCAGCAGCTCGGTGAGCGCGAATTGCTGGTTGGCGACGCCGGTGAGAAGGATGATGGTCTTCATGATGTCGATGTCCTTCTCTTGCCTGGTGGTTGTGCCGTTGATCAGCCGCGCTGCCCGGCCACGACGAGGACGCTGCCGGCATCGCGGGATTGACCCACGGTGCGGAACAGATCGGCCGGCAACGCCTGCCAGGGCGCAATCTCGATGATCCGGTTGTTCGCGCTGGCGGCTGCCGATTTCGCCGCGCGGATATCGTCCTGCCAGGGGCAGAGCGCGAGCTCGAGCCGGCCGAACCCGCCGCAATCGGCGGCGAACGCGCCGGTGACCGCCTCGATGCTGGTGGCCATTTCGCGTGCGTCGCTGGTCGCGATGTCGCGCATGATCACGGTGATCGCGTTGTTCGAGGAGGCCGGCGACTTGATCACGATCATGGCGTCGCGGCCGCCGCTGCGGCTGGCGCGCCGCGCGGCCCGCATCGTGACGCCGAATTCGGCATCGGGCCCAAGGTCGCTGTTGTCGGTCGGCAGATTGTGGACGACCGTGGTGTGGCGGGGCGTGCCGGCATCTTCGGCGGGGGCATGGTACGAGCGCGGCAGCCAGGCGGTGTCGAGCGCCATCTGCGACGACGTCAGGCTCCAGGCCTGGTCGAGCAGGTAGCCCTCCCAGACCGCAGGATAGGCGGTCGCGATGTGATGCCAGTTGCGCAGCAGCGCTTCGGCGGCCGGGGTGCGGCCGAGATACAAGGTGCGCGCCGACATCTCCCACCGGTTCCACTTGTGGAGCGCGATGTCGCAGTCGAGGGACGACGGCAGCAATGGCGGTTCGCTGAGCGTTGCATCGGCCTCGATGAACAGCAGCGGCTCGCGATGCTCCTGCCACATCCGCAGCATGAAGGCAGACTTTTCGGACGCGCGCATGTGCTCGCCGTCAGCGGTTTCGATCGGTACGATGTCGGAAGCGATCTCGAATTCGGTCAGCTTCTCCCGGAGCACGCGGGCATGATCGTCGCCGCAGGTGCGAGGAAAGCAGGAGACCACGCGCAGCGCTGCGTCGGACCGGGAGCCTTCTTCCGGAGCGATCGGGCGCCAGTTGAGGCCGCCCCACCACATTTCGTGTGGGCCGTCGAAGCTCGGCCCGATCGTCCCGAAGTCGGTCAGCTTGGACTTCAGGAAATCGAACGCGGGATTTTCGCCGAACGGGATAACGACCGCACAATCGGCGCGAAGCGACCGGTAGAGCAATTCGGCGGCGGGGCCGCTCGGCGGCTCGACGAGGATGATGACGCCATGGTCCCGCCCGGCCTGGTGGACGATCGCGCGTCCGAGCCGTTCGGACAGCCATGCGAGCCGCCGGCGCTGTGCAGCGCTCATCCGGATGTTGTTGGTCGCCAGTAATTGGTCGAAATTTGTCTGCAAGCCGTCCGCTTGCACCGTGTCAGCCGAAATCATGCCCGCGCTACCCCTCGTTAACCTTCTACGAGCGGGGCGGCCAGATCAGGCGGACAAATCAGTTGCCCTTGGATGCCTGCGCACTGTTGGCGCTGCGCCAGGTCAGCGTGGCCGAGGGGGCTCCGTTACCGTCGCGGTCCTCGACCGCCAGGATGCGGTCATGGTCGAGGGCGGTCAGCGCGACGGTGTAGATTGCAACATCGTCCTCGAAGCCGTCGACCGGGATCAGCAGCATGCCGTCCTCATTGGTGGCACGGAACTGGCGGCCGCTCCGCTCCAGGCCGGCATCGATCAGCCGTCCCTCGGCGATCGCCTTCACGTTCGAATTCTCCGCAGCCTTCGCGGCGCTCTCGCCGTACTGAACCGTGATGCCGTGCAGCATCCCGGCGCGGGTGAGCTTTGCCAGCGGCAGCGCGATGGTCGCAACCGCCATTTGGCGCGACAGTGGAATCCGCAGGCGGAGGTCGCTGAGCCCGGTGTGATAGACGGTGACGGTTTCCAGCGACGCCTGGCCGTCCGGCCCGAACAGGCCGACCTGCAGCGTCCCGCATTGCGCCTCGCCGAACACGTTCGCCGGCAGGCGATTGGCGCCGAACAATGTGTAGAGGTAGGCGTGCGACGGTGACAACGCGGCAAAGCTGCCGGCCAGCCACATCGGCGGCGCCGGAGCCGCGCAGGCGGCCGAGAGGCCGCGGGCGACGATGCAATCATCGATGAAGCCGGCGTCGAGCAGCGGCGCGAGCGCCTGCGTGCCAAGGTTGACGTCATGCTTGATGCAGCCGAGCAGCACGAGTTCATCATCGTCGGGCAGCAGCAGCAGGCGCCCGAGCACGGCGGCGGCCCAGCGTGCCGCAACAATGGGGTCGGCGTCGGGTCGCAGTGCATAGTGCGGCGCCAGCTCGCGGGCGCGCGACGCATAGGCCAGCGTTCCGGATTGCACCTCGTTCGCCAGCGCCAGCTGAGCGGCCGGGCGCTGGTCGCCCTCGCGCAACACCTCACCGCCGCGATAATCGCGCGCCGATCCTTCATCGGAACAGCAAAGCTGCTCCAGCAACGCGACATTGCGGATCAACATGCGCTTGACGTGCGGCGTGACGATGCGATCCGAGATCAGGCCTTCCGCGGTGTCGTCATCGGCGATGTCGTCGAAGGCGTCATCAAGCGTCAGCAGATAGGCGCCATGCAGCCGGATGCGAATGCCTTCGCGATCGAAGATCCGCCGCAGCGACTTCTGCACGCTGGCGGAATAGCCGAGGTCGACCAGGATCAGGTCGGTGCAGCCGTCGAAATCCGTGATCTTCGCCCGAAGATAAGCGAGCAGGCGGGTACGGACACCGGCAGCGATGTCGGTGATTTCGCGCGAGTCCATCAGATCGGGCAGGGCGTCGGCGAGTTCGCTGCCGCTCGCAATGCCGTCGGGATACTGCGCGAAGAACTTCGTCACCGCCGGAGGCTGCACCTTGACGATATCGACAAAGGTGGCCGCGTCGATCTTGACGACCCGGCTCAGCAACTCACTGAGAGGTTCGAGCGTATCGGCGGATCCGACCAGGCTGACACGACGATCTCGACATAGGCGCCGGTCTCGCCATGGTTTGCCTGCCAGACGCGATACGGCAGCAGACCGTCGCGGCCGAGGAATCCGATCGCGACGCGTGCACCCTTGCGCGCCAGCGCAGCACGCTGTGCTTCGATGAAGGCGTCGAACGCCGCCATCACCGGGCCGAGCACGGTCACGCCGAGGTTGAAAGCAGGAGAATGCTCTGCACTGCGCGCCGTCACCGCACGCCGCAGCGTGCGGGCGCCGCAATCGAGTCGCGACGGCTGATCGGGACACAGCAGTTCGAAGATCGATGTTTCGCGCTGAAACTTCGACGCCAGCGGCGCGCTGGCCTGCGGATAGTAGCGCGGTCGGATGCCGTGACGGCGGGCGCCCTTGATATCGGCGTTGTGATTGTCGCCGACATGGAACGAGCTTGCCGCATCGATGCCTTGCTCGGCGAGATAGGCCTCGAACAGCGCTTCGCTCTTGCCAGAGCCGTGATCGCAGGATGCGTAGAGGAAATCCCAGGTCAGTCCCGGGCTGCAGGAGCGCAGCAATTGCGCGAGCTGGTCGGTGCTCCAGTAGGTGTCGGAAATGAAGCCGACGCGAAAACCGCCGCGCTTCATGTCCATATATTGCTCGAGCATTTCCGGGTTGGCGCGGCACAGCTCGAGCTCGGCTTCGAACTCGATCTGCGCGAGATCGCCCAACGCATCGCGGCTCAGGTCGAACAGCCTGAACGGAAAGTACTTATAGATGTCGGCGATGCGCACTTCAGTGGAGCCGCACCGCTCCAGCGCCAGCTTGCGCGCACGCGCCTCCGCCTGGATTCGATGCTGAACGAAACTGACGGACATGTATGGAAATTTTTCAGCAATGCGGGAAAGCTGAAAAACCCTTTCAAATACGCCATCTGGCGTCGTGCAGGCACGCAACAGAAATGTATCGAAAACATCGAACGAACATGCAGAAACATTCTGCGCTCGACGCGTTGCGTCGACCGTCATGATCGTCATGCGCAAAATTCCCGCCAGTCCTCATGCGTTGAACGCCTGCGTGAGACAAATCAGGCGCGATGATTCAAAAAAGTTGATGCGCGATTCAAAAACGCGCGCTTCGCGACTGACAGATTCAAAAAATCCGATAACGTCGAAATGGTGATTCGGAAAAAATTGCCTAGTCGCAATCGTCGAATGCAAGATGGCGACCAACGGCGATGGATCACTCGCATGCTCCGCGCATGCATGTGTTCGCGTGGCGTTAGTTGATGTGACAACAGCGTTTTCCGGCGCGACGAACTCTCCCGCGGGAATGCGAGGCGATGCTGAACGACTGCTCCAGACTCCGTCGAACTTTTCCCTGCGCCTCCGCGCAGCGGCAGCTTTTGCCGGGCGGTCGGCAAAAAAATCCAGCTAAGCGTTTGAAAAATAACGAAAAAATTTCGCCTGGTTTGCTCAGCCCCTCCGTTCAACGCTCAGAAGCCGCATGCGATGTGTGCTTGCGGCGTTGGTTGGAGAGCGGCGGATGAGTTACGCGCTTGATGTGATGGCAGCGGTCGAGGTGGAGGCCACGGCGGCCGCGGCTGCACCGGTCGAAGCGGCTGCTCCCTGGAGCAACGTCCCCACCGTTGCCGATGCAGGCCCACTCGACACCGTCGAGATCCAGGACGAGGACAAGGAGCTGCTCGACCGCCTCGCCGCCGGCGACGAGGCGGCGTTTCGTGCTCTCGTCGAACGCCATGTCGATCGCGCCTACGCGATCGCGCTGCGCATCGTCGGCAACGCCGCAGATGCTGAAGACGTGGTGCAGGACACCATGCTGAAGGTCTGGACGCATCGCGGCCGCTGGCAGCATGGCCGCGCCAAGTTCTCCACTTGGCTCTATCGTGTCGTCAGCAACCGTTGCATCGATCTGCGCCGCAAGCCGCGCACCGAGAATGTCGATGTCGTGCCCGAGGTTGCCGACACCCAGCTCGACGCTTCGACCGTCATCGAGCGCAACGAGATCGGCAATCTTCTGGAGCTCGCGATGCAGCGGCTGCCCGAGCAGCAGCGCGTCGCGGTGATCCTTTCCTACCACGAGAACATGAGTAACGGCGAGATCGCCGAGGTGATGGATACGACCGTGGCCGCGGTCGAGTCGCTGCTGAAGCGCGGGCGGCAACAGCTGCGCGAGCTGCTCAAGCGGCACGAGCGCGACCTGCGCGGCGCGTTTACCGACTGCTAACCATAAATTCCGGCTTCTGAAGATTTCGCGCCTGACCACCGGCGGCCGACCCGTTTGAACGGTCGGACGGGGGCTGGATCCGCGTCACCTCTCTTTTTCACGATGCGGCATGCGATGCCCCATCAGCACAGGAGCTACTCATGCCCGCAATTTCCACCAACACAGCCGCCAACTCCGCGGTCCGCTACCTCAACATCAACTCGATGCAGGAAACGAGCGCGCTGTCGAAGCTGTCGAGCGGCTCGCGCATCACCTCCGCTTCCGACGACGCGGCTGGCCTGGCGATCTCGACCCGCATCTCCTCCGACATCACGACGCTGCAGCAGGCTGCCACCAACGCAGCGCAGGCGACCTCGATCCTGCAGACCGCCGACGGCGGCGCCTCCAACATCTCGGACATCCTGGCCCGCATGAAGTCGCTGGCCTCCGAGTCCGCCTCCGGCACCGTGGCCGACTCCAGCCGCGCCTACATCAACTCGGAATTCACGCAGCTCAAGGGCGAAATCGACTCCATCGCCTCCGGCACCCGCTACAGCAGCCAGAGCCTGCTCGACGGTTCGAGCGTGTTCTCCTCGGGCGTCTCGGTGCTGGTCGGCTCGACCTCGGCCGACACCATCACGATCACGCTGACCAGTCTGACGGCATCCTCGCTCGGCGTGACCTCGCTCGACGTCTCCAGCCTGTCGAGCGCCACCAGCGCGATGTCGGCCCTCGACAGCGCGATCGACACCGTGTCGTCCGCCCGCGCCGAGATCGGTGCCCAGGAATCGCGCTTCAACTTCAGCGCCGACTCGATCTCGACCCAGACCCAGAACCTGCAGTCCGCGAATTCAGCGATCAAGGACGTCGACATCGCTTCCGAGCAGGCGACGCTGTCTTCGGCCGAAGTGAAGACCCAGGCCGCGGTGTCGGCGGAAACGGCTGCCAACCAGATGCCGCAGTACCTGCTCAAGCTGCTCGGCTAATTCGAACGATAGATCGGGCCGGCATCGTGCCGGCCCGATTCTCACGACCGCGGAGGTGTCGACATGACGGTTAGCAGCGCCACCTCGAGCACATCAGGCGCGACATCGTCGAGTTCCGCCAGCTCTGCGAGCACGGTGACTACGACCGGAACGACCAATTCGGCCAGTATCGACTGGACTGCCCTGATCAATGCCGAAGTCAACGCCAAGCTCACGGCGGCGACCACGATCACCACCAAGATTACGGCGAACCAGGCCAAGGTCACCGCCTACCAGTCCCTGCAGACCGAGCTGTCAACCCTGGCAACCGGGCTGTCGTCGCTCAGCACGTCGATCATCAACTCGATCGCCACCAATGCGTTCGCCACACGTTCGGCGACGATTTCGTCCACCGGCGACGTCAGCGCCGCCTCGGCGCTGTCGATGAGCGTCAACAGCGGCTCGGCGACCGGCGATCACGCGCTCCAGATCACCCAGCTCGCAACCGCGCAGAAGGTGATCGGCACTTCGCAGTCGAGCAGTTCGACCGCACTCGGCTATTCCGGAACGTTTTCGCTGGGCCTCGCCGGCGGCAGCAGCACGGCGATCTCGATCACCAGCGGCATGTCGATGCAGGACATCGTCGACACCATCAACGCGCAGACCTCGGCCACCAATGTCCAGGCCTCCATCGTCCAGGTGTCGAGCGGGTCCTATGAGATGGTGCTGACGGGAACCCAGGACGCCGCAAACATCACCTATTCATCGACATCCGGCGACGACATCCTGAACGAGCTCGGCGTCACCGGCACATCGGGGGCTTTCACCGACGTGTTGCAGAAGGCGCAATCTGCGGAATTCACCCTCGACGGCATCGCGCTCACCCGCAACACCAACGATATTTCCGACGTGCTCTCGGGCGTCACGTTCGACCTGCTGCAGCCGACGCCGAGCGGCACCAGCCTGAACATCAGCATCTCGACCGACACCAGCCAGATCACGTCAGCGCTGCAGACCTTCGTGACCAATTACAACGCGTTTCGCGACCAGGTGATCGCGCAGTCCGCGCAGAATTCCGACGGCACCGCCGCATCGAGCGCGGTGCTGTTCGGCGACAGCACGATGCGCGATATCATGACCCAGCTTCAGCAGGTGCTCAGCGGCTCCGTCGGCGACATGACGATGGCCGACCTCGGCCTGTCGTTCAACGAGAGCAACGAGCTGCAGCTCGATACCGGTACGCTGTCGACCGTGCTGACGCAAAATCTGGCCGGCGTCAGCAAGCTGCTGTCCGCGCAGACGACGGCCTCGTCCAGCCAGCTCAACGTCGTCAACACCGGCACGTCGCCGCAATCGTTCACGCTCGATGTGACGGTGGATTCGACCGGCACGCTGACCGGCGCCTCGGTCGGCGGCGACAGTTCCGGCCTTTCGGTGGTCGGCAACACCATCATCGGCAATTCGGGCACGATCTACGCCGGCATGGCATTCACCTACACCGGCTCGACCTCGCAATCGATCACCGTGACGTCATCGTCCGGGCTTGCGGCACAACTTTATCAGCTCGCGCAAACCAACTCCGGGACCAGCGGTCAGCTACAGACCATGATCACCAACCTGCAGTCGCGCGATACCGATCTGCAGTCACAGGTCAGCGACATCCAGAGCAATGCGGCGACGTTCAAGGCGCAGCTGCAGCTTCAATACGCCAATTATCAGGCCGCCATCGAAAGCGCGAACAACACGCTGGGCTACCTGAGTGCCCTCCTGAACGCATCATCGAGTAAATAATGACCCAGAATGCTACGGCCTACCTTGCCAACAATGCCTATCGATCCGCCGCGGTGGCGGTCCCGCCGTTGAAGGCGGTGGTGATGCTGTGCGATGGCGCCATCACGTTGCTACAGAAGGCGCTGGATGCGCACGAGGCGAAGCGCTTCGAGGAAGGGCACACCTATCTGACGCGGGCGACCGCGATCCTGCGCGGATTGAGCCACCATCTCGACGTCACCCGCGGCGGCGCGATGGCCGATCGCCTGTTCCGGACCTACAACGCCCTGATCATGGCGTGCCTGCGCTCCTACGGCCGGCCGCACGCCAGGGAGAATTTCCGGCGCATCATTGCCAGCCTGACGGAACTCCGCGACGCCTGGAAGTTCGTCGAGGCGACCGCCGGCAAGGCCGCCAAGGCCAGGACGCTCGGCAAGACGCTCGAATCAGCCGCCGGGCGCTGAGCGGCGAATCGGCCGGCGAACCACGTTTCGCCGGGAGGGGGCAGGGCGCTCGGGCGGGCGTCCTGTTGGGGAAAAGGCCGCTCGGTGAGCACCATGCTGGACCTGACGCTACGGCGGCGGAAATTGATTTCCGCCGTCCCGCGAATGCTTTATGACAGCCTTGGCGACGAGGCGGGATCTGCGCGCGGGATGGACGTTGCGACATTCGAAGACCTGATCGACCGGCTGGGGGAGGATCTGTCCCGCTGGCCCGATGATCAACGTCTTGCCGCCGTCCAACTCCTTGCATCGTCGGCCGAGGCGCGGACGCTCTATGAAGAGGCGAGCGCGCTACGCCGGGCGCTCACGGCGCCGCCGGTTCGGGCACCCAAGGGCCTTGTCGACCGTATCGTGACCGCGGCGGCGAAACTGCCCCAACAGGCACTGTCCGAAGTTGCGGCCCCGGAGCCGACCCAGTCTGAGGAGCAGCCGAACGATGCTCAAGCTCCAGGCGATGCCGCACAGCAAGGCAAGGTGCTGCCTGCACTGTTGCTGGCCCTCTGCCTGTTGCCCGCATTGGCGCCGCCGGCATTGATGCTCGGCGAACCGGACCTGCCGATCAGCCTCTCGCTCTAAGCTCTCCGCATTCCTTTGCAGCGCTCCGCGCCCTTCCGCGGTGGGTCGGCCCGCGCGCGCATTTGCGCGCCTCTGGGCCGCGGCCGACACGGCAAATTCTGCCGATTAATCAAGTGATTCCGGGCGGATGAATCCGCGCCTGAAATCGCCGCGTCATCCGTTTTATCTGCGAACGACTTCACGATCCCAATGTTTCACCGCGTTCCGTCGCCTAGCCCGCGACGAAGAGAGCCTCGTCATGACCGTTTCCTCGGCAACCTCTGCTGCAGCCTCCGCCCCCTCGAGCTCGTCGTCGAGTTCGTCAACCAGCGCGTCGATGGGGATGAGCTCGACCGATTTCCTCAACCTGCTCGTCAGCGAACTGCAAAACCAGGATCCGCTGAACGCAACCAGCACGACCGACTTCATCAATCAGCTCACCTCCTACGCCAACTTCACCGAGCAGCAGTCGACCAACGCCAGCATGACGTCGCTCGCGAGCTCGTTCTCGAGCCTCGTGACGCTCAACTCGGTCAACTATATCGGCCACACCGTCGAGGCGAAGACCAACACGGCGGAGCTGACCAACGGTTCGGCCACTTTCGGTTATTCGCTCACTTCGGCCGCTTCCAACGTCGCGATCGCGATCCAGGACTCCTCGGGCAACACGGTGTGGAGCGGCAAGGGGACCGGAAACGCCGGCTCGAACACCTTCACCTGGAATGGCCAGACCACGAGCGGCACCCAGCTCAGCAATGGCGGCCAGTACACGATCCAGGTGACCGCGACCGACTCCGCCGGAAACTCGCTGCTCAGCTACACCACGATGACCGGAACGGTGACCGGGATCGATGCCTCCGGCTCGACACCCTCGCTGCTCGTGAACGGCGTCCCCGTCAGTGCAGCCAACATCATCGGCGTCACGTCCTGATTGCTTCCGGAGTATTATCATGAGTCTTACTGGTGCACTTTCCTCGGCGATCTCGGCGCTCAATTCGCAGAGCCAGTCGCTGGCAATGATTTCCGACAACATCTCGAACGCCGATACCACGGGTTACAAGACCACGTCGGCGATGTTCGAAGATCTGGTGACGGCGTCGAACAGCGCCACCTCGTACACGTCCGGCGGCGTCACGGTGTCCGGCCGCGCCAATATCACCCAGCAGGGATTGCTGGCGGCGACCACCAACGCCACCGACGTTGCGATCCAGGGCAGCGGCTTCTTCGTCACCACCAATGCGACGACTGGCGGCACCACCTCCTATACGCGCAACGGTGCGTTCACCACCGATAACTCAGGCTATCTCGTCAACAACGGCAATTACCTCGAGGGCTGGCGCACCGACGCTCAAGGCAACATCATCGGCAACGCCTCAGCCGCGAGCCTCGGGCCGATCAACACGCAGGTCGCCTCGACCAGCGGCAGCGCCACCACCAAGACCACGGTCGCGGCGAATCTTCCGGCCGATGCTGCCATCGGCGCGACGTTCAACAGCTCGATGACGGTCTACGATTCGCTTGGTACGGCGAGCACCATCCAGATCGACTGGAAGAAGACCGCCGACAATGCCTGGCAGGCGAGCTTCGAGCAGCCGAAGCTCGCGTCGGACTCCAGCACGGCAAGTGCCAACGCGATCACCGATACGGTGGCGATCACCTTCAATCCCGACGGTTCGCTCGCCTCGACGGTGCCGAGCCCGCCGACCATCTCGATCACCGGCTGGAAGGACGGCGCGGCCGACAGCTCCACCGCCAACGGTACGGCGATCACGCTCAATCTCGGCACGGCCGGCAAGACCGATGGTCTCACGCAATATTCGTCGGGCCAGACCACGCCTTCCGTCGACCTCACGAGCATCACGTCGGACGGCCTGCCTTACGGCAAGCTGAGCAGCATCGCGATCGGCAGGGGCGGCGTGGTCGATGCGACCTACTCCAACGGGCAGACGATCGCAATCTACAAGATTGCGGTCGCGACCTTCAGCGACCCCAACGGATTGAGCGCGGCTAGCGACGGCCTGTACTCCGCGACGGCAGCCTCCGGCAACGCCACGCTGCAGACCTCGGGGGCCAACGGCGCCGGCACGATCTACGGCAGCGAGCTGGAATCGAGCACCACTGACACCAGCGGCCAGTTCTCCAACATGATCTCGGCGCAGCAGGCCTATTCTGCGGCATCGCAGGTCATCACCACCGTCAACAAGATGTTCGACACGCTGATTTCGGCGGTGTCGCGATGATGACTGAAAAGAAGAATGACCGCCTGCTGGTCAGGCTTCGGCGGCTGAAGGCGAGGGCCGCCTCGGTTCGGCCGGACGATCGGGCGCAGCTCACTGCGTTGCTCGACGACGTCGGAACACTGCGGGACCTGCTGATGCGCGAGTGCGCGCGGCTCGACCAGGAACTCAACCGGGCCTCGGTCCGGGTAACGGCAATCACCGCGTATGGGCGCAGCGCACAATCGGTTCGCGCCCTGCGTCGCGGACACTAGCTTGAACGGGAGCGATGACATGACACCGGAACGCAGCATCAAGATCAATCCCGCGGGCAATGACGAGCGCGCCAGGTCGTTGATCGCGTTGATCGACAATCTGATCGAGATCGTGAACGAGGAGAACGTCGAACTCGCCAAGGGCCTGCCGGCCTCTCGGCTGAAACAGGTCGACGAGAAGAACCGCCTCGCTACGCTGTTCGAGCAGTGCGTGGCGGAGGCCGTCGGCAAGACCGCCAACCTCAATGTCCAGGATCGCGTGCTGCGCGAGCAGCTGATGGACCGGATCCTGAAGCTCCGGGTCGCGATGGACGAGAACGTAATGCGGCTGCGCGCGGCAATCGATGCCAGCAATCGCAGGATCGAGGCGATCATGCAGGCGATCCGCGAGCAGATCGCCAACGTATCGCCTTATGGGGCCGGCGGCCGTCGTGTCACGTCCGCGATGTCCTATGGCACCAACGTGCGGGCCTGATCGGGCCGGCGCCGGAGGGAGTTGGCCGTGTCGTCGCTCGATATCGCACGAAGCATCGCATTCAGCGGGCTGTCTGCCACGCAGGTGCAGATCAGCGTCGCCTCGGCCAATATCTCCAATGCCGACACCAAGGGCTATACCGAGAAGACCGCCAACCAGAGCAGCAGCGTCACCAGCGGTGTCGGCACCGGCGTCACGATCTCGGGGATCACCAGCGCGGTCGACAAGCTGCTCCTGAAGTCGCTGGTGGGCGCCGATTCTGATCTCGGCGCCGCCGACACCAACAACAACTATCTGACCGAGCTCCAGCAGCTCTATGGCAGCACGTCGAGCGGCAACAGCTCCACGACGGGGACATCGCTGGCCAACACGATCGCGGCATTCGAATCGGCGCTGTCCTCGCTCGCCAGCACGCCGAGCAGCGCTTCGCTGCAATCGAATGCCGTCAGCGCGCTTGCTGCGGTCACTAATCAGTTACAGCAGACCTCGAACGGCATCCAGAAGCTGCGCTCCAACGCCGATCAGGACATCGCCTCGTCGGTCACCGACATCAATTCCGATCTGCAGCAGATCTCCGACCTCAACAAGCAGATCAAGCAGGAAGCGGCCGCTGGCCAGTCGACCGCCGATCTTGAGGACCAGCGCAACAGCGCGCTGCAGGACCTCGCTTCGCAGATGAATGTGAGCTATTTCACCACGTCGAGCGGTGATCTGCAGGTCTATACTGGCTCGGGGCAGGCGCTGGTCGACAGCACAGCGCACCCGCTGAGCTATACGGCGCTGCCCAGTGTCACGGCATCAACGACGTACAGCGCCGGATCGTCGAGCGGCTTCAGCGGCATTACCGTCAACGGGGTCGACATCACCTCGCAGATCTCCTCCGGCAAGGTCAGCGCCCTGATTGCCCTGCGCGACCAGACCCTGCCGGCCGCGCAGTCGCAACTCGACGAGCTTGCCCAGCAGCTGGCCTCGAGCGTGAATGCGGTCTCGAACCAGGGCACATCGGTGCCGCCGCCGACGAGCCTGACCGGTACGGCGACTGTCAGCAATTCGACATCGTTCGCGGGCACCGGCACGGTGCGTATCGCAGTCGCCGACAAGAGCGGCAATCTCGTATCGTATCAGGATATCGATCTATCGGCGTATTCCACGGTGGGGGCTCTTGCCGCCAAGATCAACACCATCCCCGGCGTATCGGCGTCGGTCGATGCCAACGGACATTTGTCGATCTCGGCGACCGGGTCGGGCATTGGCATCGCCATCAATCAGATGACGAGTTCGGTCGGCGGTGAGGGATTTTCCCAGTATTTCGGGCTCAACGACCTGATCACGGGGACCAGCGCCTCCAACATCGCTGTGCGCAGTGACATCCTGAGCGGCACGGCGACGCTGCCGACGTCGACGCTCGATGCGTCGTCCACGCTGACGGTCGGAAACTCGGTGCTGTCGTCGGGCTCGGCGACGGTGGTGAATGCGCTCGCGAGCGCGCTGACGGGGTCGACCAATTTCGCGATGGCGGGTGGGCTGGGCGCCACCACCGGCTCGTTCACCGACTATGCGGCAGCGATCGTTGCCGACGTCGCCGGCAAGGCGAGCCAGGCGTCGGCAACCTACACATCCAAGCAGACCGCGCAGTCGACCTATGCGAGTTCGCTGTCGTCGCAGTCGGGCGTCAACATTGACCAGGAGAGCGCGAATCTGAGTGCATTGCAGAACAAATACGCTGCCGCATCCCAGATCATTACGGCCATCAATTCCATGTTCTCGGCGCTGATGACCGCGATGAGCGCAGCCTGAGTGTGAGGGCCTCGTCATGATGATGCGTGTCGCCACCTTCGCGCAATCGGAGCAGATGATATCAAGCGCGCTGCGGGTGCAGTCGGTGATGGCCAATGAGCAGGTGCAGGAGTCCTCCGGGCTGCAATCCGAGGATTTCGGCGGCTACGGCTCAGGCGCCGGGCGCGTGATCAATTTGCAGGTCTCGGTGACGCGCGCCCAGTCCTATATCGATGCCAGCAATCTCGCCGACAACAAGGTGCAGGCGATGTATTCGGCGGTCGGCTCGGTGACCGATATCATCACGCAGCTTCGGACCCAGCTCAGCGCCGCCACGACCGGCAGCAGCACGGCGACGGCATCGGTGATCAACTATGCCCAGCAGGCGATCTCGCAGATGCAGGGGCTGCTCAACACCCAGTATGACGGCGAATACGTCTTCAGCGGCGCCCGCACCGATACTGCGCCTGTGGATCTGTCGAGCTATGACAACGACACGGGCTCGCTGACGACATCAGACACCAGCTACTACAAGGGTGACAGCGAGATCGCGTCGGTGCGCGTATCAGACAGCCAGTCGGTTTCCTATGGCGTCACCGCCGACAATCCCGCCTTCGAGCAGGTCATGCGGCTGTTGAAATACGTCGGCAACAGCACGACGTTGTCGTCGAGCGATATCTCGCAGGCGCTCGACCTCGCCAGCAATGCATTGGATGCAACGTCCACGGTGCAGGCAAAGCTTTCTACCTCGGCGTCGCAGATCGAGACCGCCAGCACCAACCAGAGCGACTACCAGAATTTCGCCAAGACCCTGTCGACCAACCTCACCAGCGTCGACGTCGCCGCGGTGACGGCACAGCTTTCGACCTATCAGGCGCAGCTGACGGCATCCTATTCGGCGATCGCCAAGATCCAGAGCATGAACCTGGCGAGCTACCTGCGATAGCAGCCTGTCGCCGACATCATCGGTTCAGGATCTTCAGCCAGACGTCGCCGAGAATGATCGGCTCGCGCGGGGGAAGCCAGGTCAGGCCCGCGGCCTTGCCAAGCTCGGCGATGGTGCCTTTGGCTTGCAGATCGGTGAGCACCTTGTTGACAGCCTCCAGCAGCGCCTTGTCGGTCTCGAGGGCGACGTAACCGCGGTTGGCGCCGATCGGATAGTAATAGCCGGAGGCGGTGATCTTGGTGTCGGGATGATCAGCGCGGTAGGCGTCAAACCGGCGCAGGTCGAGCAGCGTGGCGTCGAATTCTCCGCGCTCGAGCTCTCCCAACAGGTCGCTACGCCCGGGAACGAGGTGGGTGATGTCTTCGATCAGCTTTCCCTTGTCGAAGGTCATCAGGATGGCATCGCCCAGCGTACCGCTTTCGATCGTCAGGCGGAGCCCGGCGAGATCGCCGATGTCGGAGATCTTGCGGCCCTTGACCCGGTCCTTGGCCTTGGGGCCGAGCACGACGGTCATCGGCGAATAGATGTAGGGCTGGCTTGGCGCCAGCACCCCGATCGGAATCCGCCGCCGGCGATCGTCGCGGGTGGCGCCATCGAAGTCCGGCAGCTTGGCCGTCGCGACACCAGGCGCCTTCAGCGAGTCGGTGGTGAGGGCGTAGCCGCCGACCAGCGAGCAACGCCCGTCCGACAGCAACGCATTGGCTTCCAGCGCGGGGCTCGAATCCTCGTCAAGCTTGCTCTCGAACCACTGGATCTTGAGCGGCCGTCCGAGCCGCTCGGCGATCACTTGCGCGAGCGCGACGTCGAAACCGGCATCCGGCTTGCCGCGATGATGCGCCGACAACGGCGGCAGATCCTTGTCGAGGCATACTTTGAGCGACTCCCCGGCAGCAGCATGTGCTGCCGCCGTCATGGCGAGCAGCAAGGCTGTCGCGGCGCCCGCCAGCAGCGCTCTTATAGGCGCTCTCATTGGGGCCTCCGGCTCGCCAGGAAGGCCCAGACGTCGGCGATCTCCTGCTCGCTCAGGATATCGGCCCAGGGCGGCATCTTGCCGTTCTTGCCTTGCTTCACGGTGGTCACAAAGCGCGTCTTGTCGTCGGGAAACGCGCGCAGGTCCGGCGTGATGGTGCCAGAGTTGACCATGTTGGGCCCATGGCAGTGCGAGCAGTTCTTGGCGTAGGTGACCTTGCCCTGGTCGGCCTGACCCTGAAGGTCGATTGCATTGGCTTGCTGTGCGGCTGCCGGGATCAACGTGATCAAGGCCGCCGCGACGGCGGCGAAGATCGCCGCCGTCAACAGGGTTACTCTTTCAGTCACGTGTGCTCCGCGCTCAGTTCTTGACCGCGAAAACCCACAGCGAGCCGCCGGGCGGGACCTTGGCAAGCCGCTCGTCGCCCGAGAACAGCGAATAGACGCCGCCATAGCCCGAGGTGACGGCGACATACTGCACGCCGTCCTGCTGCCAGGTCACGGGTTGTCCTTCGATGCCCGAGCCGGTCTGGAACTGCCAGAGCTTCTTGCCGGTGTCGGCGTCGAACGCCTCGAATTCGCCAGTCAGCTGACCGGAGAACACCACGCCGCCTGCCGTGGAGAGCACGCCGGAGAAGCGCGGAATATCGCTCGGCGCTTCCCACTTCGCCTTGCCGGTCATCGGATCGATCGCCTTGAGATGGCCGCGCGGTCCGGTGCCCCATTCCCAGGGATCGGTGAGGTCCATGCCGAGATACCACTCGCCCTGCTTGAACGTCACCGGTTCGGACTTGTACTTGCCGCCGAAGGCCAGCGTGTTGGCGTAGGCGAGGCCGGTCTGCGGATTGAACGACATCGGCTCCCAATTCTTGCCGCCGAGGATCGACGGGTAGACCGTGACCTTCTTGCCGTCGCGCGCATCCTTGGCGACGTCGGTCTCGATCGGCCGCCCGGTCTTCAGGTCTACTCCGGTGGCCCAGTTGACGTTTACATAGGGATTGGCCGCGAGCAGCTTGCCGTTGGTGCGGTCGAGCACGTAGAAGAAGCCGTTGCGGTTGGCATCCATCAGCACCTTGGTCGGCTTGCCCTCGACATTCATGTCGGCGAGCACCATCTCGGCCACCGAGTCATAGTCGAACGGATTGTTCGGCGAGAACTGGTAGTGCCACTTGATCTTGCCGGTCTTCGGATCGAGCGCGAGCACCGAACAGGTGTAGAGGTTGTCGCCAGGACGCACCGCCGAGTTGAACGGTCCGGGATTGCCGATGCCCCAATACACGGTGTTCAATTCGGCATCATAGGAGCCGGTGATCCAGGTCGATCCGCCGCCCAGCTTCCAGGTGTCGCCCTTCCAGGTGTCGCCACCGGGCTCATCCGGAGTCGGGATCGAGTAGGTACGCCAGAGGCGCTTGCCGGTCGCCGGATCCCAGCCGTCGATGAAGCCGCGGGTGCCGAATTCGGCGCCGGAGATGCCGGTGATCACGACGCCGTCGGCGACCAGCGGCGCCACCGTCATCGAGTAGCCTTCCTTGATGTCCGCAGCCTTTTCGCGCCACAGCTCCTTGCCGGTCTTGGCATCGAGCGCGATCACATTGGCGTCGAGGGTGGTGCGGAACAGCTTGCCGTCATACAGAGCCGCGCCGCGATTGATGATGCCGCAGCAGACGATACGCGGCGTCTCGGCGGGATACTCGACCTTGGTCTTCCAGATCTGCTTGCCGGTCTTGGCGTCGATCGCGATCGTGGCATTGTGGGTGGTGACGTAAAGGACGCCCTGGTAGACGAGCGGCTGCGATTCCTCGCTGCGGTCGTCGTTCAAGCTGTAATTCCAGACCGGGACCAGATTCTTGACGGTGTCCTTGTTGATCTGGTTCAGCGTTGAGAAGCGCTGAAGATTGTAGCCCATTCCGTAATTGAGAACGTTCGATGTATCAGTCGCACCCTTGACCAACTGCTCGTTGGTCTGAGCGCTTGCACCATAAGATGCAAGAATCACGAGGCTTGCGGCCAGCGCAATGCGTCTCATCATATCCTCCCAATGAACCTTTTCCGCACGCCTATTCCTGACGTTGCGGATGGAACCATCCCCCTGAAACCAAAACGGGTCAATACGAAAACGTGAACGAACCCCAGCCAGCCTCCGGAAGCCGGTCGAAGCTTCAGGTTTTTGCTGATGCGCCCGTAGCTTACCGTGGCATGGAATACACAACGCCAAGTGTGACTTGCCGCTATGCCGCAGCGCGAACGGTTCGGTCAGCTCGACGGCGCATGCGGACAGGCGCTCGGACGTGGCTTGGTGCCGCGCTTGTCCGGCGGCACATTGCAATTGTCGATGCGCTGCTCGTCGGTCCATTTGCGTCCGAGCCGCTCCTTGCCGGTGAGCGTGCGCTGCTGGACAACCTCTGCCGATGGGGCAGGGGCCCTGTTCTGCGGGGACGCGGGCGCGGTCAGACCGAGTGCAACGAGGCAGCCCAACGTGGTCCTGCAAATATCGCTCATGGGTCACCCCGCTCGTTCCGGTGCAATGGCATTTGCCGAATGTCACAGATGATCCGCGAGGCGGTTTCTTTCCACCCGAAACCTGACAGGTCTCGCTGATTGCTCCGGCTGTGGGAAGCCTCATCGAAGTTGCTATGGTAGCTTCGATCGCAGGGCGCGCTCCGTATCCTTGCTGGAGCGGCACTCAAGGGAGACCAATGATGATTTCGCGCCGATCGCTTGCTTTGACTTTGGCCGTGGCCGTGCTGTCACGTCCCGCTCTGGCCGCATCGGGTGGTGGCAGCGCGCTCAAGATGCTCGATCCCGACAATGACGGCACGGTCGACCTTGCCGAGGCCAAGAAGGCCGCCGCCGATCTGTTCGCGAAGCTCGATCCCGATCATGATGGCACGCTCGATATCCGCGAATTGCGCGGACGGCTGACCGCGAAAGAACTTGCGAAGGCGGATCCGGATCATGACGGCACCCTGACGCTCGACGAGTATCTCGCGGTCGTCGAGCAGCGCTTCAAAGCCGCCGATCCCGACAATGACGGAACGCTGGATGCGAAGGAGTTGAAGTCGCGCGCCGGCCGGGCGCTGCTGCGCCTGCTCAAATAGGTCCGTGCCAGCGAATTGTGCCGGGCGGATTCCGCCTATTGATGCTGGATTTCGCGCATAACAAAAAAAGTTGCGATTTCGCTCTTGGGCAAGACTCGGCCGGCGCAATCGGGTCTGCTTATCGGTGCGTCGCCGTCCGGCAGCCGGAAAATGCCTGACAGATCAGCGTCGGGGTTTCCCAGCCGTTTCAAAGCCGGGCGGGCGTCAGCGAGCCGTCATCCGGTTCGGCATGCCCAGCAGCGAAGTCGGGTCCTTACCCGGCCGGCTTGCGCCCTGGAATAGCCAGCCCTAGCTTGCCGCGCGGCGCGACGCTTGCGCCAACATAGACTTGGGAGAAGGAAATGGCCTGGAAAACACCGAAGATCGTCGAAGTGCCGGTCGGCATGGAAATCAACATGTACGCCTGCGCAGCGCGCAAATAATCCGAGACAAGTAACGCGAGACAGCCTGCCCGGCTCGTGCAGCTTGCTGCATCGAGCCGCGGCAGGCGTCTTTCGCGGCCGCGACGCTGCCGCTCGAATTTCCCGCAGATCCTTCCCACAACAGGTTGAAATCGAGACCACCTGCGCGATTGGCGGGCCGTCCTGCTTTGTCCTACAGTGCGGCTTGAGGCGGTGGGTCCGGGGACGATGAATTTCGAAATCATGCGAGGGCGTTGGGTGGGCGTGCTGTGCGCGGCGATTGCTGGCGTCGCAGCGGTGCTGCCGCTCGGCGCCTACGCCGCGGGTTTTGATACCGAGCACATCTTCGGCTTCATGATCGGGTCCGATGTGGGCGACGTCGGCGAGCGGGAATTCCAGAGCCAGAGCACCGGGCGCTTTGCCAAGGATGGCGGCCGCTACCGCGCGCTCAATCAGGAAATGGAGATCGAACTCGTTCCGGCGCCGAATTTCCGTGTCGAGCTCGGCACGTCGTTCAGCGCGTACGATATCAATCGCGTCCCGGGCTTTGACGATCGCCGCCAATTGTCGTGGCAGAGCGTCTCGGTCGATTTCCGCTATCGCTTTCTCGATCGCGAGGCGGCGCCCTTCGGCATGACGGTGGCGTTGGAGACACGCGCCGGCCGCGTCGACGAGACGACGGCTGCGGCAGTCCGCAGCTACGGGACCGAACTCACGGTGGCGTTCGACCGCGAGGTGATCCCGAATTTTGTAGTGGCGGCCCTCAACGTCAGCTATGAGCCGGAATGGACTCGCATCCCACGCAACGGCACAGCAGAGCAGGATGCCACGATCGGTGTCGCATTAGGCCTGATGGCCAAGGTGAGGCCCGATATCCTGATCGGCGGCGAAGCGCGCTATTTCAGGAAGTATGAGGGGATCGGTCTGGATGAACTGTCCGGGCAGGCGCTGTTCATCGGTCCCACCGCCTATTTCCAGCTCTCGGAGCGCTCACGCCTGACCGCGACCTGGAGCGTCCAGGCCTGGGGGCAGCGGGCCGGCAGCTATGCCGCCCTCGACCTGGTCAATTTCGAGCGTCACCAGGCCCGGCTGGTGTACGGTCTGAATTTCTAGAGCCGGGTTCCCAAGGCCCTGTCACGGGCCTGTGAAACCCTGACCTGGCTGATTACGTATTCCGTCGTGCTACCTACTTCGTGAGCACGCCTAGGGATCGCGCATGAACCCGATTGATCTGATCGTCACTGTATGTGCCGTGCTGTCGCCCGCCACCTGCGAGGAGCAGCATCTGGTGTTCAACTGGAGCGGTTCGCTGCAGCAATGCGCCATGGCCGCGCCGCCTTACATCGCACAATGGGTCGGCGAACATCCGAAATGGACCGCGGTGCGATGGCGCTGCGAATATCCGCACACCAACGATCGCGCCGGCGCGGACGGTAAACCGCCGGCGGGCTAGCTGCTATTTGTTGCAGTCCTTCAGATCCTTGTCGGACACCGAAAACACGGCATCGGCCTTGATCTCGATGTCGCGAACGAAGCACTGCCTGGCGCTGCTGTAGCCGACCTTGGCATCGTAGCGGCCGGGCTCGACGCCGGTGATCCGCAAGCGTTCGTCGTGGTCGACTTCCTTGTCCTTGTCGTTGAGCGTCTGGTTCTGACCCCACTCGTTCTTGCCCGCCGGCGACAGCTCGAAGCTCGAAATCGTAGCGCTGGTCAGATTCCACAGCCGGATGCCCTTGCCCTTGCTTTGGGCGAGCGCTGCCGCCGGCAGGACAAGCAACGCAACACCAATAGCGATCAATGCACGCGGCATCCAACCTCTCCCTTACGCTTTCGTGCAAGGATGACGGCGTCTCACATATTTGCAAGGTCCAACTGTGAGAGCCGCCGCTTGATTTCGTCGATCTCCGGCTCGCCGCGCACCGCGCGCGGCGCGGCGATGGTTTCGACGTGAAGGATTCGAGCCGGTCGCGGCGACAGGAAGAACAGGCGGTCGCCGAGGCGGACTGCATCGTCGAGATCGTGGGTGACCAGCAGCGTCATCATCTTGCGGCTGGCTACCAGTATGGCGATCTGGTCGCGCAGCCGCCCCGCAAGTGCATTGTCGAGCGAAGCCAGCGGCTCGTCGAGGATGAGGAAATCCGGCTCGATGGCGAAGGCGCGGGCGAGCGCGACGCGGCGGGCGAGGCCGAGCGACAGCTCACCGGGAAAATGGTTGCGGTGCACGCTCAATTCGAGCACCTCGAACAGCGCCGACAGCGTGCCGCCGTCGACATGCGGTGCGGCGATCCGCACATTCTCCTCAACGGTGCGCCAGGGCAACAGCCGCGGCTCCTGAAACACCATGCCGAGGCGCATGCCGGCGGAGCGCGCGACATGGCCCTGGTAGTTGGCGTCGAGCCCGGCGAGAATCCGCAGCAGGGTGCTCTTGCCGCAGCCCGACGGGCCGAACAGCACGCCAACCTCGCCGGCGTTCAACGTGAAGGTGACGTTGTCGAGCACGTCGTGCCGCTTTCCGGCCGCACTCGCAAAGCTCTTGCCTGTGATATTGACCTCAAGCTGCACGGAGCCGCCACCGCGTTAGCCTGGTTTCAAACGGCTGCACCAGCAGGGTCTCGATGACGAGCACGACACCGGCAAAGCTCAGCGAGTAAGCGAGCAGCAACGGGATGTCGAACAGCTGGAAGGCGACCCCGATCTCGAAGCCGACGCCGTTGGGGCGGCCCAGATATTCGGCGACCAGCACGATCTTCCAAACCAGCGACAGCCCGGAGCGCGCAGCGGCCGCGATGTAGGGCGCAAGCTGCGGCAGGACCACATGCCGGAACGCGCGACCGCGCGGCAAGGCAAACGCCGTTGCCATCTCGTCGAGTGCAGGGTCGAGCGCGCGGGCCCCCTCGCGCAGGGTAACGACGGCGGTCGGCAGCTTGTTGATGGCGATGGCCGTGATCGCGGCGACCTCGGTCAGCCCGGCCCAGATATAGGCCAGCACGATGACGACCAGCGCCGGCAGGTTGAGCAGCAGGATCAGCCAGGGGTCGCCAAGGCGATTGGCAAGCGACACGCGGCCCATCAGATAGCCGATCGCCGAGCCGAGCGCCATGGCGAGGGTGAAGGCCAGCGCGACACGCGCCAGCGTTGCGCCGAGATTGACGAACAGCGCGCCCGATCGCGCTTCGGCTATGAGGACCGACAGCACCGCCGGCGGCGCCGGCAGCTTGGCATCGCCGATCAACAGCGAGGCAATCCACCAGGTCCCGATGAACAGCGCGAATGACAGGAGGCGCAGCACCGCTAGTCTCCCGGGATCGCTTGATAGAACGTGCCGGGATCGAGCTCGGTCGCGGTGCCGACGAGATCGCGGCCGCCGAGCTGCGCCAGCACCCGGTAGAGCACGCGAGCATCAGCCTCTTCGTCAGCGATCGGACGGCGCGGGATGCCCTCGCGGTAGCGGTCGCGATAAGCGCGCAGCGTCGCCGCATCCTGCGCACCGGTCAGCGGCGCAATCGTGTCCCATTCGGCATCCGAGGTCGCCAGAATCTCTTTCGCGGCGCGCGTCACGGCGATGAAGCGGGCCACCAGATCCTTGTTGGCATTGGCCCAGGCTTCGTCGAACACGTAGCCGATCATCGCGATGCGGCCCTTGCTGCCGAGCTTATGCAGGACCTCCTCCATGCCGGCGAGCCGGCGAAAGCCCTTGGCTTCAAGCGCCGCGCAGAAATTCCAGTAGTTAAGCGTCGCGTCCATCTCGCCACCGAGGGCCTTGGCGGCCAGCAGCGGCGGTGCGCCGTAGACGATGGTCGCCTGCGACTTTAGGTCGACGCCATCCTGCCTCAATGCGGCCTGCAGCAGCAGCCAGTTCTTGTCGATCGCACCGCCGGCAATGGCGAGCTTGCGCCCCTTGAGGTCCGCCAGCGTCTTGAGCGGCGAGGCGGCCGGGACCATTACGGCTCCCAGCGCGCTTGAATAGGGATAGAATTGCAGCTTGGCGCCGAGCGAGCGTTCGCGCGACACCCAGGGCCAGTCGGATACCATGACGTCGGCCGAGCCGGAGCGCAGCGCGATCTTGCCGGCCTCGGGGCTGGCGAGCTCGACGACATCGATCGACAGATTGGCCTTCTTGTCGAGACCATGGGAGCGAATGACGGCCAGTTCCCAGGCCAGCGTTCCGGTCTTCTGCGCTGCAACGCGGATGGTCTCCGCGTTACACGAGGTGCCGAACTGCATGACCGCCAGAACTGCCGCAGCCAACACCGTGCGTACAGAGATGATCATCGTTTCTTGAGCCACTTCCCCGAATGTTTTCTTTTCTGATCAACATCCATAGCATAGCTTGCGGAAAGAGAAGAGGAAGCAGGACCATGGCAGGAGCTGGCATGCTACGACCGATTGTCGCCGTCCTGGTGCTCGGCGGGACGGCCGTCAGCGTGCGGGCCCAGGAGATCAATGACTATCCGACCTCGGCGCGGGCCGAATATGTGTTCGGCTGCATGAAGTCCAATGGCGAATCCCGGCAGTCGATCGAACAATGTTCCTGCTCGATCGACGTGGTCGCCTCGATCATCCCCTATGATCGCTATGTCACCGCCGAGACCGTGCTGAGCATGGCGCAGGTGCGCGGCAATCTGGGCGGCCAGTTCCGCTCATCCGAGCAGGCCGCCAATGCGCTCAACGACCTCAGGCGGGCGCAGGCCGAGGCCGAAGTGAGGTGCTTCTAGCGTTGATCGAGAGATCGCGAACGCGTCAGGTCCCGGGGTTCTCGACCTTCCATTCGTGGTCGAAGACGTGCCCGTCGGTGTCCTTGGCCTCGGCACGGAAATGCTTGGCGCCATTCGAGACGTAAGTGAAGCGGATATTAGGGTCCTCGGAAATCGAGATCCCGCCCTCCATCGTGAGCACCGGACTGCCATCCTGCCAGATGTGCAGCTCATTGACGAAGAAGGCCGGGATATAGAGCTGCGTGACCTGGTCCATCTGCAGGCCTGAATTATTCGGATGCCCGATCATGATCTGGGCCTCCCGTGTGCTCGTCGCCGGGCCCTGTTCGGACTTTGTGAATTGCCGGTAGCGCATCTGGCCGAGCCGGTTCTTCGCTTCCTCGACGTTCTTGCCGGCCGGTGCCGAGCAGCCGCCGGATGCTTTCACATACACCTTGCTGACATAGAGCTTGCCGTCGCTGAGCTCCGCGACGGCGTGCACATTGGTGTAGTTGTTAACGCGGACGCGGGTCGAGATCTCGGTGACGTTGGCGTCCGGTCCCAGCGTGAACTTCGCGGCCATCGGCGCCGGGTTCTCGTCGATCACAAGCGTGATCGCGACGACGCGGAGGCTATCGCTCGGCTGCAGCTTGGTGCGCAGCGTCACCGGAACGATCGCGGCATCCTCCGCGCGCGCCGGCATCTCGATGCCGATGATATCGTTGCCGTCATTCATCGGACGATTGCTGAAGATGTCTTGGACGAGGCCGGGCCAGGGATCATAGGTCTCCGCCGCGGGCGCAGCGGGTGTCCCCAGCGCGATCGCAAGCAGGCTGGCGATGCAAAGCAGGCGGGCGCGATGTCCAGTCATGTTCGCGATATCCTATGCAGCCGCGTCATTATAGGACGAACAGCTACTCCCATTCAATTTCCGAGAATGCTGCAGTTGCGTTGCGGGCGTTGTAATCGTCAAACAATTGCCAGCGCGGCCGCTCGGCTGCCGCGGCATGCTCCGCCGCAACCGTGATCGGCTTGCCGCTTGCGACCAGCGTGCGGACGTCCGCGGCCAGCGTCTCAAGATAACGCCGCTCGTCGGCAAGCGCTGCAGGCCACGCACTCACGGGTCCGTGACCGGGAACCACGCGCTCGGCGGGAATAGCCTGGAGCTCGTCGAGCGCACGCAGCCAGCCCTTGAGGCTGCCGTCGACCACCGGAATATGCTCGAGGAACACCAGATCGCCGGCGAACAGGGTGCCGGTGCGCTCATCGAAGACGGTGAGGTCGTTGTCGCTGTGGGCGGGTGGCCATGCCTTCAAGGTGAGGGTCCGTCCGCCGAGGTCGAGCTTCAGCGTGTCCGTGACCAGCACGGTCGGCGGAATGATGCGGACCTCGTCGATCAACGCATCGCCCATGGTCCGGCGAAAGCCGTCGAGATAGAATTGCCCGCGCGTCGCCAGCGCGCGGGGCAGGGCCTTGTGGCCGACGACGCTGGTCCCGTCAGCCGCGAACGCCGCGTTGCCGAAGCTATGATCCGGATGCGCGTGGGTATTGATCACATAGCGGATCGGTTTGTCGCTATGGCTGCGCACCGCGGCGAGGAATTGCCGTCCTTCGCGGACACTGCCGCCGGTGTCGATGACGGCGACGGCGCTGTCGCCGACCACGAAGCCGACATTGGCGATGGCGCCTTCGTTGTTGCGCGTCATCAATGCAGTGACCCCGGTGTGAACGAATATTCCGGGCGCGACTTCGCTCACAGGCAATTCCGCCTCTTGAGCCCGCGCTATGGTTGGCGCCCAAAGCATCAGGAGCAGCGCAAGCACCGAACCGCCATGAGCCATGTTTCCGCCTCAGTTTTTCCGGGACGCGCGATCGATGTCGTCGCGCTCCAGTTTGCGCTGCAACAAGCAACGCGGCACCGTCGCGATCATTATCCCTGTTGCACGTCATGGTGCGCCGGGCAATCGGTGGATGGCGGCAATCCGTCCGATCAAGAGGAGACCGCGCAATGAGAGTTATCGGATGCCGTCCTGTTCTGCTCGCGCTTGCCGGCTTCATCGTCTGTTTCGCCGGCCGCGACATCGCGCGTGCGCAGGTCAACGAGCAGGGCGAACTCTCCATCGAGCTGGTCGATCCCAAGGTGCTTCGCATCTGCGCCGATCCGCGCAACCTGCCGTTCTCGAATGACAAGGGCGAGGGCTTTGAGAACAAGATCGGCGAGCTGTTCGCCGAGAAGCTGCAAAAGAAGCTCGACTATATGTATTTCCCGCAGGCGACCGGCTTCGTGCGGGTCACGCTCGGCTCGCATCGCTGCGATGTGATCATGGGCTTTCCGCAAGGCGACGACCTCGCGCAAGGGACCAATCCGTATTACCGCACGGCCTATGCGATCGTCGCCAAGCCGGGCAGTGGACTGGATGAAGTCACGACGCTCGAGGATGAGCGGCTGAAGGGCAAGCATATCGGCATCGTCGCTGGAACGCCGCCCGCGACCAACATGGCCATCAACGGCCTGATGACCAATGCGAAGCCTTATCCGCTGATGATCGATACGCGCTACGATTCATCGGCCGAGGCGATGATGAACGACCTTGAAAAGGGCGAGATCGACGCCGGCATCCTTTGGGGGCCGATGGCGGGCTTTTATGCCAAGAAAGCGAATCCGCCGCTCCATGTCACGCCGCTGCTCAAGGAGACCACGGGACCCAAGCTGGTCTATCGCATCGGCATGGGCGTGCGGGCGTCCGACCAGAACTGGAAGCGGCAGCTCAATCGCCTGATCCAGGAGAACCAGCCGGCGATCAACAAGATCCTGCTCGACTTCGGCGTTCCGCTGCTCGACGAGAACGACCGTCCGATCGGGCCGGAGACCGCGACCAAATCGCCATGATCAGGCTCGCGGCCATGCTTGCGGTGATATTGCTCGCCGCTTCGCATGTCCGCGCGCAGGACCAGCCCGCGGAGCCCGAGGGGTATCGCACCGAGGATTATCGCACGGCGGTGCCGGCAACGCTTGCCGGCGCGCGGGTGCTCACGACGGCGGAAGCGGCAGAGATCTGGCGCGACAAGTCCGGCGCGTTCGTCGACGTGCTGCCGCGCGCGCCGAAGCCCAATCTGCCCGCCGGCACGGTGTGGCGCGAACGGCCGCATCGCGATATTCCCGGCAGCATCTGGCTGCCCGACACCGGCTACGGCAAGCTCGCCGCATCGACCGAGGACTACATGCGACGCGGCCTGGTCCGCGCTTCCGGCAACGACAGGGCCAGATTGCTGGTGATCTACTGCCAGGAAAACTGCTGGATGTCGTGGAACGCCGCCAAGCGCGCGCTCTCCTACGGCTACCGCAATGTGGCGTGGTATCCGGAGGGAACCGATGGGTGGGAACGCGCCAATTTTCCGCTGGCGGATGCGGAGCCCGAGCTGCGCGAGGGCGAGCAGTAAGCCCGTCCTCACGTGGCCAGGAAAATGCTCTAGCGCGCTACTTCTGCTTGTCGAGCTTGTTGATGGTCTTGCCGCCGTTGCCGTCCGTGGTGGTGAACGTCACCTTGTCGCCGGCGTGAAGCTCCTCCAGCGACTGTCCCTTGGCCACCTTGTATTCCTGTATAGCGCCCCCGGCCGCGCCCACCGTGCCGGTTTGCGTCTGCTGGATCGAGATGGTTCCACTCAGTCGGTCAATCTTGGTGATCATTCCTGACATGGATTGCTGGGCCAAAGCCGCTGTGGTGATCAGGCTCGCAGCGGCGAGGCTGGTCATGACGATCTTGGCTGCTCTCATCGTGGTCTCCCAACTTCAGATATAGTTGGAGACAACGAGCGGGCAGGGCAGTTTGTTCCGGTGGCCCGGTGGTGATCGCCGGGGCGATCGGCCGCAGGCCTAATCCAGCTCCTGCTGGATGGTGCGGCCCAGCGCGAACAGGCGCTGATCGATAATGGTCGGCACCTCGCAGACGAATTTCACCACGCGTCCGCGGTCCTCGAATATCCGCGTCTCCCAGACCAGCTGATTGCCGAGCTCGTCGACCTTGGCCTGGTCCGGCGGCGTGGCATCCTGCAGCGCCTGCAGCGCGATCGTATCGGCGCGGATCTTTTCCGCGGCCTCGCGCTGCTTGCGCATCACGCGCTCCAGCCCGTTCATGACCGAGGCCCGCTGACCGTTGAGCGTATCGAACAGGCCCGCGAACAGCAGCTTTCCCGCATTGGCCTTGTCGGCCGCGGCGGCTGACAGGAACTCGGTGATCTCCTTCTGCGCATCCTCGAGCGGAACGCGGCGCGCCGCGAGTCTGGTCGCAAGTTGGCTGATCTTCGGATCGTCCCTCCACCTGGTCTCGGCATCGCCGAGCGGCGGCCCCGCCCAGACCGCGGCGAGCGAGATTTCGGGCACCTTGGCCTGCGCGCACGGCCAATCCGGGTAACGCGGGTCGGCACCGAATGCGACCTGGTTCGACAGAACCATCGCGAGCAGCGCGCCCAGTCCTGCTGGCCGCCAGCCTGTCATGCCTCGCCTCCGCCGGGTCCGCGGCGCACCAGGCCGCGCGATGGATCGTAAGCCAGGATCGCGCCGATCATGAACACCACCGTGCAGCCGCCGACCACCGCGAGCGAAAGCCAGTTCATCTTGCCGTAGAGCGCAAACCGGATCAGCTCGACCGCATGCGTGAACGGATTGCACTGGCAGACATAATACAGCATCGGGCTGCCTTCCTGCACGCGCCAGAGCGGGTACAGGGCCGACGATGCAAAGAACATCGGGAAGATGACAAAGTTCATCACGCCGGCGAAATTCTCCAGCTGCTTGATGCTGGCCGAGATCAGCATGCCCAGCGCACCGAGCATCAGGCCCGACAGCATCAGTGCCGGAAGCACGGTGAAGTAGCCGAGGGTCGGCGGCGTGATGTCCCAGAACCACGCGATCAGCAGGAAGGCATAGACCTGGAGCAGCGACACCGCCGTGCCGGCGAGCAGCTTGCAGAACAGGAGATAGCCGCGCGGCAGCGGGCTGACCAGCAGCGTGCGCATGTTGCCCATCTCGCGGTCATAGACCATCGACAGCGACGATTGCATGCCGTTGAAGAGCTGGATCATCGCCATCAGGCCGGGCGCGATATAGACCTCGTAGAGGATGTAGGTCTCATAAGGCGGGATGATCGAGATGCCGAGCACCTGACGGAAGCCGGCCGCGAAGATGAACAGCCAGACCAGCGGTCTGACCAGCGCCGAGACGAAGCGCTCGCGCTGATGCAGGAAGCGCAGCGCCTCGCGCCAAACGATGCCGTTGAGGCAGACGATGTATTCCGACACCGAGAAGCCGCTTCGCTCAGGCGTGACCGTCGTGCTGCTCATGTTGGCGGTTTTCCGGTGAGGGTTGCCGTTCCGGTCAGGCGCATGAACGCAGTGTTGACGTCCTGGGCGCCAGCGTCCGCGATCACCCGCGACATCGGGCCGTGCGCCAGCATCCGGCCCTGATGCAGCACGACGAGGTCGTCGCCCGGCATGATCTCGTCGAACAGATGCGTCGCCCAGAGCACGCCGATGCCTTGTTCAGTAACGAGTTGCCGGACATGGTCGAGAATGTCGGCGCGCGCCTTGACGTCGAGCCCGACGGTGGCCTCGTCGAGCAGCAACAGCCGCGGCCGGTGCAGCAGCGCGCGGGCGATCTCGAGCCGCCGCATCTGGCCCCCCGAGAGATCGCGCACCTTGCTCGTGGCGCGGTCGGCAAGCCCGATGCGGCCGAGCACCTCGGCGCTGCGCAGCCGCGCCTCGCGCCGCGAGATGCCGTGCAGCGCGGCGTGATAGAGCAGGTTCTGCGTCAGCGAGAGATCGAGATCGAGCGTGCGCGGCTGGAACACGACGCCCATCAGCCGCAGCGCCTCACCGGGCGTCCGGCTGATATCGTGGCCGAAGATCTTGATCTGGCCGTTCTGGATCCCGAACAGCCGCGTCACCAGCGAAAACAACGTGCTCTTGCCGGCGCCGTTGAGGCCCAGCAATGCGGTGAAGCTCGCAGGCTGAACCGTGAAGTTGACATCGATCAAGGCGCGCCGCGGACCGTAGCTGTGGCTGACATTGCCGATCGACAGCGCCGGCGGCACGGCCGCTACAGGGCCTGCATCCGGCGAGGGCGCGATATGGGCGTCGGTTGCGGTCATGGCTGCGCGATCGTGATCCCCCAGGGCAGTTCGCCGACCTGAATGGTCTTGATCACCTTCTGGGCTGCGATGTCGATCACCGAGACATCGTTCGAGACGCCGTTGGTGACCATCAGATATTTTTCGTCCGGCGTGAAATCCATGTGCCAGACGCGTTGGCCGACCAGCAGATATTTGAGGACCTTGTGGGTCGCGCCGTCGACCACCGCGACGCGGTTGGCGGGGCCGAGCGCAACGAATGCGGTCTTGCCGTCCTTGGTCATGCCGATGCCGACGGGCTGGATCGCTTCGTTGCGCAGCCCCGGGATGTCGAAGGTGATCTTGCCGGTCACCTCGCGCTTGACCGGATCGATGATCGACACCGTGCCGCCGATCTCGGAGGAAACCCACAATTCGGAGCCGTCGCGCTTGAACTGGGCGAAGCGCGGCCGCGAATCAACCAGCACGTTGGCGACGATCTGGCGCGTCGTCGTGTCGATGAAATGCGCCATGTTGGTGGTTTCGGAAGTGTTGATCAGGATCTTGCCGTCCGGGCTGATCGTCATGCCCTCGGGCTCGACGCCGACCTGGATGTCGCCGAGCCGGGCGCGCTTCTCGAGATCGATCACGGTGACCGTGTTGTCGTTCTCGTTGGCGACATACATGGTCTTGCCGGCGGCATCCTGGGTGAACAATTCCGGGTCCGGGCCGGAGGGCAGGGTGTCGACGATCTCCTGGGTCTTGGTATCGATCACCTGGATCGTGTCGTCATCGCCGACCGCGACCATCACGAACTTGCCGTCGCGCGAGAACTCGATGCCGCGCGGCCGCTGGCCGACCTTGATGGTTTTGGTCACCGTCCAGCTGTTGGTGTCGATGACCGTGACGGTGTTGCCCTTCTCGTTGGAGACGTAGGCAAAGAAGGCGGACGCCGGTGCCGCGGCAAGCCAAACCAGCATCCCGGTCAACAGACAGCGGCGCCACATGCGTTTCATCTCCCTCACTGCAGCTTGCACTTCGTTTCAGGCCGGTCAACACCGAGCGTATCGAGCTCGGAGACCTGATGCAGGAAACCCTCCTGCGGCGAGACCGAAACGACCATACGACCATCGGCCAGCAGGATCGGCTGGCGGAGCTGCAGATTCCAGTCGCGCAGGGTCAATCGCGTGCCCTTGAAGGCGGCGATCGAGAAATCCTTGCCCTTGAGGAAGGCGATGACCTTCCTGGGATCGCCCGAATTGGTGCGGGAGGTGGCTTCCCCGATCATGCGTGCAGCGGTCCAGGCCTGCATGTCGAGCGCCGTCATGCGGCGCATGTTCAGCTTGACGAAGCGGTTCTGGATCTGGACCGCGCCCCACTGGTCATGCGCCGCGTCCCAGCTGGTCGGCACGAGGCCCGCCGACCCCGCCACGGGACGCGGGTCCCAGGTCCGGTAAGGCAGATAGTTCGCGAACACCTCGCTCTCGTCGGCGGCGACCAGCACGTCGTAAGCCGGCGCCTGCTGCGTGAACACTGGCATCTGACGCTGGATCAGCGTCACGCCAGAGTCGGTGCGGCGGGCGCCGCCGGTGTCCTCGAATGTCCGTTCCTGGACGATCTTGGCGCCGAAGCGCGTCGCCGCGCGGCGCAGCGCGTCGGCGTAGAGCTTGTCCTGATCGTGCGAGCCAGTCACCAGCAGCCAGCGCTTCCACTGCTTCCACACCAGGTATTGGCCAAGCGCGTCCGCCAGCATCGAGCGGGTCGGTGCGATATGGATCACGTTGGCGCGGCAGTCCTGCTCGCGCAGCCGATCGTCGATCGCGCCGGCATTCAGCAGCACGGTGCCGCGATCGCGCAGCGCGTCGGCGACCTTGAGCAGGGCGTCGGCGGGCAGGTCGGTGATGATATAGTCGTTGTGGCCGGCGAGATCGGTCGCGACCTTGGCGACGTCGTCGCTGTCCTTGATCTTGACCTCGTCGAGCACGAAGCGCTGGTTGAGGAATTTCCCGGTCGTATTGTTGTCCTCGATCGCAAGGCGTGCGCCGGCGATGCCGTCATTGTCGGCCGGTTGCTCGACCAGCGAGAGCGTCGATTTGATGCCGGCACGACCGAGATAGCCGACATGGACCTCGACGGGATCAGCCGCCAGCGCTCTAGTCGCCATCATGCTGAGCGCGATCGTACCGATCAGCCATCGGAACATAATTCCTCCCGTAGTCATTCTTCACTCGGCTGGCGTTGTCGAGCCTCGCGTTGACATGCAAGATGCCGGAATTAGCCTCGCTTGCAACCCCGCTTTTTGTCGTTGCGCGGTACCATATTTGGATTGGTTCACAATCATGAGATCAGCGTTCGTCTTCGTCATATCTTTGCTGCTGATGTCTGCGGCGGCGCGCGCCGAACCGCCCAAGCTCGCGGTGTTCGACCTCGAGATGATCGACACCAGCCTTCAAGGAGAGATGGACGGACCGCGGACCGACGAACAGGCGCGGTTGCTGCGCACCGGCGATCAGGTGCGCAAGGAGCTTGCGGATTCCGGCAAGTTCCACGTGCTCGACATCGCGCCGGTCAATGCTGCGGCGCACGGCAGCAATCTTCAGGCCTGCGGCGGATGCGACGTGAAACTGGCCGGCGAGCTGGGCGCCGATCTCGCGATGACCGGCGTGGTGCAGAAGGTCTCCAATCTGATCCTCAACATCAATCTCTATCTGCGCGACGTGCATACCGGGCAATTGGTGGCAGCAGTGAGCGCCGACATGCGCGGCAATACCGACGAATCCTGGTCGCGCGCCACCGATTACCTCGTGCGCAACCGCCTGCTCGCGCCGAACTACGGCGCGCCGCAGCCAAGGTAGCTCGCGCGCACAGATTTTTCTCCGTCATCCTGAGGTGCGAGCCTCTTCGGCGAGCCTCGAAGGATGCACGGCCCCACTGTGGCCGATTCATCCTTCGAGGCTCGCTCCGCTCGCACCTCAGGATGACGGAGAAAGACTGACGCCGTCCCATCAACATCATTGCGGGCGAACGTTGCCACCGTTGCGTAGTCAACTTGGCCGCGAGGAAGCGATGCTCACGCCTTCAACCGCGCGGCGTGCCAGCGCAGGTGATCGGCCATGAAGGTCGAGATAAAGTAATAGCTGTGGTCGTAACCCGGCTGGCACCGCAAGGTGAGGGGAATGTTGGCCTTCTCGCAAGCCGCCTTCAGCAGCTCGGGCCGCAGCTGTTCGGTGAGAAAACCGTCGGCATCGCCATAGTCGACCAGCAGATCGGAAAAGCGGGCGCCGTCCTCGATCAGCGCGACCGCATCGTGCTTGCGCCACGCCTGCTTGTTGCTGCCGAGATAGCCGCCCAGCGCCTTGTTGCCCCACGGCACCTGTGACGGTGCCACGATCGGCGCGAACGCGCTCGCCGCGCGATACCGATCGGGATAGCGCAGCGCGGCCGTCAGCGCGCCATGGCCGCCCATGGAGTGACCGAGGATCGATTGCCGCGCCGTATCGACCGGAAATTGCTCGGCGATCAGCTTCGGCAATTCCTCGGTGACATAGCTCCACATCCGGTAATTGGTCGCGAACGGTGGCTCGGTCGCATCGACATAGAAGCCTGCGCCGAGGCCAAAATCGTAGGCATTGGCGGGATCGCCGGGGATGCCTTCGCCGCGCGGGCTGGTGTCGGGTGCGACGAAGATCAGGCCGAGCTCGGCACATGCCTGCCGGAATTCACCTTTCTCCGTGACGTTGGCGTGCGTGCAGGTCAGACCCGACAGATAGGTGACGACGGGCAATTTGGCACCGGCCGCATGATCGGGGACAAACACCGAGAAGGTCATGTCGGTCTTGGTCTCGCGGCTTGGATGCCGGTAAACGCCTTGCGTGCCGCCATGCGACTTGTTCTGGGAAACCGTCTGCATTGCCATATTCCTCTGTGTTGGAGCGCGACGTCAGGCGACGCCGCTCTCGATCGCCAACCGCACCAGCTCTGCCGAGCTGCGCACGCCAAGCTTCTGGCGCATGATCGATGACGTGTTCGCGACCGTCTTGTAGGACGAATGCACCAGCCAGGCGATCTCCGACAGGCTCTTGCCAGAACTGAGCAGGCGAAGGATCTCCATCTCGCGCGAGGTAAGCTTGGAGAGCGGATTTTGCGCAAAGCCCGGCCGCGCAAAGGCGACGTTGCGTGCGATCGCCGGCGGCAAATAGACGCCGCCATTGCCAACTTCGCGTACCGCCTCCACCAGATCGTTGGGGTCGCCGGTCTTCGAGACGTAGCCCTTGGCGCCGATGTCGATGGCGCGGGCGGCGAACACCGGGTCGTCGTTCATGCTGAACATGATGAGGCGCGCGGATGCATCGCGCGACAGGATGCGGCGGGCCAGCTCGAAGCCGGAGACCGTCGGCAGGTTGATGTCGATCACGCAGAGATCGGGCTTCTCCGCGACGAACGCTCGTTCGCCGCTTTCGGCATCGGCCGCTTCCAGCAGGGTGATCTCGGGATCGTCCGCGAACACGGTGCGACATCCGGAGGCAACAATGGGATGATCGTCAACGATCAGAATGCGCATGGCGTTGTTCCGGCAACCTGCTTCGATTCACTCATCGTCGCATCGGCTTGCACGAAGAACACCTCGGTTCCGACCGGTTGTGCACCTCGCACGAGATTGCGATAGGGTGCGATTAGATAGCCGGGCAAATTTGGCTGTCAACGATCCTCTCGGAGGAGGGATCGCGGTCGGGGGCAACGTCATGTGGCAAAAGCTAGCCTTGCGCGCACGGATCAACCTGCTGCTGGCGCTGATACTGGCGCTTGGGCTGGGCATCAATATTGCGCGGCTCGTGCTGGAAGCGGGGCCGCGCGTCCAGGCCGAGGACCAGAGTGTGATCCGGCTGGCGCGCGAGTTTGTTGCGACGATGGTGACCGGTCTCGACGAGGCGCCGGATCCGGATGCGCGGCTCGACCAGATCGTCCAGGACCTGAGCCGGCTGCGTCATGTCAGCATCACGCGGCAGGATGACGCGACCGCAAAGTCTGCCGAGCGCCTGGCGGAGGCAGGCGATCTGCGCGCCCCGCCGGCGTGGTTCATCGCGTTGGTTCATCCCGAGCAGACTTCGGTGCGGGTGCCGATCTCGGTTCACGGCAAGCCGCAATCGCTTGTCATCACCTCGCATCCCGATGACGAAATGGCCGAGATCTGGGACGGCATCGTCACCCAGATTGAAGTCGGCTCCGCGATCGCGGTGGCGCTGCTGCTGGTGACTATGCTGGTGGTCGGCCGTGCGCTTGCGCCGCTGGAAGCGCTGTCGCAGGCCATGACCGGTATCGAGGCCGGGGACTACGACGCGCGCGTCGAGCCCGGCGGATCGCCCGAACTGGCTGCGATCTGTGCCAAACTGAACCATTTGGCGGCGACCCTTGGCGAGGCCGTGGACAGCAAACGGCAGCTGGCCGAACGTGCGGTCTCGCTGCAGGATTCCGAACGCAAGGAGATCGCGCGCGAATTGCACGATGAGTTCGGGCCCTATCTGTTCGCGCTGCGTGCGCATGCCGGCGCGCTGACGCGGCTGTCGGAGGTCGAAAACCCCGATCCTGCTGCGCTACGCAAGCACGGCGGCGCCATCCTCGAGCAGGTCAACGCCCTTCAGCAGTTCACTCGCCGCATCCTGGAGCGGTTGCGGCCGGTGGGATTGGCGGAGCTTGGGCTTGCGCAAGCGCTTGGCGCGCTGGTGCGGCTCTGGGGCGAGACCCACCCGGAGGTGGAGATCGAGAGCAGCATATCGCCTGATCTCGGCGAGACCGGCGAGACCGGCGAGACGGCCGATCTGACGATCTATCGCATCGTCCAGGAGGCGCTCACTAATGTGTTCCGCCACGCCGGCGCAACGGCAGTCGATATCACGATCGAGCCCGCGGAGCGGCAGACCGGCCCGCGCGGCAGCCGCGGCTGCGCGCTGGTGCGTGTCCGCGACAACGGCCGCGGCCTGCTCAGGGATCACCGGCTTGGCCGCGGTTTGACCGGCATGCAGGAGCGAATCCTCGCGCTCGGAGGCACGCTCAAGATCAATTCCAGCGATGATGGCGTGACGGTCGAGGCGCTGGTGCCAAAGGCCATGCAGGCTTAGCGCGCAGTTCGCGGCCAGTATGCGAAGACGGCCCATGCCAGCGCGAGCGCACCGGCGATCCAGAGCACGATGATCGCGATCATTCCCGCTCGACTGATCGGGCGCTGCAAGACGGAACTGGCATTGGCGCGGCATTCGGCCATCACCTCATCCGGAACGAGCGAGATCGCGAGCCAGATGCCGAGCGGCAGCAGGATCAGATCGTCGAGATAGCCGATGACCGGGATGAAATCCGGAATCAGGTCGATGGGCGAGAGCGCATAGGCCGCGATGGCGACAGCGAGGGCCTTTGCGTACCACGGTACGCGTGGATCACGCGACGCGAGATACAGCGCAACGCTGTCTCGTTTCAGGTTGCGCGCCCAAGCTTTGATTGAGGAAAGTTTGATTGAGGATAGCTTGATGGACGGCATGGCGTGGCGCCTGCACGCCAAGCGAATCGCTATTCCAGTACCACATCGACCGGCATGCCGCCGTGCAGACCCTTGTGCACGGAGGAGGGGGCGATGCCAAAATACTTCCGGAATACGCGGCTGAAATGCGATGAACTCGAGAAGCCCCAGGAGAACGCGACGTCCGTGATGGTCTTGCCGTTCTGGGATTCCAGCTCCTGCCGGCAATTCTGCAGCCGGGCCTTCCAGATGTAGTCGCTGACCGTCATGCCGCGATCGCTGAACAGCATGTGCAAATAGCGCTTCGAGCAGCCGAGCGCCGCGGAAATGCGGTCGATGCAGAGATCCGGATCGCGCAGATGCTCGCGGATGAAGCCCTGAGCCCGCACATAGGTTGCCTCGGCGCTGCCGCGGTCGAACATGGCACCGGTCTCGCGCAGCGGCAGCAGCAGCAGGTCGATCAGCGCATCGGCCACGCCGACGGCGTTGACCGGGGTCAGCGTCGGCGCTTCGCCGAACGCGGCATGCACGAAATCATAAGCGATGCGGCCGGTGCCGTTGCGCGCCGAGAGCTTGCATGGCGCCATCTTGGAGAGCTGGAAGCCACGCTCCTTGAGCAGGTCCTTCGGAACGATGACGACCTCGTGACGCGTCAGGGACGGGCTGATGATGGTGTGCGGACACGACACGTCGTAGGCGAAGCAGTCGCCCGGCATGATGTCGAAGTGCAGACCGTCCTGCTCGAAATGCGAGACGCCGTAGGTCTGGAACACGATCTTGATGTAGGGGTGCTCGCTCAGCTTGATGCGCGAGACGGTATGGGCGATGCGATGCTGGCTTGCCTCGATCTGGCACAGCTTCAATCGCGATACCGTCGTGAAATTGATCCGGCCTTCGAGCGAGGATCCCTCCAGCGCATCGACGTCGAACTGACCGCACAGGTCAGTGAGCGCATCCGACCAGCGCTGGATCTGACGCTTGGGCGTCAATCCGTTTGTGCTGAGTGAATGGACTGTATCGGACATCTTTCCAGCCACCGATTCGATCCCCAACGTGACTGCTCACCGAGCTGAAATCTGGCCCGGGATGATGCGCCTTCTCCCTGATTCTGAACAGCTTAGGGAGGCGGCGGGACTTCTTCCCGGTTAATGTCGGGTGATCCTCCGACTTAGTTCTGGGCGCGTCAAGCGCAACCTTGGGCCGGTTCTATCCGACGCTGGAATAGCACTGACGACGTTTGATGCCCTGCAACATGAAGCGGTCTTTCCTGCCAATTCGCGGCCCGACCGCAAAAATCTGACGATGCTTCGCTTCTGAGCAAACGGCGCTTCGCTGCTGGGCAAGTCAGCGCGGTTCGATGGGACTACCAGTGAGGTACCAAAATGGAAGAAGTGGGGCCGTTTCGGCGGAAACCCTTGAGCTCATGAACCTGGGAGGAAATCCACGATGCGCAAGTTGCTTTACGCGACCAGCCTTGGGGCAATGGCGGTGTTCGCCGCCGGAGCTGCCAACGCCAATGACGAACTCCACAAGATGACGCAGAACCCGAAAGACTGGGTGATGCCGACCGGCGATTACACCAATCAGCGCTATTCGAAGCTGAATCAGATCAACGCCCAGAACGTCGGAAAGTTGCAGGTAGCGTGGACGTTTTCGACCGGCGTGCTGCGCGGTCACGAAGGCGGCCCGCTGATCATCGGCAACATGATGTACGTGCATACGCCGTTCCCGAACAAGGTCTACGCTATTGACCTTTCCAAGGACAATCAGATCGTCTGGAAGTACGAGCCGAAGCAGGATCCGAACGTCATTCCGGTGATGTGCTGCGACACGGTCAATCGCGGCGTTGCCTATGGCGACGGCAAGATCTTCCTGCACCAGGCCGACACCACGCTGGTCGCGCTCGATGCGAAGACCGGCAAGGTGGAATGGACGGTGAAGAACGGCGATCCCAGCAAGGGGTCCACCGGCACTTCCGCGCCGATGGTGATCAAGGACAAGGTCCTGATCGGCATCTCAGGCGGCGAGTTCGGCGTCCAGGCTCACATGAGCGCTTACGACATCAAGACCGGCAAGCTGGTCTGGCGCGGATACTCGGAAGGCCCGGATGACCAGATCCTGGTCGACGACAAGACCACCGAGCTCGGCAAGCCGGTCGGCAAGGACTCGAGCCTGAAGACGTGGCAAGGCGATCAGTGGAAGATCGGCGGCGGCGCGACCTGGGGCTGGATCTCCTACGATCCCGAACTCAACCTCGTCTATTACGGATCGGGCAACCCCTCGACCTGGAATCCGAAGCAGCGTCCCGGCGACAACAAGTGGTCGATGACGATCTGGGCGCGTAACCCGGATACCGGCGTTGCCAAGTGGGTCTATCAGATGACGCCCCATGACGAATGGGACTATGACGGCATCAACGAGATGATCCTTTCGGATCAGTCGATCGACGGTAAGGCGCGCAAGCTGTTGACGCACTTCGATCGTAACGGCCTCGGCTACACGCTCGATCGCGTCACCGGCGAACTGCTGGTCGCCGAGAAGTATGATCCGAAGGTGAACTGGACCTCCGGCGTCGACATGAACAAGAGCTCGCCGACCTATGGTCGTCCGAAGGTTCTTGACGCAGCGTCGACCGACAAGGCCGGCGAAGACCACAACGTCAAGGGCATCTGCCCGGCGGCGTTGGGTTCGAAGGACGAGCAGCCGGCGGCCTACTCGCCGGACACGCAGCTGTTCTACGTGCCGACCAACCACGTCTGCATGGACTACGAGCCGTTCAAGGTGAGCTACACCGCAGGTCAGCCCTATGTCGGCGCGACGCTGTCGATGTATCCGCCTCCCGGTGAGACCAACATGGGCAACTTCATCGCCTGGGACGGCAAGACTGGCAAGATCGTGTGGTCGAACAAGGAGCAGTTCTCGGTCTGGTCGGGTGCACTCGCGACCGCCGGCGGCGTGGTGTTCTACGGCACGCTGGAAGGCTACCTGAAGGCAGTCGACGCCAAGACGGGCAAGGAGCTCTATAAGTTCAAGACCCCGTCCGGCATCATCGGCAACGTCACCACCTATGAGAACGGCGGCAAGCAGTACGTCGCCGTGCTGTCGGGTGTTGGCGGTTGGGCAGGCATCGGCCTCGCGGCCGGTCTGACTGATCCGACGGCCGGTCTCGGTGCAGTCGGCGGCTACGCCGCGCTGAGCAACTACACCGCGCTCGGCGGAACGCTCACCGTGTTCTCGCTGCCGCAGTGAGCTGAGCAACCCTCGTTCCGGCGCATGGAGCGATCTCCATGCGCCGGTCCGTCTTCAATCCGCACGCGAGGATATGCTTTTGCGTAAGATCTGGTTTGTGACTGCCGCGATCTTCGTCGTGGCAATGGGAGGAGTTGCCTCCGCCGAGGACGTAGGTGATCCGGCCGCCGTCAAGTCCGAGGACGGCAAGTATCTCGACAAGGAAGGAAACCCGACGTTCAAGGTCGCGTCCGACGGTACGGTGGACTGGTACACCTACTCGGGCTACCGCCGCTATCATTCGGAGTGCCACGTCTGCCACGGTCCCGACGGCATGGGCTCGACTTACGCGCCGGCTTTGAAGGATTCGCTGAAGACCATGAGCTATCCCGACTTCATGGGCGTGGTCGCGAGCGGGCGCAAGAACGTGTCGACGTCGCAGGAAAACGTCATGCCGGCATTCGGCGATAACCCGAACGTTGCCTGCTACATGGACGACCTCTATGTGTACCTGCGCGCCCGCGCCAATGATGCGGTTGGGCGTGTTCGACCGGCCAAGCACGAAGACAAGTCGGATGCCTATGGAAAGGCTGAAGACGCCTGCATGGGCAACAAGAACTGAGCGTGACCGGCGCGAATGACAAACCTGTTTGATGTTTTGTGGAGACTAAGATGAAGACCCGCGCCGCAGTTGCATTCGAAGCCAAGAAGCCGCTTGAGCTCGTCGAGCTCGACCTGGAAGGCCCCAAGGCCGGCGAGGTCCTTGTCGAGATCAAGGCGACGGGCATCTGCCACACCGATGCCTACACGCTCGATGGCTTCGACAGCGAAGGCATCTTCCCCTCGGTCCTCGGGCACGAAGGCGCCGGCATCGTTCGCGAGGTCGGCGCCGGCGTGACGTCGGTGAAGCCGGGCGATCACGTGATCCCGCTCTACACGCCCGAATGCCGCCAGTGCAAAAGCTGCCTGAGCCAGAAGACCAATCTCTGCACCGCGATCCGTGCCACCCAGGGCAAGGGCGTGATGCCGGACGGCACCTCGCGCTTCAGCTACAAGGGCAAGACGGTCTTCCACTATATGGGCTGCTCGACCTTCTCGAACTTCACCGTGCTGCCCGAGATCGCGGTGGCGAAGATCCGCGAGGACGCGCCGTTCGACAAGAGCTGCTACATCGGCTGCGGCGTCACCACCGGCGTCGGAGCCGTTGTCAACACCGCCAAGGTGACGCCGGGCTCCAACGTCGTCGTGTTCGGCCTCGGCGGCATCGGCCTCAACGTGATCCAGGGCGCCAAGATGGTCGGCGCCGACAAGATCATCGGCGTTGACATCAACGACTCCAAGGACAATTGGGGCCGCCAGTTCGGCATGACGCATTTCGTCAACCCGACCAAGGTGAGCGGCGATATCGTGCAGCACCTGGTTGGCCTGACTGACGGCGGCGCCGACTACACCTTCGACTGCACCGGCAACACCAACGTGATGCGCCAGGCGCTGGAAGCCTGCCACCGCGGCTGGGGCGTATCGGTCGTGATCGGCGTCGCGGAATCCGGCAAGGAGATCGCGACCCGGCCGTTCCAGCTCGTCACCGGACGCGTCTGGAAGGGTACTGCGTTCGGCGGCGCGCGCGGCCGCACCGACGTGCCGAAGATCGTCGACTGGTACATGAACGGAAAGATCCAGATCGATCCGATGATCACCCACGTGCTGAAGCTCGACGAGATCAACAAGGGCTTCGACCTGATGCACGAGGGCAAATCGATCCGTTCGGTCGTCGTGTTCTAAAATCAAAACACCAAGCACTAGGAGGATAGGTCAATGACTGTTCATATCCACCCGTCAGTCGACAATGGCGTCAAGCAAGGCTCCGGCAGTTTTGCCGGCGGCACACTCGTCTGCAAATGCGCGGACAAGAAGGTCAAGGTCGGGGTCAAGGGCGACGTCGCCCACAACCACGCCTGCGGTTGCACCAAATGCTGGAAGCCTTCCGGCGCCACGTTTTCGGTCGTCGCGGTCGTCCCGCGCGAGAACGTCACTGTGCTGGAGAACGGCGACAAGTTGAAGATCATCGATGCCGCGGCGGTGATCCAGCGCCATGCCTGCACCGGATGCGGCACCCACATGTACGGCCGGATCGAGAACAAGGGTCATCCGTTCTACGGCCTCGACTTCATCCATCCCGAGCTGTTCCAGGAGTCAGGCTCTGCGGCTCCGGGATTTGCCGCCTTCGTCTCGTCGGTGATCGAGTCCGGCGTCAAGCCGGCCGACATGGCCGGGATCAGGTCGCGGCTGAAGGAGCTCGGGCTCGAGCCCTATGACTGCCTGTCGCCGGCGCTGATGGACGCGATTGCCACCCACGTGGCGAAATCCAAGGCAGCCTGATCAAGGCAGCCTGACCGCGACAGCCTGACAAGGGCGGCACGACCGGCCGGCCCTGACGAGATTCGGCGTCGGCAGAGGGCCTGCCGGCGACGGATATGTTGGTAGTACCCGTGACCTTGAACCTTGCATGCCCTGCGGGCGACCACAGGGCATGCATTTTACTTTCCGCCTTGCCCTCGTCCTATCCCCGATCCTGGTCCTTTCGCCGGCCCGCGCCGCGTCGCCGGAGGACCGCTACTTTGCCGCACGCGACGCTGCGATTGCCAAATTCGCCAAGCAGGAGAAGGACGGCAAGATCGACGAGGCCGTCGACAAGGCAGAGGCAGCCGCGCGTGACGAGCTGAAGGGGCAGCTGATCGCGATCCTGCCCCAGCCCGCCCGGCCTGGCTTTGCCCCGGCCCAGCTCAACCTCGACACTCTATATAATGGCGATATGGGGTTCGGCATGCTGGACGGCCTGCGCTTCGATGCCGACACCGGCAGGGACGGCGGCAAGATCGGTGAGAAACGCGCTGACGGCAGCTTCGTCGAGCCGAGAGCGCATATCATCGTCACCTCCGAAGCCCTGTTCACGCGCTGGCTGCACGAGCACAAGACATGGTGGGACAAGGGCAGCAAGAATGTGCCGCAGCAGATCGAACCGGCCCTGAAGTTCGAGGGCCTCTACACCCAGGCGATCTCGACCGACGCCGCCGTGATCAACTTCAACGAGCTGCCGGTCGTCAAACCGGCGTCGGCCACCCTGACTTACGGTTTCCTGGCCGGCCGCACCCAAGACTCGACGCCTGAGGGCGCCGATGAGGTGTTTGTCGCAGCGCTCGCCAACGGCAGGTTCTACATCGCCTATGGCGAGATCGAGCCCACCGTGAAAGTGCCGGCCTGCGCTAGCATCCGCGCCGACTACAACAAGCGGGCGGATGAAGCGGACGAGAAGCTGCGTCAGAAGCGGATCGACAAGAAGGCCTATGACAAGCTCGGCGACCTGCGCCAGCAGGGCGAGGATGCATTCAAGCGCTGTTTCGTTCAGCACGCCCCGGAACAACCGGCATTCACCGAAGCCACCAAGCAGGCCCAGGCATTGCTGGAGTTGGCGCTCGGCAAGTAGCGTCACCTGACGATTTGATCGGCTGGCGGTCCGACCTTATGTTCCCCGGGGCAGCTTTTGAGCCCCGGGGAGACGCCATGAATACCGCTATCAGTCCGTTTCGCATCGCCGTCAGCGACGATGTCCTCGAGGATCTCCGCACCCGGCTGCGCCGGACCCGCTGGCCGGAAGCCGAGCTGGTCGACGACTGGAGCCAGGGCGCGCCGCTGCAATGGATCAAGGACGTCTGCCACTATTGGGCCGAGACCTATGATTGGCGGCAGCGCGAGGCGCAGCTCAATCGATTCAGCCAGTTCACCACCGAGATCGACGGGCTCGCCATCCACTTCATCCATGTCCGTTCAAAGCATCCCGAGGCACGGCCATTGCTCATCACCCATGGTTGGCCGGGATCGGTGGTCGAATTCCACAAGGTGATCGAACCGCTGACCGATCCGACGGCGCATGGTGGCAGCACGGCCGATGCCTTCCATGTGGTGTGTCCGTCCTTGCCGGGCTTCGGCTTCTCGGCCAAGCCGGCTGCGACAGGCTGGGGCGTCGATCGCATCGCCAAGGCCTGGGCCGTCCTGATGGAGCGGCTGGGCTACGCCAGGTACTTCGCGCAAGGCGGCGACTGGGGCTCAGCGGTCACGACCGCGATCGGCGGGCAGGACGCGGCACACTGCGCCGGCATTCACATCACGCTTGCGATGTCGACCCGGCCCAATGTCGAGGGCCAGCCGACGCCGGAGGAGACCCGCGCGCTCAACGGCATCAAATACTATGCCGACTGGGATTCCGGCTATTCCAAGCAACAGTCTACCCGGCCGCAGACTCTCGGTTACGCGCTGACGGATTCGCCGAGCGGGCAGGCGGCATGGATCCTGGAAAAGTTCTGGGCCTGGACCGACTGCGACGGGCATCCGGAAAATATCCTCAGCCGCGACGAACTGCTCGACAATGTCATGCTGTACTGGGTGACTGAGACGGCCGCATCGTCGGCGCGGCTCTATTGGGAAAGCTTTGGGCCCGGCAAGCGAACCCCGCACAAGGTGAGCGTGCCGACCGGTGTTGCCGTGTTCCCCAAGGAGATCGTCACGCCGGTCCGCAAATGGATGGAGACGAATTTCACCAACATCCAGCACTGGCGCGAGATGCCGAAGGGCGGACATTTCTCGGCGTTCGAGCAGCCCGAGCTGTTCGTCGGCGAGGTGCGGGAGTTTTTCGGGAAGCTGCGCTAGTTGTGTAGTCATCCGCGTAGGATGGGTAGAGCGCAGCGAAACCCATCGACCTCGCGTGCGGCGCGCATGATGGGTTTCGCTGCGCTCTACCCATCCTACGAACTGCTACAGAAGTCCCCGGTAAATCCCCGGCGCGGAGCCTTCGATGGCCACCGCGCCGACGGCCTTCGAATAGAATTCGGCCGGTCCGACGCCGCCGATGATGGCGTAGCCGAAGCCCTGGTGTTTCATGTCCTCGAGACAGGCGAACAGCAGTGCCTTGCCGATGCCGCCCTGCTGCGCCTTCGGTGTGACGCCGGTTGGACCGAAGAAGTTGCGGCAGGCCGCATCGTGGCAGGCGAATCCCACGATCTTCTTTTGCTGGATCGCGATGAAGCAGGAGACCGGCTGGCGGCTGAACGCGACCTCGGTTTCGCTGGCCCATGCCTCGCTGAACGTTTCCCGTACCCAGGCTGTGACCTTGTGCTTTTCGGGCGCGAGCGCCCGGCGCATGACAATTCCGGCCTTGAGCAGCCGATCGTAGGCAGGCCGGGAATCGGGCAGGGCATAGAGCTTGACGAGCATGTCCATCCGGCGACCTTAGTTGAAAATGCGTCCTGCGGGCAAATCGCGGGAGGAAGGGTGGGGCGGGTTAGCGGCGTAGCGGGTGGTTAATCCACCCAGCCTCGTCATTCCGGCGCGTGCGAAGCACGAGCCCGGAATCCATCAGGCCGCTGGCTTTGTGGACGAATGGATTCCGGGTTCTCGCTTCGCGAGCCCCGGAATGACGGATCCGTCGCGATAGTTTGCCGCAGTGCGTAGCGTCGAGCACCGCTGTCATTTCCGCCGTTGCTTGTTCGAGATCCTGGCTTCGCGCGCAACGGCCCAGAAATACCCGCCGCAGAATGCAACAATCGCAACAATCACGGCGGCGGCGATAATCTCTTGCATGTCGGCGGCTCTCCAAGTACACGTACCTCACATACGTGGGAATTATGCCCACGCAAAGCAAATCTCGGTTTCGAGATGTGACGAGGCGGAGCGAAGGCATGGTGAGAGTCAGCGCAACAGACAGACGTTTTCGGGCGATTGCAGCTCTCGTCGTCATCGCCGGCATCGGTTCGGCGCAGGCCGCTCGAACGTCTGATAAATCGGATGCCGGCGGCGGCACGGTCTCGATTCCGATCGACACAAGGAGCCAGACGTCCGCGATGGAGGGCGTGGTCCGCCCCGTCCAGCTTCCCAAGGGCGCATCCGCGGTCAGCGAGACCTACGGAGACTGGGTCGTCAAATGCCTGCTCGATGGCGGCGCCAAGCTCTGCACCCTCAGTCAGACGCAGACCTCCAAGGAGACCAATCAGCAAATCTTCGCCATCGAGTTGCTTGCCAGGGACGGAAAGGCCGAAGGCAACATCTTGATGCCGTTTGGGCTGAAGTTCGACGCCGGGGCCGTCCTCAAGCTCGACGGCAAGGATCTGGAGCAGACCCGGTTCTCCACCTGCACCGCGCAAGGCTGTTTGCTTCCGGTTTCCTTTCCCACGGTCGTGACCGACACCATCAGCAAGGCCAAGACGCTCACCGTCGCCGCGCAGAACATCAGTAACGGGCAGGCCGTCGTCTTCAATGTCCCTCTCAACGGCTTCGCCGCGGCGCTGGAACGCACCATTCAGCTTGGAGGTTGAGCGGCAATCTCGTCAGCTCGCCAGCACCGGACCGCGTGCCCGTCGGTGCGCGTTTGAAGCGAAGGCCCGGGCTCGCGCTGGCACACCGCTTCGGCGTAGCGACAGCGTGGACTGAATGCACATCCGTCCGGCGGATTGAGCGGATTGGGAAGCTCGCCCTTTGTCGTCGCGAGCGGTGCGCGGCGTAGCGGATCTGGAATCGCGGCGATCAGGGTCTGCGTATACGGGTGGGCCGGCCGCTCGAAGATCTCGCGCCAGCCGCCCGCCTCCACAATGCGGCCGAGATACATGACCGCGACCCTGTCGCTCATGTGCTCGACCACGCCGAGATCGTGGCTGATCATGATGTAGGAGAGGCCGAGACTCTCTTTCAGTTCCAGCAGCAGATTGATGATCTGGGCACGGATCGAGACATCGAGCGCCGAGACCGGCTCGTCGCAGATGACGATCTTGGGATTGAGGATCAGGGCGCGGGCGATGCCGATGCGTTGGCGCTGGCCACCCGAGAATTCATGCGGGTAGCGGCCGGCCTGCTCGGGCCGCAAGCCGACATGTTTGAGCATCGCGGCAATGCGTCCGTCGATCTCGCTCTGGGCCGTCACGCCATGCAGGCGCAGCGGGTCTTCAAGCGTGCGGCGAACGGTCTGGCGTGGATTGAGCGAGGCGTAAGGGTCCTGAAACACCATCTGGGCGGTGCGCGCCAGGAGCTTTCGATCGACCGATCGCTGGCCCGTCACGACATGCCCGTCGAGCACGATCCGGCCGCGCGTCGGCGTCAGCAGTCCAAGCAGCGACAGTGCGACGGTCGACTTGCCGCAGCCGGATTCGCCGACGAGACCGAGGCACTCACCGCGCTTCAGTTCGAGATCGATGCCGTCGACCGCGCGCAGCAGCCGCTGGCCGCCGCCCAGCAAGCCGCCGCCGAGCGGAAAATGCACCGCGAGATCCTTGACGCTGAGGATGACATTGTCGTCAGGCTTCGCCGCGGGCTCATGCATGGTGGTGGCACCTGACGAGGCCGCCTGCACCGAGCCATGTCGTTTCCGGTGCGGTGGTCCGGCAGATCTCGGTCGCCTGTGCGCAACGCGGATTGAAGCGGCAGCCGCTCGGAAAGTCCGCGATCGCCGGGACGACGCCGGCGATCTCGCGGAGCCGCGACCGGCCGAGCGCTGCGCGGCTCCCCAGCCGTGGCAGCGAGTCGACCAGGCCTTGCGTGTAGGGATGCGCGCAGGCGCGGAAGATGTCGTCCGAGCCGCGTTCCTCGACAATGCGACCGGCATACATGACGCCGACGCGGCGGCAGACGTTGGCGACCAGGCCCAGATCGTGGCTGATCATCAGGATCGCCGTGCCTCGCTCCGCGCACAGATTGCGCATCAGCTCGATGATTTCCGCCTGCACCGTCACGTCGAGCGCGGTGGTCGGCTCGTCGGCGATCAGAAGGTCCGGATCGCATGCCAGCGCGATGGCGATCATCACGCGTTGGCGCATGCCGCCCGAAAGCTGGTGCGGGTAATCCTTCACCCGCCGCTCCGGTGCCGGGACGCGCACGTTCGCCAGCGCCTCGACGGCCAGCTGGTTTGCCTCGCGCCAGCTCTTGCCCTTGTGCAGCACGAACATCTCCGCGATCTGCCGGCCGACCGGCGAGACCGGATTGAGCGCGGTCATCGGCTCCTGGAAGATCATGGCGATGCGGTTGCCACGCAGCGCCCGCTGCTCGGCCGCGGAAAGTCCCTGAATCTCGCGGCCCTCGAACCGTATCGCACCGGCGGCGACCGAGAGCGGCCGGCGCAGCAGGCCGATCAAGGCGAGTGCCGTAATGCTCTTGCCGCAGCCGGACTCGCCGACGAGGCCGAATGTCTCCCCCCGATCGATCCGGAATGAAACGCCCTCGACCGCCGCAACATGCTTGGCGCCGTCGTCGAGATCGATGCGCAAGTCCTCGACTTCGATCAGCGGAGCGGCCGTCATGCGCGCCGGCTCCGCGACTGGGGATCCAGCACGTCACGCAGGCCATCGCCGAGCAGATTGAGGCCGAGCACCGTCAGGAAGATGGCGAGGCCCGGGAACACCGACAGCCACGGCGCCGTGGTGATCTGGTCGCGCGCCTCCGACAGCATGCTGCCCCAGCTTGGATAGGGCGGACGGATGCCGAGGCCGAGGAATGAAAGCGAGGCTTCCGCCAGTACCGCGCCGCCCATGCCGAGCGTGCCGATGACAATGATGGGGCCGACCATGTTCGGCAGCAGCTGCGTGATCATGATGCGCAAATCCCCATAGCCGAGCACGCGCGCAGCCTGCACATAGCCCTGGCTCTTGAGCGACAGCGTCGAGGCGCGTGCGATCCGGCAGGTGAAGGACCAGTTGGTCAGTCCGAGTGCGATCAGGAGGCTGGTCAGGCCGGGTCCAAGCACCGCCATGATTGCGAGCGCGAAGATTAGCGAGGGGATGGCCAGCATCAGATTGGTCAGCCCGTTGACGACATCGTCCCACCAGCCGCCCCAATAGCCCGCGGTCAGGCCCAGCGTCACGCCGATGACGCTATTGACGAGCTGCGAGACGATGCCGACCGTCAGCGAGATGCGCGCGCCGTGCACGACGCGGGAATAGATGTCGCGACCCTGCGCATCGGTGCCGAACCACCAGATCCAGCTCGGCGGTTCTTCCGCATTCATGAGGTTGGCGCCCATGACCGGATCGGTATGTGCAAGCCAGGGCGCGAACAGGCCGACGAAGATCGCAAGCGCGAATAACAGCCCGCCGATGATCGCGCTGGTTCCAAGCTTCATCGCGGCCGCTCCGCCGTGGCAGGCTGCATGGTCGATCGTGCGCTGGCGCGATGAGACTGGCCGCCGTTCATGCGTATCTGATCCTGGGATCGATCACGCCGTAGAGCAGGTCAACCAATGTATTGACGGCAAGGAAGAATAGCACCACCACGAGAATGGTGCCCTGGACGGCGGGAATGTCGCGCTGCAGGACGCTGTCGACCAGCAGCGAGCCGATGCCCGGCCAGGAGAACAATTTCTCGACGACGACGGCTTGGCCCATCACGACGCCGAATTGCAGGCCGATCGCCGTGAGAATGATGACGAGGGCATTGCGCATCACGTGCCACGTCACGACGCGGGTCTCGCTCATGCCCTTCGAACGCGCCGTCCGGACAAAATCCGCGGTCATGATCTCGAGCACCGCTGCCCGCGTCGTCCGCGCCAGCAGCGCCATCGGCGAGACGCCGAGGGTCACGGCAGGCAGGAGCAGATATTTAAGGCTGCCATCGCCATAGCCGAAGCTCGGCAGCCAGCCGAGCTTCAATGCAAACAGATACATCAGCAAAAGCCCGAGCCAGAATTTGGCCATCGAGAGGCCGGATACCGCCAGGACCATCGAGAGCGTGTCGACGATGCTGCCCGGCTTCAGCGCGGCGATGAAACCGAGCGGAACGCCGACCGCAATCGCAAACGCCAGCGCTGCGAAGATCAGCTGCTGCGTTGGCCACATCCGTTTGGCAACCATGGTCGTGACCGGCTCGCGGGTTCGGAACGAGGTCCCGAAATCACCTGTCGTGAGCTTGGCGACATAGGAGCCGAACCGCACGTAAACGGGATCGTCGAGGCCGAGCTGCTTTTTCATGCGTTCCACGACCTGCGGGTCCGTCGGACCGCGGCCGTCATCGCCCATGCTCGACACGATGCTGCCCGGAACGACGCTGAACAGCACGAAGATCAGCAGCACGACAGCCAGCACGGTCGGAATGGTTTGCAGGACTCGACGGATCGCGAAGGAGAGCATTCGACGTTTTCCTCATCCCCTCCATCATTTCACATGATGGAGAGAGCGATTGGCACCTGTCACTTCGCCGGCGAGGTGTCGTCGACCCAGAGGTCTTCGACGTTTTGATGGGTAAGTTCCGTTGCGTCCAGCTGGATTCCCTTGAGCCAGGGCTGCACCGCCATGACCGCCTTGTTGTAGTTGAAGAACCAGATCGGCGCTTCCTCCTGGAGCAGCGCATTGGCCTTTTGCAACAGCTGGACGCGCTTTGCGGCATCGTCGGTCTGGCCCGCTGCATCGATCATCTTGTCGAACTCCGCGTTCTTGAAGGTCGTGTAGTTGCAGGCCGATTGCGGCGTCGCCGAGTGGAAGCATTTGAGCGCTGCCTGCGGATCCGGGCCGGTCGCCTGGGAATAGATGAAGGCCTGGAAGTCGCCCTTGCGAATGACCTCCGCCAGCACCGCGGTTTCGACCTGCTTGACCTTCACCTTGATGCCCACTTTGTCCAGCATCGGGATCGCGGCTTCGACGATCGGCAAGCCCCAGCTTTCGTTCTGACTGGTGGTCCATTCGAATTCAAAGCCGTTGGGATAACCCGCGTCCGCAAGCAATTGCTTCGCCTTCGCAGGATCGTAAGGGTAGGGCTTCATGGCCTTGTCGTATGCCGGCGAGGTCAAAGGCAGCCAGCTCGTGGCGCGATAGGCCTTGCCCTTGACCAGCTTGCTGATAATCAGATCGGCATCGATGGCGTAGTTGACGGCCTGCCGAACCCGCTTGTCGGAGAATGGCTTGAACGCGGGATTCATCCCCATATAGCGGGTGAAGACCTCGGCGACCTCGACGATGGTGCCCTTGAGGTTGGGGTCGGCCTGATAGGCGACATACTGTGCCGGCCCAAGCACCGAGGTGTCGATCTCCTTGTTGCGGAAGGCGACGTCGCGTGCCGCGGCTTCGCCCATCAGCGATATCACGAGTTTGTCGGCATATGGCTTGCCGGGCTTGTAGAACCGGTCCCAGCGTTCAAGCACGATGCGCGATCCCGGCACGTGCTCGACGAATTTGAATGGACCAAGCCCGATCGGCTTCTGGAGGAAGCTTTCCTTGCCGCCCTCGTCGGCCGGATAGATCGAGGTCAACGCGGTGAAGAAATAGAAGGCGGGATCGACTTTCTCGGTCAGCTTCATTTCGAGGGTGAAGTCGTCGATCTTCTTCAAGCCCGAGATTTCCTTGGCTTGGCCCTTCTCGACCTCGGCCGCGCCCTCGATCAAGCGGGCAAAGCGCGCGCCGGGATAGGCCTTGGTGCCGTCCATGATGCGATTGTAGGACCAGATGATGTCATCGGCCGTCATCTTGCGGCCGTTGTGGAAATAGGCGTCGTCGCGCAGCTTGAAGGTATGAACGAGGCCTCCGCCCGAGACGGTGACCTCCTTGGCAAGTTCCAGAACCGGCTTGCCCTCGGTCGAGTCCCAGATGTAGAGCGAGCGGTGCAGGGCCTTGGCGTAGATCTCGTCCTGGGCGCGCGGTGTCGTGTGGATGTCCATGCTGGTGAAGCTGGAGCCATAAGGCGCCGTCATGCGAATGGTCCCGCCCTTGCGCGGTGTCTGGGCCTCCGCCGTGGCGGCGAGTGCGAGCGCGAGGCCAACCGCGATCGCAATCAACTTGAACTTCATGTTTACCCCAACGATGCAGGAACATTCCGATCAGCGAGTTGACCATCGGCAGCACGTCAAGCGCAAGGTCCTCATGTCGCGTCGATGGCGACCGGCACCAAATAATTTGTGTCGCCGCGATGCGTGGGGCAGGATTATCGAAACGCTGCCGGTGCTGCGGGTGCCTACCGACATGATTTGACCGCGCCGAACCTTGGCTGCAACTTGCGCGAGCAAGTAAGCGGCTGCGATTGAATGGATTTCGGCTTCTGTCCTGAAACTGGGGGGCCGGGGTTCCTGACCGCATGCCAGCCGCGGGGCCGCCTCTCGCGCATTCTGTGGCAGCAAGCCACCTGTGACATAATAACCGGACGGGCTATTTGAAAATTGAAGCGGACCAACCCCGGCGTCGTCCCGGGCAAGCGAAGCGCGACCCGGGACCCATAACCACAGGGTTGAGTTGTTGAAGAGGCTGTGGCCCCAACGTCGCGCAACAATCACCTTCGGTGGTTATCGGTCCCTGCGTTCGCAGGGACGACGAATGCAGGCGAGCCAACAATCACAAATACCAGGCCAGCACCGCCTTGAGCCGGGCGTTCTCGATCACCGGCAGCGCGACCAGATGGTTCATGCCGGAAGCCCGCGCCAGTACCGCCCCGATCGATTCATCCTGCTTCAGATGCTCGGTGAGCGCGGGCATTCCGGTGGCCCATGCGCCGCCGATAGAGCCTTCGCCGCGACCGATCGTCTTGGCCGCATAGAGCGTGGCGAGATCAGACCGCTCGCTGCAGTCGCCGGAGTGAAACACCAGCGCCGACCGCTCTTCGTTCGGCACCCAGATCTCGAACCGGCGTGCGATCGGCGTCGCCTGCGCCGACAGGAATGTCACCACCCAGGTCTTGTCGCCGGTCGTGTGTGGGATGCCGACACCGCAATTGATGCCGATCTCGGATGCGTCCTCCCAGCGCAGGAATCCCTTGGAATTGTGCAGGTCCTTGATGATCAGCGGCATGCCGGCCTTCCAGGTCCGGCCGGGCAGGCCGAAGCCGCGCGGGAATTTGGTGTGGCGCGAGTTGAACTCGAACATGTCGGCGGTGCCGTAGTAGCCGTCGACCAACGCCATCTCGTGGGATTTGTCGGGATCGTTGTGCCAAAGTTCGATCGCGCCGACATGCTTCCTGTCGTCACCGCAGAGCAGCACCATCACGGCCATCAGGAATTCGCCGGCGAACACCGGAAGCGCAACGCCGCAGGTCAGGCCGGCTTCGCGCGCCTCGTCGGTCCGTTTGAAATAGGAGTTGGCGAATTCGGTCAGGATGACCGGATGGCCGCTCGCCCAGGCCTTGCCGGGAAGGCCCTGGTCATAGGCGAACAGCGCATTCTCGCTGACCGCGTTGAACTCCGCGAACTCGGAGCTGTGCAGGCTGCCGCCGAATTCCAGCCGCGTCCGTGTTGGATCGGGCACCCAGAGCTCAACAACGCGAATGAAGGTTTTCATCGCACGCACCTGCCGTCTCGCCGACGGCTAGCATCGGCGATGTCACGGCAAAATGTGCGCTCAAATAGCAGGCAAGCGACGCCCAAAGTTGATGCGAAGGCGCGATTTCGTCTCAGTCCCGGTACGACGGATCGACGCGATCGAGCTTGCGGAGCAACGCCGGCCAGGCGAGTTCGCCGTTGCGCGCGGCGCGGCCGGGCTTCGGCAGCATCCGCTCATAGGTGTCTTCGAGGATGTTTTGCGGCGGATAGGTCAGCTTGGTGTTGCAGGACAGCGCCATCACCTGGGTCTGGCAGGCGCGCTCGAGCCGGAACAGCACGTTGAAGGCGGCGGGCACAGTGCGGCCGACGACCAAGAGGCCATGGTTGCGCAGGATCATCGCCTCGCTGTCGCCGAGGTCGCGCACCAGCCGTTCGCGCTCGTCGACATTGTCGGCGATACCCTCGAAGTCGTGATAGGCGATGTGCAGGAAGCGCATCGAGGTCTGCGCCAGCGGCAGCAGGCCGCATTCCATCGCGGAGACCGCCATGCCGGCGGGGGTGTGGGTGTGCGCGACGCAGTCCATGTCGTGCTTGGCCATGTGGATGGCGCTGTGAATGACGAAGCCCGCGACGTTGACATCATAGTCGGTCGCGTTGAGCAGCGTGTTGCCCTCGACGTCGACCTTGATCAGGCTGGAGGCGTCGATCTCCTCATACAGCATGCCATAGGCATTGATCAGGAACTGGTCGGTGGTGCCGGGCACGCGGCAGGAGATGTGGTTCGCGATCATCTCGGTCATGCCGTACATCGCCGTCAGCCGATAGCATGCGGCGAGATCGACGCGGGCCTGCCACTCCTCGGCGCTCACCTGTTCGCGAACGGATTTAACGACCTTGATCGCGGGTGAGCTGACGGGGGGATTCATGGCGTTCTCTCCTTGAGACATCTGTGGGGCCGGAGCCCGATCGTTGGCGTGGACCATAGCAGAATCGGCACGGCGGCAAGCCGCGCCGCGTCTGCTTATTTGCAGGTCTGGCGGGCAAAAACCGAATGCGGCATTGGCGCCCCGCGCCTTCAATGTCAGGATACGAAAAATAGCCGAGGCGCACAGAATGAGCGAACGCAAGATTCGTATTGCCGTCCTGCATTTCTCCCACGAAACCGTCTCGTTCCTGCCGAACGAGACCACGCTCGACGACTTCATTTATCCGGGCTCGCCAGCCAGGGGCGAGGCGCTGCTGCAGTTCGATCCCAAGAACTACATGGGCGGCTTCGTGCAGGTGGCGCGCGAGTTCTCCGAGGTCGAACTGGTTGGCATCGAATCCCCGCTCTGGCCGAAGACCTATACGGGGTCGGGCTGGATCACCCAGGAAGCCTACCGGACCTTCACCGGCAAGATGATTGCCGGGCTCAAGGAAGAAGGGCCGTTCGACGGGGTCTATCTGTGCCTGCATGGCGCGATGGCCGTGCGCGACGTGCCGCGGCCGGAGGCCGATCTGGCGCGGCAGGTCCGCGAGGTGGTCGGCCGCTCCGCCTTCATCGCCGCGACCTTCGATCCTCACGGCAATGAGGATGAGGCGTTCCTCGAACAGGCGGACATGGCGTTCGCCGTCAAATACTTCCCGCATTATGACGCGCATCTGCAGGGTGAACGCGCAGCGCGCATGCTGGTGCGGGCGATCCGTGGGGACTACAAGCCCAGGCACAAGACCACCAAGGTTCCTGTGATCTCTCCCACCGTGCTGCAATGGACCGGCGCGCGTCCCTGGATGGATCTCGTGCAGCGCGCGCTGGTCTGGGAGGCCCGTGAGGTCGACGTCTACGTCAACATCTTCTTCGGCTTCCCGTTCGCTGATGTCCCCGACGTCGGCATGACCGTGCAGGTCCTGACCAACGACAACCCAAGGCTCGCCGAGCAGGTCGCGCGCGATCTCGCCGGCACGATCTGGCGGCTGCGCGAGGCGCTGCTGCAATCGACCAAGCTGCACAGCATCACCGAGGGCGTCGCGTTGGCCAAGCAGGCCGTCGCCGATGGCAACACGCCGGTGGTGCTGGCCGATCACAGCGACCGCTCGGGATCGGCGACCTGGCTGCTGCGCGAGATCATCGCGCAGGACCTCGCCAACACGGTGATCGCGACTATTGCCGACGCCAAGGCAACGGCAGACCTGAAGGCGGCCGGCGCCAAGGCCGGCGATACCTTCGACATGGAGATCGGTGGCCGCGCCGACGAGTCGGCGGGGGATCCGGTTCGCATTCAGGGCACGATCTCGGCGGCAGCCGAGGGGTACGGTCAGTTCTGGGTCTGCGTGCGCTTCGGCCGCAACAATGTGCTGATCCTCTCCACCTATCTGGTGCAGATCATGGAGCCGTTCTCGCTGAAGGCGCTGGTGCCTGATCTCGGTGGATTCGAGGTCATGGCGATCAAGTCGCGGGTGCACTTTCGGCGCGGCTTCGACGACAACGGCTTTGCCAAGACGATTCTGCTGGTCGAGCCTGACGAGCCTTTCCTTGGCACGACGCAGCTGGACAAGCTGCCCTACAAGAACGTCGATCTTGCGCAGTTCTATCCGTACGGCAATCCGGCGTTTTCGGAGGGGGCGCCATGATGGAAGGCCGCTACCGCCTGATCGGTTCGACCGCGTCGCCCTATGCGATCAAGCTGCGGGCGCTGATGCGCTACCGGCGGATTCCGCACGACTGGGTGATCATGACCAAGGCGTTGCGCGCGGCGACCGCGCATCTGAAGCCGATGCTGATCCCGGTGCTGCAATATCCCGACGGCAGCTATCGCGGCGAGACCACGACACTGGCCTATGATCTGGAAGCGCGTCACCGGGGGCGGTCGGTGATCCCGGAGGATAAGGCCACAGCCTTCGTCTGCGATCTGCTCGAGGACCTCGCCGACGAATGGGCGGTGAAGCCGCTGTTTCTGTATCGCTGGTGGGATCCGGAAGATCAGGCCTATGTCTCGCGCTGGGCGGGCGAGGAGTGGTCGACGTCGGAAGCCGCGGCTGGCAGCCGCGAGGAAATCGAGGAATTCCGGCAGCGGCAGATTTCGCGCATGGTCATTCTCGGCGCCACTGAAGAGAACCGTCCGCTGCTGGAGGAGAGCTATCGGCGGACGCTCGCGGCATTCGAGCCGCATGTCGGCATGACGAATTATCTGTTTGGCAGCCGGCCGTCACTGGCGGATTTCGCCTGGTTCGGGCAGCTCAGCGAGATGGCGACCGACCCGACCCCGATGCGGATCATGCGCGAGCAGGCGCCGTTCACCGATCATTGGGTGCGGCGGCTCGATGATGCCTCCGGCGTGGAGGGCAACTGGTATCCGCGCGAGCAGGCGCTCGGCGGATTCGCTGAAGCGCTGCTGCGGATCGCGGGCGAGCTCTATCTGCCGTTCCTTGCCGCCAATGCCGATGCATTTGGGAAGGGCCTCGAACGGCTCGAGATCAGCGTCTGGGGACTGCCTTACGCGCTGGCGCCGTTCAAATATCAGGTCAAGTGCCTGCAGCAGCTGCGCGAGAAATTTGCAGCACTGGATGCCGGAGATCGCGTGGCGTTGAAGCCCGTGCTGGAACGCACCGGATGCTGGGCGATCCTGGATGGAGGGTGATCGATCAGGGACGGCAAGCAGATTGGAAGCGCCCGTCGTCTAGGTCCGGTGCCTACTGCCGAGCGCGACCGCCACCGATTCCGGATGCCTGATCCGCTCGATCAGCATGTCGATGCGGTCGCCGCCCCAGAACAGTTCGCCGTTGAACACCATGCTGGGCACGCCGAAAACGCCGAGCGCTTCGGCTTCGTCGATGATGCGATCATGTTCCGCGCGGGCAGGGCCGCGAACATAGGCTTCGAACGCCTCAGTGGAACCGCCGATCGCGCCGATCACGCCGGCAATCTCCGACAGGTCGTCGATCTCCAGCTCATGGTTCCAGAACCTCCGGAACACCGTGTCATGATAGGGCCGGAACAGCCCATGGCGTTGCGCGAACAGCATTCCGGCGCTCGAGTAGAAGGCGTCATAGATCCGGCGCGGGCCCTTCATGGTCAGTCCCTGCGCATTGGCGAACCGCCGCGCGTCCATGTAGGAGTAACGCACCTTGCGCCAGAAATGCGGCGTGCGCGCCTCGACCGTGCCCATGAACTCAGGAATGCGTAGCGTGTAGGGCAGCCACTCCAGCTCGACGCCAAGGGTTTCCTCGAGCTCGAACAGCCGCTTGTTAGCGACATAGGCATAGGGCGACTTGTAGTCGGTGTAGATGCGTACGCGCGGTTTTTCGATCATCGTTCCTCACCCGGTCGCGACAATTGTTCCCGATCCTGCGCGGTGACGCAATGCGGTGCGACGAGGGAGAGATGGCGCGCAAACGAATGGGCCCCGGTGCATTCAAGCATCGCGGGGCCCTGCTACTTCGTTTTAGCGAAGGATCTCTGGTGTAGACCAGTGGTGTTTCGGGACCTAAAAGCGCTTGGCCTTTGCGCTCTCGTCCTGCGGATATGTTCAGATTGTCGGCGGCACACGCGGCTAGCAGCTGCTGTTCGCCTCAACGTGCACCGAGACCTTGCCGAGCAAGGTCGCTGGCTTTCGCCGGTGGCGTCATGCTCCTCTCCAAGGGTGGGCCGACGGACCTCTGTCCGCTTCTCTGCCTGGCGGCCGATTCCAAAATCGTCCGTCAATTCCTGCGACGCGGGGAGCAGGCGCTCCCGCACCCCAACAGGTGCAGTCGGCGAAATGCTGCGGCAGATATGGCCTGCTGTCAAGTTAACGAGCGGGGTAATTCAGGTCAGGCCTCCTGTCGCGCCTTGGTCTTTCGATACTGGGTGAAGTCCGGATCGTGCGTCATTTTCCAATAGTCGACGAACCGCCACGGCATTGCCGAGAACACCCGGCCGCTTCTGTTGCGGTAGTAGGTCGTCATGCCCGGATGCGTCCAGATCAATTGCTCATGCTCGGCATCGACGCTGCGGATGTATTCGTCATGCGCGTCGGGATGCACGTCGATTGCAGCGATATCGTTCTCGATCATCTCGACGAGGCAGGCAGAGATGTAGCGGCTCTGGCATTCCGACTGGAAGATCACGCTGCCGCCATGCGCGGGTCCCGAGTTGGGGCCGAGCATCAGAAACAGGTTGGGGAAGTCAGGCACGGTGAGACCGAGATACGCGGTCGGATTGTCGTGGTGCCACGCCTGCTTGAGGTTCTTGCCGTCGCGGCCGGTGATGTTGAGACGTGCCGCCATCTCGGAGACCTTGAAGCCGGTCGAGATCACGACGACGTCGTGCGGCCGCGATGTGCCGTCGGCCGTGACGATTCCGTCCGCAGCGAAATGGTCGATCTTGTCGGTGACCAGCTCGACATTCGGCCTGGTCAGCGTCTTGAACCAGTTGTTGTCGAGCAAAATGCGCTTGCCGTAAGGCGGATAGGTCGGCATGCACTTCTCGATCAAGTCAGGGCGGTCCTTCAGCTCGGAGAGGATGAAGTCGGCCAGCTCCTGGCGATGCCGGTCGTTGCCCTTGTTGACGGCGCGCTCCGGATGCGGCCAGGCCGGATCCTTGCGGAGGAACGGCAACAATCCGTCGCCGTAACGCCAGAACATGTTGAAGCGATACCACTGCACATAAAACGGCAGATGCGCCAGCAGCCACTGCGCACCGTCGGTGATCGGGTCGGAATAGCCCTTGACCGGCCGCGCCCACTGCGCGGTGCGCTGGTAGACGGTGACCGAGGCGACGCGGTCAGCGATCGACGGCACCAGCTGCATCGCAGTCGCGCCGGTGCCGATCACGGCGACATGCTTGCCGTCGAGCTCGATGTCGTCGGACCACAGCGCCGAATGAACCTTCTGGCCGGTGAAATCCCCGTCTCCCTTGAAAGAGGCAGGCGAGGGATCGTTGAGTTGCCCGATCGCGCTGACCAGCGCGGTGGACTCGAAGGTCTCTTCACCGCTCGCAGTCTTCAGCGTCGAGATCCAGCGGCGCTTGGCTTCGTCCCAGCGCGAGGCGACGAGCTCGGTCGAGAGGCGGACGCGCTCGCGGATGCCGTATTCGCGCACGACCTTGAGCAGATAGTCGAGCAGTTCCTGGCGCTGTGCGAAATAGCGGGTCCACGGATTGCGGGCGCCGAACGAGAACGAATAGGAGTGGTTCGGCGTATCGACACCGCAGCCGGGATAGCGGTTGACGTACCAGGTGCCGCCGATCTCGTCCTGCTTCTCGACGATCGTGTAGGGAATGCCGAGCCGCCTCAGCGCAACGCCGAGCGCGATCGCGCAGACACCGGCGCCGACGATCAGCACGTGCTGCTGCGCCAGCCTCGCCTCGGAGGGGCGTTCGCGCCAGCGCGCGTCGCGGGGAACGAACCCCATCTCCTCCCGCATCAGCGGGGCATATTCCGGCGCGACATTCTCGCCGAGCGTTGCGCGCATCATCCGCAGCATCAGCTCATCGCCGGGATCGGTGATGACGGGTTTCGGCGCGCCATTCGCGAACAGGTTCAGCACGGCCGCGCGGATCTCGTCCTGAATCTCCTTCGGCACGCCCGCGTCCGGATCGGGGATCAGGCGGACGTCGCGCTTCGGCTTGTACGGCGGCTCGAGCCACTTCTCGTCGCCGGTCATGTGTACCAGCACCATCAGCAGTACGCGGATGTCGCCCTCGGCGATGGCGGAGGACAGATCGAGGTGTTGGCGCGAAAGCTCGATATTCATGCGTTGTCCTCAGCTCGCCGGTGCGTCGGGCAGACCGCCATAGGCGGCCCAGGTGGTGCCGACGATGTAGCCGGCGTCGACCGGCAGGTTGATGCCGGTCACGCCGCTGCTCTGCGGCGAGAGCAGCCAGGCGATCGCCTGCGCCACTTCGATCGGCTCGACCAGCCGGTTCATCGCAGTCGGGCGGGCCAGCAGATCCTTGTTCAGGGCGCCCGACGCGATACCGGCTTCGAGCGCCACCGTGCGGGTGAAGCCGGGCGACACCGCGTTGACGCGTACGCCGGAACGTCCCCATTCGGCGGCGAGCGTCTGCGTGATCTGGATGACGCCGGCCTTCGCCGCGGTATAGGCGTGGATCGGACCCGACGTCATGCCGGCCACCGAGGCGACGTTGACGATCGCACCGTACCGCCGCTTCGCCATGCCGATGCCAACGCTGCGCGCGACCAGAAAGGTGCCGCGCAGGTCGATATTGACCTCGCGGTCCCATTGCTCCATCCGCACCCGCTCGATCGTGTGCATCTTGCCGAACACGCCGGCCGCGTTGACGAGGCCGGTGATCGGGCCGTGCGCTTTCTCGATATCGGAGATGCCGGTGACGACGGCGCTTTCGCTCGCGACATCGAACGGGGCCGGCCAGAGGATGGCTGCCGTTCCGACCAGCGGCTCGGGCGCGATGTCGACGATGACGACGCGGTGTCCTTGATCCGCAAGCAGCGTTGCGGTCGCCGCGCCAATGCCGCGGCTGCCGCCGGTGACGAGGATGATGCCGTCGGCGCTCATGACTTTCTTCCCTTGTCGCTCGTGGTGAACAGGCCGCGCGTGACCAGCTTCTGGTAGGCCGTGATGACGTAGTCGGGCACGGCGGTGACGCCTTGCTCGGAATAGGAATATCGGCGGCTGAGATAGCCGCGCGCTCCCATCAAGACCTGGACGATGGCCTCGAACTCCTCGTCGCTGAAATTGTTGATGGCACCCGCGGCCCGCGCGCGCTGGAGGATCCGGACATAGGCGTTCGAAATATTGTCGAAATGCTTCTGGTAACCGATCGGCGCGAAGAACTCGGCCTCGTTGAGGATGCGGAGAAACTCGGGCACCTCGCGGATGAAGTCGAAGAAGGCGCTAAAGCGCTCGACCTCCTGCCGGGCTTCGTTGGCAGTGCCGGTGCGTGCATGGATGAAGCGGACCATGTCGAGGCCGATCTTCGGCAGCAGCTGGTCGAGCAGCTCCTGGCGGTTCTCGAAATGATTGTAGAAGGTGCCTTGTGCCACACCGGCGGCTTCGGTGATGCGCGCAACCGAGGCTTCGGCATAGCCGTATTTGCCGACGACCTTGGTCGCGGCGTCGAAGATCTTCTGCTTGGTCCAGGCGTTGCGCTCGACCCGGTTGAGTTTTGTCACTTTGGCGGATGTCGCTTGCGTCATGCGGTGGCCTCGAGTTCGGCGCGGAGCACGCGTTTGAGCACCTTGCCGGATGGATTGCGCGGCAGGCTGTCGCGGATGATCAACTGTCGCGGCACCTTGAAGCCGGCGAGCCGTGTCTGGCAGAATTCAGTGAGCTCAGCCAGGTCGAGCTTGGCATCGTCCGCCAGCACCACGATGGCGACCGGCTTCTCGCCCCAGCGGTCGTCCGGCAGGCCGATCACGGCGACCTCGCGTACCCCGGGGATTTCGTAGATGACGCGCTCGACCTCGGAGGAGGCGATGTTCTCGCCGCCGGAGATGATCATGTCCTTCTTGCGATCGGTCAGATAGAGGAAGCCGTCCTCGTCGAGATAGCCGACGTCGCCGGTGCGGAACCAGTCGCCGAAGAACGCGGATGCCGTCTTCTCCGGATCCTTCCAGTAGCCATGCGTGACCTTCGGGCCGCGCAGGCAGATCTGGCCGGCGGGCAGGCGCTTGCCGGCGTCGTCGCGGATCTCGATCTCGACATGGGCGATGGCGCGGCCGGTGGAGCCGATCTTCTCGATCTCGCGGCCGGCATCCATGAAGGTATCGCCGCCGCAGCTTTCGGTCAGCCCGTAGGCATCGATGTAGCGCGCGTTCTTGAAATGGTCAGAGAAAGCGCGGATGCGGACCTCCGGTGTCTTCTCGCCGCCGCCGATTGCCCATTGCAGGCTGGAGACATCGTAACGGTCGCGGTTCGGGCAGGTGAGGAGGGCCGTGGTCATGACCGGTGCAAACCACGCCGCGTTGAGCCTCTCGCGTTCGATGGCGGCCAGCGCTGGTTCAGGCTCGAAGGTGCGGTGAATGCACAGCATGCCGCCATGCCAGAGCACCGCGATGCCGGGCAGGTCGAGGGCGCCGACATGATAGAGTGGGCCGACGACGAGCAGCCGCGTGTCGGCGTTGAGTCCAAGCACCAGCGTCTGGTCGGCGGATTTCCAATAGATGTTCTCGTAAGTGAGCATCACGCCCTTGGGGCGATCCGTCGTGCCCGAGGTGTACATCAGCCGCATCAGGTCGCGCGGCTGGCGCACATGGATCGGCGCCGGCGCAATATCGGGCGCAAGATTGGTGACGCTGGACTGCTCGACTTCACCCAGCAGCGCCACCGGCGCGCCACCGGTTGCGATCGCGGCAAATTCCTCATCGGCGACGAGCAGGCGCGCGCCGGAATTGCCGACGATGTAGCCGACTTCAGCGGCCGACAGGCGATAATTGATCGGCAGGAACACCGCGCCGATATGGCTGGTCGCGAATACCAGTTCGAGAAAGGCCGTGCTGTTCTTCATCAGGACGGCGACGACGTCGCCGGGCGCGATGCCGCGAGTCGCGAGCCAGCTTCCGACCTGCCGGATCCGCAGATCGAAATCTGCATAGGAGATGTCTTCGCCGCGATATTTCAGCGCACAGCGGTCCGGAGTCCGCCTGGCATGAAATGCGATGAAGCTGGAAAGATTGATCATTTGCCGCTCGTCGGGCCGATTCCGGCGCCGTTTTCTCCCTGGATGAATTATGAGTCGTAATTCATCTTTGGCTTGACGTCACCCCCCTTGCTCTGAAAACATTGCGGCCATGGAGACGAAACGATCTCCGACAGGGATTTGGGAACGCGAACCCGACAGGGAGGGGAATATGACGAGGACCCGGAAACCGGGCATCAGCCGGCGTTCGACGCTTGCGCTGATGGGCGCCGGTGCGGTGAGCTTTGCTGCGCCATGGGCGGCGCGCGCACAGGCCAAGACCATCAAGATCGGCATGCCGACCATTCTGTCGGGTCGCGTCGCGCAACTCGGGACGTCCTCGCGCAATGCGGTGATGCTGGAAGTCGAGAAGGTCAATGCCGCGGGCGGTCTTGCCGGGCGGCAGATCGAGATGGTGATCCGCGATTCCAAGGGACAGCCGCAGGAAGCCGCGCGGATCGCGCGCGAACTCGTCAACACCGACGGCTGCGAGATGCTGCTCGACGGCGAGGCATCGTCGGGATCGTTCGCGGTTCACGAGGTGGCGCGCGATCTTGGCGTGCTCTGCATTCACACCTGCTCGGAAGCGTCGTCGCTGACCGCCGATCCCAAGCAACACATCCCGAACGCGTTCCGCTGCGTGCGGCAGGGCATTCATGACTCGATCGTCGGCGCCGGCTACGCGGCCGGGATCGCCAAGGCCAAGGGCCTGAAGAAATGGGCGACCTGCTCGCCTGACTATGCCTATGGCCGCGACACGACCGGCGAATTCGTGCTGTACCTGAAGAAGTTCGCGCCCGATGTCGAGATCATCAGCGAATCCTGGCCAAAGCTGTTTCAGCCCGACTACACCGAGGTGGTGACCAAGATCCTGCAGGCCAAGCCGCAGGCGCTCTATTCCTGCCTGTGGGGTGGCGATCTCACCTCCTACATCGACCAGGCTAACATCTATGCGATGTTCACCCAGATGGAGGTGTTTGCGGTCAACATGGCCGACTACACCGCGCTCACGGTGGTGAAGAACCTGCCCAAAGGCATCCACTCCGGTGACCGTTACATCAAGACATTCCCGCCGACGCCGGAGAATGCAGCCTGGGGCGATGCCTACAGGGCGAAGTACAACGAGTACCCCACCAACTGGTCCTGGCAGAACGCGACGGCCGTCATGTTCCTCAACGAGGCCGTGAAGAAGGCGAACTCGACCGACGGCAAGAAGGTCGCAGAGGCTCTCACCGGGCTGACCATCAAATGTCCGTTCGGTGCCGACGGCACCGTCACGATGCGCGCCGACGACCACACGCTGGTCGGCTACGCGATCGGCTGGGGCACCACGATCCCGCAGGAGCCCTACGTGCCTGACGTGAAGGCCGGCGACTGGAAGACCATCTTCGAGCTCGAAGCCGAGTGGAAGAAGAGTAAGGGCTACACCTGATCCGCATGCGGGGGCGGAGGCAGCGTGCTGTCTCCGCCTTGCATCTGATGTTTGTCGCGCGCCGGCGTTGCGGCCCGCCGTAATGGATGATTCTCGTGGACCTCGACGCGCTCGCCAGTTGCCTCACCAGCCCTGCATGCCTGGTGACGCAGACCACCAGCGGCCTGATCATCGGCATGCTGCTGTTTCTTGTCGCCGTCGGGCTGACGCTGATCTTCGGCGTGCTCAAGGTCGTCAATTTCAGCCACGGCGCCTTCTATATGTTCGGCGCCTATTTCGCGATGACGGCCTACCAGCTCACCGGCAGCTTTGCGCTGGCGATCCTGAGCGGTGCCGTCGGCACCGCGCTCCTCGGCCTGATCTTCGAACGCGCCTTCATGAGCCGCGTCTACGGCCGCGACGTGCTGATGCAGCTCCTCGTCTGTTATGCCTTCGTGCTGATCTTCGACGATGTCGTTCGCATGATCTGGGGGCCTGAATTCAGGTCGATGGGCATGCCGGCCGCGTTCCAGGTGCCGCCATTGTTCATCGCCGGCGGCGTGGTGCCGCCATATTATCTGCTGCTGATCGGGGTGGCGCTCGTCGCCGCGGTGGTTCTCGGATTAGGACTGGCGCGCTCCAGGATCGGCAAGGTGATCCGTGCGGCCGCCCATAATCCCGGGATGGTGTCGGCGCTCGGCATCAACACCGGGCTGATCTATGGCGGCGTGTTCGCGCTCGGTGGCATGCTGGCGGGGCTGGCCGGCGCGCTTGCCGCGCCGGTGCGCTCGCTGACGCCGGGCATGGGCTTCTCGGTGCTAATCGAGTCCTTCATCGTTACCGTGATCGGCGGCATGGGTTCGATCCTGGGTGCGCTGATCGGCGCGCTCCTGATCGGCCTGATCCGCTCGTTCGGATCGCTCGGCTTCCCGCTGTTCACCGAGGGGCTGATGTACCTCTTCATGGTGATCGTACTGGTGTCGCGTCCGACCGGCCTGTTCGGCAAGGAGGTCGCATGACCGAGTTGCAGGCCGGGCAGGGCGCACAGCCGCTCGAGGTACCCCGGATCGACGCAAGACCGCAGCGCTACCGCGATGTGCTGATCGCGCTCGCGGCCTTTGTGCTGCTTGCGCTGCTGCCGATGGTGTTCGGCAGCAAGCAACTGCTCGACTTCGTGATCCGCTGCGCAGCCTACGGATTGTTCGCGACGTCGCTCAACCTTCTGGTCGGCTACACCGGACTGATCTCGTTCGGGCACGGCATGTTCTTCGGCCTCGGTGCCTATGGTTTCGGCCTCATGATGCAGAAGACGGGTGTGCCGATCCCGGTGGCCTTCGTCGCCACGCTGGCGATGACCTTCGTCGTCGCCGTCGTCATCGGCGCGATCTGCGTGCGGCTGAGGGAGATCTATTTCGCCTTCGTCACGCTGGCGTTCCAGATGCTGATCCACTCGACCATCCTGTCGTGGCAATCGTTGACCGGCGGCGACCAGGGCTTGCGCGGCGGCATTCCGCGGCCGCCGTTTCTCGGTATCGACCTGTCGAACCATCTGCACCTCTACATCACGAGTTGCGCGCTGCTGGTGATCGGGCTGTTCCTGATGCGCCAGATCGCGCAGTCGCCGTTCGGCTACACGCTGCGCATGATCCGCGACAACGCCACGCGGGCGAGCTTCATCGGTATCGATGTCTGGCGCGCGAAGCTTGTGATCTTCGTGCTGGCGGCGCTGTTCGCCGCGACCGGCGGCATCATCATGGCGCTGTTCGTCTCCGGTGCCTATCCCGAATTCGCCTACTGGACGATCTCGGGCGAGGGCATCTTCATCAACATGCTGGGCGGCGTGACCACGTTCCTCGGGCCGATGGTCGGGACGGTGCTGCTGCTGATCCTCAACGATACCGTCACGCGACTAACCGAGTATCACGGCATCGTACTCGGCATCGTGATCCTGTTCTTCGCCATTGGCCTGCGAAAAGGCCTGATGGACTTCGTCGTCGAATGGTACGGCCATCGACGTGGTGAAGGGCGCGGTTAGCCATGCTGGAAATTCGCGCCCTCTCGAAATCCTTCGGCGGCGTCAAGGCGACCGACAACGTCTCGCTCGACTTTGCCGACGGTTCGCTCACCGCCGTGATCGGCCCCAACGGCGCCGGCAAGAGCACCTTCTTCAACCTGATCACGGGCGCGCTGCGGCCGGATGCCGGGCAGATTTTGCTCAATGGCGTCGACATGGCGGGCAAGACGCCACCGGAGATCGTGCGCCACGGCATCGGCCGCGCCTTTCAGGTCGCGAGCATCTTCCCGTCGATGACGGTCGAGGAGACGATGCTGGCAGCGGTCTGCGCCGATCAGCGACGCGCCGGCGTGATGCATCGCCGCTTTCCGTTGGCCGAGACGCGCGACCGCGCCGAGCATGCGATGGAACTGCTCGGCCTCGCCGGCAAGCGTACCAGGACCGCGGCGACGCTGTCGCATGGCGACCAGAAGCTGCTCGATATCGCGCTCGCGCTGGTGCTCGATCCCAAGGTGCTGCTGCTCGACGAGCCGACCGCGGGCATGGGCACCGAGGAGCGCTGGCGCATGATCGACAAGGTGCGCGAGCTCTGGGAGAAGCAGAAGATCACGGTCGTGTTCATCGAGCACGACATGGACATCGTGTTCAAGATCGCGCCTGAGATCGTCGTGCTGTGTTACGGCCGGATCCTGGCGACCGGGACGCCGGACGCGATCCGCAGGAATGAAGCCGTCATCGAGGCCTATCTCGGCAGCGACGACCACGCGGGAGCGGTGGTATGAGCACGCAGCCGGTGGTGCAGGTCGAGGACCTCGACGTCTATTATGGCACCAGCCAGATCCTGTTCGGCGTCGGTCTCTCCGTGCGGAAGGGCGAGACCATGGCGCTGCTGGGCCGCAATGGCGCCGGAAAGTCGACCACCATGAAGGCGATCATGGGGCTTGCGCCGGCGCGCCGCGGCAAGGTGACCTTGCGCGGCAACGTGGTCTCCGGGATGAGGCCGCATCACATCGCGCGGGCCGGGCTCGGCTTCGTGCCGGAGGACCGCCAGATCTTTCCCGAGCATACGGTCGAGGACAACCTCGTCATCGGCCAGAAGAAAGGGCCGGACGGCGAGGACGAATGGTCGATCCGCCGCGTCTATGACGTATTCCCGCTGCTGGAGCCGCTGCGGCACCGGATCGCGGGCCGGCTGTCCGGCGGCGAGCAGCAGATGCTGGCGATCGCCCGCACGCTGATGGGCAATCCGGTGCTGCTGCTGCTGGACGAGCCGAGCGAGGGCTTGGCGCCGATCATCGTACAGCGCATCGGCGAGCTGCTGCGGCAGCTTCGCGGCACCGGTGCCACAGTATTGATCGCCGAGCAGAACATGCATTTTTGCCTTGGCCTTGCGAGCCACGCGACGGTTATCGACAAGGGACAGATCGTCTACACATCCTCCATCGAAGAGTTGAAGGCCAACGACAACATCCGGCAGCGCTATCTCGCGTTGTAAGGCTCTTCGTCATGGGAGGACAAATGGCGGGCAAGCTGATGCCGACGCACGAGGCGCCGTATCGCGGGCTGAAAGTGCTGGATTTCGGGCAGGGGATCGCCTCGCCCTATTGCGCGATGCTGCTTGGGGTCTACGGCGCCGACGTTATCAAGGTCGAGCCGCCTGAAGGCGACTGGTCGCGCTATTTGGGCACGACCTACGGCAACCACACGACGCTGTCGGCGGTCTATAACCGCGGCAAGCGCAGCCTGTGTCTCGACATGAAGCACAAGGACGGGATCGCGATCGCGCAGCTTTTGGCGCGCGAGGCCGACGTCCTCATTGAAGGATTCCGCCCCGGTGTCGCGGAGCGGCTCGGGCTTGGCTATGAGAGCCTGTCGCGCGACAATCCGGGCCTCGTCTATCTGTCGGTCAGCGGTTTCGGGCAGAGCGGGCCCTATGCCAAGCGGCCCGGCTCGGACTCGGTCGCGCAGGCGTTCTCGGGGCTGGTCTCGGTCAATGTCGGCACCGACGGCGTGCCGCATCGGGTCGGCACCACGATCTCCGACGTCGTCACCGGCGTGTATGCGTTCCAGGCGATTGCGACGACGCTGTTCGCGCGTGCGACGGTCGGCACCGGTCGCTGGATCGATGTCAACCTCTGCCAGTCGACGTCGGCGCTGCTTGGCCATAAGGTCGCGGAGTTCATCCTCGAGGGCGGTGCGCCGCGCGCGCTCAACGTGCCGGCCGGCACCTACCAGACCCAGGACGGTTGGATGATGGTCACGCTGGTGAACGAGCCGCAATACAAGCGGCTGTGCGGTGCGATCGACCGTGAGGATCTCGCCAGCGATCCCCGTTTCGCCGACTTCGCCCGGCGCGCCGATTCAGCCGACACGCTGATCCCGCTGCTGCGCGAGGTGTTCCTGACGCAGCCGACGGATGCCTGGCTCGCGCGGCTGCACGCCGCCGATATCATCGCGGAGCGGATCCTCAATCCCGGTGAATGGCTGCGCAATCCTCACGTCGAGGCTGTCAGGGCGTCGGTCCGCCAGGATACGCCGGGCGTCGGCGCGGTCTATTCGCCGCGGACGCCGGGGATCGCGAGTCTGTCCGAGGATCATCTTTGTCCTGCGCCTGATGTCGGGCAGGATAGCCGCGCGGTGCTGGCGGAGGCTGGCCTTGGTTCGGTCGAGATCGACGGCTTACTGCTGTCGGGCGCGGTGCGACAGGCCAAAGCGATGACAGGAGGCAAGACATCATGAGCACGGACCTCGTTCATTACTCGGTCAACAACCAGATTGCGGAAATTGTGCTGGACCGCGGGCCGGTCAATGCGCTCAGCATCCCCTTGATCGACGCGTTGCTGGCGGCGCTGGCCAAAGCACGTGATGATGACGCGGTGCGCGCCGTCATCATCAGCAGCGCCCACAAGGTGTTTTGCGCCGGCCTCGACCTCGATATTGTCAGGGGCAAGCCCGCGATCGAGACCAAGGCATTCCTCGAGCGCTTGTACTTCGCACTGAACGATACGCAGTACCGCATGGGCAAGCCGACAATCGCGGCGGTCGATGGCGCGGTGCGCGCCGGCGGCATGACGATCGCGATCTCATGTGACATGATCATCGCGGGCGACGGCTCGACCTTCGGCTATCCCGAGATCGATGTCGGCCTGATCCCGGCGATCCACTTCGTGCAGTTGCCGCGGCTGGTCGGCAAGCACCAGGCGTTCGGCCCGCTGTTCCTCGGCGACCCCTTCGATGCCGCAACCGCCTATCGCATGGGGCTGCTCAGCGAAGTGGTGCCAAAGGGCACCGCCCTGGAGCGGGCCCGCGAGATCGCGCGGAAGCTGGCCGCGAAATCGCCGATCGTGATGAAGATCGGCCGCGATGCCTTCATGCGCGCGGTCGATGCCGATTTCCGCCGCTCGGTGGAGAACACGGCGGAAAGCTTCGTGGTGGTCGCCTCGACGGAAGACTGCCAGGAAGGGCTGAATGCGTTCGTTGAGAAGCGAACGCCCAACTACAAGGGACGTTAAATGGCTGGATTGTATTTCGAAGAGTTCGAGGTCGGGCAGGAATTCCATCACGAGTTCAGCCGGACCGTGACGGAGATGGACAACACGATGTTCAGCCTCCTGACCATGAACCCGCAGCCGCTGCACATCGATGCGCATTTCTCAGAGAAGACCGAGTTCGGCCAGCGGCTGTTCAACAGCCTTTATACGCTCGGCATCATGATCGGTATGAGCGTGTACGACACGACCTTGGGAACCACGGTCGGCAATCTCGGCATGACCGACGTCAAGTTTCCGAAACCAGTCTTTCACGGCGATACCTTGAAAGCGCATACCAGGATCATCGGCAAGCGCGCCAGCAAGTCGCGGCCGACCCAGGGCATCGTCGAGTTTGAGCATACCATGACCAACCAGCGCGGCGAGGTGGTGGCAAGCTGCCGCCGCACTGGCCTGATGCATTGCAAGCCGAAGGCATAGACGATGCGATCGTTCCTGTTCGTTCCCGGCGACAGCACCCGGAAATATGAGAGCGCCAAGAAGACCGCGGCCGACGCATTGATCCTCGACCTCGAGGACTCCATCGCGCCGGACCAGAAGGTCGTGGCGCGTGGCATCACGCGTGAGATGCTCGATGCGCGTAATCCGGACCAGAAGCTCTATATCCGCGTCAATGCGCTCGACACCGATCTGACGCTCGGCGACCTCGCGGCCGTGATACCCGGAAAGCCCGATGGCATCGTGCTGCCGAAATGCGCCGGCGCCGCCGATGTCAACAAGCTCGCGCTCTATCTCGATGCATTCGAGGCCGCTTCAGGTATCGCGCAGGGCTCCACGCGGATCGTCACGGTGGCAACCGAGACGGCGCGCGCGGTTCTGAAGATCCTCGACTTCGAGAATATGAGCCCGCGGCTCTGGGGCATGATGTGGGGCGCGGAGGACCTTGCGGCTTCGCTCGGCGCAACGCGCAACCGCACCGACGGCCGCTATCATTCGCCCTTCATCCTCGCCCGCGATCTCTGCCTGATCGGCGCGGCCGCGGCCGGCGTGGTCGCGATCGACACCATCGCCACCGACATCAACGATCTTGATGCGCTGAAGGCGGAGGCGATTGCCGCGCGGCAGGACGGCTTCCTGGCCAAGGCCGTGATCCATCCCAAGCATGTCGATGTCGTCAACGCGGCCTTCATGCCGACCGACGAGGAGATCGCATGGTCGGAGCGGGTGATCGCTGCGTTCGCCAATAATCCATCTGGTGTCGCCAAGATGGACGGCAAGATGCTGGACAAGCCGCATCTGCGCGCCGCCGAGAAGATCCTGGCGTCGCGCAGGAAATAGTCAGTCCGGCTCGATCAGCGCGCCCTCCTTGAGGAGGGCGGCAATCTCCGCATCCGCAAGTCCAGCCTCGCGCAGGATCTCCGGGCCATGCTCGCCGAGGTTCGGCGGATAGGTCCGGATCGATGGCGGCGTCTTGCTCCAGGTGGCGGCCGGGCCGGCCACGCGTAGCGTGCCTTCGGTCGGATGCTCCAGTGATTGGATCAGCCCGACGGCGGTCAGTTGCGGATCGTCGATCAGGCTGTCGAGGTCGTGCAGCGGCGCGTGCGGAATGTCGGCCTCTTCGAAGAAGCGCATCCATTCGGCGGTGCTGCGGGTCTTCATCATCTGCGAGAACCAGTCGTAGACGAAATCGTAGTTCCTCGTTCGTGCCGAGATGCTGTTCAGCCGCGGGTCGCGGTCGGCTTCGTTCGCAAGGCCGATCTTGGCGAAGAACGCGTCCCACTGCTTGTCGGAATAGACCAGCGCGCAGATGTAGCCGTCGCTGGTTTGATACGGACGGCGGTCGGGCGACAGCAGCCGGGAATAGCCCGGCGGGCCGATCGGCGGCTCGAAGCTGCGGCCGGCCATGTGATCGCCGAGCACGAACTGCGCCATGGTCTCGAACATTGGGATTTCGATCGCCTGGCCTTCGCCGGTGCGCTCGCGGTGAAACAGCGCCGCGAGGATAGCGTGAACGGCATTGAGGCCGACGATTCGGTCGGCCATGGTCGCCGGAGAGTAGCGCGGCTCACCGGTGATCCTGCCGGTCAGCGCGGGCAGGGCGGTCAGCCCCTGGATCAGGTCGTCATAGGCGGGCCGGCCCGCATAGGGCCCGGTCTCGCCGAAGCCGTGCAGGCTGGCATAGACGAGCCGCGGGTTGGTCGCAAGCAGATCGTCGGCACCGAGCTTCAGCCGCGTCATCGCGGCCGGACGAACGTTGTGGACGAACACGTCGGCATCGGTGGCAAGCCGCAGCAGCGCCGCGCGGCCGCCAGCCTTCTTCAGGTCGAGCACGATCGAGCGCTTGTTGCGGTTGCCCTGCAGATACATCGCGCCCATCGCGGGATGGCGCATCGGGGCGGCATGGCGCATCACATCGCCATCGGGGCTCTCGACCTTGATCACGTCGGCGCCGTAGTCGCCGAGGATCATGGTCGCGTAGGGTCCCATCATCACGCTGGTGAGGTCGATGATCTTGACGCCGGCGAGCGGGCCCGCCGGCGCTGACGGCTTGTCTCTCGTCGGTGCCTTGGTCAATGGGTGGCGGCCAATGCTTCGGTGAAGGCCTTGAAGACGTCGGTGCCGGGCTTGCCGCGCTTGTCGACGTCCTTCACCCAATCCTGTGCCACCGACTTGAAGGCGGTGTCGAACACCTTCTTGTCGTCGGCGCTGAAGTTGATGACCTTCATGCCCTGCGACTTGATCTTGTCGGCCGCGGCCTTTTCTCCGTCCTCGAACCGCTTGCAGGCCTCGCGCGTGGTCTGCTCGCCGGCCTCGACCAGCGCCTTGCGCACGTTCTCTGGGAGCGACTTGAATTTCAACTCGCCGATCGAATAGGTGAAGATCGCGGTGCCGAAGTTCAGCCCCTCGGTGCCCGACTTCAGGATCTTGCCGAAGTCGTAGGACGCCGAGCTCTGGTAGGAGAAGATCAGCCCGTCGAGCGTGCCACGGGTCAGCGATTCATAGATCTCGGGCGCGGCCATCCGAACCGGCACGCCGCCAATCGAGCGCATCATCAGGTCCATCGCGCCGCCGGTGGTGCGGATCTTCAGGCCTTCGAGGTCCTTCGCGGTTTTCACATCGCGGCTGGTCGCTAGCTGGACCTGGTAGGCCGGCAGCGCGAGCGTCACCAGCGGCCGAAGCTGGTTCGGCGCGAACTCCTTGGTCTCCAGGATGCCGCCATTGTGCGAGACCTTGTAGAAGGCGAGCGAGCCCTGGCATTCGCTGTCGAAGATGCCGGGCAGTTCGGCGACGGCCGTCAGCGGAAACTTGTCCGACGAATAGGACGGCACGATGTAGGAGACGTCGGCAACGCCAAGCGCGGTGAGCTGGGCCATGTCCTTGGCCTTGCCGAGCTGCTCCGCCGGGAAGTGCTGGAACGTGACCTGGCCGTTGGTCAGCTTGGTGACGAGCTCCGAAAACGGCTTGCCGACGAGCTCATGGATCACGTGGCCGGACGGCAGGCTATCGGCAAGGCGCAGGGTGATCTTTTCCTGGGCCGGGCTTGGCGACGCGCAAGCCGCCAGCAGGGCCGTGCCGACACCTGCGCCGGCGAGGAAACGGGAAGAGAAATTCATAACAGTCTCCCAGAGATGGCCGTCTCGACCGACGGCTTCTTCAATGTTGCATGTGGTTCGGCAGCCAGAGGATGATCTCCGGGAATGCCACGAAAATGGCGATTGCGATCAGATGCGCGATGAAATGCGGGAATGTGCCGTGGAACACCTCGCCGACGGGGCGGTGTGCATAGCGCGCCACGATGAAGCAGTTCAATCCGATCGGCGGCGTGATCATGCCGACCTCGGCAGTCACAATCTTGATGACGCCGAACCAGATCGGGTCGAATCCGAGCGACTTGATCAGCGGCAGCACGATCGGAACCGTCAGCACCAGGATCGCGATCTGATCCATGAACGAGCCGAGCACGATGTAGCCGCACAGGATCAGCGTGATGATGATCCATCGCGAGACGTCGAGCCCGCCGACCCACCCGACGATGTTCTGCGTCACCTGGGTGAGGGTGAAGAAATAGCCGAAGATGTGCGCGCACATGATGATCAGCACGATCATGCACGTGCCCTGGGCGGCGTGCCGTAACGTCGTGTAGAGCGAGGTCAGGTTGATCTTGCGCTTCCAGCAGGCAAGACAAAAGGCGCCGAACGCACCGAACGCCGAGGCCTCCGTCGGCGTCGCGATCCCAAGATAGATCGTGCCTGTGACGATCGAGAACAGGACCACCATCGGGCTGACCTGCCAGAGCAGACTGAACCGCTCCGACCATGTCACCGCCGATATCGTCGGTGCACGGGTGGGATCGAGCAGCACCAGGATATAGATCGTCGACATGATGATGATGGTGACGAAGATCGCCGGGATGATGCCGCTGATCAGCAGCTTTCCGATGTTCACCTCGGCAAGCAGGCCGAAGATCACCAGCGCCACCGAAGTCGGCAGCAGCATCGCCAGCGTGCCCGAGATCGCGACGACGCCGGCGGCCATTTTGGGCTCGTAGCCCTGGCGGATCATCGCGGGCAGGCTGGTCGAGGACAGCGTTGCGGCCGAGGCCGTGCTGGTGCCGCAGATCGAGCCGAAGCCCGCGCCAGCCAACGCGGTCGCCATGCCGAGACCGCCGGGGATGCGTCCAACCCAGGCTGCGGCGGTCTTGAACAGATCGTCGGCGACGCCCGACAGCAGCACCAGGTCTGCCATCAACAGGAACATCGGGATCGTGATCAGCTCGTAGGAGGTGACGGCCGACAGTGGCGTGGTCTGCAGAACGCCGAGCAGGATCGGCAGGCCGCCGGTCAGATAGAGGCCGAGCCCGCCGGAGAATGCCATGGCGAACGCGACCGGTGTTCCGATCGCGAGCAGGAAGAACAGCAGCGCCAGGATGAAGGTCGGGATCATTCGAAACCTCCGGCAGCCTTGTCCGAATGACCGGAGATGGCCGGCAGCGGCAATAAATTCTTGCCGGTCAGGAGGCTTGCGGTATTGGCAATGAGATGAACGGCAAGGCGCAGCGCGAGAATTCCCGCTCCGACCGGCACGAAGATCGAGGACGCCCAGGTCGGCCACGGGATCGCACCGGCCATCACGTCGCCCGACACATAATTGTCGAGCGCGCGCTGATAGCCGAGCCAGGCGATTGGAACGAAGATCGCGAGGCCAACGAGGTTGGAGATGATGACGCAGAGGCGCTGGATGATCGCCGAGAAGCGCGGCAGCAGGATATCGACGCTGATATGGCCGTTGACCGCGTAGGTGCCGGAAAGGGAGAGAAAGAACACGCCGGCCATCACGTAGAGCGAGATCAAATCATAGGCCCAGGAGAACGGCCGGTTGAAGATGTAGCGCATCACGACATCGGAGAAGACGATGATCATGATTGCAAACATCATCGCCGCGGCGATTGCCGAGGTCACCTTTTCGATGGCAGTCAGAGCCTTCAGGCTTGTCTTGATCACGTTGGGCTCCGTCCGCGTTACTGGGCCGGCACGGCCGCAACGGCTGCGCTAAATTCCTTCAGGGCGTCGCTGCCGTGCTTGCCGCGCGCATCGAGCCCGTCGGCCCATGCTTTGCCCACGCCCTTCGTCAGGTCCTTGAGCTTGGCGACGACGTCAGGCTGCAAGGTGTCGAAGTGGACGCCTGCGGCTTCCATCGACTTCATGGTCTCGCTGTCCTGCTTCTGCACTTCCTTGCAGGCAGACGGCAGGATTTCCTCGGCGGTGTCGATCATTGCCTTCTGGATCTCGGGGGACAGTTTCTTCCAGGCGTTCTCGCTGATCGAATAGGCGACCACGAAGCTCGCGAAGCCAAAGCCGTCGGTGGAATGCTTCACGAGCTTGTCGGCGCCATAGGCGACGACGCTCTCGAGCGGAAACAGCAGGCCGTCCATCGTGCCGCGTGACAGCGACTCATAGGCGTCGGGTGCCGCCATGCGCACCGGCACCGCGCCGATCGCGCGCAAGGTGAGGTCCTGTGCGCCGCCGGTCGACCGCAGCTTCAGCCCATTGATGTCGGCGACATCCTTCACCGGCTGCTTCACGGTCAGGATACGATAGGGCGGCAGGCTCACTGCGAGCAGCAGGCGGATGCCGTTTGCGGTATAATCCTGCTCTGCAATCACGCCGCTCCGCGCGGCCTTCCAGTAGGCGAGCGTGCCCTGGCAGGAATGCTCGAACGCGCCGGGGAGCATCGCGACTTCGGAGACCGGCATCTTGTCGGATACGTAGGCGGGCGCGACATAGCCGATATCGGCGACGCCGGTTTGCGTCAGTTTGAGCATGTCGGCGGCCTTGCCGAGCTGCTGGGCCGGATAGTGCTCGAACGTCACTGCGTTGTTGGTTCGCTTCTGCACCTCGGCCATCCAAGGCTCAAGCACGAGGCGGACGAGGTAGTGTCCCTTCGGAAAGGAGTCGGCGACGCGCAGCTTGATCGGCTCCGCCGCCGCCGCCAGATTGATCGATGCGATGAGAAAGCCGTAACCGGCCAGCGCCCGCCGAAGCCCGCCCATATGTCCTGCCCCTGAGTAGCCTTGTTATTTTGAGCAGCTGCGCACAAACGAATTTGCTCGTCAAGCATGGCTCGGCTGAGCATGCCTGATCGGACAACCGGAGAGCGCGGGCCACGATGCGCCGACGCGATTGCGCGGGCGGAAGGGATCACGCGAGGACCTCGATGCGCTTGATTTCAAGCCGTGAGCGCGCGACGGCCAACTGGCTGGAAGTTGATGCTGAGAGGCAACCAGATCTCGATCAATTTTGTCCACCACGCGGGAAATTCCTCCGGTGTGCTCGACGGCTCAGCGCCACCGCCGGCGGCATGGCGGCCGCGATCATCATCGAGCCGGTCTGACGCCGGTTAGACCGCGGGAAACTCCAGCGCGAAAGCGACGCCCTGGCTGCCGGGCAGGAGACGGATCGTACCGCCATGGCTCACCATGACGGCTTGCGCGATGGCGAGGCCCATGCCGGTGCCGCCGCTATCGCGGCGGGTGGTGAAGAAGGCATCGAAGATCTTGTCGCTGTTGGCGTTGGAGATCGGGTCGCCATCGTTGCTCACCGTCACCCTGACGGTCGAGGCTTCGGCAGTCGCTTCGAGCTGCACCAATTTGGCATTGTGACGGAACGCGTTGTCGGACAGATGCGCCAGCACGATCAGCGCCTTCTCGCCGGACATTCCGATCGGGCGGTCGAGGTCGCCGTTGGCCACGATGGTCCGCTGCGCAAAGCGGCTCTTCAGGTTCGCGATGACGCCAGAGAGTGAGGTTTGCTCGTTCTGCGGAGCGCTCTCTGCGCGCGCCAGCTCGCGCAGCCGCTGGCTCATCGCGTCGAGCCGCGCGACGTCGCCAAGGATGTTTGAGATGAAGCTCTGTTGCTCGGATCGGGTCAGCGTGTCCGACTTGCTTTGAAGCGAATCCAGCAGCAGCTCGGCCGCGCCCCGGATCGATGTCAGCGGCGATTTCAATTCGTGCGTCAGGTGTGCCGAGAAGGTGGCGATGTAGTCGGAACGGCGGGACAGCTGCTGGGCCATGTCGAGGAAGCTGTCGGAGAGCTGGGCCAGCTCGCGGGTGCCATAGTGCTGCAGGGGCTGAAACGCATTACGGTCGCCGCGGCCGATCCGCACGGCGCGATCGACGAGCTCGCGCATCGGACGCGTGACCGTACGAGAGAACATCAGCCCGATCGCAACGGTCGCCAGCAGCACGGCCAATGTGGCGAGCAGGAACTTGCCGCGCTCCTGATAGAGATGATCGAAGATGTTGCTCGGCGTCCGCGACGTGTAGATCACGCCGGCGACGTGATCGTTGACGATCACGGGCATCGCGGAGAAGACATGGACACCGACGCCGCGGCTGATCGAATAGATCGGTGGCGGCGGCTTGTCCGGCATGCGGATACGGAGCGCGGCGCTATACTGGCCGCCCAGCGCCGCGGCCACTTCCTCGATATGGGCAAGCGACTGCCCGACCTCCTGGCGTCCGGCGATCACCACGCCTTGCGGATCGAGAATACGGAAGCCCGCCAGAGTGACCTTCTGGGTCTCCAGGATGATGGGCATGAGCGCGGTACCGATCTCGACATAGGCTGGATCCGCCGGCTTCGCCGCCGGCAGCGCGTCGGGCCGCCGCCGCAGCAGGTCGTTGCCGGCGAGATCGAGCGCGGGACGGATCGGCGTCACCTGGTCGCCGCGATCAGGCAGCGCCTCCGGCGGCACCGGGGCGCTGAGCGGGATGCCGTCGCCAAGCCGTGCCTTCACGTGTTCGGCGTAGATCGCGGCAAGGACACGGCTTTGCGCGATCAGCTCGGCTTGCGTCTGGTGAATCAGCTGATTGTCGTAGAGGCGAAAGAAAAACAGCCCCATCAGCGGCAGGACCGCGACCGAGGCAAGCACGGTGAAGATGACCAGACCAAGCGACGGTCGCCACTTCTGGCGGGCGCGGAACGATGTCATGCTTGCTGCTCGCAGCGACCGAGCTTGAAGCCAACGCCGTGAACGGTTTCGATAACGTTGTCGCAGTTCACGGCTGCGAGCTTGGCCCGGATGTTGCGGATGTGGCTGTCGATGGTGCGGTCGGAGACCTGGATGTTGAGCTGGTAGGCCGCGCTCATGATCTGCTCGCGGTTGAACACCGCCGTTGGCCGCGTCAGGAAGGCGCGCAGAATTCCGAACTCGATCGCGGTCAGGCGCAGCGGTACGCCAGCGAATGCCGCCACGTGCTGCTCGGGATCGACCGAGAGATGTCCCCGGGAGAGCACGCCAGTCTCTGTCCTTGTCTCCGCCTTCCGCGGGCTCAGGCGCCGCAGGATGACATTCACCCGCGCGACGAGCTCGCGCGGACTGAACGGCTTGGTCACGTAGTCGTCACCGCCGATCTCCAGGCCGAGGACGCGGTCGATCTCGTCGTCACGGGCGGAGAGGAACAGGATCGGCACGTCGGACGATTTGCGGATCTCGCGGCAAACCTCGAGGCCATCGAATTCCGGCATGCCGATATCGAGCACGATCAGGTCCGGCCGCTCGCCGGCAAACCGGGCCAGCGCCTCCTTGCCGTCGCGGGCCTCGGCCACGTACATGCCGGCTTTCTTGAGCGCGACGCGGATGACCTCGCGGATATGCAGGTCGTCGTCGACGATGAGGATGCGGTGCGTCACGAGTCGTCTCCGAAAACCGGCGCTTCGACTATCCCGGCGCGTTGCTCTGCCGCCCGTCCAGGAAACGCTGAAGCCGCCAGCCGCGAAAGCTCCAGCCGCGCCATGAGGCCATCTGCTGGCGTTGCTGTTCTACAAGGCTATTGCGGCGAGAGACAAGGACCGGGTTGGCGTAACGCAGTTGGATCGCCCGGTCGATGGCCGGAAGCGCGTTCGGGCCGAGCTGGATCAGGTAGTCCATATCCAAACTGACGCCGCTGCCCGAGGCTTCGCGGCTGTGACTGACATTATAGTCGGCGATCACGGCGGCGAAATTGATCAGAGAGCCGACATAGAGCGCGATGGTCAGTACCAACAGGTTGGCGCGGACGAGCCATTCATTCGATGCCCGCAGGGCAATGCGCACCAGAATCAGGATCAGCCCGACGGCGACGAGCAGCATCCAGACGAATGCCGCAACGCGCCAGTAGGTGAGCAAATAGGTTTGGACATAGAGATCAAGCCGGAGCATCGAGGAGATCACCAGTAGAACATTCTGCCCGACCCAGAGGTAGACGAGCGGTCGGATCACCCGCGATTGTTCGGCCGGGCCGCCCGGCCGCATCGCGACCAGAACGAAGGCCGCGGCCAGGAGCGCCGTGACAATCAGTGGATAGGCGCCACGGTGGGCGTAGGACGCGTAAGTGATGGCGGCGGGAAGCGTTGCGTTGCCCCAGAGATAGATCGCATCGAGAATTGTCTGAATCGAAAACAGCAAGTTGAACAGGATCAGAGAGCGCAGGATGGTGCCTGCGCCGAACAAGTCGATGAAATGATCGGGTTCGGCCGGACCCTGCGCGGAAGATCGCGGTCCGTTGCGCACGACGTTGGTGTAGCGCCGCCATTTGACATGGACGAATGGCCAGACCAGCGCCGATACGAGGATCCAGAACAGCGTGCGACCGAGGCTGAGGCTGGCGGCGGGATTGCCGGGGGTCAGCTGGCTGATCCATATCTCCAGCACCGGATTGGCTGCGACGAACAGAACGACAAACACGGTTCCGAGCAGTAATGGCACGAACCATAGGATGAACCCCCTGGTGAGACCCGGCAGGTCGAATGCGCTGACGACGTCCCGGAACAACCTGAAAGGGCTGACCAGAAAGAGATCCACCAGCGAGGCAGCTCCCCTGGTCAGGCTGTCGAGACAGGGATTGGTCATCAGAGCAAGCGCGGTGCCGAGCGCAAGAATGGCGAAGGCCAGCGAGACTGCGTTGACCTCCTCCAGGGCAGGGAGTAGCCCGGCCACAACGATCGCGCCGGCGATCGGCAGCCTGTGGCGAGCGACGAGACCGAAGTTGGCGGCCAGTGACACGCCGGCCAGCGCGAAGGCGAAGAGGACCACCGAGAGTCCGGCATTCTGATCATAGAACAACCAATCGGCCAGCGCGGCGAGCGCAAGCGCGGCGGCGGTCTTGGCTGGCGGCAAACCAATCGAGTGGGTCTCGGCTTCCGGTGACTCTAGGCTTGTCATGATGACCTCTGGATTGAAGGACGTGTGGACTTCGGCGGTCGCGCTGACGTCATCGGCGGGTGTGCGAACGCGATCCTGGTTGCGGCATGGCGCACCTTGGGTTGGCCGCGTGCAGACAACGGGAAGGCGATCAGCAGGAGTTCAGGATTGTTATGCAGATTGCGTGCAGAGCGGTCTTGTCCGCTCGCTGTGGCGAGTCCGGTCTGATACGGACGATACGTTCGGTTCGTTCACCCGTCGTCTCCATGCAGATCATCAAGCGCGTCGGCATTGCCCTGGCCTGGATCGTCGGGCTCGCATTCGTCTTGGCCGGCGTCAACAACAACGATCCCTATCTCGTCCCGTTGCGCGGGACGGGCAATCTTCTTGTCGTGCTCGCAAGCATCGCCGTCGCGTTCATGCTGGTCCGCGGCGCCACGTGGCGGAGGCGGACGCGGTCAGGAAGGCCCCTGGTGATCCTGTGGTGTCTGCCGCCGCTCGCGATGGTCGCCGCGCATGGTGTGTTCGAGGTGCGGAAGCATCGCGTTCTCCAGACTGAGCCGGTCCTCGCGCGGTCGCTGGGGCAGCATTTTGTCATCGGCTATCGGTCGTTCGACGAGGTCGCACCGCTTGTGGAGAAGGGGTTCGTTGCGGGCATCTATGTCACCCGGCGCAACGTCGCCGGCAGGACGGCTGACGCCTTGAAGGCGGAAATCGCCATACTACAAGCGAGGCGGCGGGCCGCGAGGCTGCCGCCTCTGATGGTCGCGACGGATCAGGAAGGAGGCATCGTTTCGCATCTGGCACCGCCACTCACGAGACTGCCCGCACTGGCTTCCCTGGCCGAGCTGGCGCCGGATGAGCAAAAGGCGAAAGCCGAGGAGTTCGGGCGCATCCATGGACGCGAGCTGGCGTCGCTTGGCATCAACCTGAATTTTGCGCCGGTGCTCGACCTGCGGCCGGCGGCGAAGCACAACCGGCTCGATTTCAATACGCTGATCAATCAGCGCGCGATCTCCGACGATCCGGGCAAGGTGAGCGCGATCGCGGGCGCCTACATCCATGGCCTCGAGTCCGCGGGCGTCAATGCCACCGTGAAGCACTTTCCGGGATTGGGCCGCGTGCGCGCCGACACGCATCATTTCAACGCCGATCTCGGTACGCCGGTCAGCGAACTGGAGGCGACGGACTGGCGCCCGTTCCGCGACGTGCTGTCGTCGACCGATGCGCGCCTGATGGTCGGGCATGTCGCGGTGAATGCGCTCGACCGAGGGCGGCCGGCGTCGCATTCAAAGGCCGTGGTCGACGGGCTGATCCGCAGGAGCTGGAACTACCAGGGCATCGTCACGACGGACGATCTGGTGATGGGCGCGATCTATCAGCACGATGTCTGCACCGCAGTCGTGGAGGCGTTGAACGCGGGCGTCGATCTGTTGTTGGTCGCCTATGACGGGTTGCAATTCTACCGCCTGTTCGATTGCGCGACGGATGCTGCTGCGCGAGGGGGCCTCGATACCACCATGCTGCACGACAGCGAGACGCGGCTAAGGCGCGCGCTGCTGGTCGACTAGATCGATGGATTCAGGAATGAGCGCCGACCGCTGATTTGTTGTCCTGCTGCTTCGACCACGAGACGTAGTAGGCCACAGCCGTCATCGCCGCGAGACCGGCGAGGCTGACCGCGACCTGCCTTGTCAGTGAGTAAGGGCCGGTGATCAAGATCAGGTGCGCGGCGAAGGAGAGGAACACGCCTGCACAGAACACGGCCAGCCATTCCTCGCCGCATTTGATGATCGGCTGCAGGGCGTAAGATCGCAGATGTCCCCAGTCGCGCGGCACCAACCAGGTGAACAGGAATGTCAGGGTCAGGAAATGCAGGATGCGGTGAGGTGCGACATCCTCCCGGTCGTTCTGCAGCAGCATGTCGCTCAGTCCGCTCGGCATCATTTGGGCGAGTGCCGGGATATCGCTGCTGGAGACGATCGTCAGCGCGAACAGCAGGTAGAGCGACGCCATGGCGCGCAGCGCGGCAACGGCCTGCATCGCGCGGATCGCGGGTGCATAGCGCGTGCCGATGAGCGCGAGCCAGCCACCCATTACGAACAGCAATTGCCAGCAGAACGGATTAAGGTACCAATCTCCGTACGGATATGAAGTCAGGTTCCAGTCGAACACGCGGGCGGTAGCGTAAACCGCCACGGACGCGAGAAGCGTTGCGTTCGGCACGTAGAGCAATCCGAATACGACGAACGGCTGGAAGGCCATCAGGGCGATAGTGAGTTGCAGCACGTCGAGATTGAGTGGCTTGGCCTGCAGGAACAAGCCGTAGATCAGCGTCCGGATCGGGTGGTCGATGAATCCGGTGATGTTGAACTCGCTGATGATCTCGGGCGCCGCGGTCCGCGTGGCGACATAGCTGATCAACTCGACATAGATCACGAACAGGACGATATAGGCAGCATAGAGCTGCCATACGCGCTTGAATATCCGGGTTGCAGCCACCACAAATCCGCGCTCCAGCGCCATCCGGGCGTAGATGAGCGTCACCGCATAGCCGCCGATGAACACAAAAAGGTCGGTCGCGCCGCTAAAGCCGAAATTGCGCATGGTCAGCGCGCTGACGACGTTGTGCGGAACGTGATCCAGGAACAGAAACCAGTTTGCGATGCCAAGCAGCAGCGCGATCCTGAGATCGCCATCGGCTCTCGCGATCTCGGCGTTTGTTGTCGAAGTCATCTGAAACTGAAATCTGCCGGCCCGAGAAAACGATTTCGCGAATCTAATGGGAACCCACGCCCGGTCCGAATAGACTCTGCGTGAACCCTATCTAGTCCGTTTCGGGTTCCGGCCAAGTGGCCGGTTCAAGAAAGATCACGTTTTCGCAATCACCGCGTGAGCGCGGTCAGACCGGCTCGTGTTTGCGCAGGTCGCGGGCGTGATCCAGTGTATTGGCTTGCAGGTTTGCGCCGGTCGGGGCGACCTCCGGCAGGGCGGCCTCCGCGAGGATATCGTCCGTGATATCCTCGACCGAGCACTCGGCAACCTCGTGGATGAAGCTGATGTTGGTGTATTCCCCTGACGCGACCCGCGAGATGACCTCGCGCCGCGTCATTTCGGGATCGACGATCGCCTCGCGGCCACGGCGGCCATAGTCGATCATCACAACAAAATACTGCATTGCCTGGCGGCTCGATGCGTTGACTTTCGTTGTCCATTATTTCCGATAATCGGAATTATGTCAAGGGAAATTGACGATAATCGGAACTCGGGCGCGGTCGCACCGACCGATTCGGGCCGAAGGCACCCGAATCGGTCAGGCCGGCCCCTGCAGCCGGGCGGCTATTTCTCGGACGACCGTCCGCCCTGCGCCCGGGCGGATTTGCGGCCCTTCGCCGCCGTCTTGCCACGCAGCCTTTCGATCTGGCCGCGGGGCAGGGTGACGCATATCTCGCCGATCCATTCGAGCTTGACGCCGTTGATCGGCTTGGCATTGAAGCTCTTGAGGTTGACCGTGCCGGACGAACTGCCGCGCTCGATCGTCTTCAGATAGCGCTCGCCGCTCTTCAGCCGGACCGCAGCTTCCTCTCCGTAGAAGCTCGACAGCGGATAGCGCTGCTCGCGATACACCACGATGACATCGCCGTTCTCGTATTTCGGCAGCATCGAATCGCCTGAAACCTCGAAAGCGACGGTTTCCTCCGTCATCGGGAACGGGAGTTCGATCTCGCCGAGACCCTCCGGCGGGACCTGCTCAAGCTCCGGCTGGATCGAGGCGCCGGCGCCGACCCGGCCCACGATCGGCACCGAGTTCAGCTCCAGGTATTCCATGATCGGGGCGATCTCCGATGCCTTGATCAAGCGGATTCCCGACAGGATTTCGGACACCGCTCCGGCCCGAACGCCCATTGCGCGGGCAAGCCCGCCCTTGCTCTTTCCCGTTTTTTCCAGTGCTCGTTCGATAAGTGCCGCGTCCAGCATGTTTCATCCTCTCCAAAGCTGGACATACTCTTACCGTTACGATTATCAGAATTCAAGCTTGACTTTTTCTTCGGAATATCGGAAGCTATGCGAGGCGCCGGCGGAATGACAAAAATGGGAATTTGGAATGGATATGGTGAACTGGCTGCCGGAGCATTCGGCTGCCCTGCAGGACCTGCGCGCGCGCGGCTTGTCCTATTCGGAAATCGCTGACACGATCAATGCAACCTTCAGCACGGCCTATACACGCAACGCGGCCCTCAGCCGGGCGCAGCGCATGGGGTTGGCGGGCCTCGATCGGCCGGAGCCGTCCCTGCCAGGCCACCTCGACCCACCCAAGCCGGCCTTGCCGGAGCCACCGAGGATCGGGCGCCTGCGTGAAGAGCGGGCCGAGCTGAAGTCCGATCTGCTTCGTTGGCCGAAAAGCTTCACCGAAACGGTGGAGATGCCCCAACTTCGTTGCGCGGCGGTCGCGTCACGGCACCTTTCTCTGTTCGACCTCAAGCGCGGAGACTGCCGCTATCCCTATGGCGGGGATGCCGACGGCGAAACCATGACCTTCTGTGGTCACCCGCGCCGGCCGGGCTCGAGCTATTGCACCCCGCATTTTCACCTGAGCCGCGATCCCGAGGCATCGACGAGGCCGGTACTGAACGACGCCTGGCTTCAAGCCATCGGGGCCATCTGAGGCCGCTCATCTTCCGACCGATCGACGTCGGTCCACACAACCGCGGTCGCGCGGACAACGCCGCGCGCTTTCATCACACATTTCGGAGGTCACCAATGCCGCGCGCAAAACGCCGGAAACCGTACGATCCCGCTGCAACACATGATCGGCGCTCCCAGGATCTGCCCTTCAACGCCGAGGTGGCGACCGTTGAGATCGACGATCCCCTCGCGCTCGAGCCGGGCGAGAAGATCGTTGCCTTTCGCTCGATCCGCAACGATCCGCTAGGCCGGCTGCATGCACACCGGCAGATCGACGACACCCAGTACCGGAGCGGCCGGGCCTTCCAGAACGATTGGGAGAAGGCCGAGCGCGGCCCTCGCGCGGTGGATACGACGCGTGAATATGTTGACGGCGGTCAGCAACGTGAGCCGATCACGGAGGGGCAGCGCCAGGCGACCTTGCGCCTCAATCGCGCCGAGCACGAGCTTGGTGCCGACGGTTCGGCACTGGTGCACGACGTCCTGATCCTCGGCATGACCATGGAGCAGGTGGGGCAGCGGCGCGGACTGCGTACGCAGCGCTGGCAGGACTATTTTGCGCGGCGCCTCAAGGAATGCCTCGATCGGCTGGCGCTGATGTACGGCCTTGCCACGCCGAACAAGGTTCCCGTGAAGGACCGTCAATGCTGACTTGAAGTGACGTGCTCACGCGCCGGTTGCCGCACAGGCAGCCGGCGCGGCAGCGATTCATCACGGCACTGTGCTTTGCCTCACACTGAGTTCGTCCTGATCTGCGTCGAAGACGGTCGACAGCCGCGCGGACTCTCATGTAACTTCGCTCGTATCGACGACCTGCCCGCATTGGAGCGCAGTGTGACTGCTTCTGGTGCGGGGAATGGTCTGGTACGTCCACGAGGGGGTGCGCAGCGGCCAAGTCCGCCTTGATCTTATCCTGCATCGCGAACATCACGAGTAACGTGGGTCGATGCCGGCGCGGAGTCTGATCAATTCACCCTCCGATCAATTCACCCTAGGGAGAACCGAGCGATGAATCACACTGGAACCTGCTTTTGCGGCGCCGTCGAACTCAAGGTCACTGGGGAGCCTGAGGCGATGGGCTACTGCCACTGCCGTTCATGCCGTTCCTGGTCCGGCGGCCCAGTGAATGCGTTCAGCCTCTGGAAGCCCGAGGCGGTCGAAGTTACCAAGGGCACCGATCATGTCGGGACGTTCGAGAAGACCGCGATGAGCCAGCGCAAATACTGCACCAAGTGCGGCGGCCATCTGATGACGAACCATCCGACGCTTGGGCTCGTCGACGTGTTCACGGCAACGATCCCGACGCTGAAGTTCAGCCCCGGCGTTCACGTCAACTATTCGGAGGCGGTGCTGCCGATACGCGATGGCCTGCCGAAGCTGAAGGATTTTCCTGCCGAGTTCGGCGGCTCCGGCGAAGTGATCGCCGAATAGCGCGACGGTTCTCGAGCGGGTGGCGACGGCGCGTCGCTACCCGCCGATGTCCATTCTTCCCCTCGCCGGACGCGCTGACAGATCCGGTATCCGGCGGGTTTCCTCGACATTCGAATCGTTTGACCGTGTCGGCGCTGCCGGCACTGCGGGATCTCCTTCGCCCGTGACAGCCATGTCAGGCGAAGGTCCCGCCCTGCAAAATCCGGGTTTGGTTTTGGTGACGCCCTTCCGCTAAAAGGCAGGCAGTGCCGGTCCTGGCAAGGGCCGTCGTATTTCGCCTGACAAAATAACAGAGGAAGCGCCGGATCATGACCAAACCAGAATTGCCAGGGCGCGCGCCGCGCGGGGAGGGAGTTCCGACGGCGCTCGATGGCCTGCTGGTGGTCGACTTCACCCGCGTCGTCGCCGGCCCGGCCTGCACGCAAACGCTGGCCGATTTCGGGGCCGAGGTCATCAAGATCGAGAATCCGGACGGCGGTGACGACACGCGAGCTTACGAGCACGCTGAAATTGGCGGGGAAAGCGCAGCGTATCTGAGCCTCAACCGCAACAAGCGCGGCATTGCGCTCGATTTCAACAATCCGGCCGCGCTCGAAGTCGCGCGCGCGTTGATTGCCAAGGCAGACGTCGTGGTGGAGAATTTCTCCGGCGGCGTGATGAAGAAATTCGATCTCGACTATGCGTCGGTGTCGCCGACCAATCCGCGGCTGATCTATTGCTCGATCTCCGCCTATGGCCGCAAGGGTGATTTCGCGCTGCGCCCGGGCTTCGACCCAATTACGCAGGCCGAAAGCGGCTTCATGTCGCTCAACGGCTTTCCGGATGGCGAACCGGTGCGCACCGGGCCGCCGATCGTGGATATGGCAACCGGTATGTCGGCCTGCAACGCCATCCTGCTCGCCTTGATTGCGCGGGATCGGCTCGGTCGCGGGCAGCAGGTCGAGGTCGCGTTGATCGACACCGCAGTGTCGATGACCGGTTTCTACGGCATGGCCTATCTCATCAACGGCAACAACCCCGGTCGTTTCGGTAACTCACCGAACGGTTCGCCGACCGTCGGCGTCTACCGGGCGTCCGATGGTCCGCTCTATATGGCCTGCGCCAACGACCGGCTCTATCGCCGGCTTGTGACCGACGTACTCGAGCGCCCGGATCTCGTCACCGACCCCGAGTTTGCTCAGCGCAAGGCGCGGACCGCCAACAAGGAGAAGCTGCGCGCCATCATCGCCAGCGTGTTTGCAAGCGATACGCTCGAGCATTGGATGGCAAAGATGAAGAAGGCCAATATTCCGGTTGGCTATCTGCGTACGGTCGAGGAAGGCTTCAACGCACCCGAGGTGCGTGATCGTCATCGCCTGAGCAAGATCGCGCATCCGACTGCCGGCTCGGTTCCGAACATCGAGTCGCCGGTCAATATGAGCCTGACGCCGACGGTCGATCCCGTTGCGGCTCCGCTGCTCGGTCAGCACACCCGGGATGTGTTGAGCAAGACGCTCGGCTACGACGACCGGCGCATCGCCGCTTTGGCCGAGGCAGGCGCATTCGGCAAGCCAGGCAACACCGGCTAGCCGTTTGGCCTGAACCAAAGATCAGATACGCGCCAACCACCTGACCTGAGGCGAGAGGGAAGCCTCTCGCCTCGCAAGATGTCGTTCAGACGTCACGGGCCCCCACCGCGTGCCGGCGGCCTTCGACCCGGAACTGGCCCGTTCGGGAACTCAGTTCGGCTTGCTGCGCAAGTTGTTCCTTGGCATACTTTCAACTTCCTCGGGCTCTGCTCGATCAATTTCGAGACGGGCCATCCGGAGTATGAGGGTTGCCGTGGTTAGGCCAAGGCGTTCGGCCTCTTGCGCTGCGGTGTCGACCTTCTGGGCCAAGCCTTCACGTTTACCTGGGTATGCCATTCGTAATCCTCACTTAAGGTGCGAGATGAAAAATCCCACATACGTTGCAGAGCTGCAGAACAAGCTCGGAGCTCCATCGAGCGAAACACTGGAAAGCCTGCGACTGTTGAAGGCTTTCCTTCGACTTGCGCCCGACCAGCGTTCCGAGGTCATCGAGCTGGTCGAACGTTTGGCGGTTGAGCCGCCGCGCGATCCCTCACTGTCCTGAGGTGTTCGCGTTTTTCCTGGATGTCAGTTGTTCATTGGCCTGGCGGGCGGCTGTGTCGCGATCACATAGATTGCACCACCCTCGAGCGCTTCGGATTGATGCCGGGTGCCGGCAGGCAGCAGGATGGTGTCGCCGGCGCCGACGACCCGCTCACCGCCGTCCCAGATGAAGTTCAACCGGCCGCTGATGATCATCAGGATTTCATCGACCGGATGGGTATGGAAGTGATGCACCTTGCCGGCTGCATCATGCTGCAGCTCGACGGACCCCTGGGCCGGGAGCAGGTTCAGAATCTCCGGATCGATGGCAAATTCGGTCTTCGTGCCCGCGATGATTTGGGTCATGCTGCCTGTTCCTTGTTCGCGATAGCTGGCGTCGTGTTCTGCGCGAGCTTGGCAAAGGGGCAGCCTCCGCTCGCATTGTTGTCGTCGTGCAGGAAGTACTGCAGATATTCGCGGCCATCGGTCGCGCCGTAACGGCCAAGAAGCGGAGAGGGGCTCGCGCTGTCGTACGGGATCAGGCGCTTGCGCACCTCGGCGAACGCGGCAGTCGCGGCCTTTTCCGTCCCGAGGATCTTGTCGAACACCCAGCGCGGCTGGAACGTGAGCATGAAGGCGCTGGATCGACGGCTCTGGCGCATCACGTGGGCCGGCGTCGTGCACACGACGAAAATGGGCTCACCCGCAAACGAGAACTCCCACATCGGGTGGTCGATCTGTTCCGGAATCTCTGATGGCCACGGGTTCTTGTCCAGGCGTGCGAGCTGGTCGAGCGTCAGCCACATCTTGCGATAATAGGCATCGAGCGTCTGCACGGGGCGGGGACGCGTGAACACGATTAACGAGGTGTTGGGGCCGAACGAGCGCGCCTCCGAAACATATTGTGCGAGCTGCTCGCCGAGTACAGCAACGTCATACGGATCGAGGAAAAGATAGCGGAGCTGATCCTGGCGATGTCCGGTCACCCCGAATACGCAAGGGAACGGCCTTGCCTCGCTGCTCATCTGCGCTTCAAACTCGGAGAACATCACGCTCTGCCAGCTGCTGACCGGAAAGTTTGACGTGACTTCGCCTTTTCTCAAGAACAAGCGCTCCATAACACCCCCTACACTCATAACGACACTAACAGGCTATCAACTTGCTTCTCATCAATAACGGCCCGGCAATGCCTGGCAGCGACATGAGAAGCAGAATGACGATCAAGGCGCTGTAGCCGCCGTCACCGATCGCGGCCGTGTTGTGCACGGCGTCGGTTCCGGAGGCGTTGCTGGCGGCAAGCATCGCAAAGCCGATGATCGGCTGCGAGACGCCGGCGAAGATCCCGGCAGCGGTGGTGTTCACAGAAGCGCCGACACCGATCAGTTCGGAGGTGTAGAGCTTCTTCACGCATTTCAGCACCAGCGGGACGGTGCCGCCGGCGACGAGCCCCAAGGCCGTGAACACGACGGTGACGTAGGCGAGACCAAATGTCCGGGCGACCTGCGGCAGCAGCATCGCGATCAGCAGCATGCGCAATACGCAAATGCCGATCAATGCGCGGTCGAGCGCCGCCGCGGCACGATCGGCAGCGTGACCGAGGAAGATCGAGCCGAGCGCATTGCCGATCATGAAGGCGAGCAGCGGCGTTCCGGCAGCGGTCGGGGAGATATGGAAGAAGTGGGCGACCATCGGAATGCCCCAGACGCCCGACAGCGTCGTCACAACTGCGAAGTGCGACGCAAACGTCATCGCGCAGCCCCAGTTCGCAATATGGGCCAGCGATTGCCGCGCAGCGATCACGACGCCCTTCAGCGTCTTGTTGCTATGCGATGCCGGATCAGGCTTGAGCGCGAGCTTGGCGAAGGCGAGGTTGGCGAGACCAATGCAGGCGATGAACAGGAAGCAGGCCCGCCAGCCGAACCCCGAGACGGCGGCTGCCAGCGGCGTGGTCGCAATCACGCCTCCGACATAGCCGGAGACCTGCGAGATGCCCGACATCATGCCGAACCGCTCGTCAGCGAAGCTTTGTGCCACGAGCTTGAGGAGTGCCGTGAAGACCAACGCATCGCCGCAGGCGACAATCAGGCGCGCAGCAAAAACGTCGAGCAGGTTAGGCGCCAGCGCGAACGCTGCGCTGCCGAGCGACGAGGCGATCATGCTGAGAAGGACGACGCGCTTGACGCCGTAACGATCGACCAGCAGGCCGGCCGGAATCTGCATCAAGGTGTAGCCCCAGAAATAGCTCGAGGCGAGCATTGCAACACCGGCCGCATCGGTGTTGAAGTCGTGCATGAAACTGAGGCTGACAGATTGCGGTGACACCCGCTGCAGGAAAGCAATGGCGTAGGCGATGGCCACCGCCGTCCAGGCGAGATAGGCGCGGTCGGTGAAGCGCGACGTCGGGGCGTAAACGGCTTGTTGTCCGAGCATCGACATCACACCCTCGCGTAACCCACCGAGAACAGGGCATCTGCTGAATTCGGAATCTTCCGCGACATCGCAGCATCGACCAGCGACGCGGTGCCACGATAGGCCTGCCGATGGTGTTTAATGTGGCCGTAAGCGCCACGCATGATCATGTCGGGCAGCTCGAGCGGCTTGCCCGGATAGAGTGAGGTGCACATCTCGACACAGGCCGCCTGCAACGCCGGGTCCTGCGCATCATCGAGCAATGATGGAGAAACTTTTTCGCAAATTTTAGCGTTCGCTGCCCAGACGATCGGATTGCGGGTTCGCCAGCCGTAGAGCACGTTGCCGTTGGCCCTCTCGGCGGCGCCGGAGCATTTCAGAACTTCCGCCGTAAAGAAGCCGTAGAGGCCGCGGCCCTGATGCGCAGGGAATACTTCTGTCCCGCTGCGATAGATTCCAAGTCCGGCCGACATCTGCAGGATGCGGTAGACCGAGAAGGCCACGAGGCCGGAGCCGTCATAGACCAGGATCAGGCTGTACTTCTGGTCGAAGGGTGAGGAGGTTGCCGTCCAATGCGGCTCGGCGGCCTGCCAGTTGACAGCAATGATGCCGTTCATGGCGTCCATCAGCGGCTGGCGGTCGCAGGCTTCGATCCGGGAGGCATCGGGTAGACTGTAGATCGCGTAATCCGCCCAAGGCGATTTGATCGCCTCGTATCCGCTGCCCAGATTTCGCGACATGGCAGAACTCCAGAATTCCATTGCAAGCTATACAGGGCAGCCTCGAATGGCTTAAAGGACAATATGCCCTCGAAAACTGCCAAGCCGCCCCGGCCCGAGCCGCGCGACAAGAAAGCGACGCGGCGGATCGCGATCGTTGCCTTTCCGGGCGTGACCTTGCTTGACATCTCAGGGCCGGCTCAGGTGTTCGCGGAGCTGGAGGCGATCGAACTGCCCGGGCCGGACTATTCGCTATCCTATCTGTCGACTTCAGGCGGCTTGGTGCCGACCGATGTCGGTATGATGATCGACACGGCGCCGATCGCCAGAGTTGCGCCCGCCGAGGTCGACACGCTGGTGATCCCCGGAGGACCCGGCATCTGGAAGATCCGCAACGACGCCGAGTTGATGAACTGGATTGCGGAGGCGCTGCCGAAGGCGCGCCGTATCGCATCAGTCTGCCTCGGCGCATTTGCGTTGGCCTGGACCGGGATTCTGGACGGCAAGCGTGCTGCAACGCACTGGCGCTATTGTCCGCGTTTGCAGGACAGCTTTCCCGAGATCCGCGTCGAGCCCAATGCGATTTTCGTCAAGGACGGACATGTCTGGTCGTCGGCGGGTGTCAGCGCCGGCATCGATCTGGCGCTCGCGATGATCGAGGAGGATTTCGGCCACACCATCGCGCTCGATGTCGCGCGCAGACTTGTGGTGTTTCTGAAGCGGCCGGGCGGTCAGAGTCAGTTCTCGACCGTCCTTGCGGCCCAGGCGTCGGACGTCGAGGGACGCTTCAGCGCGCTGCATGCCTGGATCATCGAGAACATCACGAGCGACCTCAAGGTCGAGACCCTCGCGGAAAAGGCCGGGATGACGCCGCGCACCTTTGCCCGGACCTATGTCAACCGCACCGGCATGACACCTGCTAGCGGTGTCGAGGCGCTGCGCGTTGAGACCGCGCGCTTGCTGCTCGAAAGCCGCCAGATCGGCGGCGTGGTCGAGGTTGCCAAGCGCGCGGGATTTGGCGACGACGAACGAATGCGGCGGGCCTTCCTGCGCCACCTCGGCGTGTCGCCGACCGAGTACCGAAACCGGTTCTCGGGCAGCTAGCGCGTGTCGGACGGCTCAGTTCGGAGGCGGCCGCTTCGCGTCGAAACCCGATCCATCTCACAAGCGAATAGCTGGCCTTCGCTGGCCGGTTTCGTGGGTCAAGGTGGTAGCTTTTCCAGTTTGTCTGCGGCTAATGTGCCGGCCAAATCGGGAGAAGAAACGACCATGAATGACGGGACCCCCATTCAGCAGGCGCGCAACGTCGAACTCGGTGCCAGCGGCGAGGAATTCCAGAACCTGCACGAATTCGCGCAGAAGGCCCGCGCCAGGCTGAACCAGAACGCCTGGGACTATATCGTCGGCGCCTCGGAAACCGAGACCACGATGCGCCGCAACAGAATGGCGCTCGACGAGATCGCGTTCCGGCCGCGCGTGCTGCGCAACGTCATCAATGTGGATCCATCCACCGAGGTCTTCGGCCGCAAGCTCCGGCTTCCCGTGATGATCGCCCCGGTCGGCGCACTCGAGATCTTCGATCCGGACGCCGGCGCAGCCGTCGCGCGCGGAGCGGGAACGTTCGGCGCGGCGCATATGCTGAGCTCGGTGTCGGAGCCGGGGCTGGAGAATACCGCCAAGTCGGCGCCCGACGCCTTGCGCATCTTCCAGCTCTATGTGCGCGGCGACGATGCGTTCGTCGAGGATGTGGTCAGCCGGTCCATCGACAACGGCTACGCCGCGTTCTGCCTCACCGTGGACACTGCCCACTACAGCCGGCGTGAGCGCGATATCGCCAAGCGCTATGTCCGCGAAAGCCGCATCCGCGCCACCGGCGGCGATTTCCAGAAGGGGCTGGAATGGCGGACGGTGAAGTTGATCAAGGACAAGTTCAAGATCCCGCTCATCCTGAAGGGGATCGCCACCGCGGAAGACGCCAGGATCGCCCTCGATCACGGCGTCGACTGGATCTATGTCTCAAATCACGGCGGACGGCAGCTCGACCACGGCCGCGGGTCCATGCACGTCCTGCCCGAGATCGTTCAGGCCGTCGCGGGCCGAGCCAAGATCATGGTCGATGGCTCGATCTGCCGTGGCACTGACATCGTCAAGGCCATCGTCTCGGGGGCCGACCTTGTCGGGATCGGCCGTCTGCAATGCTGGGCGCTCGCTGCGGCCGGCGAGGCCGGCATCGTCCGGATGCTGGAATTGCTGGAGGACGAGGTGATCCGCTGCCTCGGTCTGCTCGGCGTCACCAGCTTCGCTGAACTGGACAAGTCCTATCTGCATCCGGCGACGCCGACCAATCTGCCGAGCGTGTTCAGCGCATTCCCGCTGCTCGATATCGACCCCTACCGCTACTGAGCCGCGCCGCTGCGAAGACATGTGGAGTGATGACGCGATCGGGGCGCCGGGCACCTCGATCGCGCCGGCTCGCCGTCAATCAGTGGTGTCCATGAAGCCGCCGCGGCAAAGACAAAGTCTGATCCAAATGCCGCACTAGTCGAAGCGAATGGCAAACAATCCATTCGCTGAATTTTCACTTGAGCGCGCGATCGCCTTGCGCTGGACACTCCGCGATATCCAGGCCGGCCGGCTCAAACTGTCGCCGGTCAGCGACGAGGATCTGGGCGTCCTCATCGAACTTGGTCTGGTCGAACTGTATGACGACCAGCCCGAGCTGACGGAGGCGGGGGCCGCGGTGCTGAACGACTGAACGGGCCGATAGCCTAGCGCGCGTTCAGGAAGCTTTCGCCGGAATTGCACGGCGCACACTGATAGGTCAGCACGTCGTAGACTTGGTCGCGCGGCTCGATCAAGGCGAGCCGCATTTGCGTGCCGCACTTCATGCACGGCATCTCTATGCTGGTCTTGAAGCGGGTGCAGGTCGGTGTTGGACGAACGGCGCGCAGCATCGGATCCCCTTATTCCCCACAAGAGACGCGAACGCGACCAACGACGAGGCCGAATCACTATGCCACAGTGCTGACATGATTGGAATCGGCCTGCGGTGCAGCGCAGTCGCTGCTAGGTAAATTTTCCTTGGCTGCAACAAGTGGGCCTCTCAAGGCTTGGCGATACGGCGCTGACGCCGTCACAATCTATGCTAACCTCGGCAGACGCTTTTTTCAGGGGGCGCGATCATGATTGAGCCGAAGCTTGAAGTTCCCGCCGAGTTGCGCGATCTGGCGGAAAAGACCATTGACCAGGCCGAGCAGGCCTTCAGCCTGTTCTTTGATGCCGCGAGCAAGTCGATGACGGCGATGCCGGGCACCGGGACCGAGATTTCCAAGCAGGCGCTGTCGTTCACCGAGCAGAACATGAAGGCGGCGTTCGAGCATGCGCGCAAGCTCGTGCACGCGACCGATCTGCAGGAGGCGATGCGGATCCAGTCGGAATTTCTGCGCAGCCAGTTCACCAATGCCGGCGAACATATGCGCCAGATCAGCGGAAGCGTGATGTCAGCCACCAAGGACGCCACCAAGGGCAAGTTCTAGGGCAGGCGGCCTTCGCGGCGGGGCGGCCACTAGCGCCGGCGTGCGACCGCGACGCCGAGCAGAAACGCGACGAACAGGCTTGCGAGCGGCGCTTCGCGCGTGACCGCGCTCACGGTGGCGAGGACGCCGCCCGGCCGGCGCGAGGTTGCGATCGCGTCGCTGAGGCGATCGGCCGCCGCTCGAAGTCCGTCCGACACTTCCGTGATGGTACGCGAAACGTCCGTCGCGGTGTCGATCGCCCGATCACCGAGTGTGGGCTGAAGCGGAGACTCGGGTGTTTCAGAGCTCATCTGCCGTGCCGCGATTTCAATAACGGTGGGGTGGCCGTTACCCAAGCTATCCGCGCGTGCGCGTGGCGACGTCCACATATCGGGGAAATTCAGCAGCTGCGGATTGGTTCCAGCAACATGCCTCGCTTTCACATCGCGGAACCGGAAACTTACACGCCGGTTGCGGCTTGTTTCCGTGGAGGAGACGATGATGACAATGCAGGCCTATGGCATATCGGATGGTCGTTCGGTCAAGCATCGAAATCGGCACGGCGGAACGCCGCTGTTGATCGCGGCCCTGGTTGCGATCCTCGGCGTGCTGGGCATGCTGATGGTCGACCACGGTCCGTGGAGCAAGCCGAAGGTGCAGCCGGCCGCTTCCGCCAACCACTCAACGACGGGCGAGGCGGCACGCGCGGCGGGCGCAAAGGTGATGCCGACCGAGCCCAAGACACCGATTGAGCCTGATCCACCCGGCCCAAAGCCCGCTCAGCCGGCAAATCCGAGTACACCGCAATAGATGCGGGGCGTTCTTGAGGGTTGCATCCGACGCAAAGTGCAGGAATTGACTCGTCGGGCAAATCAGCGGCACAAAGCTATAGTCGAAATACTGCGGGACGATCAGCGAACGCTGACGAGCATGCCCCACGCCGCGGCGAACCCGGCACCGACGAGAACCAGCACCGGACTGTCGCAGAAGATACCGCCATACTGGCACATGGTGGCACCGATCGAGCCGATCTCATGATGGCCCGCTGCATAGAACAGGCCGGACAGGACCGCGAGCACGGCAGCAACGAAATACATCGGCGCTTCCTCCTTGCAATCTAACTGCGGCGCGGGTCGACCGACGCGAGCCAAAAACTGTCCTGATGTTGATCCAACTGTCGTGAGCGCTTGTCCGCTTGACGCGTCGGGCAACTCAGCGGCACACTGACATCATCGCAACAAGCATACGGCTGATCGGCGCCGGCTCGTGTTGCGATTCCGGATCATGCGCAGAGTTTCGGTCAAAGCGGTTTCCCGTCGTCGAAGCCGACGCATCACATTTTACCGATCGCATTTAGTTCGCAAAAACGTTTGACACGTCGGGCAACTCAGGGGCATAATCCGAAAATCAGAAATTGTTGAGCCCGCGCGGAGCAATCCACGGCGGGCTTTTTCTTTGCCGTTTCACCAATCGGACGGCGGCCGCAACGTCACGACGCCACATCCTCCCAGCCCGTCGCCTGAGCGTCGCAAGCGAGCCGCCGTCCGAACCCATTGAAACGAGCACAAAATTGGCCGGTGCGCGCGAACGCGCCGGTCCTGCGGCGCGGCGAAAGCCGGCGCCGCCCGCGGCCCCACGCGTCAGGGATAAGGTTCGCGCCCCAAAGATCGCCGCCCGCTGCGCGATCTGCCGCACATTCCATTCGATGGCCACATCGCGCGCGGACGGCCGATCAACGAGGTTCGCATGACTGCTTATTTGATGTCGCTCGCACTCGCGGGCCTGATCGCCATTGCGTTGTCGGAGTTTACATGAGCGCAGAGATCATACAGTTCATTCCCCGTCCGCGTCACGAAGGCGAGCGAACGGATTTTCCCACGATCGCATTTCGCTCGGCGTTGCCCGATCCTGATACGCATGATGTCGATACGGCTCCGAGCGAATATCTCCCGTCCGATTGGGAGGAGAAATAGCTTGGCAAAGACGATCACGCAGATCCGCTCACTTGCGCGGAGCCATACACGAAGCGCACTCAACGCACTGGTCGGCGTGATGCGATCGACCAGCGCAACTCCGGCTGCCCGCGTCTCGGCTGCCAACGCCATCCTCGATCGCGGCTGGGGCAAAGCGCCGCAGGCGATCGAGAACGGAGACGGAGCGCTCGAACTTGTGCACCGCATCGAGCGGATCATCGTTGAGCCCGAGGAGGTTGAGGGCGAAAATCCCTGAGAGCCGCGCCCGCGGTTCATCCAGCCCAACGGATCACTTGAGTTGTTTCGTTGAACGTCTTTCCGAAACGTTCAATCACGTCATCGAGAACCCGGACCGCCATCGTGGCCACTCGCCGCATCGTGTGCCCGGTACTGCGGGAGTGCTCTTACCCGCGTGCTAGCCGGTATGATATCAATCATGCGTGTCCAGGCAGAGCGCGCCATGGCGAGGGGGCCAATGTGGATTGTCCAAGATTTTGTTGCGATGTTCCTCTATTTCGTCGTTGACGTGATTGGATGCACTGTGGCGCGGCTCATTTTGCCAGTGGTCTCGTTGGGACGCATTCGGGTAGCCGCCTATAGTTATGACGAAGGGGAGTATGGTTGGCTGGGCGGCCGGCCGGACAGCTTTGGGCGGCTGGAGCTAGGGGCGGGTGTCGCCAGCGGGATCGGCCTTGTCATCTGCGCGCTCTATCTGGCAGCGGTTTTATGGTTCGTGGGGTGATGTATGTTGGTCGCCATGGCCGAGAGGCATCTTCGAACTCTCCGGGCGGTGAGTATGACAATGCTCCTCTCGACCTTTGAATCGATCTGGTGGTAAATGGCTGCCAAGGGGGAGGCAACGGTGCGAAATTTCGTTCTCTTGTTTGCAAGTCTCGTCGTTCTTGTCGATGCGCCCTTGCTGGCGAGTGCCGAGCAATCTTCTGAACAAACAGGTGCGCCCGCGTCGAGAGTCAAAACCTGCAACGAGTCGTTTTCACGCGACGCTACAGCGGAATTCAATGCATGGTGTGTGGCGTTGGCGGGGCCGCTGGCCGCAATGCGAGGCAACACTCTCGTTCTTCGCATGGATAACGGCAGTCGCAAAATATTCGATAACAAGAACGGATTCGGAAGGAGTGAAGGAGGATTTGGTTACGGCCTTGCCGACTTCTATCCATCGACACGCATTTTCGTCGTTTGTGACCATGGAGCGGACGGTGGTCAATGCATGGCTATCGAGGGAAGGACAGGTCGCGAGCTCGATTTCGGAAATGTGTTTCCTCAATTTTCCCCGGACGGGAATTTAGTGCTCACCGAGGAAGGCGGCGAGGACGAGACAACCTTTGAGATTCTCGACGTTCGAGGCAAAAAGCAGCGTCCAGTTTGGACATCGAAAGAGAGCAAGACTCCCTTACCTGCAAAAGCGACCTTCGTTGCGTGGATCGATGACAAGACGATCAAGCTTGAGAGCCCCGACAAGAAGCCCGTGGTTTTGACCCAAGGTTCGGACGGAACGTGGAGCGTCAACGCTGCGCCAGTCAAATGATCGAAGGTCCGCTTCTGACTTATATACCAAAGTCTCCTTGGCCGCTGCAGGGTCGACTCAGTGGAGATGAGCGGGCGCTGACCGATCTGGCAGCCATTTGCGGCTTTTGACCCAACGTAGACTTCAAAAACTCTGCACAGGAATGCTGAAATCGTGCGCGGCGCGCGGCGATTAGCAATCTGACCGACTGGTTTGCCGGCCTGACCAGAGCGCGCCCTCGTCAATGACAGTTCAAGCCCGATGATCGCCGCTCGCCACCAGGCGGGCGTGCGAGTCGTTTTGCCTTACCGAGAGCCGCCTTGTCGATCCTGAAAATTCCAACCGCAAAAGTGTTCGAGCCGCTGCTTCGGCCGGCGCGATACAAGGGCGCATTTGGCGGCCGGGGGTCGGGAAAATGCGTGATCTGGGACAAGGTTCTCGGCCTTGGGACGACGCCGCAACTCGCTGGAGACGTGAGCACCTGGGCCGGCATGATCATGGGCTTCTACTTCGGAAAGCGTACGTTTGAGAATGTCGCCCACATCATACGACGGTGATCCGATGCGTGAAGCCGATGTCAAAGCAATCGTGATGGAAACGCTGATCGAGCAAGATCGGGTGCGCAGAAGCGACATCGATGCCGTTGTGGTCAAGACCATTGCGACAGTCTTGACTTCATTTGGATTTGAGGAGGGGGACCGACGAGAATTGCGCGCGGACTTTCAGCACCTCCGGCGATGGCGAAAGAGCGTGGAGCAGGCGCAAAGCTATACTTTCAAGGCGGTGATCACCGTGATCGCTACTGGCTTTCTCGGCGCCGTTTGGTTGGGGATCAAAGCCACGCTCGGAAAGTAATTCGTGTTGCAGCTGGAGTGGGTGCGTCTCTCTCCAGACTGGAGCGCCAAGTACCCTGGCGGACAACAGAATCTCGAGGTGCGAACAATGTACAGGATACGCGAGGTTGATCCGCAGGACGAAGAGGTCGCGGATGCGCTCGCCGAGCTTCATCGGCTGACCTTCTGCGATGGGACTCGTGTGCCCGACTTCGAGCAGGGGTATTGGTGGATTGCTTTCCGTGGGCTGAAACCGATTGCATTCGCGGGCGTCGTTCCGTCAACCCATGTTGCCAACGCCGGATATCTATGCCGCGTTGGCGTCGTGATGACGCACTGCGGTCATGGCCTGCAAGTGCGGCTCACTCGCGCGCTGGAAGCGCGAGCGCGGCGGTCCGGCTGGAAAGCGATCGTCTCGGATACGACGGACAATCATTTTTCGGCCAATAACTTCATCCGGCAGGGGTATCGGCTCTTCGAACCGGCCTCGCCCTGGGCATGGCAGCACACGCTGTATTGGCGGAAGGAGCTCGTCTAGATCCTGCGAGGTGGATGTGACCATTGCCGACAGTTCGACGACGTAGAGCGCCCGGTGGTCGATTGGCCGCCGGGCTTCTTGGCGTATCTGGTTCATAGGCCGCACCCTTCGGCAAGCCACCGTCGTTGGCCGGTGCTTGGCCGCGCGTCGAATCCTGGGCGGGAGAATGCTAGAGTGCCGCGTCCCGCGCGGACGAACATGGCTGAGAGCGTTCCCGTCACCGGACGCCCGGTGGCGGCAGTTGAGAGTTCTGCGCCTTGAATTTCGCCGGACGCAGGCTTGCGCGTCTTGATCTCTGGTGATCGCTCGATAAACTGAGCCGAACGACCTGATCGCGCGAATGTTCCGGAGATCGAACGAAGGAAGAGACCATGGTTGAGGTTGGCCGCGGGCTCGACACTGAGCTGCCGCCAGGGTCAGATCGGGATCATTATTCGCTCATGGTCGCACGAGCCCGAGCGCTGGCACCGGCTCTGCGTGAACGGGCTGCGCAGACCGAGGAGCTGCGCCGTTTGCCGCCCGAGACCGAGCGGGATCTACACGATAGTGGCCTTTTCCGGGTTCTGCAGCCCAAGCGCGTCGGAGGCAGTGAGCTCGACTATGTTGCGTTGGTCGATTGCGCCGACGCCCTGGGGCAGGGCGACGCCTCGGTTTCTTGGAATTTTGCCAATCTTGCGAGCCACCACTGGATGCTGGGTATGTTCGCGCCCGAGGCGCAGAGCGCCGTGTGGGGTGAGAATCCCGATACGCTGATCGCGTCTTCCTTTGTTTTCCCGGCCGGACGGGCCAGGAAGACAAGTGGCGGTTATTTGCTGAGCGGTCATTGGCCGTTCTCGTCCGGGGTGGAAGCGTGCGGGTGGAACATGCTCGCGAGCGTGGTTGCCTCGGATGATGAGGCCGATGGCGTCGAGTATCGGCTCTTCCTGTTGAACAGACGCGACTACAGCATCGACGACACCTGGAACGCGGCAGGTCTGCGCGGAACGGGATCGAACGATGTGCGAGTAACTGACGCATTCGTTCCCGAGCACATGACGGTCGCCGTCAGCGATCTTGCGGGTGGCGCAACGCCAGGCAGCGTCGTCAATCCGAACGCGCTCTACATGCTCCCGGTTTTCTCGTTGTTCCCCTATGTGCTGTCTGGGGTTGGTCTGGGAAATGCCCAGGCTTGTCTTGATGATTACGTCGAGATCGCGCGACACCGTGCCTCGACATATAATCGGGCCAAGCTTGGCGACCTGCAGAGTACACAGATCAAGATCGCCGAGGCGTCTGCGAAGATAGATGCCGCACGGCTGATCATGCGCACGAATTGCGTTGACGCGCTTGCAGAGATTCGGCGTGGTGATATCCCCAGCATTGCGGCGAAGACGAAGCTCCGGCGCGATGGCGCGTTCGCGGTCAATCTGTGCACCGAAGCCGTTTCTCTTCTGTTTGCAGCGAGTGGGGCGCGCAGCCTGTTCACCTCGGGAGCACTGCAGCGCCAATTTCGCGATGCGCATGCAGTGAACGCACATCTCGCCTTCAATTTCGACGCGGCGGGCACCAATTACGGGCGGGTGGCTCTTGGGCTGCCGTCTGAAAACCTGACGCTTTGAGGCTGGGATGTCCGACCCACCCAAACATCCGCCGGACCCGGCCAGTGAACTCGCAAGCGACAGCTCGACGATCGATCCCCGCGACTTCCGCAATGCCCTCGGTATGTTTGCGACTGGTGTGACGATCGTCACCGCGATGTCGGCCGAAGGACATCCGTACGGAATCACTTGCAATTCCTTTGCGTCGGTGTCGCTCAACCCTCCACTCGTGTTGTGGAGCCTGGGGATGTTTTCGCAGGGACTGCCGATCTTCCAGAATGCCAGTCATTTCGCGGTCAACGTTCTAGACGCGTCGCAGCAGACGCTGGCGATAAAGTTTGCCAGATCATCGGGTGACAAATTCGCCGGTGTGAGTTGGTCACCAGGCCTCGGGAACGCCCCCGTGCTTGCCGGCGTGGTCGCAAGTTTCCAATGCCGGGCTGCCGACCGGTACTACGGCGGCGATCACGTCATTTTCCTTGGGGCGGTGGAGGCCTACGCCTATAACCGGAACAATCCCCTGCTGTTCGCGCAGGGAGGTTTTGGCCGGTTCCTGGCCGACGATGACGGCAACGCATCATGAATCGAAAGGCGCCCGTCAAGCGAACTCGTGCCAAGCAGAGGCGGCTGTCGGCCGACGACCGTCGCAGTGAATTCGTCAGCAAGGCGACAGAGCTTTTTGCGGAGGAGGGATTTGGCGGCGGCACGCGTGCCCTCGCTCGCAGGCTCGGCGTGACGCAACCGTTGCTTTATCGCTACTTTCCGAGCAAGGACGATCTCATCAAGGAGGTCTACCGCAAGGTCTATCTCGAGCCCCTTGAGATCGGCTGGGAAAAGTTGCTCTCCGACCGGTCGCGGCCACTCCGCGTGCGGCTTCAGGAATTTTACGAAGGCTACACGGACGCAATCTTCAACCGAAAATGGCTGCGGATCTATCTCTACTCTGGACTGAAGGGCCTCGATATCAATCGTTGGTATGTTGGCATGGTCAAGGACAAGATCCTGACACGCATTGTCAGGGAATGTCGCCACGACGCCGGCCTCGCCATGCAGAGCAGGCCCAGCGCGGCCGAACTGGAGCTGGCCTGGGTGTTTCACGGCGGCATCTTCTATTACGGTGTACGCAAGTACATCTACGAAGCGCCCGTCCTGGAGGACAAGGCGCAGATGATCAGTGATGCGCTGGATCTCTTTCTGGCGGGATTTGAGAGGATGGCGGAGAGCGCGACCGATCGTCGGTGAGTATCGATCAAGGTCGTCGGCTGAGCCGGATTACCTTGCCGCCATCTGGCCCCGATACCAATCTCCAATCTCGCTCGCCGTCATGAGCGCGACGCCGTCATGGCCGATCACATAATCGAGCAGGGCCTCCAGATACTTGATTCGATGTGGGACCCCCGTGATGTAAGGATGCACCGAAATTGCCATGACCCGCGCGTTCTCTGCGCCTTCGAGATACAGCCGATCGAACTGGTCGGTACAGCGCGTCAGGAACTGTTCCGAGGGCAGGTGCTGTAGCGCGTGAATGACAATGTCGTTGGTCTCGACGGAATAGGGAATCGTCGTCACAGTTCCGTGCGGTGTCGCGATGTCCTGAGGAAGATCGTCGATCACCCAATCGGCCACGTATTCGATCCCGTTGAGGCGCAGGAGATCGAGTGTTTCTTCGGTCTCGGTCAGGCCCGGGCTTTCCCATGACCGCGGCGGCTTGCCGACAAAGGCGGCGATCGTGTCGACAGCACGCTTGATCGCATCCGCCTGGTTCTCGACCTTGTGCATTGGGCCCTGCACGAACCCATGGCCCATGAATTCGAAACCCGCCTCGCGCGCCGCCGACGCGACGCGCGGATAGCTGTTGCAGACGTTGGCATTCGCGGCCAGCGTCACCGGTATCTTTCGATCGGTGAGGGCTTTGAATTGCCGCCAGAAGCCGGCGCGCATGCCGTATTCATGCCACGACCAGTTCGGCACGTCAGGCAGCAGCGGCTGGCCCATCGGCGGGCTCAGCACGGTGCGCGGCATCGCATTTTCGATACGCCATTCCTCGACATTGAGGACGACCCAGACAGCAAGCTTCTTGCCATCAGGCAACGTCAGTTTCGGTCGGTCGATCTGAGCCTGGTACGGAATGCGATCAGTGAAAGCCACGTCGAAACTCCCTTGATCACGCCAATCATCCGGCATCGGCGGTATTGATCCGCGGCAAGACCTTCTCGGCCATCAGGATCATTGATTGACGGCCGAGCTCACGATCCTTCCAGTCCTTGCCCGCATAAAGCAGGGTTCCGAAGGTGCCGATCTCTTCCTGAAATGCCAGCAGCTGATCGGCCACGCTTTCAGGCGTGCCGTAGATGATGAGCTTGTCGCAGATCGATTCGAGGGTGACCTCCGAGTCTGGTTGATCCCGCCTCGTCTTGAACAACTCGAGCCGGCCGCCGCGCTTCAGCTTCGTGAACAACTGGTGATAATAGTACACGTAGGGGCTATCGGGCGACGTGACATAGGCCTTCGCGGTTGCTGCGTCCTTTGCAACGAACACGCTCTTGGCAACGCGCCAATTGGCGGGGTCGGCGACCCGGTTCACACGCTCGCAACCCTCGACGTATTTGGGCCAGTGGCTCTTCACCCAGGCAGGCATCAGGAAGTTCGCCGAGATCGGATCCCAGCCGCGCGCAGCGGCTTCCGTGACGCCTTTTGAGAACGGCGCGACCGCGGTCACCACAATCGGCGGGTGAGGGGTTTGCAATGGGCGGGCAATCAATCCCTGCCCGATGTCCTCGATCAGGGTTCGCTGGACCGAGACATTCCAGTATCTGCCCTGCAGATCATAGGGCGGCTTGCCTGCCCAGATATCGAGAACCTGATTGATTGCCTCAAGGAACATGGCATTGCGGTCGGCATCGAGATTGCCGAACACTTCCGCGTCGGACAGCAGTCCGCCGGGGCTTATTCCGAGTATGAAGCGGCCATCAAGCATGTGATCGAGCATGGCGACGGATGCGGCGACCGCTGCCGGATGAGTGTTCGGCATGTTGATGGTGCCGGTTCCAAGCTTGATCTGCCTGGTTGCGGCGGCGAGCCAGGCAATGAACGCGATGCTGGAGGTGATGTTCTCGGCCTTGTCGGTGACATGCTCGCCGACATACGCCTCGGTGAACCCGAGCTCGTCCGCGAGCAGGAAGGCCTCCCGATCCTCCCGGAGCGATTGCCGCCAATCCTTGTCGAGAGGATGGATCGGCATCGTAAAGAATCCGAGCTTCATCATCCGCCTCCCTGCACGTTGAACGTTAGTTGGCGAGGAACCTGCGGCCTTCCCACGGTGAAGACAAGCCCTGCCGCGTAAATAATCACTCGATAAACAAGCTTGACGTTTCAAGGGGGCGGCCCTCTAATCGGGCAAACCAAAATTGGGCCGGGAGGCCACGCCCACATGAAAGCTGCGGCTTTCGCCTACGCCCGCGCGACCAGCGTCGTGAATGCGTTGGAGTTGCTTGCCGCGCATGGCGACAAGGCGAAGGTTCTGTCGGGTGGCCAGAGCCTGATGCCGGCCATGAACCTGCGGCTCATCTCCCCGGACATTCTGGTCGATATCGGTGGCCTCACCGAGTTGCATGGCATCGCCGTGAGGGCAGGCGTGCTGGTCGTTGGCGCGCTGACGCGGCATGTCGACCTGCTCAGGTCGCCGGAGATTGCGCTACACGCGCCGCTGTTGCGGGATGCCGTTGCCCACGTTGCCCACCCCGCTATTCGCAATCGCGGAACGATAGGCGGTAGCCTTGCGCATGCCGATCCGGCGTCGGAGCTGCCGGCCTGCGTTATCGCGCTTGACGCCACGATCGTTGTTCGCGGCCCGACGGGCGAGCGCCGGATTGCTGCGACCGAATTTTTCAAGGGCATCTATGAAACGGCGCTGTCGCCGGACGAATTGCTTGTCGCGATCGCGGTGCCAGTCGCGGGCCAGGGCTCGACATTTTTCTTTCAGGAGTATGCCCGGCGACATGGTGACTACGCCGTCGTTGGTCTCGCCGCACGTGCTATTGTTGCTACTGGCAGGTTCTCGGATCTTCGGCTCGGCTTCTTTGCGGTTGGCGATCGACCGCTGCTCGCAGCGGCCGCCGGCAAGCTGATCAATGCGTCTGTGACGCCCGCCTTGCTCGCGGAGGCGGCGACCGCGCTGGCCGCTGAACTCGATCCGCAGGACGATCAGCAGGCGAGCGCGGCGATGCGACGACACCTCGCCACAGTCCTGCTTCGGCGTTGCGTGGCCACGTTGTTGGCGCGGCCCAAACTGGAAGCGGGAGTGACCAAGTGAGCGCTCCGGTGCCGGTCTCACTGTTGGTCAACGGCGAGCCCATCGATGCTTTTGTCCTGCCACGTCTCAATCTCGCTGATTTCCTCAGGGAGAATCTGAAGCTGACCGGAACCCATGTCGGTTGCGAGCACGGCGTCTGTGGTGCCTGCACGGTCCGGATCGATGGCGAGATCGTCCGCTCCTGTCTGATGCTGGCGGTCCAGGCGCAGGGGGCATCAGTCGAGACAATCGAGGGGCTGTCCGACAGCGGCGAAATCGCCGATCTTCAGGCGGCCTTTCGCGAACGCAATGCATTGCAGTGCGGCTATTGCACGCCCGGGATGCTGATGACGGCGCAGGACCTACTGAAGCATTTGCCCGTGCCTGATCGTCAAGCGATCCGCGAGCACCTTTCCGGCAATTATTGCCGTTGCACCGGCTATCAAGCCATCGTGGATGCGGTGGAGGCGACAGCCAGGACGCGCGCGGGGCGGCGGGCATGACGGTGACCCGTGCGCCAGCAGAGACCCTTTCGGTGCTCGATCGCCCGAATTCCTATATCGGCAAGACGGTGCCACGGCCGAACCTCGACAGGTTGCTGCAAGGGCGCGGACAATATGTCAGCGATCTGGAATTGCCGCGGATGGCGCACGTGGTCTTTTTACGGTCGCCCTATGCCCACGCCAGGATCGTGGCGATCGACGCCGACGCGGCACGGCGTATGTCCGGCGTCATTTCCATCGTCACGGGTCGAGAGCTTGAGGCTGTCATCACGCCGTGGGTCGGCGTGCTCTCGCATCTGAAGGGATTGAAGTCGGCGCCGCAGCACGCGATCGCGATCGATCGGGCCTGCTGGCAGGGTGAGGCAGTCGCGGCGATTGTCGCAACCAGCCGTGCGGCAGCCGAAGATGCCATGGAGCATGTTGTCGTCGACTACGAGGAGCTCGAGGCGGTCACGGACATGCGCACCGCGCTCGACCCGGCAACGCCAGTCATTCACGCCTCGCTCGGCGACAATCTCGCCTTTGAACGGACCCTTGATGCGGGCGATGTCGACCAAGCATTGTCGGATTCTGAGGTGGTCGAGGCCGACTTCGTATTCGGGCGCCACACCGGCGTGACGCTTGAACCGCGGGCGGTCGTTGCCGACTGGAATGCAGCCGAGGCACGGCTGACGATCTATCAGGGCACACAGGCGCCCCACATGGTGCAGAACATTGCAGCCCTGCATCTCGGACTAAGGGAAGCGCAGGTCCGGGTGGTCTGCAAGGATGTCGGTGGCTCGTTCGGCATCAAGGTCCACATCTACGCCGACGAAATGGCGACCTATGCGCTATCCAAGCTGCTACGACGGCCGATCAAATTCGTGGCCGACCGTGTGGAGAGCTTCAACACGGACATTCATGCCCGCGATCATCGATGCAGGGGCCGGATCGGCGTCAAGCCGGACGGCACCATCACGGCCTTCGAGATCGACGACCTGACTGGGATCGGTCCCTATTCAATGTATCCGCGCACCAGTGCGATCGAGGCCAATCAGGTGGTCAATCTGGTTGGCGGGCCGTATGTCACGGCGAACTATCGGGCGCGAGCGCGGGTCGTCTTCCAGAACAAGAACGTGATGTGTCAGTACCGGGCGGTCGGGCACCCGATTGCCTGTTCGGTCACCGAGGGGCTGGTCGACCTTGCCGCAGCGAAGATCGGTATGGACCCCGTGGAGATCCGCCGGCGCAATTTGATCCCCGATGACGCCTATCCCTATGCATCCCCCTCCGGCATGAAGTTCGAGCAGCTTTCGCATCATGCCTCGCTGGCCAAGCTGCTGCAGATGATGGATTACGACGCATTGCGTGCCGAACAAGCGGCGTTGCGCGCCAGAAATATTCACCGGGGTATCGGAATCGCCAGCTTCATCGAGGTCACCAATCCCAGCGCCGCGTTCTATGGCGTCGGCGGCGCGAAAATCTCGTCGCAGGATGGCGTTGCAGTTCGGCTCGACGCGCAAGGCTCGGTGATCTGCCAGACCAGTATCACGGAGCAGGGGCAGGGTTCGGAATCGCTGACTGCCCAGATCGTGGGCAGTGTGCTGGGCGTTTCGATGGAACGGGTCCGCGTGATCCTGGGCGACACCGACAACACGCCCTATGGCGGCGGCACCTGGGCCTCGCGCGGTGCCGGCATCGGCGGCGAAGCCGCGCTACAAGCCGCCAAGGCCCTGCGCCAGAATATCCTTGATATCGCCGCGGCCATCCTGCAATCGACGCCGGGCGGGCTCGATATCGTCAACAACAGCATCGTCGATGCCGGCGACGGTGCGTCACGGATCGAGCTGAGCGAATTGGCGCGGATCGTCTATTTTCGGCCGGATACCCTCCCGCCGGGCATCCAGCCTGAGTTGATGGCGACCCGACATTTCGTGCCGCGCCAGTATCCCTTCGCATTCACCAACGGGGTTCAGGCCTCCTGGCTCGAGGTCGATACCGAGATCGGGTTCGTGACGCTGCTGAAGCATTGGGTCGTCGAAGACTGCGGCACGATCATCAACCCGCAACTGGTCGACGAGCAGATCCGGGGCGGGGTCGTGCAGGGCCTCGGCGCGGCGCTGTTCGAGAAATGCATCTATGACGAGCGTGGTCAGCTCACCAACGCCAATATGGCGGACTACCTGGTCCCGATGTCCGGCGAGATGCCCGATATCGAGATTGGCCACGTGGTGTCTCCGACGCAGGAGTCGGAGCTCGGAGCCAAAGGGGCAGGCGAGGCAGGGACAGCCGGTGCGGCAGCTGCGGTTGCCAACGCGGTCAATGACGCGCTGCGGCCGTTCGGCGCAATAATTACCGAGATTCCGCTCACGCCTCAGGTTATCCTGACGGCCTTGGGACGAATCTGAGGGTGGAGACGTTCCGGCAAAGATAACGATAAGCAAAAGACAGACAGTTCTTGGGGAGGAATAGTCATGACGAACAAGGTCACCAAAGCTGGATCGATATCGCGGCGTCGTCTGCTGACGACGGCAAGCGCCGGCGCCGCTCTCGCCGTCTCGCCTTTTCGCATCAATCTGCTCCAGGCCGAGGAAGCGCCCATCAAGATCGGCTTCCCCGTTCCCTTGACCGGTCCGTATGGTGCCGAGGCCCAGGACCAGGTGCGGGCGGGGCAGCTCGCTGTCGCCCAGTTCAATGATGCCGGCGGTCTCAACGGCCGCAAGGCCGAGCTCGTCGTGCGCGACGACAAGCTCAATCCCGGTGAGGCGGCAACGCGGACATTGGAGCTGGTCGAGAAGGAGAAGGTGAATTTCGTCGTCGGCAGTCTGTCCGCGGCAGTTCAGCTTGCGATCAACAACGTCACCAAAGAGCGCGGCGTCATCTTCAATTCGATCAGCCAGTCCGACGCCATCAACGAGGCGGCCGACTTCAGCAAGTACACATTCCACGAAGCGTTGAACCCGCACATGACGTCAGGCGCGGTCGGCCGTTATGCCTTCGCCAAATTCGGCAAGAAGGTTGCGTTTCTCACGGCGGATTACGCCTACGGGCACGAGATGGTTCGCGGCTTCCTCGAGGTCGGCAAGGAGTTCAACGTCGAGAACCTCGGCGACATCCGCCATCCGCTGGGAACGACGGACTTCTCCACCCTGCTGCCGCGTCTCCAGGCGCTGAAGCCCGATATTCTGTGTATCAGCAATTTCGGCCGGGACCAGCAGATCGCGCTGAAGCAGGCGACCGACTTTGGCATCAAGAAGTCGATCCAGATCATCGCGCCGCTGCTCTCGCATGCCAGCCGCGTCGCGGCCGGCCCCCAGGCATTCGAAGGCGTCGTCGGCGGCTGCTCGTTCTACTGGGGTATCGAGGACAAGTTCGCTTCGACCAAGGCGTTCAACGATGCGTTCCGCAAGATGTACGACGGCAAGCTGCCCACCGATTACGGTGCGCTCGGCTATGGCGGCGTTCGGACCGTGCTCGAGGCGGTCAATGGCGCCGGCAGCGTCGAGACCGACAAGGTCGTCGCTGCATTGGAAGCTCTGAAGTACGACGACTACAAGGGGCCGCAATATTATCGCAAATGCGACCACCAGTCGGTGCAATCGGTGCTCGTGATCAAGTCGAAGTCCAAGGACCTGAGGAACGAGTCCGACGTGTTCGAAGTTCTTTCGACCGAAGAGCCCAACGAGAAGAACCTGCGTACCTGCGAAGCGCTCGGCCACAAGAGCTGAGCTCGTGCGACGGCGCGCGCCACCGGGCGGTGCGCGCCGTGCTTGAGGGGGACAAATGGCGGGCCTGAGCCTTGACCTGATCGCGCTGCAACTGTTTGCCGGGCTGGCGCTCGGCGCCATCTATGTGCTGTTTGCGATCGGCCTCTCGCTGATCTTCGGGATGCTGACCGTCGTCAACTTCGCCCATGGCGCGTTCTACATGGTTGGCGCCTATGTCGGGCTCTATCTGATCTCGATCGGGGGCAATTTCTGGATCTGCCTCGTGGCGGTGCCGATCGCCATCGGACTGTTCGGCCTTGCCGTCGAGCGCGTGCTGATCCGGCCGCTTTACGGTCGCGGCATCGACTATCCGCTGCTGCTGACCTTCGGGCTCAGCTACGTGATGGTCGAATGCGTGCGCATTGCCTTTGGCAAGACCGGCTATCCTTTCGACACGCCCGAGGTTCTGCAGGGCGCCGTCGATATTGGTGTCGGCTATTTTCCGCTCTACCGCCTGTTCGTGATAGGCGCGACGGCCGTCGTGCTGCTGGCGCTCTGGCTGTTTCTGGAGAAGACCAGCTTCGGACTGATTATCCGCGCCGGGGCGCGCGATCCGCAGATCGTCCGTGTTCTCGGGGTCGATGTTTCCAAGGTGTGGTTGATTGTGTTCGGCATAGGTACCGCGATCGCGGGTTTTGCCGGCCTGCTGGCCGCGCCGCTTCAAGGCGTCATTCCGGAGATGGGCGGCACGATCCTCGCCGAAGCCTTCGTCGTGACCGTGGTAGGAGGGATGGGGTCGATCGGCGGCGCCGTACTGGCAGGCCTGCTGGTCGGTGTGGTGGTCAGCATGACCTCGCTGTTCGCACCCGAGATGGCCAAGGTTTCGATCTTTGCCCTGATGGCGATCGTTCTTATCGTTCGTCCCCAGGGCTTCTTCGGCCGCGCCGGATTGATGAGCTGAGCCCGGCATGACCGAAACCACTCAATCGATCAAACAGCCCGGTGCCAGGACGGGCAGTTGGTATGAGTTCGCAACGCGGCACCGCGCCAGCATTGTCGCGGTGGTCATCCTGGTTTTCCCGTTGGTGATGCCGTTCACAGCTCTCGCCGTGAACATCCTGATCTATGGGTTGTACGCCCTCGGCTTCAACCTCGTGTTTGGTTATCTGGGTCTGTTGTCGTTCGGTCATGCCGCGCTGTTCGGGACCGGTGCCTATCTCTGTGGTATCGCCATCGTGCACTTCGGCTGGCCGTGGTATGCGGCGATCGCCGCCGGGGTCGCCGGCGGATTATTGATGGCGATGTTGATCGGCGTGCTCGCGATCCGGACCCGAGGCATCTACTTCGCCATGGTCACGATGGCGCTGTCGCAATGTGTCTACTACCTTTTCTACCAGGCGGTTGACTTGACCGGTGGCGAGAACGGCCTTCGCGGCATCAACGTGCGCACCATCGATCTGTTCGGCCTGCGGATCGATTTCATCAATCCGATGGTTCGCTACTACGTCATCGCAGCTTTTGTGATCGCCGCATTCTTCGTGATGTCGCGCATTCTGGCGTCGCCCTTTGGTGCCGTCATTGAAGCGGTGCGCGAGAACGAGATGCGTGCACGCGCGTCCGGCTACGATGTGACCCTGACGCGATTGCTGACCTTCGTCCTGTCAGGCGGTTTCTGCGGCCTTGCGGGTGCGTTGCAGGCCCTGCATTTGTCGATCGTTCCGATCGAAATCCTGCATTACGAGACCTCGGGTCTGGTCGTGATGATCGCTCTCCTGGGCGGCATGGGGACGTTCTTCGGGCCGATGATTGGTGCTGCGGTCTTCCTGGTCCTGGAGAATGTGGTCTCGGTGTGGACCGTTCACTGGCAACTGATCGTTGGAGCCATCTTCATTGCATGCGTGCTGTTCTTCCCGGCGGGCATCTGGGGCACGCTGATCGCGCGGGGCAGACGATGAGTGCCGCAGAAGGCGACGCAGGAGAAATCATTCTGCGCACCAGGGGCGTCGGCAAGACGTTCGGGAAGTTTGTCGCCCTCAACAATATCTCGGCCGAGTTTTCCAGAGGAGCGATCACCTCCATTATTGGTCCGAACGGGGCTGGAAAGAGCACCTACTTCAACCTGCTGTGCGGCGCATTTCCGCCGACCAAAGGCAGTGTCGAGTTCGAGGGCAAGGATGTCACCGGTCTGCCGCAACACCGCTTTGCGCATATGGGGATCGCGAAATCCTTCCAGATCACCAGCGTATTTCCGCAGCTTACGACACGAGAGAACATCCGCGTCGGCCTGCAGGCGCTGGTGTCGAGATATGACATCTGGCGTCCCCGTGCGCGCCTGACCGAGCTGGTCGAGCGGGCGGACGAACTGCTTGCCCTGGTCGGGTTGTGGGAATCTCGGGAGCGCGCCGCCAAGACGCTGGCTCACGGCGAGCAGCGGGCACTGGAAATCGGCATGGCGCTTACCAGCCAGCCCCGTTTGCTGCTGCTGGACGAGCCGACGGCCGGCATGAGCCCGGAAGAAACCCGGACCATGATGGATCTGATCGTGAAACTCGCCGGGGAGCGTACAGTCATCCTCGTCGAGCACAAGATGAAGCTGGTGCTGGGGATCAGCGATCGCATCCTCGTGCTGCACCACGGAGAATTGCTTGCCGAGGGAACGCCGCAGGAGGTCCGGCAGAACGAGGCGGTGAAGCGTGTCTATCTCGGTCAGCGGGAGCACTGACGCGATGCTGCAGATCAGCAAGCTCAATGCCTGGTATGGCGCAAGTCACGCGTTACAGGACATCAGTCTCGAGGTGAGCAAGGGCGAAATCGTTTGCCTGATCGGTCGCAATGGGGCCGGCAAGACGACGACGTTGAAATCGATCATGGGGTTGATGGGGCGGGCGCGCGGCTCGGTCACCTTCAAGGGTGAAGAGCTGCTGCGCCAGCCGGCGCATGTACGCTTCGCGTTGGGACTGGCCTATGTTCCGGAGGAGCGGCGGATCGTCCAGGGGCTGTCCGTGCGAGAGAATTTGCGGCTCGGGCTGGTTGCCTCGAAGCAGAAGAAGCGGGAAGCCGAGCTGATCGACGAGATCGCTGCGATCTTCCCGCGGCTGGCCGAGCGCATGGATCAAGAGGCGGTCACGATGTCCGGCGGCGAGCAGCAGATGCTGGCGATCGCGCGGGCGATGATCGCAAAGCCCGACCTGATCATGCTGGACGAGCCGTCGGAGGGCATCATGCCGGTCCTGGTCGACGAGATGTTCGAGCTGTTCAGCAGCATGAAGGCGCAGGGAACGACGGTTTTGCTCGTCGAGCAGAACGTCGAGCTCGCACTCGGCATCGCCGATCGTGCCTATGTGCTGGACCAGGGGGCGGTGGTGCACCAGGCCTCCGCGCAGGTGCTGCTCGCCGACGACGAGATCAAGGAGCGCTACTGCTCGGTGTGAGCAGGCTCTCGGATCAACGCGCGTGCCGCCGGCACGTACTGACCTTTACTCCGCAGCGCTCGCGATCGCGTCGGCTTTCCGATTGGTGACGACGACCTTGATCGCGTCATCAACGCGGTCCCGCGCATATCTGAGCGCCGTCGGCAGGTCGGCCAGCGGAAACGTGTGCGTGTGGATCCTGGTCGCGTCGAACCGCTTCGCTGCCATCAATTCCATCGCGCGGTGCGTGGCGCTGCGGCCTTCGCCCCGGATGCCATAGGCATAGATGTTGTTTCGAACGAGATGCGCAACGTCCAGCGTCGCGGCCTCGTGCGGGAAGGCGGCCAGGCAGATCTTGCCGCCGCGATTGGTGATGTGAATGGCCTGGTTGAGTGTCGCTTCGGTGCCGGCACATTCGACGACATAGTCCGCGCCGATCCCCCCTGTTAGTTGCTTCACGACATCAACGACGTCTTCGTCGTTGATGTTGATGACGCGGTCGGCCCCCAATTCCTGGCCGATCGCCAGCCGCTTGTTGCGCGTCCCGGTCAGGATGACCGGGCTTGCACCAAGCGCCTTGGCCACAGCAACTGCGAGAAGTCCGATCGGCCCTGGGCCGATCACCACGACGCTCTCGCCGGCCACCAATCCCCCCAATTCCGTCAAGCCATACATCGACGTCCCGGCAGTCACCACGAGCGTTGCTTCCGCATCGCTCATGGTATCCGGGACGCGCGCCAGCGTATTGATGTGATTGACAGCGTATTCGGCGAATCCGCCGTCGGTCGTAAAGCCGTTGGCGCGGTGACCCTTCTCCGGCCTTCCATAGTTGAGGCACGATGTGTACATGCCCTGGCGGCAGCGTTTGCATTGGCCGCAGCCGGCGTGGATCTCGACGCTGACCCGCTCACCGATCCTGAACTCGTCGACATCAGGGCCAAGCGCGGCAACCGTGCCCATGTATTCGTGACCCGGCGTAAAGTTCTTGTTGAAGGGCGCGCCGCCTTGAATGCTTGCCGGCGAACCGGCATGGATGATTTCGAGATCGGTGGCGCAGATCGCAACCGCGTCGATGCGCACCAGCACTTCGGCGCGCGATGGGATCGGCGTCGGCTTCTCGCGAAGCAGAAGCTGGTCGGGGTCACCAAGGACCCAGGCTTTCATCAGGTCGGGGAGGGGAAGATCGGGTGATGTCTGGACGCCGGGCGGCTGGTACATGGGCGCTTCCTCTTTCGGCTTGCAGCCTAGCGCGAAACGACGGTTTGCCGCGAGCCTCTGGTCGTTGGCATCCCGGGGGGCTGCATTTGCTGCACGGCAGCAAGCGCGTCGCAAAACATTCATACGCGGCCTATACTTGGTCGCTCCGTTGATGTTGAAATCCGCATCGCATCCTCTCCCAGACCGGAGCCTGCCATGAAGACCGTCCGCCTTGTCCTCGCGTTGCTGGCGCTGACACTGCTCGCGCCGTGGCAATCCGCCAGGGCGGCCGACGTGATCTGCTACAATTGCCCGCCGGAATGGGCCGATTGGGCGTCGATGCTGAAGGCGATCAAGGCAGACCTCAACTACGATATCCCGCATGACAACAAGAATTCCGGCCAGGCGTTGGCCCAGATCCTGGCCGAGAAGAGCAATCCGGTCGGCGATATCGGTTATTTCGGTGTGACCTTCGGCATGAAGGCCAAGGCGCAGGACGCGCTCGAGCCCTACAAGCCCGCGCATTGGGATCAGGTCCCCGCCGGCCTCAAGGACCCCGACGGCTATTGGACCACGATCCACTCCGGGACGCTCGGCCTGTTCGTGAACAAGGACGCGCTTGGCGGCAAGCCGGTGCCGGCCTGCTGGAAGGACCTGCTGAAGCCAGACTACAAGGGCATGGTCGGCTATCTCGACCCCTCGTCCGCGGCGGTCGGTTATGTCGGCGCGGTCGCCGTCAATCTCGTGCTCGGCGGCTCGCCCACCAATTTCGATCCGGCGATCACCTTCTTCAAGGAACTGCGCAAGAACGATCCGATCGTGCCCAAGCAGACGTCATATGCCCGCGTCGTGTCGGGTGAGATGCCGATCCTGTTCGACTACGACTTCAACGCCTATCGCGCGAAATATTCGGAGAAGGGCAACTTCGAGTTTGTGATTCCGTGCGAGGGGTCGGTGGTGTTTCCTTATGTCGTCGGTCTCGTGAAGAACGCGCCGGACAAGGAGAAGGCCAAGAAGGTGATGGACTATCTCTTGTCCGACAAGGGGCAGGCGATCTGGACCAATGCCTATCTGCGTCCGGCCCGCCCGATCGAGCTGCCTGCTTCCGTGAAGGGCAAATTCCTCCCCGACAGCGACTACGTCCGTGCCAAGAGCGTCGATTGGGGCGAGATGGAAAACATGCAAAAAGCCTTTGTCGACCGCTATCTCGCCGAGGTCCGCTGAGGCAATATGGTGCCCTCGCAGGGGCACCCATCTTCCAATGTCGCAAAAATCCTTCGTTTGGCTCTGCCTGCTGCCGCTTGTGCTGGTGACGACGGCGTTCTTCCTGTTGCCGATGGCGCGGCTGGTGGTGGCGGGCGCCGAAGGGTCGCGCGGGCTTGCCGGATATCTCGCCATCCTGACCGAAGGCCGCTATCGCGCGACGCTGATCAATACCGTGCTGCTGGCGGCTGCAACCACGGCCGTCACGCTGATCGTGGCGACGATCGCCGGAATGTTCCTGCAGCGGCACCGCTTTCCCGGGCGCGCCGTGCTGATCGCGATGCTGACCTTTCCGTTGGCGTTTCCCGGCGTGGTGGTCGGCTTCATGATCATCCTGCTGGCGGGGCGGCAGGGGCTTATCGGCGATCTCTCGAACCGGATCTTCGGCGAGAAGTTCGTTTTCGCCTATTCGATCTACGGGCTCTTCCTTGGCTATCTCTACTTCTCGATCCCGCGCGTGATCCTCACCATCATGGCGGCCGTGCAGAAGCTCGACGTCGGTCTGGAGGAGGCCGCGCGTTCGCTCGGCGCCAGCCCGTGGGCAGTGCAGCGTGACGTCGTGCTGCCGGCACTGGCGCCGGCCTTCGTCGCGTCCGGTGCGATCGCCTTTGCGACCGCGATGGGCGCCTTCGGCACCGCCTTCACGCTGGCAACCAACATCGACGTGCTGCCGATGCTGATCTACACCGAGTTCACGTTGGCCGCCAATTTCGCGACCTCGGCGGCGCTGTCGGTGGGGCTGGGCCTGATCACCTGGCTCATCCTTGCGCTCGCCCGCACGTTCAGCGGCAGCGCGGTCGCGGCAGCCGGGTGAAAAGCATGCGCGATCGCCTGATCTTCACCGGCCAGTTCATCTTCACGCTGCTCGTCGCGGCATTCCTGGTGGTGCCGGCAGGGCTCTCGATCTCCGCCGGCGTCACCGTCAATTACTTCCGGGGCATTCAGTCCGGCGTGACCCTGCAATGGGTCGCCCAGGTCTGGGAGCTCTACGCCGGCACCATCCTGCTCTCTTTCGTAATCGCATTTGCGACACTTGCCGTCACCTTGCTCGCCGGCGTTCCCGCGGCCTACGCGCTGCACGCGCGGGGAGGCCGGCTTGCCCGCATCGTCGAGGAGATCATCACGCTGCCCTTGGCGATCCCCGGCCTCGCGATCGCGCTTGCGCTGTTGCTCACGTATGGGAGCTTTGGCGGCTTTCGCCGTTCCTGGCTCTTCATCCTGGTCGGACACGTGATCTTCACCATGCCGTTCATGGTGCGCTCGGTCATGGCGGTGTTTGCGACCGTTGATATCAAGACGCTCGATGAAGGGGCTGCCTCGCTCGGGGCATCGCCATGGCGGCGCTTCTGCGATGTCATCGTGCCGAACGCGCTGCCGGGAATTCTCGCTGGTGCGCTGATGGTGGTCACGCTATCGCTCGGCGAGTTCAACCTGACCTGGATGCTGCATACGCCGCTAACGAAGACGCTGCCGATCGGGCTGGCCGACAGCTATGCCTCGATGCGGCTCGAAGTGGCCTCGGCCTACACGCTGATCTTCTTCGTGATGATCATTCCGCTGCTGGTCGCAATGCAGCTGCTGGCCGACAGGGATCACAAGCGATGAGTACGGCGGGGCACGGTGCAGCGGTGCGGATCGAGAGCTGCGGCAAGACGTTTGCCGACGGCACGCGCGCGCTTGATCCCGCAACCCTCGACATCGCGCGCGGCGAGACGCTGGTGCTGCTCGGCCCATCCGGATGCGGCAAGACCACGATGCTGCGCATCATCGCGGGCCTCGAGTTGCCGGATGCGGGCGGCAAGGTGCTGTTCGACGGCAAGGATATGACCTCGGTCCCGATCGAGCGTCGCAATGTCGGCATGGTGTTTCAGTCCTACGCCCTGTTCCCCAACATGACGGTGGCGGACAATATCGCCTACGGCCTGAAGATCCGGGGTGTTGCCAGGGGCGAGCGTGCCGCACGCGTCGCCGAGCTGGTGGCTCTCACGAACATCACAGGGTTGGAGAACCGCCGCATCGACCAGCTTTCGGGCGGCCAGCGCCAGCGTGTTGCGCTGGCGCGTGCCGTCGCGATCCGGCCGGGCATCTTGCTGCTCGACGAACCCTTGACCGCGCTCGATGCCGCCTTGCGGGACCGGCTGCGAGGTGAGCTCAACCGGCTGTTGCGAGCACTTGGTATCACGACGATCTATGTCACCCATGATCAGTCCGAAGCCATGGAATTGGGCGACCGCATCGTCGTGATGCGGAAAGGTGCGATCGCCCAGATCGGCACGCCGCGCGAGGTCTACTTCGCGCCGAAGGACCGCTTCGTGGCGGAGTTCATCGGAGCGGCGAATATCGTTGAAGCTCCGATCGAGAACGGCATACTGATCCTGCCCGGCGGGCGATTGCCGACCGAGGGTGGCGCGACAGCTGCGAACGCGACCGTCATGATCCGTCCCGAAACCATTCGCGTGACGGACGTCGGGGCAGGGCTGCTCTCGGGAGCAGTTGATTCCGTCAGCTTCATCGGCGACCGGCAACGAATTGTCGTGAGTGGTGCGTCGAGCAAGCCACTCAATGTCGATGCGCCCAACACAATCCATGCCAAGGTTGGCGATCGAATCGGGCTGTCGATCGCGGCCGACGCCGTTCGTCTGCTCCCTTCCGAACCCTGAGATTGATCGATGCCGCCGAAACCGGTTCTCATCGCACAGATATCCGACCTCCACATCAAGCCGCCGGGAGCGCTGGCCTATGGCCGGGTCGACACCGCGAAGGCGCTTGAACGTTGTGTGGCCGCGCTTGGCGCATTCGAGCCGGCGCCCGATTTCGTCGTCATCTCGGGCGACCTTGTCGATACGCCGTCGGTCGAGGAATACGACTATCTCAAGCAATTGCTCGCGCCGCTACGCCTGCCGTTTGCCGGCATTCCCGGCAATCACGACTCGCGTCAGTGGATGCGCGAAGCGTTTCCGGCCGCGCCCTATGTTCGCCCAACAGGTCCGCTCGACCAGAAGATCGAAGTGAATGGTCTCGATCTCCTGCTGCTTGATTCAAGCGTTGCCGGCAAGCCGCACGGCATGCTCGAAGCGTCCACGCTGCAATGGCTGGACGCGTCGCTGGCGACGGCAGTCGATCGGCCGGCGCTGCTTTTCCTGCATCACCCGCCATTCAAGGGCGGCATCTGGCATATGGACCGGCAAGACCTCTTCAATGCCGACGCATTGGCGGACATCGTCAGGCGTCACCCGCGTGTGCGGTTGATCGCGTGCGGACACGTCCATCGCGCGATGCTGACCACCTTCGCCGGGATTGCCGTGACAATATGCCCCGCGCCGAACCACGCGGTCGACCTGGACCTCGGGCAGCTCCGCGAACCATCGTTCAAGGTGGAGCCGCCCGCATTTCATTTGCACACATGGTTTCCCGGGCCGGACTTTGGACAGCTGGTCACGCACCAGATCCCCATCGGTCAGTTCGACGGGCCGCATCCGTTCTTTGGGCCGGACGGCAAGCTGCTGTGAGCGGGTCGCGTCGACCCCTCACACGGATGGGTTTCGCCAGGCCGGATTTGCCGCCGATGGGTGGGTCTTCCAGACCAAGGGCGGCCGTTGCCTACAATTGAGCGTTGCAACTAGCCGCATATTTATTCCAAATTGTACCTTGGATGCCTTCTAGCCCGATTTCACCGGCCCGGGCCTTTTGTTGCTGTAGGCGCCCGGTGGGGCTATAGTCCTCTCCGCTTTCATTGATCGATGGTTTGTCGGTGTCGCGCTGCTGGCGCGCCGATTGAACGCAACACAATCAGTCTGGATCACAATGACCGGTGCGTCGCCCATAGAACGAACTGCCGGCGCGCCGTTGTTTTCGAACAACAAGCTGTCGGTGCTGCGCAAGCATCCTTACTTTGCCGATCTCGAGCCCGAGGCATTCGATCAGCTCTGCCGCTATGCCAAGCACACCACGCTGAAGCGCGGAACGACGATCTTCTCCAAGGGCGATCCGGGCACCAGCCTGATTGCGGTGATCTCGGGCACGGTGAAGATCAGCATCTCGTCGCCGGATGGTCGCAACGCGATCCTGAACCTGATCGAGGCAGGCGAGATATTCGGCGAGATCGCGCTGCTCGACGGTTTGTCGCGGACGGCCGATGCCACCGCCAACACCAATTGCGAGCTGTTCGTCATCGACCGGCGCGAGTTCATTCCGTTCGTGCGCAGCCAACCGACGCTTGCGATGAAGTTCATCGAGCTGCTGTGCGCAAGGTTGCGCTGGACCAGCGACCAGGTCGAGCAGGTGATCCTGCAGGACCTGCCCGGCCGTCTTGCGAGCGCGCTGCTGCGCCTGAGCGACAAGCACAAGCCGCAGGGGCGCACCATCTCGATCACCCAGCAGGAGATCAGCGAGATGGTCGGGATGACCCGCGAGAGCATCAACAAGCAGCTCCGCGCGTGGGCGACACGCGGTTGGGTCAGGCTCGAGCATGGCGCGATCGTCGTGCTGAAGCCCGAGTCGCTTCAGGCGCTGGTCGACGCCGGGGCTGATGACGGCGAGTAGGCGCGCCGGCTGCGCGGTCGGTCCCGCGTTTCACGAAATGGTGAACCGGACAAAGCCTGTGAAACCATTCACATCGGCTGTGCGTGCCCTGCGGTAAGTGACGCTTCGGTGGAGCACACTCGCACTGTGGAGGAATCCATGCAGGGCTCTTTCGACAACCGGCAGCAGGACCCGGAAAGCAACTACGGGAGCTTCAGTATCAAGCTGATCGCTTTGCCGGTGCTCGTGATCGTTGCATTGATCGGGATGCTGGTCAGCCACCCTGCCGCAGTGAAATGGATATCGGACGCGGCGCAAGCGGAGTTCGCGGGAACCGACGTCGTCGACGTCGATCCATTGACAAGGATTGCGCAGCCGGCGCCCACGGCGCTGCCGCGCAATGCGATGCGGACGGTGAAGGCCAACTGATCGTTGGCACCGTCGTTACGCGGCAACGCCGAGCAGCTTGGCGGCAGTCCGGCCGAGAATGTTGGCCTTGTCGTCGTCGCTCAGCGATGAGCAGGCGAAGATGTGGTCGGCCGGTGCCATTTGCCATGGATAGGGATAGTCGCTTCCCAGCACAATCTGGCCGGCGCCAACCTGGGCGGCGAGATGCCGGATCGCTTCGGGCGTGAAGACCAGCGAGTCGAAGTAGATCTGCTTGAGATATTCGGTCGGCGCCTTCTGGAGCTTGATCTCCGGATTGCATCCCTTGGGTCCGACCAGGCAGGGATGATCCGAGCGATCGGCATAGGAGGGGAGATAGCCGCCGCCATGCGCGGCGATGATCCTCAGTCCCGGGAAGCGGTCGAGCGTGCCCTCGAAGATCAAATGGGACAGTGCGATCGTGGTCTCGAGCGGATTGCCGATGGTGTTGCCGAGCCAGCCATTGCCGGTGAGCCGCTTGCCGAGCTCGGGCACGCCCTGTGGGTGGATGAAGAGGGGAACGCCGAGCTCCTCGGCCTTGGCCCACACGGGATGAAACCTCGGATCGGAGAATTCGACGCCATCGACCACACCGCCGATCGCCGCGCCCTTCAGCCCCTGTTTCTTCACCGCGGTCTCCAGCTCCTGCACCGCAAGGTCCGGCGCCTGCAGCGTCAGCGAGGCGAAGGCTGCAAACCGGTCGGGCTTCGAAGCGCAGAGTTCGGCGAGCTTCTCGTTCTGGATCTTCACGATCTCTCCGGCGAGATCGCGACCGCGGTCGTACCAGAACGGATTGATCGAGAGCACTTCCATGTCGACGGCCTGCGCGTCCATCGCAGCGAGGCGCTTGTCGATCTCGACGAAGGCCTCAGCGGCGCCGTTGACCGGCGGTAGTTGATATTTTCCAGCGTCTGCTCCGAGCAGCGCACCCGCCTCGCGGAAGTGGCAATGCGCGTGAATGTCGATCGTCTTGATACGTTTGCCGTCGACGGTGACCGGCAGCTTCTGGCGCGATGCTTGCGCGTTCGCGTTGTGGACGAGCCCGCAGCCGCAGAACACGATGCCTGCTGCCGCCGTCGCTCCCGCTTTCAGGAAATCCCGCCTTGTGGTCATGACGATCGCCTCCCTGGTCTTTTTGTTGTGGACGGGGAGCCTAGGGGTGCCGGCGAACGGTCGCAAGGTCACACGCTGTGCGTGTCGCGCAATGTTGATCTGCTCAGACCGGTTTGATCCCGGCCTTGGCGATGATGTCGATGGGTTCCGGTGACGCCGCTTGCTTCAGTGCAGCACCTGGAGTTGCCGCGGCAGCCATAGCGAGATTTCCGGCAGATAGGTCACGCACATCAGGACAAAGAACATCACCGCGTAGAACGGCCAGATCTTGCGCATGACCTGCTCGATCGTGACCTTGCCGACCGCGCAGCCGACAAAGAGGATTGCGCCGACCGGCGGGTGGCACAGGCCGATGCCGAGATTGAGCAGCATGATCATGCCGAAATGGACCGGATCGACGCCGAAGTTCTTCATGACCGGCAACAGGATCGGCGTTGCGATCAGGATCGATGGCGCCATGTCGACCAGCGTGCCAAACACCAGCAGCAGCACATTGATCAGCAGCAGGATGACGTATTTGTTGTCGGAGATCGACAGGAAGAAGGCGGTCATCTTGGCCGGCATCTGCGTCAGGGCCATGATGTAGCCGACGCTGGAGGCGCACGCGATCAGCGTCATCACCATCGCGACGGTGCGCAGGGTGCGATGGAGCAGCACCGGTAGATCGCGCCAGCGATAGTCGCGATAAATGAACATCGTGACGAAGAAAGCCCAGATGCAGGCGACGGCGCCGGCTTCGATTGCGGTGAAGATGCCGCCGAGAATGCCGCCAAGGATGATGACGAGGGTGATGAGACCCCAGGAGGCATCGATGGCGATCCGGATCGCGTCCTTGGCCGGCACGGTCTGGCCGTGCGGGTGCTTCTCGCGATAGGCAACCGCCAGGCACAGGATGATCAGCGAGAAGCCGAGCAGCAGCCCGGGGAACACGCCGGCCATGAAGAGGGCGCTGATCGAAATCGTTCCGCCCGTCGCCAGCGAGTAGAGCACCGCATTGTGGCTCGGCGGCACGAGAAGGGCCTGCACCGACGAGGTGATCGTGAGGTTGGTCGCGAACACGCGCGGATAGCCGTTCTTTTCCATCTGCGGGATCATCACCGAGCCGATGGCGGATGTATCGGCGACCGCCGATCCGGAAATGCCGCTCAGGAATGTGGTCGCAAGCACGTTGACGATCGAAAGGCCGCCGCGCAGCCGGGTCAGTCCAACCAGCACGTCGGCGAACGCAACGAGGCGGCGGGCCATGCCGCCCTCCGCCATGATCGCGCCGGCCAGCACGAAGAACGGGATCGTCAACATCGCGACCTTGCTGACGCCGTCGGAGATCTTCAGCATCACCGCTTCCAGGGGGATGCCGATCCACAAGGCGCCGACAATCGCCGCCATCGCCAGCGAGTACGCGATCGGCATGCCGATCAGGAAACAGAGCAGCATGGTCGCGAGCAGAATGAGGATATCCATGATGGCCTCTCGCGATCAGTCGGCGGAAAGGTCGCGGTGCGGTGCGATCGGATCGGGCGGCGCACCCAGGAAAATCCGCTCGATGATGAACAGGAGCAGGCAGGCGCCGCCGATCGGAATCGGAAGATAGGTGACGCCGACCGAAAGCGACGGGAAGTCGGCGATCGTGTTGTACCAGGTCACCTCGACGAGCCGAGCGCCCCAGATGACCATGAACAATGCGATCAGGCCCATCAGCAGCTGGACCACAAGGTCGGTCAGGTTGCGAAGCGGATCAGGCAGCTTGTTGGCAAAATATCCGACGTTCATATGCAGATTGAGCCGATATCCGGCGGCCGCACCAATGAACGTCACGACGATGGTGAGCAGCACCGCGAGAGGTTCGGGCCATGACGCGGCGCTGTTCAGGACATAGCGCGTCAACACTGCCCAGGGGATGACGGCCGAAATCAGGATCAGCGCGACAGAGCCCGTGATGACGCAGGCGAGATACAAATAGTCCATCGCGCGGCGATATGATCCGGCCATGTCCGTTTCCTGCAAGAGGACGATTTCCCGTGTGGTGTGACGTCAGGCAGACTGGATGCGCCCGATCATGTCCTGGTATTTCGGGCCGTATTTGTCCCATACCGGCTTGACCGCGTTCTGGAACGGCGCCTTGTCGGCAATCTCGATGATCTCGCACCCGGCAGCCTTCGCCTTTTCCATCGCCTGCTGCTCGTAGGTATTCCAGAGCCCGCGCTCTTCCATCTGCGCCTCGCGGGCGAGCTTCTTGATCAGCGTCTGGTCATCGGCTGCCAGCGCGGACCAGGCGCGTTTCGAGAACACCAGCAGCTCGGGAACGATCAGGTGCTCGGTGAGCGAAAAGTGTTTCGCTGCGGTGTAGTGATTGCTGAAGACGTAGCTCGGGGGATTGTTCTCGGCGCCGTCGATGACGCCGGTCTGTAGCGCGCTGAACACCTGATCGTAGCCCATCGCGACACCGTTGCCGCCCAGCGCGTTCATCATGTCGATGAAGATCGGATTGCCGATGACGCGGAACTTGAGGCCCTTGATGTCGGCGATCGTCCTGATCGCGTGCTTGGTGTTGTAGAGGCTGCGCGCTCCGGAATTCATCCAGCACAGTGCGACCAGTCCGGCGTTTGGGCTTGCCGTAATCTTGTCCAGCAGCTCCTGGCCGATCGGGCCGTCCATCATCCGCTCGGCATGCGCCATGTTCTTGAACAGGAAGGGCATGTTGACGACGTTGATGTCATCGACGATCGGGCCGATCGAGCCGGCGCTGACGCGCAGCATCTGGATCGCGCCGATCTGGGTCTGCTCGATGGTTTCCTTCTCGCCGCCGAGCTGCATCGAGGGGAACATCTGCAGCGACAGGCGGCCGTTGGTTGCAGCCGCCAGCTTCTTGCCGAGGTTTTCCGTCGCGACCACGGTCGGGTAGCCCGGCGGCTGCACGTCCGACGCCTTGAAGACAGCCTTTGCCTGGGCGAGCGCTGGCGATGTCACAACGACCGCACCAAGGCCGGCGCCGATCCGGATGAGATCGCGACGGCTAAGGCCCGCAGCGCGGCGCTGTGATCGGCGTGCATGATCCATGTCGTTTCCTTCCTGAAGCGTCTTGCCGGGATTCTTGCCCGGACTCTTGCCCGGATTTTCGCTCGACTAGTTCGGCTGGTCGAAGAACTCCGGATTGTTGTGCTTGGTGGTGGCGATGTCGGCCAGCAGCCGTTCCAGATGCCGGGCCATCGCGCTTCCGGCGGATGATGGATCACGCGCCTCGATCGCGGTCATCACGGCCTCGTGCTCGGCGATCACCTCGGCCATTCGCCCGCGCTGCGGCAAGGTGAGACGCCGGAAGCGATCGACGTGAACCTTGACCTGCAGGATCAGCCTCCAGATGCCTGGGTATCCTGCGATGTCGGCGATCCCTGCATGAAACGCCTCGTCGGCCTGATGGAAGGCCTCGCGATCTCCGGCCGCATCAGCCTCGCGCTGGCGTGCGAGGATGGAATGCAAGCCAAGGATCTGGCTCTTGCTCGCGCGTTCAGCGGCCATGCGGGTCGTGGTTTCCTCCAGCGACTTGCGGATGATGATCGCCTCGGGGAGCGCTGCGAGCGGGATGCGCGACACGAAGATGCCGGATTGCGGGAAGATTTCGACCAGGCCCTCATCCGAGAGGCGGAGGATGGCTTCGCGCACGGGCGTCCGGCTCACGCCGTAGGACATCGCGATCTCCGCTTCGAGGATCGGATCACCGGGCTTGCGATGCAGCGACACCAATTCGGCGCGCAGGTCTGCGTGGATCCGCGCGGCGGCGGTCTCGGTGCGGGGGCGGTTGCCCCGCCTTTGGCCGGCGGGGTTGCGGAGCTCCGACTTTTTCGGTGAGCGGGCGGGCATCCGTGGTCCCCAAAATTGATATATTAGTATATGAAATCATCGTGGAAGGCAAACGAGTGCACCTCTCCCCGCCTGTGTCCACCGCCGTCATCGCCCGGCTTGACCGGCGATCCAGTACGCCGCAGCCCTTCGGCTCAAGCACAGCGGTCTCTGGAATACTGGATCACCCGCCTGCGCTGGTGATGACACTGAGCAAGCTGAGCAATCACGCCGTCATCCCGAGAGGATGTGAGGCGATATCCCGTCCACCGCCGTCATCGCCCGGCTCGACCGGGCGATCCAGTACGCCGCGGCCTCTCGGCTCAATCACTGCGGTCTCTGGAATACTGGATCACCCGCCTGCGCGGGTGATGACACTGAGCAAGCTGAGCAATCACGCCGTCATCCCGAGAGGATGTGAGGCGATATCCCGTCCACCGCCGTCATCGCCCGGCTTGACCGGCGATCCAGTACGCCGCGGCCTCTCGGCTCAATCACAGACGTCCTGGAATGCCAACCACTCCTGTTTCAATGCGAAGTCCAAGCAGAACCGTTGCAATAGACTGGAACGCGAACAGCGCCGCCTCCGACCAAGGCACCATTGTACGTTGGCGCGGTCGCGTCCGTCACGGCCGCCATCGCGTCCTGCATTGCTGAATTGCACGTCGGCAACGTCGCTACGGTGAAGGACTTCAGTTTCATCTGTGCATTCATGACGATCGCCCCGGTGCCCTTCGGCGTGAACCCGAGATCGATATTGGCGTCGACACCGCCAGCGGCCACCGAGGGAGACACTCCGGAATCGTTGCCGTTGATGATGATCGAGTTGCCGTTCGAGCCCGATGCGCCGGCATCAGCGATGCGCGCGAGTAGCCGCGTGTGCGACAGATCATAGAAGTTATAGTTGCCCCGGCTCGTGGTCTGAAAGTCCATTCCGACTGTCGCATCGGTGCCGGTCGCCGCGACCACCGGGTTGGGCGAACCGCTGCCCGCAATGGCGGCCATGAAGTCCAGATAGTTGGTGGTCTGCCCCTGCGTCGTAGCGGGTGGCTGAAACCGGCCGATCTGGTTCTCGAACTGGTCGGTAAACGCTGCGCCGTTGGTTCGGAAAATCAGCTTGGTTTGGGTCGCCAACGCGTTGTTGTCGGAGCGGATGACAGCCGACAGCGCGGGCGTCACGTCGCCGCCGCTGAAGCGCCATTGCAACTCATGCCCTTTCGCCATCACGATCGCAGGCGCAGTGCCGGTGGTGCCATCTGTGCCATAGAGCGCATTGGAGCCGACCACGATGCCTTTCATGAACTGGCCGTGGTTGTTCGCGATCATCAGCGCAGCACTTGCCGGATTGACGGGCAGGTTAGCGAACCCGGTCTCACCTCCAGAGCCCAGCAACAAGTCGAGTGTCATGCCGGTCTGTGAGGTGCCTCCGCCATAGGGATCGACGTTGACGACGGCACCTTGGTTGGCAACGTCCATCTCCATGCCTTGGATGCCGCCAGCAATAGCGCCGCCCGATGCGGCATAGGTCACCGTGGTGCCGTTGGTGACGGTAGCGGCTTGCGAAAGAGTCGCCACGCCCGTTCCGGAATTGTAGGCCACAATCCACGTGGCCACTGTGCTGGAGGAAGGCCCGACGATGCCTGTGCCGGAAATGCCGCCGCCGACCGTGGGTGCGGTGCTGGGGATCGGCGAGAACGTGAACGCGGTCGAGGACACACCGCCGGTGCCGCCTGTGCCGGTCGTCGTGGTGTCCGCCGCGCGCACCACCTGGGTGTAGTGCCCCCACGATGATCGCCGGTTCGTCTGCACCGCATCGAGATAGTCATTCAACGCGAACCCGAGGAAACCGATGGATCCGGTATCGGCCGGATTCATGTCGCTGGTACGTGATGCGGCTGCGACTCCGGAACCACCGACCGTGCTGATGGACTCAAATTGCGAGCGGCTGTCGAAATAGGTCATTTTACCGTTGGCCTGATGCGCCACCCAAGTGCTTGTGGTGGGAACCCGCTTGCCGTCCTGAAGCACGGCACCACCCACTAGAACTCGGTCGGTGAGCCGTTGGAAGATGGCTGGAGGTGTGTCGTCGGAGAACGACGTCCCGGTCAGCGACCCGTTGATGAACGCATTTGACGGAGTCATGACGCCGTTGACGTTGCACCATCGGTTCATGAAATTGGTCGTGGTGGTGTTGTTCCAATCCTTGCAGTAACCGCTTGGAATGTCCGAGGGGAGTGGGTTGGTGATGCTGGACGTGATGAAGGATGTCGTGTTGGGACCGCTCACATTGATCTGTTGAGCGTTGCAGCAAAACGAAACCAGCGTGACCAGCGCTGCGAATCCGAGCGATAAAGTGATCCTGAACATTACTGAGCTGCCCCCTTGATAAAGGCGGTTAGTGTGCCGGTGGTCTTGGTAAAGCAATTCGCTCCGGAGGTGACCACGGCAACCATCCCGGTCGAATAGACCGCTGGTGGCCCTGAATTATAGCTGATGCTGGCGTTGCCGTTCGCTGGAAGAGTGGCGCAGTCCAGCGGCGTGATAGCGCCGTCAGCCGGCGCCGACGTTGCGTTGAGCACCACGAGAAACCCGGCTGTAGCCGTCGCGTTTACGGCGTAGACCGAATACAGGTTTCCGGCGGAAGCCTTGATCACCAGATTGTTCGCCGCCGCGCTGGTGACGACAGGAGTTATCCCGCCAGCCGCAGCCGATGTTGGCGCAATAGCGACAGCAGCGGTGCCGGTGCCCGCGGCCACGGCGCCCTGAATGGTGCGGGCGCGATCCCAAGTCGCACCGTTGAACAAATAAGGCTTGTTGAATAGTGCGCCGGATGTGTTGCTGCTCGCAGCGGTTCCGATGTTCAGGTTTCCGCCTATGTTGGTGGAAGCATCGGCGGCGGTTGCAGACGTGGCGGCGATAATGCCGCCGAAGTTGCTCAACTGAAGGTCGCCACGTTGACCTGTGATGAGGGTCGGCATCGTGGAGTTGAACACACCGCCGATCTTGACCGGGTTGCCGGAGTCGGCCGTACCGCTAGCGATGTTGCCCTGTATTTGTTGAGTGCCATTGACGAAACTGTTGTTCAGCGCCTTGAGCAGGGAGATCGTGGTCGCGGTGGCGGCGCTGGTTGGTACAGTGGCTGGAGTGTCGGTAGTCGAACCCTCGGCAACGTCGGCGCCATTCGCGATAGTCACGGCCTGACCATAGCTCTCCTTGGTCCCGGTTGTGACCACCGCGATGATCAAGCATGTCGAAGCTGTCCACTTTAGGAAATTCCTGGCATTCATTTTCTTAACCTTCTCCTTATGCGACCAGGCCTTCATTGACGTCAGATAGAGCCCGGTATCGTAGAAACTAATCGGCTTCTGATTGCGGCCTTTGGCGTGGCTGCGCTGCATCCGCGAGCCGCGATTCGTGGCCGCTGGTGCGATCCTTGCCCGCTTGCGTGATCCTTGGCCGCTTGCGTTGGGGCTTCGGCCACGCCCATCACATCCACCTCGCCGTTTGAGACGATAAGCCGCAAACCATCGCGCGGGAATGTCGAAGTACCGCCACTGAACCTGTATGCTCGTGTGCGGTTATCTTTCTACGCTTGCACGCGAGACCGCGGGTGCAGCGTGTACCCGGCATGCCCTGCGCCCTCCGCTTCGAGACGGCGGGACGAGATGCAAAGCTCGGGCAGATCATGTCGCGAGAATGCAATAGAGTGATGACGCTGAGCAGGCCGAGCAATCACCGCGTGATCCGGAGAGGATGTGAGGCTATATCCTCGTCCACCGCTGTCATCGCCCGGCCTGTGCGCAATTGCGCACATGGACCGGGCGATCCAGTACGCCGCAGCCTCTCGGCTCAAGCACTGCGGCCTCTGGAATACTGGATCACCCGCATGCGCGGGTGATGACACTGCGCGGTGTGACGCCTTGGATCGCGAACCATCCTCATCGTCGTCCCTGCGAAAGCAGGGACCCATAACCATAAATGCCAATTGTTGGCGATGCTGGAACAACGAGCCCCTTGAACAAGGTCCGCCGCCGCGGCGTATGGGTCCCTGCTTTCGCAGGGACGACGCGTCGGAGGAGCCGCGGACTCACATCTCTCTCCGGTGACAAGCCCCGCATACGGATCCAGTACGCCGCAGCCTCTCGGCTCAACCACTGCGGCCTCTGGAATACTGGATCACCCGCATGCGCGGGTGATGACACGGAGCAAGCTGAGCGGCGTCGGTGCGATTTCTGGATAATGGAAAAGTACAGCTGAGTTGCCCGACGAGTCAAGTGGCCGTGTCCGCCGGCAGCTGCCGGCTCCTTTGCATGGGGTTGTTTTCGATATTTCGGCGGTGCGCTCCTGCGGCGGCAGGCTATCGCATCCGATCACGCTGTGGGTTGTGTCGACGACGTCGGTCCGGAGACAAAGCCGGCCTGGCTGCGCAGCCGTGATGTCTCGGGCGACGTCAGCAACGTGATCAGACGTAGCGCCTGCGATGCCGACGCTGCCCGCGTGGCAACCGCGGCCGTATACATGGTCGCGAGCCCGCATCCCGGCGGCAGGATGCCCGACAGCACGACACCCTCAGTGCTGATGATCTCGGTCGATTGCGTGCAGCCGATCGGCCGCCGGTCACGGGACTCGGCCAGATGCCGCATGGCCGTCGCGCCGTTCGGATAGACTCTTAGCCGGTCGGCGACCACGTTTGCGATGTCGAGTTGCGCAAGGACTTTGGCAACGTGAATTCCGGCCGTCGATGCCTTGGTATCGGGCACGAAGATGGCGTCGGACGCGAGCAGGCTGGCCGCATCCTCGGCGGCGACAGGCGTATCGCCGGTCCGAACCGCAAGAGCGGTCTCGACCCGGCCGATGTCGGCGATCGACGATTGCAAAACCAGCCCTTCGTCGGCCAGATTCGCAATGAGGGCAGCGGTCAGGATCACGACATCGGTCGGGGTGCCGGCGCGCTGTCTGTCGGCCATGGCGCCGACCGCACCAAAATCGCCGGCGATGCGGAGGCCGGTTTCGGCTTCGAACGCTGGGGTGAGGCTGTGCACCAGGCTCTGCGCCGCGCCGCCGCTCAGGATGTTCAACGTTGTCGTGCGCGCTGTTCCATCGCTACCCTCTTGCCGCTGCGTGCTCATTGGGTCTTGTCCAGTCTTTTGACGACGTCTGCCCACTTCACGATATCGGCGCGCAGAAATTTGTCGAAGGCTTCCGGCGTCATTGTCATTGGCACCGCGCCTTGCTCGGCCCAAAACTTCTCGACCTCCGGCCGCCTGACCGCGGCATTCACGGCCGTGTTGAGCTTCTCGATGATCGGCTTCGGCGTACCCGCTGGTGCCATCAGGCCGAGCCAGATCGTCGCTTCATAACCGGAAACGCCCGCCTCGGTCACGGTCGGAACGTTTGATAGCACCGCGGAACGGGACTTGCCGGTTGTTGCGAGCGCGCGGACCTGGCTTTCGGCAACATTCGGTGCCATCGCCGGAACGGCGTCGATCATCATCTGGACCTGGCCGCCGATGACGCCGCTGCGGGCCTCACCACTGTTGCGGTAGGGCACATGCACGATGTTGATCCCGGCCATGGCTTTGAACAACTCGCCCGCCATGTGATACGGCGTCCCCTGACCCGACGAGGCGTAGTTCAGCTTTCCGGGCTCTGCCTTTGCAAGCGCGATGAACTCCTGCAGCGTCTTCGCCGGCACGGCGGGGTGGACCACGATCACCAGATCCGAAGTGTTGAGGGTTGCGATCGGCGTCAGGTCGCGCATCAGCTCATATTTGCGCTGGGGCACCAGCGATTCATTGGCGGTCTGGGTGTTCGACATCATCAGAAGGGTATAGCCAACGGCCGACGCCTTCGCGACCTCGAGCGTGCCGATCACGCCGCCGGCGCCGGTGCGGTTCTCCACCACGAAGGGTTGGCCGAGGTCTTGCTGCAGGATGCTGCCGATCTGGCGCGCAACGACGTCGGCCGGACCGCCGGGACCAAACGGAACGATGATCCTGACCGGCCGCGCAGGGTAATCCTCGGCGTCCGCATGCGAGCCTGACGCCGACACGGTCAGCAATGCCGCGACACACATCAAGGCGTACCGAAAGTCCGCCATTGATCGTCTCCCCCAACTTTAGTCTTCTTTCTTGACCAGAAGTCTAGCTGCAACCTGGAGCATCTGTCGACGACAGACATCGTCTTCGCGCGTCGGAATAAGGGCGGGAGGACGGTGTACTCAAACTTCGCCATCGCGTGCGGGGAATCAAATGAGGAAACATCCTGGGCTATCGCGCCGCGATTGGCTGAAGGGCACCGGTGCCGTGCTGGCAGGGACTGCCTTTTCAACGCGCGTGATGGCCGCCGCGCCAGCTGCGGAACCGGTTACGCCAGCGCTGATCGAGGCCGCGAAGAAGGAGGGGCAGGTCGTCTACTACACCTCGACCGATTTGCCGGTCGCCGAGAAATTGGCAAAGGCGTTCGAGGCGAAGTATGCGGGAATCACCGTGCGCGTCGAACGCACCGGCGCGGAGCGTGTGTTCCAGCGGGTGGGCCAGGAATACGCCAGCAACATTCACGCGGTCGACGTCGTCAATTCCTCCGACGCCGCGCATTTCATCGTGTGGAAGCGCGACGGCATCCTGGCGCCCTACGTCCCGGAGGAGGTCGCGAAATACTATCCGGAGGAGCATCGCGACGCGGACGGGCAATTCGCAAGCTTCCGGGTCTGGCTTTCGATCATTGCCTACAACACCAATCTCGTGAAGGCCGAGGATGCGCCGAAGAGCTTCGCCGATCTGCTCGATCCGAAATGGAAGGGCAAGATCGTCAAGGGGCACCCCGGCTATAGCGGCACCATCATGACCGCGACCTATCAGATGCAGCGCGACCTCGGCTGGAGCTTCTTTGAGCAGCTCGCCAAGCAGAACATCATACAGGTGCAGTCCTCGACCGATCCACCGAAGAAGCTCGATCTCGGCGAGCGCGCGGTGATGGCCGACGGCAACGAGTACAACATCTTTCAGCTGAAGGAGATGGGCCGCCCGGTCGAGCCGGTCTACGCCACCGAAGGGTCGCCGATCATTGTCGGCCCCAACGGGATATTCAAGGACTGTCCGCATCCGAATGCGGCAAGGCTGTTTCAGTCGTTCGCGCTCGGGCGCGAGGGGCAGCAGCTCAACGTCGAGATCGGCGGCCTCAGATCTGTCCATGCGCAGGCCCAGGAGAAGGCCGGGCGCACGCCGTTGAAGGACATCAAGACGATGAAGGACGACCCCGCCGCGGTGGAGCGGGAAGGGGAAGCGATCAAGGCGCACTACACCCGCATCTTCCGCGTTTGACGGACGGAGTGGGCTAGTAGCCGGGCAATTGGGCGTTTGCCGCATGGCATATACGCGGTTTTCGCCCGGACTGGGTCAATAATGCCCCTCGGCGGAGCGGATATTTGATGTTACCAATTTGGCATGAACCAGCATGCCAAGATCGATATCCGCCATTCCACCTGTCCGCACGACTGCCCCTCGGCATGTGCGCTCGACGTCGAGGTGATCGAGGGCCGCTCGATCGGCAGGGTGCGTGGCTCGAAACGGCAGACCTATACGGCCGGCGTGGTCTGCGCCAAGGTCGCGCGTTACGCCGAGCGCATTCACCATGCCGAGCGGCTGATGCATCCGCTGCGCCGGACCGGCCCGAAGGGCTCCGGCCAGTTCGCACGGATTTCCTGGGACGAGGCGCTGGACGAGATCGCGGCGCGATTCGACGCTGCCGAGCGGGAATTCGGCGCCGAGTCGGTCTGGCCTTATTACTACGCCGGCACCATGGGGCTCGTGATGCGCGACGGCCTCAACCGGTTGTCGCATGTGAAGAAGTACTCGCGCTTCTACGGCACGATCTGCTCGACCATCGCGCGCATCGGCTTCGCCGCTGGGACCGGCAAGATCGCCGGCGTCGATCCGCGCGAGATGGGCGTCTCTGATCTCGTCGTGATCTGGGGCACCAATCCGGTGAACACCCAGGTCAACGTGATGACGCATGCATCGCGCGCGCGGAAGGAGCGCGGCGCGAAGATCGCAGCGATCGACGTTTACAATAACGAGACCATGAAGCAGGCCGACATCAAGATCCTGCTGCGGCCTGGCACCGATGGCGCCTTCGCCTGCGCCGTGATGCACGTGCTGTTCCGCGAAGGATTTGCCGATCGCGATTATCTCGCGCGCTATACCGATTGCCCGGGCGAGCTGGAAGCGCATCTGAAGACCCGCACGCCGGAATGGGGCTCAGCGATCTCGGGCGTGCCGGTCGAGGAGATCGAGGCGTTCGCACGGCTGGTCGGGACCACCAAGCGCGCGTTCTTCCGCCTTGGTTACGGCTTCACCCGCAGCCGCAACGGCGCCGCGCAGATGCACGCCGCGCTGTGCATTCCCGCGGTGACCGGCGCCTGGCAGTACGAGGGCGGCGGCGCGTTCTTCAACAATGCCGGCATCTGGCGTTTCGACGAGTCCATCATCGAGGGCCACGACGCGATCGATCCCTCGACGCGGGTGCTCGACCAGTCGAAGATCGGCCGCATCCTGACCGGCGATGCCGAGGCGCTGAAGGGTGGCGGGCCGGTCAAGGCGATGCTGATCCAGAACACCAATCCGATGACGGTGGCGCCCGAGCAGGCGCTGGTGCGCCAGGGCTTTGCCCGCGAGGATCTGTTCGTCGCGGTGCATGAGCAGTTCATGACCGAGACGGCGCAGATGGCCGATATCGTGCTGCCGGCAACGATGTTCATGGAGCACGACGACCTCTATTACGGTGGCGGTCATCAGCATATCTCGGTCGGCCCGAAGCTGATCGATCCGCCCGGCGAATGCCGCTCCAACCACGAGGTGCTGCAGGGGCTCGGCCGCAGGCTCAATGCCGTGCATCCCGGTTTCGACATGACGCCGCGCCAGCTGATCGATGCGACGCTGAAGAAGAGCGGGCACGGCGATATCGAAAAGCTGGAGGCCGATATTTGGCGTGACCTCCAGCCGGATTTCCGCACCTCGCATTATCTCGACGGCTTCGCCCATGCCGACAAGAAGTTCCACTTCAAGGTCGATTGGGGCAAGGTCCCGGTCGGCGCGGGCGGGCTGATGGGCGCTTGGGACAAGATGCCCTCGCTGCCCGACCACTGGACCATCATCGAGGAGGCGGACACGCAGCATCCGTTCCGGCTCGCGACGTCACCCTCGCGCAGCTTCCTCAACACCAGCTTCAACGAAACACCGTCGTCGCAGGCCCGCGAGGGCGCGCCGACCGTGATGATCCACCCCGACGATGCGGCCGCGCTGTCGATTGCCGACGGGGAGGCCGTGACGCTCGGCAACACGCGCGGCGAGACCACGCTCACCGCAAAGCTGTTCGATGGCGTTCGCCGCGGCGTGCTGATCGCCGAGTCGATTCACCCGAACAAGTCCCACATCGGCGGGCGCGGCATCAACATGCTGACAGGCGCGGAGGCCGTCGCACCGCTTGGCGGGGCCGCGTTCCACGACAACAAGGTCTGGATCAGGAAGGCGTCCGCCGCCGCTTAAATCCTGCTTGCAGTCGGCGCCGATCCTGCCGCAAATGTCGGCTGGCAACAGCGCACAGCTAAGAAAACAGGCAGGAAACATGACCGACAACAGCGTTCTTCTCGAGAAGCGCGGGCAGGCGTTCTGGATCACCATCAACCGCCCGGACAAGCGCAACGCGCTCAATGCCGGTGTGATCGCGGGCATCGCCAGGGGTTATCGCGAGGCGCATGACGACAAGGACGTGCGTGTCATCGTGCTGACGGGCGCGGGCGACAAGGCGTTCTGCGCCGGCGCCGATCTGCAGAACAGCGGCGCGGCATTCTCGATGGATTTCTCGCGTCCGAATGTCGACTACGCCGATTTGCTGCGGCTGTCGCAGAACGCGACCAAGCCCGCGATCGCGCGGGTCGGCGGCGTCTGCATGGCGGGCGGCATGGGCCTGCTGTGCATGACCGATATGGCGGTCGCCGCCGATGGCGTGATCTTCGGCCTGCCGGAGGTGAAGGTCGGGGTGTTTCCGATGCAGGTGCTGAGCCTGCTGCAATCGATCGCGCCCGCACGCCTCATCAACGAATGGGCACTGACCGGCGAGCCGTTCGATGCCGCGACCGCACAGGCTGCGGGCCTTCTCAACTACGTCGTGCCGGCGGCCGAGCTCGATGCCAAGGTCGATTGGCTGATCGGCCGCATCGTCGACAAGTCACCGACGGCGATCCGTCGCGGCAAATATGCGATGCGGGCGATTGCCTCGATGTCGTTCGACGAAAGCATCGCCTACACCGAAAGCCAGATCGCGCTGCTCGCGATGACCGAGGACGCCAAGGAAGGCCTCAAGGCGTTCGGCGAGAAGCGCAAGCCGACCTGGACGGGGCGCTGAACGGCGGACCCTGCTTCTCCTCGCCCCGAGTGCGGGGAGGGCTCGCTGCCAAAATATCGAAAACAACCCCATGCAAAGTAGCTGGGCGGCTGCCGGTGTCCGACACGGCAGCTTGACACGTCGGGCAACTCACCGGCATTATTCCATTATTCCGAAATCGCGCAAACGCACCTCGCCCCTCGGTATTTGGTCAGTCATGACAAAGGACCTGAGTCCCGAAAACATCACAGGATGTCCTGTTGTCGAAGTTACGACCGCCAGCGGGGCGACGGAGCTTTGGATCGCCATAACAGCCCATGACGAGGCAGAGGCGGCCGTTCAAAAGCGTGTCCCGCCGGGTCTTTCCGTCCGATACGTCGGAGTACTTCTGCCCAATGTCCCGATAAAGGAAATAACGGGCCGAGGCTGGTTTTATCCGGGTGAGGCTGTTCGGATCGCGCCACGACCCCCAAACGCCCCAGACACCAAAAGGCCGCCAACTGACTCGCCTTAGGGGACGAAATGAATAGGTCAATCAAGGGCCGTTTGATCGCCTTAGCCGTAATTGAGCTGGCAATAGGCGCTATGTGGCTGTTCGGTACTACTAACCCGGCGATTTTCGCCGTGCTGACGATTGGTCTGCCCGTACTGGCTCTGATGGTTGCTCTGCCAATAGTGTTGTTGATCAGGTCCAATCGTTCTTCAATTCAAAACAAGCCGCCTTCAAATCCAAATTAGGCCAAGTGCTCCCGACGGGGTGACGCTTCAAACTATCAATCGCTGCCACCTCCCGCCACGATTGAACAAGGGGATTCTTTCGGGGGCAGTATTCAAACTGACCCACTATCCGCCCAACCCTCTCCCCGGAGACCGGGGTGAGGGAGCGCGATGCCCACCGCACGCTAGCCGGCGTTGGCCTTCAGGCCGGCGGCTTCGATGCCGGCCACGGCGCAGATCTCGTCATTGTCGGACGTGTCGCCGCTGACGCCGACGGCGCCGAGCAGGGTCGAGCCGTCCATGATCAGCACGCCGCCGGGGACCGGCACCAGCCGGCCCTGCGCCAGCGTGTTCACGCTGTCGATGAAATAGGCCTGCTCCTGCGCGCGCTGAAACAGCGCCCGCGATCCCATCCCCAGCGCCAGCGCGCCATAGGCCTTGCCGTGGGCGATCTCGGCCCGCATCAGGCTGGTGCCGTCCTGCGCCGCCGTCACCTTCACCGCGCCGCGCGCGTCGAGGATCGTAACGACCAGCGGCTTCAGCTTCTTCTCGACGCCCTTGGCGAGTGCGGCATCCAGAATCTTGCGGGCAGTTTCGAGAGTGAGCTCAGCCATGGGCCTTTTCCTTTGTCGATAACGATCTGTCGGAATTTGATGTCGCACGTTTCAGGCTCATCGCCAATACGCTGGCGACATGCAGCGGCGTGCGTCCGCTGCCGTCCTTGATCTGGTGCCGGCACGAGGTGCCGTCGGCCACGATCAGCGTGTCCTGATCCGCGCCGCGCACCGCGGGCAGCAGCGACAGCTCGGCCATCTCGATCGAGGCCTGATAGGTGTCCGCGCCATAGCCGAACGCGCCGGCCATGCCGCAGCAGCTCGACTCGATGGTCTTGACGTCGAGGCCGGGCACCAGACGCAGCACCTTCTCCACCGGCTTGAATGCGCCGAAGGATTTTTGGTGGCAATGACCATGCACGACGGCCTTGCCGGCGACGGCGCCGAGCGGCAGGGCGAGCCGTCCGGCCTCGGCCTCCCGCACCAGAAACTCCTCGAACAGCAGGGCGTGGGCGCTGACGGTCTTCGCGGCCTCATCCGAACGCAACGACAGCAGCTCGTCGCGCAAGGTCAGCAGGCAGCTCGGCTCGAGCCCAATGATCGGCACGCCGCGCGCGGCGAACGGCGCGTAGGTCGCAACCAGCCGGTCGAGCTCGGCTCGCGCCTGCTCGACGAGTCCGGCCGACAGGAACGTTCGGCCGCAGCACGGCGGGCGGCCGCCGTCCGACGATTTGGGCAGATGCACGCGATAGCCGCCGGCGACCAGGACCTCGACCGCGGCGTCGAGATTCTCCCGCTCATAGCCGCGGTTGAACGTATCGGCGAACAGCACGACTTCGCGCCCCTCAGGCGGTCCCAGCACCTCGGCGTCCGGCCGGAAGGTGTCGCGGCGAAACGCCGGCAGCGCGCGCTTTGCGCTGATCCCGGCGAATTTCTCGAACAGCGCGCGCAGCAGCGGGCTGCGGTTGCGCCAGTTCGCGAGCGGCGCGAAGCGCGAGGCGAGATCGACATAGCGCGGCAGGTAGCCGACCAGCCGGTCGCGCAGCGACAGGCCGTGCGTCGCGGCGCGGGCCGCCAGCACCTCGATCTTCATCTTGGCCATGTCGACGCCGGTCGGGCATTCATGGCGGCAGGCCTTGCAGGAGACGCAGAGTTTCAGCGTGTCCATCATCTCGTCGGAGGCGAGCGCGTCCGCACCCAACTGGCCCGAGATCGCGAGCCGAAGCGTGTTGGCGCGGCCGCGGGTGACGTCCTTCTCGTTGCGCGTCGCCCGATAGGACGGGCACATCACGCCGCCTTCGAGCTTGCGGCAGGCGCCGTTGTTGTTGCACATCTCGACCGCGCCCTGGAAGCCGCCGCCGGCGCCGGGATAGGCCGACCAGTCCAGCGCCGTCTTCAATTCGCCGACGCGATAGTCCGGCGAAAAACGAAACAGCGAGCGGTCGTCCATTTTCGGTGGATCGACGATCTTGCCCGGATTTAGCGTGTTGTCCGGATCGAAGCGCTGCTTGACCTCGCGGAAATCGGCCACGATGCGCGCGCCGAACATCGTCTCGTGGAATTCCGAGCGCACCAGGCCGTCGCCGTGCTCGCCGGAATGCGACCCCTTGTATTCGCGCACCATCGCGAAGGCTTCCTCGGCAATGGCGCGCATTGCCTTGACGTCCTTCTCGAGCTTCAGATTGAGCACCGGGCGCACATGCAGGCAGCCCTCGGAGGCGTGCGCATACATCGTGCCGCGGGTGCCATGCTTGGCGAACACGGCATTGAGCCGCTCGGTGTAGTCGGCAAGATGCGGCAGCGGCACCGCGCAATCCTCGACGAACGAGACCGGCTTGCCCTCCTGCTTCATCGACATCATGACGTTGAGCCCGGCTGCGCGGAAATCGGCGATGCCGGATTGCAGCGCGGGCTCGACGATCTCGACCACGCCGCCCCATTTGCGCTGCGGTCTGTCCCAGCCGAAGCCGAGATCGCCCATCAGCTCGCCGAGCTGCTTCAGGCGCGCGAGGTTGTCGGCCTGATCCTCCTCGGCGAACTCGACCACAAGTATGGCGTCCGGATCGCCGCGCACGGCGGCGGAAATGATCGGCTGGAACATCGCGATCTCGCGTCCGAGCGCGATCATGGTGCGATCGACCAGCTCGACCGCGATCGGCCGCAGCTTGACCAGATGCTGGGCCGCATCCATCGCCTCGTAGAAGCTGCCGAAATGGCAGACGCCGAGCGCCTTGTTGCGGATGACAGGCCACAGCTTCAGCTCGACCCGCGTCGTGAAGGCGAGGGTGCCTTCCGAGCCGACCAGAAGATGCGCCATGTTGTTCGGCGCGTTGCGCGGCACCAGCGCGTCGAGATTATAGCCGCCGACGCGGCGCTGCACCTTGGGGAATTTGTCCGCGATCTCGGCCGCCTCGCGCTCGCCGAGATCGAGCATGTCGCGGAATAGCTGCGATCCGCTGTCGGGAGCATTGACCCGCGTCAGGTCGCGCGGCACTTCGCCGAAATGCAGCAGTGTGCCGTCGGCGAGGGCCGCATCCATCGACAGCGTGTTGTCGCGCATCGTGCCGTAGCGCAACGAGCGGCCGCCGCAGGAATTGTTGCCGGCCATGCCGCCGATCGTGGCGCGCGACGCGGTCGAGACGTCGACCGGAAACCACAGCCCATGCTTCCTGAGCTGACGGTTGAGATCGTCGAGCACGATGCCGGGCTCGACCACGCAGGTCCGGTTCTCGACGTCGAGCGAGAGGATGCGGTTCAGGTGCTTGGAGAGGTCGACCACGATGCCGTCGTTGACGGTCTGGCCGCATTGCGAGGTGCCGCCGCCGCGCGGGGTGACGATCCGTCCGGCGTCGCGGACGATCGCAAGCGTCCGCAGCGCCTCGTCGACGGTGCGCGGCACGACCACGCCGGCCGGCATGATCTGGTAGAACGAGGCGTCGGTCGCGTAGCGGCCGCGGTTGAAGGCATCGAAAAACACGTCGCCGGTCAGGTCGGACCGCAGGCGCTGTTCGAGCGAGGAGGCGTTCTTCATCCCAGATCCGATGTGATCCGCGGCGCAACGAATATTGCCCGGGAATTATTCATTCGATTGAGCCGAGAATTACATTATGAATTCAAAATGAGCAACTAGCTGCTCTGAGGCGTTGCCTCTGGGGCGGCGTCAGGCCCCTCGGCGAGGTGCTCGAGGGCGGCGCCCCGCTTGTTGCGCAGATGGGCGAACAGGATGTCGCTGAGCTCGCTGCTGGCGCGGCGGCGCAGCGCATCGAGGATCGCCTCGTGCTCGCGCATCGCCTCGGCCCAGCGCTGCCGCTTGCGGGCGAAGTTCGCGGAATAGCGCACGCGGCGGATCCGGCCCGCGAAGTTGGCGTAGGTCGTCTTCAGCGTCTCGTTGCGCGCAGCCGCGACGATGCTCTCGTGGATCTGCTGGTTGGTCTGGAAATAGCCGTGCATGTCGCGGTGCAGGTAGTGGCCGTACATCTCGTAGTGCAGCCGCTCGATCGCCGCGATTTCCTCGTCCGTGATGCTCTCGCAGGCCAGCCGACCGGCCAGGCTCTCCAGCCCGGCCATGACGTCGAACAGTTCCTCGAGGTCGCGCTGGCTGAGCTGGCGCACCCGCGCGCCGCGGTTGGGCAACAGCTCGATCAGGCCCTCGGCGGCCAGCACCTTGAGCGCCTCGCGCAGCGGCGTCCTGGAGATCCCCAGCATTTCGCACAGCTGGCGTTCCGGAACGCGCCCGCCCTCGGGAATGTTGCCTTCCACGACGTAGTCGCGCAGCCGCAACAGGATCTCGCCGTGAAGCGAGACCTCCTGGCGGTCGCTGCCGTTGCCGGCGGCGGGTTGGGTGATCGGAACCCCGGTCTCGGGAATCGCAGATTTCATATTCTGAACAATAATTTGCCGGCGCGGTCGCGTCGATCTCCACAATCGAATACCAAAATTCGATTGATAATACAAAAAATGAATGCAAAATGGTTGGCCAAGGAGCCGAAATCCGGCAATTGGGAGGTTCTCATGCATCAAGGACGCCATTTTCTGCAGATTCCGGGGCCGAGCCCCGTTCCGGATCGCATTCTTCGCGCGATGGACATGCCGGTCATCGACCACCGCAGCGCGGAGTTCGCCGAGCTTGGCCGCACCGTGCTCGAGGGAAGCGGCAAGATCTTCCAGACCGCAGGCCCGGTGGTGATCTTCCCGTCGTCGGGCACCGGCGCCTGGGAAGCTGCGATCGTCAACACGCTGTCGCCCGGCGACAGGGTCCTGATGGTCGAGACCGGGCACTTCGCCACGCTGTGGCGGCAGCTCGCCGGCCGTTTCGGCATCGAGGTCGACTTCATTGCCGGCGATTGGCGGCGCGGCGCCGACCCAGCGTTGATCGAAGCAAGGCTTGCCGCGGACGCCGCGCACAGCATCAAGGCTGTCATGGTCGTCCACAACGAGACCTCGACCGGCGCGACCAGCCGGATCGCCGACATCCGTGCCGCCATCGACCGCACCGCCCATCCGGCGCTGTTGATGGTCGATACCATTTCCTCGCTCGGCTCGGTCGACTACCGGCACGACGAGTGGAAGGTCGACGTCAGCGTCAGCTGCTCGCAGAAGGGTTTTATGCTGCCGCCCGGCCTCGGCTTCAACGCCATTTCGGAAAAGGCCCGCGCCGCGTCGCGCAGCAACAAGATGCCGCGCTCTTATTTCGACTGGGAGGAAATGCTGAAGCCGAACGCCAAGGGCTTCTTCCCCTACACGCCGGCGACGAACCTGCTCTACGGGCTGCGCGAGGCGATCGCGATGCTGCTGGAAGAGGGGCTCGACAACGTGTTCGCGCGCCATCGGCGGCTCGCCGCCGCGACGCGCGCGGCCGTCAATCAATGGGGGCTCGAGAATCTCTGTCAGGAGCCCTCGGAGTTTTCGCCGGTGCTGACCGCGGTGATGATGCCGCCCGGCCATGATGCCGATGCGTTCCGCAAGGCGGTGCTCGACAATTTCAACATGTCGCTCGGGGCCGGCCTGTCGAAGGTCGCCGGCAAGGTGTTCCGCATCGGTCATCTCGGCGAGTGCAACGAGCTGACGCTGCTCGGCGCGCTCACCGGCGTCGAGATGGGGCTGTCGGTCGCCGGCGTGCCGCACCGCTCGGGCGGCGTCGAGGCGGCGATGCGGCTGCTCGAGCAGCGCGATCAACGCAACGCGTCGCATCTGAAGGTGGTCAGCACTTAAGCGCCGACCAACGGCATCCCGCACGCCAACGGCTCAGAAAAATCGCGGAACAGGGAAGGGGAGGGATATGAGGCTTCGGTTCAAGGCCACCCATGTCGTGTTGGCCATGCTCTGCGTGATGTATTTCATCACCTATGTCGACCGCGTCAACATCGGCACCGCGGCCAGCGAGATCCAGAAGGAGCTCGGTCTGTCGAACACCGAGCTCGGCCTGGTGTTCTCGGCCTTCGCCTATCCGTACCTGCTGTTCCAGGTGATCGGCGGCTGGGTCGGCGATCGCTTCGGGCCGCGCAAGACCTTGTTCTGGTGCGGCATGATCTGGGCTGCGGCGACCATCATGACCGGCTTTGTCCATGGTCTCGCCGCGCTGTTCGTCGCGCGCTTCGCGCTGGGGTTCGGCGAAGGCGCGACGTTCCCGACCGCGACCCGCGCCATGCAGTACTGGACGCCCGCGAACCGCCGCGGTTTCGCGCAAGGCCTCACGCACGCCTTCGCACGGCTCGGCAACGCGGTGACCCCGCCGGTGGTCGCGCTCCTGATCCTCTGGCTGACATGGCGCGGCGCCTTCGTCGCGCTCGGCATCGTCAGTCTGATCTGGGGCGTTGTGTGGGTCTGGTACTTCCGCAACCAGCCGGCCGACCATGGCTCGATCACCGCGGCCGAGCTTGCGACCTTGCCGCCGCGGCCGCAGGGCGAGCGGCCGAAGGTGCCGTGGGGACCGCTGTTGCAGCGGATGTGGCCGGTGACCTTGACCTATTTCTGCTACGGCTGGTGCCTGTGGCTCTACCTCAACTGGCTGCCGCTGTTCTTCAAGAACAATTACAGCCTCGATCTGAAGAACTCGGCGCTGTTCGCATCCGGCGTGTTCTTTGCCGGCGTCGTCGGCGACAGCATCGGCGGCGTGATCTCCGACCGCATTCTCGAGCGCACAGGCAAAGTGCGGCTGGCGCGGCTCAGCGTGACGGTCGTGGGATTCGCGGGCGCGCTGCTGTCGCTGATGCCGATCCTGTTCGTTCACGACATCACGGTGGTCGCGCTCTGCCTGTCGGCTGGCTTCTTCTGCGCCGAGCTCGTGATCGGCCCGATGTGGTCGATCCCGATGGACATCGCGGCGAAATATTCCGGCACTGCCGCGGGGATCATGAACAGCGGCTCGGCTTTCGCGGCGATCGTCTCGCCGCTGGTCGCCGGTTTCGTCATCGACGCCACCGGAAACTGGTACCTGCCGTTCCTGATGTCGATGGGGCTGCTGCTGCTTGGTGGTTTCTCGGCGTTCCTGATGCATCCGGAGCGGCCGTTCGAGGAGACGAGCGAACTGGCGACGCCGGGGAAGGTGGTGGCCGCCGAATGAGCGGCTGCAGGTGCCTCCCGGCGCCGCCGGATATGCATGTCTGCCCCCCGCCGGGAGGAGAACAAACCCGGCGAAAATGGTGACATGGATGCGATCTTGAAGAGAGGTCGGGAGTGTTGAGCTTGGGTATGCTTCGCGGCGGCTGCCATTGCGGTGAGATCAGGTTCGAAATCCCCGATCAGGCGGCTTTCAGTACCGTCTGCCATTGCCACGATTGTCGCAAGCAATCTGGCGCGCCGATGCTGGCATGGGCAATGGTCCCGCGGGCCGCGGTCTCGATCCAGGGGAAGCCGAAGCTTTATTCGTCTTCAGAGAGCGGCCAGCGCTCGTTCTGCCCGGCATGCGGCGCGGGGCTGTTCTTCAGCAACGGAATTCTCGACCAGATGGGCATGATGCAGGTCAGGATCGCCGCGCTCGACGATCCGAATGCGATCGCGCCCAAGGTTCAGGTGCAGACGGCCGAGCGCGTTGGATGGGTGGGCTTGCTTCACGATCTTCCGGCCTTCGAGCGCTTCCCGGGCTGAGCGCGCGTAATCGCTGGCGGGGCATGGCAACGGATGCCAGGTCAACTCACTGAGCTGTCTGAAGAAAAGTTAAGCCATGTGGCCCGTTACGGGCTGATATGGTTGGCTTCAATTTCCGGATAGTGATATGCGAGCGGCTCACCACGACCAAGACAAGACCGGGAAAGACGCTCATGACCGTGCATACTGGAAGGCATTTTCTGCAGATTCCGGGACCGACCAACGTGCCGGACCGGGTGCTGCGGGCGATGGACATGCCGACCATGGACCATCGCGGTGCCGAATTCGCCGAGATCGGCTTTGCCGTGCTTTCTGCGATGCAGCGTGTGTTCCGCACCAAGCAGCCCGTGATCATCTACCCCTCGTCGGGGACCGGCGCCTGGGAGGCCGCGATCGTCAACACGCTGCAGCCGGGCGACAAGGTCTTGATGTGCGAGACCGGCCAGTTCGCCGTGCTGTGGCACGGCATCGCCGACAAGTTCAAGCTCGACGTCGATTTCATTCCGGGCGACTGGCGCCATGGTGCCGACCTCGAGCAGATCGAGGCCAGGCTCGCCGCCGACAAGGCGCACAAGATCAAGGCCGTCTGCGTGGTCCATAACGAGACCTCGACCGCCTGCGTCACCTATCCGCGCGACGTCCGCAAGATCCTCGACACCCTGAAGCATCCGGCGCTGTTGATGGTCGACACCATCTCCGGCCTCGGCTCGCTCGAATATGAGCATGATGCCTGGGGTATCGACGTCTCGATCGCCGGCTCCCAGAAGGGGCTGATGCTGCCGCCCGGCCTCGGCTTCAACGCCGTGTCGGAGAAGGCGCTGGCGGTGGCCAAGGCCAATCCGGGGATGCGTTCCTATTGGGACTGGCAGGAGGTCATCAACATCAACAAGGCCGGCACCTGGCCGTATACGCCTGCCACCAACCTGCTGTTCGGCTTGCGCGAGGCCGTGAAGATGCTGGAGGAGGAGGGGCTGGACAACGTCTTCGCCCGCCACAAGCGCCACAGCGAAGCGACGCGTGCCGCCATCAAGGTCTGGGGTCTGGAGACTCAGTGCCAGGAGCAGGGCGCGCACTCGCCGGCGCTGACCGCGGTGCGCGTGCCTGACGGCCACGATGCCGACCACTTTCGCAAGGTCGTGCTGGAGAATTTCGACATGTCGCTCGGCACCGGCCTCAACAAGGTCAAGGGCAAGGTGTTCCGGATCGGGCATATCGGCCACTTCAACGACCTGATGCTGATGGGCACGCTGTCCGGTGTCGAGATGGGTCTTGATCTCGCCAAGGTGCCGCATCGCAGTGGCGGTGTGCTGGCGGCGATGGAGGTCCTCAAGGGACGCGACCCATCGCAGGCGTCGAAAGCGGTTGCTTGAACAGGCTGGCCTGAAACCTTATCGCAAAGAACAGAAAGAGCGAGACATGAACGCGCCCGTCGCACCGACCGAAGACCTGATCTACTCCGTCGCGGACGGGATCGCGCGCATCACGTTCAATCGGCCGCAGGCCCGCAACGCGCTGACCTTTGCGATGTACGAGCAGATGGCCTCGATCTGCGAGAACATCAACCAGGATCACTCCATCAAGGCGCTGATCCTGACCGGCGCGGGCGACAAGGCGTTCGCCTCGGGCACCGACATCTCCCAGTTCCGGGCATTCAAGACCGCCCAGGATGCGCTGGACTATGAGGCGCGGATCGACCGCGTGCTGGGAACGCTGGAACAGTGCCGCGTGCCTGTGATCGCGGCGATCGCCGGCGCTTGCACCGGCGGCGGCGCCGGCATCGCTGCATGCTGCGATATCCGCATCGGCACCGAGGCGACGCGGATCGGCTTCCCGATCGCGCGCACGCTCGGCAACTGCCTCTCGATGTCCAACATCTCGCGGCTGGTCTCGCTGATCGGTCCGGCGCGGACCAAGGATCTGATCTTCAAGGCGCGCCTGGTCGAGGCACCCGAAGCGCTGGCGCTCGGGCTGTTGAACGAAGTCGTCCCCGACGTGGAGACACTGCAGCGCCGTGCCACCGAGACCGCGCAGCTCGTCGCGAGCCATGCGCCGATCACGCTCGAGGTGACCAAGGAAGCGGTGCGCCGCATCCGCCGCACGCTGTCGCGCGACGAAGGCGAAGACCTGATCCTGCGCGCCTATATGAGCGAGGATTTCCGCGAGGGCATGGACGCTTTCCTCAACAAGCGCACGCCGAACTTCAAGGGCAAGTAACGGCGGCGAGGCGCTTGCCCAAGTGGCTCTCGGGCAATTCGTGTCGCGAGACGGCACATGTGTGACTCGCAGATCGCTCCACAAATTCAGTGTCGTCCCTGCGAAAGCAGGGACCCATAACCACCGAAGTTCATTGTTGTGCGACGCTGGAACGACGAGTCCCATTCGCAACACCCGCCGCGGAGTATGGGTCCCTGCTCCCGTGCGCAATTGCGCACTAGGCAGGGACGACAGTGAACAAGCGGCGCGCCTTCAGCGCCCTCGCAACGACACCCACCTCATTCCAAAGTCATAGGTCATGCGGCAGTTCGGCGGCTTGAACTCACCTGCATTCTCGGCACAATGACACGTACCCGCCACCTCGACGGTTTTGCGAAGCCGAACAAATAGATAGGGAAGAAACACGTGGGACAGATTGTGAAAACCACGGCGGCCATCGCGGCGCTGCTGCTGAGCACGCCGGCGTTCGCCGGCTGGGAGCCGAGCAAGCCGGTCGAGATCGTGGTTGCGGCGGGCGCCGGCGGTGCTTCCGACCAGATGGCGCGCATGATGCAGGCGGCAATCCAGAAGAACAATCTGATGAAGCAGCCGATGGTGGTCTCGCTGAAGGGCGGCGCGTCGGGTGCCGAGGCGCTGATGTACATGAAGTCCAGCGAGGGCGATCCCAACAAGGTGCTGATCGCCTATTCGCTGATCTACATGCTGCCGCTGTCGGCCAAGATCCCGTTCAACTGGCGCGACCTCACGCCGGTGTCGGTGATCGCGCTCGACCAGTTCGTGTTGTGGGACAATGCGTCGGGCCCCAAGACCGTCAAGGACTTCATCGCGGCCGCGAAGGCCGCGAGCGCGCCGTTCAAGATGGGCGGCACGGGCTCCAAGCGCGAGGATCATGTGCTGACCGTCTTCATGGAGCAGAAGACCGGCGCGAAATTCTCCTATCTGCCGTACAAGTCCGGCGGCGAGGCCGCGACCCAGCTGGTCGGCGGCCATACCGAATCCAACGTCAACAATCCGAGCGAAAACCTCGAGGTCTGGCGCGCCGGGCAGGTTCGCGCGCTCTGCGTGTTCGACAAGGAGCGCATCTCCTACAAGACCAAGGTCACCGACACGCAATCCTGGAACGATATCCCGACCTGCAAGGAGGAGGGGCTGGACGTGCAGTATCTGATGCTGCGCGCCATGTTCCTGCCGGGCAAGGTCACCCAGGAGCAGCAGGCATTCTATGCCGACCTGTTCCAGAAGGTGACGCAGACGGCGGAATACAAGGACTACATGGAGAAGCAGGCCTTGAAGCCGATCTTCCTCACCGGCAAGGACATGGTCGAGTTCCTCGAGGATGACGACAAGCTCAATGCCTCGCTCATGAACGCGGCGGGCTTTGTCGCGAAGTAGCGGTCGCGGTTTGCTTACCTTCGGGTCCGAATTGGCTTGCAAGCGGCAGCGGCGCAGTGATTATTGCGCCGCAGTATGGCCGAACGTCCGGCGAGCCCGATCGGGCTGGGTCACCCCTCCGTCGCCGTTGCGGGACCGTGAGGAGCGATCATGACCAAAGCCGTTCTCGGCATCATCGGCGGATCCGGCATCTACGATCTGCCGGGCCTGGAAAACGTCCGCGAGGAAGCCATCGCGAGCCCGTGGGGCGAGCCATCCGCGCCGCTGCGTCGTGGCGAGATGGCGGGGTTGCCGATCGTGTTCCTGCCGCGGCACGGCCAGGGACACGCGCTGTCGCCGTCCGACATCAATTATCGCGCCAATATCGACGTGCTGAAGCGGGCAGGGGTCACCGACCTGGTCGCGCTGTCGGCGTGCGGTTCGTTCAAGGAGGAGCTGCCGCCGGGCACTTTCGTATTGGTCGACCAGTTCGTCGATCGCACGCACAAGCGCGAGAGCTCGTTCTTCGGCAAGGGCTGCGTCGCGCATGTGTCGATGGCGCATCCGGTGTCGCCGTTGCTGGTCAAGCATCTCGCCGCCGCGGCCGAGGCCGAGCGAATCGCGTTCGCGCGCGGCGGCACCTATCTCTGCATGGAGGGGCCGCAATTCTCCTCGCTCGCCGAAAGCCTGACCTACAAGGCGCAGGGCTATTCGGTGATCGGCATGACCAACATGCCGGAAGCCAAGCTCGCCCGCGAGGCCGAGATCTGTTACGCCAGCGTGGCGATGGTCACCGATTTCGACTGCTGGCATCCGGCGCATGATGCCGTGACGGTGCAGGATATCATCCGCGTGCTGAATTCGAACGCTGAGAAGGCAAAGGCGCTCGTGGCGTGTCTGGCGCGGAATTTCCCGCGCGAGCATGAGCCGTGCCCGATCGGTTCGGATCGCGCGCTGGACACCGCGCTGATCACGGCGCCCACGGCCCGCGATCCGCAGCTGCTTGCCAAACTCGATGCTGTTGCCGGACGGGTGCTACGCGCATGAAAGTCGACGGACGACATTTTCGCAGCATCTGGCTCGAGCCCGACGGCTGGTCCGTCGGCGCGATCGATCAGCGACGATTGCCGCATGAATTCATCATTGCAAAAATCACGACGGCTGAGGAGGCCGGCGAGGCGATCAGCTCGATGCTGGTGCGCGGCGCGCCGCTGATCGGCGCCACCGCGGCCTATGGCATGGCGCTTGCGATGCGCGCCGATGCCTCCGATGCGGCGCTCGAGCGCGCCGGCAAGATGCTGGCTGCGACCCGGCCGACCGCGATCAATCTGAAGTGGGCGATCGACGAGATGCAGCGCGCGCTCGCTCCGCTCGCTGCGTCTGCCCGGGCGGAAGCGGCCTATACCCGCGCTCGCGAGATCGCCGACGAGGATGTCGAGATCAACCGCGAGATCGGCCGCCACGGCCTCGGCCTGATCGAAAAAATCGCCGCGACCAAGAAGCCGGGCGAGCCGGTCAACGTGCTGACGCATTGCAATGCCGGCTGGCTTGCAACCGTCGATTGGGGAACGGCGACGTCACCGATCTACCAGGCGCATGATCGCGGCATTGCGGTCCATGTCTGGGTCGACGAAACGCGCCCGCGCAATCAGGGCGCCTCGCTCACCGCCTGGGAACTCGGCCACCACGGCGTGCCGCATACCGTGATCCCCGACAACACTGGCGGCCACCTGATGCAGCATCGCATGGTTGACCTTGCGATCGTCGGGACCGACCGCGTCGCCGCCAATGGCGACGTCTGCAACAAGATCGGGACCTATCTGAAGGCGCTCGCGGCGCACGACAACGATGTGCCGTTCTACGTTGCGCTGCCGTCGCCGACCATCGACTTTAGTATCGATGACGGCGTCAGGCAGATTCCGATCGAGCAGCGTGCGGCCGCCGAGGTGACGCACCTCACCGGGCGGACGGCGGACGGACGGATCGAGACCGTGCGCGTGGTTCCGGACGGCTCTTCGGTGGCCAATTTCGGCTTCGACGTCACGCCGGCGCGGCTGGTGACGGGATTGATCACCGAGCGCGGCGTGCTCGGCGCTGATCGTGCTGCGCTTGCGGGCGCATTTCCCGAACGTTCCGGGCGTTAGCTGAAGGCTGCATTGACGGTGATTGGTTCAGCACGCTATCCCAATCGTTGCCCTCGCAACCCAGACCGTCCAGTCCATGTCCAATACCGAACTTGAGATCGTCGTCGACGATCCGACCGCGCCTGAAGAGAACTCGCCCGCCGTCGTCTCTACCGGCATCGTCGATGTCATCGTCTCGCTGCTGCTGCTCGCGCTCGCCTTGGTGCTCGGCTGGGACAATTGGCGCACCGGCGCATCGTGGGATTCGACCGGGCCGCAGCCGGGCTATTTTCCGTTCTATCTCTCGGTGATTCTCGGCGCCGCCAGCCTCTATGGTCTCGGCGCCGCCTTCGTCTCGCGCCGGGAAGCGGCCGAGACCTTTGTCACCCGCGCCCAGTTTCGCCGGGTGATGGCGGTATTCGTGCCGACATTCCTGTTCTGCCTCGCCACCCAATATCTCGGCCTCTATGTCGCGAGCTTTCTCCTGATCGCGGGCTTCATGCGCCTCGTCGGCAAGATCGCGCTGTGGAAGTCGCTCTTGACCGCCTTCATCTTCACCGCCGCGATGTTCGTGACCTTCGACATCGCATTCGACGTCATCATGCCGAAGGGGCCGCTCGAAGCGGCCTTCGGCTACTGAGCTAACCGACGGGATTTCGAGACATGGAAGCCTTCGGTCTTCTGCTACACGGCTTTGCCGTCCTTTTGACGTGGAAGACGCTGCTGTTGATGATGGTCGGCCTCGTGCTCGGCATCTTCGTCGGCGTGCTGCCCGGGCTTGGCGGCCCCAACGGCGTCGCGATCCTGCTGCCTTTGACCTTCACGATGGATCCGACATCCGCCATCGTGATGCTGTCGTGCATCTATTGGGGCGCGCTGTTCGGCGGCGCCATCACCTCGATCCTGTTCAACATCCCCGGCGAAGCCTGGTCGGTCGCGACCACGTTCGACGGCTATCCGATGGCGCAGCAGGGCAGGGCGGCCGAAGCGCTGACCGCGGCGTTCACCTCGTCCTTCATCGGCTCGCTGGTCGCGGTGCTCCTGATCACCTTCCTGGCGCCGATGATCTCGTCGTTCGCGCTGAAGTTTGGCCCGCCGGAGTTCTTCGCCGTCTACCTGCTGACCTTCTGTTCCTTCGTCGGCCTCGGCCGCGAAGCCAAGCACAAGACCGTGATCTCGATGTCGCTCGGGCTGCTGCTCGCCGGCGTCGGCATGGATACGGTGTCCGGGCAGCTGCGCATGACGTTCGGCTCCGCCGAGCTGCTGCGCGGCATCAACTTCCTCGTCGCTGTGATCGGCCTGTTCGGCATCAGCGAGATCCTGCTCACGATGGAGGAGCGCCTGGCGCTGCGCGGGCACGCCGCCAGCATCAGCCTGCGCGTCGTGCTCTCGGTGTGGAAGGACCTGCCGAAATACTGGGTGACGCTGCTGCGTTCGTCCGTGATCGGCTGCTGGCTCGGGATCACGCCGGGCGGTGCGATCGCGGCCTCCTTCATGGGCTACAACCTTGCGAAGCGTTTCGCCAAGGATCAGGAAAGTTTTGGCAAGGGCCGCATCGAGGGCGTGTTCGCGCCGGAGACCGCCGCGCATGCATCAGGCACCGCGGCCTTGTTGCCGATGCTCGCGCTCGGCATTCCCGGTTCGGGCACTGCTGCGATCCTGCTTGGCGGCCTGATGGTGTGGGGCCTCAACCCCGGGCCGCTGCTGTTCGTCGAGCACAAGGATTTCGTCTGGGGCCTGATTGCCTCGATGTATCTCGGCAACGTTGTCGGCCTCGTGCTGGTGCTGACCACCGTGCCGATCTTCGCCTCGATCCTGCGGGTGCCGTTCGCGGCCGTGGCCCCGATGATCGTGGTGTCCTGCGCGATCGGCGCCTATGCGATCCAGAATGCGATGTTCGATATCTGGCTGATGCTGGGCTTCGGCGTCGTCGGCTACGTCTTCAAGAAGATCGGCATCCCGCTTGCGCCGTTCACGCTCGCTTTGGTGCTCGGCAGCCGCGCCGAGGACGCGTTCCGGCTCTCGATGATCGGCTCCGGCGGCGACATGAAGGTGTTCTGGTCGAACGGCCTGGTCGGCACCATCACGACCCTGGCGATCGTGCTGCTGTTCTGGCCGGTGATCGATCGGGCCTTTGCCGGCGTCGCGCGCCTGGTGCGGCCGGCAAAGGCGTGAGGCCTTATAGCGTCTTCGAGCGATACCGGTTCGCGTGAAGAAAAAGCGTCAAGACTGGAATCTCTAGACGACCTTGCGCTGGCGCAGCTCGGCGATCTCGTCCTGGCCGAAGCCGAACTCGGCCAGCACTTCCTCGGTCTGCTCGCCGAATTCCGGCGGCCGCGCCGCCATCTTGCTCGGCGTCCGCGACAGCGTCACGGGCTGGCTGACCAGCTGGATGTGCCGGTTCTCGTCATTCGGCACGTGCTGGGCCATGCCGAGATGCTTGACCTGGGCATCCTCGAACATCTGATCGATCGAATAGATCGGCCCGCACGGCACGCCGGCGGCGTTCAGCTCCTGCACCCAGGTCTCGGTGGATTTCTTTTCCGTCAGCGCGTTGATTCGTGCATTCAGCGCGTCGCGGTTCTTCGAGCGCGCCGGTGCGGTCGCATAATCGGGGTCGGTGACCAGGTCGGGCGCGCCGATCGCCTGTGCACAGCGCTCCCAGATCCGCCCGCCTGTCGTGGCGATGTTGATGTAGCCGTCGGTGGTCTTGAACACCCCGGTCGGGATCGAGGTCGGATGGTTGTTGCCGGCCTGCTTGGCGACTTCCTTTTCCATCAGCCAGCGCGCCGCCTGGAAATCCAGCATGAAGATCTGCGCCTGCAGCAGCGAGGTCTGCACCCATTGGCCTTCGCTGGAGACGTCGCGTTCCAGGAGCGCGGTGAGGATGCCGAGCGCGCAGAACAGCCCTGCGGTGAGGTCGGCCACGGGAATGCCGACCCGCATCGGTCCCTCGCCGGGCGCGCCGGTCACCGACATCAGGCCGCCCATGCCCTGCGCGATCTGATCGAAGCCCGGGCGCTTGTGATAGGGGCCGTCCTGGCCGAAGCCGGAGATGCTGCCATAGACGATCCGCGGATTGATCTTGCGCACGCTCTCATAGTCGATGCCGAGCTTGGCCTTCACGTCCGGCCGAAAGTTCTCGACGATGACGTCGGCCTGTTCGGCAAGGCGCTTGAATACCTCGAGCCCCTTGGGGTCTTTCAGGTTCAGCGTCATGGCGCGCTTGTTGCGATGCAGGTTCTGGAAGTCGGACCCGCCACGCGGGCCGCCCGGCTGCTCGCCACCGCCGTCCTCCAGCAGCGCATCGATCTTGATGACGTTGGCACCCCAGTCGGCGAGTTGGCGTACGCAGGTCGGGCCAGACCGGACCCGGGTCAAATCCAGCACGGTGAACCGGGACAGGGCTTGGGATGCGCGGGGAAAGGGCATTGAGACACCTCTTGTTTGGCGGGCCGCTCTGGGGGCTACTGCCTATCTGCCATAGACAATTTGGCTGACCTTTCCAACTGTTACCCGGGCAACAAACCGGGCTGGAAACAAACAGGCATGGTTCCGTGGAGATCGGCCTCCGCCTCGGCTGTCTTTCAGGTTTCCCCACACCTGCTTACAGGCCCCGCCATCCGCCAACCCTCGACAATCACTGCGCCGGCTGCTAGCCCGTCGCCATCCGAGTGAGTTTTTGCCCTTATGGAAGAGGCACTTGAGGCGCATCGAGGCGATGGACCGAAAGCGGGCATGGCGGTGAAAAAGGGTCCATCCCATCTGCTCGGCAATTCGGCATGGAACGCGACGGCGTTCGCGGTCGCGGTTTTGCTCAACCTCGCGATTCTCCCGTTCGTGATCTTCCGGCTCGGCCTTGCCGCCTTCGGCGTTGCGGGCCTGGTGACAGCCTGCGTCGCGCCCGCGCTGATGTTCAGCAATGCGCTCGGCCTCTCGACGGCGCGCGAACTCGCGCAACGGTTGGAGCCGTCCGATCGCGGCGAGGCACGGCGTTTCTTCTCGACCGCCCTTGCGCTCGCCATCGCCGTGGGGTGTCTGATCTCGGCCTTGCTGATCCTTGCCGGACCGCCGCTCGCGCGATTGGGATTTCACCTGGGTGGCCCGGCGTCCGACGACCTCGGGCTTGCCTTTGCATTGGCCGGTGCCGGCTGGCTGTTCCAGTGCCTGTTTGCGGTCTTCCTCTCCCTGTTCACGGCGCGCCAGGATTACCGGCGGATCGCGTCGATCAGCATCACCGGCACGGTGGTGACGACGATGTCGATGCTGCTGCTGATCCCATACGCGCCGCGCGCCTCGACCTTCATCGGCTGTCAGGCCTTGGGCTTCGCGACGAATCTCCTGATGGCCTTCGCCTGGTCGCGGCATGCGATCAGCGATTGGCTGGCACGGCCCGTGCTCGATCGCAGTGCGCTGCGCGCACTCGTGAAACTTGGCGGCTGGCAGGTCGCGGCACAAAGCGGCGCGCTGTTTGCCGGCCAGGCGGACCGCTACCTGCTCGGCGCGCTGCTGCAGCCGCAATTCGTTGGCTTCTACAGCGTCGCGCAGCGACTGGAGGAGGCGGTCTATATCGGCGTGCTGAAGATCGGCGAGATCCTGTTCCCGTTCTTCAGCACGCTGCAGAAGGAGGATGACGATCGCAAGGTCGACCTGCTGCTGCGCTCGTCCTGGATTCTCAACGTGCTTGCCGCAAGCGCGCTTGGCGGCCTGATCCCGGTTGCCGGGGCGCTGTTGTATCGATGGACCGGCGCCGAGGTCGCCGCCGAGGCGCAGCTCGTACTGGTGGTGCTTGCGATCAGCGGGATATTGGGGTCGAGCGCCAACGTGTTCGCGTTCTATCTGCTGTCGCAGGGACGCTCCAGCTTCAACGCGTTGATCTCGCTTGTCACCGGCTTCTTCACACTGGCGACCAGCGCCATTGCGTTGCCGTATTTCGGCTGGCAGGCGGCCGGCTGGAGCTCCTGCGTCGGGATGGTTGCCCAGATGGTCGTCACGGTGCTGCTGCTGCGGCGAACCTTCAGGCTCTCGGCCATGTGGTCACGGATGCTGCATTTCGTCTTGATCCCGCTCGGCACGGGCATCGCCGTTGCGCTGGTGCTGCGCGCGCAGCTTGGCCATATCTCGTTCGACCACGCGCCATCATGGTGGTATGTGGTGTCGCTCTACGGCGTGTCGGCGGCGGCGATCTTTGTCGCCGCCGTCGCCGTGTCGCAGCTCGGTCCCTATCGCGCCGTCTGCTGGCGGGACCTCCACGTCATCATCACTCGCTTCTTGCCCTTCAAGGCCGCCTAGACATGTGTGGTATCGCAGGCATCGTCAATCTGCGCGGCGGCCCCGTGGACCCAGCCGACATCTCGCGGCTCACCAGCCTGATTGCGCATCGTGGTCCGTTCGGCGAGGGCACCTGGTTCAACGCGAAGCGAAACGTCGCCTTCGGCCATCGCCGGCTTGCCATCATCGATCCCGGCGAGGGCGGCTATCAGCCGATGGCATCAGGCGATGGCCGCCACGTGATCGTCTACAACGGCGAGATCTACAACTTCCTCGAACTGCGGCGCGAACTCGAGGCGAAGGGCGTGGCCTTCCGCAGCCAGTCCGACACCGAGGTGATCCTTGCCGCCTGGCAGGCGTGGGGCGAGGACATGCTGCTGCGCTTCAACGGCATGTGGGCGCTGGCGATCTACGACACCGTCACGGATGATCTGTTCCTTGCGCGCGATCGGTTCGGCATCAAGCCGATGCTGTACGCGTTGTCAGGCGAGCGGTTCGTGTTCGCGTCCGAGCAGCGGGCGCTGGCGCGGAGCGGGCTGGTTGAGACGTCGCTCGATGTCGACGTGGCGCGGCGGCTGTTGCTAGACCCGTTCGGGATCGAAGGCAGCGAGCGCACCCTGTTCGCGCAACTGCGTCGCCTGCAGGGCGGGCACTGCATGTGGTTGCGCCAGGGGCGCGTGCAGGTCCGCCGCTGGTGGCGGACCGTGGATCATCTGCCCGCGATCCCTGATACTGAATCCGAACGCGTCGCGCGCTTTCGCGACCTGTTTCAGGATTCCGTCGCCCTGCGCATGCGCAGCGATGTTCCGATCGGCACCTGCCTGTCCGGCGGCTTCGACTCGTCCGCGGTGATCTGCGCGATGGCGACCCATGAAAAGGCTGGCATGGGGCCGCGCGACTCTACCGCCTGGCGGCACGCCTTTGTCGCGACCTTTCCCGGCGCCAGCAACGACGAGCGGCCGATGGCGGAGGAAGCGGCTGCGTGGGCCGACGTGGCGCCGAGCTTTCTCGAGATCGGGCGCTCCGATGCGCTCACCGACCTTGATCGGATCCTTGACGACAACGACGATGTCTATATCGGGCTGCCGAGTGCGCCGTGGCTGATCTATCGCGAACTCCGGCGCCACAACGTCACCGTGTCGCTCGACGGCCACGGAGCGGACGAATTGATGGGCGCCTACCTGCAGGAGGGGCAGTCGACCGCATTCCGGATCCGGAACGCCGCCGCCGCGCTCACGTCACGATCGCAACTGGCGCAACGCGGCATCGACTTCCTGCGGGCGCAGATGATCAGGCGCCAGGGGCACTATTTCCTGCGGGGAGGCCTGACGGCGATGCCCGCAGCGCTGCCGCTGGTCGCCGAGGATGACGAGTTGCCGAACGCGTGGGGCGCGCTGAACCGGCGTCTCTATCGCATGTTCCACTCGACCACGCTGCCGACCATTCTGCGCAATTTCGACCGGCTCTCGATGGCACACGGGATCGAGGTGCGCATGCCGTTCATGGACTGGCGGCTGGTGACCTATACGATGGCGCTGCCGGAAACCAGCAAATCGGCCGACGGCATTACCAAGGTGGTCGCGCGGCAGGCGATGGCAAACCTGATGCCTGAGAGTATCCGCACCGCGCGCCGCAAGGTCGGCTTCAACTCGCCGATGCCGGAATGGCTGAACGGGCCATTGGCGGGCTGGACCAATGACCTGCTCAATCGCAATGTCCCGGCGTTTGCCGAGTTCGTCGACGAAGCGCCGCTTCGAAAGACCGTCGGCCACTTGACGGCATCGCAGAGCTGGGATTGGGAATCCGTCGGCCGGATCTGGCCATACCTGAACATGAAATGGATGTTGGCAAGGTCCGTATAACCAATGCGTCTGTTCCAGAATAGCGGTCTCTATCCGTCCTATCTGCCGCGGCTGAACCAGCTTGCGGCAAAAGCGTCGACCTTCGCGGCGCGTCGCGACGTGTTCCTGCACGATCGCTTCGGCGCGGCACATTTTCTCGCGCCCGTGCTCGACGGTGCACCCGAAGCCTTCTTCACCAATGGCGATGACGAAGTGCTGCAGCGCCAGTGGGCGCGTGAGCAGGGCATGAAGGGGACGCCGACGCTCGAAGCCATTCTGCTCGCGCAGATCGAGCATCACCGGACCGACGTGTTCTACAATCTCGATCCGGTGCGCTATCCGAGTGCGTTCATCGCCAGGCTTCCGGGCTGTGTGAAGAAGACATTGTGCTGGCGCGCGGCGCCCTCCGGTAATGCCGACCTGACCGCCTACGGCGCGGTGCTTGGAAACTTCCCGTCGATCCTCGAGGCCTGGCGCAACAAGGGTTGCCGGGCGGAGCTGTTCTTCCCCGCGATCGATCCTGTCATGGAACAGTACGGCCACGGCGAACGGCCGATCGATGTCGCGTTTGTCGGTGGATATTCGCGGCATCACAGTGCGAGGGGCAGGACGCTCGAACAGGTCGCGGCTCTGGCCGCTGAACGCAAGATCGTGTTCTGCCTCGATGCGTCGCGGCTGACACGGCTTGCCGAAAGCGCGGTCGGTCGGTTGCTGCCGCTGCAAAAGCACCGCAGGCCCGACGTCATCGCGCGAATAGCGCGGCTGCCGCTGTTCGGCAGGGACCTCTACGAGCTGTTCGGATCCGCCAAGATCGTGCTCAACGGCGCAATCGACATGGCCGGCAACGACCGCGGCAACATGCGCTGCTTCGAGGCGATGGGCTGCGGGTCGCTGCTCGTGTCGGATTCCGGCAACTATCCGGAGGCGATGCAGGAGGATGTGACGATGCGCACCTACGACGCGCCTGAAGGGGCAGCCGAGGCGATTTCGAGCAGCCTGCAGGATTGGCCGCAATGGGCCGCCATCGCCGCGTCCGGCAGGAGGCGCGTGCAGCAGACCTACAGCAAGGCCTCGCAATGGGCCCAGTTTACCGATCTCGTCGCGCGGATCGAGCCGTGCTAGAGGGCTTTTCGAGCGGAGCAGATGCCGTTTCGCGTAAAGAAAATGCGCCGAAACCAGAGTCTGGAGCCCCGTTCCGATTCCATCGGAGCCGAAAAGGCTCTAGACGGTGCACAGTGCCGGCCGGTGGGCGGGCGATCGGGCCGAGATGATGTCTGCAAGTGACTTGATCCATCGACTGAAATGGGTGGCCGACGGGCTTGCCGTGCCGCTGTTCAGATTGCGGCCGCGGCCGTTCGGGCCGGGCTATCAGACGGTCAAGCGGGACACGATTACTGCGGCCATCGACGCCGGCTTGCTTCAGGCAGGAAAGGAGCTTCCACCGGGCTACGGCGTCGCCATGGACGAGCGCGTGGTGGAATATCCCTGGGTCTATGGCCGATTGAGCAATGTCGGCAAGATGCTGGACGCGGGGTCGACCTTCAACCATGACTTCCTGCTGCAGCGTCCGCCGCTGCGCGGCGCGGATCTCACGATCATGACGCTGGCACCCGAGCGGCGGTGCTATTGGCATGACGGCTACTCCTATGTGTTCGGCGATCTCCGCAAGACGATGTTCGGCGATCAGGTCTTCGACACCGTCGCCAGCATTTCGACGATCGAGCACATCGGCCTCGATAATCAGATGCTGTACACGGGCGACCCGCGCGACGCGGAGACCGATCGGGACGGCTTTGTTCCGGCGGTGCAGGAGTTCAAGCGTATTCTCAAGCCCGGCGGCACCTGCCTGATCTCGGTGCCGTTCGGCAAACGCGAGAATCTCGGTTGGTATCAGGTGTTCGACCTTGCCATGATCGAGCGGATCATCGAGGCATTCGGCGCGGTGTCTCATCATGTCGACTATTTCGGCTATTCGCGACAAGGCTGGTCGCGGCAGAGCGCCGAGGCGCTCGCCGACGCCACCGTTTTCGACATCCACACCGGCAAGGGGCAGGGCAACGACCTTGCGGCGTCGTCGCGCGCCGTCGCGTGCCTGCAGTTGACGGCATGAATCTCGATTATCTGATCCAGCGTCTGCTCGGTCGCGCGACGTGCCGCTTGCAACCAGACGCAGCGCTCGGCCGTCATGCCAGGATCAGAAACATCCGTGGCGATTCCGACAAGATCGTCGTCGGCCGCAACAGCCGCATCCTGGGCGAACTCCTGACCTTCGCGCATGGTGGGGAGATCAAAATCGGCGAATGGTGCTACGTCGGCGAGGGAACCCGGATCTGGTCGGCGGCCTCGATCGAGATCGGCAACCGCGTTCTGATCTCGCATTCGGCGAATGTTTTCGACAATCTCACGCATCCGCTGCGGGCGACGGAGCGGCACCGGCAGGTCCAGCAGATTTTCACGCGCGGACATCCGAACGATATCTCGCTTGACGAGAGCCCGGTGAAGCTCTGCGATGATGCCTGGGTCGGCGCGGGCGCAATGGTCTTGCGCGGGGTGACGGTTGGGCAGGGCGCGATCGTCGCGGCCGGCGCGGTCGTGACCCGGGATGTCGCGCCGTTTTCGATCGTGGCGGGCAATCCGGCCGTGCTGGTAAGGGAGCTTGGCCCCGATGAACGGTGAGCGCAAGTTTACCACTTGGGAGGATGCGGTGGTCTGGCTGCGTAATCAGCCTGACCAGCGCCAGCTTGTGCTCGACGCGTTCTACGACGATCCGCTGGTTGGCGCTGCCGAGCGCTATTTCCAGAGCTCCGAGTGGCAAGCGGTCGCAACGCTGCTCGCCGGCCGGTCAGGTACCGCGCTCGACGTTGGAGCCGGTCGCGGCATCGCGAGCTACGCGCTCGCTCGAACCGGCTTTGCCGTGACGGCGCTCGAACCGGACCCGAGCGCGATCGTGGGAGGGGCGGCGATCCGCGGCCTGGCGCAACAGACGCAATTGCCGATCCAGGTGGTTGAGGAGTTTTCCGAGCGGCTGCCGTTCGCCGATGCGACGTTCGATCTCGTCTTCGCCCGCGCTGTGCTGCACCATACGCGCGATCTCGAGGGGGCCTGCCGGGAGATGTTTCGCGTGTTGCGGCCTGGTGGCATGCTGATCGCGGCGCGCGAGCATGTCATCAGCAAGGAGGCGGATCTTCCGCAGTTCCTTGCGCAGCATCCGCTGCATCACCTTTACGGCGGCGAACATGCGTTCCTGCTCGATCGCTACACCGGCGCGCTGACCACCGCGGGATTCTCCGCGGTCGACACGCTGGCGCCGCTGCAAAGTCCGATCAACCTGTTTCCCTACACTTCGGAGACCCTGAAGGCCGCGATCGTGACCAAGTTGTCGCAAAAGATTCCGGTTGCTCCGCTTTGGCGAACTGCGCTTGCTTCAAGTTGGGTGTTCGGATCGCTGCTGTCGATGGCCGAACGCTTCGACAATCGACCGGGCCGGCTCTATTCCTTTGTCTGTCACAAGGCTTGAGCGATGATCGTCTGGGTCACAGGCGCGAACGGGTTCATCGGCCGCCATCTCGCGCATGCGTTGGCGGGGGCAGGCCATGCGGTGCATGGCGTCGGACACGGCGCGCTTGACGCAACCGAAGCCCGGCGGCTCGGCTTGCAGAGCTGGATCAACGGCGAGATCGATGCGGCCAATCTCAACGCGCTTGCGGCTGCGCACGGGCTGCCGGCGCGTGTCTTTCATCTGGCTGGTGGATCGTCCGTCGGCGTCTCGATCGAGCGGCCGTTCGAGGATTTTTCGCGCACGGTCGCGAGCACCGCGCGGCTGCTCGAATGGCTGCGCGGATCCGCGCCAGACTGCGCGGTGATCGCGGCGTCGAGTGCGGCTGTCTATGGCGCCGACCATTTCGGCCCGATCGCTGAAAGCGCGATCGTAACTCCGATGTCGCCGTATGGGCAGCACAAGCTGATGATGGAGCAATTGTGCGCGAGTTATGCGCGGTCGTTCGCCTTGCGTTGCACGGTCGTGCGGCTGTTCTCTGTCTATGGGCCCAACCTGCGCAAACAATTGCTCTGGGACATCTGCTCGCGGCTCGACGCCAAGGAGCAGGTGCTCACGCTCGGTGGGACCGGCAACGAGATGCGGGACTGGACCGACGTTCGCGACGTCGCGAGGCTGCTTGCAAGCGTCGCGGAAACGTCGTCGTCCCCGGAGGGCTTCCGGGTCATCAATGGCGGTTCGGGCCGGGGGACGAGCGTTGCCGACATCGCCGCCGGTCTCATCGGACAGTGGGGCAGCAAGACGGTTGTGCGGCACTCGGGCGTCAGCCGCCCAGGTGATCCCATGAGCCTGTTGGCCGATGCTGCGATGCTGCGCAAGATCGGCTTCGATTGGCGCATTCAGCTCGATCAGGGCCTCGCCGATTACGTGGCCTGGTTCAAGGGGCAGGCTTCGTGACGTCCCGCCCATTGCGGTTCGCGTTCAGTCACATTTCGCGACGGATTTGGGCCGGCGGCTACAATTATCAGCGCAATCTGTTCGCGGCACTCGATCGATTTTTGCCGGGCGAATTTGCCCCCATCGTCTTTGCCGGGACCAAGGCCGAAGAGAGTGAACTCGACGAGCTTGATGCGATACCGGGCGTCGAGGTGGTCCGATCGGAGGCGTTCGACGGACAGCCAGGTCTAGCTGCTGCACTGGCGCTTGGTCTGGACCGCCGAGCCGCGGCGGCGATTCGCTCGGCGCGCGTGGATGTCGTTGTTGAAGCCGCGCGCTTCTTCGGCTGGCGGCTGCCTGTCCCTGCCGTGGCGTGGATTCCGGATTTGCAGCACCGTTCGCTGCCTCAGTTGTTTCCAAGAACTGCACGTTGGCGCCGCGAGATTGGCTTTCGGGTTCAGATCGCGTCAGGGCGGACCATCATGCTGAGCAGCGAGAGCGCCTTGCGCGATTTCACGGCTTACTATCCACGCGCCAGCAACCGGGTCAGCGTCGTTCGCTTCGCGACCCAGCCGCCGGCCGCGTTCCTGAACATCGACCCGTCAGAGGTGATCGCGGCGTACAATCTGCCGACGAACTACTTCTATCTGCCCAATCAGTTCTATCGCCACAAGAACCATCAGCTTGTCGTCGACGCCCTGGCGATCCTGAAGCGTCGTGGGGTCGAGCTCGTTGTCTGTGCATCCGGCAGCACGGAAGATCGGCGCGAGCCGGGCTACTTCGATCTGGTCAACTCCGAGATCCGGAAGCGCGGCCTCGATACGCACTTTCGTCACCTCGGCGTGATCCCGTTGCCGCATGTCTACGCGCTGCTGCGGGCTTCCACAGCCCTGCTCAACCCGTCGCGCTTCGAGGGCTGGAGCACGACGGTCGAGGAGGCGAAGTCGTTCGGCGTTCCGATGATCCTGTCCGACATCGATGTGCACCGGGAGCAGACCGCCGGCGCTGCGCGCTATTTCGGCGTCGATGATCCGGTCGCGCTGGCGGATCATCTGACGCAGGCGTCACGGGAGGCGCGCGGGCTCGTCGTTCGAAATGTCGTCCCGCATCAGGATGATAACGTCAGTGCATTCGCGGCAAATTTCGCGGCGACGATGCGCCGGGCGGCCGCACAGGATGTCTGAACCCGTCCAAGTTGGAAGCAAACGTTGAGCGAAACGCCGGCCTCATTTCGCCTGCGGGACCAGCTCGAAGTCGGAGTTGGGGCTTTCGTAGGCCCTCAGCATGGCCTGCGCAATGAGCTTCGGGTTGTGCCATCGTTCGACATAAAGTCGCGACGCTTGGCCGCGCATGGACCACTCGGAACGGCGATCAAGAACCGCGGCAATGCTCTCTGCAAGGTCTCCCGGGTTCAGCCGGTAGAGAGGCAGCTCGCGCCTGATCGCGTCCGGAACGAACATCATATCTTCGTCCCGGATGTAGCATGCGACCGGCTTTCCCATCGCCATCATCTCGACCGCGAAGCCTCCGTACCAGCCTGCCAGCACCTGGTCGATTGCAAGGTCCGCCGACCGATAAATCTCCAGCGCCTGCTCGTGACTCGTTTTTTCGACAAGGATGAGGTCGAAGTCGTACCGTGACCGCAATTGTTCGAGGGCCTGCAGGATCATCGGTGTACCCTTGATCCGTCCGGCGGTCGGGGCATGAACGATCTTCAGCCGTCCCTGTTGGGAAGGCGGCACAATTTCGAACTTCTCGATTTCGACGTTTGAATATGGAAGAAACTGGCCGTTCGGTACGATGTGTCCGAGTTCCGGATTGAGATAGAAGACCCGATCGAACAGCGGCAGAACCTTTTCGATCAGGAAGTGCCGCCGATGGTCGAGAGCGTCCGTGCATCTTTGATACAGCTCGCAGTGTTGCGTGGCGCACATCGTCCATTCGTTTCGCCTGTTTCCCTCGTTCGCCAGCCGGACATCACAACCCTGCAGGGTCATGAACAGCTTCTTGTCGAACAGGCGGGCGGCGTGCAGGTCTGCGGTCGCCAGTCTGTTGATGACGTCCGTTAGCAGCGATGGCCGGGAGAGCACAGATCCCGGCGCGGAGAGGGGGAAACCCGGCGACAGAAAAGTCTGTCCAAAATAGTAGTGAAGAACATCGTAATGCCACTGGTTCTTCAGACCGAACGCCGCGCTGCGAATGGCCGTCTCGAGAAATCCGGCGTCCCTTGCCGATAGCACTCGGTCCGCTGAGTATCCGAGCCATGTGTCGTTGCGAACGACCACGTCGCTGGATGCTCCCAGCTGCCGTTCGGCGCGGGACAGCACCCAGGGCTGATTTCCGACATTGACTGGTCCGTGCAGGATTCTCATGTGCGCGTATTCAGATCCGCTGACGGGCGCGAAGGCCGCACAGGGCTACGAGGCATGATCATCGCTCTCGAACTCACCGACGCGCCTCGTCAGGCTTGCCCGCAGATCCTCGGGCAGATCAGCAGTTTCACAATAGAGCCTTCCGAGCCTCGCTGCGACCGCTTGCAAGCTGTAATGCGCTTCGACATAGCGGCGGCCCGCCTTGCCGATTTCGTTCAGGTCGAGCTCACCCCTCAAGCATCGCTTCAGCACACCATAGATTTCGTCGGGACGGGTGTTGATAATCGGGCAGGTTGCCGGATCGACCATCATTCGGTCGTCACGCAGAAAGCACAGGACGGGTTTGGCCATGGCCATCGCCTCGAGGGCGGTATAGCCGTGAAAGCCTGCGACGAATTGATCCGCAACGACGTGCGAGGCGCCGAAAAGCTCGATGACCTTCTTGTTGGGAACTCCTTGCACGGAAACCAGCTCGATCTTCTCGCCCTCCTTCACCAGCCGATCAATCGCCTCGATCAGAAGCCTGGTTCCCTTGAAGTGCCCGTGGTTCGGCGCATGTGCCACTCTCAGCACGTCGCCGGCCTTGTAGACCGGCGGCCTTGCGGCGAGCTTGCTTGCGTCAATCGGCCAGTAGTGCATGTCCCGGCAGCCGGGCACATACGTCACCATATCCCCCATCGCGATCTGCGCGGTGGCACGGCCCTTGAGGCGGTTGATCGATGAGGCGTGCATCTCTGTCGTGCAGACACAGAACTTGCCGGGGGACGGGCATTCTTCGCACAGGTTCGGATGACCGAGTGCGAGCGTTGATTCCCGTGCTCGGACGTCGGCACCGTAGGCGTAGGTATACAATCGCTTTCCCGACTGGAAGAGGAGGTCGAGTTCCTTAGGGTTGATGCCATAGCGTCCATCGCTCAGCATCAGGCCGCGGTCATAGAAGTAGTTGAAGATATCGTAGCGCAGCAGGGCCCACGCCAGAACCAGGCGACGAAACAGGCCGAGACCTCTTCGGCTGCGCAGCAGTCGAAGAAATCCCTCGAACAGGATGAGGTTGATGTCGAATGATCTCGTCACATAGTAGGTGTTGAACACCAGCGACGAGGAGCGAAATCCCAACATTCGATCGCAGCGGGCGAGAAGCGGCAAGGTGAGGATCGGGGTGGCGGCCCACAAGGTACGCACCGTTCCCTTCGCTAGACGCTTCTCGGTGGCGCGCCGTGCCGCGCGAACAAGCACGCGCGTGACGAAACCTGCGACGGAAGGGCGGGCCGGCCGGGAAGATGCAACGTCGTCGGCGGGAAGCGGCGCTTCCGTCAGGGACGTCGGTCCGATGGGTTCGATCTTGTTCACTCAGGGATCCGATGGATGCCAACTCAACATCAGCCAGCAGCTTCTAGCACAAGTTTGGTCCGAAACGGCCATGCGATGCAGTCCCGGAGAGGCGGCGCAGAGTTGCGGCCAGCCATCGCTATCTCAGGTTTCAGCAGCGTATGAAAACAGCTTCGATCGGTCCGGGAACGTTGACGTTCAATACACGAACAGGTTAAGAAAGCCGCGGTTTGTTCCAAATGCGCGCATATTCTGACGCGGCGGTTATACCGAGCTCCGCCATCGAATCAATCTGGATAGGCATTTCGTGTGCGGCATCTTTGGCCTCATAGCTAAGACAGGGCCCGTCGATGCCCGCCAAGTGGACCAGATGACCGATCTCGTTGCCCACCGCGGTCCGGATGGGCGTGGGGTGAGGATCAACGGGAACGTCGGGCTCGGACACCGGCGACTGGCGATCATCGATCTGACCGATGATGGCGCGCAGCCGATGCGCGACAGACGGCTCCCGATCTGGATCACCTACAACGGCGAGATCTACAATTACGTCGAGCTCCGCACGGAGCTTGAGGCGCTCGGATACACCTTTCATACGGCCTCGGATACCGAGGTCCTGCTCACCGCCTATGTTTGCTGGGGGGCAGGGTGCCTCGAACGCTTCAACGGCATGTGGTCGTTTGCGATCCACGACGAGCGCGACAACACGCTGTTCTGCGCCCGCGACAGGTTCGGCGTGAAGCCGTTCTACTATGTCAATACGGCGACGCAGTTCGCATTCGGCTCGGAGATCCGCCAGCTTCTTCCGCTGATCGAGCGCCCGATCGCGGATGATGATCTGATCAACGATTTCCTCGTTTGCGGCATGACCGACCATACCAGCCGGACCTTCTTCAAGGGCGTCGAGAAGCTGCCGCCCGGGCATCGGATGCGCGTCGCTGTGTCGACGGGGCAGGTCGAAATCGAGCGTTACTATTCGCTTGCGCCTGGGTTGGCCGTGTCTGATGAAGGCAGCGCAGCGACATCGTTGCGAGAGCTGCTCGATGACGCGACGCGTCTGCGGCTGCGTTCGGATGTTCGGGTCGGAACCTGCCTGTCGGGTGGGCTGGACAGTTCGAGTGTCGCGACGCTGGCCGCGCGGCGCTATACGCCGGGCTCGAGCGAGCGCTTCTTTGCCGTCACGGCCGTGAGCGAGCAGGCGTCCAACAATGAAGAGGCGTACGCGGCGGAGGTTGCAGAACGGGCAGAGTTGAACTGGCTGCGCACCAAGCCGACCTATCAGGATTTTGCATCGACGGCGGAGACCTTGCTCGACGTCCAGGAGGAGCCGTTCGCAGGTCCTTCGATCATGATGCAGTATGCGGTGATGCAGGCTGCGCGATCGAACGGCGTCATCGTGCTGCTCGACGGTCAGGGCGGTGACGAAACGTTGCTGGGGTACCATCGCTACTATGCGGCCTGGCTGCTCGACCATCTTCACAGCGGTGGCGTCCGTGGATTCCTGTCCGCCTTCGGCGCCGCCACGCGGGCGGGGATTCCGCGCCGGCGGCTGCTAATGTATTTGTTCGGTGCCGGTTCGGCAGGGCTGCGCGCTGCCTATTATCGCTTGCGTTACACTTTTCTGCGAAATCCCGACCTGCCGGAGCCGCTTCGCCGCTTTGCGTCGAAGACGAGGGATGCGCAGGCCATGCAAGTGCTGGAGATTACCGAGACCAATTTGCCGATGCTGCTGCGTTTCGAGGACAAGAACTCGATGCGGTTCGGCATCGAAACGCGACTTCCATTTCTCGACTATCGCTTCGTCGAGTTTGCTTTGGCGCTTCCCACACGCATCAAGCTGAACAAGGGATGGGCAAAATGGCCGCTTCGCGCCGCCATGAGCGATCTGCTGCCGGCCAGCATCACCTGGCGGAAGGACAAGATCGGCTTTGCTGCCCCCGATCGGATCTGGCTCACGCGACACTCCGCCGCGATGTATGACAAGGTGATCGCAAGCGAACTCCTGGCCCGCTATGTCGACATGCCGAAGCTCAAGAGGAAATTTCACCGGCTCGATCTTGGAATGCGCTGGCGGCTGTATTGCGTTGCGCTCTGGGGTGAGCGCTTTCGGGTCGAAGCGCCATGAGGCCTGATGATTCCTGGATGTCATCGTCGCTGTCGATAACCGCCGGCTCGTCGGCCGCTGTCTTCCGGGCGGCCCGATGAACATCTGGCTATTGCATCCGTTCGCAGGCGGGCCAGGCCTCGGCCGTCACTGGCGTCCGTTTTGGCTCGCAGATGCCTGGAGCAAGATGGGGCACCGGGTCATCGTGGTTAGTGCCGGCTTCCATCATCTGCACAGGGAGCCGCGCGCTCCGGGGCCGCAGCGGATCAACGGTGTTGACTTCTGGTTCCTCGACACCCCGCGCTATGATGGCGGCAATTTGGGGCGGCTGCGCAATAATCTGAGCTTTGCGCCGGCCTTTCGCTCGGCGACATCCGCGATCGCCGCGCAATTCGGCGAGCCGGATCTGATGATCGCGTCCAGCCCGCATTTGTTCTTCATTTCGGCGGCGCGTCAGATCGCGCAGCGCTTCGGTGCCAGGTTCTGGTTGGAGGTTCGTGACCTTTGGCCGGAGAGCATCGTGGCGCTTGGAATGACCCCGACCTGGCACCCCCTTGTGAGGTTGCTCGGCTGGAAGGAGCGGTCCGCCTATCGCGCCGCGGATCGCGTGATCTGTCTTTTGGCCGGTGCGGAAGCCCATATGCGGGCGCGCGGCTTGAGCGCCGGCAAGTTCATCTGGATCCCCAACGGGGTGTCCGACGGCGAGATCCAGAGCGCGCTGACGATCGAAACTCTCGGTCATCCGTTGATCGACCGCATCAATCAGCTGAAGCAGCAGGGCAGGCGGGTTGTCCTCTATGCCGGCGGCATGGGGCCGCCAAATGCAGTGGAGGTCGTTCTCGACGCCGCCGCTGTCCTCGGCAGCACAAGCCCCGAGATCAGTTTCGTTCTGATCGGTTCAGGCACTTCGCTCGTCGCGCTGAAGCAGCGGGCGGCAGGGCTTTCCAACGTGGAGTTTCACAACGAAGTCGATCGGTCGATCGTGCATGGCATGCTGCACGCGTCCGATTGCGCGGTCGTCGCCTTCCACAAGAACGCGCTCTACCACCACGGCATCAGCCCCAACAAGCTGTTCGACTACTGTCTGTTCGCGCCGCGCAGTGTCATTGCCTGCGAGGAGCGGGCGCTCGTCGGGCTCGAGGATTTGGTGACTGCGCGATGCGCGCCGGACGATCCCGGCACACTCGCCGCGGCCCTGCGCGCGGCGCTGGACGGTCCGGCGCGTTCGCGGGCCGAACGCGTCGCCATCGCGCAGCGGTACAGCTATTCGGCGCTTGCCGCGCGGTATCTGGCCGAGGCCGGGGATCCGGCCTAGGTGTGGCTGCGGCGACACATGGGTCTTGAGTAAATGCATTTATTATCAATAGCTTATGATGTTCATCGCGTGAACGAATTCGCTTGACGTTCATCCGGTGAACGCGCTATCAGCCTTTCCAGTGGGGATAGGCGTGATGGCGGGCATTCTACCGACAGATGAGAATGACAGTGACCGGCTGGTGCTCGGTCTGCTCACCTCGCTTGAAGCCGATGGTGCGCAGTCGCAGCGGCGGATCGCAGCCGATCTCGGCGTCGCGCTCGGCTTGGTCAACGCCTATCTGAAGCGGGCGATCAAGAAGGGCTTCGTCAAGGTCGGGCAGGCGCCGGCACGGCGTTACGCCTATTACCTCACGCCGCAAGGCTTCTCCGAGAAATCGCGACTGACCGTCCAGTTCCTGTCGGACTCGTTTTCGCTCTTCCGCAAGGCGAAGGAGGAGTATGGCAGGCTGTTTGAGCGCGCTCAGGCGCTCGGCTTCAGGCGGGTGGTGCTCGCCGGGCAATCCGATCTCTGCGAAATTGCGATCCTGTGCGCGGTCGACGGGCCAATTTCCGTCATTGCGATCGTTGATCCTGATGCAACCGCGACCCGGTTCATCGGTGTCAAGGTCGTTTCCTCCTATGCGCTGGTGGACGAGCCGTTTGATGCGGTCGTCGTGACGCATCTGACGGCGGCGCGCAGTGTATTCGATCAGGCGGTCAGCAATTTCGGCGCGGAGAAAGTCCTTGCGCCGGATCTGCTGGGCCTGCGTCCAAAGCAATCGTTGGGGGCGTGATGGCCATGGAGCTCAGTTCACGCTGGTACGTCGTCCAGACGCAGGTCAATGCCGAAGCAAAGGCCGCCGCCAACCTCGAGCGGCAAGGATTTTCGATCTATTTCCCCCGTTACCTGAAGCGCCGCAGCCATGCCAGGAAGGTGGAGACTGTGCCGCGTCCGTTGTTCCCGCGCTATCTCTTTGTCGGGATCGACCTCGCGTCGCAGCGGTGGCGTGCCATTCAATCGACGCTCGGCGTGTCGCATCTCGTGTGTGTGGGAGATCGGCCCGCGGTGGTGGAAGACCGCGTCATCGATGCCCTGAAGGGGCGCGAGGACGAAGCCGGCTTCATCACGCTTGCGCGCAGGCCGGCGTTCTCGCCCGGGGATAAAGTGCGAATTGTCGAAGGTGCGTTCGTCGACAGTCTTGCGCTCGTTGAAGACGCCAGCGATCAGCATCGCGTTGCGGTTCTGTTGAACCTGTTGGGCCGCAAGGTCCGTGTTCTTGTCGGGACGGACCTGATCGCTGCGGCGTAACTGCGTCTGCCTCCGGGCAGGCGTAACGGACATGTTTGGCTTGGGTGTGATGTTCGATTCACCCCGAGTGCGGTAGCTTGCCTGAAGCAGGCAGAAGCGTTTGAGAGAGGGGCCCATGACGACTTACGCATTGATCGGCGCTGCCGGCTACATCGCGCCGCGGCACATGCGGGCGATGGCCGAGACCGGCGGCAATCTGGCCGTGGCGTACGATCCCAACGATTCCGTCGGCATCATGGACAGCCATTTTCCGGATGCCGAGTTCTTCACCCAGTTCGAGCTGTTCGATCGCCATGTCGACCAGTTGCGCAGAGGCGGCCGAAAGATCGACTACATGTCGATCTGCTCGCCGAACTATCTGCACGACGCGCATTGCCGGTTTGCGTTGCGCTCGGGCGTGGATGCCATCTGCGAAAAGCCGCTGGTCCTCAATCCCGGCGATATCGACGAACTGGCCGCCATCGAGCAGGACACCGGCCGCCGCATCTCGACCATTCTGCAATTGCGGCTGCATCCGGCGATCATCGCCCTGCGCGATCGCTTCGCGAACTCGAACAAGCGCCACAAGGTCGAGCTGACCTACATCACCTCGCGGGGGCGCTGGTATCACACCTCCTGGAAGGGAGCAGACGCCAAGTCGGGTGGTGTTGCGACCAATATCGGGGTCCACTTCTTCGACATGCTGAGCTTCGTGTTCGGGCCCGCCAGCCGCAACGAGGCGCACCTGCGCGAGGCCGAGAGGGCGGCCGGCTCTCTGGAGTGCGAGCGCGCGGATGTGAGCTGGTTTCTATCGCTGGACCGCAACGATCTGCCCGACAGCGTGAAAGGCAAGAAGACGACCTATCGCTCGATCACCGTCGACGGCGAGGAGGTCGAATTCTCGGAAGGATTCACCGATCTCCATACGCGCAGCTATGAGGAGATCGTCGCCGGGCGCGGCTTCAGGCTGGACGAAGTCCGCCCCTCGATCGACATCGTCTCCACGTTTCGCGATGCGCCGATCGTCAGAAGCAACGGCGTTCACGCCTTTGCCCAGAAGGCGATGCACAAATGAGCGAGATGCGCGAGGATCCGCGCTTTCCGGGCGTCCTGATCCATCAATCGAGCTACGTTGACGATGGGGCGGTGCTCGGACGCGGCACCAAGATCTGGCACTTTTGCCATATTCTGTCGCGGACGGTGATCGGCGCGGATTGCTCGATCGGCCAGAACGTGATGATCGGTCCGAACGTCAAGATCGGAAACGGCTGCAAGATCCAGAACAACGTCTCGATCTATGATGGCGTCGAACTCGACGATGACGTGTTCTGCGGCCCGAGTTGCGTCTTCACGAACGTGAACAATCCGCGCGCCGGCGTGTCGCGGAAGGACGAGTTTCGCAAGACGCCGATCGGGCGCGGCGCCAGCATTGGCGCCAATGCGACCATCGTCTGCGGACATTCGCTGGGCGAGTACTGCTTCATCGGAGCCGGTGCTGTCGTCACGAAAAATGTCGCCGCATTTTCGTTGATGGCAGGCAATCCGGCCCGCCGAATTGGTTGGATGAGTAGGGCAGGCGAGCGGCTGGGCAGCGATCTGGTCTGCCCACGCACTCACCGTCGTTATGAGCTTCACAATGAAGCGCTGGTTGAAATCGAGGGTTGAAGAAGATGGACATTCGCGGAAAGAAGGTTGTCGTTATCGGGGGCGCCGGGCTGATCGGGTCGCATGCGGTCGATCAATTGACGCAGACTGACGTCGGCGAGATCGTCATTTACGACAACTTCGTGCGCGGCACGCATGAGAACCTTGCCGGCGCGCTGCGCGACCCCCGCGTCAAGATTTTCGAGGCCGGCGGCGATATCACACAGGTCGACATCCTCGATGCGGCCCTGAAGGGAGCCGACGGGGTGTTTCAGTTCGCTGCGCTCTGGCTGCTGCAGTGTCACGAATTCCCGCGAACGGCTTTTGACGTCAACGTCAACGGAATGTTCAACGTCCTGGACGGATGCGTGCGCAACGGCGTCAAGCGGCTGGTCTGGTCGTCGTCGGCCTCGGTCTATGGCGATGCCGTCGAGGAGCCGATGACGGAGGACCATCCGTTCAACAACAAGAACTTCTATGGTGCGACCAAGATCTGTGGCGAGGCGATGGCCCGTGCCTACCACTTCCGCTATGGCCTCGACTATGTCGGCCTCCGCTACATGAACGTGTATGGACCGCGTCAGGATTACCGGGGAGCCTATATCGCCGTGATCATGAAGATGCTCGACGCGATCGACAAGGGAGAGGGACCGACGATCCTGGGGGATGGCTCGGAGGCGTTCGATTTTGTCGCGGTGGAAGATTGCGCGCGCGCCAATCTGTGCGCCATGGGCGCGAGCGCGACGGATCGCTTCTACAATGTCGGCACAGGACACCGGACCTCGCTGAAGCAGATCGCCGAAAAGCTCCTGAACCTGACCGGCTCCAATCAACCGATCAACTATGCGCCGCGGAGCCAGGCCACGCTGGTGCGCAATCGGATCGGATCGCCGAAGCGGGCCCAGGAGGAGATCGGCTTCACCGCCGCGATCGACCTGGACGAAGGGCTGCGGCGGCTGATCGACTGGCGCAGGAGCCATATCGATCAGGTCGATCAGCGTCGTGCCAAGGCTCAGATCTGAAGGTTCAGATCTGAGCTCGCACCCGACATCATTGAATAGATCGGCCAGAATAACATGTGTGGCATAGCCGGAATTCTGCACCGCGACGGGCGGCCCGCTTCAATCACCACGTTGACGGCAATGACCGATATCATTGCTCATCGCGGGCCGGACGGCGAGGGCCACTACTGCAACGGTCCCGTTGGGCTCGGTCATCGCCGGCTGTCGATCATTGATCTGACCGACGCCGCGCGGCAGCCGATGGAGATGCGCGACGGCCGATTTGTGCTGACCTACAATGGGGAGATCTACAACTTCAAGGAATTGAAGGTCGAGCTTTCGGCCAGGGGCCACGTCTTTAACTCCTCCGGCGACAGCGAGGTGCTGCTGCACGCCTTCGCCGAGTGGGGCCTTGGTGCGCTTCTCAAGTTCAACGGCATGTTCGCCTTTGCGATCTGGGACAATCACGAGCGGAAGCTCACCTTGGCCCGGGATCGCTTCGGCGTGAAGCCGCTCTACTATGCCGAACTTGGGCAGACATTCGTCTTCGCCTCCGAGCACAAGGCTTTTCGGGCATTTTCGGAGTACAAGCCGCGCGTCGACATCAGAGGGCTGTCGGAGTATCTCAGCTTTCAGAACTTCTTCGCTGAGCGGACACTGTTTGCCGGCGTGAAGCTGTTGCCGGCGGGCTGCTATCTGCAGATTTCGCCGGACAGCAGGGCCGTCGAGCCGGTGCAGTACTGGGATTTTCATTTCGAGGAGCCCGAGTACGCCGTTGATGAGAATGAGGCGACCGACGAGCTCGATCGCCTGTTCAGGCAGGCGGTCAACCGGCAGCTCGTGAGCGACGTCGAGGTCGGATGCTATCTTTCCGGCGGCATGGATTCAGGCTCCATCACCGCGCTTGCGTCGAGCCAGCTGCCGTTCATGCGGACCTTTACGGTCGGGTTCGATCTCAACTCGGCCTCTGGCGTCGAACTCGGATACGACGAACGGACGAAGGCCGAGCATATGTCGTATTTGTTCAAGACCGAGCACTACGAGATGGTCTTGAAGGCCGGCGACATGGAGCGGGCATTGCCTCAGCTTGCATGGCATCTGGAAGAGCCTCGCGTCGGCCAGTCCTATCCGAATTTCTATGCGGCAAAGCTCGCATCCAAATTCGGCAAGGTGGTCCTGACCGGGACCGGGGGAGATGAACTCTTCGGCGGATACCCCTGGCGTTACTACCGCGCCGTCGTGAACGACGACTTCGATCATTATATCGAGAAGTACTTCGGATTCTGGCAGCGCATGGTTCCGAGCGGAACGATGCCGAAGCTACTGGGGCCGGTATGGGATGAGGCCCGGCAGACCTCGCCGATCGATATCTTTAGGGGAGTGTTCAAGGAGCACGCCTCGGAGCTGCGGCGGCCCGAGGACTACGTCAATCACTCGCTCTACTTCGAGGCCAAGACGTTCCTGAACGGGCTGCTTGTCGTCGAGGACAAGCTGGCGATGGCGCATGGACTCGAGAGCAGGGTGCCGTTTCTCGACAACGATCTCGTCGATTTCGCAATGAAGCTTCCTGCCAGGATGAAGCTCGGCAATCTGACCGAGGTCATTCGCCTCAACGAAAACGAGCCCGGAGGCAAGGCGCAACGCTATTACGAGCGCACGAAGGACGGCAAGTTGATTTTGCGGAAGATGATGAGCCGGCATATTCCCGACGAAGTGGCGGAGCGCGAGAAGCAAGGCTTCTCCGCGCCGGATGCCAGCTGGTTCAAGGGGGAGAGCATCGAGTATGTCAAACGGAGGCTCTTCAGCAACACGGCCCGCATCTACGACCTGGTCGACCGAAAGACCGTTCGTTCGTTGGTCGACGAACATCTGGAAGGACGGGAAAACAGGCGGCTGCTGATCTGGTCTTTGCTCAATCTCGAGCAGATCATGGAAAGCAGCTTTTAGGCACGCACAAATGGGAGCGCGCTGCAGATGAACGGTCTCTTCCCGGCGGCAAGATGGGTGCGGGTTGGCCTGTCGCCATACCGCAACTCTCAGGCCCTATGGACCACGATCAGCCAGATCCGGCGATATCCCGATCTCTTGCGGGAGATGGTCGATCGTGACCTGAGCGCCGCGCATGCGCGGCACGGATTTGGCGCCTTGTGGGTTTTCATTCATCCACTCGTTGTCGTCGGAACATACCTGCTCATCTTCGGCTTCGTGTTGGGCAGCAAGCTGTCGATCAGCGCAGATTTCCCCGGCGATTTCTCGGCCTACATCCTGGCAAGTCTGGTTCCGTGGCTCATGATGCAGGCTGCGCTGGTTCGCGGGCCCGGAGCCCTGATCGGGAGCGCAAGTCTCGTCAAGCAGGTTGTGTTTCCGATCGAGCTGCTTCCGATCGCGGCAACCATTGCTGCAGCGATCCCTCATTTGCCGGCGCTTGCGCTCGTCATTCTCTACAAGGCTTATGTGGGAGGCCTCAGCTGGATGCTGCTGCTGCTGCCGGTCGTGTTTGCCATTCATGCAATTCTGGCGGTCGGATTGAGCTTCGCCCTTGCTGCAGTCACTCCCTTCTTTCGCGATCTGCGCGAGATCGTTACGGTCTTCACCTCGATCGCGATGTATCTGATGCCGACGGTGTACCTGCCCGACTGGATGCCGCGTGCCCTTCGTCCATTGATCTATTCGAATCCCTTCAGTTACCTCGTCTGGGTCTACCAGGATGTTCTGTTCTTCGGTTCGTTCAAGCATCCGTACGCCTGGGCGGTTACCCTCGTGTTCGCGCTGCTAAGTCTGGGGCTCGGATACCGCATGTTTGAAAAGCTGAAACCGTACTATGGCAATGCTCTCTGACAATCGAGACGCCGGCGAACTGATCCCGCTTGCCGGGTCATTGGAGCCGCAGTGCGCCATTCGCGTCACCAATTTGGGAAAGGCCTATCGGCTCTATCAGCAGCCGCTGGATTTCCTGAAGGAGATCATCACTGGAAAGCCTCGGCACCACGAGCATTGGGCAATCCAGAATGTTTCCTTTGAAGTGCTGCGCGGGCGTGTGGTCGGCATTATCGGGCCGAACGGCGCGGGAAAAAGTACCCTCCTGAAGATCATTGCCGGACTGCTGGATGCCACAACCGGGCGAGTTGAAGTGGCCGGAAAGCTGTCCGCGATCCTGGAATTGGGGACCGGATTTCATCCGGATGTGACGGGTCGCGACAACATCGTCCTGGGCGGCATGTGCCTGGGTATGACGAGAGCGGAAATCGAGGCGAAGGTTCCCTGGATCATCGATTTCAGCGAGCTTGCCGAGGTGATCGATCAGCCGTTCCGGACCTACTCAAGCGGCATGCAGGCGCGACTCACCTTCGCCACGGCGATCAGCGTCGATCCGGAGTTATTCATCGTCGACGAGGCTCTCGCTGCCGGCGATACCGCCTTCGTCAACAAGTGCATGAAGCGCGTTCGTCAGATCTGCGAAAGCGGCGCCACCGTCCTGTTCGTTTCGCACTCGAGCGGGTTGATCAGTGAGCTGTGTGACGAGGCGATCTGGATCGACAAGGGGCGGGTGCTGATGCACGGAAATGCCCAGCGCGTCAGCAAGGCCTATGAGCAGAGCGTCTGGGATATCGAGGAAGCGCGCAATCTCCGGGAAACCAAGAAGCTCAGCGAGTCGATTGAGAGTACGGCCGAAACCGGAAAATACGAGCTTGGCGGCGACACCCTGCAGATTACTGGCGTCGAGGTGATCGACGTCGAAGGCAAGCCGATCGGCGTTGTCAAGAACGGGCAGCCGCTTCGCATCCGGGTGTCGTGGTCGGGCTTCACCGAACACAAGCAGATCTACGCAAGCCTGCGGATCGATACCGCACGGCTTCAGGCGGTTACCGGAATTGAGGGGTACGACGGTGGCCTGTTCCTCGATGGGGACGATGGTCTGCCGGAACGCGGAAGCGTCATCTACGAGGTGCCCGAACTCGCTCTTGGCGAAGGGCAGTATTACATTTCTGCCGGTCTGTGCCGGCACATGCTGCCGAAGGGCGCGGAAGCCATCCTGCATTATGTAGAGAAGGCGGCTCAGTTCTCGGTGTCCCGCAATTCTCTGTGGCATTTCAGCTATCTGTACGATCCGAAATTCACCTGCAGTATCGAGCGAAGCGAATGACGACGATGACAGATGGTGAATGGCAGGAGAGGCTTGAGGCGTTCTTTGAGCTTCGTGCAAGGCAGATTTCGGAGAAGCCGACGCTGGATGATCTCTGCTATATCGCCGGCCGCAATCCGCGGTTGTGGGCCAACGAGAGCCTTCTCGACGATCTCAGGCTCGATATGCTCGGCCTGATGAAAGCGGGCCCGGGCTCATCGGTCCTTGAAGTCGGCTGTGCGGCCGGGTTCTTGGCGAAGGTGTTGGCCCCCAGTGTCGGCGAATACATGGGAGTTGATCTCGCCGAGGCGCCGCTTGCGGTCGCAAGGCGGCTCGGATTGAACAATGCGAGCTTCGAGAGAGCCAGCGGCGAAAGCCTCCAGTTCCCTGATCGGCGGTTCGATGCCGCCTATTGTTATGATGTATTCTCGAATTTCCCGTCGTTCGCAACGGGAGAGCCGATCATTGCGGAAATGCTCCGGGTGGTGAAGCCGCAAGGTCGGGTCCTGATCGGATCAATTCCGGACCGCGAGAAGGCGGACGAACTGCAGGCCATCGCGAAGCGGCTCACGGCGAAATTCGAGCAGGAATTTGAACCCGAAGCGGAAAGGGCCCCGTTGGGGACGATTCGGAAGTACGAGCAGAAGTCGGGCCGTGTGGCGAAGATCGCTGGCTTACTGGGATTGAGCAAGTTGTCGGCTCCGATTCCGATCGAGATCAAGCCCGAGATCATTTCCTACTATTTCGACCGCGAGGACTTTGTGGCACTGGGGCGTCGTCTCGGCGTCAACACGAGAATTGTCGATATCCACCCGCTGAATCCCTATTTCGGCACGCGCTTTAATGCAGTGTTTGAATCGCGATGAAAGTCGTCCGGTTTCGCGAAATTGATCATAGTGCCTGGGATCGTCTGGCGCTGCGATCGCCACAGGCCTGGCTCACACATCGATCGTCCTGGATCGAGATCGAGCAACGGTTCTTCGTGTCTGCGAACCTGTCGTTCGCCCTGGAAGAGAACTCGCAGCTCGTCGGCATCCAGCCCTTGTTTATTAGTGAAGGCCCTGAAATGGCGCTTAGCGAGCGATTGCTGCATTCGGGGATTCATCGCCATACCGGTCTTGCGCTCGACGCCGATATCGACGCCGGCGTAGCGAAGGCCGCGCGTCAGGCCGCGATGCAGGAGATACTCGCTATCGCCGATCTATATGACGTCGATCGCATTCAGTTGAACTGCCACAATCTCGCGCCGGGAAATCGTCATTCATCGAGGGAGGCCGTTCCGTTCTGGGTCAGCGAGTTCGGTTTCCAGCTCGGTATCGCGTTCGGACCGTCGGGAATGTTGCCTTGTCCCGGCTCCTCAACCCTGAATGCCGATCAGCTGGTTGATCTCGCCCCAACCCTTGAAGAGCTGTTCGCGGGATTGGATAACACGTGCCGTACTGCGGTCCGGAAAGCGGAGAAATCAAATCTTCAATTCGAGATATCGAGCAATGCCTCCTATCTCGAAGCCTATATGGATATTGCGCGCGCGTCGGCGACAAGAACCGGCGAGCTCCTGCCCGAACTCGAGTACTACCGAAGCATCTTCAGGTCGTTTGCGGGCGAAGGGGGGGCATACGTCGCATTGGTCAGGCAGGATACGAACCCGATTGCGGGCCTCATCCTGTTGGCAGACAAGAAAGCGGTCAATTTTCTTGCCGGCGTTTCTGTGCCGGAGGCGATGAAGCTCAGGCCCAACAATTTCCTGCACTGGAGTGCCATTAGCTGGGCAAAGCAGGCGGGATTTGACATCTACCGGTTTGGGCCATCGTTTCCGGAAGTTCCCAAGGACTGGCCGATCGCGATGGTCTCTCACTTCAAGACAATCTTCGGGTCGAGAAGTGTTCCTGTCATACAGGGCAGCTTGTTTCGACGTCCGGAGCGCTACACTTCCAATCTGCTCGCCTCTTCGAATCGTCTCAATGAGATCGCGAGCAGGCCTGCACACGCGAAGGGCGCTGGACAAGGAGGTGGCGCCTTTATCGCGCACCACCTGCAAACGTTCGGTTTCCGGCAAGCGTCGGCGATACAGGTCGGCGAACTTGTCGTGCTTTACCGTCCGTCCCATGCGGACCTGGCTACGGCAAGGAGCGTTCTCGCAGAGGGCGGCTGCGTCGTTGCGGTGCTTCCGAGCGCGCAGTTCGCCAGGGATTTCGGTGTCGAAGCGCAGCCAGGATCGATATCTTCGCCAAGTGTACTGCGCGCGCGATTGGCCGATTCGAAGCCATGGTCGCGGCTGCGCACGCTGCATTCCTACATGTGCTTTGCGGCCGATGCCGGCTCCACTACGATCGTTGAGAATGGCCAACAAGAGCCGGTCTGGCTCCATCGGCAGATGGGTGATGGAGGTTCAGTCGTCTTCATAGGAACTGATCTTGCATCCGACCTGATGCGGTATCGCCAGGGGGACCCGGCGGCAGCCTCAAAGCGGCCATCCGACCCGATGTGGGGCATTGCGGGCGAACGGCCAAACTATCTCTTTGAGGGCCAGCTTGCCGGCGAGAGCTTGCGCGAGCGGCCCGCCGACTGGTGGTGCGAGGCTCTGGCTGATGTGTTGGTTCGGCTGTGCGGGAGAAGCCGGCTGCCGATATTGCCGAACGGAGCTATGGGCGCCGTCGTTATTACCGGCGATGACGACCAAGCCGCATTGAGCCGTTACGCGCAGCAACGAGAGGCGTTGGGCGCGTTGCCGGTTACCTATTTCCTTCATCCTCTCACCAAACACACACCGCAAACGCTGAAGCAACTCAAGGCCGGGAGAAAGGTCGAGTTGGGAATTCATCCCGACGCGCTCGAACACCCCGACAGGTATGCCGAACTTTTTTTTGAGCAGGCGCGATGGTTTGAGCGCCTTACGGGAGAGCGCGCGCGTACCGTTCGGAATCATGGCTTCCTAAATGATGGCTATTGGGGACATGCATCGGCCTGGAATGCCGATGGCATAAGTGGCAGCTCGAATTTGCCAGGCCTCGACGGCGCCATCATCAATGGTTCGCTACTGCCCGCCAGAATCATGTTGGACGACAAGCTGACGGAGCATTGGAGCGTCCTCACCGCGATCGGCGACGGGATCGTATTCATCAATGATTGGGATGATCGGCAATCCGCCGATTGTATCCTGGACCTGGCTGATCGCATTCGACAGAGCGGCGTTCCCGGCGTGATCGTGGTCAATCTGCATCCCGAGAACATCGAAAAGACCCGCGGGATGCACCAAGCGGTCGTCAAACTCGTCGAGGATGGGTTTGTTCCCTGGACGATGACCGAATGCTTCGATTGGTTCGGAGCGGGCGTGGATCGGAGCCCACCGGCAGACACTTCGGGCGGCATGCGCCCCTGGGTGGCTGAAAGGGTGCGCAGACTACTCAGGGTGAATTGAATCAGAGTTTGCCGTGTCGTTGCGGAGCTGCTTTCCCTCGCCGCGCTTCGAATGTTTTAACTACGTGAGTCTGTACGATCGAGTGCTTGCTCGCTGGAGGTCACTTTGGATTATCTTTCGCGTCTGGAACACGAAACAGTTTTTATCCTGCGAGAAGCTTTTGCGCGGGTAAAGCCTATAGCGATGTTGTGGTCGATCGGAAAAGATTCCACGGCGTTACTCTGGATGATACGCAAATGCTTCTTTGGTCACGTGCCGTTCCCGATGATCCAGCTCGATACGGAAATGGAGCTGCACGAAGTCTATGAGTTCAGGGATCGGATCGCCAAGGAGTGGAATCTCGATTTCCGAGCGGAGTTATGTCCGCCTGAGTCTGAGATGGACCCGACACTCCCTCCGGCGTCCAGGGCGGCGGCTCGAAAGACGGCAGGTCTGAAAGCGCTGATCGAGCGGGAAAACTACCGCGGAATTGTTCTCGGGATTCGACGCGACGAGCAGAGCATGCGTGCGAAGGAGCGTGTGTTCAGTCCGCGAGCGAGAGATGGCGTCTGGGACTTTCGAAATCAGCCGCCGGAGTTCTGGGACATCTACAAGATGGATCTTCCAGAAGGTTGCCATCTGCGGATCCATCCGCTGCTTCATTGGACCGAGCTCGATATCTGGCGCTATACGCTGCGCGAGCGCATTCCGATCGTACCGCTCTATCTTGCCCGCGACGGCTGGCGCTATCGCTCGCTGGGAGAGAAGAATATTACGACCCCCATTCGAAGCGAAGCATCCTCGATCGAGGAGATCATCTCTGAACTCGAACAGACCCGAACGCCCGAGCGCGCGGGTCGAACCATGGACCACGACTCGGAAGACAGCTTTGAGCGCCTGAGAGCCTCGGGCTATATGTAAGAATTCAGATATCCTAGAAATGAAACAGTCTTCATATCGCGACCAGCTCAAGCTCGTGGTCGCAGGTCACGTCGATCACGGCAAATCGACTCTCATCGGACGCCTCCTCCACGAAACCGGAAGCCTGCCCGAAGGCAAGGTGGAGGAGCTGCGTAGAATAAGCGAAAAGCGGGGAATGCCGCTTGAATGGTCTTTCGTGCTGGATGCCTTCCAGGCGGAGCGCGACCAGGCGATCACAATCGACACGACCTGGATTTGGCTGCGTACGGGGCATCGAGACACGGTCATCATCGACGCGCCGGGGCATCGCGAGTTTCTCAAGAACATGATTTCCGGCGCCGCGAATGCCGATGCGGGATTGCTGGTGGTAGACGCCCTTGAGGGCGTGAAGGAACAGACGCGCCGGCACGCCTATCTCTTGAAGCTGCTCGGAATCAATCAGGTCGTCGTTGCGATCAACAAGATCGATCTGGTTGACAATCTTGAAGCGAGGTTCAAAGAGCTCGACGCCGACGTTCGCGCCTATTTGAGGGGATTGGGTATAGAGCCCACGGCGGTTGTGCCGATCTCGGCCCGGGAAGGTGATAATCTTACGGCGCTGTCGGTGCGAACCCCCTGGTACTCCGGCCCGACACTTCTGGAGACGTTCTCCTCCCTGAACGTCGAAGCTCCCGCTTCCGAACGCCCGCTGCGAATCGTCGTTCAAGACGTCTACAAGTTCGACGAACGTCGCATTATAGCGGGGAAGGTCACATCCGGAAGCGCCCAGGTCGGCGATACCCTGATGTTCTCGCCGCACGACCGGATCGCAAGGATCGCACGTATCGAACCGCTCGATCGTCTCAACCCGTCCGACCGAATTTCAGCCGGGGAATCTGTTGGGATCATTCTCGACGAGCAGATATTCGTCGAGCGGGGAAATGTAGCGAGCCATTTCGCGAATCCGCCGGTGTTGTCGAACGTGTTTCGCGGAAAGCTGTTCTGGCTGGGAGAAAAGCCGTTGCGGGCCGGCGCAACGCTGAAACTGCGGGCCGGTACGCTGGAAGCGCAGGTGACCGTTCGCGCGATCGAATCCCTGTTGGACCTCGAGACCCTGCAACTTCGTCGTGGCGACATCGTAACGCGCAACGATCTGGCTACGGTCAGATTGAGTACCTCGTCGGTCCTCCCGGTGGCGGACGGGCATGACGACAAGATGCTGGGCAGGTTCGTTCTGCTTGACGGCTTTGATACCGTGGGTGGGGGCCTCATCGATCTCGATGGGATTCCGGACCAGCGGAGCAATCCGGCTATCAAGGCTGCAAACATCAAGAAAGTCGATCTGCTGGTCGACCGCTCTGAGCGAGAGATCAGGCATGGTCATAAGGGAGCGGTCATCTGGTTCACAGGCTTGTCCGGCGCGGGGAAATCGACGCTGGCCTTGCGCGCCGAACGCGCCCTGTTCGAGGCCGGCTGGCAAACCTATGTGCTTGACGGCGACAATCTCAGGCACGGACTGAATTCTGACCTCGGGTTCTCCGCGGATGACCGGTCGGAGAACATCCGGCGCATCGGAGAAGTCGCCGCACTGTTTGCTTCGGCAGGGCTGATCGTGCTGACAGCCTTTATCTCGCCCTATCAGAGAGATCGACGCAAGGCTCGATCAGCGTCCGCAGGCTCATTTCACGAAGTCTACGTGAAGGCGTCGTTGGAAGCTTGCGAGGGCCGGGACGCGAAAGGCCTCTATCGGCGTGCCCGGGCCGGGGAAATCAAGGAATTTACCGGCGTGTCGGCGCCTTACGAGATACCGCAGGCGCCGGAGCTCGTTATCGATACGGAGCAATCAGACGTCGAGCGGTGCGTTCACGATCTGACGGAATACATCACGAGAGTGTGCACACGTTGATGCGCTCGTTCCAAGTGCGGCCGCTCGAGGAAAGGGAAGTGCCTTCCTACGACGAATTCCTGAGGCAGAACTCCTGCCTTCCACTCTACGGCATGCCGAGCTTCCTGAGATTTCTGGAGGCCACGACATCCTGCCGCACGCATGTTCTTCTAGCCTGGTCTGATGGTGCCATCGTGGGGGCGCTGCCTTACGCGGAAATTCTTCGCGAGGGGGTTGGTCGGGTCGTGAACAGCCTGCCGTGGTATGGTTCGCATGGTTCAGTCATCCTGAGGCGCCTGGGTCTTGCTTCAGAAGATGCCGATGCGGTCAGGCGCACCCTCTTGTCGGATTTCGTCGCCGTGGCCGACGGAGACGACTTGCTTTCAGCCACGATGATCTTGTTGCCGGACGAAGAGGCTCATATCGCCTCATACGACGCGGTTCTCAAGCCGATTGAGAAGGACGCTCGTATCGGCCAGATAACAGAATTGCCTCCAGCCGATCAGGCGGCATATGGACTTGAATTGGTATTCAAGCAGAAGACCCGTAACCTGGTCCGCAAGTCGCTCAAGCAGGGATTTTCGGAACAGGTCACGGATGACGACTGGGCTTGGAAGTTTCTGGCTGAGACCCACGCGGAAAACATGGCAGCGATCGGCGGCAAACCAAAACCTGAAAGCCATTTTCGCGCTATGCGGGAAACACTTTCGCCGCGCATGCGACGTCTCTCGGTCTGCATCAGCGATGGCACGCCTACAGCGGCTTTGTTGTTGCTGCTGTCCGGCGATACTTGTGAATACATCACACCCGTTATCGCAAAGGAGTTTCGCCCCAGGCAGCCGCTGACGTTCCTCATCTGGATGGCCATGCTCGACGTGATCAAGTCTGGATATCGCCGCTGGAATTGGGGAGGTACCTGGAGTGACCAAGACAATCTGCATCATTTCAAGGCCGGCTTCGGAGCGCTTGATTTTCCGTACAGCTATCTGGTCAGGGCGCCACACAAGGGCGTCGCGAAGCTCAAACAGCTTAAATCCGAGCTTGGAACATTGTTTCCGAATTTTTATGTTTATCCGTACTCGAAGCTCTAGAAGGCATCGATAGCAATGCTCGAGGCGAAAAGGTCGGGACTCGGACGCTGGGGCGGGACATGGCGTGGCCGGCCTAACCGACATCAGCTCGCAGTCCTCTCGCCGATTTCCGCTCTTGTCCGCATGCGGAGCTTCAGTTGATCCCGCACAGCAAGCCGTGGATCGACGCGGCTGACATTGCCGCCGTTGTGGCGTGTCTGGAGTCGGGTCAGATCGCCGAGGGAGCGCAGTCTGCCAGACTGGAAGAAGCGCTAGCTGCTCGTCTGAACTCGCCGCGCGCGATTGTCGTCGGCTCCGGTTCGCAAGCGCTGTTGCTGGCTCTTCGGGGAGTGGGGGCCGCTACCGGAAGCGAGGTCATCCTTCCGACTTATGTTTGCCCTGAGGTTCTGGCGGTGGTCGAGGATCTCGGAGCGGTTCCGGTACTCGTCGACATAGACGAGGATTATCTGGTCGATTTTGATCAGGTTGCCCAGGCCTGTACCGCGCGGACGGGGGCAATCATCTTGCCATATCTCTTCGGAACGCCGATCGAGCTCGATCGGCTCCGAACGCTCGGAATTCCGCTGATCGCTGATTGGGCGCAATATCTCCCCTCGCGGCAATCGCAACCGTGCTGTGCCGACGTCAAGATACTGTCGTTTCAGGCAACGAAGGTGCTCGCTGCTGGCGAGGGCGGTGCTGTGCTGGCTGAGGAACCTTTGGCGGAGAGGATTGCCCGCCTAAAGACGGTTGACGGCAGCGAGCATAGAAAGAACTTGTATCCGCTCTCGGACCTGCAGGCTGCCCTTGCTCGATCGCAGCTTGACCGGCTTGATATCATCTTGAAGCGCAGAAAAGAGATCGCTGACTACTACTTTGCCGAGTTGCGAACGCTCGACTCCATTCGCCTCCCGGACTCGCTGAAAGATAAAAGCACCTTTTACCGGTATCCGGTCGTCTTGAACGAATCCACAGAAGTAGACCAGCTCATCGAGCAGTTTGGTCGTCATGAGGTAGCGGTAAGACGCCCTGTCGATACCATGCTTCATCAGTTCCGGCCGACCAGCAGGACATTTCCCGTGGCTGAAGGGCTCTTCGCCACGACTATATCGTTGCCGATATATCCCGCGATGTCCGATGAGGACGTTGAAACGGTCGTTTCGGTCTCGAGGAGAATACTAGGATGATGTCGCAGGATTTGCCTCGTCACTTGGCCGGTCTGACGAGCCTCGTCGGCAAGGATATCGACCAGGAAAGGCTGCTGTCAGAGGTCAACAGCTTGGTCGCGCCACTCCAACGTGAGTTGGAGGCAACGAGTGCGGAGAGCCAACAGCCGATTGTCTTCATTCTGGGGCCGCCGAGATCGGCGACGACGCTCGTCAGCCAGCTCCTGCAGGTGACCGGCGCCTTTTCCGTGATCACCAATTTGGCCGCGAAGTTCTGGATGGCACCCGCCTTTGGACTCATGCTTTCCTCGGCATTGACTCCCAAGGACGAAGACAAGACTCATAGCTTTCGATCGACGCGCGGAGGCACGCAGGGGTTATGGGAGCCGCATGAATTCGGCTATTTCTGGTCCCGCTGGTTTGATCTCGGCCAGGAGACTCACTTTCTCGATGCTGACGCCCGGCGCCGGCTCGACACAAAGGGCCTGATTGAAGCGGTGCGCTCTATGCAGGCTGCTACGAACAGGCCTCTGGTCTTCAAGAACAACACATGGTTTTCCTTTCAAGCCGATCTGCTCGCCGACCTGTTTCCGCACGCAGTTTTCGTTTCGTGTAATCGAGACGCATTTTTCGTAGCGCAGTCGCTGTGGTTCCAGCGGCTCGATTTGTTCGGCGAACCCAGTGGCTGGTGGTCCGTCAAGCCTCCCGACTATGGGGAGATCGTAAGGCTTCCGCCGCTTGAGCAGGTTGCCAGGCAGGCAGTCTCCATCGAGGCTACCACGCGCGATGCGCTCCAGAAGGTTGATGCCGCCCGCGTCATCGATATTGAGTATGAGCGGGTGTCGCGCGAGCCGCGCAAGGTTGTCTCGGACATTGCCGAGCTGCTTGGCCGGAGAGGAGGAGAGGCTTTGAAAGTCGACATCGAGAAAATCCCGAACCGGTTCGAATCGACGGATCGCGTTCGCCTGAACGACGAATTAGCCAGTGAGTTGCAGGGTGCAATCGGAAGATGGAGGACGGAATTGGGTGGGAAGACAACACGCGGATAGGCTGAACTATCGCGCGTGGTTTGCATTGCTACCGATCCGGATCGCAAAATATGAACATCACAGAACCAAGCTTTGATGAAGCTGAAATCGCGCTGCTGCGCGAATGCCTTGATTCGAAATGGGTGACCCAGGGCCCATTGACCGAACGATTTGAGAAGTTGCTCGCGGAGAAGCACGAGGTGAAGCATGCGCTGGCGTGCACGTCATGCACCGCGGCGCTCCATCTGGCGACCCTGGCGTTGCAGCTCGGACCTGGGGATGAAGTGATCGTTCCGGCGTTTACCTGGGTAACGAGCGCGCATTGTGCCGAATATGTCGGTGCGAAACCGGTTTTCGTCGATATCGATCTGTCGACCTACAATATCGATCCCGAGAAGCTGAAGGCAGCCATCACGCCGCGCACGAAAGCCATCGTTGCGGTCCACCTGTTCGGTCTCGCTGCTCCGATGGACGAGATCAAGGCCATTGCGGAACCACACGGCATCGCCGTCATCGAGGACGCTGCCTGTGCAATTGGCACGACGTATAAAGGCAAGCCCATCGGCGCGATCGGCGATATCGGCTGTTTTTCCTTTCACCCGCGCAAGGCCGTTACGACCGGAGAGGGCGGGGCGGTAACGACCAATCGCGATGATCTTGCAGCGCGCGTGCGCTCACAACGCAACCACGGCTCTACCGGCGCGCCGGATCCGTCGATCGAGCCTCACGGCCCCTGGACGATGGCGACGTTTGACAATCTCGGCTTCAACTTGCGCTTGTCCGACATCCAGGCTGCGGTCGGCGTGGCGCAAATGGGCAAGCTCGACCGGCTGCTGGCAGAACGCAGGCGTCTCGGGCGTCGCTATACAGAGTTGCTGATGGAAGTGAACTCGATCGCCAGGCCGTTGGGTGGGGATGTCGATGGGCACGCGTACCAGTCATATGTCATTCGCGTGCTCGAAGGTGGACGCGAGCGTCGCAATGCTCTGATGACGGCTCTTGCAGACAAGAAAATTCAAACCCGGCCTGGCACTCACGCGGTTCATCGCTTGGGATACTACGCCAATAAATATGCTTTGAAGCCGGAACAGTTCCCCAACGCAGCGACCGCGGAGGACACGACGATAACACTGCCGATTTTTCCGGGAATGACCGACGATGATCAGCAACAAGTCGTGAAGATTTTGCGAGCTGTCGGCTAATGGCGCTCTCGAGGCAAGAGAGAAAGGCGCTCAGAGATTCGCTCGATCAACGTACTCTACCCATTGAGACGCGGTGGGCGCTTGCCGGCCAAAGCCGCCTGCCAACGAACGAGTGGCATAGTTTTGATCGCACGCCTTGGCAGCATCCCTGGATGAAGGCAGACAACATCGGGCGCTTCGCCGCCTTTAGCAGATCGCGATTAGCTCAACTTGAGGACGCGCTGGAGGCTCACGAACGAAAGACACGGCTTTGGCGATGGTTTCGTCAGTTTCCTTTAAAATCGAATCCGAGGAAGAATCAATACGCCTTTGTTGGAAACATGGCGAATATCAACTACTTCCGGGCGACCCCTCTTAGGCGGCGAAACTTGGACGTAGATCTTGTGCTTTATCCCTACGACGATTTCGTGTTTGCGCAGCCGGCGTGGGAAGAATTTGATGGAGAGATAACCGACTTGGGAGAAGATCCGGGCGCGAGGCTTCTCCAGATGCAACTTCCAGATTGGGTGCATCGGTATCCAACCGAGGCCAATTGGGAGCCTATGCTGCTGGAATCGAAAAGGATGATCGTGACGCCGGAGCAACTTCTCCTTTGGCCCGAGTACATGCCTTATCTCTCGACGACCGCGGCGCTATCACAGTATGACGCCCTTTTGGTTTCGCAATTTCCCTACCTTGGCTTTTTTTCGGGTCGTCCGTATCTGTTTGGACAGATTGGCGGAGAGATTTGGTTCGAAGCATCGCGAAATGACACGTTTGGCATCCTAACTCGCAAGTCGATTGGCGCCTCATATGCGGTACTTGTCTCGAACCCGATCACGCTCGCGCACGCTCGCCGCTACGGCCTGCATAATCTACTTTACGTTCCATTGCCTCTCGATGAGGACGTTTACAGTCCCGGCGATGGCGCTGACATTCGATCTGAATGGCAAGGCCGTGTAGGAGGCGATTTTTTCGTTTTGACGTCGATGCGAATGGACCGTTACTGGAAGGGGGCTCAGCATGCTCTCGACGGCTTTGCCCGTTTCGCGTCGCAGGCTCCGCAAGCGAGACTGCTTGTCCTGGGTTGGGGGGATGATCTGGAGTTTGCCCAGAGCCAGTTAAAACACTTGGGCTTGCTTGATCGGGTTCTTTTTCTCCCGACCGTCGGCAAGAAAAGGCTCGTGCGGTATCTTCGCGCAGCGGATGTAGCGATCGAACAGTTCGTTCTAGGCTATTATGGTGCATCAGGGCTCGAAGCAATGGCTTGCGGAAAGCCGGTCGTCATGAGAATCGAGCGAGAGCAGTATGATGCTCTCATCGACGTCGGGGCGCCACCGGTGCTACATGCAGAGAACAGCTTGGACGTCGAAAGGCATCTTAGCGCTCTCTACGGCGATCGTGCGTTGTGCCGGCGCATTGGAGAGCAGACGCGGGACTGGTTTATCAGGGCACAATCGTCGGAAAGATGGTCTAAGGTTTACCGCTTGCTGTTGGAGGCTATGGCAGCCGGGATCCCGCTATCGTTTTCTGACTCACCGTTGCTTGAGCCGCTTTCCAAGGAAGAGCTGGAGTACCATGCAGATCAACTTGCATCGGCTCCGCCTTTTCCTCACTACGTCGACCCGTGACGGAAGCCCTCCGTTCACAGCCTACGAGAGGCGCAGGCTTTTCGACAAGCTCCTTGCACGGCGCAATGACAGCGTATCTCTTCGATGTCTACCGGGTTGAAGAATTGTCCATGTTTCGGTAGCCGAGGGCAGCCAAGGCCCTGTCCTGGAGTTGGTCTTCGAGGCGCATGGGATGGCGCTTCCGAATACAGAAGATCTCCGCGCCAGAGTATTTGGATGATGAAAGCGCTAGTGCTGATCAGATGACTTCACACGAAATTAGCGAGCTAAATAAGAGAGGTCGCGACTTTGTTGCCGCATTCCAGAAAAGAATGGGGCGACCACTTCGTATTCTTCATATCGGCAATATAGCCAACAATGCTTACAACAATGCCTGCATTCAGCGAAAGTTCGGCATCGAAGCTGACGTGCTTTGTTACAATTACTACCACATCATGGGATGTCCAGAGTGGGAGGATGCAGTGCATGAGGGGCCCTCAGCACTTGGACAGGATCATTTCAGGCCAGACTGGTGGACGACAAGCCTGAAGGGCTGGAAGCGGCCCCGCTGGTTTGTGCAAGGCCCATCCGCGCTTTGCATTGCATACCTTCGTGCCAGGAATGCCCGTTGGAGAACGACGGCATATCTGAAGTGGTTGGAACTGGAGTTGGCTGCCCTTCAGGATGCCCGTTCCGGCGACAATGAGCATACCCTCGCCAAATATGTCCCTAGGAATCTGCGGTTCCTGCTTTGGCTCAAGGGGCCCGTCCGGTCGACGCATGGGAATAGGCAACCTCTCAGCCTGTATAGAATCTGGCTCGGAACATTCGTGGCGAATGGGATACTCGGTCGGGCATGCCAGAAGGGTCGATGTGGGCCGAACTGGCTGGACCGAATCTCGGCAACTGCGTGGTTGAAGCTTGCGCGCCGGGGCCTTCAGGCTGATGCGGAAGCTCGCACTGCACTCGGCGCCGCTCGGGAAGATGCTCGCTGGCTAGGCACGGCAGGACTTTTGGAGAGATACTCTGTGTTAGCCCGCTTGCTGCTCCAGCGCTTGCTAGCGGAGTTGGAGCGAGTAACCCTGAAACTGACGCCAACGTCGGAGACCGGTTGCGTAGCGAGGTCGATGTCTGACTATGAAACGCGAGAAAAAGAAATTGGCCAATTGCTCGACGAGATCAAGAACGATCCCGTCGAGCTCGACGGACAATCGCTTCGCTATCGAGACGAGTACATCACACAACATCCTAGACCCTTCGCGGAGATCCTGTCGCACTACGACATAATCCAGGGATACTCCATCGACGGCTTTATTCCGATGATAAACGGCGTCAAGAACTTCTGCTGCTACGAGCACGGAACGCTGCGCGAAATTCCGTTCGAGAACAATCTCACCGGCTTGATCTGTCGGATCTCGTTTCAGCGCGCGCCCGCAGTGTTCGTGACAAATTCGGACGTGCTGCCCTCGGTCGAGCGGTTGGGACTAAAGAAGGATAGGGTGGTCTATCTCCCGCACGCGTTTGACAATCACAAGCTGCGCGCATTCCGCGATGCGCACCCGGAACTAAGTCCCTCAACGGGCGGGTCTGTCATTTTCTTTAGTCCCTCGCGCCACCATTGGAAGCGGGGAAATTCATCCTGGCTGAAGGGCAACGATGTGATCATCCGCGCTGCGGCCGAAGTCGCGCGCCAGACGAGAAATTTCAAGCTTGTATTCGTCGAATGGGGCCAGGAAGTCGCAGACAGCAAGGATTTGATCGAGGAGCTCGGTCTGTCCGAGTTGGTCGAATGGATCCCGACGATGTCCAAACGGGAGCTGTGGCAACGCTACTGCGTGTCGCACGCTGTGATTGATCAATTCGTTGTTCCCGCTCTCGGCGGTGTCGGGTTTGAGGCAATGGCGCTGGGCGTCCGGTTGATTTCCGCCATCGACAAGCAGCAGACGGGCTTGTTCTTCGGCCAAGAGCCGCCGTTGCTCGCGGCTGGTAACGTCGTTGAATGTGCTGCGCGAATGCGGGAAGTCATCCAGGATCCTCTTGATACCCGAGGTTGCGGCGAGGCTGCCTCTCAATGGATGTCGACTTTCCATTCCGCAGAAAGAATCGTTGCTCTCCAGTGCAGGGCGTATAGCAACCTGCTGGCAGGTCAGTGGTGACGGCGTTTCTCGCGACGCCGATGCTGATTTCTTAGAGTTCCCATAGAATGATGCTCAAGCAGATCTCATCCTTCATCAAGCAGTATCCTCCGCTCTTTCGTGCGTTGCGGCCGGTGTTCTATTTCCTTTTCGGCCGGTGGAATGCGTTGGTCTCACAGCTCGTGATCCACCGCGCGCAGCTCGCGCAGGCTCGAATCCCGAAGATGTCCGTTGCCGGTGATGCTACGTCGCGAAATAGACAGATTGGCAGATCTGCCTCTGGTCGCGAAGTGGTGATGCTTGTCGTCTCCGATCTGCGTGTGGACCCAAGAGTTGAAAGAGAAGCTCGTGCACTCGGCGCCGCCGGATATGACGTGACGGTGATCTGTCCCGAGCCTACGAAGGGGGCAGGCGAAACCTTCAATCTTGATTGGGGACCGCGCGTTCATATTCAGCATGCCGATTGGACGGCTGCGACGTTCATGAGCGAGCAGCCGGGTTACCTTGCGGAACAGCTTTACCTGGAAGCGGTGAAGAGGAAGCCGTTTGCGTACCATGCGCATGATCTCTCCACCGCCTATGCCGCGATGGCGGCCGCAAAGTATCGAGGTGCGTACCTTGTGGTGGACTTCCACGAGTGGTTTTCGGAGAATGTTCATTGGAACACGAAGCAGTCCGCCTGGGCGCCGTACCCTGCCGAGTGGAAGCGGGCGCTTCAGGAGCTGGAAGTTCGTTGTCTTAACGAGGCCTCAGCCACGATCACCGTGTGTGACTCAATTGCGGATACAATGGAGGCCGAGCTCGGCGGTCGCCGTCCCGTCGTGGTCCGCAACATCCCCGATATCGCGGTGACGCCGTCGCGCGAGTATCCGCCGCTCAAGCAGCAGCTGGGGCTGCCGGACTCGACGTTCGTTCTGCTGTGGCAGGGAGGGACCGGCCCGACGCGCCTGATCGAGCCGATTATTGAAGCCCTTGCCTATGCGCCTGATTGTATCTTCGTCATTCGGGGTCCTTCTCTGGATCTGTTTGGCCCCGACTATCTGGCATTGGCGCGGCGCACCGGCGTGGAGGGCAGGCTTGTGCTTGCTCCGCCGGTCCCGTCGAAGGACGTCGTCGCGGCCGCCCGAGGAGCGGATGCCGGGATCTGGACGTTGCCGGCCTTGTGCCGCAACTTCACCTTTGCGCTCCCCAACAAGATTTTTGAATACCTGGCCGCCGATCTTCCCGTCCTCGTTGCGCAATACCCCGAGGCGAAGCGTCTTGTCATGGAGAACGAGGTCGGGTTGACGTTCGATCCCTATGATCCGCGTTCCATCGCGGAGTCGATCAATCGCCTCGTCCAGGATAAGCAACTCCGGGCGGCCTTCACCGCCAGCACGCGGAAGGCGCTCGCAAGGCTGGATGCAAAGTCAGAGTGGCGGAAGGTCGTTTCGCTCTACGACAGCCTTTCTCCAGGAAAACCGCCGCAACGCGGATCCACGCAATGAAAGACCGACTGAGATCACTTGCGCGGCTTGTGTTGCCGTGGAGCGTTCGAAGGCGGATGCTCACAACCTGGTCGATTGTGAGATCGCCGGGTCAGGGGACACTAGTCCGCCGCAAGTTGCAGGCGCTGAGGCAAGGGCTTCTAGGCCTGGTCGCTACTGCTCTTTCGATTGCCATCCTGAAGCTCGCAATTTGCGTCGCTCCAGCACTTGGAGCCGTGCGGTTGCGGCGCGGACGGCCTAGAACCTTGTGGGGCGTAACGCCGATCCTGACCCTGCAGCTCAAAGCCATGGCAGATCGAACGCTTGGCTTTCGATCGAGCTCTCTTGTCTACGTAACCTACGTCATAACGTCTCGCTTCGATCTGAATCTCCAACGGCCTTACGTTCTGGCACTGAAGTTTGGTCTGGGGCTCGCGTTCCAGCGTTTGGTGCTCGCATGGGCCCTGGTTCGGTACGATGTGTTTCACTTTTTCGCCGACCGCGGGTTGCTCGATTCGACGGAGCGGTTGCAGATCAATTTTGAAGAGCTTGCCGCTCTGCGGCGGGCAGGAAAGCGCGTCTACATTTATGCGTATGGTGCCGATGTTCGTACCAGGCTTGCGACCCTGGCCCTCGGCAAATGGAATTTCTGCGTCGACTGCACGGAGCCGCCCAAATATTGCACGTGTCACGACGAAGAGGCCCAACATTATGTTTCCGAATTGACCAGATCCGTAACGGCTCTGGTCTCGCTCGGCGACATGCTGACCTACATGCCTGCGGCAAAACATATCAATTACTGGCCGTTGGATCTGGATCGATTCAATGCAGTTCTCCCGGATGCGCCGCCATCCGGTCCCCTTCGCATCGCTCACGCGCCTAATCACACGCACTTCAAGGGCTCAAAGTACCTGGAGCGGACGATCGACAGGCTGAGGGCGCAGGGATACGACATCGAATATTGCAAGATACAAGGCGTTCCCAACGGTGAGGTCCTCGCGCTTTTCGCTCAATCCGACATCGTGGCGGATCAGTTTATCGGCGGTGCTTACGGCTACACCGCGCTCGAGGCGATGGCGCTCGGCAAGCCGGTCCTGAGCTACGTGAGAAGCCCGGATCTGGTCGAAGCGCCGGAGGAATGTCCGATCATCAACGCAACTCCGGATGAACTTGAGCAGGCGTTGCTGTGGGTCATCCGCAATCGGGATAGCCTTCGCACGATCGGCGAGCAGGGCCGGCGCTATGTCGAGCGATGGCACGGCATATCGGCGATCGCTGCGCGGCTTGGACAGCTTTATCGGGAGACTGCAAACTTTCCGCATGGTGTCGTCGATCGCATTCGATACCAGCAGGAGCAGGAGGAAGCCCGGCGCAACGCCATTCCCCTCGTGAGGAATTGGCAGCATCCATTCCAGATCGGGAGGCAGCCTGCTTCAGAAGGTCTGAGTGCATTCGCCGGGACGAATCCCCGATGATCGGACCGCAAGGGCATCTCCAGTGACATCGGTCGACACATCAGGTGCGATCACGCGCTCGCCGCAACCACAGGGGCTGGATTGGCATCGGCATTTCCAGCAACAGCACGGGCGAGCGCTGCGCGTACTGCACCTCGGCAATATCGCGAACAACGCGTTCAACAATGCCAGGATCCAGCGCCAGCACGGCATCGACGCTTATGTCATCGCCTACGAAAACTACCACATCATGGCGTCCCCGGAATGGGAGGAGGCGACGTTCGATGGAGACCTCGGCGATCCATTCTTTCCGGATTGGACGAAGGTCGATCTCGGAGGCTACCGGCGGCCGAGATGGTTTGCCTCTGGACCTCTGAATTTATGTTGCTCGATGATTGCCGCTGAGGTTGGCGGGCAGCCGGACCTCGCCGAGGAATTCCGTCGCTCGCTGGATCGGGCCCGGCGGGCCGTGTGTTCGCAGACAGCGTCTGCCCGCGTGATCCGTCTTGGCCAGAAGATCAGACGGAGGATTCGTCGATCCCCCGCAATGGCGCGCGACATCTTCATGCGACGCGTTCTGGCAAGGGATGACCCGGAGCAGCAGCGGCTTGTTGACGTCTGGCGGCAAGGGCGTGCGCCGGGTTCTCCGCCAAGCGCCGCGGACTTTGGCAGCTACCGGGCACGGCTCGCGCCGCTTATGGGCCTGCTGAACCGGTTTGACGTCATCCAGGCCTACGCAACCGATGGTGCCTGGCCGCTGCTCGCTCAGCGCCCCTATTTCGGATATGAGCATGGAACGCTGAGAGCAATCCCGTTTCAGGACGACGGCCTCGGGCGGCTCACCGCTACGGTGTTCCTCGGAGCAGACCACGTCTTCGTCACCAACATCGATTGCGTGCCTGCCGCCCGACGGCTTGGCGTGCCGCCGGATCGGATTACGCCGCTTCCGCATGCGTTCGACGATACCAAGCTCGTTGAATTCGGGGCGAGAAACAGCGCGATCAGGCCGCCCGACGACCAGGTCATCGTTTTTCATCCGACTCGACAGGACTGGCGGGACGCGGACCCTAGCCTGGTGAAGGGCAATGATCGGTTGATCCGTGCCTTTGCGCGCGTTGCGCAGCAAGCGCCTGCGCTGCGGCTTGCGATGATCGCCTGGGGACGCGACCTTGATGCCTCGCGAGAGCTGATACGAAGTCTGGGGCTCGACGATAAGGTGCAGTGGCTCGCGCCGATGCGCAAACCGGAGTTGTGGAGGACGTATCTCCGCAGCCACGCTGTGCTGGATCAGTTCGTTCTTCCATCATTCGGTGGAATTACCTTTGAGGCCCTGGCGCTTGGCAGGCGAGTCATCACGAACGTGGATGCGGGGACGGCCAAGGAGTTCTTTTCCGAAGCGCCTCCCATCCTGTCGGCATCGACCGAGAGTGAGATCGCCGAGGCGCTTCGCAAGATCGTCGCGGATCGGGACGACCGGCATGGACTCGGCGCTGCCGGAGCAGCCTGGATCCAGAAGTATCATTCCGCGGCGAGAATCGTCGAGTTGCAGTTGGCAGCGTACCGACGGCACATCGAATCCGTTCGCGCCTGACCGGCCACAGTGATGACAGCGACGCGCACAGATCGTCACATTCGCTCAGCAAGATGAAAATCCTTCACGGCCCCTTCAATATCGGTAATCAGCCCTGGTCACTCTCGCGTGCCGAGCGCCGGCGCGGAAACCGGAGCGACCTGGTCATTCGAAGCGGGACCTGGTTTCGATACCCGGCCGACAAGGTTCTGTACGACGACACGGCAAGTAACTTTCAGAAAGTGGCCCGAAGCGCGTGGTTCGGATTGTCCGCGCTCCTGCGCTACGACGTGCTGCACTATTATTTTGGAACAACGTTCCTGTATCCAGGCTATGCATTCGAGGGCGTCGGCTGGATGGGGCCGCTGCTGAATCGGCTCGTGACGATCGATCTCAAGCTGGCCAAGGGGTTGGGCAAGAAGCGGTTCATGACCTTGCAGGGGTGCGACGCAAGGCTTGCGGGCGAGGGCAATCGGCGCAACCAGTGGACCATGTGCGCCAGCGGGCGTTGCTCCGCCTATGAAACTTGCGTCGCGTCGCTGGATGCGCGCCGGTCCCGCCTGATCGACCGCGTGCTTCCGCTGTTTGACCGCGTATTCTACCTCAATCCGGAACTGGGGCACGTCGTTCCGGGAGGACAGTTCCTGCCTTACGCCAACGTGGAGATCGGTCATTTCTCGCCCGAGTATCCCCGCGCTGAAGGTAAGCCGAGAATTGTCCACGCTCCGAGCGATCCGAGTATCAAGGGCACTCAGATGATACTCGATGCGTTGGAGCGTCTGAAGTCCCGGTTCGACTTCGAGCTGATCCTGGTTGAAAAGAAAACGCATGAGGAGGCGATGGCCATTTACAGGTCCGCCGATCTTGCCATTGACCAGGTGCTTGCGGGTTGGTACGGCGGCTTTGCCGTCGAGATGATGGCGATGGGAAAGCCGGTGGTATGCTACGTCAGGGAAAGCGACCTGCAGTTCGTCCCGCCGGCCATGCGGGATGATCTTGCGATCCTGAACGTCGATCCCGGACGGCTCACGGAAGATCTTGCGGCTATCCTCGAGCGGCGCGCCGAGTGGACAGAGCTGGGGAAGCGGGCGCGTCGCTACGTCGAGCGATGGCATGATCCTGATCATATTGCCGGAGCGATGATCGCAGCCTATCGCAGCCCCGACAGTAAGTTTGTGCTGGCGCCGGCCGGCGCCGAAGTCGAGTAGATTCAGATGTGTGGCATTGCTGGCATTCTGCATTTTGGCGCCTGTCCGGACGCGAACGCCCGGATCCGGAATATGGCGGCCAGTATCGAGCATCGCGGGCCTGATGACAGTGGATTCCATGTGACGGCGGACGTCGCATTGGGCTTCCGCAGGCTCGCGATTGTCGACCTGGCCACCGGCAACCAGCCCATGACTAACGAGGATGCAACCGTATGGGTGGTCTTCAATGGCGAGATCTACAATCACCGCGAGCTGAGAAAAGAGCTCGAGGCCGCCGGGCATGTCTTTGCGACAGATCACTCGGACACTGAGGTTCTGGTCCATGGCTGGGAGCAGTGGAAGGACAGGCTGTTCAACAAGCTGAACGGCATGTTCGCCTGCGCCATCTGGGACGAAAACCAGCGTGAGCTGGTGATCGCCCGCGACCGATACGGGATCAAGCCGGTCTACGTCGCGGAGTTGCCCGGCAAGGGTCTCGTGTTCGGCTCGGAAGTGCGTGCGCTGTACGCCAGCGGGTTGGTGAACAAGCAGTTCGATGCATCAGCGACGCTGGAGTACTTCACGCTGATGAACAATTGGGGAGGGCGCACGCCCTTCAGGGGCGTCCGTCTCCTCAAGCCTGGTACGTTCGAGCGAGTTACGGCGAGCGGGAGCTCGAGCGGCACCTATTGGGCTGCCGCTTACCATCGTAAATACGCGCCAGGTCTGGCACGGGCTTCGGGCGAATTCGGCGAAATATTGCAGGCGGCGCTGCGCAGGCAGTTGGCCGCGGACGTGCCGGTCATGGCGTATCTGTCGGGCGGGATCGACAGTTCGGCGATCACGGCAGGTGCGCACCAGATCGATCCGGTCGTCCGCGCCTATTCGTGCATCTTCGATCTTGAGAATGTCGGTGTCGACAAATTCGTCGACGAGCGCGAATTCTCCCGGGAGGTCGCCAAGCAGCTCGACATCCAGCGTGTCGAGCTGATGGTGCCGGAGGATGCCTTGGCCCGTCATCTCGATGCGACGGTTGGCGCGATTGAATATCCTCGCATGGGAATGGCCTATGTGAACTATCTGATCGCGCAACGCGTCGCTCGGGACGCCAAGGTCGTGCTGTCGGGTACGGGCGGCGACGAAGTCACCGGAGGGTATGTCGGCAGATACGCCATCGTGCCGAGGGCAACTCCGGTTTCCCTGATGCAGCGTGTCATGCAGCGGTTTCGCGCCGCCGCGGGAGATCCGGCCGCCTCACGAGATGCATTTGCCCTCTACCGCGCAAGCCTCAACGTCCCGGTATCGGCCGACAAGATCGGCGATGCCTTTACGCCGGAATTTCTGCGGGCCGCCGGAGGTTTCGATCCGCTCGCGGCGATCGGAGATGCGATCGGGTCGGTTCCGTCGCGGGATCCCTGGGACGCCGTCATGCACGTCGACATGACCACCTATCTTCCGGGTCTTTTGTCGCTGGAAGACAAGCTGTCCATGGCGCATTCCCTTGAGACCAGGGTGCCGCTTCTGGATAACGAACTGGTCGACTATCTGCTCGGCGTGGATTGGGGCCTGCTGTCCGATGGCAGCACGGGCAAGATCCTGTTTCGCGAAGCGGTCCGGCCGCTCGTCCCCGACACGATTTACCGGAAACCGAAGATGGGATTTGGTCCTCCGGACGCGTCTTGGTACAGAGGGATTCTGCGCTCATGGATCGAGGAGCAACTCTCGGAATCCCGCATTAGGCAGCGAGGCGTATTCCAGCACGATTTCGTACGTCGGATTCTGGACGAGCATTTCGAGCAAAAGGCAAACCATGTCGCGTTGATCTGGTGTTTGCTCAGCTTCGAGTCCTGGTGCAAGCAACATGGTGCCTATGGCGGCGCCCTCCACTAGTTGCAGTTGTAGGAGCTAGATTTATGCGAACCGTTGCGTCTTCACGTCTCCGTCCGAACGGAATGGAGCTTCAGCTCGAGGCTTTCACGCAACAGGAAGGCCAGGTCATCGAAGGCGTGCTTCGGACGCCCGATGCATCGCTGTGGTATCCGATCCTGCACGGGGTTCCCTGCTTCCTGAGCGGCCCGATGCAGCCTGACCTGACCGATTTCTGTTCACGCTACGGCTTGCCGAAGCCGGCGACCGCGCAGAGCCGGCCGGAAGCCCATGAGCAGGCCAAGACAAATCAGACCTTCTCGGACAAGTGGCGCCGCTTCAAGCAGTATGGGCTGCAACCCGAGCACAAGGAATTCCTGTTCGGTTGGTATTGCAAGAAGCTCGGGCTGCCCGATCTGGACGCCTTGAAGGCTTTCTACCGGTCCAAGCAGCGCGTGCTCGAGGTCGGTCCAGGGTCGGGCTTCAACACAAGGTTCATCGCCGAGAACTGCCCGGGCGAGGTGTTCGCGCTCGACGTGTCTGATGCGGCGTTGACGACGTTCGAGAACACCCGCGATCTCGAGAACTGCTCGGTCGTCCAGGCCGATTTGATGGAAGCTCCTTTCCCCGATGACACGTTCGACTTCATCATTGCGGATGGAGTGCTGCATCACACGCCCAACACCAGAGCGGCAGTGGAGGCCCTGTACCGCAAGGTCAGGCCAGGCGGCCAGTTCTTCTTTTACGTCTATCGGAAGATGGGCGCCGTGCGTGTCTTCGCCGACGACCATGTCCGCCAGAATTTCATGCCGCTCTCCGCGGAGGAATGCTACGCGGCGTGCGAAGGGATCACGGAACTGGGCCGGGAGCTATCGCGGCTGAACGCCACGATCACGCTTGAGAAGCCTATACCGGTGCTCGGGATTCCTGCAGGAACGCACAACGTCCAGCGATTGCTGTACTATAATTTCCTGAAATGCTTCTGGAACGAGGCGTTCGACTATGAAACAAACAACATGGTCAACTTCGATTGGTATCATCCGCACAACGCCTGGCAGCACAGTGATGACGAGGTTGCGGGCTGGATGAAGGAGCTCGGAGTCAAGGACTATGCCTTCAACGACTCCAATCCGAACGGGATTTCAGTCTTGCTGACGAAGCCAACGGTCTGACACGGGTATGCGGATATTATTGACGGGCTGTAGCGGTTTCGTCGGCTCTGCTCTCGGTCCTCGGTTGGTGGCCGAGGGGCATGAGCTTTTCTGCGTCTGCCGGCCGGGAACGTCGGTCGCCTTCGGAACGACCGTGGTTTGGGATGGCGCGGCTTCGATCGAAGCTTCCAGCTTCCCCAAGACGATCGATGTTGTTGTTCATGCCGCTCAGTCGCGACGCTATCGCGACTTCCCCGCGGATTCGCGCGAGATGTTTGACGTCAACGTCGGCATGACGATGCGGCTGCTGGATTGGGCGGCTCGAGCGGCGGTCAAGCACTTTTGCCTGCTTTCGTCGGGGGCGGTCTACGAGCCGTTTGCAGGAGCGCTAAGAGAGGATGCCGGCCTGGCGCCTCCCGGCTTCCTCGGCGCGAGCAAGTTTGCTTCTGAAGTCGTTGCGAAGCCGTTCTCCAGCATTTTTTCCTTGAGCATACTGCGGTTGTTCTTTCCGTACGGTCCTGGCCAGCGCGATCGGCTCATTCCGCAGCTGATACGCCGGATCCAGGACGGTGGGGCAATCCAGCTCTTCGGCGGCACGGAGGGGATTCGCCTCGCTCCCACCTTCATCGACGACATCGTCGAGGTCATCCTTGCGAGCATTGCGTCGTCCTGGACGGATACGCTCAACGTGGCGGCCTCCGAGACGCTCTCAATCCGGCAGATTTCGAACACGATAGGTCAGCAACTCGGCCTCGAACCGAAGTTCGAGATCGTGAACCCGAACACCCCTGCCGTCGATATTGTTCCTGATCTGAGCCGCCTTGCGTCTCGTTTGGACTTGCGGCGATTTGTGCAGTTCAAGGAAGGGATTCGAAAGACGATCTGCGCGAGCCCTGTCGACGCACCGGATCATCGCCTGGCCGAATCGCAACACCGTTAGTGAAGTCCATGACGCTGAAGATTCTGACCATAGTCGGTGCCCGGCCACAGTTTATCAAAGCGGCGGCCGTCAGCCGCGCGATCCGGGAGACCGACGGGCTCTCGGAAGTGATGGTGCATACGGGCCAGCATTTCGATCTGAACATGTCCGACGTCTTCTTCGAAGAGCTCGACATTCCCAAGCCGCGACATCATCTCGATATCAATGGCGGCGGCCATGGCGATATGACGGGACGCATGCTGATGGCGATCGAGCCGATCCTGCTCGAGGAAAAGCCCGACTGGGTCGTCGTCTACGGCGACACCAATTCGACGCTGGCCGGTGCTCTCGCGGCGTCGAAGCTGCACATTCCGGTCGCGCATGTCGAGGCGGGGCTCCGATCGTTCAACCGCCGCATGCCGGAGGAGATCAATCGGGTCGTGACAGACCATCTCTCCGCTCTGCAGCTCTGTCCGACGACGACCGCCGTCACCAATCTCGCCGCTGAAGGCGTGACGGCCGGCGTACATCACGTCGGGGACGTGATGTACGATGCGACCCTGTTCGTGACCGACAAGGCAGAGAAGAGCTCGGCGATATTGACCAATCTCGGGCTGGCCTCGAAGACATATGCGCTCGCGACGATCCATCGCGCCGAGAACACCGGCGATCGGCAGCAGCTTCTCGCGGTCGTGCAGTTCTTGCAGGATCAGTCGCGAAAATTTCCCGTTGTCCTCCCGCTGCACCCGCGCACCCGACAGGCTGCGCTGGCGATGGGGGTCGATCTGGACGGCTTGAAGGTCATCGATCCAGTGGGCTACCTCGATATGGCGAAGCTTCTGCACAACGCCCTCGAAGTCTATACGGACTCGGGAGGGGTACAGAAGGAGGCCTATTTCCATCGTGTGCCGTGCATTACGTTGCGTGACGAGACCGAGTGGACGGAGACCATCACGCACGGGTGGAACCGGCTCTGGAAGCAGCCGTCGCAGGCGGTTCGGCGCGATATCGACGAGTATGGGACTGGTCGCGCCGCCTACCACGTCGCGCGCCTGTTGAGCTCAGGCGGCCCGCGATAGCCTTGCCGTCGGGAGAGGCCTCCAGCACGGCTTCCAGGGTTGTGGCTTTGCCGCTATGGCGCTATCAGAGGCCCAGTTAGATGGTTTTCAGGCCGATTATCCGTAACAACCCCGTACGAGTGATGAAATGAATTCCGAATTGATCGCGAAGCTCAACGACAGAACGGCCAAGATCGGCATCGTCGGTTTGGGCTATGTCGGCCTGCCTCTGATGCTTCGCTATTGCGAGGTCGGCTACAAGGTGATCGGCTTTGATATCGATCAGACCAAGGTCGACGCGCTTCGCGCCGGCCGCTCCTATATCGAGCATATCTCGAGCGCCAGCATCAAGAATGCGACGGAGCTTGGGTTCGAGCCGACGACCGATTTCTCGCGCGCCCGTGAGGTCGATGCGCTGATCCTTTGCGTGCCGACGCCGCTCAACAAGTATCGGGAGCCCGATCTCAGCTTCGTGCTGAACACCACGGAGTCGCTGCTGCCGTATCTCCACCAGGGAATGGTGATGTCGCTCGAAAGCACGACCTATCCCGGTACGACCGAGGAGGAACTGAAGCCGCGCATCGAAAAGTGCGGCTTCACTGTCGGCAAGGACGTGTTTCTTGTTTTCTCGCCGGAACGCGAAGATCCCGGCAACCAGAATTTCACGACGCGTTCGATCCCGAAAGTCTGCGGCGGCTGCACGCCGGCATGTCTCGAGGCCGGCATCGCGCTCTATCGCCAGGTGATCGACAAGGTCGTTCCGGTGAGCTCGACCCAGGCCGCCGAGCTGACCAAGCTCCTGGAGAATATCCATCGCTCGGTGAACATCGGTCTCGTCAACGAGATGAAGATGGTCGCCGACAAGATGGGGATCGACATTCACGAGGTGATCCGCGCGGCGGCAACCAAGCCGTTTGGGTTCGTTCCGTACTACCCCGGTCCCGGCATCGGCGGTCACTGCATTCCGATCGACCCGTTCTATTTGACGTGGAAGGCGCGGGAATACGGCATGCATACGCGCTTTATCGAGCTCGCCGGAGAGATCAATTCCTCGATGCCGGACTACGTGGTGTCGAAGATCTCGTTGGCGCTCAATCAGAGGCACAAGTCGATCAGCGGCAGCTCGATCCTGGTTCTCGGCATCGCCTACAAGAAGAATGTCGACGACGTCCGCGAATCGCCGTCGGTGGCGTTGATGGAGCGGCTTCGTGATCTCGGCGCCAAGGTGTCCTACAGCGATCCGCACGTCCCCGCGTTCCCGAAGATGCGGGCGCATTCGTTCGATCTGTCGAGCGTTGCGCTCACCGAGGACAATCTGCGGCAATTCGATTGCGTCCTGCTTGCGACCGACCACGACAAGTTCGACTATCAACTGCTCGGCGCGCACGCGCCGCTGCTGGTCGATTGCCGTGGAAAGTTTCCTCAGCCGGCGGACAATATCATTCGCGCCTAGGCGACCGCGCAGGCGCTCCGGCTGCCATTCGCCCAGAACCGTAGCTCTAGGCGGCCTCAGCACCTGGTCGATGGTCGCTCACTGCGACTGTCGACGCTGCCGTCTGGTCGAAGGCCGACCGCGGTGCAATGTACCAGAGCAGGAAGAGCAGCCCGGTGCCGTTCGTGAGCAGGGCGGTCGAAAGCGGTACGTTGAGAAGAACTTGCGGAAGAAGGCCGGCGGATAGCAGCACGAATTGCGGCGGCAACCCGGACGAGAGGCGATTGCCGAGAGCAATGATCAGGCCGCAGCCCAGCGCGGACACCGGCGCGAGCACGAGGCCGACCGAAGCGACGCCTTCGGTGGCAAACAGCGAAGCATTGAAAGCACCGAGATCGTAGGACCTGGCCATGACGGCCCATATCGGCTCGTCGTAGGCGCATGCGACCACGAGCTTCACCGCGTTGATCTGGCAGAAATGGGTCAGCGGATGTGCCGAGAAGTAGTTGTTGTAGATCTCGAGGGCGAGCGACGGAATCGCAACCATCCTGGTGTTGACGGTGCCGAAATAGATCAGTCCGGGCTTGAGTGGAAACAGATCGGTCTTGACCAGGACGAACAGGATCGTGCCGATCAGCACAGGCAGGAAAAACGACAGGATCGTTGCAACCCTGGCCTCGGCCAGCTTGCAGACGAGCGCGAGAAACAGCAGCCAGACCGGCGCAAACAGCGCCATCTTGGTCAGCATGATCGGGTAGATCAGGAGCATCAGGACGAGCGCGATCCCTGCCTGCCAGAACCGCTTGCTGGTGACGAAGCAGGCAAAGGCGAGCGGCAACAGGGCGTTTGAAACGATCCAGACCGCATATCGCAGGATGCCCGGCAACGCGACCTCCGCGCGATATTTGTACATCTCGTTGAGATCGACCAGCTTGAGGTTGTAGAGGGCGCCGATGCCGATGATCGCGGCGGAGGCGATCAGGATGACGGATGGCATCATGTAAAAGGCGCGGGCCGGCATGACGATGGCCTGCCGCATCGGCGAGGTGATAAACAGCGTGGGGACAAGGAAGGCGAACGCCGACAGCACGATCGAGATGAGCGCCAGGCGGTGATCGTAGTCGAGCAGCGAGAACTCGATCAGCCAGAGATATCCCAGAACCATGATGTAGAAGTAGAAGCCGACGAGATAGCCGAAACTGAAGCGGCTGATTGCGAACAGGATGACGACGGGACTGAACACCAGAACGTTCAGGATCGCAGATGTCAGGTGCGATTTGTCGAAGCCGATGACGCCCGGGAAAGAATCTGTGATCGTGATGCAGTACAGCGAAATGCAGCAAATCGCGACGTGGGCATAGGCGAGCAGGGCAAGCTTGGCTTGGCGCCAGCCAAAATCAGGCTCGAACTGCATGACGCGATGGTTCATTCTCATTTGCCGCCGTACCGGGCTCCGCGTTTGGACTGTCTCGTTGGTGATCGTCGTATTCGGCCAGGCTGGGCCCGAATAATCGCCACACGATGACGCCTCCTGGGTCCAACGACATGGCACGCCGCCGCTAGGACGACAAGGATAGGCTGGTGCTTCATGCCGCTTTTCCTGCCGGTGATGCAGGGGCGGCGTTGCCTTGAGCAACAAATCCGCCGCGGGTCGTGCCGTCCGATCGGGGCGAGGCCTTGCCTTATCCCGAGTTTTCTGGGTAATGGACGCTATGCTGCGGCTCGCAAGGCCGCTTGTTCCCTCGGCTCTTCGGCTGGCTGCAATGGCTGGTCACGAGACAAGACAGGGCCTGTTGCATGATCAGATTTGGCCTGCTCGGGTGCGGGCGTATCGCCAAGCGCCATTCCGATCTCCTGGGTGGCAATCGCATCGCGGGAGCAAGCTTGGTTGCAGTTTGCGATCCGCTTCGTGCGCGTGCCGATGCGATTGCCGGCAAGTTCGCCGTTCCCGCCCATTACGACATGGACGAGTTCCTGGCGCGCAAGGATATCGACGCCGTTGCCGTGCTGACGCCGAGTGGGCTGCATCCCGCGCATGTGATCGCCTGCGCCAGGGCCGGCAAGCACGTCGTGGTCGAGAAGCCGATGGCGCTGCGGTTGCAGGATGCCGACGACATGATCCGGGCCTGCGACGAGGCCGGCATCAAGATGTTCATCGTCAAGCAGAACCGCTTCAACGTGCCGGTGGTCAAGGCGCGCGAGGCGCTCGACGCCGGCCGCTTCGGCAAGCTCATCCTGGGGACGGTCCGGGTGCGCTGGTGCCGCGACCAGGCCTATTACGACCAGGACGATTGGCGCGGCACCTGGGCCTATGACGGCGGCGTGCTGACCAATCAGGCGAGCCACCATGTCGATATGCTGGAGTGGTTCTTCGGCGAGGTGGTGAGCGTGCATGCGCGCGCGACGACGGCGCTGGCCAACATCGAAACCGAAGACACCGCCGTCGCGACGCTGAAGTTCCGCAACGGCGCGCTCGGGATCATCGAGGCGACCACCGCGGCGCGCCCGACCGATCTCGAAGGTTCGCTGTCGATCCTGGGCGAAAAGGGCACGGTCGAGATCTCCGGTTTCGCGGTCAACCAGATCCGGCACTGGCGCTTTGTCAACGAGCTGCCGTCGGACAAGGACGTCGTGGAGAAGTTTTCGGTCAACCCGCCCAACGTCTACGGCTTCGGTCATCAGGCCTACTATCATCACGTCGTCGATTGCCTGGAGAACCAGCGCGCGGCGCTGGTCGATGGGCTCGAGGGCCGCAAGAGCCTGGAGCTGATCTCGGCCCTCTATGAGTCGATCGAGACCGGTGAGGAGGTTGCGCTGCGCTTCACGCCGCGGCTGAGCCGGCTCGGTGTCGCTTCGTGAATCGGCCGGAAGTGCATCAGGCCAGCGTGCGCGATGTCGCGTTCGGCGAACGCGTCAAGATCGTCGAGCCCTGCAATCTCTACGGCTGCAAGCTCGGCGATGATTGCTTCATTGGGCCTTTCACCGAAATCCAGAAGGGCGTGGTGGTCGGAGCACGCACCCGCGTGCAATCGCATGCCTTCATCTGCGAGCTCGTCACCATCGGCGAGGACTGCTTCGTTGGGCACGGCGTGATGTTCGTCAACGACACGTTCTCCACCGGCGGCCCGGCACACGGACGCAAGGAGCTGTGGCGCGAGACGGTCATCGGCAACCGGGTGTCGATCGGCTCCAACGCCACGATCATGCCGGTCAGGATCACTGATGACGTCGTCATCGGCGCGGGATCCGTGGTGACCAAGGACATCACGATATCAGGCACCTATGCCGGCAATCCGGCGCGCCGGCTGCTGGCGGGCCAATAGGGGAATATCGATGCCGGTGCCGTTTGCCGACCTGCAACTGCAATACCAGTCGATCAAGAGCGAGATCGATGCGGCGATCGCCGGTGTGATTCGCGACAACGCCTTCATCCGCGGCAGCTATGTCGACGCCTTCGAGCGCGAATTCGCCGCGGCCGCGGAGGTGGCTCATTGCGTATCCTGCGCCAACGGCACCGATGCGCTTTACCTCGCCATGCGCGCGCTGAAGGTGAAGCCGGGCGACGAGGTGATCACGACGGCGCATTCCTGGATCTCGACTGCGGCGATGATCACCCATTCCGGCGCCACCGTCGTATTCTGCGACACCGATGATGCGACGTTCACGGTCGATCCGGCGGCGATCGAGGCCGCGATCACGCCGCGCACGGTGGGTATCATCCCGGTGCATCTGTACGGCCAGCCAGCGGACATGGACGCGATCATGGCGATCGCGCAGAAGCACAAGCTCTGGGTGATCGAGGATTGCGCCCAGGCCCATCTCGCGCGCTACAAGGGCCGCATGGTCGGAACGTTCGGCGAAGCCGCGACCTATTCATTCTACCCCGGCAAGAATCTCGGCGCGATGGGCGATGCCGGCGCGGTCGTCACCAACGATGCGGCGCTCGCCCAGCAGATGGCGATGCTGGCGCGCCATGGCGGGCTGGTGAAGCACCAGCACCACATCGAGGGCGTCAACAGCCGGCTCGACGGCATGCAGGCTGCGATCCTCTCGGCCAAGCTGCCGCATCTCACCGCATGGACCGAAGCCCGGCAGGCCGCCGCCGAGGTCTACGACGCCGGCCTCAACCAGATCGAGGATGTCGTGGTGCCCGAAGTGGCGCCGGCGCGCAGCCACGTCTATCACCTCTACACGATCAGGCATCCGCGCCGCGACGCGCTCGCCGCGCATCTGAACGCCAATGGTGTGCAGACGGCGATCAACTACCCCACCGCGCTGCCGTTCCTGCCGGCTTATGCGCGGTTCAACCACCGGCCGGAGCAATTCCCCAACGCCCATCGCGATCAGGGTCAAATTCTCTCAATACCGATGTTCGCCGAGATCACGCGCCAGCAGCAAGACGAGGTGATCGACCTGGTTCGGAAGTTCTGATCGCGGCTCGCGCCGGGTGCGGGGTTCAGCTTCGCTGCAGCAGCGGCTTCAGGAACGCTTCCAGATTGGGGCCTGAGAACAGGTAACCCTTCAGGCCCGCTGCGCGTGCGGCCTCGAGATCGGTCGGTTGATCACCGACCAGAAAGCTTCGTTCGACATCGACCGGAAAGCGCTCCAGCAGATCGGTGATCATGCCCGGCGACGGCTTGCGTCGGGGGCTGACCTGCCGATAGCGCTCAACGGTCCCTTCAGGATGGAACGGGCAATACTCAAAGGCGTCGATATGCGCGCCGATCTTGCCGAGCTCGGCCGCCATCCAGTCATGGAGCTGCTGGATGTGCGCCTCCTCGTAGAGGCCTCTTGCCACGCCTGACTGGTTGGTCACGACAAACGCTAGATAGCCCATGTCGTTGACGGCCTTCACCGCCTCGCGCGCGCCGTCGATCCAGATCAGCCTGTGGCTCTCGAACAGATAGCCGATATCGTGGTTCAAGACGCCGTCCCGATCGAAGAAAACCGCCGGCCGTCGCGGCTCACTTTCGGAAGCGCTGCTCATGAGGTGATGATCCCGTCTCCACGAGGCACGAGCCAGCTCAATAGTTCACAATGCCGCGCGCGACAATGTGGACCGAACATGCCCCGGGCGGCCTCAAGGCTATCGCTCGTCCGCAATCACCTTGCCGTCGTTCGGCAGCGAGCCGGCGCCGACCAGCTCGACAGCGCCGCCGAGTTTTGTCACGGCACGCAGCGTCGCCGCAACCTCACCCTGTAGGGCATTGGACGGCGAACCGCATTCGGCCTTCAGCGTCATCGCGTCGGCCTCGCCGGCGCGCGTGACCACGAGGCGCAGCCGCCCGAGCTCGGGATGGCGCTTGGCGATTTCCGCGACCTGCTCGGGGCGCACGAACATGCCCTTGACCTTGGTGGTCTGGTCGGCGCGGCCCATCCAGCCCTTGATGCGCATGTTGGTGCGTCCGCATGGGCTGGTGCCGGGCAGGGCGGCGGTCAGATCGCCGAGCGCGAGGCGGATCCAGGGATGATGCGGATCGAGCGAGGTCACCACGATCTCGCCGACGTCACCCGGAGTAACGGGATCGCCGGTGCCGGGCTTGACGATCTCCAGGATCAAATCCTCATTGACCGTCATTCCCTCGCGCGCCGGCGTCTCGAATGCGATCAGGCCGAGATCGGCGGTGCCGAACGCCTGGTAGGCCTCGACGCCGCGCGACTTCATCTCCTCCTGCAACGATTTCGGAAAGGCGGCGCCCGAGACCAGGGCGCGCTTGATCGAGGACACGTCGCGGCCATCAGCTGCGGCAGCGTCGAGCAGGATCTTCAGGAAATCAGGTGTGCCGCTATAGCCGACCGGACGATAGGCCTCGATCAGCTCGAATTGCTGCTCGGTATTCCCGGGGCCAGCCGGGATCACCGCGCAACCGAGCGCCCGCGCCGAGGCGTCGAAGATGAAGCCGCCGGGGGTGAGGTGATAGCTGAAGGTGTTGAGCACCACGTCCCCCTCGCGAAAGCCCGCCGCAAACAGCGCCCGCGCCCCGCGCCAGGGGTCCGCCTGGCGGCCTTCGGGCTCGAAGATCGGTCCGGGCGAGGTGAACAGCCGGGCAAACGAGCCCGGCTTGTCGGCCACGAAGCCGCCGAAGGGCGGGGCGGCCTTGTGCAAGGCCGGCAGTTCCGATTTGCGCAGCACCGGCAGCCCCGCCAGCGCCCGCCGGCTGGTGATGGAGGCGGGATCGGTGCCCCTCATGAGGTTGGCATAGGCGGGCGCTGCCATCGCCTTGCGCAGCACGTCCGCCAGCCGGGCGAACAGGGCGGCCTCGCGCTCGGCCGGATCGCGCGTTTCAAGGGCGTCGTAATGGTCGGTCATGGCAGGTCCTTGAGAGGATTTGCGCAGGTGGCGTGCCGGTCCGCCCGTGCTATCAGACGGGGACCGCTGACATTGGGACGGTTCCAGGGAGCACGATGGCTGAAGCAGAGAGCGTTGCGGCGGACGGGGCCGCCGACGTCGTCGCGACGTTGAAGCGCCGCATCATCGACCACGCCTTGCCGCTGTGGTCGACGGTCGGCTGGGACGGCACGACCGGCGGCTTTGTCGACCGGCTGCATCAGGATGGGACAGCCGACAACGCCGCGCCGCGCCGCCTGCTTGTGCAGGCGCGCCAGATCTATTGCTACGCCAAGGCGGCCCAGATGGGCTGGTATCCCGAGGGCCGCGCGATCGCGCTGAAGGGGTTGGATTACCTGCTGGCCAAGGCCAAGGCACCGGATGGCCGGCCGGGCTTCGTGTTCAGCCTGACGCCGGACGGCGGCGTGCATGACCCGCTGCGCGACACTTACGGCCATGCCTTCGTGCTGCTCGCACTGGCGACCGCCTACGGCCTCGACCAGGACGCCCAGATCCGCGGCGAGATCGACGCGCTGCTGTCGTTCCTCGACACCCAGCTGCGCTCGCCCCATGGCGGCTTCCAGGAAGGCCTGCCGCCGTCGATGCCGCGCCGGCAGAACCCGCAAATGCATCTGTTCGAGGCGATGATCGCCTGCTTCGACGCGACCCACGATTTGTCGTTCCAGAACCGCGCCGGCGATTTCTTCGCGCTGTTCCTGGCCAATCTCTACGACAAGCAGACGCACACGCTCGGTGAATATTTCGAGGAGGATTGGTCGAGGATCCCGCCGGTCAGCGTCGAGCCCGGGCACCTCGCGGAATGGGTCTGGCTGCTGAAGGGATTTGAGCGGATCACCGGTTGCCCCACCGGGCGTCCGCGTGGCGAGCTCCTGGCCTCTGCGCTGCGCTACCGCGACGCCACCGGCTGCCTGATCGACGAGGGCGATACCGAGGGCAACATCCGCCGCCACAGCAGGCGGCTGTGGCCTCAGAGCGAGCTGGCGAAGGCCTGGATCGCGCAGGCGGAGTCGGGCGAAGCTGGCGCGGCGGACGAGGCCCGCGCGGCGCTGCGGCTGCTGGAGCGGCACTATCTCAGCCATCCCGTGGCCGGCGGCTGGTATGACCAGTTCGACCGCGACGGAAATTCGCTGGTCGCCACGATCCCGGCGTCCTCGTTCTACCATGTTCTCTGTGCGGTCACTGAGGCCGAGCAGGTGCTCGGATAGAACCGCCTTCCTGGTCTGACGCGTTTTCTGCACACGCAACTCCGCCCGAAAACGCTCGATATCCTCACAGCCAGCGCTTGCGCCGCTTGAAGCTCTTCAGGTTCTTGAAGCTCTTGCGCTGGTCGCCGGCGCCGCCGAGGTAGAATTCCTTGACGTCCTCGTTGTCGCGCAGCTCGTCGGCGGAGCCGTCGAGCACCACCTTGCCCTGTTCCATGATGTAGCCATGGCTCGCGACCGACAGCGCGGCGCGGGCGTTCTGCTCGACCAGCAGGATCGTGACCCCGAGATCGCGGTTGATCTCCTTGATGATCGCGAACACTTCCTTGACCAGCAGCGGCGACAGCCCCATCGAGGGCTCGTCCATCAGGATCATCTTGGGGCGCGCCATCAGCGCGCGGCCGATCGCGAGCATCTGCTGCTCGCCGCCGGAGAGATAGCCGGCGAGGCCGGTGCGCTCCTTCAACCGCGGGAAATATTTGAACACCATGTCGATATCGGCCGAGACCTCGCGGTCGCGCCGGGTGAAGGCGCCAAGCCGCAGATTCTCCAGCGACGTCATGTCGGCGACGATGCGGCGGCCTTCCATCACCTGGAAGATGCCGCGGCGGACGATCTTGTCCGGATCGATGCCGTTGATGCGCTGGCCCTCGAACAGGATCTCGCCGCGGGTGACCTCGCCGTCCTCGGTCTTGAGCAGGCCGGAGATCGCCTTCAGTGTGGTCGACTTGCCGGCGCCGTTGGCGCCGAGCAGCGCCACAATCGCGCCCTTCGGCACCTCGAGGCTGAGGCCGCGCAGCACCAGGATGACGTCGTCATAGACGACCTCGATGTTGTTGACGCTGAGCAGTGGCGGCGGCGGGACTGCCGTCGGCACCGGGCGGGTCGTTTCGAGGGTTTCGTTCATGGTCTCGATCACTCTCCACTGTCGTCACCCGCGTTTCGTGCGCAACTGCGCACTAGAGCGGGTGGCCCAGTATTCCAGAGGCGCCAACGATCAATTGAGAGGCCGCGGCGTACTGGATCCCCCGCTTTCGCGGGGGATGACGATTGTTGTCGAGGCTGCGCTGGTGGCAGCCTCCCGACCTCACCAGCCAAACCATTCCGGCTTGCGCGGCAGTTCGACGGTCTTCACCTTCTCGAGCTTGATCGTGCCCTTGCCCATCAGGTCGTTGATGTCGCCGTCGGTCGCGCCCGACACCTTCGAGCGATAGAGGTCGACCTTCGTCGTCGGACGGTGATCCTTCTCGGTCCAGGTGGAGGGATTGCAGACGCCGTCCATTCCGGCCGGCACCCAGTCCTTCTTCTGGTAGAAGCCCTTGGCGACGTTCTCGCCGGTGGCGCCGCCATTCTTGGCGGCCCAGTCGAGCGCTTCCTTCAGATAGAGCGCGCTGCACACCGCCGCGATGTAGTGCACGGGGCGATAGACCTTGCCTGACGGATCGGACATCTTGGAGATTTCCATCACCGTCTTCATGCCGGGCGCGTTGCCGCCCCAGCTCACCGCGGTGCGGAGCGGGAAGATCACGCCATCGGCGGCATCGCCCGCGGTCTTGGCGGCGTTCTCGTCCATGCCCCAGACATTGCCCAGGAACTGGACGTCGACGCCGGCGGTCTTGCAGGCTTTCAGCACGGAGATGTTGGAGGCAGCCGTATTGCCGAGATAGGCGTAGTTGGCGCCGGAGCTCTTCAGGCTCAGGCACTGCGCCGAGTAGTCGCCGGGCGACAGCGCGAACACCAGCGGCGGCAGCACCTCGAAGCCGAGCTCGGTGGCGAGCGCTTCGCCGGCCGCCTTCGGTGCGTTCGGATAGGGATGATTGGCGCCCATGTGGACGAATTTCGGCTTGCCGGGCTTGCCCTTGGCCTTCCAATCCTCAGCGGCCCAGGTCAGCATCGCACGCATCGCGTCGGAATAGCTCGGACCGTAGAAGAAGTTGTACGGCGCCGGCTTGGCCTTGCCGCTGGTGCCTTCCGGATCGGTCAGCGCGGCGGCGTAGGAGCCGGAGATGTCGGGGATCTTGTCCTGGGCGAGGAAGCCGGTCAGCGCCTCGGTGTCCGCCGTGCCCCAGCCCATGATCGCCGCGACCTTGGCGTCGGACGCCGACCACTTCTTGTACAGCGCGATCGCGCGCGGCACCTGGTAGCCATAGTCGTTGCTGTCGACGCTGAGCTGCTTGCCGCCGACTCCGCCGTTCTTGTTGACCCAGGCGAAGGTGTCGGCGACGCCCTGGCCGTAGGGCGTGCCGACGTCGGAGGTGCCGCCCGAGAGGTCCTGCAGATGGCCGATGGCGATCTGCGCCTGCGCGGTGGCGGCCGCGCTGCTGACCAGCAGCGCAAGGCAGACCGAGCTCAAAAGGGATCTAATCGTCATTGTTGTTTCCTCCTGCTTTTATTCGTTGAACCGAATTTGAGTTGTTCCAAGCGTCAGTGCGAGAACGGATAGAGCTTCCAGTAGGCCTTTATCTGCCGCCAGCGATGCGCGAGGCCGTCAGGCTCGAACATCAAAAAGCCGATGATGATCAGGCCGATCGCGATCTCGCGCAGGAAGGTGATGTTATTGTTGAGCTGCAGCGCCTTGTCGATCGCGCTGCCCTTCAGCCAGGCGCTGAGCCATTCCATCGATTCCGGCAGCAGCACCACGAAGGCCGTGCCCATCAGCGTGCCCATCACCGAGCCGGTGCCGCCGATGATGACCATCGCCAGGAACAGCACCGAGCGTTCGATGCCGAAGCCTTCCTGGGAGACGACGAGCTGATAGTGCGCGTAGAGCGCGCCCGCGATGCCGGCAAAGAAGGCGGCAAGTCCGAACGACAACGTCCGGTACTTGGTCAGGTTGATGCCCATGATCTCGGCGGAGAGATAGTGATCGCGGATCGCGACCAGTGCGCGGCCGTCGCGGGTGCGCATCAGATTGGTGACCAGCAGATAGCTGATCACCATGTAGGCGAGCACGACGTAGAAATACTGCCGGTCGCCGCGCAGCGTATAGCCGAAGATCGAGAACGGGTTGGCGCTGGCCGGCACCGAGCCGCCGGAGAACCAGTCGGCGCGCGAGAAGAAGTCGAGCAGGATGTACTGCGCGGCGAGCGTCGCGATGACGAGATAGAGCCCCTTCAGCCGTGCCGCCGGCACGCCGAAGACCAGGCCGACCAGCGCCGTAATCACGCCGGCGAGGGGGATCGCGAAAAACACCGGGATCGGCGCGTTGTTGGAGATGTAGGCCGAGGTGAAGGCGCCGAACAGGAAGAACGCGGCGTGGCCGATCGAGATCTGGCCGGTGAAGCCGACCAGGACGTTGAGGCCGAGCGCTGCGATCGCGAAGATGCCGATCTGGATTGCGATCGAGAGCAGGTAGTTGGACAGCAGCATCGGCGCGAAGCAGGCGAGCGCGATGCCCAGAATCGCGAAGTTGCGGCTGGTCGCGGTCGGGAAGATCGTGGTGTCGGCCGCGTAGCTGGTGCGGAAATCGCCCGACGGGATGAGGGTGCTCGTTGCCATTGATCAGACCCGCTCGATGTCCTTGGTGCCGAACAGCCCGTACGGCTTGATCATCAGGATGATGATCAGGACGTAGAACGGCGCGATCTCGTACAGATTGCCCCAGTGCAGATACTCGCTGTCGACATACTGGGCGACGTTTTCCAGCAGCCCGATGATGATGCCGCCGAGCACCGCGCCACCGACCGAGTCGAGCCCGCCGAGGATCGCGGCCGGAAACACCTTGATGCCGTAGGCGGAGAGGCCGGACGACACGCCGTTGACCACGGCGACCACGACGCCGGCGACCGCCGAGACCGTGGCCGAGATCGCCCATGCCATCGCGAACACGCTCTTCACGGAAATGCCGAGCGACTGCGCGACCTGCTGGTTGAAGGCGGTGGCGCGCATCGCAAGGCCGTATTTGGAAGCACGGAAGAACCAGGCCATGCCGACCATCATGGCAAGCGAGACCACGAGGCTCATGACATAGACGGTCTGGATCTGCAGCCCGAACAGGCTGACTGACTGGCTCTGGAATATCTGCGGGAACGGCTGCGGGTTGACGCCGAAAATCCATTTCAGCGCGGCCTGGAACACGGTCGAGAGGCCGATCGTCACCATGATCACTGAGATGATCGGTTCGCCGATCATCGGCCGCAGGATCACGACCTGGATCGCGATGCCGAAGATGAACATGAACACCAGCGTGATCGGCATGCCGACCCAGAACGGCACCTGATACTTCGTCAGCAGCGCCCAGCACACCCAGGCGCCGACCAGCAGCAATTCGCCCTGCGCGAAGTTCACGACCTGCGTCGCCTTGTAGATCAGCACGAACGACATCGCGACCACGCCGTAGAGCGTGCCGACCACGAGGCCGTTGACGATCAGTTGGATCAGGAACTGGATGTTCATGGGGTGTTGCCAACCTTGCCGATCGTCATCGCCGGGCTTGACCCGGCGATCCATCCCGAAAGAGGACCCTTGCGAAGGGGATGGATGCGCGGGTCAAGCCCGCGCATGACGACCAAATATGCGGATCGAGCGGGTTGAATGGTCATTCCGCGGCCTCCGCGATCACAGCGCGGCCGAGATCGACGACCTCGAGCGTGGTGCGGACGCGCTGCGTCGTGCCGTCCTGGAAGCGGATCACGGTGTCGACGGGGATGTTGGCCTTGCCGCGGTAGATCGCCTCGATGATGTCGGCGTATTTCTCGTTGATGACGCCGCGGCGGACCTTTCGGGTCCGCGTCAGCTCGCCGTCGTCGGCATCGAGCTCCTTGTACAGCAGCAGGAAGCGCGAGATGCGTTGCGCCGGTGGCAGGGTGGCGTTGACCGTCTCGACCTCTTTCTTCAACAGCGCGTAGACCTCGGGCCGCGAGGACAGGTCGGTATAGGTCGTGAACGAGATCCGGTTCTTCTCCGCCCATTTCGAGATGATCGAGTAGCGGATGCAGATCATCGCGGCGAGCGCGTCGCGGCCGGCGCCGAGCACCACCGCCTCGGCGACATAGGGCGAGAATTTCAGCTTGTTCTCGATAAATTGCGGCGAGAAGCGCTCGCCGCGCGAGGTCTCGGCGAGATCCTTGATGCGGTCGATCACGACAAGCTGCCGGTTGTCGTTGTAGTAGCCGGCATCGCCCGAGTGCATCCAGCCGTCCTTGATGTCGGCGACCGATGCTTCGGGGTTCTTGTAGTAGCCGTGGAACATGTTGGGGTGCCGCACCACGATCTCGCCGACGCCGTTGACGTCGGCATTGTCGATGCGGATCTCGATGGTGTCGGCCATCGGAACGCCCGTGGTATCGGGATCGACCTTGCCTTCGGGATGCAGGGTGTAGGCGCCGAGCAGCTCGGTCTGGCCATACAGCGTGCGCAGCGGCACGCCCATCGCCTGGAAGAACTTGAAGGTATCCGGTCCGAGCGCCGCGCCGCCGGTTGCCGCTGAGCGCAGCCGCGTGAAGCCGAGCCGGTCGCGCAGCGCACGGAACAAGACCTGGTCGGCGAAGACAGAGCGCTTGCCTTCGGCGAGCGCCGCAAGCCCGGTTTTCATGCCGAGATCGTAGAGCCGCTGCTTGAACGGCGAGGCATCCATCACGCCGGCGCGGACGTCGGCCGCGATCGATTCCCAGACCCGCGGCGCGAACAGCACGAAGGTCGGCGCGATCTCGCGGAAGTCGTTCATCATCGTGTCGGGCTCTTCGACGAAGTTGACCTTCATCCGAGAGAGCAGCGCTTTGCCCAGCGCGTAGATCTGCTCCATGATCCAGGGCAGCGGCAGCACCGAGACATATTCGTCGTCCGGCCCCTTCGGATCGAAGGCAAGATAGGTCGCGCAGTGCCGCAGCACGCGCCCGGCCGAGAGCATCGCAAGCTTCGGATTGGCCGTCGTGCCCGAGGTCGTGCAGAGGATTGCGACGTCCTCGCCGCGTGTGGCGTCGACCAGCCGGTCGTACAGGGTGGGCTCGCGCGCGGCGCGATCGCGGCCCAGCGCGACGAGCTTGCTCGCCTCCATCAGCCGTGGATCGTCGTATTTCCGCATGCCGCGCGGATCGGAATACACGATGTGCTTGAGGTTGGGCACGCGATCGGCAAGGGCGAGCAGCTTGTCGACCTGTTCCTCGTCCTCGGCGAACACCAGCTTGGCCTCGCCATAGGTCAGGAGATAGGAAGCTTCCTCGTCCAGCACGTCGCGGTAGAGGCCGAGGCTCATCGCGCCGATCGCGTGGGCCGCGATCTCGGCCGCGACCCAGTCCGGCCGGTTGTCGCCGATGATGCCGATCACGTCGCCGCGGCCGAGGCCGAGCTCGACCATGCCGAGCGCGAAATCATGCGTACGGGTCTGGTAGTCGTTCCAGGTGAATTCGCGCCACAGCCCAAGATTCTTCTCGCGCAGCGCGATCTCGCCGCCGTGCTCCCCGGCGTTGAGACGCAGCATCTTGGGAAAGGTGTCGGCCTGCGCGGCGCGACCGGCATAGTCCATCATGCCGCGCTCTCCCGCACCGCCGGCTTGTCGTCGGGATCGACCAGCACCTCGTCCTCTTCGCCGAGATAGGCGCGCTTGACGTGGGGATCGGCGAGCACGGCGGCCGGATCGCCCTCGGCGATCTTGCGGCCGAAATCCAGCACCATGACGCGGTGGGAGATGTCCATCACGACGCCCATGTCGTGCTCGATCATCATGACGGTCATGCCGAACTCTTCGTTGAGATCGACGATGTAGCGCGCCATGTCCTCCTTCTCTTCGAAGTTCATGCCGGCCATCGGTTCGTCGAGCAGGATCAGTTGCGGCTCCAGCGCCATCGCGCGGGCGAGCTCGACGCGCTTGCGCAAGCCATAGGGCAGGGTGCCGGCGGTCGCCTTGCGCACCGACTGTAGGTCGAGGAAGTCGATGATCTCCTCGACCTTGCGGCGGTGCTCCAGCTCCTCGCGGCGCGCGCCGGTCAGCCAGTACAGCGATCCCGTGATGAAGTTGTTCTTCAAGAGGTGATGGCGGCCGACCATGATGTTGTCGAGCACGCTCATATGGTGGAAGAGCGCGAGATTCTGGAAAGTCCGGCCGATGCCGAGACGGGGCCGTGCGTTCGGGGTGAGGCCGGTGATGTCCTGGCCGCGATAGAACAGCTGGCCTTCGGTCGGCCGGTAGCGGCCGGAGATGCAGTTGACGATCGAGGTCTTGCCGGCGCCGTTCGGGCCGATGATGGAGAACAGCTCGCCCTCGTTGACGCCGAAGCTGACTTCGGTCAGCGCGCGGACGCCGCCAAAGCGCAATGAGACTCCGCGCACCTCGAGACTGTTGGCCACCCTGTTCCCTCCAGATACGGGCGCTTTGGCGCGCTCTTTATCTTCGCTTCGATTCTGCTTCGATCTTACGCTTCGATCTTACATGGGCCGCCGGAGGGAGACCATCCGACTAATGAAGCCGGCGTTCGGGAGCATCGCTCGCCCCGATCGCCTGCGTCATGCGCGGTAACGCCGCACCCCGCCTGCAAGCCCGTCTCTCGCGTCGTCCGCGGTCAGCGATCCATCAAGGCGCTGCGCGCGGCGTTAGGCGAGGTGGCTCTGAATACGAGAAAGCGATAGGTTGAATTGTCATGTGCCCGACATTTGGTCAGGAATTTTCGTTGGCCTTCCAGGAAGCGGGTTCCTGGCTTCGCGCACGGCGTTGCTGCGGTGCAATATCGTGTCAGTATCTTGGGGTGGGATGCCGTCGCCAGAATGATTGCTGCTGATTACCTCAAGCGCATCGCGGCCTGGTCGCGCGAACTGAGCGAGCAAGAGATCGAGATCGCGCGCGCCGGCATTTCCGAGAAGTCCTACCGCGCCAACGAATTCATCTTCATGCGCGGCGACAATTTCCAGTACTGGACCGGCATCGTCACCGGGCTGGCGCGGATGGGCATCGTCTCGCGCGGCGGCAAGGCTGCGAGCTTCGCGGGCCTCACCGCCGGCGCCTGGTTCGGCGAGGGCACTGTGCTCAAGAACGAGCTGCGGCGCTACGACGTGGTCGCGCTGCGCGACACGCGCCTGGCGATGATGGATCGCCGGACCTTCGTCTGGCTGTTCGAGAACAGCGTCGGCTTCAACCGCTTCCTGGTGGGGCAGCTCAACGAGCGGCTCGGCCAATTCATCGCGCTGCTCGAATATGGCCGCACGCTGGACGCCACCGCGCGGCTGGCGCGCTCGATCGCCTCGCTGTTCAATCCGATTCTCTACCCCGAGCTCACCTTGCACCTGGAGATCACCCAGGAGGAGATCGGGGCGCTGTCGGGTATCTCCCGGCAGAATGCCAACCAGTGCCTGAAACGCCTCGAGCGCGAGGGCCTGCTGCGGCTCGAATATGGCGGGGTGACGATCATCGAGCTCGACCGCCTGCGCCACTACGGGGAGTGACCGGCTCGGGGCCGAACCAGGCCATTTTCGGACGCTCTAAAGTCCTGATCTTTCAAACGATTAAGCCATTAGACTTAGAGCAGGCCTGATGCTACAGACCGGCCTCGTCGGGACCGCGCGGTTTTCGCGCTCTCTGGAGATGATATGGCGGCTCAGGACTCAAAGCGGCGCGTTGCGCTGATCACCGGCATCACCGGGCAGGACGGTGCGTACCTCGCCGAATATCTGCTCGGCCTCGGCTATACCGTGCACGGGATCAAGCGGCGATCGTCCTCGTTCAATACGGCGCGCGTTGACCATCTCTACCAGGATCCGCATGCCGGCAACGTGCCGTTCCTGATGCACTACGGCGACATGACCGATTCGACCAATCTGATCCGGCTGGTGCAGCAGATCCGGCCGACCGAGATCTACAACCTCGCCGCCCAGAGCCACGTCCAGGTCAGTTTCGAGAGTCCGGAATACACCGCCAACGCCGACGCCATCGGCGTGCTGCGCCTGCTGGAGGCGATCCGCATCCTCGGCATGGAAAAGGAGACCCGGTTCTACCAGGCCTCGACCTCGGAGCTCTACGGGCTCGTGCAGGAGGTGCCGCAGAAGGAGACCACGCCGTTCTATCCGCGCTCGCCCTATGGCGTCGCCAAGCTCTACGGCTACTGGATCACGGTGAATTACCGTGAGGCCTACGGCATGTTCGCCAGCAACGGCATCCTGTTCAACCACGAAAGCCCGATCCGCGGCGAAACCTTCGTGACGCGCAAGATCACCCGCGCCGTTGCCCGCATCGAGGTCGGCCTGGAGAACAAGCTCTATCTCGGCAATCTCGATGCCAAGCGCGACTGGGGCCATGCCCGCGACTATGTCGAGGGCATGCACAAGATCCTGCAGGCGGACGAGCCCGGCGACTTCGTGCTCGCGACCGGCGAGACGCGGTCGGTGCGCGAGTTCGTCGAGCTGGCATTCGCCGAGGTCGGCCGCAGCATCGAATGGCGCGGCAAGGGCGTCGAGGAGGTCGGCGTCGACAAGGCGACCGGCAACACCCTGGTGCAGATCGACCCGGTCTATTTCCGTCCGACCGAGGTCGATCTTCTGATCGGCGACGCCAGCAAGGCGCGCGCCAAGCTCGGCTGGGCGCCGAAGACGCCGTTCGCGCAACTGGTGCAGGAAATGGTCACCAGCGATCTCGTCGAGGCCAGGCAGGATGCGGCCAATGGCAAGCACGGCGTTTGAACTGAAGGGCAAGTCGGTTTTCGTTGCCGGCCATCGCGGCATGGTCGGCTCGGCGCTGATGCGCCGGCTGGCGCGCGAACAGGCCGATCTGCTGACGGTGTCGCGCAGCGAGGTCGACCTTCGCGACCAGGCCGCGGTTAATGCCTGGTTTGCCGCGAAGCGGCCGCGGGCCGTGTTCCTCGCCGCCGCCAAGGTCGGCGGCATCGTCGCCAACAACACGCTGCGGGCGGAATTCCTCTACGACAATCTGGCGATCTCGACCAACGTGATCCAGGCGGCCCATGCCAATGGGTGCGAGAAGCTGATGTTCTTCGGCTCGTCCTGCATCTATCCGCGCCTGGCGCCGCAGCCGCTGCGCGAGGATTCGATGCTGACCGGCCTGCTGGAGCCGACCAACGAGCCCTATGCCATCGCCAAGATCGCCGGCATCAAGATGGCCGAGGCCTATCGCAGCCAATATGGCGCCGATTTCATCAGCGTGATGCCGACCAATCTCTACGGTCCCGGCGACAATTATCATCCCGAATACAGCCACGTCGTCGCCGCGCTGATCCGCCGCTTCCACGAGGCCAAGGTCTCCGGTGCAGGCAGCGTCGTGGTGTGGGGCACCGGCACGCCGCGCCGTGAATTCCTCTATGTCGACGATCTCGCCGACGCCTGCATCCACCTGATGAAGGCCTATTCCTCGCCCGAGCTGGTCAATATCGGCACCGGCGAAGACATCACCATCGCCGAATTCGCCCGCGTGGTCGCCGCCACCGTCGGCTATCGCGGTGAGATCAGCTTCGACACGTCGCGTCCCGACGGCACGCCGCGCAAGCTGCTCGACGTCAGCCGGCTCGCCAAGCTCGGTTGGCGCGCCGCGACTTCGCTCGAGGATGGCATCAAGCTCGCCTACCAGGCCTATCTGAACGAGACCAAGTAGGCGGCCGAATAGGCTGCCTCCACGTCGTCATTGCGAGCGCAGCGAAGCAATCCATGGCGCCGCATGCGAAGAATGGATTGCTTCGTCGCTTCGCTCCTCGCAATGACGCTTTTGGCTCTCACCTCGCCGCCGCGCGCGGCGGCGCCTTCGACAGCGCCGTCGCCATCGCCGAGATCAGCGGCTTCATGAAGAACGCGTCGTTCGCCGGGTAGATGTCGGTGGATAGGCCGTAGGTCTTCAACTCGTCCGACACCACCGGCCCGACGGAGGCGATCGGGGTCTGCTGCAAACCCTCGCGCAATTGTGCTTCGCATTGATGCGCCTGGGCCACCTCGAGCAGGCGGCGAACCTGGCCGGAGCTGGTGAGCGCGATGGCATCGATGCGGCCCCGCGCCATTTCCTCGATCGCGGTCACGATGTTCGCATCTGCGGCCTGCGCATCGTAGACATACGGCAGCACTGTATCGACCTCCGCACCCTGCGCCTTGATCGTGCCGATCAGGGTGGCGTGGTCCTTGTCCGGATAGAGCTGCAGGCCGAGCCGATGGCCGCTCAGGTCGAGCTTCGCCAGCATCTCGGCGACGCCTTCCGAGGTCGGCTTCTCCGTCGTCATTTGCGGCTCCAGGGCGATCTCGCGCAGCGCGCGGCCGGGCTTGGGGCCGCGGGCGAATTTGCGCGCTTTGCCGAGGCTCGTGACAAACTCCGCCTCGACCCCGATCCGGCGCACGACCTTCATCAGCCGCCGAAGGCCTTCGCCGGTCATCAGCACGAGGTCGTCGAGCGGCCGCTCGATGGCGCGGCGAATCCAGGCCTCGATCGGCACCGGGTCCGGCGCGTCGTGGATGGTGAACATCGGGCATTGCAGCACGTCGGCGCCCTGCTCGGCGAGCAGGCGGGAAAACTGTGCCTCCTCGCGCGTCTCGAGGATCAGAATGCGGTAGCCGTTCAGCCGGTCAGCCATGATGGTCCCTAACAAACATTGTCGTCATTTGTTCGATTTGACCCCCGCGCCGGGATTGGCGCAAGGCCGCCTGCGGTGTAGACGAGGGCCGAAAATGAACGTTCCACGCATCTGCTCAAGCTTTGGTCAATTGGCATGCCCGACCATCAATTCGTTCTGACCCTGTCCTGCCCGGATCGCCCCGGGATCGTCTCCGCGGTCTCGACCTTCCTCGCGCATAACGGTCAGAACATCCTGGATGCCCAGCAGTTCGACGACATCGAGACCGGCAAGTTCTTCATGCGCGTGGTGTTCACCGCGGCCGACCTCGCGGTCGGGCTGCCGGCGCTGCAGACCGGCTTTGCCGCGATTGCCGAACGCTTCGGCATGGAATGGCAGATGCGCGATCGCGCCAGCCGCCGCCGGGTGATGCTGCTGGTGTCGAAGTCCGATCATTGCCTGGTCGACATCCTCTATCGCTGGCGCACCGGCGAGCTCGAGATGATCCCGACCGCCATCGTCTCCAACCATCCGCGCGAGAGCTACGGTTCGCTCGATTTCGGCGATATCCCGTTCCATCATCTGCCGGTAACCAAAGAGACCAAGCGGCAGCAGGAAGATGCGGTCTGGAAGCTCGCCCAGGACACCAATACCGACCTCGTGGTGCTCGCCCGCTACATGCAGATCCTTTCGGACGAGATGTCGGCGCGGCTGTCGGGCCGCTGCATCAACATCCACCATTCCTTCCTGCCGGGCTTCAAGGGCGCCAAGCCCTACCACCAGGCGCATGAGCGCGGCGTCAAGCTGATCGGCGCCACCGCGCATTACGTCACCAGCGATCTCGATGAGGGCCCGATCATCGACCAGGACGTCGAGCGCATCAGCCATCGCGACACGCCCGAGGATCTCGTGCGCAAGGGCCGCGACATCGAGCGCCGGGTGCTGGCGCGGGCGATCCGCTACCATCTCGCCGACCGCGTCATCCTCAACGGGCGCAAGACCGTGGTGTTCGTGGACTGATCCGCAGGCTCACGCGTCCCGCACAACGCGATGCAGGCGCTACGGGCCCGATGCTCAATGGGTCGCGTTCTGCGCCGGCGCCGCCGGCTTGGCGTCGTCGCCACGCTCCGCCGCGGGCATCAGGCGCTTGCGTTCCCGCTCCTGCATGAACCTGTCGTATTCGGGGGTGCCCGCGCGCGGCGGTGCGTCTGCGGGCAGGCCGCCGGCCCAGGCCGGAATGGTGTCGGCCATGCCGGCCGAGACCTTTTGATTCATGGTGCTGCATCCCCCGAGCGCGCAGGCCGCGAGCGCGAGGGCAGTCAGGACAGGGATGTGGCGTGTGAAGATCGGCATTGGCGGCAGCATACAGCCCTGGTCTTTATGGATGATGATCTCAGGCGCGACCGTTCGGCTGCAATTGTGCTTGTTTGTTGACATTGGTGCTTCATTTGTACGATCGTACAAATGAAGCGAGCTAACGAAGGCCTGAGAGGCGAGAGCGGAGCTTGTGGCGGGCGTTGAGTTTCGGGGAATGATTCTGGTATCGTGATACTTGTTTCTGCGGCTGGGCCAAATCGCGGCGCGCGACACACGTCCATCGTCCGATTGACAGAGGGCGCGCGGAAACGCCTTGTCGCGTTGCGGCTCGGCCGTGACATGCTTGGGTTAAGGTAAGGCAAGGGCCGGGCACTCGGCTCGACGCAAAAGAATGGAAGGGGGAGGGACGTCGATGTTCAATCGTCGCAAAATGTTGCTGTGGGGCGCCGCTTCGGCCGTGCTTCCGGGTTTGTGCGCCAGCGTGCCGGCGTGGGCGGACGACGCCGTCAAGATCGGCCTGATCCTGCCGATGACCGGCGGCCAGGCCTCAACCGGCAAGCAGATCGATAACGCGATCAAGCTCTACATGCAGCAGAAGGGCGACACCGTCGCCGGCAAGAAGATCGAGATCATCCTGAAGGACGATGCCGCGGTGCCCGACAACACCAAGCGGCTCGCGCAGGAACTGATCGTCAACGACAAGGTCAATTTCATCGCCGGCTTCGGCGTGACGCCCGCGGCGCTTGCCGCGGCGCCGCTGGCGACGCAGGCCAAGATCCCGGAAGTCGTGATGGCCGCCGGCACCTCGATCATCACCGAGCGCTCGCCCTATATCGTGCGCACCAGCTTCACGCTGGCGCAGTCCTCCACCATCATCGGCGACTGGGCGGTCAAGAACGGCATCAAGAAGGTCGCGACGCTGACCTCCGACTACGCGCCGGGCAACGATGCGCTGACCTTCTTCAAGCAGCACTTCACCGCCGGCGGCGGCGAGATCGTGGAAGAGGTCAAGGTCCCGCTCGCCAATCCCGATTTCGCGCCGTTCCTGCAGCGCATGAAGGATGCCAAGCCCGACGCGATGTTCGTGTTCGTGCCGGCCGGGCAGGGCGGCAACTTCATGAAGCAATATGCCGAGCGCGGGCTCGACAAGAGCGGCATCAAGGTGATCGGCCCCGGCGACGTGATGGATGACGACCTGCTCAACAACATGGGCGATGCCGCGCTCGGCGCGGTGACGGCGCATCTCTATTCGGCGGCGCATCCGTCCGCGATGAACAAGGAATTCGTCGCCGCCTACAAGAAGGCATACGGCAACCGCCCGGGTTTCATGGCGGTCAGCGGCTATGACGGCATCCATCTGATTTATGAGGCGCTGAAGAAGACGGGCGGCGCGACCGACGGCGACAAGCTGATCGAGGCGATGAAGGGCATGAAGTGGGAGAGCCCGCGCGGTCCGATCTCGATCGATCCGGAAACCCGCGACATCGTGCAGAACATCTATATCCGCAAGGTCGAGAAGGTCGACGGCGAACTCTACAACGTCGAGTTCGCGACCTTCGAGGCCGTCAAGGATTCCGGCAAGACCAAGAAGTGACGCGCGAAGCTCCGTTCGCTGCACGTTATGGCCGGGACGAGCCCGGCCATGACGATCCTGTTGACGTGGTGTCGTTTGCGCCCTCTCGCTTAAGCTGACTTCATGGCCTCTATCCTCACCAATTTGTTCGACGGCGTCGCCTACGGCATGCTGCTGTTCGTGCTGGCCTGCGGGCTTGCGGTGACGCTCGGGCTGATGAACTTCGTCAACCTCGCGCATGGCGCCTTCGCGATGGCCGGCGGCTATATCTGCGCCGTGCTGGTCAACAATTCCGGCTGGCCGTTCTTCGCAGGCCTGCCGCTCGCCTTTGTCGGGAGCGCTGCGATCGGCGTCGCGCTGGAGCGCACGCTGTATCGCCATCTCTATAGCCGCAGCCATCTCGATCAGGTGCTGTTCTCGATCGGACTCGTGTTCATGTCAGTGGCGGCGGTCGACTACATCATGGGATCGTCGCGGGTCTTCATCAAATTGCCGGCGGCGCTGGAGGGGCAGATCGACCTGTTCGGCGTCGGCATCGGGCGTTACCGGCTGATGATCGTCGTGATCTGCGGCCTGCTCACGCTGGCGCTGCAACTGATCCTTGCCAAGACGCGGTTCGGCAGCCGCCTGCGCGCCGCGGTCGACGATCCGCGCGCTGCGATCGGGCTCGGCATCAACGTGCCGCAGGTGTTCGCCTTCACCTTTGCCTTCGGCTGCGGCCTCGCCGGCCTCGGCGGCGCGCTGAGCGCGGAGATCCTCGGCCTCGATCCGTATTTCCCGCTGAAGTTCATGATCTACTTCCTGATTGTGGTCACGGTCGGCGGCTCCTCCTCGATCACCGGGCCGTTCCTGGCATCGCTGCTGCTCGGCATCGCCGACGTCGCCGGCAAATATTACGTGCCCAAGGTCGGCCCCTTCGTGATCTACACGGTCATGATCGTGATCCTGCTCTGGCGTCCCAACGGCCTGTTCGGCCGCACCGCGGCGCGGTGAGGCTGATATGACCGCGCTGTCCGACGTCTCCACCCACGCGATGGCCAGCGCGCGCTGGCGGATCAGCGAGGTCGCCTTCTGGGTGCTGGCGCTCGCCTGCGCGTTCCTGTTCCCGTCGCGCTACCTGATCATGACCGACATCGTGCGGCTCGGCCTGTTCGCGCTGTCGCTCGACCTGATCCTCGGCTATGCCGGCATCGTCTCGCTCGGACACGCGGCCTTCTTCGGCGTCGGCGCCTATTCGGCCGGACTGCTGGCGCTGCACGGCATCATCAACGAACCCGTCATCGCGCTGGTCGCCGCCGGTCTCGTTGCGGCGGTGCTGGGGTTCCTGACCAGCTTCCTCGTCATCCGCGGCGTCGATTTGACCCGGCTGATGGTGACGCTCGGCATCGCGCTGCTGCTGGAGGCGCTCGCCGAGCGCTTCTCGGATATCACCGGCGGCACCGACGGCCTCCAAGGCATCGAGATGCAGCCGATCCTCGGGCTGTTTGCCTTCGACATGTTCGGCAAGACCGGATTGTTCTACTCGCTGATCGTGCTGTTCATCCTGTTCCTGCTTGCCCGTCGCGTGGTGCATTCGCCGTTCGGCCTGTCGCTGCGCGCGATCAGGAACAACCCGCTGCGCGCGGCCGCAATCGGCATACCGGTCAACCGCCGCCTGATCGCGGTCTATACGCTTGCCGCCTTCTATGCCGGGATCGCCGGCGCGCTGTTCACCCAGACTACGGCGCTGGCCTCACTCGACGTGTTTTCTTTCGAGCGCTCCGCCGACCTGATGCTGGTGCTGGTGATCGGCGGCACCGGTTATCTCTATGGCGGACTGATCGGCGCTGTTGTGTTCAAAATGCTGCAGGAGCTGTTTCAGAGCATCACCCCGCAATACTGGCTGTTCTGGATCGGCCTCGTGCTGGTCGTGATCGTGATGGTCGGCCGCACGCGGATCCACCGCTGGGTGCTGTTCGTGCCGAACCTGATCATCCGCCAGTTCGCCGGCCGCAACGCCGCCGCCGTGCCGGAGAGTGATCCGTCATGACGATCGCGCTCGAAACCCGCGGCCTCGAGAAATCCTTCGGCGGTCTTCGCGTCACCCGCGATCTCTCGCTGAAGGTGATGCAGGGCGCCCGCCATGCGCTGATCGGACCGAACGGCGCCGGCAAGACCACGGTCATCAATCAGCTGACCGGTGTGCTGACGCCGAACAGCGGACAAATCCTGCTCGAGGGCAGCGATATCACCGGCCTCTCCGTGCACAAGCGGGTCCTCCGCGGGCTGTCGCGCACCTTCCAGATCAATCAGCTCTATCCCGACCTGACCCCGCTCGAGACCATCGGCCTTGCTGTCTCCGAACGAATGGGCCGCGGCGGCGACTGGTGGCGGCGGATGGGAACGCGCGACGACGTCAACACCGAGATCGCCGAGATCCTGTCGCGCTTCCATCTGCTCGACGTGATGACCGAGCTCACCTCAACATTGCCCTACGGCAAGCAGCGCCTGCTCGAGATCGCGGTCGCGATCGCCGCCAAGCCACGCGTGCTGCTGCTCGATGAGCCCGCCGCCGGCGTGCCCGAGAGCGAGCGCCACGATATCCTGGCGGCGGTCGCAGCATTGCCGCGCGACGTCACCGTGCTCCTGATCGAGCACGACATGGATCTCGTGTTCTCCTTCGCCGACCGCATCTCGGTGCTGGTCAATGGCGGGCTGCTCACCGAGGGCGCGCCCGACGAGGTCGCGCGCGATCCGCAGGTGAGGGCGGTCTATCTCGGCGAGGCGGCCGATGCCTGACCTGCTTTCCATCAGGGGCTTGCGCGCCGGATATGGCGAGGCGGTGGTGCTCCCCGACATGTCGCTGGCGCTTGCCGAGGGCCAGGTGCTCGCGCTGCTCGGCCGCAACGGCACCGGCAAGACCACGCTGATCAATTCGATCGTCGGCATCGTCAGGCGCCTCAGTGGCAGCGTCGCGCTCGCCGGCCACGACATCACGGCACTGCGGCCCGACCAGCGCGCCCGTGCCGGGATCGGCTGGGTGCCGCAGGAGCGCAACATCTTCCGCTCGCTGACGGTGGAGGAGAACATGACCGCGGTGGCGCAGCCCGGTCCGTGGACGGTCGAGCGGGTGTACGAGATGTTTCCGCGGCTGAAAGAGCGGCGCGGCAATTTCGGCAACCAGCTGTCGGGCGGCGAGCAGCAGATGCTGGCGATCGGCCGCGCGCTGACGCTCAATCCGAAAGTGCTGCTGCTCGACGAGCCGACCGAAGGCCTCGCGCCGATCATCGTTGAGGAATTGTTAAAGGCGATCGGAACCATCACGCGCTCGGGTGGCATCTGTTCGATCATCGTCGAGCAGAATGCACAAAAGATTCTCGGGCTCGCCGACCGCGTTGTGATATTGGAACGCGGAACGATCGTGCACGATGCCGCGAGCAGCGCGCTGAAGGCCGATCCCTCCGTCCTCGAGCGCCATCTCGGCGTCGCCGGGACCAAAAAACACTGACGCCCTCAGGGAGTTGACCATGCAGCGAACCAAGCCCCCGTTCCGCGCCGACGAGGTCGGCAGCCTGTTGCGTCCGCCGAAGATCAAGGAAGCGCGCGCCAGGCTGGAGAAGGGCGAGATCTCGGCCGACGAGCTGCGCAAGATCGAGGACATGGAGATCGAGAAGGTCGTGCACAAGCAGGCCTCGGTCGGCCTCAAGCTTGCGACCGACGGCGAGTTCCGCCGCTCCTGGTGGCACTTCGATTTCCTCAGCCATCTGACCGGCTGCGAGCTGTTCCACCCCGACATGGGCATCCAGTTCGCGGGCGTGCAGACCCGGCACGACGCCATCCGGGTGATCGGCAAACTGGATTTCTCCGATCATCACCCGATGCTCGATCACTTCAGGTTCCTGAAGAAGTACGCCGACCAGGCGCATGTCACCCCGAAGATGACGATCCCGTCGCCGGCGGTGCTGCATTTCCGCGGTGGCCGCAAGCTGATCTCGAAGGAGGTCTATCCGGACCTTGAGGAGTTCTACCAGGACCTCGGCAAGACCTATCGCAAGGCGGTGAAGGCGTTCTACGACGCCGGTTGCCGTTACCTGCAATTCGACGACACGGTGTGGGCCTATCTATGCTCGCAGGAGGAATTGCAGAAGTCGCGCGACCGCGGCGACAATCCCGATGGCCTGCAGGAGATCTATGCCCGCGTCATCAACTATGCGATCGCCGATCGTCCGTCAGACATGGTGATTACGACGCATGTCTGCCGCGGCAATTTCCGTTCGACCTGGATTTCCTCCGGCGGCTACGAGCCGGTCGCCGAGACCATGCTGGCCGGCACCAATTACGACGGCTACTTCCTCGAATATGATTCCGATCGTGCCGGCGGCTTCGAGCCGCTGCGCTTCCTGCCCAAGGGCAACAAGGTCGTTGTGGTCGGCGTCATCACCTCGAAATTCGGCGAGCTCGAGAAGAAGGACGACATCAAGCGGCGGCTGGAGGAGGCATCGAAGTTCGCCCCGATCGAGCAGCTCGCAGTGTCGCCGCAATGCGGCTTTGCCTCGACCGAGGAGGGCAACATCCTCTCCGAGGAAGAGCAGTGGGCCAAGCTGCGGCTCGCGGTCGAGGTCGCGAACGAGGTGTGGGGGAAATAACCTCTGCTGTATCCTCGCGTCATTGCGAGGAGCGATAGCGACGAAGCAATCCATCTTTCCTTTTGTGGTGGCATGGATTGCTTCGCTTCGCTCGCAATGACGGGGAGAGAGCTCAGCGTCACTGCTCCGCCAGATAGACCTCGCCAAGCAGCGAGGAGTTCGACCACGGCACCTGCTTGCCCTTGGTCGCGGCGACGACCTCGGCGCGGACCCGCGTCAGCATCTGCTGCACCTCGAGGCCGGGCGTGCCGACATGGCGCGACAGCGCCGCCGAGAACGGGCTGTTGGCGCCTTCGCCGTCGAGTGCGACCTGGCCCGGCGCCGTCGCGAACGCGATCAGCGTGCCGGCGCCGAGCGTCGAGCCTGATCCGAGCGAAGCGGGGGCGGCAAGGCCGGAGCCAGCCTCGATGCCGCGGCTCGGGCCTGCGGATGCCACCTGCGGCGCCATCGGATTATTGCGGCAGGCATCGAGGATCAAAATGTTGGTGCGGATCTGGTCGTCGAGGCCGGCCATGATGGTGTCCATGTCGACCATCGCGTCGGTCATGCGGCCGCCCGCCTTGAACTCGATATCGACCGGCACGAGGTAGTTGCGGCCGTCGACCTGCACGCCATGACCGGCGTAGTAGACCACGGCGATCTGCGATCGCGCCGCCTCGCGCAGGAAATCGTGGATCGTCTTCTGCATCGCGTCGCGATCGAGATCGAGTCCCTCTGAAACGGTGAAGCCGATGTCGCGCAGGCTCCTGGCGATGGCGCGGGCATCGTTCGGTGGATTGGGCAGCGCCTTCACATGCGCATAGGCGCCGTTGCCGATCACCAGCGCGACGCGCCGGCCGGTTGCTGCGGCCTGCACACGGGCCGCGGGTGCTGCAGGAGCTGCTGCCGCGGGCGCCGGCGGTGCGGGCGCAGGGCTGCTTTCGGCCGCAGGTGCCGCCGCGGTCTTGCGCGGCGCTGCATCGGCCTCTTTCAGCAGTGCGAGCCGCACCTTGGCGGTGGCCTGATTGGCCTTGCTGCCGGCATCGGAGGCCACGCCCTCAAGCACCGAAGCGTAATCTTCCTTGGCGTGCGCAGCGTCGCCCTTCGCCTCGTAGGCGAGGCCGCGCTGGGTGTAGGCCGAGATCAGCACGCTGCCGGGCGGCGTCATGATGTTGGCGGGCGCTTTCGCCTTCGCCAGCCGGATCGCTTCTGACGTGTCCGCGATCGCGCGCGCGATATCGCCCTTGGCGCGCCAGATCACCGCGCGGCTGATCAGCGGCTGCGGCAGCGACGGGTCGATCCTGACCGCCTCGTTGATGTCGGCGAGCGCGCCGTCGAGATCGCCGAGCGCCTGCTTCGAGGCGCCGCGGTTCTGATAGGAGAACGCCGACTTCGGGCCGGCTTTGATCGCGGCGTCGTAGTCGGCGATCGCCTTGGCGTAGTCGCCCTTGCCGCGATAGGCATTGCCGCGGTTGTGAAAGATGATGCCGCTCGGCGGCCCCATGCGCAGCGCGTCGTTGAAGTCGGCAATCGCGATGTCGTACTCGCCCTTGTCGTAATAGGCCGAGCCACGCAGATTGTAGACGGGGGTGCTGGGCTTCAAGCGCAGCGCCTCGGTGGCGTCAGCGATCACCTGCGCGTAGTTGCCCTTCTTGTTCCAGCCGACTGCGCGCCAGAAATAGATGGTCGCGAGCTTCTCGCCGGAAAACACCTTCAACGCGATGATCTTGGTGCAGGCGTCGATCATCTGGTCGGCCGGCGTGGTGTCGGTCGTACAGAGTGGGCCGAGCTGGGCGCGCGTCTGGGCGAAGCAGGGCGCCGACCACAGCATGGTCGCGAGCAGGCAGGGGATCAGGAGCAGGCGGCGCATCGGTCATCCAGGGGTAGGGCCGTCACGGTGGTCGGCGGCGAGGCGGTCCAGGAGACTATCCATGACTGTTTGGTGATCGGCTGTGGAGGGGGGTTCAACTGGTGGGAAAATGGTGGTAAGACCTCGCCGCACACCATCTCTGCCCACTCTTGTCCCACTGGCCGTTACCCACTTCAGGCACCATGAAGAACGACGAAATCCTCAGTCAGATCACGGATTTCTGCCGTCACTCCGACATGGCGGAGACGACGTTCGGCCGCCGTGCCGTCAACGACGGCAAGCTGGTGCACCGGCTGCGCGAGGGCAAGCGCATCACCATCGATACGCTCGACCGCATCAATGCCTTCATTGCGACCTCGACGCCGGGCGGCGTCGCGCCGCCGCGCGGCCTCGTGGTGCCGCCGGAAAAGCGCGATCCGAGAGGCAATTTCCGCTTTTTCGAGAACCGCCAGCGCTATCTGCTGTTCGTGCACACCTGTAGCGAGAAGCGGGTGATCGCCGACCGGGTCGCGCTCGAACTGGCCGCCATCCACCCGCGGCCGCCGGCGCTGCGGGTGTTCGATGCCGGCATGGGCGACGGCACCGTGCTGGCGCGGGTCCTGCGTGCCATGCATGGCCGCTTCCCACATATGCCGTTCTACGTCGCCGGCAAGGAACTGAGCCTGGAGGATGTTCGCCTCACGCTCGACAAGGTGCCCGACCGCCTGTTCGAGCACCCGGCGAGCGTCTTCGTGTTCACCAACATGTATTACGCCGAGGCGCCCTGGCTGACGCCCAAGAACTCCGCGGCGGCGGCCAGCATGATCTGGCACGAGGTGGCCCTCCGCGGCGCGTCCTCGGGTGAGTTCGAGACCCAGATCGCGGAACTCGGTCCATTCCTGGAGCAGAACTGGCGCGCCAACCTCAGCCCCGGCAATGCGATGCCGATCTACGAGCGGCCGGTGGCGCTGGTGCTGTACCGCGACGACCACCGGTTCCTGCTCGATTCCATCATTCCCCGCGCCGGCCGGACCGAGGCCAATTTTGACCTGGTGATTGCCTCGCAGCCCTATCGCGCCAAATCCTCGGTGAATTTCCGCGCCAAGCGGATCATCGCGCCGCTGGCGCGCGCGCTGCGCGGCGGCGGACGGCTGATAGGAATCCACTCCCACGGAAGCGATCCCGGACTTGAAATCATTCAAGCCGTCTGGCCCGGAGAAAATCCTTTCGCCGTCAGCCGTCATGAGATACTGCGCGCGGTGAAATACGAGCTGGGCTCGGCCGGCCGCGAGCTGAACTTCAACGCCTACGCCGATAACCGTTCGATCTTCCGATATGATATGGAAGCGCTGCCTAATGAGGTGACCGGCTCGATCGGAACCTCGACCGCCTTCGCCGCCTGGAACGCAGCAGTGTATGTCGCGCAGATCGAAGATGAGCGGTTGACTGAAACGACCGAAAACGGACGAGCTCTCGAGGCCACACGCGAGGTTCTCCGTAAACACAACGGGCTGTGGTTTTACGACGAATCCTACGTCATCTCGCGGCGACGAGACTGACATTCCGGGGACATATTCACCAACCAACGTCGGACTTCGACGAAACAAGGGGTTTGCTTGATGCGCGCGTCTTATCTCTTCACCAGCGAGTCGGTCTCGGAAGGCCATCCGGACAAGGTCTGCGATCGCATCTCGGATGAAATCGTCGATCTGTTCTATCGCGAGGGGCCGAAGGCGGGCATCGACCCGTGGCAGATCCGCGCGGCGTGCGAAACGCTCGCGACCACCAACAAGGTGGTGATCGCCGGCGAAACCCGCGGTCCGGCCTCGGTCACCAACGAGCAGATCGAGGGCGTGGTTCGCTCTGCGATCAAGGACATCGGCTACGAGCAGGACGGCTTCCACTGGAACACCTGCGACATCGAGATCCTGCTGCATCCGCAGTCGGCCGATATCGCGCAGGGCGTCGACGCGCTGCAGCCGGGTGAGGTCAAGGAAGAGGGTGCCGGCGACCAGGGCATCATGTTCGGTTACGCCACCAACGAGACGCCGGACCTGATGCCGGCCCCGATCTTCTATGCCCACAAGATCCTGCGGCTGATCTCCGAAGCGCGCCACTCCGGCAAGGAGAAGGTGCTCGGTCCGGACTCCAAGAGCCAGGTCACCGTGCAGTATGAGAACGGCAAGCCGGTCGGCGTTCGCGAGATCGTGGTGTCGCACCAGCATCTGGTCGAGGACCTCTCGTCCAGCCAGATCCGCGACATCGTCGAGCCCTATGTGCGCGAGGCGCTGCCGAAGGAGTGGATCAACGGCAAGACGATCTGGCACATCAATCCGACCGGCAAGTTCTTCATCGGCGGTCCCGACGGCGACTCCGGCCTGACCGGCCGCAAGATCATCGTCGACACCTACGGCGGCGCGGCGCCGCATGGCGGCGGTGCGTTCTCCGGCAAGGATCCGACCAAGGTCGACCGCTCGGCCGCCTATGCCGCGCGCTATGTCGCCAAGAACATCGTCGCGGCCGGTCTCGCCGACCGCTGCACGTTGCAGCTCGCCTACGCGATCGGCGTGGCGCGTCCGCTGTCGATCTACATCGACACCCACGGCACCGGTAAGGTGTCGGAGGACGAGCTCGAGAAGGCGGCAGCCAAGGCGATGGATCTGACGCCGCGCGGCATCCGCACCCATCTCGATCTCAACCGTCCGATCTACGCGCGCACCTCGGCCTACGGCCATTTCGGCCGCACGCCGGACAATGAGGGCGGCTTCTCCTGGGAGAAGACCGATCTCGTCGAGCCGCTGAAGCGCGCGCTCTGACGCTTGCGACATTCGGGACGCTCGCGACTGCGAGCGAACCGGAGCCCTTCCTTCATCCCATCGAGATTCCGGGTTCGCCGCTGCGCGGCGCCCCGGAATGACCAGTTCAACAACAGGACGCTCAAATGAACGCCCCCACGAAGCCCGGCTTCACCGACTATATCGTCAAGGACATTGCGCTCGCCGATTTTGGCCGCAAGGAGATCTCGCTGGCCGAGAGCGAGATGCCCGGCCTGATGGCCACCCGCGAAGAGTTCGGCCCCAAGCAGCCGCTGAAGGGCGCGCGCATCGCGGGCTCGCTGCACATGACGATCCAGACCGCCGTGCTGATCGAGACGCTGGCTGCGCTCGGCGCCGACATCCGCTGGGTCTCCTGCAACATCTATTCGACCCAGGATCACGCCGCCGCCGCAATCGCCGCCGCCGGCATTCCGGTGTTCGCCGTGAAGGGCGAGACGCTGACCGAGTACTGGGACTACACCGCAAAACTGTTCGACTGGCATGGCGGCGGCACGCCGAACATGATCCTCGATGACGGCGGCGACGCCACCATGCTGGTGCATGCCGGTTACCGGGCCGAGCAGGGCGACACTGCCTTCCTCGATAAGCCGACCTCCGAGGAAGAAGAGATCTTCTACGCGCTGGTCAAGCGCCTGCTGAAGGAGAAGCCGAAGGGCTACTTCGCCGAGATCGCCAAGAACATCCAGGGCGTCTCGGAAGAGACCACCACGGGCGTGCATCGTCTCTACGAGATGGCCAACAAGGGCACGCTGCTGTTCCCGGCGATCAACGTCAACGACAGCGTCACCAAGTCGAAGTTCGACAATCTCTACGGCTGCCGCGAGTCGCTGGTCGACGGCATTCGCCGCGGCACGGACGTGATGCTGTCGGGCAAGGTCGCAATGGTCGCGGGCTTCGGCGATGTCGGCAAGGGCTCGGCCGCCTCGCTGCGCCAGGCCGGCTGCCGCGTCATGGTCTCCGAAGTCGATCCGATCTGCGCACTGCAGGCGGCGATGGAAGGCTATGAGGTCGTGACCATGGAAGACGCGGCGCCGCGCGCCGACATCTTCGTCACCGCCACCGGCAACAAGGACATCATTACCATCGAGCACATGCGCGCGATGAAGGATCGCGCCATCGTCTGCAACATCGGTCACTTCGACAACGAGATCCAGATCGCTTCGCTGCGCAATCTGAAGTGGACCAACATCAAGCCGCAGGTCGACGAGATCGAATTTCCCGACAAGCACCGCATCATCATGCTGTCGGAAGGGCGCCTCGTGAACCTCGGTAATGCGATGGGCCACCCGTCCTTCGTGATGTCGGCCTCGTTCACCAACCAGACGCTGGCGCAGATCGAGCTGTTCGCCAACAACAAGGACGGCAAGTACGCCAGGAAGGTCTACGTGCTGCCGAAGACGCTCGACGAGAAGGTCGCCCGCCTGCACCTCGCCAAGATCGGCGTTAAGCTGACCGAGCTGCGCAAGGACCAGGCCGACTACATCGGCGTCAAGCAGGAAGGTCCGTACAAGTCGGACCACTACCGCTACTGATCTGCGGTCATCGCTAACGATGAAGTGAAGAGCCCCGGCATCGTCCGGGGCTTTTTGCTGAGGTTGTGTGCAGGCGGGCCTCTTCGTCCGTCGTCCTGGCGAAAGCCAGGACCCATAACCACCGCATTTGATTGTGAAGGGGATCGCGGCCCCAGCATCGCGCAACAATGACCATTCGGGGTAATGGGTCCTGGCTTTCGCCAGGACGACGCCGATTGTGTGGCGCGGCCTGCATCTACAAACCGTCGTCCCGGCGAAGGCCGGGACCCATACGCCGCGGCGGATGTTGTCGGCGGGATTCGTCGTTCCGGCATCGCGCAACCATTTGCAGCGGTGGTTATGGGTCCCGGCCTTCGCCGGGACGACGATGAGGATGGTTCTCGATTCACCTGTCAAACAGCTCGTTCGGTGTCATCACCCGCGCATGCGGGTGATCCAGTATTCCAGAGACAGCTGTGCTTGAGCCGAGAAGCCGCGGCGTACTGGATCGCCCGGTCACGCCGGGCGATGACAGACGTAGGCTGGGACGTAGCTTCGCATTCGCACCGGGGAATGACGGCGGAAAAGCTGGAGCATCACCTCGATGCCCGCACCGTGCCGTGCCCGAGCTGCCGCGAGATGTCGCTCGCGCAATCACGTAGCGCGGCTGCGATCGCGCTGTCCCAGCTGGCGTCGAAGGTGCCTTCCGGTCCCATCGCGGTGATGACCAGGGCGACGTGGCCGGCGTGATCGAACACCGGCGCGGCGAAGGCGTTGACGCCGGGCAGGGGATCGCCGATCGCACGCGCGAGCCCGCGGCTCTGCACCTCGGCAAGCATCTCCGTGGTCTTCGCGGTGATGGTCTCGCGCTTCGGGTTGTAGCCGACGCCGAGGCGGTCGAGGCCGCTCTCGAGCGCCGTCTTGACGGCGTTCGGCGGCATGAAGGCGGCGAAGGCGCGGCCGGTCGCGGTCTCGAGCAGAGCCACCACCGATCCGACGCGCATCGCGATATGTACGGGATGGCTCGGCTCCTCGAGCCGCACCACGGTCGCGCCGTGGGTGCCCCAGACCGACAGCGACACCGCATGATTGATGCTGTCGGCGAGCGCGGCGATCCGCGGCGTCGCGATCCGCACGGCGGAGAGCCGGCGCAGGCTGATCAGGCCGAGCTCGAGCGCCAGCGCCCCGATCTCATAGCGGCCGGTGGTCTCGTCCTGCTCGATCAGGCCGATGCGGGAAAAGCTGACGAGATAGGGATGCGCCTTGGCCGGCGGCATGCCGGCCTCGCGGGCGAGATCGCGCAGCATCATCGGTTCGCCGCTGCGGGCGAGCGCGCGGAGCAATTCTCCGCCGACCTCGATCGATTGTATGCCGCGGCTTTCTCTCGTCATGTCGCCCTGTCAGTTCTTCGACAATTTGCTTATACGGCGAGAAACCCTCCGTCGACCGGCAGGGTCACGCCGTTCACATAAGATGCCAGTTCTGACGCGAGGAACACCACCGGGCCAACCAGCTCCTCCGGCTGTCCGACGCGGCCGAGCGGTGTGCGGCCCAGAAATCCGGCGAGCCGGGCCGGGTCGTTGCGGGTTGCTTCGGTCATCGCCGTCTCGATCACGCCGGGCGCGATCGCATTGACTCTGATGCCGTCGGCGGCGAGCTCGCGGGCGAGCGCCTGGGTGAGCAGCTTCACGCCGCCCTTCGACGGCGCGTAGCCCAGCGTATCGGCAACGCCGAGGAACGAGGCGATCGAGCCGAGATTGATGATCGTGCCGCGCGTCTCGCGCAACGCCGGCAGGAAGGCGTGGGTGACGTTGAATGTGCCGGTCAAATTGACGTCGAGCACCCGCCGCCAATTGTCGTGCGCGCGCGGCGAAGAGATGCCTTCACGGATGATGATGCCGGCATTGTTGACCAGGATCGCGATCGGCCCGACCTCGCTCGCTACGTTCTGCGCGAGAGCGTGACAGGCCCCGGCATCGGTCACGTCGAGTACGAACGGCCACGCCGCGTGGCCGCGCTGGCGAATGTCGGCTGCGGTCTGCTCGGCGCCGGCGCGATCGATGTCGGCGAGCACGACGTCGGCGCCATGCGCCGCGAGGCCAAGCGCGATGGCACGTCCGTTGCCGTGTGCGGCGCCGGTCACCAATGCGCGCTTGCCTGCGAGCAGGGTCGCCATCGTGCTCATGCCGCGCTTCTTTCTGCCGCTGCGCCGGCGATGTGCTTGCCCGCGATGTAGCCGAAGGTCAGCGCGGGCCCGAGCGTGATGCCGGCGCCGGGATAGTTGCCGCCCATGATGCTCGCCATGTCGTTGCCAGCGGCATAGAGGCCGGCGATCGGCTGGCCGTCGGCGTCGAGCGCGCGGGCATTGGCGTCGGTCCGGATGCCGGCATAGGTGCCGAGATCGCCGACCACCATCTTGATGGCGTAGAACGGCCCGTGCTGGATCGGCGCGATACACGGATTGGGGCCGTGCAGCGCGTCGCCCTGGTAGCGGTTGTAGGCGCGCGAGCCCTTGCCGAAGGCGGGGTCGCGGCCCTCTGCCGCGGCTGCGTTGAACGTTGCGACGGTCCCCTCAAGCGCTTTCGCATCGATGCCGGCCTGCGCAGCAAGCTCGGACAGCGTCGCGCCGCGCTTGAGATAGCCGGTCTTCAGATGGTGGCCGAGCGGCATCGGGCGCGGCGGCACGCAGCCGAGGCCGTATTTGCGCAGCGTATCGTGATCGCAGACGAGATAGGCCGCGATCTCCTCGCCCGGCTTCGCCGCCTTGATCATTTCCTGCACGAAGTCGTGGTAGGAATTGCCCTCATTGGCAAAGCGCTTGCCGTCGCGCATCACCGCGATCACGCCAGGTTTGGCGCGGTCGATGAAATGCGGCATCACACCCTTCGAGCCGTCCTTGCGGGTGGTGACCGAGACCGGCACCCAGGCCGCGGCATTGGGGAGCGAGTCCTCGACGCGGCCGCCGACCGACTCCGCGAGCCGCAGGCCGTCGCCGGTGTTGCCGACAGGTCCCGGCGAATAATGCTCTTTTCCGGTCGGCGCATGCGGAAACATCTTCTGCCGCCGTGCGACGTCATGCGGAAAGCCGCCGCAGGCGAGCACAACGCCGCGCTTGGCGTTGACGCGGATGGTGCGGCCTTCGCGCGCGATGACCGCGCCGTGCACCACGCCGTTCTCGACGATCAATTCGCGCACCGGCGAATTGAGCCAGAGCGGGATCTTGAGGTCGAAGGCGGATTTGGCCAGCCGGCCGGCCAGCGCATTGCCGTTGGTCAGCGTCATGCCGCGGCCGTTGCGCATCACGTCGATCGCATGCTTCGACAGCCGCTTGGCGACATAGGCCGCCGAGGTCAGCGACCGCGTAGCGCGCATGAAATGGACGATCTCCTTGCCGGAGCCGAGCATCATGCCGAACACGGTGAGCTCGGGCAGGGGGCTGCCGAGATCTTTGAGGGCGTCGCCGAGCTCGTGGGCGTCGAACGGCCGCGTCACCATCGAGCGGCCGCCCTGCGCGCCGCCGGGCGCTTCGGCATGATAGTCCGGGAAGGTCAGCGGCATGTCGAAGCGCACCGCGGTCTTGGTGGTGAAGAAGTCGACCGCCTTCGGCCCTTCGGTCAGGAACGCATCGACGCGCGCGGCGTCAAAGCTGTTGCCGGCCTCATGGCGCAGATAGGTTTTGGCCTGATCGGGGCTTTCCTCGATGCCCCAGGCCTTCGCCAGCGAGGTGCCGGGAATCCACAGCCAGCCGCCGGAGCGCGCGGTGGTGCCACCGAAGCGCGGCTCCTTCTCGACGACGAGGACCTTGAGGCCATGATGGCCGGCGGTGACCGCCGCCGACAGCCCGGCGCAGCCGGAGCCGACGACGAGCGCGTCGCAGTCATACGTTTCTTGCGTTTCTTGCGTTTCTTCGTTGGCCACGCGATCGATCCTATTTCTTGAGCAGCGGGCACTTGGACTCGGACACCGGTCGATAGGCGTCCTCGCCCTTCACCGTCTTGATGATGTCGAGATAGTCCCACGGCTCCTTGGATTCCGAGGGCTTCTTCACCTTCGCCAGATACATGTCGCGGATCACGCGGCCGTCTTCGCGCAGCTTGCCGCCATGCACGAACGTGTCCTCGATCGGCAGCTCGCGCATCTTGGCCATCACCGCTTTCGGATCGTCGGTGCCGGCGGCCTGGATCGCCTTGAGATAATGCAGCACCGAGCCATAGACGCCGGTCTGGATCATGGTCGGCATTACGTTGGTGCGGGCGTAGAATTTCTTCGACCAGGCCCGGGTCTTCTCGTCCATGTTCCAGTAGGACGCCGTCGTCATGTAGGTGCCTTGCGCGGCGTTGAGCCCGATCGCATGGACGTCGGTGTCGAACATCAGAAGACCGACCAGCTTCTGGCCGCCCTGCACGAGGCCGAACTCACCGGACTGCTTGATCGAATTGTCGGTGTCCTGGCCGGCATTGGCGAACGCCACCACATCCGCCTTCGAGCTCTGCGCCTGCAACGCAAAGGAGGAGAAGTCGGCCGTGTTGGTCGGATGACGCACGCTGCCGAGCACCTTGCCGCCCATCTCGTTGATGAAGCGCGTCGCATCCTTCTCGAGCTGCTGGCCGAAGGCATAGTCCGCGGTGATGAAGAACCAGGACTTGCCGCCTTCCGCGATCACGGCCGAGGCCGTGACCTTCGACAGCGCATAGGTGTCGTAGGTGAAGTGCACGGTGTTGGGGCTGCACAGCTCGTCGGTCAGCGAGCTCGCGCCGGGGCCGGACAGCAGCGCGATCTTGTTGCGCTCGCGCACCATGTTGTGCACGGCGATCGCAATGCCGGAGTTGGGGATGTCGACGACCGCGTCAACCTTGCCGTTGTCGAACCAGCCGCGCACGATCTGGACGCCGACGTCGGTCTTCATCTGGTGGTCGGCCGAGATGATCTCGATCGGCTTGCCGAGCACGGTGGGGCCGAATTCCTCGACCGCCATCTTGGCCGCCTCGACCGAGCCCGGACCGGAATTGTCGCGCCCCCAGCTCGACAGGTCGGTCAGCACCCCGATGCGCACAACGTCATCGGAAACCTGGGCGTGCGCGGCCGTCGTCATCGCCGCGATCATGGCTGCCGCCAAAACGTGTCTCATCATTCCTCCTGCTGGATTTCCTCTTGGATGTCCCCGTTCTTCGGCGGGTCGCAGAATTAGGTATTATCTAATCGGTTTGTCAATGGCGAATAATGTGTCCTCGATGCCACAGTGTTGATTCTGCAATGGCGCGGCGCTTCAAAATCGGTGAGCGAACGCTTACATCGCTTTGCCGGGCGACACCGCGGCGGGCTTCCGGCCCACGCCTGATATCGCCGCAGTGCCAAGTCAGGATGAAACAAGGGGAGTTTTCGCGGTCGGCGTTGCGCTTCGCCGCCCGGGGCTAAGCCGCCCATCGAGGGTCCAGGCTGCTACGGGGCGGTGCATGGAGAGCATCGGCGCGCTGCGATCATAGACGGACCATGTTGAGACAACTCTTTGCGCCGCAGCTCGTCATTCTCTACGTGCTGGTGGCCTCTACGCTCTACGTCCACTTCCGCGGCAAGCAACGGCTGCGCTTCGCCCGCCAGCTCGGCGATCACTCGACCTACCTCGCGCCCTACAATGTGCTGATGTATGCGGGCTCCGCCGTGCCCAACACGCCGGTGATCCCGGTCGAGCAGTTTCCCGAGCTCAAGAAGCTCTCCGACAATTGGGAGACGATCCGCGACGAGGCGACGCGCCTGTTCGACGAGGGCTTCATCCGCGCCGCGGCCAAGAACAACGACTGGGGCTTCTACTCGTTCTTCAAGAGCGGCTGGAAGCGGTTCTATCTGAAATGGTACGACGACTTCCTGCCCTCGGCGCGCACGCTGTGCCCGAAGACGGTGGAGCTGCTAAATTCGATCCCGAATGTGCACGGCGCGATGTTCGCGATGCTGCCGCCCGGCGGCAAGCTCGGGGCGCATCGCGATCCCTTCGCCGGCTCGCTGCGCTATCACCTTGGCCTCGTGACGCCGAACTCGAACGCGTGTCGCATTCTGGTCGACGGCGTCGAATGCGTCTGGCGCGACGGCGAGGCCTTCATGTTCGACGAGACCTTCATCCACAGCGCCGAGAACAAGACCGACGTCAACCGCATCATCCTGTTCTGCGACGTCGAGCGCCCGATGAAGTACGGCTTCATGACCCGGATCAATCGCTGGGTCAGCCACAACATCGTCAAGGCGTCGGCGACCCAGAACGTCGACGGCGAGCATGTCGGCGCGCTGAACAAGGTGTTCGGTAAGCTCTACGAGATCCACCTCGCCAGCCGCAAGGTAAAGGAGTGGAACCGGAACGTGTACTACACGCTGAAGTATTCCGTGACCGCGCTGATCCTCGGCCTGATCGTGGTGTCGGCGCTGCGGTGAAGGCAGCGGCCGCGCCGCGATAAACGCAAAAGCCCCGGAGCGAACCGGGGCTTTTTTGTCTGGGACGTGAGGTGTGGGGCGCAACGGCATCAGTCGCGTTCGAAAACCTTGGCGCCGGGGTAGACGCGCCTGGCATAGGCGACGACCCACTCCCGGTTCTGGGTTTCCAGGAACGGCGTCCGGATCGTGCACGACCCGACGACGAGGTGCCACAGGCCATTCAGCTTCTGAATGTTGACGATCATGTGAGTGTTCCTCGAACCCGCGTTCCAGTCGGCACTTGCTTCCCGTGATAGTGCTGCGCTTTTCGCCCCGAAGCAGTGATCCCGATCACGGATTCGGAACACTATTTGCGCCCGCAGTCGTTGGTCGCCCGTTGGAGTGGCCGCGAGTATAAAAATCGCGCGCCATCGCTCAACTGTACGAGCGTAGGTACAGGGCATCACAAGGAATCAGAGAGGCCATACCAAGGTATGTTGACGTCTGTCCGGAGGCGCAGCGGGAGCGTGTTGCCTCAGTCCGGACGAACACTGATGGCCGGCTGGCCGAAACTCCGCCGGGCTGCTGCATTCTTTCTACGAGGTCCATCTCGCCAGCCGCGACGCCGGCGCCGTTCAACTTTGCGCGGCGCCTTCGCGCTCCGATCCGTTACACGGGCGTGATAGGGTCGCATGACGCATTTCGCATTGAGGGGACCTTGTCATGTCGGAGTCATCTGGAGCTTTCGCCACCACCGCGCTGAGCGGCTATGAGCTGTTGGCTGATCCGCAGTTGAACAAGGGCACGGCATTCTCCGAGGCCGAGCGCGAGGCGTTCGACCTGCATGGCCTGCTGCCGCCCAATATCTTGACGCTGGACGAACAGGTCTCGCGCCGCCTCGAGGCGTTGCGCGGCTACGAGACCGACATTGAGCGCTATGCCTTTCTGCGCGAACTACAGGACACCAACGAGACGCTGTTCTACGCGCTCCTGGTCGGCAACCTGGAAGAGCTGTTGCCGATCGTCTACACGCCGACGGTCGGCGAGGGCTGCCAGAAATTCAGTCGGCTGTTTCGCAAGCCGCGCGGGCTGTTCCTCAGCATTCCGCACCAGCACCGGATCGACCGCATTTTCGCCCATCCGCGCTTCGATCACGTCGAGGCGATCGTGGTCACCGATGGTGAGCGCATCCTCGGTCTAGGCGACCAGGGCGCCGGCGGCATGGGCATTCCGATCGGCAAGCTCGCGCTCTACACCGGCTGCGGCGGCCTGCATCCTGCGACGACCTTGCCGATCATGCTCGACGTCGGCACCGACAATCCCGATTGCCTGGCCGATCCGCTCTATATCGGCTGGCGCAACGAGCGCGTCCGCGGCCAGGCCTATGACGACTTCATCGAGGCGTTCGTCTCGGCGGTGGTGAAGCGCTGGCCGCGCGTCCTGCTGCAATGGGAGGATTTTGCCAAGAACAACGCGACGCGCATGCTCGAGCGCTATCGCGATCGGCTCTTGACCTTCAACGACGACATCCAGGGCACCGCGGCGGTCGCGACCGGTGCGTTGCTCTCCGCCATCAACGTCACCGGCGTGCCGCTGACCGAGCAGCGCGTTGCGGTGTTCGGCGCGGGCTCGGCCGGCTGCGGCATCGCCAGCCTGATCCGCGCGGCGATGATCGATGCCGGCCTGTCCGAGAGCGAGGCGGCGAAGCGTTTCTTCATGGTCGACCGCGACGGACTGCTGCTCGAGGGCATGAGCGGGCTCGCCCCGTTCCAGTTGCCGTTTGTCCAGAGCAAGCAGGCGATCGCGGGCTGGCAGCTCAGCCATCCCGACAAGATCGCGCTGCTCGACGTCGTGCGCAACGCCAAGCCGACCGTGCTGATCGGCGTCTCCGGGCAGGCCGGCGCGTTCTCCGAGCCGATCGTCCGCGCGATGGCCGAGTGCAACAAGCGGCCGGTGATCTTCCCGCTGTCGAACCCGACCTCGCGCGAGGAGGCGACGCCTTCCGATATCGAAGCGTGGACCGAGGGACGGGCGCTGATCGGCGTCGGCAGCCCGTTCCCGCCGATTACGCGCGACGGCGCGCGCTTCAAGGTCGACCAAACCAACAACTCCTACATCTTCCCGGGCGTCGGTGTCGGCGCGCTCGCGGTCGGCGCCAGCCGCGTCAGCGACGGGATGTTCATGGCCGCCGCCAAGGCGCTGGCCAGCGTCTCGCCGGCCCGCAACAACCCGAAGCACAATCTGCTGCCGCCGGTCAGTGCGCTGCGCGATGTCTCGCTGACGGTGGCGCTGGCGGTCGCGCTGCAGGCGCACAAGGAGGGGCTCGCCAGGGATATTCCGATCGACCAGGTCGAGGCGCGCATCCGGGCCAAGATCTGGACTCCGCGTTACGTTCCGTATCGGAGCAGCGATCGGACCTAAAGCCGCGCGTCGGCTTGCCTGGCGCGGCAGCTTCCACTCGCTGCGCTTCGTCAACGGTCTCATTCGGCCCGCTGCCAGCGGCATGTCCGCTTCGCCGGCCTGCGTCGATCGACCGGTGCCAGGCAAGACCCTTCGATGACAGGGCCGGGAGTGCCGGTTCTTCTCCACGCCGTGGCTTGACCGAAGTAAGAAGTTCCTTCAGTATTGGTATACCAAATACCAGCGTCGTGCCTTCGGGATTGGGACGTCTTGCGGTCTCCGCAGCGCGCGACCGCAGAACGATGTCGACGCAACAAGGAAAACGAGGGGGAGGACAAATGGCCAATCTTGGCATGTCGCGCAGGGAGTTGCTGGTCGGGTCCATGCTCACGGCGGTTGCCGCGGCGGTGCCGAGACGGCTCTGGGCCCTCGACACTACGGGCGCGCTGGCGCGATCGAAGACGGGCATGGTGACGAGCCCGCACGAGCTTGCAACGCAGGCGGGGCTCGAGGTGCTGCGCAAGGGCGGCAATGCGATCGAGGCTGTCATCGCCATCGGCGCCACGCTGTGCGTGACCTATCCGCATTTCAGTGGTCTCGGCGGCGACAGCTTCATGGTGATCAGTGATCGCAAGGGCAATGTGCGGACGCTGTCCGGCGTAGGCCAAGCCGCGCTGAACCTTCCGAACTACAGCGGCTCGGTGCCGATCCGCGGGCCGGGATCGGCGCTGACCGCGGCGACGACCGTCGACGTCTGGGACCAGGCGTTCGATTTCAGCCGCAAGTCCTGGGCTGGAAAGCAGAGCTGGGCGTCGCTGTTCGCGCGCCCGATCGAATACGCCAGCAAGGGATTCCCGGTCACGCCGTCGCAACGCTTCTGGCAGGACATGGAGGCGAACAATCTGAAGGACTGGCCCGACATCCGGCGCATCTTCATGCCCGGCGGCCGGATGCCTGAAATCGGCGAGCCACTGCTCCAGCCTGAACTTGCGAAATCGCTGGAGATGCTGGCGGCAAACGGCGGGCGCGATTTCTATGAAGGAAAGCTCGCCGCACGCGTCGCGGCCGGACTGAAGCAGATCGGCTCGCCGCTGGCCGCCGACGATTTGGCGCGCTGCCGCGCGCGCGACGAGACGCCGTTGCGTGTCAGCTATCGCGGTGGAGAACTGCTCGGGCTGCGCCCGCCGACGCAAGGTCTCACGACGCTCGAGATCATGGGCATCCTCGACCGCTTCGAGCTTGCGAAGTATCCGGAAGGCAGCGCGGACTACTATCACCTGCTGGTCGAAGCGGTGAAGCAGGCCTTCATCGACCGCAACCGCTACATCGGCGATCCGGAATTCGTCGACGTTCCGGTCAATCAGTTGCTGTCGGCGAGCTACCTCGACGCCCGCGCCAAGGCGATTAGTCTGGAGAAGGCGATGCCGTGGCCACACGTGTTCAAGAAGGGCGACACGGTCTATCTCGCGGCGACCGATCGGGACGGCAATTGCGTCAGCATGCTGCAAACCGTCTACTTCGATTGGGGAAGCGGCATGGTGGCCGGCGACACCGGCATCATCTGGCACAACCGCGGCGCTTCGTTCAATCTCGACCCGGCCAGCCCCAATTGCCTCAAGCCGGGCAAGCGGCCGTTCCACACACTCAATCCCGGAATGTACCTCAAGGGCGGACGGCCGCATCTGCTGTACGGCACGCAGGGAGCCGATGGCCAGCCGCAGACGCTCGCGGCGGTGCTGACCAGGCTGATCGACTACAACATGGATCCGCTCACCGCGCTGTCGCGGCCGCGCTTCCTGCTCGGCAAGACATTCTCCGATTCACGCGACAGCCTGAAGCTGGAGAAGGATGCCGGTGAAGAGGTCTTCAAGGCGCTCGCCGAGCGAGGCCACGAGATGAGTCCGATTCCGGCCCAGAGTCCGCTTGCAGGGCATCCGGGCGCGATCCGGATCGACGCCGACGGAAGCATCACCGGGGCGCATGATCCCCGCAGCGACGGGCGCGCCCTCGGGCTGTCATGAGACGACGCGCGACAGGCCGACGAATTGCGCGGCGGCTGTCGGGCCCCTCCGGCAGCCGCGCACGCCCGCGGTGCGCTAGCAGCCACGGCAAATGCCCTTGATCTTGCGGTCGACGATCGCGTCTTCCTGATCGATGATCTGCTGCGATGCCGACGCCGCTGCCGGAATGTCGGCGGCGCGCGGCTGGCGATGACCGACCGGCGCCGACCATGGCCGCGTCGCGGTTTCATTTGATGCAAATGGACTGGCCGCCTGGACCGTCGCCTGTGCGAAGCCGGAGGTCGTCACTGCCACGGACAGGATTGCAGCCAGGCCAAGTCCTCTGCCGAGTCGCCGAAGATCGATCATGAGAATCTCCATACCGTCATCGCCGCGTTCGCGCGCGGCCTTGATGAAATGGAGTGCCTCTCGCGTTCTGGTATTCCCCGGTCCATCGAACGTGATGAGGCCGCTCGCGGTTCGGTGATCGCGCGTGATGAAATAATTATCCGGCGTCCACAGTCATTGGTCACAGGAGCCGAGCTTGGTCGGCTTCATCCACGTGTGGAGAAACCCGATGACCAAAATGACCTTCGTGACGCTTGCTCTGGTTGCGGCAGCTGCGTTCTCGGCTCAGGCCTCGGCCGCCAGCAACAATGCTGCGGTGCGGCGCGCCCATGCTTCGATGACGACGACAACGACGACGACGCCGGTCAGCAGCAAGACGACTGATTGCGTGCGCGCGCCGAACGTCGGATCGTTCGCAACCGCGCCCTTCACCGAGCCGCCCTGCATGCCCGGCACGATGCGCTGACCACGCGCAGCGGAAAGCCCCGGACCCCCGGTCCAGGGTTTCCCGGGCGATGCGATGTCGCCCGGAAGTGGCCGCGGAATGGGCGTGACCCACCTCACAGCAAGGCCAGTGCGATCGTGCGAAGTGTGCGGCGTCGGAGCTGGCGCATGGTGCCCCGGCCCGAGTTCAAGGAGACGTCGCATGACACGCAATTCGCTTCTTGCCTTCGCTGCCGTTGTCGCGTTCGGCGTTACCGCGCTGAGCTCCGCGCAGGCCGGCGGACTTCACATGGCGCCGCCGAAGAATGTGGGCGCGAAACTGCCCCCGGGCGGTTCGGGCGGTCCGCATCGCCAGCCGGTCGATCCGCCGCCCTATCTCGGAACTGATTACAGCGGTGACAGTGCCGGTGGCAGCGGAGGTGGCGGATATCTCGGCGACCCCAACCATCCCGGCCACGAGCAGTTCTGAAACAGCAACGGCCCCGAATTTGGTTCGGGGCCGCAGTCTGCTGGTGGATCGGATCCGGAGTTACTCCGGCTTGCCGATCGATACTTTCAGCGTGCCGACGCCGTCGACGCCGCATTCGAGCTTGTCGCCCACCTGCAGCTGCGAGACGCCGGCGGGCGTGCCGGTCATGATGATGTCGCCGGCGGCGAGCTTCACCTGCTGCGAGAGCTGCCAGATGATCTCAGGCACGTTCCAGATCAATTCGGTGAGGTCGCCCTTCTGCGCTTCCTTGCCGTTGACGGTGAGCCAGATCTTGCCGCTGGAGGGGTGGCCGATCTTCGAGGCAGGCTGGATCGCGGAGCAGGGCGCGGAATAGTCGAACGACTTGCCGATCTCCCAAGGCCGCTCCTTCTTGCGCGATGCGATCTGCAGGTCGCGGCGGGTCAGGTCGATGCCGACGGCATAGCCGTAGACATGCTCGAGCGCCTTGTCGGCGGGAATATTGAGCCCGCCGCTCTTCATCGCCACCACCAGCTCGACCTCGTGATGCAGGTCCTTGGTCAGCGGCGGATAGGGGATCGTCGCACCGTCCGGCACCAGCATGTCGGCATGCTTGCCGAAGAAGAACGGCGGCGCACGCTCGTCATTGCCCATCTCCCTGATATGCTCGAGGTAGTTGCGGCCGACGCACCAGATGCGGCGGACCGGATAGGTGCCGGATTCGCCGACGACGGGGAGCGAGGGCTGCGGGGGAAGCGGAATGACGGTGGAGGCGGCGTTCATGAACGGGTCCCGGAGGGTTGAAGGAGGGAGCGCGGGCCGTATTTACGCGGTTACGGCGCTGGGGGCTAGGGGCCGCGGCTGCACCAGGCGCAGACGTGAGGCCAGCTTTCCGCCGGGCGCGGCCGCCCTTGGCCGGCGAGAGCGGTGACGCCGATGCGCAGATGGCTTTCGGTCGGCCTTGCGCTGGTTGCCGCGGTCTTGTTCGCCTCCGCTGTTCGCTTTTTTGTGGTGACCCCGGAACGGATCGACCGGGGGCAGAACAAGATCCAGCGCGTGGCCGTGGATATCACGCCCGCCGCGCAGGCCTTGCAGGCGACGCTCGATGTGGCGGACATGCATGCGGACAGCCTGTTGTGGAAGCGCGACCTGATCGCGCGATCCGATCGCGGCCATATCGACCTGCCGCGGCTGATCGAGGGCCGCTACGCGTTGCAGGTGTTCTCGTCGGTCACCAAGTCGCCCGAGGGCCAGAACTATGATGCCAACGCTGGCGACACCGACACGATCACGAACCTTGCCATCATCGATCTGCAGCCAATGCGGACGTGGTTCTCGTTGCTGCAGCGCTCGCTATGGCATGCCGAGAAGCTGCACAGCTTCGCCGACAAATCCACTGGGCGGCTTCGCGTGATCACGACACCGGCGGAGATCGATCGCCTGCTCGCGGATCGCAAGAGCGGCATGACGGTGGTTGGCGGAATGCTGTCGATCGAGGGCCTGCACGATCTCGAGGGCAACATCGACAATCTCGACGTGCTCTACGCGGCCGGATTCAGGATGGCCGGTCTCGCGCACTTCTTCGACAACGACGTCGCCGGCTCGATGCACGGCGTGGCAAAGGGCGGCCTGACGCCGCTCGGCCGGCAGGTGGTGCAGCGGATGGAGGCGAAGGGAATGATCGTCGATCTCGCCCATGCGAGCCATGCGGCGGTCGCCGACGTGCTGGCGATGGCGACGCGTCCGGTGGTCTCGAGCCATGGCGGCGTTCAGGCGACCTGCAAGGTCAACCGCAATCTCACCGATGATGAGGTCCGGGGTGTCGCGCGGACCGGCGGCGTGGTCGGCATCGGGTTCTGGCAAGGCGCGGTCTGCTCACTCGATCCGAACAACGTCGCGCGGGCGATTGCCCATGTCCGCGACCTGGTCGGTATCGACCATGTCGGCCTCGGCTCGGATTTCGACGGCTCGACCACCACGGGATTCGATGCGAGCGGGATCGCCGCCGTGACCCAGGCGCTGATGTCGAGCGGGTTCTCCGAGGACGACATCCGCAAGGTCATGGGCGGCAATGTCCTGCGCGTGCTGCGCGCAGGCCTTGTCGCCAAGGACGAGAAGGGATGAACCTCAGCCGGTGGCGCTGATCGGCGCCAATGCCAGCGGCGACGGGTCGTGGTGATGCTGCAGGCGGAAGAACGAGGCATAGCGGCCGCCGCGGCGCAGCAGATCCTCGTGACGTCCGCGCTCGACGATCTCGCCGCCCTCGACCACCAGGATTGCGTCGGCGTGCATGATGGTGTGCAGGCGGTGCGCGATCACGATCGTGGTGCGGCCCTGGCAGAGATGCTCGATCGCCTCCTGCACCTGCTTCTCGGACTCCGAGTCGAGCGCGGCGGTGGCCTCGTCGAGCAGGATGATCGGCGCGTTCTTGACCAGCGCGCGGGCGACCGCGATGCGCTGGCGCTGGCCGCCGGACAGTTGCGTGCCGTGTTCGCCGACCGGCGTGTCGTAGCCGAGCGGGAAGCTCATGATGAAGTCGTGCGCGCAGGCGGCCTTGGCGGCGTCGACGATCTCGGCCTCGGTGGCGCCCGGCTTGCCGAACGCGATGTTGGCGCGGATGGTGTCGCGGAACAGATAGACGTCCTGGCCGACATAGGCGGTTTGCCGGCGCAGCGACTTGCGCGAGACTGACAGGATCGACTGTCCGTCGATCAGGATGTCGCCCTCGCGCGTCTCGTAGAAGCGCAGCAGCAGGGCGAGCACCGTCGATTTGCCGCCGCCGGAGGGACCGACCAGCGCGGTGACCTTGCCGGGCTCGGCCATGAAGCTCAAGCGGTTCAGCACCGGCTCACCGGGCCGATAGGCAAAGCTGACGTCGCGCAGTTCGATCCGCGCATCGGAGAGCTTGAGCGCCGGCTTGTCGTCGTCGGCCTGCTCGCTGGCGGGACTGTCGACGACCTCGAGCAGCATCCGCGCGCCGACCAGCTGGCTGTTGAGGTCGATGTTGAGCCGCGCTAGGCGCTTGGCCGGCTCGGTCGCCATCAGGAAGGCGGTCAGGAACGTGAAAAACTGGCCCGGCGTGGAACCGAGCGCCACCACGCTGTAGCCGCCATACATCAGGCAGCCGGCAACCGCGAAGCCGCCGAGCATCTCCATCAGCGGGTTGGAGCGGTTGGCGACATGCGCCATCTTGTTGGCGTTACGCTCGACGATCGCGATGTTCTCGTCGATCCGCTGCTGCATGGTGCCTTCCAACGTGAACGCCTTCACGGTGCGGATGCCCTGCAGCGATTCCTGCATCGTCTCCATGATGTCGGCAGTGCCGGTGAACTGGTTGTAGGCGAGGCCCTTGATCCGCTTCACGAGCTTGCGCAGCACCAGCATCGCCGGCGGCACCGCCACGAGCCCGATGAACGACATTAGCGGGTCCTGCCAGACCATGACGGCGACCATGCTGATCAGCATCAGGAAGTCGCGGCCGATCGCATTGACCAGCATGTTGAGCACGTCGGTGATCGACTTGGCGCCGGCGGTGAGCCGCGCCAGGAATTCCGAGGAGTGCCGCTGCGAGAAGAAGCCGATGCTTTCGCTCATCAGCTTGGCGAACAATTGCCGCTGGTTCCGCGCCAGGATGGCATTGCTGATCTTCGACAGGATCACCATGTGGCCGTAGGTCGCCACGCCCTTGATGAACAGCAGCGCCACCGTGACCCCGGCAAACATCGCGATGCCCGGGATGTTCTTGTCGACATAGGCCTGGTTGATCACCTGGCCGAGCACGTAAGTGGCGCCGGCCGTCGAGCCGGCCGCAACGGCCATCAGGGCGAACGCCGTCAGATAGCGCCGCCAGTAGGTGATCCCCTGTTCCGTGACCAGGCGGCGAATCAGGATCGCCGCGCCATAGGGATCGTCGGTAATTTTCTTTGGAAACTGAGCCATCCGCGTTCCATTGACGGCGGGCAGCGCCGGCCGTCAGGGTTGCGGACCTCCTTGCCCGCTTGGCGGGGCTTTTTCAAGCACAATAACTGCTTGATAACGGCTTGATTTTTAGGCCGATTCTGCCTGTCGGGCGGCGCCCCCGCGCTCCCGGAACAACTTCTCCTCCCAGGCCAGCGCGTGGCTCGCGATGGTCTCGAGATCGTCGTAGCGCGGGGTCCAGTCGAGCAGCGAGCGGATCCGGGTCGTATCGGCCACCATGGTCATGATGTCGCCGGGCCGGCGCGCGGCATAGGCGACCGCGAAATTGCGCATCGAGACCCGGCGCACCGCCTCGATGGTCTCGAGCACGGAATAGCCGCGGCCGTAACCACAGTTCATCGTCACCGATTGCCCGCCGGCGCGCAGATAGGACAGCGCCGAGCGATGCGCCTCGACGAGGTCGCTGACATGGATGAAGTCGCGCACGCAGCTGCCGTCCTGGGTCGGATAGTCGGTACCGAACACGTCGATCTTGGCGCGCTGGCCGGTCGCGGCCTCGACCGCGATCTTGAGCAGATGGGTGGCGCCGATGGTGGCAAGACCGACGCGGCCCTTCGGGTCGGCGCCGGCGACATTGAAGTAGCGCAGCACGACGTAGCTCATGCCATGGGCGGAGGCGACATCGTGCAGCATGATCTCGGTCATCAGCTTCGACGAGCCGTAGGGCGACAGCGGACGCGTCGGCGCGATCTCGGGCACCGGCACCTGGTCCGGATTGCCGTAGACGGCCGCGGTCGAGGAGAAGATGAAGCGGTTGACGCCGCCCTTCACCGCCGCGTTGAGCAGGCTGCGCGTCGTCATGGTGTTGTTGCGGTAATAGCCGAGCGGATCGCGCATCGAGTCCGGCACCACGACAGAACCTGCGAAATGGATGATGCTGTCGATGCCGTGCTGTGCGATCACGCCCTCGACGAGGTTCTCGTCGCCGGCATCGCCAATGAACAGCGGAACACCTTCGGGCAGGAACGCGGAGAAGCCGGTGGAAAGATTGTCGACGACGACGACGCTCTCGCCGGCATCGACCAGCGCATGAACCATGTGACTTCCGATATAGCCGGCACCGCCGGTCACAAGCACGGTCATGGATAGAGCTCTCCCGATATCTTTAACGGGCGATGCTAGCGGGAGTGCGGTGAAGAGGGGGTTTCGCGGCGGCCGAACTGGCCACTATGCTTAATGTTGCGTATAGGAACTGGCACGAAACGGAGACTTGCGTGCCGATCGAGAACACACCTGCCGGCGAGCTCGTGCTCATCGTGCCCAATCTGCACCGACGCTATTCGGGTGTCACCGCGACCAATCGCATGGTCGCGCCGAAGCTTGCCAAGATGTTTCGCGCAGGCTGGCTCGGCTCGCATCGGCCGGACGGCATCGACGCGATCGGATTTGTCGATCTGATGCGGCTGTGGCGGCGCGCGCGGCCGCTGATCTGGCACGCGCGACGCAATAACGAGATGATTGTCGGGCTCGCGCTGCGCGCGCTCGGCTGGCCGCTGAAACTGCTGTTCACGTCTGCCGCGCAGCGTCATCACTCCTGGCTGACGCGCTGGCTGATCCGCAACATGGATGCGATCATCGCGACCAGCCCGCTGTCGGCCTCCTATCTGAAGCGCGACGCCACCGTGGTGATGCATGGCGTCGACACCATCAGTTATGCGCCTCCGGCCGATCGTGCGAACGCCTTCGCCGAAAGCGGATTGCCGGGGCGCTATGCGATCGGCTGCTTCGGGCGGGTGCGCGCGCAGAAGGGCAGCGACGTGTTCGTCGAGGCGATGTGCAGGCTGCTGCCGCACTATCCCGATTTCACGGCCGTCATTGTCGGCGCGGTGGTGCCGGAGCAACTGGCCTTTGCCAATGAGCTCAAGCGGAAGATCGAGGCCGCCGGGCTGCAATCGCGCATCATCATCGCCGGTGAATTGCCGATCGAGGATGTCGTGCGCTGGTACCAGCGGCTGACGATCTACGCCTTCACCTCGCGCAATGAAGGTTTTGGCCTGACCTTGATCGAGGCGATGTCGGCAGGCGCGGCGCTGGTGGCCGCGCGCGCCGGCGCCGCCGAGTTCGTGGTCGAGGACGGCACGACCGGCGTGCTGACGCCGCCGGGCGATGTCGACGCGCTGGTGGCGGCACTCGAGCCCCTGATGCGCGATCCGGCCGCGGCCGCTTCGATGGGGGCGCGGGCACGCCAACGAGTTGTGGATAAGTTCAGCCTCGATGCGGAGGCGAAGGCGATCGCGGCGGTCTATCGCGCGCTGATCTGAGCCAGCACGCGCTCGGCTATCCCGACGACCTCTTCGGGGGCGATGTCGCGCATGCAGCGATGGTCGTTCATGGTGCAGACCGTGCGCTGGCACGGCTGGCACGGCAGCTTGCTTTTGGTCTGCCGCACCGTGGCGGCGAGGCCGTTGAGGGGCGCCCAGAGATAGGGGTCGGTCGGGCCGAAGATGCCCATGGTCGGGGTGCCGATCGCGGCTGCGATGTGCATCAGCCCGGAGTCGTTGGTCACAGCGACGCTGGCCGCGGCCATTGCCAGCACGCCGTTGCGCAGATCGGTGCCGGTGAGATCGCGGACCCGCGCGCCGCCGACAGCGGCGATCTCCTGCGCCAGCGCCTTCTCGCCGGGGCCGCCGACCACCCAGACGTCGAAGCCGTGTTCGGCGAATAGCCGGGCGGCTTCCGGATAATAGGTCCAGCGTTTCGAGACCCCGACCGAGCCGGGTCCGAGTGCGATGGCCGGACCGGTGCCGAGGCCGTTGGCCTGCCGCCATCGGCCGACCTCGTCGGTGGGAACCCGCAGCTGCGGCACCGGCCATTCGGGCGGCCGAGGGGTGCCATCGGGCAGCGCCAGGATGGCGTTCTTGTCGATGAAGCGCGGCTGCTTCTTCTCGCCCCATCGCATCGCGTTGATCAGGCCGAACCGCGCCTCGCCGAAGAAGCCGACCCGCTCCGGGATGCCCGCCAGGGCCGGCGCGATGGCAGCCTTCCAGGTGCGCGGCAGCACCAGCGCGGTGGCGTAATTCCGAGCCCGAAACTCGGCCGCCAGCGCCCGCTGCCGGGCCAGGGCCAGCCGGCTGCGCGGCAGGTCGAACACGACGGCGGCACGGACCCCGGGCATATAATCCACCAAAGGGGCGCAAAGCCTAGATGTCAGGAGGTCGACCGGCCGGTTGGGCCAGCGCTTGCGGAGCACCCTGACCACGGTGTGGCCGCGCACGAAATCGCCGATCCAAACATAGGGTACGACGAGGATCGGTCTGGTATCCTCGGTATCCTGGGTTTCGATGTCAGATATTGAATCAATATTCATTTCTAAACAGGCCAAAGCCGGATCGGCGCGGCCAAGTCGGTAACCGGTTCGCGATGTGAGGTAAAGCCGTCGTTGCCTGTGGCGCGGGAGTGGGGCAAAGCTGGCGGCTGCAAAGGAATCTGGCGGGATTTCATCATGTTTCTGGTAACCGGGGGCGCCGGTTTTATCGGATCGAACGTCGTGGCCGCGTTGAATGACGCCGGGCGCAGCGACGTGGCGGTCTGCGACATTCTTGGGGACGACGGCAAGTGGCGGAACCTGGCCAAGCGCCAGATCGCCGATTTCGTGCCGCCGGCTGAGTTGATGGCTTGGCTGCAGGGCCGGCGGCTGGATGCCGTCCTCCATCTCGGTGCGATCTCGGAGACCACTGCGATCGACGGCGATCTGGTGATCGAGACCAATTTCCGGCTCTCGATGCGGCTGCTCGATTGGTGCACCGCGACCGGAACCCCGCTGATCTATGCCTCCTCGGCGGCCACCTATGGCGACGGCGACCAGGGTTTTGACGACGACGGTTCCGTTGAGGCGCTCAAGCGTCTGCGGCCGATGAACCTGTACGGTTGGAGCAAGAACCTGTTCGATCTCGCCGTCGCCGAGCGCGCTGCGAAAGGCGAAGCTCTGCCGCCGCAATGGGCGGGGCTGAAATTCTTCAACGTGTTCGGCCCGAATGAATATCACAAGGGCACGATGATGAGCGTGCTGGCGCGCCGCTTCGACGACATCAAAGCGGGCCGCGTCGTGCAGCTGTTCAAGTCGCATCGCGAGGGCATCGCCGACGGCGATCAGCGCCGCGACTTCATCTATGTCGACGACGTCGTGCGGGTGATGATGTGGCTGGTCGCGACGCCGCGGGTCTCCGGCCTCTTCAATGTCGGCACCGGCAAGGCGCGCAGCTTCAAGGACCTGATCGTCTCGGCCTACGGCGCGCTCGGCCTTAAGCCGAACATCCAGTATGTCGACATGCCCGAGCAGATTCGCGGCAGTTACCAATATTTCACCCAGAGCGTCGTCGATCGTCTCGGGCGCGCCGGATACAATGGCGGCTTTACGCAGTTGGAAGACGCGGTCGGAGCCTATGTGAACGGCTTTCTCGATCGCGCGGATCGCTATCGCTAGAGCGGATGACGGTGACTGATGTTCGATTTTGAAGCGATCTCGCGTGCAATGTCCGGCCAGACCGTGCTCTGCGTCGGCGACCTCATGCTCGACGAGTTCGTGTATGGCGAGGTGTCGCGGATCTCGCCGGAGGCGCCGGCGCCGGTGATCGCGGTGAGGCGCAGCGAGATCAATATCGGCGGCGCCGGCAACGTCGCGCGCAACATCGCCGCGCTCGGCGGCCGCTGCATCTTCGTCGGCCTGATCGGCGAGGATGCCGCCGGGACGGTGCTGACCGAGGCGCTGGCGAAAGAGGCGGGGATCGAGACCGTGCTGGTGCGCGACGCCGCGCGTCCGACCACGCGCAAGGTGCGCTTCGTCTCGGAACAGTTCTCGACCCACATGCTGCGCTCCGATTGGGAGCTGGCCGCGCCGGCCGCGCCCGCCATCGAGCAGCAGCTGATCGACGCGATCCTGCCGCACCTTGCGCGCGCCGACATCGTGCTGCTGTCCGACTATGCCAAGGGCGTGCTGACCGCGCGCGTGATCCGCAATGTGATCGACGCCGCGCGCCAGGCGGGCAAGCGCGTGATCGTCGACCCGAAGAGCGCCAATCTCGCGATCTATCGCGGCGCGACCGTATTGACGCCGAACCGGAAGGAATTCGCCGAGGCGACCCGCAGCCGCGCTGACAGCCAGGACAGCATCGCGCAGGCCGCGCCCGACGCGATGGTCCTCGCCGATTGCGAGGCGATGCTGGTGACGCAGGGCGAGCGCGGCATGACGCTGGTGACGCGGGACGGCGGTTCGATCCACGTGCCGGCGCTGCCGGTCAAGGTGCGCGATGTCTCCGGGGCCGGCGATACCGTCGCTGCGGCACTGGCGCTGGCGCTGGCGGGTGGTGCCGACTGGGACGGCGCGCTGCGGATCGCGAGTGCCGCAGCCGCGGTCGCGGTCGGCAAGACCGGTACCGCGACCGTCAAGGCCACCGAATTGCGGCGAAGGATCCTGCCGCACGCTACGTTGGCTGCCGAGGACAAGATCGTTCTGGCCGGCGGCGATGTCGACGCGTCTCTCGAGGAATGGCGCAGGCAGGATCTGCGGATCGGCTTCACCAATGGCTGTTTCGACATCCTGCATCCCGGCCACGTCAAGGTGCTGACCGCCGCGCGCAGCGCCTGTGACCGCCTGATCGTCGGATTGAACAGCGACGCCTCGGTGAAGCGGCTGAAGGGCGAGGGGCGTCCGGTGCAGAACGAGCGCGCCCGGGCCGAGGTGCTGGCGGCGCTGGAAGCCGTCGACCTCGTCGCAATCTTCGAGGAGGACACGCCGATCAACCTGATCACGAAGGTGCGGCCGAGCGTGCTGGTCAAGGGCGGCGACTATACCCGCGAGCAGGTGGTCGGCCACGAGATCGTCGAGGCCGCCGGCGGCGAGGTCGTGCTGGTCGAGATCCTGCAGGGCCATAGCACGACGTCGCTGGTTGCCCGCGCCCGTGAGGGCAAGGCGTGAGCGCGAGCATGGCATCCCCGGCAGGCGCCGCGGCGTGCCCGGCCTGGCGCGATCCGGCGCGCTGGCAGAGCACGACCGATGTGGTCGCGGTCCTGATTGCGGTGTCGCTGCCGTGGTCGACCTCGCTGGTCGGCATCTTCGGCGTGGTGCTGCTGATCTCGATTGCGCCGACCGTCGACCTGCGGGCGTTCTGGACGCTGCTGAAGCGGCCGATCTGCGTGGCGCCGATCGCGTTGTTTTGCCTCGCGCTCACCGGCACGCTCTGGTCGGACGCCGCCTGGGGCGCGAGATTCTACGCGATCGGGCCGACCGCAAAGCTCTTGGTGCTTCCCGTCCTGCTCTATCACTTCCAGCGCTCGAGCCGCGGGACATGGGTGTTCGTGGCTTTCCTCGTCTCCTGCACGCTGCTGATGCTGATGTCGTGGCTGGTGCTTGCCTATCCCCACCTCGCGCTGCGAGCGCCGGCCCCGGGCGAGCAGGGCGTCTTTGTCAAGAACTACATCGACCAGAGCCAGGAATTCACGCTGTGCGCGGTCGCGCTGGCCTATCCGATCGTGATGCTGTTGCGGGCCAATCGCGTCCTGCCGGCTGTGTTGTTGACCGGGATCGCGCTCAGCCTGCTTGCCAACATGGCGTTCGTGGTGGTGTCGCGGACGGCGCTGGTGACCATTCCGATCATGTTTGCGGTGTTTGCGCTACTGCATCTGCGCTGGCGCAGCATCGCCCTGATCCTGTGCGGGGCCGGCGCGTTGTTCGTGGCGGCGTGGTACGCCTCGCCGCAACTGCGCGCGACGGCCGATTCATTCCAGCGCGACTACAAGCTCTACATGGAGCGCAACGAGCCGACGTCGCTTGGTTTGCGGCTCGAATTCTGGCGCAAGTCGCTCGGCTTCTTTGCCGAGGCTCCGGTCGTCGGCCACGGCACCGGCGCGACGCGGGGTCTGTTCGAGCGCGTCGCGGCCGGCGGTGTGAACCAGGCGTCCGCCGAAGTGATCGGAAACCCCCACAATCAAACGTTGAACGTCGCTGTGCAGTGGGGCATTGTGGGTGTAGCGATACTGTACGCGATGTGGCTGCTGCACCTGTTGCTGTTCCGCGGCGACGGTCTCGTCAACTGGATCGGGCTTCTCGTCGTGGTACAGAATATTTCAAGTTCGTTGTTTAATTCACACATCTTCGACTTTCATGAAGGCTGGATGTACGTGCTGGGCGTCGGGGTTGCAGGCGGTATGGCGTTGAAGGGGCGATTGGGGACGGATATGGAACCCGAGCCTCCGATCCGTCCATGATCGCTGGCAAGGGCTCCGCAGATACGCTACAGCCTGCCAATGTCTCGTCGCCAACTCCCAGTTGCCAGCAACCCGTCCGTTAGATGACGCGCCTTTCACAATTCACCCTGCGCAACTTCCTGATTCTGGCACATGACGCGCTGGCGACGACGTTTGCGTTGCTGGCGAGCTTTTATCTGCGCTTCGAGGGCAGCCTGCTTACCGATCGGCTGCCGCATTTGCTGCGCATTCTGCCCTGGTTCGTGCTGTTCAGCATCGTGGTCAGCTATTTCTCCAATCTGACCACGGCGAAATGGCGCTTCACCTCGCTGCCGGACGCGGTGAACATCCTGCGGGTCGCAGCGGTGCTGACGCTGGCACTGGTCGTGGTGGACTACGTCTACTTCTTCACCGGGGCGAATTCGCCAAGCCCGGTGTTCCTCGGCCGCGTCACGATCATCCTGTTCTTCTTCCTCGAGGTGTTCGCGCTGAGCGCGCTGCGCCTCGGCTATCGCTACTTCCGCTATTCGCGCACACGGCTTCATGCCCGATCCGACAATGCCGCGTCGGCGCTGCTGGTCGGACGCACGGCCGACGCGGAAGTCGTGCTGCGCGGCATCGAGAACGGCGCCATCAAGCGGCTCTGGCCGGTCGGCGTGCTCTCGCCGTCGGCCGCGGACCGCGGCCAGATGATCCGCAACATTCCCGTGGTCGGCGGCGTCGATGATATCGAAGCCGTGATTCGGGATTTCGAGAGCCGCCAGCGGCCGATCAAGCGCGTGATCATGACGCCCTCGGCCTTCGAGCCGGATGCGCATCCGGAAAGCGTGCTGATGCGCGCCAAGCGGCTCGGTCTGATGGTCAGCCGCCTGCCGTCGCTGGAGGGCGGCGATACGCCACGGCTCACCAATGTCGCGGTCGAAGACCTGCTGCTGCGCCCGAGCCAGAAGATCGACTATGCGCGGCTCGAGACGCTGGTGAAGGGCAAGTCCGTCATCGTGACCGGCGGCGGCGGCTCGATCGGTGCGGAAATCTGCGAGAGGGTGGCGACCTTCGGCGCGGCGCGTCTCTTGGTCGTCGAGAACTCGGAGCCGGCGCTCTATGCGGTCACCGAGGCGCTGTCCGCGCGCGACAGCGGCCCCGAGATCGAGGGCCGGATCGCGGACATCAGGGATCGCGAGCGCATCACGCGCCTGATGAGCGAGTTCAAGCCCGACATCGTGTTCCATGCCGCGGCGCTCAAGCATGTGCCGATCCTGGAGCGCGACTGGAGCGAAGGGGTCAAGACCAACATCTTCGGGTCCGTGAACGTCGCCGACGCGGCGCGTGCTGCGGGCGCGAGCGCCATGGTGATGATCTCGACCGACAAGGCGATCGAGCCGGTGTCGATGCTGGGCCTGACCAAGCGGTTCGCCGAGATGTACTGTCAGGCGATGGATCATGACCTGATGGCCGAGGCCAGGGGCAAGTCGCACATGCGGCTGATCTCGGTGCGGTTCGGCAACGTGCTGGCGTCCAACGGATCCGTGGTGCCGAAATTCAAGGCCCAGATCGAAGCCGGCGGACCGATCACGGTGACCCATCCGGACATGGTCCGTTATTTCATGACGATCCGCGAAGCCTGCGATCTCGTGATCACCGCCGCGACGCACGCCATGACGCCGGCGCGGCCTGACGTCTCGGTCTATGTGCTGAACATGGGGCAGCCGGTGAAGATCGTCGATCTCGCCGAGCGGATGATCCGCCTGTCGGGCCTGCAACCGGGTGTCGACGTCGAGATCGTGTTCAGCGGCATCCGTCCCGGCGAGCGGCTGAACGAGATCCTGTTCGCAAGCCAGGAGCCGACGCTCGAAATCGGCGTTGCCGGCGTCATGGCCGCCAAGCCGAACCAGCCTCCGATGTCGACACTGCGCAAGTGGCTCGCGGCGCTGGAAGATGCGATCGAGAGGGATGACCGCGTCACCATCCGTGCCGTCCTTCAGGACGCCGTGCCCGAGTTCGGGTCGAATGCCGCCTGACCGCGTCGTCCTGCGGGCGATCAGGCAGCACCGTTTCGAAAGCCATTGATGCCCAGTTCTCGAAAAGTCGTGGTCGCCAGCCAGCATTATCCGCCGGACCACAGCACGACCGCCGCGATCATGTCCGCGATCGCCGAACGGATCGCGCAGGAGGCGGACGTGGTGGTGGTCTCCGGGATGCCGGGCTCGGCGCGGGCGCCGGCGCCGGGGCGGCCCGTCGTCGTCGAGATCAGGAACTGGCTGCCGGGCAAGGCGGCGCTGATCAAGCGCGCGCTGGCCGAGGCGCTATTCACCGGACGGATGTTCTTTGCGTTGTTGTCGCGGCTGCAGCGCGGCGACGTGGCGCTGACGGTGACGGCTCCCTTCGCGCTTCCCTACGCGGTTGCCGCCGCGGCAAGGCTGAAGGGGGCCAAATCTGCGTTGATCCTGCACGATTTGTTTCCGGATGTTCTCGTGATGGCCGGCCTGCTGCGGCCGTCCTCGCTGGTTGTGCGGGCGATGCGCGCGATCAACGCGCTGATGTTTCGTGCCTTGAACGCCGTCATCGTGATCGGCCGCGACGCCGAGAAGCTGCTGCTGCGCTACCGCGGCATGACACCGGACAAGATCAGGTTCATCCCGAACTGGGCCACGCTCGACCCCGGCGATCGTCCCGTCAGCCCCGATAATCCGTTTCGCAAGGCGATCGCCGCCCGCTTCGTCGTCGGCCTGTCCGGCAATCTCGGCTTCACCCACGATCCGGACATCGTCTTCGGGGCCGCGCGGCTGTTGCGCGACGAGCGCGATATCCATTTCCTGCTGTCGGGATGGGGCATGGGCTTTGCGCGGCTGAAGGAGATGCAGGCCGAGGCGCAGCTCGCCAACGTCACGCTGGTCGAGCGCGTCGCGGATGGCGAGCTCGATGCGCTGCTCTCCAGCGCGGACGTCTGGCTCATTCCCTATCGCAAGAACGTTGCTGGTGTATCGGTCCCGAGCCGGTTCTATAATCTGCTCGCAGCCGGCCGGCCCGTCATCCTGGTCTCCGAACCCGAAGCCGAGGCCGCGCTGACCGTCAGCGAAAACCGGCTGGGCTGGGTCGTCACGCCGGGACGGCCCGACCAACTCGCCGATGCGATCAGGATGGCGTCGCAATCGCAGGACGCCGCGATGGCCGAGCGTGCCGTCGCGACCGCGCGGACCTTCAGTCCCGAGCGGGCCCTGTCGAGCTACGCAGCGCTGGTTGCGGAGCTGTTATCCAAAGACGATGTGGAGCGGACAGCATGAATGATCGCCGCCCGACGGTTCTGGTGACGGGTGCGAGCGGCTTTGTCGGCCGCCACGTGGTGCCTGAGCTCGAGCAGAACGGCTGGTTGGTGCGACGCGCGGTGCGCACCCCGCTGCAGGATGCAAACGACGTGGCGATCGGCTCGCTCAGTCCCGCCACCGATTGGCGCGCCGCGCTCGATGGCGTGGACGCCGTCGTTCATCTTGCGGCGCGCGTTCACCAGCAGTCCGATGAGCAGGCGATCGAGCTCTACCGCAACGTCAATATCGAAGGCACGCTGCATCTGGCGCGTTCGGCGGTTGCGGCGGGCGTTCGGGATTTCATTTTTGTCAGCACGATCCTCGTGCATGGGCGCAGCAATTACGGCCGCCCGCCGTTTCGCGAGGACGATGTCCTGACACCGCGCGGCCTCTACGGAAACTCGAAGGCGGCCGCCGAAGTTGGCCTGAAGGGGATTGTGCCGGGCACCGGCATGAGGGTGACTGTGATCAGGCCGCCGCTGATCTACGGCGCCGGCGCGAAGGGAAATTTCGCCCTGCTCAAGCGCGCGGTGATCAATCGCATGCCGCTTCCGCTCGCCTTTGTGAAGAATCGCCGCGCGTTCCTGTCCGCGGAAAACCTGGCGTCGTTCATTCTGTATCGGTTGTCGCGACCGGGAAATGATTTCGACGTCTTTCTGGTGGCCGACCGCGAGCAGGTCTCGACGCGGGAGTTCGTCGAGCGGCTTGCCCGCGCGGCAGAAACCTCGCCGCGTCTGTTCTGGCTGCCGTCGCCGCTCCTGAGAGTGTCGCTCACGGTGGGCGGCCGCAAGGAAGCCTATGACAGCCTGTTCGCCTCGCTTGAACTTGATCTGTCCAAGGTCGCGAGCACCGGATGGCAGCAGCCGATCAGCCTCGATGAAGGGCTGAAGCGCGCGCTGAGCCGAACGGATATCTAGATTTTGTTTTGACGCGTTTTCTTCACGCGAACCGGCATCCACTTCGCTGGTAAGCGCTCTGGCCCGATCAGAACGGTCGCGAGAACCGGCGCAGTTGCCAGGCGACGGCGAGCGCGCCGGCCAGCAGCAGGACGATGTCTGCCACGCGGGAATTGAGGGCGACCGAGGCGAATGCGAGCAGCGCCAACACGACGTTGAGTGCAAAGACCTCGCCGACGACGCGCCACACCACAAATCCATTGTCGGTCGCGCGCTGATAGAAGTGCGAGCGGTGCGCGGACCAGAACGGCTCGCGCCGCGCGATGCGGCGAAACAGCGTGACCGTCGCGTCGGTCAAATAATACAGCGGCAGCAGCAGCGCGGCGGCGAATTGCTGATGCAGGGCAAGCTCGAGCAGGCACCAGCCCAGCAGCAAGCCAATAGGCAGGCTGCCTACATCGCCAAGGAATATCTTGGCCACCGGCCGGTTGAACGGCGCGAAGCCGAGCAGCGCGCCGCACAGCGCCGCCGCGACCAGCGCGCAAGCCGCGGGCACATGGCCGAAGCTGCCGAGCAGGGCGACGGCCACCGTGATCGGCACGGCCTCGGCCGCCGTCATCAGGTCGAGCCCGTCCATGAAGTTGACGAGGTTCACGAACCAGAGGCCGGCGATCAGCAGCAGGCCGCGTTCGAGCCAGATCGGGCAGGCCGGAACGAGCCTGAGATCGGCCGGCGCCGAAAACACCACGGCTGCAACGGCGGCCGCCTGCAGCAACAGCCGCGGGGCGACCGGCAGGGAGCGGATGTCGTCGGCAAAGCCCACCACCGCGATGAACAGGCAGGCCGCGAACACGGTGAATGGTATCGTGAGGTCCGGCGATCCGGCCAGCACGATGACGATCCCGCCCGCCAGCAGCGTGGCTGCGATGACCGCGATGCCGGCGCCCTGCGGCGTTGGAATGCGGTGCGACGAGCGCGCATTCGGCTTCGCCAGTGCCACGCGCAGCAGCAGAGGCCGCGTCGCGCGGATCAGGACGGCCGAGATCGATGCGGCCAGCACCGCTGCGATCAATGACAGGAGGGTCTCGAAACTGCTCATTCTAATTCGGCCACTGCGATCCCGGGACTCACGATTGCGATCCAGGGACTTCGATCGGCTCGGCGCCCTTGGCGGCCTTTTCCGGGCTCAGGATCCACACCAGGCCGCCGAACACACCGACCACGAACGACACCGCGCCGAACAGCAGCGAGATGTTGACGCCTTCGTTCGCGATCAGGCCGGCATAGCCGAAAGCGAGCGCCATCGTGGCCTCGCGCACGCCCCAGCCTGCGATCGAGATCGGCATCATCGTGATCAGCATCACCGGAGGCAACAATTGGAAGATCTCGCCGAAGGTGACTGGGGCCGCGATCGACTTCACCACGCACCAGGCGATCACGACGGTCACCACGTGAATGGCGATCGAAAGGGTCGCGACCCGCAATCCATGCTGGCGGCTGAACAACACCCGGTTCGCGATGACCGCGCAGGCGTGGATGTGGTGCGTTGCCCACCACTGCTTCAGCCAGGGCCACGGCAACAGGCCGATCACGAGGAAGCCAAATCCGGCCGCGAGCGCGGCGATGTCGAGCAGCAGCAACGCCATCCAGCCGTGGGAATCGGAGATCAGCCGGTAGCTCCAGGGCAGCGTGGCCGCGATGACGACGGCGAGGGCGATCAGTCCGACCGCACGATCGACGAAGATCGAATAGGTGGCCGCGCGCCAGCCCGCGCCGGCGCGCGCGACGAGCCAAAGCCGCACGGCATCGCCGCCGATCGAGGACGGCAGGGTCTGGTTGAAGAAGGTGCCGATCACGTTGAAGCGCATCGCCTGCGCGGTTTCCAGCGGCGCGCCGCACTCCACGCTGATCTCGCGCCAGCGCAACACCCCGAGAAATATCTGCAGGAAGGTGACCGCGATCGCGAGGCCGAGCCAGCCCAGGCTCTCGACCTGGATGCGGGAGGCGAGGTCATACAGGTTGACCTTGCGCAGCGAGAAATAAAGCAGCGCAGCCGAGATCAGGATCTTGACGGTCGAAAGCAGGATTCGGCGCATTTCCGTTCGCGCTGCCAGGTTTTCAGAATGTGTCAAAAACAGCGCAAAACGCTTTCGCGCGCCCAAATTCGCCGCCTTGGTATGGTTTCCGCACCGATCTGGCAATACCCGTACTGGTCCCTATTGCGGCAGGTGCGAAGGGGCGGCTAAAGATGCCGGAACGGGGGACGGCCAGCCGTTCACCGGGAGTTTACAAGACCGGTAAGATCCGACCAGACGCGTGGGGGCGCGTGACTGCCCGGATCGTGCCTCCCAGGTAACAGGGCTGCCGGCCACGGCAGCCCGGGCCAATTTGGTGTGCTGCCTGCGGATGGATACGACAGGACTGCCACGACAGGACTTGAGGCATCGATGGATCGACGAATTATCCCCCTGATCATGTGCGGCGGCGCAGGGACGCGGCTCTGGCCGGCGTCGCGCGAGGTGCATCCGAAGCAGTTCCTGTCGCTGTTCGGGGCGCGCTCGACCTTTCAGGAGACGCTGCTGCGGGTCTCCGACGCCGGCCTGTTCGAGCGGCCGATCGTGATCACCAACGAGGCCTATCGCTTCATGGTGCTGGAGCAGCTGGCCGAAATCGGCCGCGAGGCCGACGTGCTGCTGGAGCCGATGCGCCGCGACTCCGGGCCCGCGATCGCGGCCGGTGCGGCATTCGCGCAGAGCCGTGACGGCGAAGCGATCGTGCTGGCGCTCGCCGCCGACCATCTGGTGCGGGATACCCCGGCCTTCGTTGCCGCCTGCCGCGGCGGATTGGTGGCTGCCGAAGCCGGCCGCATCGTGACCTTCGGCGTCAAGCCGGAACGGCCCGCCACCGAATACGGCTATATCAGCCCGGGTGAGGTGGTCGCCGGCGAGGTGCGCGCGGTGGCAAAATTCGTCGAGAAGCCGGATGCCGCGACGGCGGCAGGCTATATCGATGCGGGCTATCTCTGGAACAGCGGCAACTTCATGTTCCGCGCCGGCGTGCTGCTCGACGAGTATCGCAATGTCGATGCCGACAGCATCGCGTCGGTGGAGCAGTCGGTTGCGTCAGCGACGCGCGATCTCGGCTTCGTCAAGCTCGATGCAGCGGCGTTCGGCGCGGCAAAGGCGATCTCGATCGATTACGCCGTGATGGAGAAGACCGCTCATGCCGCGGTGGTGCCGGTGGCGTGCGGCTGGTCCGACATCGGCTCGTGGCGCCAGGTCTGGGAGCTCTCCGACAAGGACAGCCTCGGCAACGCGGCGCGCGGCGCGGCGGTGTTCGAGGACTCCCGCAATTGCAACGTCTCGACCGACCGGGCGCTGGTCGCGCTCGAAGGCGTCGACGACCTCGTCGTGGTCGCGACCCAGGACGCTGTGCTGGTGTCACGCCAGAAGGATGCCAACGGGCTGAAGCGGCTGGTCGCGAAATTGAAAGTGGCGGCGCCGGGGGTGACCGAGAACCACATCAAGGTGCATCGCCCCTGGGGCTCCTATCAGTCGGTCGACAATGGCGACCGCCACCAGGTCAAGCGCATCATCGTCAAGCCCGGCGGGCGGCTGTCCTTGCAGAAGCACCATCACCGCTCCGAGCACTGGATCGTGGTGCGTGGGACCGCGCAGGTCACCGTCAACGAGCTGATCAAGACGGTGCACGAGAACGAGTCGATCTACATCCCGATCGGCGCCGTGCACCGGCTGGAGAATCCCGGCAAGATCCAGCTCGAGCTGATCGAGGTGCAGACCGGCAGCTATTTCGGCGAGGACGACATCATCCGCATCGAGGACGACTACCGGCGCAGCTGAGGCGAGCCGGTTCCCGCGCCGATCGCCGGGCGCGGGACGATGTAACTCTTTGAATCAAAACGTGTCCGGATTTCGCCGTTGGCATTCGCCACATTTGTGACGCCGTGCTATAGCGGCTGCCAACGAAGCGGGGTGATTTGCGCCGGAGGCGCAGATCGGGACGAGGGGCCTTGGTCTGATTCCCTCGGAGCCGGTATGGCTCCCTGAGGAGCCGGGACAACCGCCAGAACGCTACTTGGGGTCTACGATATGAATGCAAAAGTGTCCGCAGCCGGCGCGAGGGCCGATATCGGCCGCGCATTGCGCGTCGGCGTGATCGGCGCCGGCGTAATGGGCAGCAACCATGCCCGCGTGCTGGCCGGATTGCCCGGCGTCGTGCTGATCGGCATCGTCGATCCGCTGCCGGAGCACCGCACGCGCGCCGTCGACCTGGTCGGTTGCCGCGCCTTCGAGAGCCTCGATCAGCTGCTTGCCGAGGGCATCGATGCGGTGACGATCGCAGCCCCCACCCATCTGCATCACGAGATCGCGCTCGCCTGCATCGCGCGCAACATCCATATCCTGGTCGAGAAGCCGGTCGCATCCACGGTCGAAGAGGGTCGCGAGATGGTCGCGGCCGCCGAGCGGGCCGGTGTCACGCTGATGGTCGGTCATGTCGAGCGTTTCAATCCTGCGGTCGCCGCGATCAAGCAGGCGATCTCGGGCGAGGATATCCTGTCGATAGGCATCACCCGGGTCGGCCCGTTCCCGCCGCGGATGTCCAATGTCGGCGTCGTGATCGACCTCGCCGTGCACGACATCGACCTGATCCGCTGGTTCACCGAGTCCGACATCGTCGAAGTGCAGCCGCAGCTTTCGAGCGCGGTCGCCGAGCGCGAGGACATCGCACTGCTGCAGTTCCGCACGGCGTCCGGCGTGCTCGCCCACATCAACACCAACTGGCTGACGCCGTTCAAGGCGCGCAACGTGACGGTCGCGACCCGCGGCAAGTACGTGATGGGCGACCTGCTCACCCGCCAGGTCACCGAATGCTTCGGCTTCAAGCCGGACGGCAGCTATTCGATGCGTCATCTGCCGGTCGGTCACGACGAGCCGCTGCGCGCCGAGCTGATCGCCTTCCTCGATGCCGTGCGCAGCGGCAAGCTGCCGGCGGTGTCCGGCGACGAAGGCGTAGCGAGCCTCGAGATCGCGATCCGCTGCCTGGAATCGCCCGCTCGGCCCGCCGCATCGACGATGCGCAAGGGACCGCGCCGCATCGCCGGCTGATTGCCTTCACTGGCTGATCGTCATTCATTCAACACGTGCAAAGAGCTTCCATGAACCAGCATATGCAGCTTGAGCCCATTCCCTTCATCGATATCGCCGCGCAGCGCCGGCGGCTCGGCAAGTCGATCGATGACGCGGTCGCGCGCGTGCTCGACCATTGCCAGTTCATCAACGGGCCGGAAGTCACCGCGCTGGAGAAGGCGCTGGCGGACTATAGCGGCGCCAAGCATGTGGTGAGCTGCGCCAGCGGCACCGACGCGCTGCTGATGGTCCTGATGGCGAAGAATGTCGGGCCGGGCGATGCGGTGCTGTGCCCGACCTTCACCTTCTGCGCGACCGGCGAAGTCGTGACGCTGACCGGTGCGACTCCGGTTTTCGTCGACGTCGATGAGGAGACCTTCAACATCGACGTCAATTCGTTGAAGCGCGGCATTGCGACGGCGCGCGCACGCGGGCTGAAGCCGGTTGCCGTGATCCCGGTCGATCTGTTCGGCCAGAGCGCCGATCACGACGCGATCGGTGCGGTCGCCGAGGCCGAGGGCCTGTTCGTGCTCGACGATGCCGCGCAGGGCTTTGGCGCAACTTACAAGAACCGCAAGCTCGGCACCTTCGGGCTCGCGACCGGGACCAGCTTCTTCCCGGCCAAGCCGCTCGGCTGTTTCGGCGACGGCGGCGCGATCTTCACCGACGACGAGGAGCTCGCGCGCACGCTGCGCAGCATCCGCGTCCACGGCCAGGGCTCGGACAAGTACGACAACGTGCGGCTCGGCCTCACGGCGCGGCTCGACACCATGCAGGCGGCGATCCTGCTCGAGAAGCTGAAGATCTTCGACGACGAGATCGCCGCGCGCAACAAGGTGGCGGAGCGCTATTCGCGGGCGCTCGGCAACCTGGTCGCGGTGCCGCGCGTGGCTCCCGGCTGCACCTCGGTGTGGGCGCAATACACCATCCGTCTGACCAACGGCATCGATCGTGACGCCTTCGCGGCCGCCTTGAAGGCGCAGGGCGTGCCGACCATGATCTACTATCCGAAGTCGGTCCACCAGCAGACGGCCTACAGCCACTATCCGGTTGCCGACGGCGGCCTGCCGGTCAGCGAGCGCCTGTCGAAGGACGTCATCGCCTTGCCGATGCACCCCTATCTCGACGAGGCGGCGCAGGACCGCGTCATCGCGGCTGTGCGCAGCGCGCTTTCTGCCTGATACGTCATTTTGACGTAGGGTGATGATGCGCTAGAAGCAGCGCATGCTTGGGCGCATCTTCACCGTCGGCGGCTATACCCTGCTATCGCGGGTCACCGGGTTCGCGCGCGACATCATGCTCGCGGCGATCCTCGGCGCCGGGCCGGTCGCCGACGCCTTCTTCGTGGCGCTGCGGCTGCCCAATCATTTCCGCGCGATCTTTGCCGAAGGCGCCTTCAACGCCGCCTTCGTGCCGGCCTATGCCCATGTCCATGGCGAGCGCGGCGAGGCGTCGGCGCGGCTGTTCGCCGACCGCATCTTCACGCTGCTGTTCGCCTCGCAGGTGATCCTGCTTGTCGTGGCGATGGCGTTCATGCCGCAGGCGATGAGCATTCTCGCGCCGGGCTTCACCGAGGACGCATCGCAGCGCAAGCTCGCGATCGAGCTGACGCGGATCACCTTTCCCTATCTGCTCTTGATCACGCTGGTGACGCTTTATGGCGGCATGCTCAACGTGATGCATCGCTTCGCCAGCGCCGCCGCGGCGCCGATCTTCCTCAACCTCGCCATGATGATGACGCTGGCGCTCGCGGCGTTCTTCCCCAGCGCCGGCCACGCCGCGGCCTGGGGCGTCCTGATCTCGGGCTTCCTGCAGTTCTTCCTGCTCGCCGGCGACCTCGCCCGCCACGGCGGCCTGCCGCGATTCGCACCGCTCAAGCTCGACGAGGACGTCCGCGCCTTCTTCCGCGCGCTGGGGCCGGCGACCCTGGGCTCGATGGGAACGCAGGTGGCGCTGTTCGCCGACACCATCATCGCGACCTTCCTGCCCGCGGGCGCGTTGTCGGCGCTCTACTATGCCGACCGCCTCAATCAACTGCCGATCGGCGTGATCGGGATCGCGATCGGCACCGTGCTGCTGCCGGAGATGTCGCGGCGCCTGACCGCCGACGATCACACAGGCGCCATGGCCGCGCAGCGCCGCGCCTTCGATTTCACGCTGCTGTTCTCCGTGCCGTTCGTGGCGGCGTTCCTGACAGTTGCCGATCCGATCATGCGCGCGATGTTCGCCCGCGGCGCCTTCTCGAAGGCCGATGCAGCAAGCGCCGGCGCCACGCTCGCGGCCTATGCGGTTGGGCTCATTCCCTTCGTGATGATCCGCAGCGCGGTTGCGACCTTCTACGCCCGCAAGGACACTGCAACGCCGGTAAAGGCGGCGCTGACCGGGGTCGCGGTCAACGTCGCGCTGAAGATCGCGCTGGTCGGCTCACTGGCGCAGGTCGGGCTCGCGCTCGCGACTGCGGTCGGGGCCTGGGTCAATCTGCTGCTGGTGCTGCTGTTCGCCGTGCGCCGCGGCTACCTCGCGTTCGATCGCGCGCTGATGCGCTCGTTCGGCACCTTCGCGATTTGCGGCCTGCTGCTCGCGCTCGCGCTGTGGCTGACCTCGCATTTCGCTTATGTGTGGTTTGCGCCGATGCAGATCTTTCGCGATGAGATGATCCTGCTGCTGTTGATCACGGTCGGCGCCTTCGTCTACGCCTTGCTGATCCTCACGCTGTTCGGCCGCGGCTGGCTGTTCGCGCTGCGGCGCGTATAGTTTTACCTGTCAAATCAAATGCATAGGAGCCGAGTGTGGGATAGCGCCGCGTGCGGCGGAAAGCGGTTTGCGCTTCGCTGACAACCACGCCAATATGCATACAAACAACCAAGGCAATTGGAGAGACGATGGCAGCTCCCATCAAGTTCGGCGTCGGACAAAGTGTGCGACGCAAGGAGGATGACGCTCTGATTCGCGGCAAGGGCCGCTATACCGACGACGTTGCTCCGTCTCCCGCATTGCACGCGCTGATGCTGCGCTCGCCGCATGCGCACGCGACCTACACGATCGATGCCGGCAAGGCCCGCGGCATGCCCGGCGTGGCGCTGATCCTGACCGCGGCCGACGTCGCCGAGCTCGGCGGCCTGCCGTGCCTGTTCAATCTCGAAACCGACCCGTTCACCGCACCGCCTTATCCGATCCTCGCCAAGGATGAGGTGCGCCATGTCGGCGACGCGATCGCCTTTGTGGTCGCCGATACCGTCGATCATGCCCGCGACGCGATCGAGGCGATCGACGTCAAGTGGACGCCGCTGCCGGCGGTGGCCGGCCTGATCAATGCGGTGAAGAAGGGCGCGCCGCAGGTGTGGCCGGACAAGCCCGGCAATCTGCTGTTCGACGTCTCGATCGGCGACAAGGGCGCCGCCGAGGCCGCCTTCGCCAAGGCGCATGCGGTGGCCGAGATCACCATCGTCAACCCGCGCGTCATCACCAATTTCATGGAGACCCGCGCCGCGGTCGCCGAATACGACGCCAAGAAGGATCATCTGACGCTGACGATCGGCAGCCAGGGTAGCCACCGCCTGCGCGAGATCCTCTGCGACATGATCCTGAAGATGCCGAAGGAAAACATGCGGGTGATCTGCCCGGATGTCGGCGGCGGCTTCGGCACCAAGCTGTTTCCCTATCGCGAATATGCGCTGATCTCGGTCGCGGCGCGCAAGCTCAAGAAGTCCGTCAAATGGACCGCCGAGCGCTCCGACCATTTCATGGGCGACGCGCAGGGCCGCGACAACCTCACCACCGCGAAGATGGCGCTCGCCGAGGACGGCAAGTTCCTCGGTATGGATGTCGACCTGATGGGCGACATGGGCGCCTATCTCTCGACGTTCGCGCCCTACATCCCGCATGGCGGCGCCGGCATGCTGCCGGGTCTCTATGACATCAAGGCCTTCCACTGCCGCGTCCGCACCGTGTTCACCAACACCGTGCCGGTCGATGCCTATCGTGGCGCCGGCCGCCCGGAGGCTGCCTACGTGATCGAGCGGCTGGTCGATGCTGCCGCGCGAAAGCTCGGCATGACGCCGGACGCCATCCGGCGGAAGAACTTCATCCCGCCGAAGTCGCTGCCCTACACGACCGCGACCGGCAAGGTCTACGACTCCGGCGACTTCGTCGCGCATATGAAGCGCGCGATGGAGATCGCCAACTGGAAGGAGTTTCCGAAGCGCGCCAAGGCCGCCAAGAAGGACGGCCTGGTGCGGGGCATCGGCATGGCGAGCTATGTCGAGGTCTGCGGCACCATGGGCGAGGAGACCGCCAATGTGGCGCTCGATCCCAACGGCGACATCTCGATCCTGATCGGCACCCAGTCGAGCGGGCAGGGCCACCAGACCGCCTATGCGCAGATCGTCGCCGAGCAGTTCGGCGTGCCGCCCGAGCGCGTCCATGTCCTGCAGGGCGACACCGACAAGATCGCGACGGGCCTCGGCACCGGCGGTTCGGCATCGATCCCGTCCGGCGGCGTCAGCGTGCAGCGGGCGACGCACGAACTCGGCAACAAGCTGAAGGAGCTTGCGGCGCAGGCGCTGGAAGCCGGCGCCGGCGACCTCGAGATCGCCGACGGCCGCATCCGCATCGCCGGCACCGACCGTTCGGTCAGCTTTGCCGATCTCGCCAAGCGTCCCGGCGGCGATACGTCGAAGATGAACTCGAGTGCGACCTTCGCCAGCGCCGACGGCACCTATCCGAACGGTACGCACCTCGCCGAGGTCGAGATCGATCCCGCCACCGGCATCATCAAGATCGTCAGCTACGTCATCGTCGACGATTTCGGCGTCACGCTCAATCCGCTGATGCTCGCGGGCCAGGTTCATGGCGGCGCGATGCAGGGCATCGGGCAGGCACTGATGGAGCAGGCGGTCTACAGCCCATCCGACGGTCAACTCGTCACCGGCACCTTCATGGACTATGCGATGCCGCGCGCCGCCGACGGGCCGTCCTTCGTGTTCGAGACCCACAACGTGCCATGCACGACCAACCCGCTCGGCGTGAAGGGCGCCGGCGAGGCCGGCGCGATCGGCTCGTGTCCCGCGGTCGTCAACGCGATCGTCGAGGGGCTGCATCGCGAGTTCGGGATCGACCACATCGACATGCCGGCGACGCCGGAGCGGGTCTGGATCGCGGTCCGCGAGGCGCAGCGCCGCCATAATCTCTGATAAATTGTCGCAGGCGGAATGAAGATTCCGCCTGCGGTGTTTGCAAACCAGGCCGGCCGCGTACCTGCGGACCGGGACAGAGCGGAATTGAGGGGTTTTGCCGATGAAGCGGATTGTCGTCGTTGCAGCGATGCTTGCGTTGAGTGCGGGTGCGGTCGTGGCCGACCAGAATCAGGTCAAGCAGACCCAGGCCCAGATGAAGGAAACCGGCAAGAACGCCGGTGCGCTCGGCGCCATGATCAAGGGCGAGAAGCCCTACGACCAGACAACGGTCGACGCCGCGCTGGCGAAGTTCGAGGACACTGCCAAGAAGCTGCCGACGCTTTTTCCTGAAAGCAGCAAGGGCCTCAAGACGGAAGGCGATTACTCCGCTGGGCCGAAGATCTGGGAAGACAAGGCCGGCTTCGAGCAGCACATCGCGAGCTTTGCCAAATCCGTCGCTGATGCCAAGGGCAAGATCAAGGATGTCGACACGCTGAAGGCCGAGCTGACCGTGATCGGCAAGCAGTGCGGCGGGTGCCACGAGACCTATCGCCTCAAGAAGGGCTGATCGCCATTCGGTCGATCAAAGGGCGGATGCTGTGAAGCATCCGCCCTTTGTTGTGCCGGCCGTTTCTTGTTGAAGTTTACTTCGTGAGGTCTACTTCGTCACCTGGCCGCGGATCTCGCCGCCCGGGTTCGCCGCGGTGTGGACGTTGACATAGTACTTGCCGGCGAGGAGATCGGCGGCCTGCGCGTCGGTCAACGTCGCGCTCCCCTCGACCGGGCTCGACGTCGCGTTCGGGATGGCGACCGCGACACCGGAATTCTTGCCGGCGTCGGCGGGGCCATGGAAATGCGCGGCGGTCGCGGGGCCCGACAGGCCGGAATAAGTCAGCTTCCAGCTCAGCTTCTTGGAGGCGGCGTCGTAATCGATGTCGGCAGTGCCCGTGCCGGCGCTGGTGTTGGCAGGCACTTCGGACTTGCCGTCCAGCTTCGCCGTCAGCTTCTCGGCAAAGGCCGGACCGGCGAGCGCGATTGCGGCGCCCAATGTCAGCGTGGCAAGCAAGGTCTTGTTTGGCATGGTTCTCTCCCCTTTGACGTCACACGATGGTTGCAAATCTTCAAACCGCGGCGCTCCGGATTTATTCCCAAAATGATCGTGAGTGCGGCAAATTTGATGCGAGCTTGTGCGATCGGTTGCCATCATACTGGTTGATGAACTGACGCGACCAATGACGGATCGGTGAATGTTGCGACGAATTCTCCTCCTGGCCGCTTTGGCCGGCTTGATCGGCTTCGGTGTGTTCTGGTGGCTGACGATCCCCGCGACCGTTGCCGCGAGCGCGCTGCCCGCCTACCAGCCCAATCTGGCCAACGGGCTCACAACGTTCAATGCGGGAGGATGTTCCTCCTGCCATGCGGTGCCGAAGCAGGACGACCGCACCAGGCTTGGCGGCGGCCTCGCGATACCGTCGCCGTTCGGTACCTTCTATGCGCCGAACATCTCGCCCGATCCGAACGACGGCATCGGCCGCTGGAGCGAGGCTGATTTCGTCACCGCGGTCATGAAGGGCACCTCGCCGTCGGGGACGCACTATTTTCCGGCGTTTCCCTACACGTCCTATCAGCACGCCAGGCTCAATGACGTGCGCGACCTGTTCGCCTATCTGAAGACCTTGCCGCCGATCGCCGGCAAGGTGCGCGACCACGATGTGCCGTTTCCCTTCAACATCAGGCGCAATGTCGGTGTCTGGAAATTCCTGTTCATGGACGGCAAGCCGTTCGTCGCGGATGCGAGCCGCTCGGCGCATTGGTATCGCGGCGCCTATCTCGTCAACAGCTTCGGCCATTGCGCCGAGTGTCACAGCCCGCGCAATTTTCTCGGCGGCATCATCAGTTCGCAGCGTTTCGCCGGTGGCCCGAATCCGGAAGGCGAAGGCTGGGTGCCCAACATCACGCCGCGGGGGATCGCGGACTGGAGCGCGAAGGACATCGTCTATTTCCTCGAGAGCGGCCAGACGCCGGACGGCGATAGCGCCGGCGGGTCGATGGTGCGCGTGATCCGCAACACCTCGCAGCTCTCGCCGACCGATCGCGACGCGATCGCCGAATACATCAAGTCGCTGCCGCCGGTCGAGGGACCGCCGAAGCCGGTGAAGAAGGAGAAGGAGTCGTAGTCCTGTGCCTCGGCTCCTCATGGTGAGGAGGACGGAGCGTGCGTCTCGAACCATGAGGCCCAGGTCTATGGCCTGTATCCTTCGAGACGCCCGCCATGCGGGCTCCTCCAGCGACAAAGGCGAAACCTTTGCGCGGGGATGACGGGTGGTCGCTCAGCTAGCTCAGTGTCATCACCCGCGTATGGGGTGATCCAGTATTCCAGAGAGCGCAGTGCTAGAGCCGAGAGGCTGCGGCGTACTGGATCGCCCGGTCCATGTGCGCAATTGCGCACCGGCCGGGCGATGACAGCGGTGGACGAGGATATAGCCTCACATCCTCTCAGGTTGAGGAGTTACAGCACGCTTGCGTTGGGGCGTCCTACTTCGCGCCGAACGCCTTGAAGGTGATGATGGTGAGGGTGTCCTGGATGCCCGGGATCACCTGAACCTTTTCGTTGATGAAATGGCCGATGTCGGTGTCGTGGTCGACGTAGAACTTGACCAGCAGATCGTAATTGCCCGCGGTGGAATAGATCTCGGACGCAATCTCGGCTTCCGCCAGCGCATTGGCGACGGTGTAGGACTGGCCGAGCTTGCATTTGATCTGGACGAAGAAAGGAACCATCAAAGTCGTCTCCGGGGATTTCCGTGACTATAGGCCAAAAACGGGCGGCCAAGGCAAGGGGTCAAGGCAAAGGGGCAACAAGGCCAACTCGCGGGAAAGTCATGCGAACTTGCTGCCGATCGGCGGCCGGGCTAGGACAGGCCATGATCTCGTTCGTCATGGTCTCATTCGTCTCAACCGCCGGTCCCGCAACATGACGCCGGTCGCGCTCACCATTGCCGGCTCGGATTCCTCGGGCGGGGCGGGCATCCAGGCCGACCTCAAGAGCTTTGCCGCGTTCGGGGTCTATGGCGCTTCCGCCATCACGGCGCTGACGGCGCAGAACACCACGGGGGTCAGTGGCATCCATCCGGTGCCCGCTTCGTTCGTTACGGCCCAGATCGATGCGGTGTTCTCCGACCTCGAAATCGGCGCGGTCAAGATCGGCATGGTGGCGCAGGTCGAGACCATCGCGGCGATTGCCGACGGGCTGAAGCGCTGGGCGCCGCGGCATGTCGTGCTGGATCCGGTGATGGTCGCAACATCAGGCGATCGGCTGCTGGCGGCCGAGGCGGTCGATGCGCTGAAGACCATGCTCTTTCCGCTGGCCTCGCTGATCACGCCGAACCTGCCGGAAGCGGCGGCGCTGCTGAACGAGCCGGTCGCTGCGAGCGAGGCTGACGTCGAGCGACAGGGCAGGCAATTGCTGACGATGGGATGTCGCGCGGTGCTGGTCAAGGGCGGCCATGGGCACGGCGCCGAGAGCATCGACTATCTGATCGATGGCGAGCGCAGCATTGCGCTCGCGGCGCCGCGCATCGCAACCGCCAACACGCACGGCACCGGCTGCTCGCTGTCATCGGCGATCGCCGCAGGACTCGCAAAGGGCGACGCGATGGAGACCGCCGTGCGCAGCGCCAAGGCCTGGATCACGGATGCGATCGCCGCCGCCGATCGCTTCGCCGTCGGCCACGGCCACGGGCCGGTGCACCATTTCCACAAATATTACTGACGCTCGGTAGCCTCGTAGCTGCGTAGCCCGGATGAAGCGAAGCGAAATCCGGGAACAGATCATCCGCGGACGCAAGACCCGGATTACGCTGCGCTTCATCCGGGCTACGCATCCATCGCCTCTTTGAATGCGTAGTGTTCCGCCGCGATATGCAGCCACACAACGCCTGTTCCGCACAGCCGCGTCCGCCCATGTCGCCAGATTGTCGCATGCCGCTGTTATCCGCACTGGAGGGGCGTGCTGCTGATTCTCGTTAACTGTTAGTGAGGCCTTGGGTCGCGGGGATCGTCATCGCCTTGTCACAGGAATCTGTTAGGTGCACAGGCATGGGAAGTGACTCCTTGAGTGAAGAAAGCCCCGAGCGGCGCTTTCGCACTTTGTTTATCTCCGATGTTCATCTCGGAGCCCGCGGTTCGCAAGCCGACCGCCTGCTGGACTTCCTCCGCTCCCACGATGCCGACACGATCTACCTCGTTGGTGATATCGTCGACGGCTGGGCGCTGAAGTCGAACTGGTACTGGCCGCAGACCCACAACGATTTCGTGCAGAAGATGCTGCGCAAGGCGCGCAAGGGCGCCAAGGTGATCTACGTCCCGGGCAACCACGACGAGTTCCTGCGCAAATATTACGGCACGCATTTCGGCGGCATCGACGTGGTGGAGAACACCGTTCACACCGGCGCCGACGGCAAGCGCTACCTCGTGATCCACGGCGACATCTTCGATCTCGTGGTGCAGAACGCGCGCTGGCTCGCTCATCTCGGCGACAAGGCCTACGACTTCGCGATCCAGATGAATCGCTTCGTCAACTTCTTCCGCAAGATGTTCGGCGTTCCCTACTGGTCGCTGTCGCAATGGGCCAAGCTGAAGGTCAAGAAGGCGGTGAACTATATCGGCGCGTTCGAGGCGACGCTGGCGGGCGAGGCGCGGCGTCATGGCTGTGACGGCGTGATCTGCGGCCACATCCATTACGCGACGATTCATGACGAGCACGGCATCCGCTACATGAATTGCGGAGACTGGGTGGAGAGCTGCACGGCGCTCGCCGAGCATGAGGACGGCCATTTCGAGATCATTACCTGGACCGACCCGGTGCGCCGGATCGCGCCAGTTCCGCGAGTGACGGCACGCGCTGCATGACGCATATCCTGGTCGCGACCGATGCGTGGCATCCCCAGGTCAACGGGGTTGTCCGCACGCTGACCATGATGGCAGAGGCGGCGAAATCGCTCGGCGTCGAGGTGAGCTTCCTGACGCCGGACGAGTTCCGCACCTTCGCGATGCCGAGCTATCGCGATCTCCGGCTGGCGCTGCCGTACCAGGCCAAGGTCGCCAGCCTGATCGAGGCGGCCAGGCCCGACAGCATCCATATCGCGACCGAAGGCCCGATCGGGCTGTCGGTCCGCCGCTATTGCCGCAAACACGGCCTGCCGTTCACGACGAGCTTCCACACCCGCTTTCCGGAGTACGTCTCGGCACGCACGCCTGTTCCGGAAGCCTGGGTGTGGCGTGCGCTGCGCTGGTTCCACAGGCCGAGCCGGGCGGTGATGGCCGCGACCCCGGCGCTGGCCGCCGAACTGCGCCAGCGCGGCTTCCGCAACGTGGTCCTGTGGTCGCGCGGCGTCGATACCGCGCTGTTCCACCCGCGCGATGTCGATCTCTGCCTGCCGCAGCCGGTCTATCTCAGCGTCGGCCGGGTGGCGGTGGAGAAGAACCTCGAGGCATTCCTCGATCTCGATCTGCCCGGCACCAAGGTGGTGGTCGGCGACGGCCCGGCGCGGGCGGCACTGGAGCGGAAATATCCCGAAGCCCTCTTCCTCGGCGCCCGTCATGGGGAAGAATTGGCCGAAATCTATGCCGCGGCCGATGTGTTCGTTTTCCCCAGCCGCACCGATACGTTCGGTTTGGTGCTGCTTGAAGCGTTGGCCAGCGGCCTGCCGGTTGCCGCTTTTCCGGTCACCGGTCCCCGCGACGTGATCGGCGCGGCGCCGGTCGGCGTCCTCGACGAGGATCTGCGCCACGCCTGCCTGGAGGCGCTCAGCATCCCGCGGCAGGCCTGCGTCGATTTCGCCGCGCTCCACACCTGGCAGGCGTCGGCCCGGGTGTTCATCGACCGCTGCATGAACGTCCGCCCCGCGGCGCCCGACGGCGAGGGCGAGGCGCTCGAATTCGGCGCCGAAGAGCACCATTTCGCGGCCTTGCCGGCGCCTCAGCCAAACTCACGCTAAAGCGTCTTGCCGGGTTACCCGCCGCCGCGATACAAATCGTGGATGACGGACATCACTCTCAATCCACCCGTCGATGCTGCGGACATCGATGCCGCCGCAAGGGTGGTCGCGCCGTTCGCGGTGCGCACGCCGCTCCTGACTTTCCCCGTTCTCAACGAACGCGTCGGCACCCAGGTCTTCCTCAAGCCCGAGATGCTGCAACGGACCGGATCGTTCAAGTTCCGCGGCGCCTTCAACAAGCTCGCCTCTATACCGCAGGACAAGCGGAGCGGGGGTGTCGTCGCGTTCTCCTCGGGCAACCACGCCCAGGGCGTTGCCGCGGCGGCAAAGATCCTCAACATGCAGGCGACCATCGTGATGCCTGCGGACTCGCCGATCACCAAGCGTGAGCGGACCGAGTCCTATGGCGCCGAGGTCGTGCTGTACGATCGTGATCGCGACGACCGCGAGGCGATCGCCAATGGCATCGCCAGCAAGCGCGGTGCGACCTTGGTGCGTCCCTATGACGATCCCTTCGTGATCGCGGGCCAGGGCACCGCCGGCCGCGAGATCGCCGAGGACATGGCCGCGCTCGGGCTCGTGCCCGACATCGTCGTCGCGCCGGCTTCCGGCGGCGGCCTGATCGCAGGTGTTGCGACCGCGGTGAAGGCGAAATATCCGCAGGCCCAGGTGATCGTCGCCGAGCCCGCGGGCTATGACGATCACGCTCTGTCGCTCAAGGTCGGCCATCGCGAGGCGCATGCGGTTGCGCCGCGCACCATCTGCGATGCGCTGATGGCGATGATGCCGGGCGAACTCACGTTTGCCATCAACAGCAAGCTGCTCGCGAATGGCGTCAGCGTCTCCGACGATGAGGTCGGCGCAGCCGTCGCGTTCGCCTATCGCGAGCTGAAGCTCGTGGTCGAGCCCGGCGGCGCGGTCGGGCTCGCGGCGCTGCTGGCGGGACGGATCGACGCCAAGGGCAAGAACGTCGTCATCGTGCTCTCGGGCGGCAATGTCGACGCCGACCTGTTTGCGAAGCTCGTCGCCTGAGACCAGCGTCTCGAAGAGAAATGGGGGCAGGGCGGTCGTCGCTCTGCCCCCGTTTCGTTGTGGAGCGCGGCTGATCAGTGCCTGAAGCCGCCACGGTGGCTGCCGCCCATTCCGCCGAGAGAGCCGGACGGACTTGGGTGAAACGCTGTATGGCTACCACCCGATCCCGTCCGGTTGACTCGCGTGCTCTGCCGCTCGGCGCGGAAGTGCTGCCCGCTGTTATCTTTCATGATCCGGTTCGACGTGGTGTTGCCGGCATTCGCGGCAGGAAGGCTTGCGACCTTGCCCTTGCCGATTGAGCTTGGCATGCCGACCGGCTTCGCTCCAGGCGCAGGCATGGTCACGATCTTGCCGACGGCACCTTGCGCGCCGGCATTGATCGGCCCGAAGGCTGGACGACTGGAAAGCCGCGTGAACTGCATCAGCGGGATTGCTTTCGGCTGCGCCTGCAGCTTCAACGCCGACTGCGTGTAGGGGCTGTTGCCGAAATTGTCGTGGAAGGTCTTGTAGGCGAACGGCGTGTTGGCGAGCACCGCCTTGTGCCAGGCCGCGACCTGCAACCAGTTCGTCAGCAGGAAGCGAATGCGGTCGCAGAGCGGATCGCGCGGATAGAGCCGGATGAATTCCTCATAGTATTCCGGCCGCCCCTCCGACAGCACGAAATCATAGGCCTGGCGCACCGACCGGTTCGGCAGGTTCGATGCCATCTGTACGACCGGACCATTCGCCGGTGCACGCGCCGACGCGACCGCGGTGTCGCCGAAGAAATAGAAGTCGGAGGTCAGCGACGAACTTTCCCAGGGTGTCTGCCGGCCGTCGGTCGTCGAGTTGACGTCGAGGCGAATGCGCTTGAACAGCTGCTCGATCGGCAGATTGGGCTCGCGCGCCAGACGCAGGAAGGCGTTGGTGTAGGGGCTGTGGCCGTTACTGCCGTCCTGCGCTTCCATGCCGGGCGCGGTCGAATAGCCGACGATCGAGCCGTTCGGGGCATCGACGACGGCAAGGCCGCGGCCGGCATCGCTGACGTTCGGAAACGGGTTGTTGCGGCAGGCATCGAGCACCACGATGCGCATCCGGCTCGGGACGTTCTCGAGCGTGCCCATCACGTCGACGAGGCGCACCGCATTGCCGTCGAGGTCGGACGGCGTTGCGATCTTGGCATCGACCGGAATCAGATAGTTCTCGCCGGCGAGCTGCACGCCGTGGCCGGCGTAATAGATCATCGCGACCGTGCCGGGGCCGCGCGCCGCGACCTTGTCGGAAAAATCCTGCAACACCTTCACCATGTCGCCCTGCCTGAGGTCGGTCGCGGCGATCACCTCGAAGCCGGCCGTGTTCAACAGCTCGGCCATCGACTGCGCGTCATTGCCGGGATTGGCGAGCTTCGGCGCATTCTCGTAGTTCGCATTGCCGATCACGAGCGCGACGCGCTGCTCGGGGCCGCGTCGCGCTGCCGGCGCTGCTGTGGCAGGCGTCGCCGGCGAAGCGGCTTGATCGATCGATTGTGCCGGCGTCTGCGTTGCATTGCCGACGGTGACGCCGCTGGTCTCGGCAGATGCTGTGTCCGATACACCGAGGCTCAGCAGACCGAGCAATGCGGCAGATATCATGATGGATGTCAGGCGGACCATCGCGCGCTCCCAAAAGCTGGTCCCGGTGCAGGACCGGTCGCGGGGAGGCTAGGCGCGGACACGCCCGCCGTACGTGAGCTGGGTCACGCTGCGCGGGTGGTCAATGGCAGAAAACCGCCTCAAGGGAAGCTGCGGATGACTTCGATCGGCCCGACGATTGCAGCATTGAACGCCGGCAGGTCGTCCGCAGGGATCCAGTATTCGAGATGCGCGTGGCCGCCAGCCTCTTGCACATCATAGCGATCGATGAAGCTTCGCTTGACCCGAAACCGTGTGACGAATCCGGTGCCACTTGCGGGCACGTTCCAGTCGCGCGCGATCTTTGCGGCGTACTCTTCCGTCAGGACCGGATAGAAGATCGGTTGATCGGGAAGCCGCGGCGGAAAGGCACGCATGCCACTCTGCTCGATCAGGGCGAGCTCCTGGGGGCCCACAGGTCGCCAAAGAGTGATCGTGTCGGCTTCGTCGGGCATCGGACCGCGCTTACGAGAAGAACGCGATTCTCTCGACCTGGGTCATGCGGCGGATCGGCGCGAGGGGATCGTTGGCTGCGACGCGCGGCTTTTTCAAAAGGCCGCTCGCGATGATGGTCGAACCGAGCGAGACTTCTGCTGCGGGAGCGACGGCAGCCTCCACGGTGGGTGGGAGGGGCGGCGGCACGGCTACCGGAGCCACAGCAATCGGTGCTGCGGCCATCGGTGGCGGCTCGACCTTGACCTCGATCGGCTCGGGCGCCGGTGCGGGCTCGGGCTGAATGGCCGGTGCGACCATCTCGGGCTCGTCAGCCATCGCCTCGGCGACGCGCATCTCCTCGGCAAGGTGCATCTCTTCGGCGATCGCTTCTTCGTCGATCGGATCGGGCGCGCCCATCTCCATCGCGATGAGGTCGAGCACCGCTTCGTCCTGGGCGTCAGCGGCGGCCTCGGTGACGCGGGCGAGCTCTGCGGCTTCGGCTTCGGCCAGCGCAGCCTCCGCCTTGAGCCATGCTTCGTTCGGCTCCGGCATTGCGGCCGCGGTAGCCTCAATGCTCGGCGGTGCAACGGCCTCCTGAGGCGGCGCCGGCGGCGTGGCGGCCATGGTGGCGTCGGGCGCAGCGCTCTCGGCGGCAGCGCTTTCCGCCACTGGTTGCGGCGAGGGGGCAGCAGCGAGCGGTTCCGCCACCGGTGCTTCGGTAACGTCAGGTTCGGCCGCAGGCGTTTCCGCCTTGTCCGGATCGAATTCGTTGAGCCGGCGGGCCAGCGCCGCGAAAGCGGCATCCAGCACGGCCTTGGCGTCGTCCATCGAAACCTGGGTCGCACCGGCCTCGATCGCGCTGGCCTGCGAATCGATGATGTCGCAGATCCGGCCGTCATTGCCGATCTCGCGCAGCCGCCAGGAGATCTCCCGAATCACCCGCACGCCCTTGCGAACCGGCGCGAGGTTTGGCTCGAAGCTGATGCCGTCGAGCGCCGCGATGGCCGAGGCCTGGGCCGCCTCGATCGCGCCGCGCAGGGCGGCCAGCGCCTGCGCCAGCTGCTCGTCCCTGATGGCCGCTGCGGCGGCTTGCCGCTGCGCGCTGAGACTGTCCTCGATCCGCGCCACGGCATCGAGCACCATGCGGGTGTCGGCGTTGCGGTTGCGCTTGGCGTATTCGCCGAGGAACCAGCGGCCCCGCGAGGTCTCCATGAAGGCCGCGCTGATCGCAGCATAGTCCTCCTCGCTCGGCAGGGCGGCGCGGGCGGATATCGGCGACAGGGCGAATGCTTCTTCGGCCATCACAATCTCTCCGCGCAAATCACTGCGCGTTACGCTAACGATCACCACGATATCGCGCGAATCGCAATTGAATTGATGTCTTCCGAATCACAAATCCCCATCGCAGCCAAAGTCGCGCCGCGGCGATTCGCGCGCAGCCTCGCGGCATTCTATGCCACGACGTTCGGGATGACCGGGGTCCACCTGCCGTTTTTCACGGTGTGGCTGAAGGCGATCGGGATCGATGCCACCTGGATCGGCCTCATCACGGCGGTGCCGCCGGTGACGCGCTTCACCGTGCTGCCGCTGGTCACCGCGGCGGCGGAGCGGCGCCAGATGCTGCGCGGCGCGATGATCGCCACGGGATTCGCCACCGCATTGGGCTTTGCCGTGATCGGCACCCAGCACCAGCCGTTGGTGTTGCTCGCGGTCTATGCGCTGACCTGCTGCGTGTGGACGCCGATGGTGCCGCTCACCGACGCCTACGCGCTGCGCGGCGTCAGGCAATTTGGCCTCAGCTACGGACCGCTGCGGCTCTGGGGCTCGGCCGCCTTCGCGGTCTGCGCGCTGATCAGCGGGTTCTTGCTCCGCTATGTCGCCGAGGTCAATTTGATCTGGATCATCACCGCCGTGACGGTGCTCGGCGCTCTCGTCGGACTGACACTGCGGCCGCTCGGCCGCCCAGCGGCCGCAGCTACGCCGGCGGCCGGCGCGCCGCGGCTGCTGCGCAATCCGACCTTCCTCGCGATCATCGTGTCCTCGGCGCTGATCCAGGGCAGCCACGGCGCCTATTACATCTTCGCATCGATTGCCTGGCAGCAGGCCGGCTTCAGCGGCCTGACCATCGCGGCTCTTTGGGTGCTCGGTGTGATCGCCGAGATCGTGCTGTTTGCGGCCTCGCCGCGCTTCAGGTTGCCATCGGCTGTCCTGGTGATGATCGCGGCCGCCAGCGCTGTGGCGCGCTGGGCGATCACCGCGCAGGATCCGCCGCTTGCCGTGCTCGCCGTGGTCCAGCTCGGCCACGGGCTGAGCTTCGGCCTCACCCAGGTCGGCATCATGGGGCTGATGGTGCATCACGTGCCGGTTCATGTAATGGCGCGCGCGCAGGGCTATCTCACCGCCTGCGGCGGCATTGTCGCAAGCACCACGGCGATCGTCAGCGGCGTGGTCTATGCGCGCTTCGGGCTCGGCGTCTACGACATGATGGCGGCGATGGCGGCCATCGGCGGCTTAGTGATGTGGCTGGCGCGGAGGCGACTAACCCATCATCCCCAGAGTGCGGCGTCGGGCGGATAGACCAGGCTGCCCTCGTAGCGCAGGCCGTGGTCGCGGTCCCTGGCCAGCAGCAGCGGGCCGTCGAGATCGACGAAGCGCGCGGCTTGCGCGATCAGCATCGCCGGCGCCATCGCCAGCGAGGTCGCGACCATGCAGCCGATCATGATCTCGAAGCCGAGCGCGCGGGCGGCGGCCGCCATCGCGAGCGCTTCGGTCAGTCCGCCGGTCTTGTCGAGCTTGATGTTGACGGCGTCATAACGGCCGCGCAGGCCCTCGAGTGAGGCGCGGTCATGCACGCTCTCGTCGGCGCAGACCGCAACCGGGCGCTTGATGCGCAGCAGCGCCTCGTCCTTGCCCGCCGGCAGCGGCTGCTCGATCAGCGTGACGCCGGCATCGGCGCAGGCCGCAAGATTGGCGGCGAGGTTGTCCTCGGTCCAGGCTTCGTTGGCATCGACGATCAGTTCGGATGCCGGCGCCGCCTTGCGCACGGCGGCGATCCGCGCGGCGTCGCCATCGCCGCCGAGCTTGATCTTGAGCAGCGCGCGGTGCGCGGCCTTCGCGGTGGCCTCCGCCATCGCCGCAGGCGTCCCGAGCGAGATCGTATAGGCGGTGGTGCGCGGTTCGGGCGCGGGGCGGCCGAGCAGGTTCCAGATCCGCCTGCCGGCGCGTTTGGCCTCGAGGTCCGCCAGCGCGCAATCCAGCGCATTGCGGGCGGCGCCAGCGGGCATGCCGGCCTGCAAGGCGATCCGGTCCATGCCACTGGCGAGCGGCCCCTGCATCGCCTGGATCGCCTGTAGCGTCGCTTCGGGCGTTTCGCCATAGCGCGGATAGGGCACGCATTCGCCGCGGCCGGTGAGGCCGCCCTGGCTCACCTCGGCCACCACGACGACCGCCTCGGTCTTGGCGCCACGGCTGATCGTGAAGGTTCCGGCGATCGGCCAGCGCTCGATCCGCCCTGTCAGGGAAACCGCTCCGGGAGGGGTGGAAGTCATTTTAAAGTCTACTATTTCCTGAACCGTAGCTTGCGACGCGCAACCAACTATGGCTGGTTAGCGGCAGATTCGACAAGCCGATCCGGCAAGCCGCCGGAGATCAACGGCCAGCCGGCTTGAGGGGTAGGCAAAAGGTGAGCGGCGACCCGACACTGGAGCGGATAGCCCAAGGCGAAGGACTGGCGTTGTGTGCGGCGGGCAACTGGACAGCCCGCTTTGCGCCCGCGCTCGAGCGGATCGTCTCCGACGCCGAGAAGCTGCGCGGCAGCCGTCCCCACATCTTCATCGACGTGTCGCAGGTCGCGAGCCTCGACACGTTCGGCGCGTGGCTGATCGAGCGGCTGCGCCGCAGCCTCAGCGATGCCAGCGCCGAAGCCGAGATCGCGGGCCTCTCGGCCAATTATTCCAGCCTGGTCGACGAGGTCCGCCGCGTCGGCCCCGCGCCCAAGGCCGCGAGCGAACCGCTGCTGATATCGGGCATGCTCGAGCAGATCGGGCGCACCGTGGCCGGGGTCAGCGGCACCATCATCGGCCTCGTTGATATGCTCGGTGCGGTGCTGGCCGCGGCCGCCAAGGTGCTGATCCATCCGCGCAGCTTCCGCTTCACCTCGACTGTGCATCACCTCGAGCAGGTCTGCTTGCGCGCGGTGCCGATCGTCGTGCTGATCACCTTCCTGATCGGCTGCATCATCTCGCAGCAGGGCATCTTCCATTTCCGCAGGTTCGGCGCCGATATCTTCGTGGTCGACATGCTGGGTGTGCTGGTGTTGCGCGAGATCGGCGTGCTGCTGGTCGCGATCATGGTCGCGGGCCGTTCCGGCTCGGCCTATACCGCCGAACTCGGCTCGATGAAGATGCGCGAGGAGATCGACGCGCTGCGCACCATGGGCTTCGATCCGATCGAGGTCTTGATCCTGCCGCGCATGCTGGCACTGGTGCTGGCGCTGCCGATCCTGGCCTTCCTCGGCGCGATGGCCGCGCTCTATGGCGGCGGCCTGGTGGCCTGGCTCTATGGCGGCGTCGATCCGGAGGCCTTCCTGCTCCGCCTTCGTGATGCCATATCGATCGACCATTTCATCGTCGGCATGGTCAAGGCGCCTGTGATGGCTGCGGTGATCGGCATCGTCGCCTGCGTCGAGGGACTGGCGGTACAGGGCTCGGCGGAGTCGCTCGGACAGCACACCACCGCGTCGGTGGTGAAAGGGATCTTCTTCGTGATCGTGATGGACGGCGTGTTCGCGATCTTCTTCGCCTCGATCGGGATGTGATCATGGCGGAGCAGGACATCGACGCCATCATCCGGGTCCGCGACATCACGGTCCAGTTCGGCAACACCCGTGTGCTCGACGGCCTCGACCTCGACGTCAAGCGCGGCGAGATCCTCGGCTTCGTCGGCCCGTCCGGCGCCGGCAAATCGGTGCTGACGCGCACGATCATCGGACTCGTGCCGAAAGTCTCCGGCCGCATCGAAGTGTTTGGCGTCGATCTCGATGCCGCGAACTCGGCGCAGCGCCGCGCCGTCGAGCGGCGCTGGGGCATCCTGTTCCAGCAGGGCGCGCTGTTCTCCTCGCTCACGGTGCGCCAGAACATCCAGTTTCCGGCGCGCGAATATCTGCGGGTCTCGCAGCGGCTGCTCGACGAGATCATGGTGGCGAAGCTGGTGATGGTCGGGCTGAAGCCCGAGGTCGCCGATCGCTATCCGTCGGAACTGTCCGGCGGCATGATCAAGCGCGTCGCGCTGGCGCGCGCGCTCGCGCTCGATCCGGAGCTCGTGTTTCTCGACGAGCCGACGTCGGGCCTCGATCCGATCGGCGCCGGCGATTTCGACGAGTTGGTGCGCACCCTGCAGCGCACTTTGGGGCTGACCGTTTTCATGGTAACCCACGATCTCGACAGTCTTTACACGGCGTGCGACCGTATCGCCGTTTTAGGGAACGGTAAGATCATTGCTGCAGGATCGATCGCCGACATGAAGGCATCGCAGCATCCGTGGTTGCAGCAATATTTCAACGGCAAGCGCGCCCGCGCCGTTGTGGCCTAGCCCATGATCCCGAAACGAAAAGACCGGTTTTCGGACGAGATCATGCGCCAACAGGGAATTCGACGGGTTCGAACGCAGGCCGACTGCGCGAGCGCCCAAGAGTGATGAACGCGAGCAATTGATGGAAACGCGGGCGAACTACGTCTTGATCGGGGCTTTCACGCTGGCGGTAATCGCCGCGGCGTTCGGCTTCGTGCTGTGGTTCCAGAGCCTGCACACCACCAAGCAGCGCAGCCCCTTGCGGGTGATCTTCGAGGGGCCGGCGTCGGGCCTGCGCAACGGCGGCAATGTCAATTTTAACGGTATCCGGATAGGGGAAGTGGTCTCGGTCAAGCTCGACAACCCCAGGCGCGTGGTCGCGCTGGCGATGATCGAGAACAACGCACCGCTGCGCAAGGACACCCTGGTCGGCCTCGAATTCCAGGGCCTGACCGGCGTCGCCGCGATCTCGCTGAAGGGCGGCGAGGAGGCCGCTCCGCCGGTGCCGCTGGATGAGGATGGCATCCCGGTTCTGACCGCCGACCCGAATGCGCTGCAGGATGTCACCGAAGCGATCCGCGCTACCCTGCAAAACGTCAACCGCATCGTCGCCGACAATCAGCAGTCGGTGAAGAATTCGCTGAAGAATCTCGAGGTCTTCACCCAGGCGCTGGCGCGCAATTCCGAGAAGATCGACAACGTCATGCTCAAGGTCGACGGCGTGATGGGCAAGGCCGACAATCTGATGCTGGGCCTCAATGCGATCGCGGGCGGCAACAATGGCAGCGAGCTGAACCTGATGGTGAAGTCGATCCGCGAGCTCGCCGACGATCTCGACAAGCGATCCAATCTCCTGATCAACGACGGCCGCCGCACGCTGTCCGACATCAGCCGCGCCGTGAACAATTTCGACCGCAACCCGAGCCGGGTGATCTTCGGCGGCAGCAACAATGCCGCACCAGAGCCCGCGCCGGCTCCGGCCGCAGCACCGGCCGGCCCGCGGCGCCGGCAGCAATAGGCTACGCGCCCTCCGTTCGTCCCGACGATCGTCGCAGTCCTACTGGGGCGCCGCCTCAGATGGCTCGGCTGCTTCAGGAACGAAGCGGCGATAGCGGTCGTCCGGATACGTCTGCTCGGAGTGAATCGTCAGGCTGCGTACGCGGTGGGGATCGGATGCCGCATCGACGACGCCGTTCGTTGCCGGCCATTCGCGACCGGACGCATCGCGAGTCTCACCGCCGGCCGGCCGGACGGGCGTCGTTCGAACGAGAGGCGTGTCGGCTGCCGGCTTGTTCGGCTCCTGTATTTTGATGGTCCGGATTTTGGACGGCTGGATCGGGTCCGCCGTCGCAACCGCGGCGACCCCAATTATCCCGAGCATCGTCAGCGCGACGATGGGCCGCCAGGGTGCGAGCAACATCTGAACCCTCCCAGCTCGTTCTCCCGCAAAACTTAGTCTTGCGGCGGTCAAAAGCAAAACGGAGGCATCGCTGCCTCCGTTTCTTGTACTGCGATGGTTCGAACGCTTACCCCAGCCGTCCCGCGGCGTGGGCAAGCAGGGTGTAGACCAGCCCGGTTTCCGAGGTCAGGTGGCCGCTCAGCTCCTGCTGGCCGCGACCTTCGCGGGCGACTTCGTCGAGCAGGCGCTCGAATTCCGCGATGTAGCGGTCGACCGTCTGCTTGAAGCCGCGGTCGGCGCGGTACTTGCGGGCCACCTCGTCGAAGGCCTTCTGGCCGGCCGGCGTGTAGAGGCGCTTGGAGAACGCCTTGTTCTCGCCGCGCTGGTAGCGATCCCACATCTCGGCCGCAAGCGTGCGGTCCATCAGCCGGCCGATGTCGAGCGACAGCGATTCCAGCGGATTGGCGGTCGGCTGCTGTTGCGGACGCGGGCGCTGCTGGGCGTCGCGGTTCTGCGGGGCAGGCGGCGGCGCGTCGCTGCGGTTGAGCAGGTCGGACAGCCAGCCATCGCCGTTGTTGGGGCCGGCCGGGCTGACCGACGGGGCCTCGGTGCGGCGCGAGGTGGTTGCCATGCCGAGATCCGGCGGCGGCAGCGTCGCGGCGCTGTTGCCATTGTCGCGCACGCTGTCCCGCATGCGCACGTCGGCGCGGCCGCCGGCGGCAGCCATCACCGGCTCCTCGTGGCGGACGCTGGCGCGGTTGGACGAGACCACGTCGAGCCCGCGGCCGTGATGGGCGACGATGCGGTTCAGCTCGGCCAGGGCCTCGATCTGGTCGACGATCACCTTGCGCATCTGCGCAGTGTTTTCGGCGGCCTCCTGCGGCATTTCCAGCACGCCGCGGCGCAGCTCGTTGCGGGTGGCCTCGAGCTCGCTGTGCATCTCGCTCGCCATCTGCTTCATCGCCGTGACCATCGCGGAGAACTTCTCCGTCGATTCCTTGAACATCGCATCGGTCTCGGCGTTGCTCTGCTGGTAGAGGTCGCTCATGGCGTCGACGGTCTGCTGACGCTCGTTCTCGGCGGCCATGCGCACCGCCTCGAACTGCTTGCTGATCGCAGCCGAACCGGCGCCTGCGGTCTCCGCCACCACGCGCGCGATGTCGCGGGCGCGTTCTTCGGCCGCGCCGAGCGATTCATCGAGCAGCCCGGTGAAGCGCGACAGCCGCTGGTCGAGATCGGTGGTGCGCAGATCGATGGTCGTGACCAGCGATTCCAGCGCCGACTTGCGCTCGCTGACGGAGGCCGTCGTTGAGCGGTTGGCCTGTTCGACCACGGCAGCCGCCTCGATCAGCGCCTTGCCATGGGTCTCGAACTGGCTCGACAGTGCGCCGAGATCTTCCAGCGCCTTGCCGGTCTTGCTGTTGAACACCGTGAGCTGGTCTTCCAGCGTCTGGGTCGCCACGCCGTTGCGCGAGGTGACGTCGTTCATGGCGGACACGAAGTCGGCCACGCGGGTCACCAGCGCGCGCTCCAGCGAGTTGAGGTTGTCGTGGGCGCCGGTCAGCACTTCCTGCAGCAGGATGTTGCCCTCGCGCAGCCGCTCGAACAGCGCCACCGTATCGGTGCGCAGGATCTTGCTGGTCTCCTGCATCTCCGTGACGGCCGAGATCGAGACCTGGCGCGACTGGTCGATCGCCGCGCGCGAGGCCTGCTCGAGCTCCTTGAGCGACTTCGCCACCGCGCCGGTCGCCTGATCGCCGGCCGAGGTGATGTTGCGCGCGACATCGCCGCCATGCGCCGCCATCGACTGCGAGAAGGCGAGGCCGCGGGTTTCGATCGCCCTCAGCGCGTCCGCGGTGGCGCGATCCATGTCGTTCGACAGCTGCGTGGTCTTGGCGGTCAGCGCCTCGACCAGCGAGCCGCGGCGACCGTCGACCATCTGCGACAGCCGCTCGGTCTGCTGCTGCACATAGGTGACGATCTCGTCGGTCTTGCCGGTCATCGCCGAGCCGAATGCGCTGGAAGCGGACAGCACCGAACGTTCGATGTCGGCGGAGGTCGTCTTGACCTTGGTCGAGACCTCGTTGGACATGGTGATCAGCGCGGCCTGTGCGTTCTGCGCAGAGGTCTGGATGTTGTCGGTGGTCTTGGCCGTGACCGAACCCAGCGCGCGCTCGATATCGGTCGAGAGCGTGCGGATCTGGGCGGCGGCATCGGCGGAGGTCGCCGCAAACGAGCTCTGGGCCTCGCGGGCGCTGCCCAGGATGGTCTGTGCAGTCTCCGCGCTGGTCGTGGTCAGCGAGCGCTCGATCTCGACCGAGATCGCGCGGATCTGGGTTGCGGCCTCGTTGGACGTTGCCACGAACGAGTTCTGGGCATCGCGGGCGCTGCCGAGGATCGTCTGGGCGGTGTTGGTGCCGACCGAGGTCAGGGTGCGCTCGACATCGGCTGCCAGCGACTTGACGTGGTTGGCTGCATCCGTCGACGCGGTGACGAGGGTGTTCTGCGCCTCGCGCGCGCCGGCCGTCAGCACCTCGACGGTGCCGGAACCGGCCATCGACAGCGCGCGCTGGATATCGGCAGCAAGCGCCGACACCTTTGTCGCAGACTCGGTCGATGCGTTGACCAGCATGCTCTGGGCTTCACGCGCGCCTGCCGTGATCGATTCCGCGGTGGCGGAGCCGGCCATCGACAGCGAGCGCTCCATGTCGGCCGCCAGCGTGCGGACCAGATCGGTGGCCTCGGTGGATGCGCCGGCCAGCGTGCTCTGGGCCTCGCGGGCGGAGGCGACGATGGCTTCCGCGGTGGCCGAGCCTGCCATCGACAGCGAACGCTCGATGTCGGCCGACAGGGTGCGGACCAGATTGGTGGCGTCGGTCGAGGCGCCGGCCAGCGTGTTCTGGGCCTCGCGGGCGGAGGCGACGACGGCTTCCGCGGTCGCGGTGCCGGCGGTCGAGAGCGAGTGCTGCATGTCGGCCGCGAGCGTGCGGACCAGGTTGGTGGCTTCGGTCGACGCGCCGGCCAGCGTGCTCTGGGCCTCGCGGGCGGAGGCGACGACGGCTTCCGCGGTCGCGGAGCCGGCCATCGACAGCGAGCGCTCGACGTCGCTGGCGAGCGACTTCACCTGACCGGTGACGTCGGCCGATGTCGCGATCAGCGTGGTCTGGGCCTCGCGGGCGCCGGTCATGATCGCTTCGGCAGCGGCAGAGCCGGACATCGACAGCGATTGCTCGACATCGGAAGCCAGCGACTTGACCTGGCTTGCGGCTTCGATCGAGGCCGAGACCAGCGTGGTCTGCGCGTCGCGGGCGCCCGACAGCACCGAGGCTGCGGTGGCGCTACCGGCCGCCTGCAGCGTGCGCTCGACGTCCTCCGACAGCGCCTTGATCTGCGAGGCGACGTCGCCGGAGGCGGAGACCAGCGAGACCTGGGCGTCGCGGGCACTGGTGAGGATCGAGTTGGCGGCGCTGGTGCCGACGGCGGTCAGCACGCTCTCGACCTCGGCGGAGCTCTGCTTGAGCTGGTTGCCGACATCCGCGGACACGGTGAGCAGCGCCTGCTGCGCGGTGCGCGCGCCGGTCTGGATGGTTTCGCTGGTGTTGACCACGAGGTTGGTCAGCGAGCGCTCGGCGTCCTCGACATGGGACTTGATGCTCGACGACAACATTTCGGCGCGGGACATCAGGTCCTCGCTCGCCTGGCGGCCGCTGCTCTCGATGCGGCCGGCGACGGCCTCGACGCGCGAGCCCAAGAGGTCCTCGAACTGCGCGACGCGGGTGTCGATGTCACCGGCGATGACGCCGACGCGGCTCTCGATGCCCTGCTGGATGTCGGCGAAGCGCGCCGAGATGGTGTCGGTCAGGTTCGAGCTATGACCGCTGATGGTGTCGACGAGGCGGCTGTTGTGACCGTTGATGGTATCGGCGAGGCGGGTGCTGTGGCCGTTGATGGTGTCGACCAGGCGGTTGCTGTGGCCGTCGATGGTCTCGGTGACGCCGTTGATGCGGTGGTCGACCGCGGCGATCGCCTGCACGGTGCCCTCGGTCAGGGTCGTGGTGAGCAGGCCGAGGCGCGAGTCGATCGAGTGGATCGCCTGGGTGGCGCCTTCGGTCAGCTGGGTCGCGAGCGTGCCGAGATGGCCGTCGATGGTGTCGGTGACCGACTTGGCGCGGCTCTCGAAGGTGACTTCGAGCGTCCGCATGCGGCCGTCGATCGCGTCATCCAGCGACTGCAGGCGGCCGTCGAACGAGCCGATCTTGGTGGCGAGCGATGAGTCGAACGACGACAGCTTGTCGGACAGCGAGGCGTCGAGATTGGTGACGCGGCTGCCCAGCGTGGTCTCGAATTGCAGCAGGCGCTGGTCGAGCGAAGCGGTGATCTCGCCGCTATTGCTGGTGACGCGATTGTCGAAGGTGTCGACATAGGTCTTCAGGCTGTCGGCGATGTCCTGGGTCCGCTGGCCCATGCGCTCGACGATGTCGCCGCCGAACGTCTTCACGGTGCGGTCGAATTCCGAGATGTGGCGGGTGATCAGCGCGCCGAGCGTGCCGGAGTCGCGGGCGAATTTCTCGGCGAGCTCGCTGCCGTGGTTCTTCACCAGGTCGTCGAACGCGCTCATCTGCAGCGACAGCGAGTCGTGCGCGGTCTCGGTCTGGCCCACCACCTTGGCGACCAGCGAATTGACGGTGACGTCGAGCGCTTCGCTCGCCCTGTCGCCGGACGTCATGATCTGGCCGGCGAGGCGGTTGCCGGCGTCGTCGATCTTGCTGACCAGGTCGTTGCTGCGCAGTTCGAGCTCGAGCAGCAGCGAGTCCGCGGAATTCTTCAGGGAGTCGTGGACCTCTTCGGTGCGGTCGGAGATGCCGTCGACGATCGCAGACGAACGCTGCTCGAACTCGCCGGTGATGCGGTCGATGCGCTCGTTCAGCATCTCGTGGACGCGGTCGGCCAGGTCGACGAACTCGTCATGGACATGGCCGGTCTTGAAGTTGAGGCTGGTGGTGAGCCGCTCGGAGGCGTCCATCACCGCGCGCGTGGTCTCGGCGCTGGCTTCCTCGAGGCGGTCGAGCAGGTCGCCGCCGCGCTCGCCGAGCGCGAGGATCATGTTGTCGCCGGCATGGCTCAGCGCAGTCGTGATGTGCTGGCCGCGCTCTTCGAGCGCGCCGGTGATGCTCTTGGCGACCTCGTCGACGCGCGAGGCAATCGCGTCCGAGATCAGCGCGATGTCGTGGCGCAGGTCGATCTGCACGCCGGAGATCGCGCTGCGCACCTGCTCGGCCTGGCCGACCAGATTGTCGCGCTGATGGGCGATGTCCTGCAGCAGCGCGCGGATACGCACTTCATTGTCGGAATAGGCGCGCTCCAGCGCCGCCACCTCGTTGGCAACCAGGGTCTCGAGCTCGCCGGCGCGCGCGATCGCGCGTTCGACGCCGTCGCCCATCGCCGCGACCTCGCGGCGGATCGCCTGGCCGACCGTCACCATGGAATCGGCGGCGGCGTTTTCCGGCTCGGAGAATCGCATTGCGACCTGCGCCATCGATTGCGCGATCATCTGCATGCGCTGACCGTGCGAGGCGAGGCTGGCGAGATAATAGAACAGCAGCACCGGAACGGCGAACAGCGCGGCGAGGCCGGCGAGCACCAGGACGCCGGTGCCCTGGGCCATCGAAGCCTGCAGGGCCGGCCAGAACGCGATGGTGAGGATGACGCCGCCGAGCAGCCAGGCGCCGGAGCAGACGAAAAACAGCGTGAAGGCGTTGCGGGCGCGGCCTCCCTGCAGCGTCTGCAGCATCTGGCCGATGGTCTCGCGATCATCATTGGCGGCGCGGCGCGGCGCGCGCGGCTCCTCGATCGGCTCGAACACCGAACGATCGGTATTCGCACGGGACTCGAACGATGCGGCCGAAAAATCCGGAGCTGACGGCGGCAGGCTCGGCGGCGCGGCGCCGTCGTTGAGGGGGCTGCGGCTCTCCGCGCCTTGCTCGCTGATGTTGAGGGCTTCCTGGATGGCAGAAAGCGCGACTTCGGTGGGATCTTTGACCTTCTTGGGAGTGTTCGCCATGTTCAGTCTGAGCCCTCTCACTATTTTACGCGTCGGCGAGCCTGCGATCGTCCCCACGCAAGCTCGAAGCCGGTGCCCACAAGCGGAGCGCAAGCGCCCCCTCGGCGGCTTGTCCGCTACATCCGCAAACATCCTATTGGGAGAGCGATGCGAATGAAATGCTTGCGATTAATACTTTCTTAATCATCGTTAACAGCTTTGCGCCATAAGGCCTTATGGGTACTCGAAATTCCTGCCGCAGAGGGCCGATTGTGTCCGGAAATTGTCCAGAATCGGGCGGTTTTGCCGATCGTCCCGACAACAATTCGTTAACCAGTTTCGTGATTGGCTGGGCGAACGGTCCGCCGGTGAAGCCCGGCAGAGACGACAGGGACAGGCCATGCCGCTTCATCTCGAACGGGTCGAATGGACGCAATCGCCGCCGCTCGCGCCGGGCGACGGGCCGATCGACGTCGATCACCTCAGGCGGATGACGCTGGGCGACCCGGGGCTGGAGCGGGAAGTGCTGGCGATGTTCTCGACCCAGTCGGCCCGGATCCTTGGCGAGCTGGCTGCCTTGCCGCCGGAGGCTCCGACCCACGCCCACACCCTGAAAGGATCGGCGCGGGCGATTGGCGCCTTCGGCGTTGCCGAGGCGGCCGCCAACCTGGAAACCGCGCTCACCGCCGGTTCCGACCCGGCCCAGCCGCTCGCCGCGCTCGGGGCCGCGATCGCCGAAGCGCGCACGGCGATCGAGCTGATTCTGGGCCGCTCCTAGCCTTATCGGCCCTCTCCACGGCCTGCGGCAACGGGTAGGGCGCCGCCCCTGGCCGGCCGGCAGGTTTTCGGTCTCCGTGCTAGCGCTGTACGGATCGACCCGTTATACGACTGCCGGGACCTTTCCAACCATCGTCCGGCGCATTCCGGCAGCACGAGCAATCATGGCCAAAATACACTTTATCGACCATTCCGGAGAGAAACGCTCCATTGATATCGAGAACGGCGCGACGGTGATGGAAGGTGCGATCCGCAACGCCATTCCCGGCATTGAAGCCGAATGCGGTGGCGCCTGCGCCTGTGCGACCTGCCATGTCTATGTCGATGACGCGTGGCGCGAGAAGGTCGGCGCGCCGTCGCCGATGGAAGAGGACATGCTGGATTTCGGCTTCGACGTGCGTCCGAATTCGCGGCTGTCCTGCCAGATCAAGGTGACCGACGATCTCGACGGACTGGTCGTGTCGACGCCGGAGCGGCAGGCCTGACCTGATTTATTCGCCGTCCGGGTTCACACCGCGACGGACCCAGCGGCGGAAGTTCTCTTTGACCTCCGCCGGCAGCGGTGTCGGTCTGCGCGTGGCCTCATCGATCATCACGGTGACCGCCCTCGCCGACGCCACGCATCTCCCTTCCGAAAATACCACCTGATCGAAAGTGGTCGACGTCCGTCCGAACTTGACGAGACCGAGCCCGAGCTCGATCTGTCCCGGCCAGTGCAGCTCGGCGCGGAAATGGATGTCGAGCCGCACCATGATCCAGCCAAGCCCGGCCGGCATCAGCCCCATGCTGAGGTCCTTCACCAGCGTGACGCGGCCGGTCTCAAAATAGCTCGCATAGACGGCGTTGTTGACGTGCCCGTTCGGGTCGAGATCGGCAAAGCGCACATTGTCGGACAGGCGATAGGGAAAGTCTTCCAGGCGCGGTGCATCGTCGGCGCGGACAGGGGCATTCACGAGGGGGATCTCCGTCGGTTTCCCGCCCATACAGCCGAGTTACGCAGGCTCGGCAAGGGGTTGCCGCGCCAGCCGCTGTCCCTATTATGCATGTCCCGATCCGGCCCACTCGGCTGGACAGGCGAGAGCCGTCCAGTCGATCTCAACTGAAAAGAAGCGGACATGAGCGAAGCGATCAAGACCGATGTGCTGATAATTGGCGCGGGCCCCTGTGGACTGTTCGCCGTGTTCGAACTGGGCCTGCTCGACATGAAGGTGCATCTGGTCGACATCCTCGACAAGATCGGCGGGCAGTGCGCCGAGCTCTATCCGGAGAAGCCGATCTACGACATTCCCGGGATTCCCTTTGTCACCGGCCAGGGCCTGACCGAGCAACTGCTGGAGCAGATCAAGCCGTTCGGCGCGACCTTCCATCTCAACGAGATGGTGGAGAGCATCGAGAAGATCGGCGATCCCCTGTTCCGCGTGAAGACCGATGCCGGCAAGGAGTTCGAGGTCAAGGTCGTCGTGATCTCCGCGGGCGGCGGTTCGTTCCAGCCGAAGCGCCCGCCGGTGCCGGGCATCGAGGCCTATGAGGGCACGTCAGTGTTCTATGCCGTGCGCAAGATGGAGCAGTTCCGCGACAAGAACATCCTGATCGTCGGCGGCGGCGACTCCGCGCTCGACTGGACGCTCAACCTGCATCCGATCGCCAAGCGCATCACGCTGCTGCACCGGCGCGACGATTTCCGCGCGGCGCCGCACAGCGTCGAGCAGATGCGTGCGCTGGTTGCCGACGGCAAGATGGATCTGAAGATCGGCCAGGTCACCGGGCTCGAAGGCGCCAACGGTCAACTCTCGGGCGCCGCGCTGAAGGGCAACGACAATGCGATGTCGACGATCGCCTGCGATACGATGCTGCCGTTCTTCGGGCTCACCATGAAGCTCGGTCCGGTCGCGAACTGGGGCGTAGCGCTGGAGAACAATCTGGTGCCGGTCGACACCGCAGCGTTCGAGACCAACGTTTCAGGCATCTTCGCGATCGGCGACATCAACACCTATCCGGGCAAGCTGAAGCTCATTCTCTCCGGCTTCCACGAGGGCGCGTTGATGGCGCAGAAGGCGCACCGCTACGTGTATCCCGACAAGCGGCTGGTGTTCCAGTACACAACCTCGTCATCAAGTTTGCAGAAGAAGCTTGGGGTGAACTGATTCCACTTCAGCAGCGACCAATGCCGGGGGCATGGGCCATTGCCCGTGCGGCGCGGGTACTGGAACACTCCGCGAAATGGCCGTAGTCTGCTCGTAATCGAGTTTGTCGATTGATCAGGTGATGATGATGCGGAACACGCTATCCAGACTTCGGCTGATCCTGGCGATCGCCACGGCCTTTGCGCTAGCTGCTCCGCTTGCAGCTTCCGCGGCCGAGCTATCGGCGGCCGGACTCTGGCAGAAGATCGAAGACGGCAAGCCCGAAGGCTGGTTCCTGGTGATCGAGCGCAACGGCCTGTTCGAAGGCATGATCGCAAAGATGTTCTCGGCGCCCGACGATCCGCCCAATCCGGTCTGCTCGAAATGCACCGACGATCGCAAGGACATGCCGTGGCTTGGCATTCCCCTGATCCGCGACATGAAGCGCAACGGGCTCGCCTATGAAGGCGGCAACGTGCTCGATCCGCGCAACGGCAAGGTCTACAAGGCCAAGATGACGCTGAGCGCCGATGGACAGACGCTGACCATGCGCGGCTATCTCGGCATCTCGCTGTTCGGCAAGGACGAGGTCTGGACCCGGCTGCCGGACACCGCGCTGGCGCAGCTCGATCCCACAATCGTCGCCAAATATCTGCCCGCACAAGCCGCAGCGATGAAGCCGCCACCGGCGCCCTTGCCCGCGACGAAGCGGCACTAGACATCCTCATTGGGATCACGTTGGTTCGCGGCCGCACGCGTGCGGCGTCGCGAGCGTGCAGCGTTCAGCGTTGCTCCGGTGCCGTCGGCAATGGCGCGACCGGCTCGGAGATCACTTCAGGCACCGTGGTGTTCAATCGCAGCACGGTGGCGGCTGCGGGGACCGCGGCATCGGCCATCGCCGCATGACCTTCGGCGCTGGGATGCACCGCGCCGCCATACACCGCCGACAGGATGCCCCATGTCGCATCGTGGATGTCGGTTGGCTGCATCGAGGACGGCAGGCCCTGCGGGTAGGTCATCGCCGCGAAATAGCTGTCATTGGCATCGCGGATCCAGCGCGCACGCGGCAGATAGGCGCGGTATTCGCCGGCGCTGCGGCCGCATTTGAGCGGCTGGTTGGCCGCGGCGACGATGTCGGAGACGAAGCTGTCGCCGTTGGCGGCGAAGCAGTCGCGGTCGAACTCCGGATCGGTCGACGCGCGTGCGCAGAAGCCGTGGCTTGCAAACGCATCCTGATGCGCATCGACGAAGGTCATGCGTTCGGCCTGCGGACTGCGGCAGATGATGCCGGACTGGCACTGCGCGATCGCCTTGAGCTGCGGCAAGAATTCGTTCTGCACGAAGCCCGAGACCGCCGCGAGCCGCTTCGGATCGGCGTTGAACGAGGGATGGACCTCGAAGCCGGCGCGGCCGCCGGGGCAGGGCGCGCCGCCATTGGCCAGCGCCGGATTGGCGTAGGCGGTGTAGACCACGTGCGAGAGGTCGCCGCCGACCAACGGCTTCAGCGCATCGCGCAGCTTGGCGAAATCGGCCGGCAGGTCGCGCGCCAGTGCCGAACGGGCATCGTCGACGCTGGCCATCGAGCCGCCCTGGCTGAACAGCGCGCGTTCGGTCGGCGTGTCGACGATCACGTTGGCGACGAGGCCGGAGAAATAGATGTCGTTGGCGCCGACCGACAGCAGCACGAGATCGAGCGTGCGGTCCGGCTGCCGGCGCTTGACGGCTGCGAGTGCCGTGCGCAGCTCCGCGATCTGGCCGTTGACGGTGCCCGAGCAGGTGTTGGCGGTTTTCGTCGGCAGACATTCCCGCGCCTGCTGCGAGCCGAGCAGGCCGTCGGCGATGGTGGCGCCGGTGCAGGCCAGCGGCAGATAGGTCACCGCGATGTGCGGGTATTGCACGGCGAGCGCAAGCGCGGTGCGGGTCTGGTAGCTGTACAGCGAACGGTGACAGGCCGAGTTGAGCCACAGCGCGCTTTGGCGCTGCCAGTTGGTCAGGGTGTCGGGCGCTTCGCAGGCGCGGCCGCCTTTGTAGCCGGCGCGGCTCGGCCGGTAGTATTGCGCGCCGCCGAGATAGGAGCGGAAGCAGAACCCTTCGTCGGAGAGGGCGATCGCGCGATCGGGATTGCCTTCGCCGGATGCGATGCTGTCGCCGAGGCCGGCGATCAGCAAATCGCGCACCGCGATCTGGGTCGTCACGCGCTGGTTTGCATCCGAGCCGCTGGCGACGTCGACGGTCGCGACCGTGGTGCGGCCGTAGCGGACGCGCAGATTGACCGGCTCGGCGCAATCGAATGTCGAGGATTGCGGCCCATCGCCGTCGTCGAACGACCAGGCGCAGGTCGCGCCGACCGGAACCGGACCCGTGAGCCGCACCACGATCGGGTGATCGATCGGCGTCAGATAGCTTTCCTTGACGTTGTCGCGGGTGCAGGGCTCGCTGACGCGGCCTTGCAGGTCGATGCAGAGCCGGTTGACCGTGTTGCGCGCCCAGCCGCGGCCGTCGCTTTGCATCTCCAGCGCCTGTTCCGAGGCCAGCACGCTGCGGCCGAGCCCGCTTTCGACATGCAGGCGGAAGTCGCGTTCCTCGCGGAACAGCCGGAAGCGGTTGCGGACCTCCCAGGAGATCGAGAGCTGGCTATCCTGCGCGTCCGCGGCTGAAGCCAATACCGCCGCGAGCGCGCTGCCGAGCAGCACGCTGCAGACCGTTGCGCGAAACGAAAATCGAACCAAAGAGCCAATCATGGCGCGGTTTGACGCGAGTGGTACGGCGAAAATAAGAGAAGCGGCTGCAGAGACCAACAATCCGGGATCGAAACCGGGACTCAAAACAGGGACTTCGGACCGATAACGTTCGCTGTTACCGTCTCAGCCGCCTGATCTGCTGCTGCCGGCTTTCGATCGGTTGCCGCACGGTCGCCGAAGCCGTGCAGGCTTGGCTGAGTCTTTTTCGTTCCTGCCAGGGCCGCACCACGTTGAGCCACAGCTCGCGCATGCCCATGATCGAGATCGAGATCCCGAACGGGATCAGGAAATAGAGGATACGGAACACGACCAGCGTCGCCAGCAATTGCTCCTTGCTGAACTCCGGCAGCGCCACCAGCATTGCAGCGTCGAACACGCCGATCGAGCCGGGGGCGTGGCTCGCAAAGCCGAGCAGCGTCGCCAGGATGAACACCACCGCCAGCGAGACGAAGTCGATATGCGGCTCGGTCGGCATCAGGAGATACATCGCAAGCGCGCAGAAGCCGAGATCGACCACGCCGATGATGATCTGCAGCAGTGTCAGCTTGGCCGAGGGCAGCACCACCTTCCAGCCGTTCTGGCCGAGCTCGCGGCGCTTCTCGCCGGTCAGGAGCCAGACGAAATAGGCGCCGATGCCGGCAAGGCAGCCGAGCGCGATCAGCCGGTTCATCGCCGGCGGCAGCAGGTCCATCGCCGATGCCGCCGCGGGGTGCCAGGCCATGCCGAAGCCGAGCACGAACAAATTGCCGAGCCAGAAGGTCAGGCCCGAGAGAAAGCAGATTTTGGCGACATCGATCGCGGAGAGGCCGTAATCGGAATAGATCCGGAAGCGGATCGCGCCGCCGGTAAAGACGGTGGCGCCGATATTGTGGCCGATCGTGTAGCTGGTGAAGCTCGACAGCGCTGCGATGCGGTAGGGGACGTGGGTCTTGCCGATCGTGCGCAGCGCGAAGAAGTCATAGAAGGTCAGCGTGCAGAACGCCCCGACCACGCAGAGCGCCGCCAGCGCGATCCGGTGCGGCGCGATGTCGGTCAGCGCGGTGAGGATGATACCGGTGTCGACGCCCTTCAGGGTGTGGACCAGCGTCGTGATAGCGAACGCGATGATGAGCACGCTCGCAGCGATCCCGAGCCGTTTCCAGCCGATCTTTTCCTTGAAGCCACGCCCAAGCGTGGTCAGCAGCCGAAGCATTCATCCTCCCGGCAGGGACAATTTCAGTGGGACCCGGTCACGGTCGGCGACGGGTGACGGGCAAACGCACCGTACGCGATGACCCATAAGGCAAAACCGATGCGTTGTGCAGCCCTTGACAATCCAACCTTCGGCTCCCGTTCAGCGTTGTTGTCACATTGGCTACATATGTTCTCGCGCTGCGGAATGTGAGTCGCAGCCATGTCGCCGTCCGCGGCGGGACCACTGCATGTTCCGCCTTCCTTCAGCCGTTCCCAGCGATTTCGTTGGTGTTTTTGCCGATTTTGCCGTCGTCGCAGCGCTGCTGCGGGGCCGTCGGAGCGGAGCGAATAGACGATATGCATCAGCGTGGGGGAGGTCCGGGCCGGCTGCGGCGTTTACCAAAGCGTGAAGTCGATGTGCGCATCTGCGTGATCCGGCTGTGGACCGCCGTTCGGGCCGGAATGAGGCGCCCGGGGGGCGGTCCGTAGGTCTATTGAGGCAAAACGCCGCGCAACATCGCCGTAGCCTCATGGTCCGGCCGGCACGACGATGCAACACTTCGATCCGCAGCGAAGTATCATTGAGAAACGAAGACCTATCTCTCGCATTGGTTGCGCAGAGCGAGGTCAAGACCATGCAACAGACATCCCTGAACCTCCGGCGCGTGCCGGACCAGCGCGCGGCGTCGCATCAGCCGTCGACCGGGCTTGCGGCGACGTTGACGCTCGCCGCGATGAGTCTCGGTTACGGCGTCGTGCAGCTCGACGTCACCATCGTCAACACGGCGCTCGACGCCATCGGCGGCTCGCTCGGCGGCGGCGTTGCCGAGCTGCAATGGGTGGTCAGCGCCTACACCATCGCGTTTGCCGCCTTCATCCTGACCGCGGGCGCGCTCGGCGACCGGATCGGCGCCAAGCGCATTTTCATGGCCGGCTTTGCCATCTTCACCACAACGTCGGTTGCGTGCGCCATCGCGCCTGATGCCGTGACGCTGATCGCCGCGCGCTGCGTGCAGGGGCTGGCCGCGGCCATCCTGGTGCCGAACTCGCTCGCGCTGCTCCGCCACGCCTATGCGGACGAGAAGGCGCGGGGACGCGCGGTCGGCGTCTGGGCCGCAGGCGCAAGCCTTGCGCTGACCGCAGGTCCGTTCGTCGGCGGCGGGCTGATCACGCTGGTCGGCTGGCGCGCGATCTTCCTGGTCAACCTGCCGATCGGCCTGGCCGGGCTGTGGCTCGCCTGGCGCTTTGCCGGCGAAACCACGCGCCATCACCAGCACCGGCTCGATCTGCCGGGGCAAATTGCGGCGATCGCCGCGCTCGGCACGCTGGCCGGCGCCCTCATCGAGGGCGGCGCGCTCGGCTGGGATAACCCGTTCGTGGTCGCAGGCTTCGCTCTGGCGGCCGTCTTCTCCGCGCTGTTCGTCTGGCATGAGGCGCGCACGGCGCAGCCGATGTTGCCGCTCTCGCTGTTTAGCAACAGGATGTTTGCCTTGACCTCGCTGGTCGGCCTGCTGGTGAACGTTGCGTTCTACGGGCTGATCTTCGTGCTCAGCCTCTACTTCCAGCAAGTCAACGGGCTGTCGGCGTTCGTCACCGGCCTCGCATTCGTGCCGATGCTCGGCGCCGTGCTGCCCGCCAATTTGATCGCGCCGCATGTCGCCGAGCGGATCGGCGCGCCGGGGACGATCGCGCTCGGCGCCGCGATCTCGGCCGCCGGATGCCTGGCGATGCTGTTCATCGGTCCCGGTACCGGCTATCTCGCGATCTGCCTGCAACTGCTGGCGATCAGCGGCGGCCTCGGCCTGCTGGTGCCGCCGCTGACATCGGCGCTGCTCGGCAGTGCCGAGCCGCAGCACGCCGGGATCGCGACCGGGGTGCTGAACGCGACCCGGCAGACCGGCAGCGTGCTGGGTGTCGCGTTGTTCGGCTCGATGGTCGGCCGGTCCGCGGCCTTCATCGCGGGCCTGCATGCGGCACTCGTGATCTCCGCGGGCGTATTGCTTGCCGCCGCCGCGCTGATCTGGATCGGCGCATCATCACAAGCGCGGCAATGAGCGAGGCGGTCGTTGCGCGGTCGCGGGGCGGCATCTAACTTTGCGCGATCGGGGACTGTCGCCGAGGGGGCTGATCAGATGCCTGCGCCAATCGACCGTCGTCTGTTGCTGCGCCGCGCCGCGATGCTCGGCGCCTCGCTGCCATTTGCCAACCTGATCGGTCCGGCCCGCGGCGAGGCGCCCGGCCTGATCGCGCGCAGGGTGTTCTTCGACAATCCCGATTACATCAATGTCCGTCTCAGCCCGGACGGGACGCAGCTGTCCTATGTCGCGCCGCTCGACGGTGTGAACAACCTCTGGGTCACCCCGCTGTCCGATCTCAAGGCGGCGCGGCCGGTGACCCGCGTCACCGATCGCAACATCTCGGGCGGCTATCGCTGGGCGCATACCAACCGCCATGTGGTGTTCTTCCGCGAGCGCGACGGCGATGAAAACTGGCGTGCCGCCAGCGTCGACGTCACCGACGGGAAGATTGTGCCGTTGACGCCGGAGACCGGCGTCAAAGCCTTCCTGCAGGAGTCCGACCGCAAATTCCCCGAGGAGATGCTGCTGCGGCACAACCAGCGCGACAAGCGCTACTTCGACATGTACCGCGTCAACATCGTGACCGGCGCCAGCGAACTCGTCTACGAGAACCACGACTATATCGCGCTGATCACCGACAGCACATTCCAGCTCCGCCTGGCGTCGCGCCTGATCGCCGACGGCTCCGCCGAAATGTTCGAGCGCGGTCCGGACGGCAACTGGGGCGCCGTTCATGACGGTGCCGATCGCCGAGACCGATACGACCCAGCTGCTGGATTTCAGCGCTGACGGCAAGACGCTGTACCTGATCGACTCGCGCGGCCGCGACAAGGCGGCGTTGTTCGCCCTCGACATGGCGACGCGCCAGACCACGCTGCTTGCCGCCGATGATGATGCCGACATCGTGCGGGCGATCTTCGACGAGAATCGCCGGCCATTGGCGGCGCTGGCGATCACAGACCGGATGCGCTGGCACGCCGTCGATCAAAGCGTCGCCAACGACCTCGCCGATCTCAGCCGCTATGGCGCCGGCGACATCAGCTTTGTCAGCAACAGCGACGATCTTCGGCTCGGAACGGTCCATTTCGAACGCGACACCGAGAGCGGTGAATACGCGCTGCTCGACCGCAAGACGCGCGAGGTGCGCAAGCTCTACACCCAGCACCGTGCGCTCGACGGTCTCGCGTTGCGCAAGCTCGAGCCGGTCGTGATCCCCTCTCGCGATGGCCTGCGTCTCAACTGCTACCTGACCCGGCCGGCCGAGGCCGCAGCCGGCACGGTGCCGCTGGTGCTGGTGATCCATGGCGGGCCGTATTACCGCGACACCTGGGGGTTCAGCCCGGTCCATCAATGGCTCGCCAACCGGGGCTATGCGGTGCTTGCCGTCAACTATCGCGGCTCGACCGGCTTCGGCAAAGCCTTCATCACCGCCGCCGACCACGAATGGGGCGGCAAGATGCATGACGACCTGATCGATGCGGTCGATTGGGCGATCGCGCAAGGCATCGCCGATCCGGAGCGCGTCGGCTTCTTCGGCGGCAGCTATGGCGGCTATTCGGCGCTGGTCGCCGCGACCAAGACGCCGGATGTCTTCGCCTGCATCGTCGATCTGTTCGGCATCTCCAATCTCGTCACCTTCATGGCGACGATCCCGCCCTATTGGGGCCCGTGGATCAGCGTCTGGAAAAACCGGCTCGGCGATCCCGGCACCGAGACCGGTCGCGCGTTCCTGGTCGAACGTTCGCCGCTCACCCACATCGACCGTGCCGTGAAGCCGATCCTGATCGCGCAGGGCATGCGTGACGTAAGGGTTGTGGCGGCCGAGTCCGAGCAGATGGTCAATGCGCTCAAGCAGCGTGGCGTGCCCGTGACCTACATCACATTCGCCGACGAGGGGCACGGCTTTGTGCGGCCGGAAAATCGGCTTGCCTTCTACGGCGTCACCGAAGCGTTCCTCGCCAAGCACCTCGGCGGTGGTTGCCAGCCGATCGGAAACGATTTCGCCGGCTCGTCGCTCAAGGTCGAGACCGGGGCTGAACTGGTACCCGGACTGCGCGGTTAGGGCCAATTACATCGGCAGATTGCGATTTTCGCTGGTTGTCTCGCGTGCATTCAAGGCTTTTTCACCATGCGTGAAGCCATGCTGCGGTGCGGTTACCGTTCGTACACGAATGCGCTTGTTCTTATAGGTCCATAAATGGGGCCTATAATGTATCGCGTTCTAACCTGTCTCACCTTGGAACATGACTGGCGGTTGGTCGTCCTCGGTGGCGTGATCTGCCTGCTCGCCAGCGCCGTCGCGATCAGCCTGTTTCACCGCGCTCGCGCCGCAGAAGGCCGAGCCCGCGAGATCTGGATCGGTCTCGATGCGGCGGTCGGCGGTTGCGGCATCTGGGCCACCCATTTCGTCGCCATGCTGGCGTACGATCCCGGCGTCGAGGCCGGATACAACATTCCGATCACGCTGCTGTCGCTGGTGCTCGCGGTTGCGATCCTGGCCGTCGGCCTGGCGGTCGCAACGCTCAACGAACGCTGGCAGACGGTCGCCGCCGGTGGCGCGATCGTCGGCGTCGGTGTCGCGGCGATGCATTACACCGGCATGCTGGGGCTGGAACTGCCCGCGCGCATCGTCTGGTCGCCCGGCATCGTCATCGCATCGATCGTATTCGGAAGCCTGTTTGGCGCGCTTGCGCTGGTCGTCGCCACGCGCGGCGAACGCCTTGGCAACACAGCGGCTGCGACCGGTCTTCTGACGGTTGCGATCGTCTCGCATCATTTCACCGGGATGGGTGCGGTGACGCTGGTCCCGGATCCGACGATCGTTCCCGACGGACTTTCGGTCTCGCCACGCGTGCTGTCGTTCATGACCGCGGTGGCTGCCTTCGCGATCCTCGGCCTCTCGCTGATCGCCTCGATCCTCGATCGTCGCGCGAAGACCGAGCTTCACAAGCAGAAGATGGTGCTGGATACCGCGCTCGAGAACATGTCGCAGGGACTGTGCATGTTCGATGCCGATGGCCGCATCATGCTGTTCAACGAGCGCTACAGCGAGATGATGGGGCGCAATCGCGTGCCGCTGCAGGGACGCCTCTTGATCGACGTTCTGCAGGACCTGCATTGCATCGGCGAGTGGGACGGCGATCCCGAGGAATTCTGCAATGCGCTCCTCGCCGAGGCCAGGGCCGGCCACAGCGCGACGCGGATCGTCAGCCGCAACGAGCGCGCGATTCGTGTCGTCGATCAGCCGATGAAGGGTGGCGGCTGGGTCGCGACCTTCGAGGACATCACCGAATGGCAGCAGGCCCAGGAACAGATTTCACACATGGCGCGGCATGACGCGCTGACCAATCTGCCGAACCGGACGCTGTTCCGTGAGCAGCTCGAGAAGGCTTCGAGACTGGCCAAGCGCTCCGACCAGCTGGCGGTGCTCTGCCTCGATCTCGATCATTTCAAGGAGATCAACGACACACTCGGACATCCGATCGGCGACGCGCTGCTGCGCGAGGTCGCGCGCCGGCTGGGCGAATGCGTGACCGAGCACGACACCGTGGCGCGGCTCGGCGGCGATGAATTCGCCATCGTGCAGTTCTGCAGCAACTGCGAGCCGTCGGTGGTGTCGTCGTTGGCAAGCGCGGTGGTCGAACGGATCGCCGCACCCTATGAGGTCGGGGGCCATCAGCTCGTGATCGGCGTCAGCATCGGCATCTCGCTCGCGCCCGAGGACGGCAAGGATCCCGACGAGCTGCTGCAAAAGGCCGATCTGGCGCTGTACCGCGCCAAGGCCGACGGCCGCGGCACCTATCGGTTCTTCGAGACCGGGATGGATGCGCGTGCGCAGGCGCGCCGCCTGCTCGAGCGCGACCTGCGGCTCGCGCTCCAGCGCGATGAGTTCGAGGTCTATTATCAGCCGATCCGCGATGTCGTGGGCGATCGGGTCGTCGCCTTCGAGGCGCTGGTGCGCTGGAATCATTCGCTGCGCGGACTGATCGCGCCGAACAATTTCATTCCGGTCGCCGAAGAAACCGGGCTGATCGTGCCGCTGGGCGAGATCGTGCTGCGCAAGGCTTGCGCCGAGGCGGTGAGATGGCCTGCGGACATCGCGGTCGCCGTTAACCTGTCCCCGGTGCAGTTCAAGAACCCGAATCTGGTGCCGTCGGTGAAGGCGGCGCTGGAGGCGTCGGGCCTGTCGGCGGATCGGCTCGAGCTCGAGATCACCGAATCGGTGCTGCTGCAGAACAGCGAGGCGACGCTCGCGGTGCTGCACGAGCTGCGTGGTTTCGGCGTCCGGATCTCGCTGGACGATTTCGGCACCGGCTATTCCTCGCTGAGCTATCTGCGCAGCTTCCCGTTCGACAAGATCAAGATCGACCGTTCGTTCGTGACCGACCTTGCGACGCGCGAGGACTCGATGGCGATCGTGCGTGCCGTCACCGGTCTCGGCAAGAGTCTCGGCATCGTCACCACCGCCGAGGGGGTCGAGACCGATACCCAGTTCGACCTGCTGCGTCGGGAAGGCTGCACGCAGGCGCAGGGCTATCTGTTCAGCCCGCCGCGGCCGGCGGCTGACGTCGCCAAGATGCTGCGCCGGGTACCGGAACGGTCGGTCGCCTAGTTCCTGCGCTGGGCAAAATAGGCGCCGCAAAACGCCATCACGGCGCCGAGGCACAGCGCGGCGAGACCGGCGAGCACGGCGGAAATGGTCGAGACCGTGCTCGGCGCCGCCGCGGCCTGGCCGGCGCCGGCCAGCATCAGCACGCCGACGACGATCAGGAACTGGCGCATCCGCTGCGGAATCTGGCCGGCCACCGCGCTGTGCATCAGATTGGCGGTGAAGTAGCCGCCCGAAAACCCGACGCTCGCGATCAGCCACCAGGCGATCGCCGCGCCTGCCGGCATGAACTCGTGGGTATCCGAGCGCCAAAGGCCGCCGAGATCGAGCCCATACCGCGCGCCGAGCATGTGCACGGCAAGCGCCAGCAGCACGCCGGATATCATCGCGCCGCCGAGGATGAGGTAACGCGGAAAATAGGTCGTCTCGGGCATGGCTCGCTTGTAGGATAAGCGTGACATCCCATGCAAGCGCGCGGATGTGTCTGAACAGGTGGAACGGCGGATTGCCAACAACGTTGCAGGACCGGCTGGAGGCAGGCGAGGGCACGCCGGTGCGCTATGCCTACAAGGCCTCATTGATCGGCTCGGCGCACCAGTTCGAGCTGACCGACGACGGGTTGTCGTGGCAGATCGCCGGCAGGTCGGGCGTGTGGGATTACGCCGACATCTCCGCCGTCAAACTGTCCTACCGTCCAGTCTCGATGCAGCAGCAGCGGTTTCGCGCCGACATCGACAATGCCAAAGGCGGGCGGATCGCGATCCTGTCGACCACCTGGCAGACCGCGACGCTCGTCGCACCGCAAGGACATCTCTACCGCGACTTCATCGTTGAGCTGCATCGCCGGATGCAGGCGGCGGGCAGCACGGCCAGGCTCGTCGGAGGCCTCGGGCCGAAGACATATACCGCGGCGCTGGCGCTGCTGGCATGCCTTGCGGTGGCAATGACCGGATTGCTGGTGATGGCGCTGCTGGCTGCGAACTGGATGGGCGCGCTGTTCCTGGTCGGCTTTGCCGCGCTGTTTACCTGGCAGGTCGGCGGCTTCGTCACCCGCAACCGCCCGCGGCGCTACCGCTTCGATCAATTGCCTGATGGGCTGTTGCCGAAGCCGGCTCGCAATCAGTGAGGCGGCCGCTCGTGCGACCGGACTGTAAGCGGGCTGTAAGCAACGCGCTGTAAACTCGGCAACCGATTTGCTTCAAGCTGGAGTGTCAGATGACAATCCGGACCCCCATTTTGGCTCTATGCCTTGTGCTCCTGAGCATCTCCCCGGCTCTTTCCAAGGGCAGCGTAGGCAACAAGCATGATCCGCTTGATCACAGTCACGTCGACAATCTGCCGCCCGACGTGCGGCAATACGTTGCCGGAATTTGCAAGGGAACGCCGGTCGCGCAGCACGACTTTGCGACGTACTCACCGCAAGAAAAGCGCTGGCGGATCAACCTGGAATATCTGCAATGCGGCGTGATCGGGGAATATCGCAGAGGCAACCAATGCCTGGATGTGGATTTCGTCTCCGAAGGCGCGCATTTTCGTCTCGTGAGAAAGACGTATGCGGCCTGTGGCTTTTGATGCTCTGGCGTTCCGATCAACGAGAATAGGCCGCTGCGAGTGCAGCGATCGCGAGTGCCACCTGTATTCGCTTCTGGACTGCTGCGCCGCTTCGGAGTGAGCGTGCGCTGTCATTCCGTCGAATCAAAATCCTCCTCGGTCGCGCTCAGCATTCCCGCCAAGGTCCGCAGGCCGAGGTCGAGTTGCTCCATCGGCGGGGCGGCAAGCGCGAGCCGCACCGCATTGGGCGCGTGTCCCGGCGTGGCGGCGAAGGTGGTCGACGGCGTCAGCGCGATGTCGCGGCGTGCCGCGGCCGCGACCAGGGTTTGCGAGCGCCAGTGCGGCGGCAAGGTCAGCCACAGATGATAGGATTTTGGGTTGGTCTGGATCTCGAAATCGGCCAGATGCTTGGCAGCGATCTGCTGGCGGCGGCCGGCGTCGATGCGCTTCAGCCGTGACAGTTCGGCGGCAGTGCCGTCGGCCATCAGCCGCTGCCCGGCGGCGAAGGCATAGCCCGACGCGGTCCAGCCGCCCGAGCGCACCGCGGCCATGATGCTTTCGCGGAGCCGCGGCGGCGGGACGATGAAGCCGAGCGCGAGGCCGGGCGCGACCTTCTTCGACAAACTGTCGAGCACGATGCAGCTGTCCGGCGCGAGCGCGGCCAGCGGCACCTCATCGTCGAGGAATCCGTAGACGCCATCCTCGATGACGACGAGGCCGAGCTTCTCCACCACGCGCAACAGCTCGGCGCGGCGCTCGGCCGGCATCGTGATGCTGAGCGGGTTCTGGATCGTGGGCTGGATATAGATCGCGGACAGATGCGCCTCGCGGTGCGCCTTCTGCACCGCGTCGGGGCGCACGCCGTGCTCGTCCATCGCCAGCGGCACCAGCGCGATGCCGAGCCGTGCGGCAATGCCCTTCACGAACGGATAGGTCAGCGCCTCGACGCCGCAGCGTCCGCCGGGCGGCACGACCGCGGCGAGCGCGGAGGCGATGCATTGCCGGCCATTGGCGGTGAACACGATCTGGTCCGGATTCGGCGCCCAGCTCTTGCGCGCCAGGAATTCCGCGGAGATCGTGCGCGCCGCCCGCGTGCCGAAACTGGTCGCCGGCCGCAGCGCGCCCTCGAGCACCTCGGGCCGCTCCAGCCCTTCGAGACTCTTGGCGATCATCGTCGCCTGATGCGGCAGCAGCGGATAGTTGAATTCGAGATCGATGCGGGCGCCGCGCGGCTCGGTCGGAGCGGCGATGCCGCGGCGCGCCTCGCCGGACACGAAGGTGCCGCGGCCGACTTCACCGACCACCAGTCCGCGCCGCAACAGCTCGGTGTAGACCCGGCTCGCAGTCGAGACCGCGATGTTGCGGTCATAGGCGAAATGGCGCTGCGGCGGCAGACGGTCGCCCGCCTTCAGCGCGCCGCTGGCGATCTCGGCGGCCACCGCATCCGCCAGCTTCAGATATTCGAACCTCGACATTATTGCACCGAGAGCAATGTTTTGCTTGCTCCGAGCAATGTACCGGATCATTTAAGAGGGAACAAGCCCATGATTGCACCGAGGAGCGCGCAGGCGATCCGAGGTTACGACGGCGCAGGTGTCGAAACGGCATTTGCGTCAACGGCATAGCTTTGCCGTTTGGGCATCGAAGGAGATGACAATGACGACGATATACTCAGCTGCGGCATCGCCCGCACGGTCCAGCATGATGGGCGGATTGCTCCGATTGCTCCGAGAGTGGGGCGATGCACTCGCGACCTATTGGGTGCGCCGGGAGGCGATCAAGACGCTGCGCCAGCTCGATGACCGGACGCTGCGCGATATCGGAATCTCGCGCTGCCAGATCGAACCCGCCGTCGCCGGCGACCTCGATATCGAGCTGGTGCGGATCCGCTGAACAGAAGTGTGGTGCGACGGCTTCGCGTGATCGGAGCGGTCGCATCGCAGACGGCCGCGATGGCTCGCTGCGCGGCTTCAACCAACCAGTGCTTGAGCGTGGCGAAGAACTGTTCAGGCTGGATCGCGTCGGGACACTTGGTGCCGGTTGCAGAATTCACCGAAACTACACCAAAGAAGCGGAACACCCCCGGTTTGTCGCCGCCGTCGCTCCAAGGTTGTGGCGCTCTATGCTAGCGTATTGGTTGCGTACGCTAGCGTTGTAGTTGGGGACCGATGGCCGCTCGCAAATTGTCGCAAGGGCAGGCCCCGACCCGGGAAGCGCGCCGCCGCTGGCATGAGGAGCGGTCTCTGCGGTGCGCCATCAGATTGGCCCGCATGGGCTACTGGGAGTCACAGAGCGCCACCGCGACCGATCTCTGGATATCGCCCGAGCTTGCTGCCTTCTACGAATTCGAGACAGTCGACGGCTACATCCCGATCGCCACGGTGCGTGCGCGCTATCTGCCTGAAAGCCGGAAGGTCCTGGAGGCGCATTACGCGGCCTGCTGGGCGGAGGGGCAGCCCTATGCGGTGCGGACGCGGCTCCGCAGTCCCGATGGCAGCCTGCTCGACTGCGTGGTGCATGGCGAGCCGGAATTCGACGCGCGCGGTCAGGTCCGACGCGTGTCAGGCATTGTCCGCGACGTCACGGAGGAGACCTCCGCGCTGCGGCGCCTGACGGAGAGCGAGCAACGGCTGGCCGATTTTGTCTCGACCGCCTCGGACTGGTGCTGGGAGAGCGATGCTGCCCACCGGCTGCTGCCCTATCCCAAATCGCTGGCCGGCAATGCGGCCTTCCAGACGGTGGCATCCGGCGGCAAGGCACGCTGGGAACTGGCTTATGCGCCCGAGGACGGCGAGGCCATGGCGCGGCACCGGGCCGACATGGAGGCCCATCACCCTTTTCGCGACTTCACCTATACGCTGATCGGCCAGGACGGGTCGCGCGTCAGTATCTGCACCAGCGGCAAGCCGATCTACGCCGATGACGGCACCTTTCTCGGCTATCGCGGCACGTCCAGCGACATCACCCAGCTCAGGGCGGCCAAGGCGTTGCTCGACCAGCGCACGCGGGCGCTGGAGGAAGCTCACCGGCTCGGCAAGATCGGCACCTGGAGCTACCGTCTGGACACCGGCCGTACGACCTGGGCGCCCGAGCTCTACCAGCTTCTCGGCTTCGATCCCGACACATTCCAGCCGACCGATGAGAGCATGAGGCCCTATTTCCTGGACGGCGACGCCGACCGCTTCAAGGAGCTGCAGAGGAGGGTCGTTCGCACCCGAAGGACCGAGGCCACCGACCTGCGCATCTTGCACGCGGACGGCACGGCCCGCGATCTGGCTGTGATCTGCAAGGCGGAGGTCGCCCACGACAAGGTCATCGGCATCATCGGCACCGTGCAGGACGTCACCGAGCGCAAGGAGGCTGAGCGCCAACTCGAACTGCTCGCCTATACCGACCCTTTGACCGGGCTCGCCAATCGCGCGCTGTTCACGCGCCAGCTCGCCGCCCTGATCGAGGGCTGCACCCGGCAAGACCGGCGCGCCGCGCTGCTGCTCATCGACCTCGATCGCTTCAAGGAGGTCAACGATTCCCTCGGCCATGCCGCCGGCGACAAATTGCTGATCCAGGTAGCGGCAGCACTGCGGCAGGAGCTGGGGCCGCGCGCCTTCATCGCCCGGCTCGGCGGCGACGAATTCGCCGTGCTGGCGGAGGGATGCGGCATGTCCGACGCCGCGCTGACCGGACTTGCCGATCGGCTCATCGGCAAGCTGTCCGTTCCCGTCGATCTCGCCGAGGGCGAGGCCTTCGTCGGCGCCACCATCGGCATCGCCCGCCTGCCGGAGCATGGGGCGACGGCGGAGACCGCCGTGCGCAATGCGGACCTGGCGCTCTATATGGCCAAGGAGGCCGGGCGCGGCCGGGCGCAACTGTTCGAGCCGGTCTATGCCCAGGCCGTCGATCAAAGGCTCGATCTCGGCCGGCATCTGCGCCACGCGGTGGAGGCCGGCACCCTCGAGGCCAATTACCAGCCGCAGGTGGACCTGAGGACCGGCCGCGTCACCAGCTTCGAGGCGCTGCTGCGCTGGACCCATCCCGAGCGCGGACCAATCTCGCCGGCGGAGTTCATCCCGATCGCTGAAAGCTCCGGGCTCATCGTCGATCTCGGCCTGTGGGTGCTGCGCGAGGCTTGCCGGCAGGGCCGCGCCTGGCTCGATGCCGGGTTGCCGCCGCGTTCCGTCTCCGTCAACGTCTCGCCGGCGCAGATCTGGAACGTGGATTTCGATGCGGCCGTCGCGGCGGTGCTGGCGGAGACCGGCTTTCCGGCGAAGCTGCTCTGCCTGGAGTTGACCGAAAGCCTGTTCGTGGATCATACCGAGCAGCGGATCAGCCGCACGCTGACGGCGCTCTCCGGCCTCGGCGTCCGGCTGGCGCTGGACGATTTCGGCTCGGGCTATTCCTCGCTCGGCTATCTGACGCGCCTGCCGTTCGACTGGCTGAAGGTGGACCGCGCCTTCGTGGACGGCATTTCCACCGCGCCGGAGAAGCGCAAGCTGCTCGGCGGCATCATCGCCCTGTCGCACGGGCTCGGCATGACGGTCGTGGCGGAGGGAGCCGAATTGCCGGCCGAAGTGGACGTGCTCGGCGGGCTCGATTGCGACCTGGTGCAAGGCTTCGTGTTTTCCCCGCCCGTCACCGCCGACAAGGCGCCGCTGGTGGCCGCCAGCATCGAGCGCGAGGCGTGCCGGATCCAGCCAAAACGGAATCGCCTCTAGGCGAACGCCTGCGAAGCCAAGGGCAAGATCACGGAAGACAACTGAGGCGGCCTATCTATTGTCGTTCAGGTTGAAGCCTCTGCGCTGACGAAAACATCGAACACCTCGTAAGCCTGCTGCGGCGTCTTTCCTTCCTTGAATGCGCTTGCGAAACTGAAGATCGCATCCGCCAAAAGGAATTCTTCCGGGACAGGAAACAGGGTGCGAAGTTCGGCGAGCCAGCTCGCGTAGGAAGGTGGGTTGAACTTACCCAAGGTGTAGTTATCGCTGAATGAGCTGCGCATTTAGGTCGGAGCCTTCAGGCCGGGCGAGGAAAGCCACTCGGTCATGTGCGAGGCGGTCTCAATCTGCCGTGCTCTCCGGATCAACCTCTCACGCTCAATACCTGGCGGAGTACCCCTCGCTAGCTTGCGCAGTCGCTCTGCCTCATCGGCAAGGCGGTTGTATAGAGGTTCGCCTTGTGGCTGGTAACGGCGTCGCTGCATGTCGCTGCTCCTCTGTTGCAGAAGGCGGGAGCGCGTGATGGCGTTCTCATCACCGATGGGGCCAATAAGGCGGTGCGGTGACGGGGTAATCTGGCATGTCCGGTAGCCGACATACTGGTCAATATTGATCACATCGACAAAAGTTAACGGCGCACATGAAATGGGACGCCATAACGATAGCCGGTTGCGTCTCGATCGCACTTACCTTGCTGATCCTAATCCTCGTCTTCGCCGTTTCCGGCCGGGAGAATCTTCACGTACGTCCCGCTCTTGTGGATTTCCAGCCAGCCTTGCGCGATGGTGTGCTTGAGGGCGGCGCCATATTCGCAGGTGTGCCCTTGTCCAGGTACAGGTAGGGCAGGTGCGATGCCCGGCGCGTCCGTGCAATTGGCTCTGAAGAGGTTAGTCGCCCCTAACGAGGCGGCGGTTGGCGTTGGCCCGCGACGCTTGAGGCGCAATTTTATCGTTTTACAATTCGCGCTTGATCTCGGGCTTGTCGTACAAGACCGCGTTCAGCAATGAACTGTTGACCTCGATTTTTCCGTTGTAGCTGATGAAGCCGAGCTTGCGGAATCTGTTCATGAAGAAGCTGACGCGGGATCGCGTCGTTCCAATCATTTCGGCCAATGTCTCCTGGCTGATATTTGGACTGATCGGTTGAGGGCTGCCCTCCTTGCCGAAATTCGCCAGCAGGAGCAGCAGGCGCGCCAACCGTTTTTCACTGGAGTTGAAGAGCTGGTCGATCAGGTCCTCTTCAATCCGGCTGTTGCGTGTCAGCAGATAGGCCATGAACAGCTCGGAAAATTTGGGTTCATCGTGCAATGCCGCGACCATGGCGGTCTTCGTTATCGCGGTCACCAGGCACTCCTCCATCGCTGTCGTCGTCGCGATACGCAGCGAATGGCCGTTCATGCAGCCTTCGCCAAAGAACTGGCCGGGCTCCAAAATGCCGACCACGGCTTCCTTGCCTTGCTCGGATATGACAACGACCTTGACCCGGCCTTTCTGGATATAGAAAACCGTATTTGCCACGTCGCCCTGCGCAAAGACGATCTCATCCTTGCGAAACTCAAGGATGGTCTTTCCTTCGCCTACCTTTGCGAGAAACTCCTTAGGATCAAATATTGCGTGGTTGGTATTTTCTGGCATGTCCCGTTTCGTCCCCGCGCGGTGGGACGCCTAGCTTACCATTCAGCCGCCGACGTTCGAAGTAAAAGTGCCGCACAACGGAAGCTTTCGCAGCCAGGATGGGAGCACCGGGCTGCCGACAGGCTGATGGAGCGGTCAGCAGGCGAAGTCCGAGCCGGACCCAACAGATCGCAAATACCGACTAGAGTGGCGGCTAGATCGCAACTGCAAAACTTCCAGTCGTCTTGCATTCCGGGCACTGGAAGGTGCGGACTTCATGACCGGGTTGAGCAGGTTCGATGCAAGCCAACCGCATAGGCTTGCCACACCTGGAGCACGGAAGAATTCCGATCTCCGCGCGACTGTATAGCGGATTTGGGTGGACAGATGACATCATGCTTTCCCCTGTATTGGGCGGGAGCATTACCGATCTCTCCGTCGCCGGTAACTGCCTATTCGGACGGCGATGAAGCCGGTCTAGCCCAATGCGCCAATGCGGGGCTGGTCAATATTGCTCACATCGGAAAAGTTAAACGAAGGCGCACGAAATCAACTCCAGCTCGCATATGAATAAATCCATTGTCGCAGGAACCTCTTATCGACTGACTCTAGTTGCGCTCTGCCTCTAACCGGGAGGTAGACAGATGACGATGGTGACGGTTGCTGTTATCGCATTCACTGCACCTTCATTCGCGCAGCAGGACAAAATCACCGGTCAGCGCCACCATCAGGTGCTTCCTCGTTCTACGTAGCTCAAGATACCGCGACGATGAAGTGTCAAATTGTCAATGCCCAGCCTGCCGCTGGTGGCAACATGAAGGTCATCGGTACGGCACATCCGACACAGGCATCAGCACAAACAGCCTTGATGGCTGATAAGACTTGCAAGGAATGAAGTGACGGCGCGAGTACAGGGTGGGTCTATTGGTTCCACAAAACTACTGACCCGCCCCGCTAACTATGTTGCCCGACGGATGCATTTTCGGACTTGCGCGCGCAGTTGCGAGGTCCGGGTGATACCGATGAGCCGACATCATCAGACCGCTCCCGTAGGTCCGAAGAGGGCCAAGAGGCGAAATGGCATCGCATCAATAGATGAAAGAGCTCGCCAACTTAGGCGGTCTCAGTGCACGATGAAGGCACCCGTAAGCATCACCGCGATAAGCAGTGTGCTGCCGAAAATAGCAATGCCAAGACTGACGCGTGCTGGGATTGAATATGAATCGAAATGGGGCTGTTCGATCATGCTACGCTCCCTTGTCTCTGGGCGGGGAGCGCGAACGCTCTCAGTCACCGGCAGACGCCGTTACAGGGCGGTGATAGCTCAAGGTTGGAACAAGCCGACGTTCCAGGGCTGGTCAATTTTGACCACTCTCGAAAAGAAATTAACGATTTGGGCGCAACTGCCGCGACCCGGAAGGCAAGGCGCGGGGCTCCAGAGCCCGCCTCTCCAGCCCCATAAAGCTCTCTATGACCGCGTCCTCAATGGCATCTTCGCGCGCAATTTCGGAATATTAGAAGAATATCCCTGAGTTGCCCGACGTGTCAAGTCGCCTGGTCGAACGCCGGCAGCCGCCGGTTACTTTGCATGGGGTTGTTTTCGATATTTTGGCAGCGCCGCCTGCGGCGGCCCCAAAACTCATCCCGCTTTAGTGCCGCACCACCAGCACCGAGCATTTGGCGTAGCGCACCACGTGCCCGGCATTGGAGCCGAGGAAGTAGGTGCGCATCGCCGGGCGGTGCGAGGTCATCACGATCAGGTCGGCCTTCATGTTCGCGGCCTCTTCGAGGATCTCGTGATAGATGCCGCCCTGGCGGACCACGCCGGAGATGCGCCCGGGCGCGATGCCGGATTCGCGCGCGACGATGGCGAGCGCTTCTTCCGATGTTTCACGCTGCTGGCTGTCGAAATCCGCCGGGACATATTCGGCGAGCATCACCGGCGTCATCGGCAATACGTTGAGCAGACGCACCGCGCCGTTCCAGGTTTGCGACAGCGTCGCAGCGGTTGCGATCGCAGGCTTCGCCAGATCGGTATCGGCGAGGTCGATCGGCACGAGAATGGACTTGTACATCTGCGCCTCCTGTCCGCGATTGGTCTGGAGCCGTTTGGTCCCTGTGCCGGGACGCGCGCCTTCTTCTTCTTGGATTAGCCTGTCGTGTCGCCGCGAACCGGTCCCCCTGTCGCGCCGAGATCAATATAGCATGGCAGAGCGGCGCTGTCCGCTTGCGTCAGCCGCGCGAGGCCTGCTTCAACAGTTTAGGGCTAACGAACAGCACGAGCTTGCCGCGCCGGAAGGAGACGTCGTTCCAGTCGTCGGTCGCGAAGTCGAAGACGGCGAGCCCCGAGGTCGGCAAATTGTCGCCGAGCGCGCGCTTGGCGGCCTCGTCGCCGCTGCCGGTCAGCGTCAGCGCGAGCTCGTGCATGCCGGGATTATGGCCGATCAGCATCAGCCGCTTTGGGTCGGTGACCGAGGCCATCCGGATCGCGGTGAGTAGATGCGCCGGATCGGCGCCGTAGAGTTCCGGCACGAATTCGACTTTCGGAGCAGGTCCGGCGCCCTTCAGCGCCTCGCGCACGATCTCCCAGGTCTGCGTGGTGCGGGCCGCCGGCGACACCAGCGCCAGATTGGGCAGGGGCGGGTGGCGGGCGATCCAGCCGCCGATCTCCGCCGCATCGCGGTGGCCGCGCTCGTCGAGACGGCGGTCCTGGTCCTGCCCCGAAGGCGCGTCGGTTTCGGTCTTGGCGTGACGCAGCAGCAGCAAACGGCGCATGGACTTCCATCTCGATTCGGTCTGGTCGCACTAAATTCTACAGGCGCATGCCCTGGACAAGGTGACAAGCGCCGCAGCGGTTCGTAAGAAACGACATGAGCGAGACTTCCACAAGTGCGGCGGACGGCCCCGACGAGGCGGCCCGCGACCGGCTGGCGTTCGACCTCGACGTCGACATTTGCGTGGTCGGGGCGGGGCTGGCCGGCTTGACCGTGGCACGCGAGGCGGCGCGGCTTGGCGCCAGCGTCGCCGTGCTCGAGGGCCGCCAGGTCGGCTGGAACGCCTCCGGCCACCATCTCGGCACCGTGATGCCGGGTTTCGGCCTGCCGATATCGGATGTGATCGAGCGCGTCGGCCTTGATGATGCCCGCGAATTGTGGGCGCTGTCGAAGCAGGGCGCCGATTATGTTCGCGCCACCGCCACCGAGGATCTGATCCCGGGCATCAACCCGAGCGACGGCGCGCTGGAGGTCTCCAATGTCGATGTCGGCGAAGCGCTGATCAGCCGTCTGCAGACGCTGGGCGAGGAATTTGCCACCGAAGTCGAAGGCTGGCAGGTCGATCGCGTGCGCAGCGTGCTCAGGACCGGCCGCTATTTCCACGGCATCTATTATCCGAAGGCGTTCCAGATCGACGGCCGCAAATATGTGCACGGTCTCGCCGCGCTGGCGATGCGGGCGGGAGTGCGGATCTTCGAGGAGACGCCGGTCGTCAGCATCGATTTCTCGGGCATCCGCAAACGCATCGTGACGCCGACGGCGCGGCTGCGTGCCAACCATATCGTCCTCGCCGGCAATATCCATCTCGGCGCGCCGCTGAAGCGCTTGTCTGATACGCTGCTGCCGGTGTGGCGCTACGCGGCGTTGAGCGAACCGCTCGGAGAACGGCTGGGGGAGACGATTGCGTTCTCCGGCTCGGTCGTCGACAGCGACGGCATCGACCATTTCCGTGTCGTCGATGGCGATCGCCTGTTGTGGGCCAGTCCCGAAACCACCTGGAACGCGCGGCCGGAGCGGCTTGGTGCAGCGGTGCAGCGTCGCATCGCGACGGTGTTTCCTCAGCTCGGCAAGGTTCCGATCGCCGACACGTTCGGTGGCGCGGTCGGCGTCACCGTGCATGGCATGCCGCAGATCGGGCAGTTGCGCAGGGGCCTGTGGGTGGCGAGCGGCTTCGGCCGGCAGGGGCTCAACACCTCGGCGCTCGCCGGGCAGTTGATCGCGCGCAGCATCCTGTGGGGCGACGACCGCTGGCGGCTGTTTTCGCCGTTCGAGCTGGTCTGGGCCGGCGGCACCACCGGCCGCGTCGCCGGTCATTTCATCAGCCTGTGGGCGAGGGGTGCCGCATCCGCGGCGGGCGTGCTGGCGCGCTACCGCGAAGGTGCTCGTGCGAAGGAGCGCCGCCGCGAGGCGCGGCTAGCCGAGGCCAATCTCAAGGCGGGAACCCGGGGACCGGCGCCCCGCCGCCCGCCGCCGTCGGCCGCGCGGCCGGTACCGCCGCCCGCGCCCCGGCAGGTTGAGGACGGTGAGCCGCCGTCTGCCCATCCCTCGCAAGAAAGTGAGCGGATCTCCGACGGGCGGATGTAACGTCTGGCGGCGGGGTTCGTATTTGGTGACGAGCCAGTTTGCCAGTCTTGTTCGCCAGCTTTGGCCGCCCGCATCGGAGATGATTGATGATCGATCGCCGCATCCTGCTTGCTTCCGTCGCCGGCCTGTTCGGCTTCGCCGCCTTCCGTTGGCTGCGCGCCTCGCCGGCGCAGGCCGCCGAGAAATTCGAGATCGAGAAGACCGACGCCGAATGGCGCGCGCAGCTGACGCCGCAGCAATACGAGATCCTGCGCCAGGAGGGCACCGAACGGCCAGGATCGAGCCCGCTGCTCAAGGAGCACCGCAAGGGCACGTTTGCCTGCGCCGGCTGCGACCTGCCGCTGTTCTCGTCCGAGACCAAGTATGAGAGCGGCACCGGCTGGCCGAGCTTCTGGAAGCCGCTGGACAATGCGGTCGGCACCACGTCGGACCGCACCTTCGGCATGCTGCGCACCGAGGTGCATTGCCGCCGCTGCGGCGGCCATCTCGGCCATGTCTTCGACGACGGCCCGAAGCCGACCGGGCTGCGCTACTGCATGGACGGCTTTGCGCTGGTGTTTCACCCGGCCGCGCCCTCGGCGACCTGACGGCGCCATAGCGTTCTCAAGCGAAGTGGGGTCCCGGTTCGCGTCAAGAGAACGCGTCACAACAGAAGGGAAGGAGCGCGGTCAGAACCGCGCCCCGTCCCGGCAATTGTTGCCTGCCCGGCAATTGTGCCCCGGTTAAACGGCCGGGGCTTTTTTTTCAAGCGCATGATTTTGTTACGTTTCGTTTCGTGGCACGACCCTTGCGTCATGCTCCGCCGATGCGGCCATTCCTGTGATTGCCAGCCGCCGGGAATCGAATTGGAGAACATGTCATGGGTATCTTCGGCGCTCTTACGACGGCGGTCGGTGGCTTGCGCGCAGGGTCGTACGCGCTCGAGAACATCTCCGGCAACATCGCCAACTCGCAGACCACGGCCTTCAAGCGCATCGATACCTCCTTTCTCGACCTCGTCCCGCAGACCGCGCTGACCGCGCAGCTCGCCGGCGGCGTCACGGCGCAGTCGCGCTCGACCAACTCGGTGCAGGGCGACGTGCAATCGGCGTCGGTCGCGACCTTCATGGCGATCAACGGCAACGGCTTCTTCGCGGTGCAAAAGCCGGGCAGCTTCACCGACGGCTCGCCGGTGTTCGACGGCGTCGACCGCTACACCCGCCGCGGCGATTTCCAGCTCAACAAGGACGGCTATCTCGTCAACGGCGCCGGCTATTATCTCGAGGGCGTGCCGATCGACCCGACCACCGGCAACCCCTCGGGCTCCTCGCCGCAGGTGCTGCGGTTCAAGAACGACTTCCTGCCGGCGCAGCAGACCACCAAGATCGACTACCGCGCCAACCTCGCGTCCTATCCGTTGACCACGGCGCACGACACCTCGGTTCCGGGCTCCGAGCTGATCCGGCCGGGCGCGTTCAGCGCCGGACATAACCCGCTGGTGCTGGGCACGCCGGCCGCGCCCTATACCGATTCATCGGTCACCGGCACCGCGCAGAACAACAAGGCGACGCCGTCGGTGGCCAATACCGCAGCGACCTTGCTGTCGGGCGCAGCCGGCAGCGATTCGATCAATGCCAACTTCAGCGCCGGCTCCGCCGGCCCCCCGGTCGTGCCGGCCGATACGATCACGGTCAACGGCACCGTCATCACCTTCGTGGCTTCGGGCGCGACCGGCAACCAGCTGAACGTCACCGACAGCATCGGGACGCTGCTCGCCAAGATCGACTCGATTACCGGCACCGCGACACCGTCGACGATCAGCGGCGGCAAGATCACCCTGCACTCCGGCACGACGGCCGACCTCAACGTGACGAGCTCGAACTCGACCGCCCTCGCGGCGCTCGGCTTCACCGGCTCGGCGGTTGCGACCCGCGGCGGCGGCGGCACCGTGGGCACCGGCCAGGTCGTCGGCAACGACAATTCCACCTTCCTGAACGAATCCGTCTCGGGCGGCGCCGTCACGGCCTACGACGTGTCGGGTGCGCCGGTGAACTTGCAATTCCGCTGGGCCAAGACCGACAGCTCCTCGCTGGGCTCCGGGCATACCGATAGCTGGAACCTGTTCTATCAGGTCAATCCCAATGCAACCGGCACGCAGGTCTCCTGGCAGAACGCCAACATCAACTTCACTTTCGGGGCGAACGGCCAGATGTCGCCGGCGATCTCCTCGGTCGCGCTCAACAACGCCGTCGTCAACGGCGTGTCGCTCGGCAGCCCCGTGATCAATTTCGGCTCCGGTGGCGTGACCCAGTTCGCGGACGCCAACGGCAACGTCCAGGTCAACCAGATCCAGCAGGATGGTTTCCCGGCCGGCCAGCTGCAGTCGGTCAGCGTCTCGACCAACGGCCGCATCGTCGGCAACTACACCAACGGCCGCAACATCGACCTCGCGGAAATCTCGGTGGCGACCTTCAACGGCACCAACTTCCTCAAGCGCATCGACGGCGGTGCGTTCGAGGCGACCGACGAGTCCGGCGCGGCGTTGTTCGGCAAGGCCGGCACCATCGTCGGTTCGTCGCTCGAGAGCTCGAACACCGATATTGCCGACGAGTTCACCAAGCTGATCGTGACCCAGCAGGCCTATTCGGCCAACACCAAGGTGATCACGACAACCAATTCGATGGTGCAGGACCTCCTGAACGTCGTGCGCTGATCGCAGCGGCGACGCACGTGTGAAGCAGTAAAGGCGAGTACACAACATGGGTTTGAGCCAAGCCCTTTCCACCGCAATGTCGGGCCTGCGCGCCACGCAGGCCTCGCTCTCGCTCGTGTCGTCGAACGTCGCCAACGCAGAGACGCCGGGCTACGTCAGGAAGACGCTCAACCAGGATACCGGCACCACCGGCCAGTTCGGGTCGAGCGTTCTCATCACCGGCGTCAACCGCCAGCTCGACGAATTCCTGCAGACCCAGCTTCGCACCGAGACGTCGGGCGCGTCTTACGCCGACGTCCGCTCGAGCTTCCTTGCCAATCTGCAGGGCGTCTACGGCAATCCCGACTCCACCGGCACGATCGAGGACGCCTACAACAAGTTCCTGACCGCGGTGCAGGGCTTGTCGACCAGCCCGGACTCGCAGTCGGCCCGGATCGGCGTCGTCAACGCCGCGCAATCCATGGCGCAGCAGCTCAACGCGACCTCGCAGGGCATCCAGACGCTGCGCGCCAACGCCGAGGCCGGCATCAGCGACTCCGTCAATACCGCCAACAATGCGATGCAGCAGATCGCGCGCCTCAATGTCCAGCTGCAGGCCAACGGCGGCACGACCGATGCGTCGACCGCGGCATTGCTCGATCAGCGCGATCGTTACGTCACCCAGCTTTCGCAGCTGATGGACATCCGCACCGTCACCAACAGCCAGAACCAGGTGACCGTGTTCACCAATTCCGGCGTGCAGCTGGTCGGCACCGAAGCGGCGACGCTCAGCTTCAATGCCCAGGGCACGATGACGCCCAACACGCAGTACAATACCGATCCGACCAAGAGCACCGTCGGCACCATCACCATCAATTTCCCGCATGGCGGCACCTATGACATGGTGTCGACCAACTCGATCCGGTCAGGCAAGATCGCCGCCTATCTCGAGTTGCGCGACAACACGCTGGCGCAGGCCCAGACGCAGATCGACCAGTTCGCCGCCGCGATGTCGAGCGCGCTGTCGGACAAGACGACGGCGGGCACCGCGGCGACGGCGGGGGCGCAGTCCGGCTTCGACCTCGATCTCTCGGGGCTGCAGAGCGGCAACACCATCCACGTCTCCTACAAGGACAACACCACCGGCATCACGCACAATCTGTCGATCGTCCGCGTCGACGATCCGAGCGTGCTGCCGCTGAGCAACACCGCGACCGTCAATCCGAACGACGAGGTGCTGGGCGTGGATTTCTCCGGCGGCATGAGCTCGGTGCTGTCGCAGCTCAACGGCGCGCTCGGCGGTACCGGCCTGCAATTCTCCAATCCGTCCGGGTCGACGCTGCGCGTGCTCGACGATGGCGCCGCCAACAAGGCCGATGTGACCGCGGCCTCGGTCACGTCGACCGTTTCGTCGCTGACGTCGGGCGATCCGCAGCTTCCGCTGTTCACCGACAATGGCGGGCTCTACACCGGCGCGATTACCGCGAACGGCTCGCAGTCGACCGGCCTTGCCGCACGCATCAGCGTCAACACCGCCCTGGTCGGCGATCCCTCGCGCATGGTCGTGTACGCGACCAATCCGCAGACGCCGGCCGGCGACACCACGCGCGCCAACCTCATTCTGAACCAGTTGTCGAACGCGTCGTACAGCTATTCGCCGAAGACCGGCCTCGGCACGTCGGGCGCGCCGTTCACCGGCACGCTGCTGAACTTCGCCAAGCAGTTCATCAGCCAGCAGGGCGAATCGGCGACGGCCGCCAAGCAACTGGCCGACGGTCAGGACGTCGTGCTGAATACGCTGCAGACCAAGATGGACTCGACCTCCGGCGTCAACATGGACGAGGAGATGGCGCATCTGCTGTCGCTGCAGAATGCCTATTCCGCCAATGCGCGCGTGATGTCGTCGATCAAGCAGATGTACGACGCGCTGCTGCAGCTCACGTGAGGGTAACATGTCGATCGACGGCGTAAGCGGCAGAACTTCCTACATCGGCACCACGATCCTCAACCTGCGCAGTCAGCTCAATGACCTGACGACGCAGCTTGCGACCGGCAAGGTATCGACGACCTATGCGGGGCAGGGGCTCGATCGCGGCTTCGCGCTCAGCCTGCGCGCCCAGATCAGCGGCATCAACGCGTTCTCCGACACGGCGACCAACCTCAACACGCGCCTCGGTGTCGCCAACCTCACTTTGCAGGGGTTGTCCGACGTCGGGAGCCAGGTGAAGAACGCCGCGACGACCGCGACGCTGACGCTCAACAACAGCGGGCAGACGTCGGGCCAGATCACGGCGCAGGCCGCGTTCTCCAATGCGGTCGCGATGCTGAACAGCCAGTCCGGCGACCGCTATCTGTTCTCCGGCCGTGCGATGGATACGCCCGCCACGGTGTCCGCCGACACCATGTTGAAGGGCACGGCAACCCAGGCCGGCCTCACCCAGCTCATCAATGAGCGCAAGCAGGCCGATCAGGGCACCAATTTGATGGGACGCCTGAGCGTCTCGTCGCCGCCGGCGACCACGACGGTGACCAGCGTCGCCGAGGACGGCTCGCCGTTCGGCCTGAAGCTGCTGTCGGTGCAGTCGTCATTGACCGGCGCCACCGTGACCCAGCCGGCCGGCGCGCCGAAGTCCGCCTCGGTCGATCTCGGCGCCGTCAATCCGAAGGATGGCGACAAGATCAAGTTCAACTTCACGCTGCCTGACGGCACCACCGACGCGATCGAGCTCACGGCGACGACGACGAACCCGCCGCCGGCCGGCTCGTTCCTGATCGGTGCCGACACCACGGCGACGACCGCCAATCTTCAATCGACGCTGACCTCCTCCATCAAGACGCTGAGCGACACGTCGCTGGTGGCGGCCTCCGCGGTCGCCGCGTCCAACAACTTCTTCAATCCGGTCGCGACCGTCGCGGGCGCCGCCGTCAACAACCAGAACACGCCGCCGGCGCCGATCAGCGGCGCCACGACCCTCTCGGGGGCGGCGGGTACCAACTCGCTGTCCACGAGTTTCGCGGCCGGCGACACCATCACGGTCAACGGCACCCCGATCACCTTCGTTGCCTCGGGCGCCACCGGCAACCAGCTCAACATCACCGACAGCGTGCAGACGCTGATGGCGAAGATCGACCAGGTCAGCGGCACCAAGAACGCCTCGACCATCAGCAATGGCGCGATCACGCTTCACGGCGCAGACGGCGCGAGCCTCTCGATCTCGAGCTCCAACACGGCCGCACTCGGCGCGCTCGGCATCGCCAACAACACGACCGCGACCCCGGCGCCGCTCAGGGTAGGGGGACCGCCGTTCGACACCGCGACCAACCTGGTCGCGGGCACGCCGGACAACACCGTGTACTGGTACACCGGCGAGAACGGCCCGGGATCGGCGCGCGGCACCGCCGTCGCGCAGGTCGATCAGTCGATCACCGTGCAGTATGGCGCGCGCGCCAACGAGCAGGCCTTCCGCTACCTGCTGCAGAACGTCGCGGTGTATGCGGCGGTGACCACCAACGCCAGCAATCCGAACGCAAGCGCGCAGGTGACGGCGCTCGCGCAGCGCGTCAGCGGGAATCTTGCGCCGCAGAACGGCCAGCAGCAGATCCAGGACGTGCAGGCCGAGTTCGCCGGCGCGCAGACGGCGACCAAGGCGGCCACCGATCGTCAGACCCAGCTCAAGGCCATGGCGGAAACGATGCTCGACTCGGTCGAGGGCGTCAACCAGGACGAGGTCGCGACCAAGATCCTGGCGCTGCAGACCAGCCTGCAGGCATCGTACCAGACCACATCGATGCTGTATCAGACCACGCTGTTGAAATATCTGCCGGTCGCCTGATCGCTTGCCCTTCATCTCCAGCCAGCAAAAAGGCCTCCCTCGCGGAGGCCTTTTTCGTACGGGCGGGGGTTAGAGCGTTTTCAAGCGAAGTGGATGCCGGTTCGCGTGAAGAAACGCGTCAAAGCAGGAAGCGCTACGCGCTCTTGCGGGTATCGTCCTGATTGCCGTTTCGCTGACCGCGCGCGGTTTCCAGCAGCTTCTCCTCATGCGCGATCAGCTTCTTGGACTCCTTCAGCGCGTGATAGAGATCGCCGTTGAGGATCAGGTTGTTGACGCTTTCGATGAACGGCCACGCGCTGGGCATCGCGGTGATGATGTCGCGCACCAGGCTGAAATAGGTCGGGTGGTGCGCCATCGGGTCCGGCGACAGATACATCAGCTGCACCGCGAGATAGATCAGCTTCGCCGGCGTGTCCGCGGTCTCCGGCGTCAGGATATCCTTCTCGCGCAGGATCGGGATGCGGTCGCCGTCGATCAAGAGGCGGGCGCGCTGATCAGTGTTGGTGATCACGCAATTGCCGACGATGATGCGCTCGTTCGGTTTGAGTTCGACCTTCAGGGCCATGACCGTTCTCCTTTGCCGGGCACTCGCGCGATATCGTTGCAGCGGAACGAAGTTGAGTACGGCACTGCTTAGCAGCCGCCGTTGCGGCCCGGGGCCGATGCGACAGCGATCCTTTCCCATGATGGTTAACGCTTGGTGAACAGCCGGGCCGTGCGAGTAGCGGCATTCAGCCGAAATCGGCAATCGTCTCAGTAGTTTTCACGGCGAACTTCGCCCAATGGCGACAATTTTATTCTTCGGCATTTGCCTTAAATGCCGTGCTGGAGATTTCTTTTTCCTTCGAGGCTTGACCGGCAGGATCGGCCATCCGCCCGATCAGAAAGGATTGGCGCGGTTTTTTCCTCAGTTTCACACCAGAAAGGTATGAAAATGTCCGGTATCATTCTCTCCTCCTCCGTTCGTCAGAACCTCCTCTCCCTCCAGTCCACCGCCGATCTGCTCTCCACCACGCAGAACCGTCTTGCCACCGGCAAGAAGGTCAACACGGCGCTCGACAATCCGACCAACTTCTTCACCGCACAGTCGCTCGACAACCGCGCCAGCGACATCAACAACCTGCTCGATGGCATCGGCAATGGTGTGCAGGTGCTGCAGGCTGCCAACACCGGCATCACCTCGCTGCAGAAGCTGGTCGATACCGCGAAATCGATCGCCAACCAGGTGCTGCAGAGCCCGACCGGCTACACCTCGAGGTCGCAGGTCACGTCCACCGCGGCGCTCGGCGGCACGGCAGCCAACCTCGTCGACGGCACCACGATCAAGAGCGGCGACGTGCTGGCGATCGCGGCCTCGGCCGGTCAGCCCGCCTTCAGCTTCACCTTCGGGGCCAGCAGCTCGCTGACGCAGCTGAATGCGTCGCTCGCGGCCAGCAACCTGACGGCGAGCCTCGACAGCTCCAACAAGCTCGTCATCACCACGACCAACGACGCGGCGTCCTCGACGATCGGTGCGGTGACCTTCACCAACACCGGCGGCGGCACTGCGACGTTCAGCGCAGCCGGCACGGCTCCGGTTGCCGATCCGGCCTCGCAGTCGGCGCGCGCCGCTTTGGTGACGCAGTACAACAACACCATCGCGCAGATCACGACGACGGCGCAGGACGCCTCGTTCAACGGCATCAACCTGTTGAACGGCGACAACCTGAAGCTGACCTTCAACGAGACCGGCAAGTCCACGCTGGCCATCAGCGGCGTCACCTTCAATGCCACCGGCCTCGGCCTGAACACGCTGGCCGCGGGCACCGACTTCCTCGACAACAACTCGGCGAACAAGGTGCTGACGGCGCTGGGCTCGGCGAGCTCCTCGTTGCGCAGCGAAGCTTCGACGCTGGGTTCGAACCTGTCGATCGTGCAGATCCGTCAGGACTTCTCGAAGAACCTGATCAACGTGCTGCAGACCGGCTCGTCCAACCTGACGCTGGCCGACACCAACGAGGAAGCGGCCAACAGCCAGGCGCTGTCGACCCGCCAGTCGATTGCGGTCTCCGCGTTGGCGCTGGCCAACCAGTCGCAGCAGAGCGTGCTGCAGCTGCTCCGCTAAACACGCCGACAAGTGCTTCAAGAGCGGCGGGGGAAACCCCGCCGTTTTTCTTTGTCTCCGGGATATTACGGTATCTTTCCATGCCGTCAGAACGGCGCATTTCGTAACGCCTGCTAACCATATTTAAAGGCGCCGGATGCATAAATATCGGGCGCTAGAATTGCGTCTCCGCGGCCCGAGAAATCCGCATCCCATCGAGGTCATTAATGTCGAATGCAGCCCAGGCCTACGCCCGTACGTCAACGACGACGGCCTCCCCACGTGAAATCGAAGCGCAGGCGCTGTTGAAGGCCGCGCGGCAGCTGCAGGAAGTCCAGGCGAACTGGAATGGGCCCGACAAGGCGCTCGATCACGCGTTGCTGTTCAATCGCCGCCTGTGGTCGATCTTCCTCAGCGCGGCAGAGGGCGCCGACAATCCGCAGCCGCTCGAGGTGCGTCAGAACATCGCGAACATCAGCGTGTTCGTGATGAAGCAGACCATCGACATCCAGATGAATCCGGATCCCGCGAAGCTGAAGTCGCTGATCGACATCAACTGCAACATCGCCGCCGGCCTTTCGGGCCGCGGCTGATCGGCCGGTTCACGACGGAGCCCTCGGCATGGCCGACGTGTTGAGCATCCTGTCCGCGAACTACAAGGCCGCCGGCCTGACGGTTCCGTCAAAGACGCCCTATGTGGCCGTCGACCCGAAGCTCTATGAGGGCAGCTGGAGCGGCAAGTACGCCAACAACAAGTCGTTCAACATCTCGGTGTCGAACGTCGACGGCTTCCGCGCCAAGGTCCATTATCAGAGCGATGCCACCAGCAAGTATCAGGACGTCCTGATCAAGGACGGCTCGTTCCGGGTCGGCGATACCAAGTTTTCGCTGGTGCAGCAGGGGACGGCATTGATCGCCAATGTCGTCACCGATCCGGCCACCGGATCGACCTATCTCGACAAGGCCTACGCCACACAGAAGTGAGGGTCCACTCCGCTTGCGTTATGCGCGGCGGTCGGTTGCGCGCGCCCGGGTCGGCGCGTCCTTGCTGAGATCGAGCGCGTGGAAATAGGCGCGGCGGCGCAATACGGCTTCTTCCGGAAACTGTCTCACCACCAGATTCGTGCGATTGTCGACCACCTGGTAGACCACGGCGCGCGCGTCGCGGTCGATGATGACCTGGTCGGTGACCGACGGCGCCTGATTTGAGAGCGACGCATTGACGGCGTTGGGGTCGATCGTGACGCGCACGCTCGGCTCCGGAGCGGTGACGCTCTGGCTTGTGGGCAATTCGGTCTTCACCGCCTTCTGCGCCGTATCACTCACGGGAGTGATCATCGGCGCTGCAACCGGTGCCCCCACCGGCTTGATGTTGAAATCTGTACTCATGGCAGCCTCGTAGTGCGCAGGCACTAGTTTGCTTGAGTCAAATCCCAACCCCTCACGATCCGCAACTCTACGGGGAACCTCTCAACAGGCTGTTAGGGAACACGCTGAATGCCGCGCTGCCGGGAGCGCGCCGAATTGAGCTAAATTGTCGGCGTGCGCGTCAGAGTGTGCGGCTGACGGCGATCGGCGTCATGTTGCGCGGGCCCGGCGTGGCGCGCTGCCCGTTCGCGGTATAGGTGTTCGGGATGTTGCGGCGCTGCACCTCGGCATTGACGCCGCGCACGATGCCTTCGGAGACCGCGTGTGCGGTCGCAAGCACCGTCAGGTTGACCTGCAGCATCGCGCGGAACGTCTCGTGATGACGCCGTAGCGTTGCGAGCAGTTCGGGGTCGGTCTGCGACAGCATCTTCTGCATCGATTTGAGGTGCTCCACCGCGAGCATGTAGCGCCGCGACAGCTCCGACTTCTGCGCCTCGAGCCGCATGGCCTCGCGGATCTTGCCGGCGCGGACGAACTCGGTCTCCTGCTCGACGACGGTGAGCAGCGCGCTCATCACTTCGGTCAGCTCGTTGGCGAGACGTGCGACATCGGGGGGCGTCGTCGTCGCGGGCCGCGCCGCGGGGGCGGCTGGCCGATGCTGCTGTGGACGCTGATTCATCGCGCTGCTCCTTGAAAACCGAATTAGCTCTTGTTGGCCTGCTGCAGGATCAGCGAGCGGAACACTTCGTTGGAAATGCCGACGCCGCCGGCCTTGGCGAAATTCTTCGAGTATTCGTCGGTCAGCATCGAGCGCCACGCGCCGGTGCCGACCGTGTCGCCGTAGGGGCCTTCACCCTTCAGGCCGGTCGTCATCTGCGAGAACATCGTGTTGAGGAACATCGATTCGAAGTCGGTCGCGGTCGCCTTCGCCTTGGTGAGTTGCTGCGGCGAGACCTTCTTCATCGCGTCCTGCAGCACGGGATCGGGGCGACCATTGAACATCGGCATCAGCGCCTTGTTCGGCATGCTGCCGGTGGTGCTGTTGATCAGGCTTCCCATCACATCACCTCGATATCGGCTTCGATCGCGCCGGCGGCCTTGATCGCCTGCAGGATGCTGATGAGATCGCGCGGTCCGATGCCGAGGCCGTTGAGGCCGTCGACGAGCTGCTGCAGCGAGACGCCGTCCTTGACCACTGCGAACTTCTTGCCGTCCTCGCTGACGCCGACGTTGGTGCGTGGTGTCACGACCGTGCGGCCGCGCGACAGCGGATTGGGCTGGCTGACCTGCGGGCTCTCGGAGATCGAGACGGTGAGATTGCCCTGCGCCACCGCGACGGTCGCGACGCGGACGTCGCGGCCCATCACGATGACGCCGGAGCGTTCGTCGATCACGATCTTTGCCACCAGATCGGGATCGACTTGCAACTGCTCGATCTCGGTCAGGAAGGCGACGACGTTGCCCTTGAACTCCGGCGGGATCGAGAGCTGCACCGTGGAAGGATCGATCGGCTCGGCGGTCTTGACGCCGAGATAGTCGTTGACCGCGGCGGCGATGCGCTTGGCGGTGGTGAAGTCGGCGTTGCGCAGCGCCAGGCGCACATTGGGCAGGCGGTTGAGCGCGAACTCGATTTCGCGCTCGATGATGGCGCCGTTGGCAATCCGGCCGACGGTCGGCACGCCGCGCACGACGCTGGCGGCGGCACCTTCGGCCGCGAAGCCGGCGACCGCTACGGATCCCTGCGCCACCGCGTAGACATTGCCGTCGGCGCCGAGCAGGGGGGTGACGAGCAGGGTGCCGCCTTGCAGGTTCTTGGCATCGCCGAGCGCCGAGACGGTGACGTCCATCCGGGTGCCCTGGGTGCCGAATGCCGGCAGATTGCCGGTGACCATCACGGCGGCGACGTTGCCGGTGCGGATGGTGGCGCCGCGGATGTTGACGCCCATGCGCTCGAGCATCGCCTGCAGCGACTGCTTGGTGAAGGGGATGTTGTTCAGCGTGTCGCCGGTGCCGTTGAGGCCGACCACGAGGCCGTAGCCGATCAACTGGTTCTGGCGCACGCCCTCGATGTTGGCGAGATCCTTGATCCGCGACGTCGCGGCCGCCGGCATGACCGAAGCCGCCAGCGCCAGCAGCGCGGCGCAGGCCAACCCGAATATGCTTACGATGCGGATGCCGGGCATCCAATGCTCCCCTCGAACTGCAACTCGCGGATCACACGACACTCCCATGACGGCGATCCGCCATTAACCATGCGAGCCGCGTGCCACTTCGTTTCGTTGGAGCAATGTATTGATATATTTATCGAAATTGTCTGGCCGCGATTCGGTTCCGGTTCGCCAGGGAGCGCGAAACTGCCGTGCGGCGGCAGAAATTGCCGGGTCGTTTACGCACCGTTAACCATAAAACGGCGATGCTCGCGGCATTCAGGCCTGCGGGATCATGACGATGCGCATCTACGGACCGAACGGCACCACGCTTGGCACGTCGACCAGCTCGACACGGCGCACCTCGTCGAGCGGCTTCTCGCTGCCGGATGCGACGAGCGCGCAGGAGGAGGTCCGCTCCACGGCCGCGCCGAAGGCCGCCACGAGCCTCGATGCGCTGCTCGCGCTGCAGGGCGTCGAAGACCCGACCGAACGCCGCAAGCGCTCGGTAGCGCGCGGCAAGGGCGCACTCGACGTGCTCGACGCGCTCAAGCTCGGACTGCTGTCCGGCAATTTCGATTCCTCCACCGTGAACCGGCTGCGCGATGCCGCGGCGAGCCTGAAGGAATCTTCCGGTGACCCAGGCCTCGACGCCGTGCTGGGCGAGATCGAGCTGCGCGTCGAAGTCGAGCTCGCCAAGGCCGGGCAGTACTAGGCTCCTCTCGATCAATTAACTTGCCTCAGGCGGCCCTCAGGCCGCCAGTGCTTTGCGCTGCGTGTCGTAGCGGCGCTGTGCGGCCAGCACTTCCTTCAGATTCTGCTCGGCCCAATCGCGCAGCGGATCGACCGCCTCGGCGAGCGTCGAACCGAGCGGCGTGATCGAATACTCCACGGTGACCGGAACGGTTGCGATCGCACGGCGGCGCAGCAGCCCGTCGCGCTCCAGGCTTTTGAGCACCTGCGACAGCATCTTTTGCGAGATGCCTTCGATGGCGCGGCGAAGCTGGTTGAAGCGCATCGGCTCGCTTCGCAGCAGCAGCAGGATCAGCACCGCCCATTTGTCGCCGACCCGGTCGAGGATCTGGCGCGTCGGGCAATTGGCGGCATAGGCGTCCGGCTTCAGGCTGGCGGCTTTCATCGGGTTACTCCGGCGTAATCAGGTGAGACAGGAGTGCCTTCTTCACACTTACATCCATTTCGCTATCTAGTCACCATCGGAAACTATCAATCGGAGACTTTGATGAAGATCGCCATCGCCGGCGCGTCCGGCCAGGCCGGCTCGCGCCTCACCGCGGAACTCGCTCGCCGCGGCCATGCCGTCACCGCCATCGCCCGCAACCCGGAGAAGATCGCAGCCCTGCCTGGTGTCACCGCCGTGAAGGGGGATGTGAACGACCAGGCCGCCCTGGCCGCACTGTGGGCCGGCCACGATGCCGCGATCAGTTCCGTCCATTTCACCGTCAGCGACCCGGCCAAGCTGATCGGGGCGGCCAAGGCGTCCGGGGTCGGCCGCTATCTCGTGGTCGGCGGCGCCGGCAGCCTCGAAGTGGCCCCGGGCGTCCGCCTGGTGACCACGCCGAACTTCCCGGCCCCGTACAAGGCCGAGGCCTCGAAGGGAGCCGAATTCCTCGACCTGCTGCGCCAGGAAAAGGACCTGAACTGGACCTTTTTGTCGCCCTCGGCGCTGTTCGTGGCGGGCGAGCGGACCGGCAAGTTCCGGCTCGGGACCGACCAGCTTTTGACCGCTGCGGACGGGAAGAGCTCGATCTCGTTCGAGGACTTCGCAGTTGCACTCGCCGACGAAATCGAGCGCCCGGCCCATATCCGCCAGCGCTTCACAGTCGGCTACTGACCGGCCGGGAGAGGGGAAAAGCCGGCCCCCGGGCAGCACGGATAAGTTTGCCTGTGCAAGGCCTTGGGGGCAGGCCGCCTTTCGCGGTGGCAGATATTGTCTGTCACATGACGTGGCTATATAAGGCGCCGCGCGGAGGGCTCTTGTTCCCTCCGCCTGACAGGGACATGGCTGCCTTTGGAAAAGCTGAAGAACTACCGGCCGACTGAAAAAGAGCCTTTCATGAATGAGCGGCAGCGCGACTATTTCCGCGCCAAGCTGCTGGCCTGGAAGGATGAGATCCTCCGCGAATCGAAGGTCACGCTGCAGACGTTGCAGGAAGAGAACGTCAATCACCCCGACCTCGCGGACCGAGCTTCCTCGGAAACCGACCGCGCGATCGAACTTCGTGCCCGCGATCGTCAGCGCAAGCTGATCTCCAAGATCGACGCGGCGCTCCAGCGCATCGAAGACAACACCTACGGCTATTGCGAAGAGACCGGTGACCCGATCTCGCTGAAGCGGCTCGAAGCCCGCCCGATCGCGACGCTGTCGGTGGAGGCGCAGGAACGCCACGAGAAGCGCGAGAAGGTCTATCGCGACGAATAGTGGCGGGTGGACCGCCACAGATTGATTCCGGCGCGCACCGGTCGTACGTTCGCGCCGCCATGATGACACGTACTCTCAACATCGCATCGGTTTTCTTCCTGGGCTGATCTCGTTTCCGCCAGGAAACACGCTTCCACGCGGAAGCGCTGATCGTCCCCGCGAGCCTGGGCTCGCGGGATTCCAGTGAACCGAATGAGCCGGCCAAACTGCGCGCCTTGCGGAGCGTCGACGGCTGGCGACGATTTGAGAGACAATCATGACCGATCGAGACGACACGCGTGCGCTCAGCGACGCGCAAATCGAGCAATTCATCGAACAGGGCTTTGTCCGGATCGACAACGCCTTTCCCCGCGAACTCGCCGATGCGGGACGTGCCATCATGTGGCGCGACCTGCCGTGCAGCGAGCATGATCCTTCGACCTGGACGCGCCCCGTGGTGCGGCTGCCCGGCTATGGCGAGGAGCCGTTCCGGCAGGCGATCAACTCGCCGCTGCTGTATCGGGCGTTCGACCAGATCGCCGGCCCCGGCCGCTGGTCTCCGCGCCACAACATCGGGACCTTCCCGGTGCGGTTCCCGCATCCGGACGATCCCGGTGACGCCGGCTGGCATGTCGATGTCAGCTTTCCCGGCGACGATTGCGACCCGCACGAACGGAGCGACTTCTCGGCATGGCGGGTGAACGTCAACTCGCGCGGCCGTGCGCTGCTGATGTTGTTCCTGTTCTCCGATGTCGGCGACGACGACGCGCCGACCCGGATCAGGGTCGGCTCGCATGTCCCGATGGCGCGTTACCTCGCGCCGGCCGGCGAGGCCGGACGCGGGCGCATGAACCTCGCGCAAATGGGCGCCGATTGCGAGCTCGCACTGGCAACCGGCGAGGCGGGCACGGTCTATCTGTGCCATCCATTCCTGGTGCATGCCGCGCAGAAGCACCGGGGAACGAGGCCGCGCTTCATGGCGCAGCCCTCGCTCAGTCCCGCCGAGCCGTACCGGCTCGATCGTGACGACGGCGCCTACTCGCCGGTCGAAATCGCGATCCGGCGCGCGCTTGGCATGGGTTGACGCTGTCGTTCCGCAAACTCGGTCCACCTCTCCCGCTAGCGGGGGAGGTCGGATCGCATCGTTAGATGCGATCCAGGTGGGGGCTCTCACCACGATGCGACTCGTGGAGAAACCCCCACCCCAACCCTCCCCCGCAAGCGGGAGAGGGGGCCCAGTCCCGATGCCGTCGCAGCTCGACGTCATTCAGCTGATCGCCGCCCCGACTGTCGTCTCGCTAACCTCCGCGTGGCGGCGCGGGCCGTAGGTCTTCGACCACGCCAGCAATTCGCGGAAGGCCGGCGTGAGGCCCCAGGCGGAATCCGTCAGCTCGTATTCGACCTGCAACGGCTTTTCGGCGAGCACCTTGCGCGACACCAGCCCGTCGCGCTCGAGCTCGCGCAGTTGCGCGGTCAGCATATGCTGGGTGATCGGCACCAGCGCGCGGCGCAGCGCGCCGAACCGCACGCCGCCGTTCATCAGCGTGAACAGGATCTCGAGCTTCCATTTGCCGCCGAGCGCGTGGATCGCGCGCTTGAACTCGATCAGCAGATTGGGGTCGGTCGGGCAGCTCTCGCATTCACCGCCGTCACACAGTTCGCTGGTATTGTTTTCCATACCGGTCTCGAATTTCATTCTACTTGTCTGACCATCAGATAGTGACCAGATGCGGCCTGTGCAGGGTGGGCGGTGCAATGTGTGCCCCACCTGCTGAACCATGAAGAGGGCAGCGACATGAGCACGGTTTTGGTCACGGGCGGATCCGGTTTCATCGGCGTGCATACAATTCTGCAGCTGCTTGCCGACGGGCATACGGTGCGAACCACGCTACGCAATCCGGATCGCAGCAAGGACGTGATCGCGATGCTGCGCGAAGGTGGCGCGCTTGCGGCCGACCAGGTCGGCTTTGCCACCGCCGACCTCACGCGCGATGCCGGCTGGCGCGAGGCGGTCACGGGGTGCGATTACGTGCTGCATGTCGCATCGCCGCTCGGCGCGCATGTGCCGGAGGACGAGAACGAGCTGATCGTTCCGGCGCGCGAAGGCACGCTGCGGGTGTTGCGCGCGGCGCGCGACGCCGGGGTCAAGCGCGTCGTCGTGACGTCGTCGTTTGCGGCGATCGGCTATGGCCACCCGCCGCAAGCCAAGCCGTTCGATGAGACCACCTGGTCCAACCTCGATGGCCCCGACGTGCAGGCCTATCCGAAATCCAAGACGCTGGCCGAGCGCGCCGCCTGGGATTTCGTCGCGCGCGAAGGCAACGGCCTCGAGCTCGCCGTGGTCAATCCGACCGCGGTGTTCGGCCCCGCGCTCGGGCCTGATTTCTCCGAGTCGATCGGCATCATCAAGGCGCTGCTCGACGGCGCGATGCCGGCGGTGCCTCGGATCCATTTCGGCCTCGTCGACGTGCGCGATGTCGCCGACCTGCATCTGCGCGCCATGACCTCGCCCAAGGCCGGGGGCGAGCGGTTCCTCGCGGTCGCCGGCGAGACCATATCGATCCTGCAGGTGGCCCGGCTGCTGCGCAGGAAACTCGGAAGCAAGGCGCGGCGGGTGCCCCGGTTCCAGGCGCCGGACTGGATGATCCGGCTCGCCGCGCGGCGCAACCCTTTGGCCCGCGCCACCCTGCCGCTGCTCGGCAAGGTGCGCCGCTCGACCAGCGCCAAGGCGCAGAACCTGCTCGGCTGGCGTCCGCGCGGCAATGAGGAGATGATTGTCGCGACCGCCGAGAGCCTGATCAGGCTCGGCCTGGTCAAGGCCTGACGGCCGCTTCCGTCCGGCGTGCTTGCCAGACGCGTCGGCGAGTGCTGAATTGCTGTGAGCAGACGGCGGCGCCACCGCGCCGCCGAGAACATCAGGGAGGCTGCGCAGATGGATCGGGTCCTCGCGGCCGCAAAGGCGATTGCCAGCGCGCGCCGCAGCCGCGCGCCGCTCAAGGCGCTCGCCAAAGACATCGTGCCGCTCGACGAGGCCGAAGGCTATCGCGTGCAGTACGCGCTGCACGATCTGCTGCAGCCACAGGTCGGCAGCCTGGTCGGCTACAAGATCGGCTGCACCAGCGCCGTGATGCAGGAGTACATCAACATCCCGCACCCTTGCGGCGGTGGCGTGTTCGAGAAGGTCGTGCATGACAGCGGCGTGCAGCTGCCGGCGGCCGACTTCGTCCATGTCGGCGTCGAATGCGAGATCGCGGTGAGGCTATCGCGCAGTCTCGCGCCCGGCGAAGGGCCGTTCACCGCCGAATGGGTCGCGGAGGCGATCGAGGCCTACCATCCGGCGATCGAGATCGTCGACGACCGCTACGTCAAATGGGAGACGCTCGGCGCGCCGACGCTGATCGCCGACGACTTCTTCGCCGCCGGCTGCGTGCTCGGCGAGGCCGTGCCACGCATCACCGTGCCCGATCTGCGCAAGGTCACCGGACGCGCGCTCGTCAACGGCAAGGAGGAGGGGCGCGGCACCGGCGCCGACGTGCTCGGCCATCCGCACAACGCGCTCGCCTGGCTCGCCAATCATCTCGCCGCCGAAGGCCGTGGCCTGCATGCCGGCCAGATCGTGCTGACCGGCAGCCTGGTCAAGACGATCTGGCTGAAGGCCGGCGACACGGTCGTGATGGAGCTCGATGGGCTCGGCAAGGTGGAAGCGACGTTCACGTGAGGTGACGTTGTGTTGACGAGCTTGTCTCCACATGAGGATGTCGTCCCTGCCTAGTGCGCGATTGCGCACGGGAGCAGGGACCCATACTCCGCGGCCGCTGTTGTGAACAGGGCTCGTCATTCCGCCGACGCGCAACAATTAGCATTCGTGGTTATGGGTCCCTGCTTTCGCAGGGACGACACTGAGTGTGCACGTAAGCGACGAGTGCGCACGTAAGCGACGGTCACCTGACTTTTCATCCTCCTCCAGCTTGAAGGTCACGGTTTCCTACAGTTGATCGTTCGTGCACATCAGAACCTTGCCGTCCCACAGGCTCCTGATCGCGTCGAACGGCACGGTCAGCCTCGCATATTTGCGATTGAACCAGACGCCGACCTCGAAGCCGTCATCCCGCACCGCGAGACGATCGAATTCGTGCTGCAGGATGATCGTGATCTCCTCGGGATATTGCTCGATCACGGCGGCGGGCAGCTTCACGCCGTCGGCCCGGGTTGCGAAGGTGATGTTGACCGGCCGGTCCTCCGCGGCATGGCGCAGCAACGCGGTCATTTCGATCCGCTTCTGCGCCGAATTGCAAGGTTCGACGCCGGCGCGCGCCGGCAAAGGGGCCACGAGCAGCAGCACTCCAGCAATCCATCCGCGCCGGCGCCACATCCGCCTTCTCCATGTCGCTCACGCGATGTCGTTCTTGGCTTCAGTGGTCGCAGGTGGCGCCGAGGTTCAAGTCGCCGGTCGCTTGACGTCCGTGACCAGCTCGACCTTGCCGTCGGTCAGCCGGTAGACCGCGCCGACGATCCGGAGCTTGCCCTGATCGACCGCGGCGCTAAGGATCGGCGTCGCCGACTTGAGCTTCGCGACGTTGTCGATGACGTTTTGCCTGATGGCGTTCGCGAGCCGGTCGCCCGGCTTGCCCTCGGTCGCCTTCACCGCAGGCGCGATCGCGGTGACCAGCGAGGGCAGATGGCCGGGCAGGGTGGTGTTGTCCTTCAGCGACTTGATCGCGGCGTCGACCGCCCCGCAGCTGTCATGACCGAGCACCATGAACAGCGGCACGCCGAGCACGGACTGCGCATACTCGAGGCTTGCGATCATCTCGTCGCTGGCGAAATTGCCGGCGACGCGGCAGACGAACAGATCGCCGCGGCCGGTGTCGAAGGCGTATTCCGGTGCGATGCGGGAGTCCGCGCAACTCAGGATGCCGGCGAACGGGTTCTGTCCGCCGGACAGCGCCTCGCGCTCGTGCTTGAAATCATGCCGCCGCGAAACGCCCTCGACATAACGGAGGTTGCCCTTCACCAGCCGGTCGAGCGCGGCGTCCGGCGGCAGCACGTTCTGCGGCTTCGGCGGCCGCTTTGTCTCTTTGGCTGTCACAGCCGGCGCAAAAGCGAGGCTGGCCGCGGCGCACGCCGCGCCAGCGAGGAAGACGCGTCGGGAGGTTCGGCTGGGAGGCGTGATTTCGCAGAGCTGGCACATCAAGGTTCTCCGTGAACAAGGACCGCGTCCGCGCGATATGTGTAGGTCATGCGCAGTGCCTTCGCAACGAGGCGAATTCGTACGCTTGCGACCGCCACGTCCACAACAATCGTCCCTGCCTAGTGCGCAATTGCGCACGGGAGCAGGGACCCATACTCCGCGGCCTTTGTTGTGAGCGGGACTCATCGTTCCGCCGTCGCGCAGCAATAACCATTCGTGGTTATGGGTCCCTGCTTTCGCAGGGACGACGCCAAGCATGTTGAACGGTCTGTGAGCCAACATCCGCATGCCCGCGATGAGTTGGGCGCCAGGCGGAATATTTTCTTATGCTGATATTGACAGGTTTTGCTGAGTCGCCCGACGGGCAACTCAGCGGCCTGGAGATAGCCAGTCAGTTATGAGTGCGTGGGCGCGGCCGATCTCCGCCAAACCAGCTGAGAATAGGGGCAGCCAAGACGCCGGTAGATTGTCTCAACTTCCCGCTTGACCAATCCATAGCTCGTCAGTTATACGTAAATCCATAGCCAACGGGTTATTGATCGCAAAATGCCGGACGCTCACGACGTGCTGTTTCGAACCCTCGCAGACCCGACCCGCCGGGCGATCTTCGAGCGCCTGTGCCGCGAGGGCGAGCAGACCGTCGGTGCGCTGACCGCGCGGGCAAAGATCTCGCAGCCGGCAGTGTCAAAGCATCTCGGCGTGCTGAAGCAGGCCGGGCTGGTGCGCGATCGCCATGAAGGAAGGCAGACGCATTACAGCGCGCAACTCGGCGCACTGGCGCCGTTGATCGACTGGACCAGCCAGATGGCGGGCTTCTGGCAGAACCGGTTCGACCACCTCGAAGATCTTCTCAAAAGGATGGACCAATGAACAAGACCACCCGTGAGACGCGCTCCGCCATCGTGGAGCGCGAATTTCCCCATCCGCCGGAAAAGCTCTGGCGCGCGCTGACGCAACCGCATCTGATGGAGGAGTGGCTGATGAAGAACGACTTCAAGCCCGAGGTCGGGCACAGCTTCAATCTGCGCGGCGAGTGGGGCGGCGTGCTGGACTGCAAGGTGCTCACTGTGGAGCCGCACAAGACGCTGTCCTACACTTGGAATTTCGCGCATGCGGATGCCGCCTACAATCTCGAGAGCGTGGTGGTCTTCACGCTGACGCCGACGGCGAAGGGCACCCATCTGCGCGTCGAGCAGTCCGGCTTCCAGCCGCATCAGAAGCAGGCCTATGGTGGCGCCCATGCCGGGTGGAAGCAGTTCCTGGAGAATCTCGATCAGCTGCTGGTGCGCGAAGGCTGATCGTCTCTCTCGCCATTGCGAGCCAACGGGGCGGCGCGTAGCGCCGCCCGATGACAGGCTCCGCGAAGCAATCCAGCGTGCAGCGCGCGGATAGATGGATTGTTTCGTCGCTTCAGCGCAAATTGCTCTGCAATTTTGTCGCGAGCTCCTCGCAATGACGGCCTAGTCAGACACACAATCCAACAGGAGGTCACATGAACTGGAATAACTGGATCAGGCAATTTCACCGCTGGCTTTCGATCGCCTTTACGGTTGCCGTCATCATCAACATCGTCGCGATGGTCCTGCAGCAGCAAGCCGTCTGGATCGGCCTGCTGGCGCTGTTCCCGCTGATCTTCATGCTGCTGAGCGGCCTGTATCTGTTTGCGTTGCCCTATCTGGCGCCGCGGCGGATGCAGGGGGGATCGACCTCCGCCTCACAAGTGTGATTGCATGGGACAGGCTCAGACCACGAGGCAGCAATGACGGCATCGGAACGTATCGACCAGATGATCGAGGATCTCACCGACTGGCGCGGCAAGACGCTCGCCAGCCTGCGCAAGAGCATCCTCGCCGCCGACTCGGAAATCATCGAGGAATGGAAGTGGATGGGCAGCCCGGTGTGGTCGCGCGACGGCATCATCGCGGTTGGCAACGCCCACAAGGGCAAGGTGAAGCTGACCTTCATGTATGGCGCGCAACTTCCGGACCCCGACAAGCTGTTCAACACCGGCTTCGAAGGCAATGTACGGCGCGCGCTCGATCTGTTCGAGGGCGACAAGATCAACGACCGCGCGCTGAAGGCCCTGATCCGTGCCGCGATCGAACTCAACCAGGCCAAATCCAGCAAAACTGCGAAGAAGCCGGCGAAGAAGGCGGCCGCGGGCGCTCGCGCAACCGTGAAGAAGGCATGAGCTGCACCGGCAGGCGGCCTGCCGATCCGGTCCGTCCCTAATGACCACGACCAGGCTCGCCACATCGTCGGATGCGGAAGCGATCTCAGCGCTGCTGACGGCCAACGCCGGCGACCGCGGCGGCATGCTGCTCGGGCAATGGCCGCGCGAGGTGATCGAGACGCGTATTGCACGCGGGCAATCGATCGTCATCGCGACCGGCGATGAGGGCAGGCTGCTCGGCGCGCTCCTGACGTCGGAGCAAGGATTCGGTGAGGCCCCGCCGGTGCAGGCCATGCTGAAGGCCTGGCCGGGCGGCCCCGGTGCGTATGTGTATGGCCCCGTGTGCGTCGCCCCGGACGCGCGCGGCCTCGGCGTCCTCGACGCGCTCTACGCCAGGCTTCAGGCAATTTTTCCCGGCCGCGAAGCGATCCTGTTCATCAGGGAAGACAATCCGCGCTCGCTCAAGGCGCATCTGCGGCTCGGCATGCGCGCGGTCGCGCGCTACAACTTCGGCGGCAAGGTTTTCGTGGTCCTGAGCGACAGGTCTGAGGAGCAAGCGTAGCCCGGATGAGCCAACGGGCCGGCTTCGCAGCAGCTATCTCGCGGGAGGAGAATGGGGCAGTTTGTCACCCATTTGGGTGATGGACGCCTATGGCGCGATGAACTATCTGAGGTCGCGCTCCGACGTCCGGCCCGACAGCATCGCCATCCTGGGGCAGTCATACGGCGGGATGGCCATGATGTTCACGATCGCCAATGGTGCATTGCCGAAGGGTATGGCGCCGGACAAGGATTTCCGGGCTGCGATCGCACTCTATCCGAACTGTCCGCCGGTTGCGGAAAAGGACCCGCATTGGCGGCCGCGCCAACCGATGTTGTTGTTGGTGGGCGAGGCAGACACCGCTACGCCTGCAGGGCCGTGCAGGGAGATGGTGGCGCGAGCAAAGGACGAGGGCGGCCCTCCTATCGACACGCACTTCTACCCCGACGCCTATCACGCCTTCGACCATCCAAACCTTCCGCGGATGGAGATGACCAGCCTGAAGCGGCCGGACGGCAGTTCGCCGATCGCGATGTCGAACCCGGAAGCCCGCGCGGATGCGATCAATCGCGTCACGCAGTTTCTGGCGAGTATGATGAAATAGGCTTGCGAACGCGCAGGCAGGTACGAAGCGCAGCGGGGGAGCTTCTGCAGGGCGAGGTTTGCTGGGCGCGCGGCCGTCACGCCTTGGTGTGCACGATGACCGGACCCGCGATCGCGGTGGCTTGGCCGATCAGCAATGGACCGAGATTGTCATCGATCCAGGCTAGTGCGCGGCGGTTGGCTTCCTCGGCCCCGGCAAAATTGTTGAAGACGCTGATCGCGGTGACCGTGTCGTCGCCGGCATAGACCACGTAATAGGCCATGAAGCCTTCGACATCGCTGATGATCGGAATTGCGCCTTCCTTGATCCGGCGCGCGAGTTCTTCGGCGCTACCAGTCTTCGCCTTGGCGTGACGGATGGCGGCATACATGTGTTCCTCCTTCCGGCTGCATCGATCGGGCTGCGCTTCGCGCATGCGCGATGGTACGCCTGAAGCGGCGGAGATGCCATCGGGATTGCGGACCGATCAGCTGAAACGCCGGGTCACGACGGTCGTGCGGCGGTCGGGGAGCTTCGGCAGCCTCGTCACATCCGCGCGCGTTGCCGTGGTTTTGGGGCCGGGGGCGGGCGGCTGCTCCTGTTGCTGCAGAAACAGCGTGGCTTCGAACAACACGCCGGGGGCCTGCTTGGCGGTGCCCGAGCACACCGCGCGATTGCCGCAGAAGGTACCGGTCAGCTGAGCCTCGACCTCGTCGCATCCGAACACGGTGGTGAACGGGCCGTCGGCATATCTGTGCGTCGTCAGGACCGCCGTGAAGCGGTCCTCATCGAGCTGATAGGAGCCGCCATAGGTGAACATGGCGTCGCCGCCTGAGATCCTGCCGTTTGCGAGCTGGACTATCCCGGTGCCTTCGCCGCGCGGCGTGCGAAACCACGCCGCATATTGACCGTCTCTTTGCATGACCGTCACGAACTGCAAACCCTGCGTTGTCGTCTAGCTACGTTGCAAGCGGAGGGACTGCTACTTAACCTTTGCCCAACGGTTAACGAACCGAGAAGGCGATCGCGCGACTTGCGCGAAGCGGTATTGGACTGGTGCGCGACGATTGGGCGAGAGCCCTTTTTCGTTCCGATGGAATCGGAACGGGCTCTCGATTGTTGTCTTGACGCGTTTTCTTCACGCGAACCGGTGTCCACTTCGCTCGAAAACGCTCTTGTGCATTCGACCGGTCACAAGAATGCCACGGCCCTCGCCAGGGGAGCTAGCGAGGGCCGTGTTGGTACACCGCGCCGCGCCTAGGTTCGCGACGAGATGTGGGAGCTCGAAAAAATCCTACTTAGGCATGATCGTTATCCGAAAACCGGTTTCCACTTTTCGGGATCATGCCCGTTAGAAGGGCAAGAGCACGTCGAGAACCTGCTGGCCGTAGCGCGGCTGTTGCACGTCGGTGATCTGGCCGCGGCCGCCGTAGGCGATGCGGGCCTGGGCGATCTTCGAGGAGTCGATGGTGTTGTCGCTCTGGATGTCTTCCGGGCGCACGATGCCGGCCACGATCAGCTCGCGGATTTCGTAGTTGACCCGGATCTCCTGCTTGCCTTCGACCACAAGGTTTCCGTTCGGGAGAATCTGGGTGACGACGGCGGCGACGCTGGTCTGCAGCGCTTCCTGGCGGTTGACCGAGCCCTTGCCGTCGCTCGAGGCCGTGGATTCGGCGGTCAGGATCTTGCCGGGCAGAATCTTGTTCGCTTGCGTGATGGTCTGCGAGCCCAGGAAGTTGGTCACCCCGGAGTCTTCGGAATTGCTGCGGCTGCGCTGGGTTTCGTTGGCGATCGCGGCCTTGTCGGTGAAGTTCACCGTGACCGTCAGGATGTCGCCGACGCGCGCGGCGCGCTGGTCCTTGAAGAAGGCGCGCGAGCCGCTGCGCCACAGCGAGTTGGGGCTGTAGGAGGCGACCTCGGGCTTCGGCATCGGCATCTGCACCGGCTTGTAGCCGGGCTGCGCCGTCGGGTTCTCGATCTCCGTCAGCTTCGGCTTTTCACCGATCTGGGAGAGACGGTCGATCGACGAGCAACCGCTGGCGATCGTTCCGAGCGCGAGCAGCGCACCGGTCAGGATGAGGCGGTTGATGCGGTACTGGGACATGAACTTTACTCGGCGTTTGGTGCGACTGAACTCAGCTTGACGGGAGCGGGATCTGAAGAGGCGGCGTCGGCGGCCGGCGCTGCGCGCGGGGTCGCGACCGAGATCGAAACCTCGCCGCGGCCGGTGACGACGCCGGAGACAGCGCGCTTGGACTGCAAATTCATCACGTTGACGACGTCGCCCTCGGCGCCGCCATCCATCGCCTTGCCGCGGATCGTGAGGTAGAGACCGGAGGTGCGGTAGACCAGCGTGACGTTCTGGTCGCGGGTAACGAGATCGGGTTTTGCCATGTCGGCCGTGCGCAGCGCCTGGCCGGCGCGGATCTGGCGGCGCATCTGCATGCCGACGGCGCCGTCGCGCACCGCGGCGTCGTTGCCGATTTCGGCTTTCGGACGGCGCTCGACCACAACGTCGGAGGCCTTCAGCACGTCGCCGCGTTCGACATTGCGCGTCAGCACGGCGGCCTCGATGGTCTCGATCGCGGTGCCGGTGAGGCGCAGCTTGTACGGAGCCGTGCCGGTTTCGTTGCTGACCTCGAAGGTGACGTCGAAACGCGTCGAGCGCTGGTCGTAGCGCACGGCGACGGGCTGCATCGCGCCGGTGCTGGTTGCCTCGATGCGGATATCGCCGGGATCGCGGTCGAAGGTCAGCGCGATGTTGCCGGCCTTGCCGAGTCCGTGGCGGCCCTCCAGCGCGCGCGACAGCTGCTGCTCGATCTCCTTGCTGTCGATGGTGCGCGCGAGCCGCGTGACGGTGATCTCCTTCAGCTCGCGGGTGTCGACGCCGATCACCTGGTGGGTACGCAGCACGTTCAGCACCTGCGCGACCGGCAGCGTACCTGTGGTGCCGAGGTCCGGTGCGCGGTAGATCGCGATGCTGCCGGCGCTGCCGGCATTGTCGATGAGGTCGCCGACCCGCACGATGTCGTCCGCGACCGTGACGCTGGCGCGCAGCGTCGGCACCGCGATGCTCTCGCCGCGGCTTTGCGCGGCGGCTGGCAGCGCGGTCACCGCGAGCAGCGCGGCTGCGATCAGGAGTGAGCGGGCGATCATCGACATCATCCTCAGCGGAACAGGTTGGAGGTCGACTGCATCATCTGGTCGGCTGCGGAGACCACCTTCGAGTTCATCTCATAGGCGCGCTGCGCGGCGATCAGGTCGGAGATTTCCGAGACCACTTCGACGTTGGCCTGTTCGAGGTTGCTCTGCTGCATGTCGCCATAGCCGTCGGTGTTGGCGATGCCGTCCTGCGGCTGGCCGGAGGCCGGCGTTTCCTGGAACAAATTGTCGCCGATCGGCATCAGGCCGGCCTTGTTGATGAAGCGGGTCAGGCCGACCTGACCGATGTTGGTCGATGCGGTCTGGCCCGGCAGCGTCACCGAGACCTGGCCCTGCGCGTTGATGGTGAGGCCGGAGGCGTTCTGCGGGATCGTGATCGTCGGCTGCAGCAAATTGCCCTGCGCGTTGACGATGCGGCCCTGGTTGTCCATCTGGAACGAGCCGTCGCGGGTGTAGGTGAAGGTGCCGTCCGGCATCAGGATCTTGAAGAAGCCTTCGCCGCGGATCGCGATGTCGAGATCGTTGCCGGTCGGCGACAGCGTGCCCTGGGTCATCATCCGCGGCGTGCCGACCGTCTTGACGCCGCCGCCGAGGTCGATGCCCATCGGCATGATGGTGTTCTGGTCGGATGCCTGCGCGCCGACCCGGCGCACATGGTCGTAGATCAGGTCCTGGAAGGCGGCGCGCTGCTTCTTGTAGCCGGTGGTACGCAGGTTCGCGATGTTGTTGGAGATCACCTGAACGCTGAGTTCCTGTGCCGCCATTCCGGTCGCCGCGGTATAAAGTGCGCGCATCGTTCAATCCCCCGGATCAGTTCGGCACGTCGGCGAGCTTCTCGATCGCCGATTTGTGCAGGTCGCTCTGCTGCTGGAGCAGCGAGGCGATTTGGGTGTAGGTCCGCGTGATCTCGATCATGCGGCTCATCTCGACGACGGAATTGACGTTCGACTTCTCGATGAAGCCCTGGCGGATCTGCGCCTTGGTGTCCGGCTGCGGCACCGCGCCTTCGCCCGGCACATAAAGGTTGGAGCCTTCCTTCAGCAGGCGCTGGGCCTGCGCGAACGAGACCAGGCGCAGCTTGCCGCGGATCGAGTCGAGGCGGGACGTGCCCTCGAGCACGCTGACGTTGCCGTCGGGGGCGATGTTGACGTCGTGATCGGTCTGCTGGAACGTGATCGGGCCGGCGGTGCCGAGCACCTGGTAGCCCGAGGCGGTGACGAGCTGGCCGCGATTGTTGATCTGAAGGTTGCCGTCGCGGGTGTAGCGCTCGCCGCCCGGCGTCTGCACCACCAGGAAGGCGTTGCCGTCGATCGCAACGTCGAGCGGGTTCTTGGTCTCTTCGGTCGGGCCCTGCGAGAAGTCGTGGAAGGTCGCGCGGTCCTGCACGAAGGAGACGCGGCGGTCGGAGGACGCGAAATTGTCTTCATGCGCGTTCGAGGACAGATATTCCTGGAACAGCGACCGGTCGGCCTTGTAGCCGTTGGTGTTCATGTTCGCGATGTTGTTGGAAACGACATCCATCTGCCGTTCCAGCACCATCTGCTTCGATAGTCCGACCAGAAGCGTATTCTGCATCGGTGGTTCTCCCCTGTGAGGTGATCCGATGCGAATGGTTCTCCCAAACCTTCACGCCGGACCGTCGGTAACCATTGGGTTCTCCCAAACCCGCCAGTCACGTCGTCCTCTCAGCGAAACCCGTGCCAACTTGAAATAATCAGATATTTGAATGGTTTAGGTGTTTTGCAGGGCGCCGTGCCGGGCGGCAGAAAGGTCTTGTTGACCATGTTTGCCCGGCAGTTTTTTCCTAGTTGAAGGTAAATCCTAATCTTCCGTTAACCATTATGACCCCAGTGTTGCCGGCATTGGGGCGCGTGTGCGCCGGCGGCCTTTGTATCGCGTCTTCAAGCCAAAGCTGGGGCAAATCGCGTTCGCATCCTTCAGGTTGAAGCGAGCGGACGATGGCGGACGAGGAAAAGACGGATAGCGGCGAGGGCGCGGCCGCTCCGAAGAAGGGCAAGCTCAAGCTGATCATTGCCGTCGTCGGCTTCCTCGTCGTGCTCGGCGCGGGGGCGGGCGGATGGTTCTTCTTCATGCGCGGTCACGGCGAGGAGCAGCACGCCGAAGCGCCGCCGCCGAAGCCGCCGAGCTTCGTCGACGTGCCCGACATGCTGGTCAATCTGGTCGGCGCGCCCGGCGAGCGGGTGCAATATCTCAAGCTGAAGCTCGTGCTCGAGATCAAGGAAGAGAAGCAGGTCGAGGCGATCAAGCCGGCGCTGCCGCGCGTCGCCGACCTGTTCCAGACCTATATGCGCGAGCTGCGCCCGAGCGATCTCAACGGCTCGGCTGGCCTGTTCCGTCTCAAGGAAGAGCTGACCAAGCGCGTCAACCTCGCGCTGGCGCCCAACCAGGTGAACGCGGTGCTGTTCAAGGAAGTCGTGATCCAGTGACGGGGCGGATGTAAAGCCATGGCCGGCAACGACCAGATGGACCAGGACGCCATTGCGGCCCAGTGGGAAGCCTCGCTCGATTCCGAGGACCCCGCGGCGGCTGCAGCGGAGGCTGCCAAGAACGAGCTCACCGAGAACATGGCGCTGCAATGGGCCGCCATGGTCGAGGACGGCAGCCGCGACTTCGGTGGCAAGAACACCAATGGCGAGCGCGTGCTGTCGCAGGAGGAGATCGATAATCTCCTGGGCTTCACGGTCGGCGACGTCAGCCTCGACGATCATTCCGGCATCCGCGCCATCATCGATTCGGCGATGGTGTCCTACGAGCGTCTGCCGATGCTCGAAATCGTGTTTGACCGCCTGGTGCGGTTGATGACGACATCGTTGCGCAATTTCACCTCCGACAACGTCGAAGTCTCGCTCGACCGCATCACCTCGGTGCGCTTCGGCGACTACATGAACTCGATCCCGCTACCTGCGGTGCTCTCGGTGTTCAAGGCGGAGGAGTGGGAGAATTTCGGCCTCGCCATGGTCGACTCCAATCTGATCTATTCGATGATCGACGTGCTGCTCGGCGGCCGCCGCGGCCAGACCCAGCTCAAGATCGAGGGCCGGCCCTACACCACGATCGAGACCAACCTGGTCAAGCGGCTGGTCGAGGTGGTGCTGTCGGATGCCGAGCAGGCGTTCCGGCCGCTGTCACCGGTGACCTTCACGATCGACCGGCTCGAGACGAACCCGCGCTTTGCCGCGATCAGCCGCCCGGCCAACGCCGCGATCCTGGTGCGCCTACGCATCGACATGGAAGACCGCGGCGGCAATGTCGAATTGCTGCTGCCCTACGCCACCATCGAACCGATCCGCAACGTCTTGTTGCAGATGTTCATGGGCGAGAAGTTCGGCCGCGACCCGATCTGGGAAGGCCATTTCGCCACCGAGGTGGCGCAGGCCGAGATTGCGGTCGATGCGGTGCTGTACGAGGCCGATATCCCGCTCAAGGAGCTGATGAAGCTCAAGGTCGGCGACACGCTGCCGCTGGATATCCGTTCCGACGCGCTGGTCTCGGTCCGTTGCGGCAATGTCACCCTGACGGAGGGCCGCATGGGCCGCGTCGGCGACCGCGTCGCGATCCGCGTCACCAAGAATTTGCGTAAACCCCAAACCACCTTCGCGATGTTCGAGAAGGCGGACGAGCGGACCAAGATGATGGAGGCACCATGAGTCATGTGCTTGGACTAGCAATCGAGAGTCTGGTAGCCGTGCTGCTGATGCTGACGATCGGCTATTGCTGGCTGCTCAACAAGCGGCTGCAGCGGCTGAAGGCGGACGAGCATTCGCTGAAGGCGACGATCGCGGAATTGATCACCGCGACCGAGATCGCCGAACGCGCGATCGGCGGGTTGAAGCATGCGGTGCGCGACGTCAACGAGAACCTCGGCAACCAGCTCGACGCGGCGGTGCAGATGTCGGCGCAGCTGAAGAACCAGCTGGCGGAAGGCGACCACGTGGTGCGCCGCCTGTCGAAGATCGCGCTGGCCGCGCGGCCGCCGGAGCCCGCGCACGCACCGGCAGCGGCGCCTACCGCACCGGTGGCGCAGGCGCCCAGGGTTTCGGCCGCGCGCGCGGTTGCTGCGGCGGCTGAAGCCTTCACCGAGCGCAGGAGGGCCGGCGGCCTCGCTGCATGAAGTTGCTTCGTGACATCAGAGTGATGCCCGTGGTGCTGGTCGCGATCTTCGGCCTGATGGTGCTGAAGGTCGCGGGCCTCGTGCTCGATGGCGGTTACGTGTTTGCCGACGACGCGCCGCCGGCCGGTCCATCCTGGGCGCAGCAGAATTTCAACTTCCCCGGCGCTCCCAAGGCGGTTGCCGACAGCAAGTTCAAGGCCGATCCCGGCGACATCACGGGATCGGTCGAGGGCAAGGACGCGAAGAAGGACGAGGCACCGAAACCGGCCGCACCGGCCGCCGAGGCGCCCAAGCCCGACGGCGTGGTGGTCAATCTGGATGCGCCGCCGCCGGTGTCGGCCTCCGAACGCGCGATCCTGGAACGGCTGCAGTCGCGCCGCCAGGAGCTCGAGACGCGCGCCCGCGAGGTCGAGATTCGCGAAAGCCTCCTGAAGGCCGCCGAGAAGCGCATCGAGGCCAAGGTCGAGGAGGCCAAGGCCAATGACGCCAAGACGAATGCCGATGCGGCGGCCAAGGCAGAAGCCGACGCCGCCCGCTTCAAGGGCATCGTCACCATGTACGAGAACATGAAGCCGAAGGACGCCGCAAAAGTGTTCGATCGGCTGGAGATGACCGTGCTCTACCAGATCGCCTCGCAGATCCAGCCGCGCAAGATGTCCGACATCCTCGGCCTGATGCAGCCCGAGGCCGCCGAACGGCTCACGGTCGAACTCGCCCGCCGCGCCGGCGGCGACAAGTCGGCATCGACAGACGATCTTCCCAAGATCGAAGGCAAGATGCTCACGCCGAAGACGAATTGACGGACGCTATCGGGAAATCCGTCAATTGGCAGTAGCGTCCTCAGCCGTAAGCCAGATCCGGCTTAACATCGGGTTGCCTGCATCTGATCCAGATCATCGCAATGACGGTCGCGCACATGAACGGACCGACGGGCACGAGTGCGACCGGGTAGGCAAACCCCGCCAGGACAAGCACGCCGAAGCCGATCCGGAGTTCGGAGCGATTCGAGAGAAGGGAGCCATGTTCGGCCACTGGCTCGTTCATGAGAAAAATGAGCGCGAGAGCCAGTATCGCCGTGTCGTAGATCGCGAAGTAGGGAGAGACAAGCAGGGTTGCGACGAGCAGGCTCGCGGCCTTGACGGCGAAGCTGACGTTGCGGCGCCATATGATCACGACCCACATCGCGGCTGCCGCAGCGACAGCGATGTGCAATGCCATGGCCGATCCGTAGCCAAAGCCGGCAAACCGAAGCACACCGTAGACGCTCTGCAGCTTGTACCAAGCCAGTGTGCCGGTGAGATGGAACTGCGTCGCCGCGACGACTGCCGCCTCACGGAATCCCTCAAAGGTATCCCAGCCGAAGGTAAGCCCGGCGAGCAGCATGAGGACCGGTATCACCAAACTAGCCGTGATGACGACGACCCAGCGTCCAGTGGCGATCAGAACGAGCGGAAGCAGGACGCCATATTGCGGCTTGAAGATCAACAGCGCGATCAGGAAGCCGCTCACGATCGGACGCCTGTCCAGCGTCAGCAGGATGACGCCGAGTAGCGATGCCGCGAGCAGGGAGCTTTGGCCGACAATGAAATCGTATAAGACGGCCGGCACGGCGAATGCCACCAGCAGCGCGGCGAAGCGCGGCCGGATAGCGGAAACAACGAGCGCCCAGCACAGCAGCTTTGCGGAGCTCCAGATCCAGAACGCGGTGGGATACGGCAGCAACGCCAGCAGTCCCGCCAGAAAGAAAAACACCGGCGGGTAGAAGAACGGTATAGGCACCTCGTAAACGGGATACGGAGCCAGGTTCAGGCTAGGATGGATCTGAAGGATCAGTTGCCGCAACTGCGGCCAATCGTAGGCGGTGGCGGCATGGCCATCGAGAGCCATTTTCCCCGCACTCCAAAAGCATGAAAAGTCGAGCCCGGTCGCGCCGGTACCGTCAACGACTTTCGGCACCACGGAGTATAGGGTGAAACTCAACACGATGAGGCTGGCAATGGCCAACGCACGGTCGAATTCGCTGCGCTCCGTACCGCGCGCCATTCCAAATCCATTCATGAAACTGCCAGAAGCTAAAAAATATTTGAAATGTAAGCCATTTTTATACCGCCATTGGCCGTGGCGCAAGCAAGTGGCCGGTCTCCGTGCAGGCTGAGGTTAATCGCCAGGAGTTCCGCGCGTGCCCGGTGGATCGGGCGGAAGCCGAGGCCACCCGCTTCAGGGCCATCGTCACCAAGTACGACAAAGACGCAGTCAGAGGCGCTGCAGTGCTATGTGCTGCCTGGCTGAAGCGGATGTTCGCCCGCCTTCGCGCGGTGCCCGATGGACACGATCGCCACGGAGCACCGAGGTTATGGTAGCGTTAAATGGTAGCCTTAAGTTGCAACCGATTTGTCATTTTGGAATTGAAGTCGCTACGTCCCAAGGTGGTGCTTGAGGAATTGCCAATGCTGAAAGACATGCCCTGGCTGACCGCGCGGCGCGCCCGATTGTACGTGAGTGGCGTCGCAATTGTGCTGGTGCTGACCCTTGCGAGGTCGCTTTTGCTATTTTACCGCGACGGCGGCTATGGCGTGAATAATTTTCTGCTCGGCTCGGACTTCCTGACGTTCTGGGCGGCCTCGCTTCAGGTTCTGGCCGGGCATCCCGCCGAGGTTTATGTACCCGAATTGCATCTGCTCGCGGAGGCTCCATACCTGCGAGACGGCTACGAGGCGTTCTTCTATCCGCCGACGATGCTGCTCGTGTGCCTGCCGTTCTCGCTCGTGCCGTATTTCGCCTCGCTGTTCGTGTTCATCAGTATCACGGCGGCGGCGTTCGCCGCGCTGATCTGGCGTATCCTGCGAACGCCTTGGTGCCTGGTCGCGACCTTCGCCTATGCGCCGGTGTATCTTAATGCCGTGGCAGGGCAGAACGCTTTTCTGACGGCTTCGATCCTTGGATGCGGTCTCGGCATCATGAACCGGAGGCCAAAGCTCGCGGGCGCGATCCTCGGGCTGATGGTGATCAAGCCGCACCTGGCGCTGGCCGTGCCGATCGCCCTGATCGTCACAGGTCGCTGGCGCACGCTGATCTGGGCAGGCATCTCGTCGATTTCGCTCGTCGTGCTGTCCGCGCTGCTGTTCGGCCTGGATACGTGGCTCAGCTTCCTCGACGTCTCTCACTCGGCCCGCCAGGCTCTGGAGAACGGCGACGTCGAGTTTTCATTGCTTCAGAGCGTGTACGCGACAGCGCGTCTGCTCGGCGCCGGCGTCAGCACTGCCTTTGTCATTCACGGCCTCGCGGCGCTGGCTATGGTGTGTGTGATGGTCTGGATGTTGCGGCGGAACGTCAGCGCCGCTGCTGAGCGCTCGATCATCGTGCTCGCCTGCCTCCTGATTACGCCGTTCTCACTGTTCTACGACATGCTCATTATGGCGTTGCCGCTGGCCTGGATGCTGCGCGAGTGGTTGAAGGTCGGCTTTCCGGCCTGGTCGAAAATGGTGCTTGGCGTGACGTTTCTCGCGCCGCTGGTCTTCTACCTGCCTGTCCTCTACCAACTGTCGGTCGTGAAGCCGCTGCCTTTTGGTGCTCCGGTCATCATCCTGTTCTGCTGGTTGCTGGTCCGGGAGAGCACGCAAACGCGGCAAGCGGCGCATGGCGAGCCAGAGGTCTCGGCGGTCCGAGTTTGACGGTCGGACGGAACTCCTCGGTAGCACCGGGATGCACGGACCAGCCATGCGGCGATCAAACCCGGAACCGGGCGCTATTGACCGCCGAACCCGACATCGCCCTGAACGAAATCAAAGGGGGTCGGTTTACGTTAACAGCTCCTTAACGCCGCCCGATCCAAGATCGGGACGCGTGGGCGAGGGCGCTTCGCGCTGGTATGGCTGAGGTCCGAGAAGACGTTTCGAGATGGCGCGAACGGCTGCCGCTGAAACATGGTCGCTAGGCCGCGCCTGGACGCGGACTGCCCGTCTGTGCCTGCTTGCCACTGGCCTTGCCCTTGCAACCCTCACATATCCAGCCACGGTGCCGGCCCAAGACCTGCCGCCGGTGCCGGGCGAGGCGACATTCTCGGCCGCGAACGGCTATGCCCGGCTGGTGCTGAAGCTGAAGGAGGATGTCGAGTCGGAGGTCACGACCGCCGGCTCGATCATCGTGATCCGCTTCAAGCGTCCGGTCGATATCCCGGTCGAGAAACTGTCGGATGCGGTGCCCGACTATGTCGGCGCCGCGCGCCGCGATCCGGACGGTTCGGCGATCCGCCTGTCGCTGGCGCGCCGCGTCACCGTCAATACCATGACCGCCGGCGAGCGCATCTTCGTCGACTTTCTGCCCGACAGCTGGACCGGCCCGCCGCCCTCGCTGCCGCAGGAAGTGATCCGCGAGCTGGCGGAGCGCGCCCGTGCCGCCGAGCGTCTGCTGCGCATCCAGCGCGCGGCCGATGCCGCCAAGAAGAAGCCGCCGATCCGGGTTCGCGCCCTGGTGCAGCCCACCTTCGTCCGTTTCGTGTTCGAGGTTCCCGACGGGGTCAGCGTCTCCTCGGTGCTCAACGAGCAGAAGCTGACGCTGTCCTTCAACTCAGTCCTGAGCTTCGACCTGGCCGATGCCAAGGTCGCCGCTCCCCCGAACGTCGCCTCGATCAGCTCGCGCGCCGACACGGATACCTCGGCGGTCGACGTGACGCTGATTGGCGATGTCGACGTGCATTCGTTCCGCGACGAGAAGAACTACATTGTCGATGTCGCCTTCCAGCAGAGCGAGCAGCAGCAGGCGGCGAAGCCCTCGCTGAGCTCGTTGTTGCCGACGCCGCGCGGCAAGCCGAGGGGTGCCACTGCGATCGCGCCGGTGACGTCGGAGAGCATCGCGCAGCAGGCCAAGATCGAGATCAAGTCCGAGCAACCCAAGTCCGAGCAACCCAAGGCAGAGCAACCCAAAGCAGAGCCCAAGTCGGAACAGGTAAAGTCCGAGCCGGCAAAGTCCGAACAGGTGCAGTCGGAGCCGGTCAAGCCCGAACAGGCCACGACCGAACAACCGGCGCCCGCGCCCGCCAAATCGGAACAGCCGAGATCCGAGCTGCTCAATTCGGAGCTGCCGAAGGTCGCAGCGGCGCCGGCGGCTGACGTCGAGAAAGCCGCTGCGCCGGCCGCGCCGCGCGAGGGCAGCGCTGCGACCGAACAGAGCGACGCGCCGAAGCCTGCGCCTGCTGTTGCGGCCGCGTCGGCCATGGAAGCGCCGAAGCCAGCGGCGCCATCGCCGCCTGCAGAGGCCCGCACCAGCGCCGGGTCCGCGGTCGAAGCCCAGCGCGACAGCGACGGGTTGCGGGTGACGTTCTCATTCCCCGGCGTGACGCCGGCGGCATTATTCCGTCGCGCCGACACGGTGTGGATGGTGTTCGACACGCCTGAGGCGATCGACATCGATCCGATCCGCGTCAAGGCCGGCTCGCTGATATCAGATGTCAGCCGGATCGCGCTGGAGAAAGGGCAGGCGGTGCGCTTCCGCCTCAACCGGCCGCAGATGCCGTCACTCGAGAGCGACGACCGCTCGCGCGGCGTGAGCTGGACGCTGACCTTCGCCGACCGGGTGCAGAAGCCGCCGCTGCCGCTCAGCGTGGTGCGCAACATCAGCGAGCCCTCGCTTGCCAATGTCAGCGTGCCGCTCGCCAATCCCGGCCAGCTCCACAGACTGATCGATCCCGATGCGGGCGATACGCTCTGGGTCGTGACCGCGCCGCCGCCGACCCGCGGCATCATCAAGCGGCAGGACTTTGTCGAGCTCTCGCTGCTGGAATCGATCCACGGCGTCGTCGTTCATCCGAACGCCGACGACGTCAAGGCCGAGGTCGGCGCCGACAAGGTGATGCTGGGCCGGCCCGGCGGCCTGACGCTGTCGTCGGCCGACGTCGCCGCCGAGCGCGCGACCGCGGCGGTGAAGCCGCTGTTCGATCCGGACGAGTGGCGCAAGAACCAGTCGGAGAATTTCCTCAAGCAGCTCGACGGCCTGATTGCGGCGGCTTCGACGGCCAATGCCGAGCAGCTGCCGCAGGCGCGGCTCGATCTCGCCGATTTCTACATGGCGCGCGGCATGTACCAGGAAGCCCATGGTGTCGCTAATCTGATGCTGTCCGAGAGCAAGCGCGGCAGCGAGGGGGCGTCCGTGGTGATGGTGCGCGCGGTTGCCAGCATCCTGATCGGGCACCCGGCGCAGGGCCTCAAGGACCTCGCCAATCCCGTGATCGGCAACGGTTACGATTCCCAATTGTGGAAGGGGCTCGCCTTCGCCCGCGAGGGCAAATGGCCTGAGGCGCGCGAAAAGTTCAAGAACGCCGAATTCGCGGTCGCGACGCTGCCCCCCGATCTGCAGCGCATCGTCACGATCGACTCGATGAAGGCCTCGCTCGAGGTCAAGGACTATGCCGGCGCCGCGCGGCGCAAGAGCGATCTCGACGTGGTCGGCGTTCCCGACGCGCTCAAGCCCGCGGTTGCGGTGCTGCGCGGCCGGCTCGCCGAAGCGCTCGGCCAGGAGAAGGATGCGCTCGACGCCTATCGCTTCGCCGCCAGTTCGTCCGATCGTCAGGCCGCCGCCGAAGGCAGACTGCTGGAGACGCTGCTGCGGCAGAAGCGCGGCGAGATCGGCCGCGACGATGTGCTGAAGGAGCTCGAGCTCTTGTCGATGCTGTGGCGCGGCGACAATATCGAGCTGAAGACGCTGTATGTGCTGTCGAAGATCTATGCCGAGACCGCGCGCTACGCCGATGCCTTCGCGGTGACCCGTGCGGCGACCCGGCTGCAGCCGAACGCGCCGGAATCGCGCCAGGCGCAGGATGCCGCCTCGGCGCTGTTCGTGCAGCTCTATCTCGGCCCGAAGGGCGACGAGATGGCGCCGATCGATGCGCTCGGCACCTTCTACGATTATCGCGAGCTGACGCCGATCGGCCGCCGCGGCGACGAGATGATCCGCCGTCTCGCCGACCGTCTCGTCGGCGTCGATCTGCTCGACCAGGCCGCCGACCTCCTGCAGTACCAGGTCGACAAGCGGCTCGAAGGCGCGGCGCGCGCCCAGGTCGCGGCGCGGCTTGCGATGGTCTATCTGATGAACCGCAAGCCCGACCGTGCCATCGGCGCGCTGCGCTCGACCCGGATTGCGGATCTCTCCGGCGAACTGCGCCAGCAGCGGCTGCTGCTCGAGGCGCGCGCGCAGAGCGACGTCGGTCGGCACGACCTCGCGCTCGACATCATCTCGAACATCACCGGCCGCGAGGCGATCCGGCTGCGTTCGGACATCTATTGGGCGTCGCGGCACTGGCGCGAGGCGTCCGAGCAGATCGAGCTCTATTACGGCGACCGCTGGCGCGATTTCACGCCGCTCAACCCGAGCGAGAAGGCCGACATCATCCGTGCCGTGGTCGGCTACGCGCTCGCCGAGGATGCCATCGGACTGTCCCGGTTCCGCGAGAAATACGCGCCGCTGATGTCCGGCGATGCCGACAGACTGGCGTTCGACGCGGCCAGTAAGCCGGTCGCCACCTCGAGCGCCGAATTCGCCCAGATCGCGCGGATGGCCGCGAGCGTCGACACGCTCGACGGCTTCATCCGCGAGATGAAGACCCGCTTCCCCGACGCCACCGCCCGCGCGCCGCTGCCCGATCCGGTCACGACCGGATCGCTGCCCGACGGGCCAAAGGCCGCGCCGGTCAGCACGCTTCCGGTCATCAAGGGCGAGCGCCGCGCCGGCGTGACGCCGTAGCGGCACGGGCTGTTACGGGCCGGGAGTCACCCATGCGGTCGAAATGATCCCCTTGTCGTCAAGCGCGATGCGCCAGTGCGCAGCACCGTTCGCCTGTCTGACGCTATAGACGTCTTCGCCCTGCTCGCCGACACCGAGAAAGCGGATCGCCTGGATCGTGCCGAGGTCCGCGAGGGGCTGAAGCCACGTCATCTGCTTGCGGGTCGCCGCCGCCAGCGCCGGGCTCATCTCATCATAGTTGGGATTCCCCGAGGCGATCCCATCGATCAGGCGGTGCAGCGCAGCCTCGGTTCCAGGGCTGGCCGACTGGTTCTTGACGCGCTCCGCCGTCTGGTCGGCGATCTTCCTCGCCGTCGCGGTGTCGATGCGCGCCATCGCAATATCGCTGCCGTTCTGATGCAGAATCAGCGAGGTGGCTCGTCCGTCCGGTCCGACGACGAAGCTGACCTGCGCGTCGACGATCTTGGCGAAGAATTCGGTCACGCTCTCCGCAAAGAACCGCACCGAGCGCTGTCCGGTCAGTTGCATCACCAGATGATGTTCGTCGGGGGTCACCGTGAACACGGCGCGGTCGTTGAGCTGATAGAACCCGGCATAATTGTCGAGCGTGGCTGAATCCACGGCGGTCTCCTGCCGCGCGGCGATCGGCGGTGATTCTGCAGTGAAGTCTGCAGCCGGCGCCGGCGTGCTCGGCGGTCCGGCGGCCTGTATCCGGGCGGACAGCGTGTTCCAGTCACGCAGACCGAGGACGTTGGCGATCAGCTCCAGGCTGTCGCTGTGGGTGAGGGGGACCGATTTGGCGGCGAGCGCTTCGCGCAGCGTCTGCGCCATGGCCTTGGCATCACGAAAGTCGCGCATGGGATCAACCTTTGCATCGACGAACGGAAAGCGTCAGGGGCTTGCGTTGCTGACCCGTTCGCGCGGGCAAAGGAAGCCTGAAACCTGGCTTGATACGTTCACCGTCCCCGGGCGGGGTGCAAGCGGCGGGTGGTATCGACCCGGACTAATGTTCGCCGGGGACCTGCAATTTGTCAATTGCAACAGCCCGTGATCGGGTGCGTCCTCTCGACATTCCGTTGCCAAATCGGCAACCATGGCTGATATCGCCAGCCGGGAGGACGTCGTCACATGAGCAAGCCGATCAAGACCGAAGCCGAACTCATCGCGATGGCGCGGGCCGAGTTGAAAGTCCATGTCGACTGCCCCGACGGCATCGACATCTCGGTGCTGCGCGACGGCGACAGCTGGGAATTCCGCGCCAGTGCCAACGAAGCCACGGTGGCGCGGCCCGGCTACCCCGAATGCGTCGCGATGCTGGTGCAGATCGGCGACCATCTCAGCAAGCAGTATGACGTGAAGGCCGACTAGCGCATGAATGTCCGTGGCCGCTTGCCCCAGGGGCGGCACGCAGGCGGACAGACATGCCAATGTTAACGCGATGGGCCACAGGCGACATTCCCGACCTCGATTGTTCAACTGAATTCGTGCTATCGCTTAGAGCTCTATTGAATCTAAGCATTCCCGTCCCATGCTTGCAGTCTTACGCAGCCGGAAAGCAATGCTCCTCCTCGCTTTGGCGGGTTCGCTGGCGATCTCGCTCGGACAAGCCTTTGGCGATGACGAACAGGTCTGGGCGGCATTGAAGCGAGGCGGCATGGTTGTCCTGCTGCGCCATACCCACGTCGATATGCGAGAAGGAATAGGGCACCTCGCGCCCGGAAACTGCGCCGAGGAAGTAAACCTTTCTTCCCGCGGCGTTGAGCAGGCCAAGCGGATTGGCGAGGCGTTCCGTGCGCACGGCATTGCCGTCGGAGAGGTCCGGACCAGCCCGTATTGCCGTTGCATCGACACCGGCAAGCTTGCGTTCGGTCGCGCGATGCCTTTCCAATATCTTATGCCGCCAGGCGTCTTATCCGAGAGCCAGGCGACATCGAATGAGGAGCGGGTCTTGCAAGACATCCATGCGTACCGGTCGTCTGCGAACTTGGTGATGATCACCCACGATCTCAACATCTCAAACATCGTTCTTGAACCATCGATCGCCATGGGGGATTTCTTTGTTCTTCAGCCCAATGGGACGAATTTCGATGTCGTCGGCAGCATTCAAATGGGCGGCAAGTAAGAGGTCGATCTCAGAGTTGATCAGGTTGCCTCCAGCGAAAGAGTCGTAATGGACCGCATCGACGCCATGAAGGTCTTCGTCGCGGCGGTCGACGAGGGCAGCCTTGCCGGAGCGGGGCGGAAACTGCGGCGCTCGCCGGCGGCGGTCAGCCGGGCGATCGCGTTCCTCGAACATCATGTCGGCGCCGAGCTGCTTCATCGCACCACGCGGTCGCTGAAGCTGAGCGACGCCGGCCAGCGTTACGCGGCGGCCTGCCGGCGGATCCTCAGCGAGCTCGAGGAGGCCGACATCTCGGCCGGCGGCGAGCGGTCGGCGCCGCGCGGCACGCTGACCATCACCGCACCCGTCGTCGTCGGCGAGGACGTGCTGCGGCCGCTGCTCGACGCCTTCATGACGGAACATCCGGCGGTGACGGTGCGGCTCGTGATGCTCGATCGCACCGTCAATCTGATCGACGAGGGCATCGACGTCGCGCTGCGCATCGCGCAGCTCGCCGATTCCAATTTTGTCGCGATCAGGCTGGGCGAGGTGCGCCGCGTGGTCGCGGCGTCGCCCGGCTATCTCACGCGGCACCCTGATATCAGCGAGCCGGCTGATCTCGCAAAGCACCAGATCATCGCGATGACGCATTTCGGGCTCGACTCCTGGAGCTTTCCGCCGGCCGCGAAGTCGAAGGTGGCGCGCGCGGTCCAGTTCGCGCCGCGCCTGGTCGTCAACACGGTGCGGGCGGCGGTCGCCTCGGCCAGCGAAGGGCACGGCGTCACCCGGCTGTTCTCGTATCACATTGCCGAGGAAATCCGTGACGGGCGATTGCAGATCCTGCTTGCCAAGGACGAGCATCCGGCTTTGCCGGTGCATCTGTTGGCGCCGCAGGGTCGCTTCGATGTGCCGAAGGTGCGCGCCTTCGTCGATTTCGCGACGCCGCGGCTGAAGCGCTATTTCGAGCGGCTGACGCGTGAGGCCAGCCAGGCCAGTCGTTCGCGTCGCGGAAGAGTGTCTGCCGAATAGCGGGCATTCGCACGAAATGCGGATGTATCTAGGTTGCTCTCCATCGAGGCGGTGCTGATGCCGCTTCAGCAACAGATGGAGAGAGATCATGGGTGCAGAGCAGAAGGTTGCGATCATCACCGGCGCGTCGCAGGGAATCGGCGAGGCGCTCGTCAGGGGCTACCGCGACCGCAACTACCGCGTCGTCGCCAATTCCCGCAGCATCAAGCCGTCGACCGATGCCGATGTGCTGGCGGTCCCGGGCGATATCGGCGATGCCGAGGTGGCCGATCGCATCGTCAAGCAGGCCCTCGCACGCTTCGGCCGCGTCGACACGCTGGTCAACAATGCCGGCATCTTCGTCGCCAAGCCGTTCACCGATCACACCGACGAGGACTACGCGTCGGTGCTCGCAACCAACCTCAACGGCTTCTTCTACATCACCCGCCGCGTGGCGAAGGAGATGGTGAAGCAGGGGTCGGGGCATATCGTTCAGATCACGACCAGCCTGGTCGACCATGCCAACAGCAATGTGCCTTCGGTGCTGGCTTCCCTGACCAAGGGCGGGCTGAGCGCGGCGACCAAGTCGCTCGCGATCGAATATGCCGCCAAGGGCATCCGCGTGAACGCAGTTGCACCCGGCGTGATCAAGACGCCGATGCACGCCCCCGAGACCCACGACTTCCTCGCCAAGCTGCATCCGGTGGGCCGCATGGGCGAGATGAAGGACATCGTTGACGCCGTGCTGTTCCTGGAAGGCGCGGGCTTCGTCACCGGCGAGATCCTGCATGTCGACGGCGGCCAGAGCGCCGGTCACTGACGAGCACGATCGGGAGCGTGTGATGCCTGTTGTCACCATCCAGGTCACGCGTGAGGGGACGACGCCGCGTGCGTCGTCCACCACGCCGGAGCAGAAGGCGGCGCTGATCAAGGGCGCCAGCGAATTGCTGCGCGACGTGCTCGGCAAGCCGATGGAATCGACCTTCGTCATCATCGAGGAGGTCGATACCGACAATTGGGGCTGGGGCGGGCTGCCCGCGCTGGAATATCGCAAGAAGCGCGCGGCCGCTGCGGCGGCGAAATCTTCCGACTGACGGCCCTTGCCACATCGAACTGGGCGCCTCTCCCGATCGGGAGAGGCAAGGCGTGATCGCTGTGAGCGATTGCTGCGATCGCAACTAATCATTTTTCACGAACGGTCGGAGGGCCTACTGCGATGTCCATGTCAGCCAATGTCGATCATCACAGGCGCCATCACGCCGAGCCGCATCGCGATGCAGGGGGGCCGCTGTGGCTGTCTGCAGCCGCGGGGCTATGCGCCTCGTTGGTCGGGCTCGGGCTGGCGCGCTTTGCCTACACGCCGCTGATTCCGGCGCTGATCGCAGAGAAATGGTTCACGCCGGCGGAAGCGGTGTATCTCGGTGCCGCCAACCTTGCCGGCTATCTCGCCGGCGCGCTGATCGCCCGCGATCTCGGCGCGCGCATCGGCTCGGTGTGGGCGCTGCGCGGTATGATGGTTCTGGCGGCCGCCACCTGCTTTGCCTGCGCGGTGCCGATCTCCTTCGTCTGGTTCTTCGGACTTCGCTTCCTCGCCGGCATCAGTGGTGGCGTGATCATGGTGCTGGCGGCGACCGCGATCCTGCCGCACGTCGCGCCAAGCAAGCGCGGTTTGATCAGCGGCGTGATCTTCGCCGGCGTCGGACTGGGCGTGGCAGCGTCAGGCACACTGGTGCCGCTGTTGCTGCAGCAGGGCATCAAGCAGGCCTGGTACGGCCTTGCCGTGCTGTCGGCGGTGCTGACATTGATCAGCTGGAAGGCATGGCCCGCGGAAGTGCCTGCCGCGCATGCTGCGGCCGAGCAGCCCGTTGCTGTGCAGAGTGTGCGCTCGCCGCTGGTGATCGCGCTGTGCGTGGAATATGGCCTCAATGCGCTGGCGCTGGTGCCGCACATGGTGTTCCTGGTTGATTATGTCGCCCGCGGCCTCGGGCAGGGGATCGCGGCAGGGTCGTACTACTGGGTGCTGTACGGCATCGGCGCCGTGATCGGCCCGCTGCTGACAGGGCATCTCGCCGATCGCGCCGGCTTCGCTGCGGCGCTGCGCGCTGCCTTCCTGATCGAGGCGGTTACGGTCGCGCTGCCCGCCGTGACGAACTCGCCCGCCGCGCTGATCGTGTCGAGCCTCATCGTCGGCGGCTTCACGCCCGGCATCGTGCCGCTGGTGATCGGCCGTATCCACGAGCTGATCCCGCACTCCGCTGCGAGCCAGCGCTCAGCCTGGGCACAGGCGACCACGACCTTCGCACTGTTCCAGGCGGCGGGCGCCTACGGCCTGTCCTATCTGTTCGCGCAGAGCGGCGGCGATTATGCGCTGCTGTTCGTGATCGGCGCGGCGGGCGTCGCTGTCGCGCTGGCGATTGAATTGTTCAGCGTCGTGGCGCTCGGACCCAAGCGCGGCTAGCCGCGCAGCGCTTTGGTCAAGACGGCGACGAGGCGGTCGACATCGGCCTCGTCGTTGAACACGTGCGGCGAGATCCGCATCCGGCCGAGCCGCAGCGCGACATGGATGTTCTCCGCGGCGAGCCGCGCGATCAGCTCCTTCGGAATTCCGCCGGCCATGCCGAGGCTTAGGATGTGCGGCGCGCGCAGGCCGCGCGCCAGCTGATTGAGCCCGAGATCGCGCACCCCATCGGCGATCCGCTCGTTCAGCATCGCGAGCCGCGCGCTGACGGCGGCAGCGCCCCATTCCGCCATCATCTCCATGCCGATCGAAGCCATCTCCAGCGTGATGAAATGATCGCGCTCGCCCATGTCGTAGCGCCGGGCATTGTCGACATAGCCGAGATCGCCGAAATAGACCGGGTTCTCGGAATTGACATCGCGGCGGCCGGCGGAGGTCTGCTCCAGCGGCACACCGTTCTGGTGGCGTTTTGCAACGTAGAGAAAGGCGCGGCCGTAGGGGCCGATCAGCCATTTGTAGGTTGGGAAGATCACGGCGTCCGGATCGAGCCGTGTCACATCCATCGCCACGACACCCGCGCTCTGCGTCGCGTCGATCACGAACATCGCACCATGCCGCCGCAGCGCCGCCTGCACCTTGTCGACGTCGATGATGCCGCCGTCGGACCAGTGCACCGACGAGATCGAGGCGAGGCCGACCGGCGGCGCGCCCGAGCGGTCGATCGTTGCTAGCACCGCCGATGTCCAGTCGCCGTCGGCGGGCTGGCGCACGGTGTCGACGACAAAACCCTGCGCCTCGGCGCGGGCGTGCCATTCCAGCACCGGCGAGGAGTGATCGTTCTCCAGCACGATGACGCGGGTGCCGCGCGGAACGGTCAGCGCCTTCGCCACGGTCGCTATGCCGTAGCTGATCGCCGGGATCAGCGCGACGTCATCAGGATCGGCATTGATCAGGCGTGCCGCCGCGCTGCGGGCGCGCTCATGCTGGCGGCCGGCGAAACCGGCGTCGATGGTCCAGGGCTGGCCCTTGCGTCCGACCGCGGCGCGGCCAGCGTCGAGCGTTTTCAGCGGCAGCGGGCTGTAGGACGCGGAGTTCAGGTAGCAGACCTCGCGTGGGATCTCGAACAGATGGCGCTGGGAGGGAAGCATGTCGTCTCGTGGCTGGGATTGCAGGTGATGTCGCGATGCGGACGAGCGCGCGCGCTCAACCGTCGTACTGGTCCGGCCCCATCGCCCATGGCGCCTGGTCGTAGCCGTTGGCGAAGGTGCGGTTGGTCTGCGCCGGATTGCGGTTGACCAGCGGCCGTAGATACATCGGATGGGTGGCGCTGCGAACCTCATGCTCGACGGTGAACAGATGCCGGCCGTTGGCGGGATCGACGATGTCGCAGAAGCGGTACTGGTACTGATTGTCCTCGCGGGACACCAGGTTGCGCGCGCGCAGCCGCTTGTAGGGGCCGGAGAAGTCCGTGATGTAGATCTGGACGTGATGGCCGTCGAACTCGCCGTGCGCCTGGTCGGTCTCGCGGAATTGCAGATACTGGTCCTTGCCGACTTTTGCGCGCGCGACGACGGCATCGCCGTTCACGACGCTGGCGGGGATGCCCATGATTTCGGGATAGAACCGGCTGATCGCCTCGGCGGTGCCGCGCGGCACCTCGAACTCGACATAGGGCATGCCGAGCGCGATGCGCCCGAACCGCGCGGCGTCCGGTTCAAAGCAGCGCAGCCGGTTGCCCCAGGGGCAGGTAGCCTCGACGTGATCGTTGTGCTCGCGATAGCCGAACGCGGTGCCCTCGAGCTTGGGCGCGACCGCAGCGAGCCGCTGGAGCAGGGCCTGCCGTCCGGCGATCACGATTCCCGTGTGGCCGCGCAACACCTGCGGCCGGCCGCTCGGCAGATGAAACTGGCTGCGGCCGGCATTGACCCACATGTTGCTGTCGGAGACCATCAGATAGGGATCGCGGGTCAGCCCGATGCCGGCGACGTAGAACAGCGTGGCGAGGCGCTGGTCCGGCACCTGCACGTTGACGTGCTCGAGATGGATGGCGTTGCCGAGGTCTTCTGCGGCGCGGTCGAATGGCTGCTGCACGGCGCGGCTCCCTGGATGCGGTGCCGCGCATGATAGTGCAACGGCACGGCCGATCCAGCTGACGGGCCATGAATGTTTCGCGGGGCTGCTACCCCCCGTAACTCTGCACCAGGCTGCCGGCGACCAGCGCCCAGCCGTCGACCAGCACGAAGAAGATCAGCTTGAACGGCAGCGAGACCACCACTGGCGGCAGCATCATCATGCCCATCGACATCAAGACCGAGGCGACCACGAGGTCGATGATCAGGAACGGCAAGAACAAGAGGAAGCCGATCTCGAAAGCGCGCTTCAACTCGGAAATCATGAAGGCCGGCACCAGGATGCGCAGCGACATCTCCTCCGGCGTCGCCGGCGGCGGCTCGCCGGAGAGGTCCATGAACAGCTTCAGATCCTTCTCGCGGACGTTCTTCTGCATGAAGCCGCGCAAGGGGACCGAAGCGCGCTGCAAGGCTTCCTCGACGCCGATCTGGTTGGCGACCAGCGGCTTGATGCCGTCGTCATAGGATTTCTGCAGCACCGGCCCCATCACGAAGGCGGTGAGGAACATCGCAAGCGCGATCATCACCGAGTTCGGCGGCGCGGTCGCGGTGCCGAGCGCGGTGCGCAGTAGCGACAGCACAACCACGATGCGCGTGAACGACGTCATCATGACCAGGATCGACGGCGCGATCGACAGCACCGTGAGCAGCGCGATCAGCTGGATCGCGCGCTCGGTCACGCCGCCATTGCCGCCGCCGAGATTGATGCTGATATCCTGCGCCATCGCCGGATCGGCGAAGGATCCGGCGGCGATCAGGACAGCGATGAAAAAAACTCTACGCGGGACCGCCCCGAACCTCACGAAGGATTCTTCGGTCGGCCGAGCAGCGATGCCATCTCGTCCTCGAGATTCTCGAAGCCGCTCTTCTGTCCGCCGGCGGGTGGGGCAGGCGGCTCGCTGCGCGGCGCGCGAACCGGCGGCGCCTCGGGCGCAACCGGCGGCGCGACGGTCTCGCCGGCGCCGGTCGGGCGGCGCAGTGCCGCCTCGAGCCGCTGCGCCATCTCGGCCAGATTTGCATCGGCGTTCGATGCCGGCGGCACCGGCGGAGGCGCCTGGGTTGCGACCGGCGGCGGAGCAGGGGGAGGCGGTGGCGTGACGGCACGCTCGGGCGCCCGCGGCGGCGCCTTCGGCGGCTCGGCAGCGCGCGGCGGACGCGGGATGACGGGTTCGGAGCGCGGCGGCAGGCGCGGCGGCATCGGATCGGGCCGCGGTTCGCTGCGCTCGGCCGCAAAGCCCGTCAGCGGATCGTTGCGACGCTCGGCGATCGGCGGCGGAGGCCGGCGCAGCTCGTCGGCGAAGGAGGGCCGTGCCTGACGCGGCGGCAGCTCCGGCTCGGGAAGTTCGAAATTGTCTGAGCGGGCGGCTTCGCTCTCGTTCCAGGCGGCATCCGGAAGCGGCGCCACGCGCGGCGGCGCGGCATCGGCTGCGACCGCGGGGCGGGTCGACATCTGATCGCGCCCCGGCATCGCGCGGACGATATTCGGCTCGACGACGATGTCGGTCGGGCCACCGATCATCAGCAGATGCTCGATGTTGTCGCGGCGGACCAGCACCAGCCGGCGGCGGCCATCGACGGCAGCCGCGTCGATCACGGCCAATCGTGGCATCCGTCCGCGATTGGCGTTGGCCCCGAGCCGGTTTCCGGCGAAGCGGCGGACGAGCCATGCGGTGACGCCGATCAGCGCCAGCACGACAACGAATGCCAAGACGAATGTAATGACCTGCATATTGGAGTCCCCGGCCATCGTGGCCTTCCTCAGCTTCCGCCATCAACGAGCGCGGATTGATAGGTGCGGTTTTGCGCAGCGAATCGCGCCCGAGATTCGCCTTATTTCTTAATTCCCAGCGGCTTGCAGCCGGCTGTTCTATTAATAAACCAAGAATCGCTTGTCCCAAAACGACTTCTCAGCGCCCCACGCTGTCTTGGTTTGTGCTGGTTAACGCAGCATTCGTGGCGAAAATGCGCTCGCCGGCCGCAGTTGCGGCGTTCTCCACGGCTCCGTCCGACATTTTAACCACCCGTTAACCATACACCGGGCAAATTCTGCCTACCTCGGAAGGCCCAAAGGGTCGTCCAAGAGGTTAACGGAGCCGCGGCGATGTCCATGAACGATCTGCCGATCCTGTCGGCGTTGCGCAGCAAGATGCAGTGGCACCAGGAACGCCAGCGGGTGCTCGCCGAGAACATTTCCAATTCCGACACGCCGAACTTCCGGCCGCGCGACCTGGTCGAGCCGAAGTTCGACCGTGCCGGCACCACGATCGGCGGCGGCATGGGGACGCTGCCGATGATGCAGACCAGCGCGACCCACATGGCGGCGTCCGGCGCGCCGGACACATTCGATAATGATCGCGGCAGGAGTGGGTTCCAGACCCGCCCGGCCGGCAACGCGGTCAATCTCGAGGAGCAGATGCTGAAAGTGTCCGCCAACCAGATGGACTTCGCGGCCGCCACCTCGCTCTACAGCAAGAGCCTGCATCTGCTGAAAACCGCGATCGGCAAAGGCTAGAGCATGATCCGGAAAAGTGTGAAGCGGTTTTCCGAAATGATCATGCTCAAACCAGCTACCGCCTGACGGCGCAAGGAGGATCCCATGGCAGATGGAACAAGCGATTTTGCCCGCTCGATGAGCATCGCGACCTCGGGCCTGCGCGCGCAGGCAGGGCGGATGCGGGTGATCTCGGAAAATATCGCTAACGCCGATTCGACGGCGCAGACCGCGGGCGGCGATCCCTACCGCCGTAAGGTGCCGACCTTCTCCTCCGCGCTCGATCGTTCGCTCGACGCCCAGGTCGTGACGCTCGGCCGGATCCGCCCCGACCAGTCGTCATTCCGCATCAAGCAGGAGCCGGGCAATCCGGCGGCGGACGCCTCCGGCAACGTCAAATATCCGAACGTCAATCCGATGGTCGAGATGACCGACATGCGCGACGCCCAGCGCTCCTACGAGGCGAACCTCAACATCATCAGCGCGACGCGGCGGATGATCCAGCGCACGCTCGACATCCTCAAATCCTGACGCAACAAGAACAGGGAACGTAAATCATGGCTACACCGACAGTCGCCGCCAACGCCTACGCCAACCTCGCGAAACTGATGGAGCGCGGCGGTGTCGAGAAGGCCGGGCAGGCCGTCGCCGGCCCGTCCTTCAGCGCGTTGCTGAAGGACTCCGTCGGCAGCGTGCTGGAGGCGGGCAAGAAGTCCGACGCGCAGACCATGGCGATGGCCTCCGGCAAGGCCAATGTGATGGATGTGGTGACCGCGGTCGCCGACACCGACGTTGCGGTGTCGACGCTGGTCTCGGTGCGCGACCGTGTGATCCAGGCCTATGAAGACATCATGAAGATGCCGATTTAGCCGTCATTCCGGGATGGTCCGAAGGACCATGCCCGGAATCCATAACCACGATCGGGAGTATGGATTCTCAGATGTGCAATTGCACATCCTAGCTCTCGCTTCGCGAGCCCCGGAATGACGAAAACAAACAACTGAAGGCGAGAACAACAATGACCGGCCCTGAAACTCTCGACGTGGCGCGCGATGCGATCTGGACCATCGTGCTGGTGTCGTCGCCTTTGATGGTGGTCGGCCTCGTGGTCGGCGTCGTGGTGTCGCTGTTCCAGGCGCTGACCCAGATCCAGGAACAGACGCTGGTCTTCGTGCCGAAGATTCTCGCGATCTTCGTCACATTACTGCTGGCGCTGCCGTTCATGGCGGACGCGCTCTCCAGCCACATGATGCGGATTTCGTCGCGAATCATCGGCGGTTGATGCACTAATGCCGCGGTCATGCGCATCGATGTCTCCCTGCTTCCGGCGCTGGCCGCAATCTTCGTGCTGGTCTTCGCGCGCGTGGGCGCGATGGTGATGCTGCTGCCCGGCTTCGGCGAGAGCAACATCCCGGCACGGGTCAAGCTGTCGATCGCGCTGCTGCTGACGCTGATCATCCTTCCCCTGCATCGCAACGCCTATCATGTCGACCTGACGTCGATCTCCTCGCTCGGCGTCCTGATGGTGCATGAGCTGATCATCGGCATCGTGCTCGGCGCGACCGCGCGGGTAACGCTGTCGGCGCTCAACGTCGCGGGCTCCGTGATTGCGCAGCAGCTCGGGCTCGGCTTCGTCACTGCGGTCGACCCGACCCAGGGACAGCAGGGCCAGATCGTCGGCAACTTCCTCACCATCCTCGGCCTGACGCTGCTGTTCGCCACGGACAGCCACTATCTCGTCATCGCGGCGCTCAGCGAAAGCTACCGCATCTTCTCGCCGGGCGAGATCATGCCGACCGGCGACGTCGCCGCGCTTGCGACCTCCGCGTTCTCCGCCGCCTTCAAGATCGGCCTGCAGCTGTCGGCGCCGTTCCTGGTGTTCGGCCTCGTCTTCAACATCGGGCTCGGCGTGCTGGCGCGGCTGATGCCGCAGATGCAGGTCTACTTCGTCGGCGTGCCGCTCGCGATCATGGTCGGCTTCCTGATCTTCGGCGTCGTGCTCGCGGCGATGATGAATACCTATTTCGACTACTTCAACGGCGTCATGCGCCAACTCGCTCCAATGAATTGATGAGTTAGAGCGTTTTCGAGCGAAGTGGGAATCGGTTCGCGTGAAGAAAACGCGTCAAAAATAGGGGCCGCAGAACATGATGCGATCAAGTCGCATCATGTTCTAGGGAGAAGAGATGGCCGACGATACCGAAGACAAAACAGAAGACCCTACGCAAAAACGTCTCGATGACGCTCTTGAGAAAGGCGACGTCGTCAAGAGCCAGGAGGTCAACACCTGGTTCATCATCGCCGGCGCCACGTTGGTGCTGTCGACCTTCTCGGGCTCGATCGGCGGCGGCATCTTGATGCCGCTGCGCAATCTGATCGCCAATTCATGGATGATCCGCACCGACGGTGCCGGCCTGCTGCAACTGACCCAGACGCTTGGTTACGCGGTGGTCGCCGCGATCGGCGTGCCGTTCCTGATGCTGGCGCTGGCCGCGATCGCGGGCAACATGATCCAGCATCAGCTGGTGTGGTCGGGCGAGCAGCTCAAGCCGAAATTCTCCAAGATCTCGCCGGCGGCCGGCTTCAAGCGGCTGTTCGGCAAGCAGGCGGTGGCGAACTTCCTCAAAGGCCTGTTCAAGCTGATCGCGCTCGGCGTCGTGATGGTCATGGTGCTGTGGCCCGATCGGCTGCGGATGGAATCGTTCCTGCGGGTCGACCCGGCCGAGCTGCTGCCGGCCATCACCGGCATGACGGTGCACCTGCTGGCGGCGGTGGTCGCCCTCCTCGCCGTGGTTGCGATCGCCGACTACTTCTTCCAGTACCGGACCTGGTACGAGCGTCACAAGATGTCGCTGCAGGAGATGAAGGAGGAGTTCAAGCAGTCGGAAGGCGACCCGCACGTCAAGGGCAGGATCAAGCAGTTGCGGGTCCAGCGCGCCAAGAAGCGCATGATGGCCCAGGTTCCGAAGGCCTCGGTGATCATCACCAACCCGACCCACTATTCGGTGGCGCTGGCCTATGATCGCAGCATGTCGGCGCCGATCTGCGTCGCCAAGGGCGTCGACAGCCTCGCCTTCAAGATCAGGGAGATCGCCAAGGAGCACGACATTCCGATCGTGGAGAACGTGCCGCTGGCCCGGGCGCTCTATGCGACCGTCGAAATCGACAAGGAAATCCCGGTCGAGCACTACCATGCGGTTGCCGAAATCATCGGCTACGTGATGCGGCTGAGGCGCGGCCTGTCCGGCCTGCGCCAGTAAGGGGCGGAAAACCGCTTGAAATGCGCGTAACTTGCGAAATTGCCGCCTGATGGACTTGCGTTTTCGGGTCCGATTCAGGCACTCAGGGGCGAGGTGGCCGGCCGGTCGCCTTCGTGATGCAGACGAGCCATGTCTCTCCAGATGACCGCCGATAGCAACGATCCTCCCGCGACCGAGCCGTTCGTGGCTCACGGGCCAGCGCGGCGGAGCGGCAGTATCCTGCTGGTGCTCCTGATCGCCACCGGCATCGTCGCGGTGGCCGTCTGGCTCATGACCATCGGCCGGACCCAGGCGCAGCCCTATATCCTCTTTGTGCTGGCGCTGCTCGCCACCGTCGGGCTGTTCAACCTGTTCGCCCTTGCCGCCGGCATCATCCGCTTCTCCGACCGCACGAGCGACGACCCGGTGATGGGCCGGATCGCCGACCACGCCCACGAAGGGCTCGTCGTCACCGACTCCCGCGGCCACGTGGTCTATTCCAATGCCGCCTATCTCACGCTGACCGGCGCGGCCGGCCCGCAGGACGTCCGCCCCGTCGAACGTGTCTTCATCGGCAATCCCGACGTCTCCGAGGCGGTGTTCCGCCTCCTGAAGGCGGCGCGCGAGGGCAAGCGGCAGCAGGAGGAGGTCCGTGTCGCCGGGCACGAGGCCGGGCAAGGTAGCGGACAAGGCCGCTGGCTGCGGCTCAGGGTCCGCCCGCTCGGCGAGGGCAAGCGCGATGCGAGATATGCGGTGTGGTCGATCGCCGACGTCACCCGCGACCGCGAGCGCCAGGAAGACGTGTTCCAGGAGCTGCGGCACGCGATCGAATATCTCGATCATGCGCCGTGCGGCTTCTTCTCGGTCAATCCGGCCGGCGAGATCGCCTATATCAACGCCACGCTGGCCAACTGGCTGGACTACGATCTGGCCGAGATCGGCTCGGGCGGCCTGAAGCTGACCGACATCGTCTCGGGCGACGGCGCGGCGCTGCTGACCTCGATCGCGGCGGTGCCCGGCGAGGTCAAGACCGAGGTGTTCGACATCGACCTGCGGATGCGCGGCGGCAAGACCGTGCCGGTGCGGCTCTATCACAAGCTCGCCTTCGGCGCCGACGGCGCGGCGGGCGCCTCGCGCACGCTGGTGATCAGCCGTGCCCGCGACGAGCATTCCGATCCGGAGCGCGCCGCCGAGGTGCGCTTCATGCGCTTCTTCGACCATACGCCGATGGCGATCGCGACCGTCGATCGCGGCGGCAACGTGGTCGGCGCCAATGCGCGGTATGCCAAGCTGGCGCAGGGGCTGGACGGCGACGGCGGCGCGGCTAAGTCGATATTCCGCGCGGTCAATCCGCGCGACCGGGGCCTGTTGATCGCCGCGATCAACCAGGCTGCCGAAGGCCAGGGCGACATTGCGCCGGTCGAGGTGATGCTCGACGGGCCTAAGGAGCGCTCCGCCCAGTTCTTCGTCACCACCGTCGAGAAGGACGAGCGCGACGCCGAGACCGCGATCGTCTACATGCTCGAGACCACTGAGCGGCGCGCGCTGGAAAACCAGATCAACCAGTCGCAGAAGATGGAGATGGTCGGCCAGCTCGCTGGCGGCATCGCGCACGACTTCAACAACGTGCTGTCGGCCATCATGATGGCGAACGACTTCCTGCTGAACGCGCACAAGCCGACCGACCCGTCGTTCCAGGACATCATGCAGATCAAGCAGAATGCCACCCGCGCCGCGACGCTGGTGCGGCAGCTGCTTGCGTTCTCGCGCCGCCAGACGCTGCGGCCGCAGGTGCTCGATCTCGGCGACGCGCTCTCCGACCTCACCATGCTGCTGCGCCGGCTGATCGGCGAGAAGGTCAAGCTCGACGTCGTGCATGGCCGCGATCTGTGGCCGGTCAAGGTCGACGTCTCGCAGTTCGAGCAGGTGGTGGTCAATCTCGCGGTGAACGCGCGCGACGCGATGCCCGACGGCGGCAAGCTGATCATCCGCACCACCAATGTGCCGACCGAGGAAGCCGCCCAGCTCGCCAACAAGGGCATGCCGGCTGCGGACTATGTGAAGATCGAGATTTCGGACACCGGCACCGGCATTCCGCACGAGATCATCGACAAGATCTTCGAGCCGTTCTTCTCGACCAAGGAAGTCGGCAAGGGCACCGGCCTCGGCCTGTCCACGGTCTACGGCATCGTCAAGCAGACCGGCGGCTTCGTCTATGTCGATTCCGTGCCGGGCGGCGGCACCACGTTCCGGATCTATTTGCCGCGGCATCACCAGGAGCAGGAGGTTGCACCGGAGACGCATGCCGGCAACGGCGCGGCAAAGGAGACTGCTACCGCAGAAGCGGCCAAGCCGAAGCCGGATCTCACCGGGCAGGGCACCATCCTGCTGGTCGAGGACGAGGACGGCCTGCGCTCGCTAAATGCGCGCGGCCTGCGTTCGCGCGGCTACAGCGTGATCGAGGCGGCGAACGGCGTCGAGGCGCTGGAGGCGTTCGAGGAGAACAACGGCAAGGTCGATCTCGTCGTCTCCGACGTCGTGATGCCGGAGATGGACGGGCCGACGCTGCTGAAGGAAATGCGCAGCCGCAATGCGGAGCTGAAGATCATCTTCGTCTCGGGCTATGCCGAGGACGCGTTCGAGAAGAGCCTGCCGGAGAACCAGCAGTTCGCGTTCCTGCCGAAGCCGTTCACGCTGACGCAGCTGGTTGCCGCGGTGAAGGAAACCATGACGGCGAACTAGGCCCGGGCGACGAGCCATGATACCCCTTCGCTTCCCGCAGGGCAGGGCAATGTTGCAATGCGGTCGCGGTTGAACCTGAGCCCCATCTCGCGCTAGGACGCGCTGTCGCATCCACAAGGACCATAGTGTCACATCGCCGCGACCGAGGGCCGCAGCCGCGGTTCCCGTTTCCCGCTTCACTTTTATCGGGCCCTGCCCATGTTAGGGGCGTTTCCCCATGCCGGGGAATCCTTTGAGGAAACCAACATGAATTTCTCGCAACGCACGCGTGGAATTGTCCGGGCGATCGCCGTCGCGATGGCGCTGGCGCTGCCGGTGATGATGACCGTTTCGGCGGCCGACGCCCGCGTTGGTGGCGGCGGCTCGCGCGGCTCGCGGACGTTCTCCGCGCCGCCCTCGACCAGCACCGCGCCGGGTTCTGTGGCTCCGATGAACCGTACCTTCAGCCAGCCTGGTAGCCCTGGCATGGGCTCGCCGGCGGCGGCGAATTCCGGCGGCCTGTTCGGCCGCGGCGGAATGGGTCGCGGCCTGCTCGGCGGCCTGGCCGCGGGCTTCCTTGGCGCCGGCCTGTTCGGCATGCTGTTCGGCGGTGGCCTGTTCTCGGGTCTCGGCGGCCTGTCGTCGATGCTCGGCCTGCTGCTGCAGATCGGTCTGATCGTGCTGGTGGTCCGGCTCGCGATGTCGTGGTGGCAGCGGCGCAATACGCCGGCGGCCGCCTACGCGGGTGGCCCCGACGTCGGCCCTGGTCCGCAGGCCAACGCCCGTTCGGGCTTTGGCTTTGGCCTCGGCGGCGGCTCGAACGCGCCGGTCGAGATCACGCCTGGTGACTACGAGACGTTCGAGCGGTTGCTCGGCGACATCCAGGCGGCATGGTCGAACGAGGACATCGCGAAGCTGCACACGCTCGCGACGCCGGAAATGGTGTCGTACTTCTCGAAGGATCTCGAGGAGAACAAGGCGCGCAACGTCACCAACAAGACGTCCAACGTGAAGCTGTTGCAGGGCGATCTGGCGGAAGCTTGGCGCGAAGGCGACAGCGAATATGCGACGGTCGCGATGCGCTACGCGCTGGTCGACACCATGCTGGAGCGCGGCACCGGCCGTCAGGTCAGCGGCGGGCAGCCGGAGGAGGTCACCGAGGTCTGGACCTTCGTGCGCCAGCGCGGCGGCAACTGGGAGCTTTCGGCGATCCAGCAGACCAACTGATCGATAGCCGGTCACGACAAGTACAATGCGCCGCGGCATTAACCGCGGCGCTTTTGTTTTGTGGGCTTCATTCGCGTGTCGTGGTGCCGGAATATCCGGACACGCTGCGGGTTGATGTCAGCGGGCTAAAGCAACCATCGGGAGAACGAGATGAAGTTCACTGCGCATATCGCGGTTCCTGCCTGTCTTGCGTTCGTCGTCATGGCCGCGCCGCCGGTTGTGGCGCAGACCGCCGACACCAGCTTCTTCGTGACCAGCAACGGCATCGGCAACGGCGGCAATCTCGGCGGGCTCGCCGGCGCCGACAATCATTGCCAGACCCTGGCGCAGGCCGCGGGCTTCGGCGCGCCGAAGACATGGCGCGCCTATCTCTCGACCCAGGCGGCCGATGGCCAGGTAGCGGTGAACGCGCGCGATCGCATCGGCAAGGGCCCATGGAAGAACGTGAAGGGCGTCGTGGTCGCCAAGGACGTCGCCGATCTGCACAGCGCCGGCAACAATCTCACCAAGCAGACCGCGCTGTCCGAAAAGGGCGAAATCATCAATGGTGCCGGCGACACGCCGAACCGCCACGACGTGCTGACGGGATCGCAGGCCGACGGTACGGCGTTTGCGGCCGGTGAGGACCGCACCTGCAAGAACTGGACAAGCAGCACGCAAGGCGCCGCGATGGTCGGACATTTCGACCGCAAGGGCCTGCGCGACGACGAACCGTCAAAATCCTGGAATACGTCGCATCCTTCGCGCGGTCCTGACGGCGGCTGCTCGCAAGCCGACCTGAAGAGCACCGGCGGCGACGGCCTGCTGTACTGCTTCGCGGCGAATTGACGGGACAGGTGGGCGGCGCGTGACAATCCGTCGTCATTGCGAGGCGCAATAGCGACGAAGCAATCCATCTTTCCGCGCATGCGGCGCGATGGATTGCTTCGCTTCGCTCGCAATGACGAGGAGAGCGTCCCAGCGGCCGCGCTCAGCTCTTTTTGCGCTTGCCGGCCTTCTTGGCGGTCTTCTTCGCAGTCTTCTTTTTCTTCGCGGTTTTCTTCTTCTTCGCGAAATAGGCCTCGACCTTCTTCGAGGAATGTCCGACCTCGGCCACCGCGGCCTTGAGGCGGGCAGGGGTTACCTTGAACTTCTTCGACCAGTAGCGGACCTCGTAGGGCTCGCTGATCGCGATCCGCGCGCGATCGGCGGCCATGTGCCGCTGCTCCTTGAAATGGGCTTCCACCTTCTTGGCGGAATGCCCGACCTTCTTGACGGCCGCCTTGAGCTTTGCCGGCGTGACCTTGAACTTCTTGGACCAGTACGCAACTTCGTAGGACTCGCTCAACGCGATCAGAGCGCGATCTTGTGCGCCCCGCTTCTTCTTGTTGTCCGCCATAAGTTGACCCTTCATCGAAGATTCGATGCTGGAACCTTAGCAGTCTCCGCGCAGTTCGGACAGACGCGCGGTGCGCGGTGGACGATCTGACCACACCACGGCTACGATCACCGTGAAGCAAAGCGATGCGGTGAAGTTTGTGGAGGTAAGTGCATGCACTATCAGCTTTACTACTGGCCAATGATCCAGGGCCGCGGCGAATATGTCCGGCTCGCGCTCGAGGACGCGGGCGCTGAATATACCGATGTCGCGCGCGGCAAGGGCGGCACCGGCGCCATGATGAAGATGATGGACGCGCACAAGGGCACGCCGCCCTTTGCGCCGCCATTCCTCAAGGCCGGCCAGCTCGTGATTGGGCAGACCGCCAACATCCTGCTCTATCTCGGCCCGCGCCATGGCCTCGCGCCGAAGGCGGAGGCGGGAAAGCTCTGGGTGCGCGAGGTGCAGCTGACGATTGCGGACTTCGTGCTGGAAATCCACGACACCCACCACCCGCTCGGGCCGTCGCTGTATTACGAGGACCAGAAGGCGGCGGCGAAGAAACGCACGGAAGAGTTCTGGAAATCGCGGGTGCCGAAATATCTCGGCTATTTCGAGGATCTTGTACGGGCCAATGGCGGCGGCTTCGTCACCGGACGCCGGCTGACTTACGCCGATCTGTCGTTGTTCCAGATCGTGGAAGGCCTGCGCTACGCCTTTCCGAAGCGGATGGCGGCATTCGAGAAGAAGGTCCCGCGCCTGATTGCGCTGCGCGACCGCGTCGCCGAGCGGCCGAACATCAAGACGTATCTGGCAAGCGAGCGGCGGATTCCGTTCAACGAGGAGGGGATCTTCCGGCGCTACAAGGCGCTGGATATGTAGGCATAGTCATTCCGGGGCACGCGAAGCGTGAACCCGGAATCCAGAGGTGTGGCGCGAGATTCCGGGTTCGACGCTGCGCATCGCCCCGGAATGACTGCTTCGTAGTCACCTGTTCCGCCCGTCCACCGGCGTCATCGCGATCTTCGACAGGTCGATGCCGTCGATGCAGTTGACATTGAGCGCGACGATGTCGGCCCCATCGGGCTTCTTGCCGCGTGCGAACACGTCGACGCCGCAATCGACGCAGAGCTGGTGGCGGATCGCATGGCGGTTGAAGAGATATTCCTTCAGGTTCTCGGCGCCGGCGCGAAGCTGGAAGCTCGATGGCGGCATGAACACGAAGTGCAGGCCCTTCTTGGTGCAGATCGAGCAGTTGCAGGCGGTCACCATGGCCATGTCGGTGGTGCATTCGAAGCGCACCTGGCCGCAATGGCAGCCGCCGGTGTAGGTCTTGCTCTCTGCCATGATGGTCCCTCACCACAGTCCGGGCACGAGGCGATAGCGCACCCGCGCCGCGTAATCGGCATAGCCTGACAACCCCGCCATCAGCGTGCGCTCCTCGATCCCGGTGCGGAACGCGAACATCGCGAAGAACACCGGCACGAAGGCAAGGCCCCACCAGGAGCCGAGCGTCAGCGGCACGCCGATGAAGAACAGCATCACGCTCGCATACATCGGATGGCGGACCAGCGCGTAGGGCCCGGTCGAGATCACGTGATGGTCGCGCTCGGTCTGCACCTTCACGACCGGCGCGGCGAACGAATTGGTGCGGAACACCCAGAGGATCAGCGCGGTCGAGGCCAGATACAGCACCAGGCCGAGCACGATCAGCAGCACGCCGGCGTTGGCGCCGCCAAAGCGGCGATCGAGCCCCATCGCGACGAACCACAGCACGGCAATGATCAGGAACACCAGCATGAAGCGCTTGTCCTCGGCGGGCTGGCCCTCACGCGCGGTGAGCCGCATGCGCTCGGCCAGCAGGCCGGGATCGACCTTGGCAAGCCACAGCCCGCAGCCCGGGCCGATCAGCGCCGAGGCGATCAGGTAAGCCCACGCGCCGGGCCAGTGCAGCGTGCCGGCGAAGCCAAACAGCAGCGCGGCCATGGCGAGGACGAACAAGGTGTTCTGCAGGAGGAGCTTTGCGATCATGGGCGGGCTCCGTGATTCCAGCCGCGATTATCGCACCCTTTTTCCGGCAAACCTGCGACCGCAGTGATCAACTTTCGGAGCAGGTGAGGTGTTCCTGCTCCGTCCCTGCATCATCTCTGCATTGACATTCGCATAAGTCATCACTTATATATTTCTATGACCGCCGCCATGCAGCTGACCAATGTGCTCAAGACCCTCGCGGACCCGACGCGGCGGGCGGTGTTCGAGCGGATCATCCGGGAAGGGGAGATCGCCGCGACCGGTCTGGTGCAGGGCTCCAAGGTGTCGCAGCCGGCGGTGTCGCAGCATCTGCGCGCGCTGCGCGATGCCGGCCTCGTCGCCGAGCGGCGCGAGGGCCGGCACATCCATTATCGCGTCGCGCCGAAGGGGCTCAGTCCGCTGATCGACTGGCTCGGCCATTACGAGACGTTCTGGGCCGAGCGCTTCGCAAATCTGGAACGGCTGTTGAAGGAGAGTGAGTGATGGGTGAGACGCACGCGATCACGGTCGAGAAGGTGCTGCCTTATGCCGCCGACAGGATCTGGCGGACGCTGACCACGAGCGAGTTGCTGATGAAATGGCTGATGCCGAACGATTTCCAGCCGAGCGTCGGACACAAGTTCAACTTCCGCACCAAGCCGATCGGCGATTGGGACGGTGTCGTGCATTGCGAGGTGCTGGACTGCGATCCGCCGCGCCTGCTGCGCTATTCCTGGAAGGGGGGCGCCGACACCAATCCGGAATTCGGCTCGAAGCTCGACTCGATCGTCACCTGGACGCTGACGCCGGTCGAGGGCGGCACGCAGGTCCGCATGGTGCATGACGGCTTCGTCTTCCCCGGCAACCGCTATGCCTTCGACATGATGAGCCCGGGCTGGGGCAAGATCGTCGATGCGATCGGTCGGGTCACGGCGGAAGCCTGACGGATCACTCGTTCTTGCCGCGCCGGACCGTGATCGATGCATCGGTCCGGTTGCGCGTGCATTCGAGGTTGAGGCGGCGGTAGCGCATCGTGATGGTGTTGCCGCGCAGGATGCCCATGCGCTTCAGGCAGCGCGAGGTGCCAGTGGTGGCGTCGTCCTTCGGCACGGTGAAGACCAGCGCGGTAGCGGAGCCGACCAGGTTGAAGAACTCGGGCTTCATCTTGCGATCGGTCTTGGCAAAGAGCTCGATCGAATAGTCCTTGCCGCGGCAGCCGAGCGACAATTCCTTCGCCGCCGGATGTGTGAGGTATGTGATGTTGGCGGCGCTGAAATTGACCTTCAGCCCGTCGATCTGGCCGGCGAGCTGCTTGGCGATGTCCTCGCAGGGATCGGCATGCGCAGGCGCCGCGGCGAGGGCCGTCGCCAGCGCGATCAGCGCGGCCGGCATGAAAAAGCGGATGCTCAAGGCAAAGCGTCGGCGCAACGGTGCAGTCACGAAATACCCCCGCGGTATGAAAATACGCGAAGCTACATGCAGGCTCCCGCGCAGCGCGTCAATATGGCCGGTCCGTCAGGATGCGCACTTGCCGTCCTGCGCCTTGGAGGCTCCGGCGGCGCGGCGTTCGCAATCATTGCCATAGGTCTTGCCGTCGCAGCCGCACACCGGCTTGAAAATCTTGTTGCAGATCGTTGGCCGGAACGCGCAGGTGCCGGTCTGGTCGGCTCGGCCGCATTGTCCCGGCTTGAACTGGCAGAACTGGCCGCTACGGCTGCATTGAACGCCGGCAAGGCCGCCGCACGGTCTGCCGAGGCGGGCCGCATCGGCACCGGTCGGGACCGCGATCAACAAGGCCAGCGCCGCGAACGAGATCAAAAGCGCTGTCTTCATGATGGTCTCCTGATGGCTTCCGCGGTGGTTTCGCGGATCGCTGAAGCGTTGTGGCAACCAGAGATTACGGAGGGATGAAACATAGCACGCGGATTGCCGGTCCCGCGCATGGCTGGAAGGCGGCCGGCTTCCCTTTCCTTTGTCCGAAAAAGGCTTAGAACGGCTCTACATTGCCGGTGGCCCCCGCGGCCGGACCGGCCTAACGAACCCGACCTGCAAGCCCAAAGAGCAGCTCATGAACGCCCCCTCAGCCTTCCCCGACCAGAAGCCCGTTCCGCCCTACAAGCACACCCCGCTGTTCCCGCTGGGTGCCGACACCACACCCTACAAGAAAGTGACGAGCGAGGGCGTCCGGGTCGAGAAGGTGTTGGGCAAGGACATGCTGGTGGTGTCGCGGGAGGCGCTGCGGGCGCTGTCCGAGGCCGCCTTCGGCGACATCAACCACTATCTGCGGCCGGGCCATTTGAAGCAGCTGCGCTCGATCCTCGAGGACAAGGAAGCCAGCGACAACGACAAGTTCGTCGCCTTCGACTTCCTGAAGAACGCCAACATCGCCGCCGGCGGCGTGCTGCCGATGTGCCAGGACACTGGCACCGCGATCATCATGGGCAAGAAGGGCTGCAACGTTATCACCGACGGCGACGACGAGGCCGCGCTCTCCGAAGGCGCGCGCGACGCCTATCTGCGCCGCAATCTGCGCTACTCACAGGTCGCGCCGCTGTCGATGTATGAGGAGAAGAACACCGCCAACAACATGCCGGCGCAGTGCGAGATCTACGCCGAGGGTGATGATGCCTACAAGTTCATGTTCATGGCCAAGGGCGGCGGCTCCGCCAACAAGAGTTTTCTGTTTCAGGCGACGCCCTCGGTGCTGACCAGGGATCGGCTGCTGGCGTTCCTGAAGGAGAAGGTGCTGACGCTCGGCACCGCGGCATGTCCCCCGTATCACCTCGCTATCGTGATTGGCGGCACCTCGGCCGAGCTCTGCATGAAGACCGTGAAGCTCGCCTCCGCGCGCTATCTCGACGCGCTGCCGACCCACGGCTCGGCCGACGGCAACGCATTCCGCGATCTCGAGATGGAGCAGGAAATCCTCAAGATGACGCAAAGCCTGGGGGTAGGCGCGCAGTTCGGTGGCAAGTATTTCTGCCACGACGTGCGCGTGATCCGGATGCCGCGCCACGGTGCCTCGCTGCCGATCGGCCTCGGCGTATCCTGTTCGGCGGACCGCCAGGTGCTCGGCAAGATCACCAGGGACGGCGTCTATCTCGAGGAGCTCGAGCACAATCCGGCGCAGTATCTGCCCGCGGTCGAGCAGTCGCTCGGCGGCGATGTCGTCAAGATCGACCTCAACCAGCCGATGAAGGATATCCTCGCGACGCTGTCACAATATCCGATCAGGACCCGCGTCTCGATGACCGGCACCATGATCGTGGCGCGCGACTCTGCCCACGCCAAGTTGCGCGAGCGGCTGGAGAAGGGCGAGCCGCTGCCGGATTATTTCAAGAACCATCCGGTCTACTACGCCGGCCCGGCCAAGACGCCCGACGGCTACGCCTCCGGCGCGTTCGGCCCGACCACCGCCGGCCGCATGGATTCCTTCGTCGACCAGTTCCAGGCCGCGGGCGGATCGATGGTGATGGTCGCCAAGGGCAACCGCGCGGTCGCGGTGCGCGAGGCCTGCAAGAAGCACGGCGGCTTCTATCTCGGCTCGATCGGCGGCGCGGCAGCGAACCTCGCCGAGCACTGCATCAAGAAGGTCGAGGTGGTCGAGTATCCCGAGCTCGGCATGGAAGCGATCTGGCGCGTCGAGGTGGTCGACTTCCCGGCCTTCATCATCATCGATGACAAGGGCAACGACTTCTTCAAGGAATTGAATCTGGGTTGAGGGCAACAGGCCTCGACGGATTCTCCAAAGGCTGGGTCGCCGTCAGCATCGACGGCGACCAGCGCACGCTTTCCTTTCACGGCGACATTGCGGACGCGCTGGCGCGTCCGTTCGATCGCGCCGGGATCGATATCCCGATCGGAATGAGCGATGACGGCCAGCGCGATTGCGATCGTCTGGCCCGCGAGCGGCTGCGTCCGCACACCTCGCGCGTCTTCACCGGTGCGCGACGCTGGCTGTGGCAGGAATTCCGTGATCCCGGTCAAGCGAACGAAGAAGCGCTGCGCCGCGGCCAGACCCGCGTCTCGCGCCAGCTCTGGCACCTCGGCAACAAGATCATGGAGGTCGACGCGTTCGTCCGCGCGAACCCCGCATGCGACATCCGCGAGGTGCATCCCGAACTGGTGTTCCTGCGGCTGAACGGCGGCACGCCACTGCCGCGCAAGAAGTCGGAGGAGGGCGATGCGCTCCGCCGCAGGCTGCTGAAGCGGTCAGGCTTTCGCGAGATCGATCGCTGGCTCACCGAGACGCGGATCGGCACCGGCGCCAAACGCGACGATGTGCTGGATGCCTGCGCGGTGGCTTTGGCTGCTCATCAACCAAGCGGCTGCGTTCCCGGGGGACCGCAGCCGCTGGATGGACATGATCTGCCGATGCAGATCTGGTTCTAGAGCGTTTTCGAGCGAAGTGGACACCGGTTCGCGTGAAGAAAACGCGTCAAGGCAAAAAGCTGGAGCGCTTACGCCCGCGTGCCGGTGAAGGGGAAGCTGCCCATCGGGCCGATGCCCATCTCGCCGGAGATGCCGTCGCCTGCGACCGTGCCGGAAAATTCGAGCGTCAGCGGCATCGGATTGGTGATCGAGACCTTCCAGGCGACGCTGTCGCCGTTCACGGTGCCGTCGAAGATTTCGGTGGAGTTGCCCTCGGCGCCCTGCGTGCCGGTGAGCGTGCCGCCGGAGCTCGCCAGCGACAAGGTCGCCTTGCGCTCGCCCATCGGCGTCGTCATCGTGAGATTCCAGTTTCCGTCCACCGCCATTGATGTCTCCCCTCCGGTAAAAAAGCGTGCGCGGGTATAGCCTATCTTGGCGCGCGCGCCTAGTTCGCGGCTGCGGCGATCAGGCGCGGGCGGCGGCGCGCAGCCGGTTGCCGACCAGGAAGCGGAAAGCGACGTACTGGATCGCGAACGCGGCGATCTTGGCCCCGACCAGCACCACCGACACGTAGAACGCCCACAGCTTCATGTCGCCGGTCGCAGCGATCGCGATGGTGCCGGCGGCGAGGATGAACATCAGCCCGGCCCAGGCGTAGCCGGCGAGAGTGGCGTATTCCGGAATGGTCTCGGTCACGATCGGCGGCAGATAGCGCAGCATCCAGCCGCGCTTGAGCATGATCGTGCCGATCGCGATGTGGCCGATCGCGGGCTTCGCCAGCACGAAGCGCGGATCGTTGGTGAGCAGCGTCGCGCCGCCAAGCACGATCACCAGTCCAAGGCTCGCCCAGGTCATGTAGCCGAGCGCCTGTCCCCTGACGCGCGCATAGACCACTTGGGCAACCGCACCCACGATCGCAACAGCGGTGGCGATCAGGACATTGTTGGTGGCGAGATAGACCACCAGGAACACGATGGTGGAGAAGAAGTCGCTCGCGAGCCTGGCAAATACGCTCTTCATCGTCGTGGTTTCCGTTTCCTCAGGCAGGATGATCGTTGTGATCTTGGTATGTTGCGTTCAGCGTGACGGCAGCGCGCCAGCCGGCGGCGTCCCGTACTTGGCCGCGCGATATTGCGGATACCAACGGGTGAAGCCCACCGCGGCGTTGCGCGCGGCGAAGGCGATCAAGAGGCCGGTCCACAGCGGCAGGGCCGGCACATAGAGCACCGCGATGTTGCCGATCAACATCAACAGCGTCGCGGCGGTCCAGGCTCCGGTGATCAGGTAGTTGGCAGTGAGGAAGCCCGGCTGCTTCGCGATCTCGGCATCGACCTGCTCCAGCGCATATTGCCGCGTGAAGGGATGGCCGATCAGGATCGAGCCGAACGACACCAGCAGGATGCCGGCATCGACGGCGATCTTCACCGCGATTGTGCTTGGCGTCGGATCGACGAAGGTGAGGTAGCTGCCGACCGCGGTGAACACGATCACCGAACCGACGCCGAGGATCTTGATGCTGCGGCCGCGCGCGATATCGAACGCGATGACGGCAAGGCAGATCAGCGCGGCAGCGAGCAGGCTCACCGTGGCCGAGGTCACCAGCATCAGCGTGGCAAAGGCGCCGTAGGGAGCGAGGATCAGGAAGATCGTCATTCGGAGCCTCGAAGGCTTATCTTTACACCGTAAAGATACCGTAGAGGCGGGCAGAGGGAGCGTCAAGCGAAATCTTTACAGTGTCAAAATCGTGATGTGATGCTGAAAATGTGAGTTATTCCAATTGAATGGGGCCGTGATGGTTCGCTTGCTGTGTTCTTCGCGGTCGTCATGGCCGGGCTTGTCCCCGGCCATCTTCGTCTTCCGTTCAACAGGCGACAAAGGCGTGGATGTCCGGGACAGGCCCCGCGTTTTGACCGAGACGGTCGAGCTTGAAACCGGGCTTGCCGGTGCGGTCGACCCAGTTGAGGATGGCGCCGAGATCGGCCGTGGAGCGTAATCCGAAGATCAGGGCCGAAGCCGCGCAGCGCGGGTGCGATAGCGCCAGCCTTGAAGGTTTGACGTCGGTCCGGTCCACTCGCAACAGGCAGCAGCTGTCCTTGACCGTGAGTTGCTTGCGCTTTGGAAAGCGTGATTAGCTGCAAGCGAGGAAGTGCGAGGACGCGAGCGACCGCGATGGATAAGGCAACGCTAGTCACGGCCTTTGATCAAAGAGGTGACGTCGCTCCAAGGTTCGTACCGCATGGACGAAAATAACGATGAGTGGTTCAAACATGGCGGCGGCGAGTTGCAAGACAAGGCTCACAAAGGCGTGCAGTGCGGCGATGTTGATGGCCCTTCTCATGGATCCATTTCCAAAGGTCGCGGCGCAAGAGGGTATCTTCCGCTGGCGAGTCAATCGAACAGAGAAACAGTCCGTCCTCGTTCAAGCTGCGTCTGATGCAACCGATGATTTCGGTCGTGTGGTTCTTTCCTGTGAACTTACATCTGGGAACGTCGAAGTCTCGGTGATGATGGAGGACGATCAGCGTGCCAAATTTGCGGAACTTTTGAAGAGCGAACGCTATCCAACTGTTACGCTATCGAACGGCGGTGAGAACAATAGGTCGGTGATCGATAAGCTAGTATTCAGTGACGTGGGTGGTTGGTCGTATGCCTTTCATGTTCAGGATGATGACGAGTGGTTGGCCGATTTCGAAAAGACCGGAACGCTACGCTTTACGGTGGGAGACACCATAAACGACAGCGATAGTTTGAACGTCGGTCTCGACGCGATCGCGGCCTTTCGAGATCAGTGCAGAAAACCGCCGCAGGCATTACCCCCATCGAATCACTCCGGCGGCTCGTTGCCGTGGACCAAGCCGAATCCAAACGCATTCCCGCCGCCTCCGGTGCCCTCCGGCCAACGCGGGCAGTAACTCTTGATCGGGTGGTCCTCTGCGGCAGGCTTTGAATCTCGACGGCCAACAAGTGTCGGTCTTGGTCAAAGCCTGCCCGGGCGTGACAGTGGAGGAATTAGCTCGTGCTGGAGAGGGCGCGCGTCGCCTACTCCGCCCCCACCCAATTGCCGTGGAATCCATCCGGCACGCGGTGGCCGAGATGAACCAGCGCGGTCGGGCCGGCCTCGACGTCGGTGGCGTTGAAGACGGCGAGGTCGCTGCGGTTTTCGCGGGCGCGCCAGACCGCGGCGAGCAGCCAGCCGTCGCCCTCGGCAGCGCCCGAGCCGCGCTCGACGAAGACAGGCTCGGAGATCGTGTCGCCGGCCGGCAAGAGATATTTGCCGAGCCGCTTGCCCGCGCCGTCGACATGCACGATGCCGGACAGCGCGCCGGCCAGCGGCACGTCAGGGTCGGTGCTTGCGTGCCAACCGTGGCTATTCCTGAGACCGGCGCGGCGGTCGTCGATGCGCGGGAATTCGCCGGTCAGATCGTTGAGATAGGTTTGCGTGAAGCTGTCGGTATTCCCGGCCAGATCAAAGCTCCAGCGGCAGAGCCGGGCGCTCGATTTCTTCTCATCCGTCGGCGAGCCGTCGGGATGGGTGAACAGCGGCGGCTCCTCGTACTGCATCACGTCGGCGACGATGCGGTTGCCGTCTTCCCATGCGTTCATGACGTGGAAGACATAGCAGTTCTCGGCGCGGAACCAGACCAGATCGCTGGCTGAGCCGTTGCGCTTCATGACGCCGACATAGGCGCCTTTTCCCGGCTCCCAGGCGTAGGGCGGCTTGCCACGCATCGCGCGTTCCATGCTGCCGGTGATCGGCAGGATCGGAAACAGCACGTGGTTCTCGGTGACGATGAAGTCGTGCACCATGCTGGCATAGGGCGCCTCGAAGCGTTCGAACCGCGTCACCACGCCGGATGAATTGACCGCGCCATACGACAACGCCGGCGTCAGCGGACCGGCGGCGTTGTAGCCGAAGAACACCATCTCGCCGGTGACCGGATCGATCTTGGGATGGGCGGTGAAGGGGCCCGATATCGCGCCCTTGTAGTCGCAATAGCCGAGGCGGTCGAGCGTGCCGGGATCGATCTCGGTCGGCAGATGGCCTTCCTCGAGCGCGAGCAGGCGGCCGGCGTGGAAGATGATGTTGGTGTTGGCGACGCCGCTGTCGGTGAGGGTCGTTTCCGGCGCATCAGGCAGCTTGCGGCCGAAGCCGCCGAACAGTGCGCGTCCGGCGTCGTGCTCGGCCTGCCATTTCGGGGTGCGTACCCAGCGATTGCGATAGCTGGCGCGGCCGTTCTCGAGATGGAAGGCGTGCAGCATGCCGTCACCGACGAACCAATGCGCGCCCGGCACATTGAACTGCGGATTGGGGCCGTTGCGGTACAGCGTGCCGTTCAGCTCGCGCGGCAATTCGCCTGTGATCTTCAGAAACGGCGCGTCGGCTTCAAATGGAATCGGCGCCAGATTGCTTCGCGCCGTGTTGGATGTGACCTGATCGAGCATTCCGCATCTCCCTGCATTATAATCTTTACACCGTAAAGATATCAGTAGGAGTGACGCCGCCGATCGTCAAGCAAAATCTTTACAGTGTAAAAATTGCGACATATAAGGGCCGCATGGCAAGATTATCCAAAGAAAACAAGGCGACTCGTCCAACACGGGCTCCGACCCGCCGGGTTGCGCGTGCCGCCAATCGCTCGGCACCGCGGCGCCGGACCAATGACACGCCGTATCATCATGGCGATCTGCATGAAGCGCTACTGAAGGCCGCGGAGCGCGTGCTCGAGTGTGATGGACTGGCCGGACTGACACTGCGTGCGGTGGCACGCGAGGCCGGCGTGTCGCATGCCGCGCCCACGCATCATTTCGGCGATCTCACCGGATTGCTCAGTGAGCTCGCGGCGATCGGCTTCCGGCAGTTCGGCCAGGCGATGGCAGCGGCGGACGCTTCAGCGGCGACACCGCCCGAAAAGGGAGTGGCGAGCGCCAAGGCTTATGTCGCCTATGCGCAGGCGCATCCCGGCATGTATGGGCTGATGTTTCGCAGCGAGCGGCTCGATCATGAGCGGCCGTCGCTGCACGAGGCGTCCGAGGCGTCGTTCGCCGGGCTGACCCGCGGCGTCGGCGCCAGCCGACAAGAGCAGATTTCCAAGGAGCAGCTTACATTGGACCAGGCGGCCGCGATCGCGTCGGCCTGGTCGCTGGTGCATGGCTTTACCATGCTGCTGCTCGACGGCCGCCTCAAGACGATTCTGGATCGGTCGCCCGAGGGCACATCAGTGGAAGCGTTGTTGACCGCGATGCTGCGTTTGTCTGCGGGCCGCTCAGCGCGGCTGTAACCGATATTGCGCCTGCGGCGGCGTTCTAGCGTTTCGTCAGCGATGTCGAGCGGCCGCTCTGTCCGATCGTCTTCACCTGATCCGCGCCGCATTTGAAATCGCGGGCGAAATCATCGGCGGCCTGCCGCGCCAGCTCGTTGGCGTTGGGATTGGCGGCAACGTCGACATAGGCGACATGACAGACCTCGCCCGGCGGCAGCCGCGTTACGGCGAGCATCGCCCGTGAGACCGGGCCGCCGCGCTTGTCCTGCTCGCTGCTGTCGGCGATCTGCCAGCGCTGGATGATCGCGAAGGGTTTGCTGCCGGCGGCACGCCATTCGACCGTATCGCCGGTCGAGCTGAACGGGCCGAACCAGGCCTGCGCCGCCGGTTCCCTGGCTGCTGCCGCGCGGTTTCGGCCCACCGAGACTACTTCGCGCAGATCGCCTTCATTGATCAGCACCACAAGGCCGGATTTCCCCGGGCAGACGCGCGTGGCGCTGCCGTCCTCCTCGTTGGGCTTGCCGATCATCCGGCAGGCCTTCGGCGCGGTCGAGGTATAGCTGCTGCTGATCGTTTGGGCGGCAGCCTGACCAGGATTTGCGCTGGCGAGCGCCGCAACGATTGTTGCAAAAGCAGGATATTTCATCGGGGGAAACCTGCGATCCGGACGTTACTTTATGTCTGACATATGCAATCTGGGGAAGGTTCAACAGACACGCTGGAAACACCTGACAGGCGCGCGGAATCGTCCTAGAAGGGCGGCTTCGCAACTTCTGTCGCGTGCACCTTGCGTGCCTTAGCCTCGATCGTCATGCCCGCATCATCATCGCAAAAGCCCTATCGTGTCGGCCGTTCCCGTACTGGCCTTGGCCTTTTCGCCACCAAGCCGATCAAGAAAGGCACCAAGATCATCCGTTATTTCGGGCCGTTGCTCGACTCGAAGAAGAAGGATGAGGACGCGATCGAGAACAAATATCTGTTCGAGCTCACCAACCGATGGACCATCGACGGCTCGATCCGCGAGAACGTCGCCCGCTACATCAACCATGCCTGCAGGCCGAACGCGGAATCCGACGTCAAGCCGCGCAAGCGCAAGGTGTTCATCCGCGCCATCAAGGACATCGAGCCGGGCGACGAGATCAACTACGATTACGGAACCGACTATTTCAAAGCCTATCTGAAGCCGATCGGCTGCAAGTGCGATGCCTGCGAGAAGAAGCGCAAGAAGAAGCGCGCGGAGGCGAGGGCGGAGCGGCTGCGGCTGAAGGAAAAGGCCGAGCGGAAAGCCAAGCGCGAGGCCGAGAAGCTCGCCGAGCAACCGGCCAAGGCCAGGGCAAAGAAGACGAACGGCGCCAAGGCAAACGGCAAGCTGAACGGCACGCAACTGAACGGTCATTCTCTCGTCAAGGCTGCCGGCAGGAAGGCTGCCGCCCCGAAGCGAGGCGCCGCGCGGGTGCTCCAAGCCTGACGCCGCGCTCCGGAATCGGGGCGTGTACTCATAACGTCTTGCGCGGCGAGATCGACTACGTCGCCTCGCGCCGAGGCACTGACCCGCGCGGCATCCGGTCCGGCGATTGGCTGCTATACGTCCCAACGATGGACGGCCAAATTGGGCCCATCGACTTCCGATCGGGCGCAAAGCCAGCAATGCTGTGACCAGGACCCCTACCCATAAAGGCGCAGACGTCAGTTTCGGACAGCCAAGCGAAATCTTACGATCAGCCAGAGCATTACCGCTCGGGACCCTGACCCGACATCACTCTTTTGCTCCCTTTGGTGCCACGGCGGCGTCGCGTAGGCTATCGCGAGCTGCCGTGAAGCGAGAGCTGCCGAGGTGCTCGCTTGGGGATTGGGCAGTGATCATCTTGCAAGCAGTAGCACTCTGAAAAGTGGAGCAATCATCGCAGGGAGGACCTCATGAAAAAGCTTCTGACTTTGGCAGCCTTGATCGCACTGGCGGGTTCGGCGCTGGCGCAAGATGCCGGGACCATCGTCAAACCAGATGCTCTGACGTGGAAGGACAACCCGAACGTTCCGAAGGGTGGCCAGGTCGCGCTCCTGGCAGGTGATCCAACGAAAGCTGGCAGCGTGGTGGTTCAGCGCATCAAGCTTCCTCCCAACTATAAAGTTCCGCCGCACACTCATCCCTATGCCGAGACCGTCACGGTGATCAGCGGTAGCGTCGGCTGGGGCATGGGCGAAAAGTTTGACCCTACCAAAGGCGAGATGGTCAAGGCGGGTGCCTTGGAGATGATGCCGGCGAGACACGCTCATTATGTTTGGACGGAAAACGAGGGGGCGATCCTCCAGATTCAATTCACCGGCCCAGGAGGCATCGACTACATCGATCCGGCCGATGATCCCCGCAAGAAGACGCATTGAAGCATTGAGGTCCGCTCCGCCATCAGGGGCACAGCGGACCTCATACGCGTCCTGACTACGGCACGGGTTATGATGGGTACACGCCCGAAGCACGAGGTTCCTGACCTCTGCACCCCTATGAGTGCACACCCCAGCCGCCGGGCTTGCGCGCCGATGCGGGCAGCGGGGCATCGCCGAAATCGAGCGTCGAGCGTTGAAGGATAGTGCCGCGCTCGTCGATGACAAGGCGGAAACGGCGGTGTTCCGAGAAGAAGGTCAACCGATGTCGACCGGCATCGTTGTCGACCCCGCGTTCCGACAGCGTCGTGATTTTGCCGGATCGCATTTGGTCCTGTAGCAGCCGCACAGTGATGCCGAGGCCGTCGGCGACGATATCGGCATCGACCTCGAACGTGCTGTCAGTGAATGCGATCGTCGTCATGATGCCCTTGCAGGATGACGCGCCGGACGCGCGAGATAGGCGCATTCGGCGAGCGTGGTTCCATCGAGCTCGCGCATGAAGGCCTCGCGGGCCGCCGCGAGCCTCGCCTTCAGGCGGCAGCGCGGCAGCAGCACGCATTCTCCGCCATCATCCCTGAAACATTCGACCAGTACGCTGCCGCCCTCGAGCGCGCGCACCACCTCGCCGAGCGTGATCGCCTGCGGGGCGCGCGCCAGCGAAAACCCGCCGCCGGCGCCGCGCTGGGTCGCGATGAAGCCGGCCTCGGCGAGGTCGCGCACCACCTTGGCGAGATGATTGCGGGAAATGCCGAACTCGGCCGCGATCTCGCTGGTGGCAAATGAGCGGTCCGGCTCGCCGGCCAGCCGCATCAGCGCGCGCAGCGCAAAATCCGTGAATGATGTCAGGCGCATGGAAGCCCTTCGAAATCAGCACTTGGCGGATCCGCTATAGCAATCTAAATGGGCATTTAAAATACCTATTTAGGATGTGAGGCATGACAGCAGCAGAGCGCCGCGAGCAGATCACCGCCGAGATTGTCGCGCGGACCAGGATCACCGAGGGAATGATCGAGCAGCTGGTGCACGGCTTCTACGCCAAGGTCCGCAAGGACCCGATGATCGGGCCGGTGTTCGAGGCCAGGATCACCCATTGGGAGCCGCATCTGGCCCAGATGTGCGCGTTCTGGTCGTCGGTCGCACTGATGACCGGGCGCTATCACGGCACGCCGATGGTCAAGCACATGAAGCTGCCGGTCGATGCCGCGCATTTCGACCGCTGGCTCGAACTGTTCGAGGCGACGGCGCATGAACTGTGCCCGCCGGTCGCAGCGCTTCATTTCATCGAGCGCGCGCGGCGCATCGCCTCGAGCCTCGAGATGGGCGTCGCCAGCGGGCAGGGCGTGATGCTCGGGGTTGGCGAACGTTACAGGCGAAGCGAAGCAGGCGACACTGCAATGACTTTGTAGGGTGGGTAGAGCGCAGCGAAACCCACCATCTCTGCCGCGGAACGAAGCCGATGGGTTTCGCTTCGCTCGACCCATCCTACGCAGCTACGCAGCTGTCATCGCCCGCGAAAGCGGGCGATCCAGTATTCCAGAGGCGTCAACGATTGATCCGATGGGCCGCAGCTTACTGGATCCCCCGCATACGCGGGGGTATGACAGCGTTGTGTTGGCTGCCGTTACGCCGCCACCACGCCCTGGCTCTTCCGCAAGCCCATGTATTGCAGCTCGGCGAACACGCCGGTGGCGATCGCCTGGGCGAGGATCACGATGATGCCGAGCAGGTTCGGCGACACCGCGCCCGAGAGCAGCAGCGCGATGCTGGCAAGCGTCCAGGCCGCATTGCCGGCGACCACCAGGATCACAGGTCCCTTCGGCAGCGAGGTTCGCGCGCCGAGCCAGCCGACCAGCGCGGTGTAGGCGATCAGGAACAGCCCGGTCTCGCGCAGCAGGGCGTCCGGCAGGCCGAGCAGCGAGGCCAGCGCGCCGGTGTCGAGCACCATCGCGATGGCGGATACGCCGCTGAACACGGCATCGGCAAGCAGGGCGCGGCGCAGCAGCTGGGACGAATGGAACATGGCAGTGTCTCCTCGGGTTGGGATGGGTTTTCAGCGCATCAGGGACTGCAGCTGGCGCCACAGGCCCTTGCCGACCCTCATCTCGACCGCATAGACCTGCGCGAACACGAACATGCTGGTCGCGTGCACGATCGGCTGGGGTATGTTGAGCGAGCGCGCGACCAGCCAGGTGGCCAGATGGACCAGCCACGGGGCCAGGACGGCGAGGGCGCGGATTAGGGACAGCATCAGCATGGTCATCTCCTGTGCCGTGGAAGATGAGCCGGCCCGCGCGCCAATTCGATTACCTCAGGCGTAATGGAACGGGCGAATTTCGCATGATAGGTTTTGCACCATGAACGCACATGCATCCATGGCGCGGGCCGAGCCCGCAAAACCCGTCCTGATCGGCGAGCACCTGCGCGAGTGGCGGCAGCGCCGCCATCTCAGCCAGCTCGACCTTGCCGTCGATGCCGAGGTCTCGGCGCGGCATTTAAGCTTCGTCGAGACCGGCCGCTCGGCGCCGTCGCGCGACATGGTCCTCAAACTGGCGGAGCGCCTCGATGTGCCCCTACGCGAACGCAACGTGCTGTTGGTCGCCGCGGGGTTCGCACCCGCATTCCCGCAACGCTCGCTGGAGGATCCCGCGTTGAAATCGGCGCGCGAGGCGATCAACCTGGTGCTGAAGGCGCATGAGCCCAATCCGGCGCTGGCCTATGACCGGCACTGGAATCTGGTCACCGCCAACCGCATGGTGGCGCCGCTGCTCGAGGGCGTGCCGCAGCGGCTGCTCGGGCAGCCCTTCAACATCCTGCGGTTGGCGTTCCACCCGGAGGGCCTGGCGCCGCGCACCGTGAACCTGGCGGAATGGGCAGCGCATCTGTTGGAGCGGCTGCATCGGCAGTGCGAGGCAACGGCTGATCCGGAGCTGCTCAAGCTCTATCAGGACCTGAAATCCTATCCGATCCCGGCGCGGGCCGCCCCGATCACCCCCGACAACAACGTCGCGCTCCCGTTCAAGCTCCGCCTCAATGGCGAGATCCTGAGCTTCATCTCGACCACCATGGTGTTCGGCACCCCGGTCGACATCACGCTGCAGGAACTGGCGCTGGAGACCTTCTTCCCGGCCGATGAGCTGACCGCCGAGCGGATGCGGCAGATGGCCAGCGCTCTGGGCTGAACGAACCGATACGCGAACTTTGCAGCCGGAGCCGCCTGGCGGCATAATCCGCTCATGAACACCCATTCGACCCCGGCCCGCGGCGCACGACCTCATCCCGTGGGCGACCTCCTGCGTGATTGGCGCGGGCGACGCGCCATGAGCCAGGCCGACCTCGCCTTCGAGGCCGGCATCTCGATCAAGCATCTGAGCTTCGTCGAAACTGGCAAGGCCGTCGCGAGCAGGGACATCCTGCTGCAGCTTGCCGCAGCGCTCGGTCTCTCGCTGCGCGATCGCAATGCGCTGCTGGAGGCCGGTGGCTTTGCTCGGCAATATGGCGAGCATGATCTGGCGGCGCCGGAGCTCGCCGACGCCAGGCGCGCGATCGACCTGCTGCTGCGCCGGCACGAGCCGTTTCCGGCCATCGTGACCGACCGGCAGTGGAACGTGATCGTGGCCAATCGCGCGGCAGCGCGGCTGATCACGATGCTGCTTGGTCCGGTGCGCATGCAGCGGCCGCTCAATCACATGGCGATGTTTTTGTCGCCGGACGAGCTGCGTCCCTACGTCGAGAACTGGTCGAATCTCGCTGCGGCGCTGCTGGCGCGGGCGCGTCACGAGGCAATGGCGGCACCGCTCGACCTCGCGTTGCAGTCGACCTGGCGCAAACTCCTGAAACTCCCCGATATCCCCGTGCCGCACCTCAACGAAACCGCGGCGCCGGGGCCACTGTGCGAGGTGCGGTTACGCAAGGGCGAAGTGATGCTTGGGCTGGTCGGCACGGTGCTGACGCTCGGCACGCCTCAGGACGTGACGTTGCAAGAGATGCGCGTCGAGATGTTCATGCCGGCCGACGAAGCCTCCGAGGCTGTGCTGACGGCGCTTGCGGCTCAGGACGCTTGAGCCGATCCGGCGCGGCGTTCGAAGCTCATCGCCTGCATCACCTCGGCGAACGGGCCGCCGCGATCGCTGAGGGTCGCGGTCGTGAGCCCGGCTCCGCCGGTCCCGACGCGGGTGCGCGAGCGGATCAGGATCCACTCGCCCTCGGGCGGGCGGAAGTAGTAGAGGCTGATCTCGGGATTGACGAACGTCCATTCGCGCATGTCAACGATCTGCGCGACGCCGCTGGAAAAGTCCGCGGCCTGCACCGACTGCAAGAGCGGCGTGTTGAGCTCACCGGCGACGAGCGGTACGTCGAGGCGCATCCAGGCGGCGGCAGGGCCGGGCTTCTCAAGCGCGCCCTCGATCAAGCGCACCGAGACGTTCTGGAAATAGCGGCTCCAATTCTGCGCAAAGGCCGGCGGCGGCGTCCCGGCCTCGGGGGCGGTGTCCGGGCTTGCCGGATGCGAAAACGGATCGCGCGGCGATTCTTCGCCTGGCGCCGTCACCAGCGCCGTACAGCGGCCGATCTCGATGTCGCCGTCCAGGAGACTGACCTGGATCGTCTTGGCCTTGCGGCCGTCGCGCAGCACGGCTGTTTCGACCGCGAAGGCGCGCAAGCCGGCCGGCCGCCAGAGATCGAAGGTCAGGCGGCGGATCGCGAAACCTGTGCGGAGCGCCAGCCGTTCGACTTCGCGCGCCATCAGCGCGGCGGTGGCGCTGCCTTGCAGCATGTCCGGCGACCATGGCCCTCCGGCGTGCTCGGTGGCACGAAACAGATTGCCTTCTGGCAGAAAAATGGCGGTCATCGGCGGGTCTCTGCGGGCTGTTGTGACAGGCCGCTGTCTAGAAGGCGGGCGTTCTTCCCACAATAACCGCCGAGGTTATGTGATGCGAGACATGCGGCCGACGCCCTTGTGCTGCAGAGCGGGGGGCTTACCTTGGGGCCACAATCCGGAGGACGCCATGAGCACCCTGAAGCCGCTTCGCCTCGATATCGTCTCCGACGTCGTTTGCCCCTGGTGCTACATCGGCAAGCGTCGCATCGAGGATGCGCTCAAGCTGGTGCCCGATGTGCCGGTCGAGGTGCACTGGCGGCCGTTCTTCCTCAATAATTGGGTGCCGCGCGAGGGCATCAGCCGTGAGGAATATCTCACGGCCAAGTTCGGCTCGGTCGACGCCTACAAGGGCATCGCCGGCCGCGTGGTCGCCGCCGCCAATGAGGAGGGGCTGACCTACCATCCCGAGCTCGTCAAGCGGCAGCCCAACACGATCGACTGCCATCGCCTGATCCACTGGGCCGAGGCCAAGGGCAAGGCGGCCGAGATGAAGCAGCGGCTGATGGAGCTGTATTTCCGCGACGGCGGCGATCTCACCGACACCAATGTGCTGGTGCAGGCGGCAGCCGACGTCGGGCTCGACGCCGACGACGTGCGCAAGCGTCTTGCCACCGACGAGGATGTGGCGCTGGTGTCCGCGCAAGCGCAGGAAGCCTCCGAGAAGGGCATCTCCGGCGTGCCGACCTTCGTGTTCGCGCAGAAATACGCGGTGTCCGGCGCCCAGCCGGCCGAGCAGCTCGCCCGCGCTATCCGCGAGGTCTCGGCCGAGATCAACGCGCAGGCGGCCGAGTAGTCCGCAGTCGTTCACGGAAGCCCGGCTCATGCCGGGCTTTTTCGTTTGCCCACACGATCCATCGGAAACAACCAGGGAGACCATCATGATCTATGAGCTGCGCACCTACACGGTACGTCCAGGGACCGTCGGCGAGATGGTGAAGGCGGCGAGCACGATCTCGCGCGACATCCGCGCCGACAATTTCGGCAAGCTGGAAGGCTACTGGATCACCGAGATCGGGCCGCTCAATCAGGTCATGCACATGTGGAGCTACGCCGATCTCAACGAGCGAGCCCGGCTGCGTGCCGAGCTTGCGAAGAATCCGCGCTGGACCGGCGAGTACATTCCGGCGATCCGTCCGCTCTTGGTGCGCCAGGAGGTCCGGCTGCTGAATGCGATCATTCCGCCGGTGGCGCCTGCCACCAAGGGCAACATCTACGAATTCCGTAACTATCGCGCAAAGCCGCTCGGCGGCGTCAAGCAATGGCTCGATCTGATCACCGGCGTGCTGCCGGAGCGCGAGAAATATTCCAAGATCGTCGGCCTCTGGCACACCGATTCCGGCCAGCCCAACGAGGTCTGCCACATCTGGGCCTATCCCGATCTCAACGCCCGCGCCGCGGCGCGCGGCGGTGCGATGAAGGATCCGGCTTGGCTGGAATTCCTGGGCAAAGGCACGCAGCTGCTCGAGGAGATGCACTCGACCATCATGCTGCCGGCCCCGCATTCGCCATTGCAGTAACGCCGAGGATGGTTGGGCCGGGCATACAGCGGCAGAAAGCCTCACCCGATGTTTCCATCAGATGAGGCTTTCCAGGCAAGGGCATGCGCTGCCTGAGAAACAGCGCGCCGCAACGCTAGAAGGGCTAGCTGACACCAACCTGACGCCGGGAACTTATTGTTTCCCGGTGTGTCTGCATGGCTACGAAATGGTAAACCGTGGGTCGCGGTGAGGGAGGCGAGCTCGGTGCGCCGTTCCGCCGGGCCACCCGGCGCATTACGAAAGCCAGGGCGGCATCAAGTTGCGTGATGCCGCTTCGTCCAGCACGGCGAACCGGTCCGAGCCATCCTCGAACGCCGCGACCACGTCGGCGAGCCGGTCGAGCTCGGCAAGGGCGTCGACCTTCAAGACCTTGCTGGCCGGCGCCGCGTCGCGCCAGCTATCCCAGGCCGACATTTGCCGGTTCGTGAGCGCCAGCAGGTCGCGGTAGACGTTGACGTGAAGAAACCACAGGCCAGTGGCCGCGCCGTGTCCGAACGCTCCGGCAGCCACCGCGTTGCTTCTCGCCATCCGCCAGGCCTGCGATGCCGTCAGAAACGCATCGCGCGGCAGGTTCGCGCCGTCGAACCTGATTTGCAACTGGTCAATCTGAAGCGCATCGAGCTGCGCGTCGGCCTGCAGCCAGCGCCGGTCGGATGGTGACCAATATTCGCAGATCCAATGATCATGATAGATGTCGTCGCCGATGTAGGTCGCAAAGCCGCAGCGGACCCGCGCCGGGATCGATCGGTTTCGGAGCATGCTGCACAGCAGGAGCGCGTAGTCGCGACAGGTGCCGAACGTCCGGCTGCGCGGCGGGCGTGCCGCGGTGAGCGATCCGGCGCACGACGCCTGGATCAGCTTCAACCGATCCGCGACCGGTTGGGTTTGCCGGACCATCGGGAAATCAGGCGGAATGCCGTACCGCTCCGCCCAGGCGACGTGCATGATCAGCCCCGAGACGACCTCGCACAGTCCGGAGACCGTTGTGGGCAAATCGTCATACGCACCGGCCAACTCACCGGGGTCGGTCAGCGCGTCCTGCCGGACGTAGCATTCCTGGATCGTCACGTTCCCGCCCGATCATGACGTCATCGGCTCGAGGCCGTCATGTGCAGCCTATCGATCCGCGCGGGCTTGTGTAAGGGGGACCGTGTTCTCCGGGCTTGGCGCGCCGGCTGCGGATGAAGTGGACGGCGCCGCGCGCGGCCTCGTAGGCGAGATTGTTCAGGGTCAGCGCGGCATGAACGGCGGCAACCAGCGGATCGCGCCGCCGCAGCGGCAGCAGCACGTCGCCGATCGCGAAGCGGCCACGCCAGATCGGGTCGATCATAGGATGGCCGGGCGCTGCGGTGGAATCGGCCGAATTGATCGCGGGATCGGCGCAGAGATGGCGCGTCAGCTCCAGCGTCAATTGCGCGCCCGGCGAATGCTTCGCAAAGCGCTCGTCGATGCCGATCTTGAAAAAGAAGGCGCGGTCCTGATGGCGCACCACGATGCCGCCCGCAACCGCCGTGCCGCCCGCATGCAGCATGACGATCTCGCAGCGGCCGGTCTCGGCCAGCGCCGACGTCGCGCGGCGGATGAAGGCTGCGTCGCCGGCATGCTGGCTGAGCGCGGTGCCGCGCTGGCCCTTCCAGCCACCGGCTTCGAGCGCAAGGAAGATCTCGAGCGCCGCCGCAACCTCGCGCGGCGTGCGCGCGACATCGAAGCGCACCGCGCCGTGGTCGGACAGGCGATGGCGCTGCCGGCGCAGCTCCTTCAGCTTCTTGGGCCCGAGCGCGTCGCGCAGCAATTCATCGGCATCGCGCATCGCATCGAGCTGCGCGCGTTGATAGGTGCTCAGCAGGCGCGGCTGCAAGCCGTCGCGCGCGAGCACCGCGCGGATCGCCGCCATGGCCGGGCCCTCGAGCGACATGGTGCGCAGGATCAGCGCGTGCGCGCCCGCATTGCGTGCCTGCTGCAGCATCTTGCCGGCGGCCTGCTCGGCGGCATTGCGGTCGAGCAGCGGCGTGCACAGCGTGCCGTAGGGTTCGGCGCCGACCAGCGCGGGCAGGGGGATCCGGTAGATTCGCCGCAACGGCACGACCGGCAACAGCCCGATCAATTGCCCGGCATCGCCGGTGGCGCTGAGCAGCGATGCACCGGTGCGGCCGCGCGCGGAGGCATCGACCGCCAATTCCCAGTCGGGTTGGTAGTAGCCATTGGGCTCGATCGCGCGCTCGGCAAGCGCCCGCCATGCGCCGACCGGCGCGGCCGACAGCGGCGGCAACGCGCGATCGTCCATGGCATCCTTGCGCGATGCACGGCGGATCATTGCCTGGTCAGCAATATCGGCCACGTCCCATGTTTCCCCGGTCTGCAGGGCTGATCGGCCTTGCGTTCATCGCGGGCAACGCTAGCGGAAAGAAATGGAAAATGCCGTTGAGGCCATCCGGCAATTTGAGCGGTCACGTTAACAGGGCGTTCAGCATACTGCGGCTGTGCGCTTTGGTGGTTGCGACAACGTGGCGCCGGAGATCGCGAGAGCTCACAACGATGCGCTGACAGCGCTGCGCATGAAGACGCTACGGCTTGGGGCTCCGTTGCGCTTCGGCCGTCACGGAGCTTTCGACCGGCTCGTAAGTCTCGGTCACGCAGTTGTCGTCGGCCTCCACCTGCCGGCGATCGAAGATCGCGCCGTCATTGATGAAGACGCGATAGGTCTGCGTCCCGAGCGGCTTGCCGATCACCGAAGTCAGTTCGGCGCGCACGCAGGCGGTCCAGCCGGTGCCGCGGGGGTCGTGCAGCGGAGCGGAGACCCGCACATGGGTCGGCTGCGAGCCGGCTGTGAACACCGAATCCAGCTTGCCGGCCATCAGCCGCTTGAGGTCTGGAGGCGTTTCGAGCGGCGCCGGCTCGGTGGCCTTGACCTTCAATACGTCAGGCCATACCGCGTGGCTGTCCGCCAGCCCGCAGCCGCTCAACATCAAGGCGGCGCCGGCCAGCAGCGCCGCCACTTGTACTTGTCCCTGTCCCATTGAGCTAATTTAATGTGCCGCCGCCCATATTGCGCCCCCCTGGTGGCGCTGAATTCGCATCGCGCGGCGCTTTGTCGATCAACAAATGTCGAGCGACAAGCTATCTTGGGGTAGAGGTGTTGCCGGATGTTTCTACGGCGGCGGGGGAGAGAGACTGACATGAAGAGCTTCACGGTTGCTGCCGTCATTCTGGCGTTGATCGCGACACCGACCCTGGCCCAGGGCCGGCGAGGCGGCGGGGGCGACGATAGGAAGACGGAGAAGAAGCCCCAGATCGACGAGAAGGCCTACAAGGCCGCACTCGATCGTATCCCCGAGCCCAAGGAGAAATACGATCCCTGGGGCGTCACCAAGCCGGCCGCCGATCCAGCCAAGAAGCCGAAATAGCTGGGCCCATCCGATCCCGCGACGATTCCGGCGTGAGAACCGGTTCCGGCGGCAGCAGATTGCCGCACGGCATGAACCTCCACCTGACGGCTATCGACCCATCTCCGATGTCATTGTCGGAGGCCGCCATGCTTCGCCGTTCCCTCTTCAGCCTGATCGTTCCGGCTGCGATCCTGTTCGGTGCCGTGCCGGCATGGGCGGAAAGCCGTCTGGCGCTGGTGATCGGGCAGTCCGCCTACAAGTCGGTGCCTGCACTTCCCAACCCCGCCAACGACGCCAGGGCCATGTCACAGATGCTGACCGACGCCGGCTTTGCCGTGACGACGGCATCGGATCTGTCCCAGGACGAGATGCGCGCGAGGATCAGCGACTTCGCCGGCCAGGTGGCGGCGAAGGGCGCCGATACCGTGGCGCTGGTGTTCTATGCCGGGCATGGCCTGCAGATCGATGGCGAGAACTATCTGGTGCCGGTCGATGTCGATCCGAAGCGCGAGGCCGATATCCCGATCCAGGCGGTTCGCCTCAACGACATCCTGAACACGCTGACCTCGGTGCCGAGCCGGATGCGCATCGTGCTGCTCGATGCCTGCCGCAACAATCCTTTCCCGGAACTCAGCAAGACCGCTGGACATGGGCTTGCCATCATTGATGCCAAGATCGGCGCGCCCGGCACCTTTGTCTCGTTTTCGACGTCACCGGGCGCCGAAGCCGAGGACGGCAGCGGCGCCAACAGCCCCTATACGACCGCGTTGCTGGCCTCGGCGAAGGAGCCGGGGATTCCGATCGAGGACACCTTCAAGCGCGTCCGCCTTGCGGTGAACAAGGCGACCGATGGCCGCCAGACGCCGTGGGACTCCTCGTCGCTCACCGACGATTTCCGATTCATGGCAGGTTCGTCTGCCTCGCCCGCGGCCGCGCCGGCGCCGGCCAAGCGCACCGTCGACGAATGGAAGCGCGAATTGCAGGGCAAGCCGATCGAGGTTGCAAACGAGCTGATGGTGGTCGACGGCACCGATGAAGCCTATGAAGCCTTCGCCGCGATCTTCGCCGGCACGCCGCGCGGCCTGCAGGCGCGCGACTGGCTCGACCGGCATCGCCGCATGGTGGCTTGGAACGATGCCATCCTCGCCAACACGGCGGCGGCCTATCGCAGCTTCCTCGTGCTGTACCCCGACAGCGATCTGACAGCGACCGCGCGCAAGATGATCGAACGGTTGCGCTACCGTCCCGATCTGACACCGGCCGCTGCGCTCAGCGTGCCCGCGACCAACGTTGCGCTGGCGGCGCCGACCTGTCCCTGCAACGCCGCGCCGCCGCAGGAGCAGCAGAAGGCCGCAGCGCCCGTGAAGAAACGTGCCGATCCCGATCCGCCGCGGCGCGCCGGCAAGCGCCCGCCGCGCGTCGTGGTCGAGGACGATGTCGTGGTGGTGCGTCGGCCGCCTCCGGCCGTGGTCTACGAGCCGGTTGGGCCGCCGATCGGAATCGGGATCGGCATCGGCGGCGGTGGTTATCGCGGCCATTATGGCGGCGGCTATCGCAGGGGTGGATACTGACGCGCCAATCGCGTAAAGGGTTTTCCCGCATGAGATGCGGCGTTTGATGGTCGCATCTCGCGGGAGGACGCAATGCGGTCGCTGTTTCGCCTGCTCGTCGCGCTGCTGCTGTGTACTCAACCTGCGTTCGCTTGGGAGTATTGGGGCGGCGACCGCGGCGGACAGCGCTTCTCGCCGTTGACGCAGATCACGTCAGACAATGTCGGCACGCTGGTGCGCGGCTGGGAATTCCGCACCGGCGATCTCGACGCGCGCCCGCCCGAGGTCATGAAACGCACCAAGTTCGAGGTAACGCCGCTGTTCGTCGAGGACAGCCTGATCTTCTGCACGCCGTTCAACGAGGTGATCGCGCTCGATCCCGGCAGCGGTGCGCAGAAATGGCGTTTCGATCCGAAGATCAGCATGGCGCAGCGGCCGGCCAATCGGTTTGTCTGCCGCGGCGTCGCGCACTGGACCGATGATCGCGCGGCTGATGGTGCGGCCTGCAAGTCGCGCATCTTCACCGGCACCAATGACACGCGCCTGATCGCGCTCGATGCCAGGACCGGCAAGCCCTGCGCCGATTTCGGCAACAATGGCGAGATCAAGATCGACGCCGGGATGAAGCTGGAATGGCCGGGCGAGTTTCAGATCACGTCGGCGCCGGTGACGGGACGCGGTGTGGTCGTGGTCGGATCCGCGATCGGTGACAACCGGCGGGTCGATGCGCCGGTCGGCGTGGTGCGCGCCTTCGATGCACGGACCGGCCAGCCGCGCTGGACCTTCGATCCGCTCGTGCATGACAGCGTCGAGGCCGGCCACAGCAACGTCTGGGCGCCGATGTCGGTGGACGAGGAGCGCGGCCTGGTGTTCCTGCCGACGACATCGCCCAGCCCTGATTTCTGGGGCGGCAAGCGCCCGGGCAATGACGAGCACGCCAATTCCGTCGTCGCGCTGCGGATCGAGAGTGGGGAGCTCGCTTGGGCATTCCAGACCGTGCATCACGACGTCTGGGACTACGACCTGCCGGCACAGCCGACGCTGGCGCGGATCGACACTGGCAACGGCATGCGCGATGTCGTGATCCAGCCGACCAAGCAGGGCTTTGTGTTCGTGCTCGATCGCGACACCGGCAAGCCGGTGTGGCCGGTCGAGGAGCGCGCGGTGCCGCAGAACGGCGCCGAAGGCGAGACACTGTCGCCGACACAGCCGTTCCCGACCCATGTGCCGCCGCTGCTGACGCAGCGGATGACGGCCGATGATGTCGGCGGCCTGCTGCCGGGCGTCGGCAGCGCGGCGTGCGACAAGCTGTTCGCGCAATCCCGCAATGAGGGGCTTTACACGCCGCCGTCGACGCAGGGCACGATCATCTATCCGATGACCGGCGGCGGCGTGAACTGGGGCAGTGCGGCATTCGATCCAGTCAACCAGATCCTCTACGCCAATGTCAGTCATGCGGCGCACATCGTCACCCTGATTCCGCGCGACCAGGCCAAGGGCTTCAATCCGCCGCCGGGCCATGAATTCGGCCAGCAGGAAGGCGCACCGTTCGCGATGTCGCGGGCGCTGGCGAAGTCGGCGGCCGGGTCGCCCTGCAACAAGCCGCCATGGGGCGAGACGGTGGCGGTCGATCTCAAGGCCGGCAAGATCCTCTGGCATACGTCGGTCGGCACCAGCGAGGATCTCGCGCCGCTCGGCATCGCGCTCAACACCGGCACGCCGCTGGTCAACGGCGTCGCGATCACCGCGGGCGGACTGGTGTTCACCGGCGCGATGGATGCCTATCTGCGCGCGTTCGATGCGAGGTCGGGCCGGCAGTTGTGGCTCGGCCGGCTTCCGGTGCCGGGCGTCGCCAATCCGATGACCTATCTCTGGAAGGGCGAGCAGTACGTCGTGATCGGCGCCGGCGGCCATTCCGAGGCCGGCACATCGATCGGCGATAGCGTGGTGGCGTTTCGCCTGCCGCGCCAGGGCGAGGGGGCATCGTTGTGGACCTGCCTGATCGATCGGCCCGGCGGGCGGTTCACCGCCAAGGCTGTGGCCGCCGGACTCGTGCTCGTGGCCCTCATTGCGCTGTTGTGGCGCTGGCGGCACAGCCGTCGCTCGCGATCCGCTTAGGTGCTCCCTGCTGCAGGTGCGCGCCTCCAAAATATCGAAAACAACCCCATGCAAAGGTGCCGGCGGCTGCCGGCGTTCGAAAAGCAACTTGACACGTCGGGCAACTCAGGGGTATTTTTCTAATATTCAGAAATGATGCAAGCGCCGCCCTCGCTCCGCTAAGGCGCGATGAATTCAGGTTGAATCGGCTTGGCGGCATTCGCTGCATCTTCCCCCGCAACCGGCAGGGCAATCGCATACTAAAAAATCTGTCGGGCAGCGTCCTCGCGGCCATCTTTCGAGACGCCGCTGCGCGGCTCCTCAGGATGACGGGTCTTGTTTTGCGGCACAGTAGTAGACCCTCATGGCGAGGAGCGCCGCTTGCGGCGCGTCTCGAACCACGAGGCCGAGTTACCTCCGTAGCCGCTGAAGGGTCTTATGCGATTGCCCTACCGCAACCAGAGAGGGAGCGCAGGTTGTTCGCGGATGCAATTGAACCTGGGGGGTGGACTCATCCGGGATATCGCTTCCGAGAGGAAATCCGGGCGCGCGGCGTGGACCGCGGGGATGTCGCCCTGTGGACCAACTTCGCCGCCTCCGACTGGTCCGTTGTTGGGTGCAGTCCGGACTTCTCACCAACGATCCCCGACCGCCGCATTTGACCCGAAGCAGACATTTAACAAAGCAACTCGACGAATTTCTAAGGAATTGCCGTATAGTCGTAACGGCTGAACTCGAACGGTATTCAGAGGTCAAGGAATGCAAAACGCGACAGTGGCCGCGCTCGTATACGAGCTTCTGTTCGAGGTTTACCGAAAGATTGATCTCGACCGAAAGCAAGGTTGGCTCCAATCGCTTCCTGATGAAAATGGCACGCTGCATGAGGCGTTCTATGTCGAGGGTTCAGGGCACTGGGAATGGCCTGCCGGAGTGCTGAACCAAGTTGGTGCTCTGAAGCCGCTTTACGAGCCGAACCCGCCTCATTGGACAACTCGCCTTCCCGGCCGATCGAAAATCTTTTTTGAACCCGTTATGACCTTAGACGAATGCGAGGCCGCTAACTTTCTGAAATTCGAGACTTTCGACAACTACTGTGTTGCGATGTTCTCCTTTGAGTACCTGCACAGCCATTTCGCGTACCGTGGAGGGTTAGTAAATCTCGACATTCGCTCGCATCGCTTTCTGAAAGCCGTCGCGTCGCAGGACGATATTTTCGCAATCGAGGGTCCCGACCGCGTCAGATTTGACGAGGCGCGCTACCAAGAAAAAGTCATGACCCGGTGGAGGGACGGACTAGATGATCGCAACATACGACCGAAGACGGGAGCTTCGCATGGAGGAGGCGATCTAGAGGGGAAAGTCCGCTCCTGGCCCTGAGCGGACATTCACCACAGCATCGCCGAGGTCGGTTTCTGAGAGCGACATGGACCTCGCTAGTACGCGCCCTGTTCTCATCACGCTTTAGCGCGACCCGTCACAAATCACGAACACGAATTCTCAATCCGTGCACTGAAGCGACGTGCAGGCAAAGTTGCGCGATGTCTCGCTTGCGTTCGTCGCGACGCTTCACTTACGAGGTCGCGAGCGGAGCCGCCGGGGCTTCCGGCGCCTGTTCATTTTCAGATCATTGCCCAAGGAGATTGCGATGAAGATCACTGCCTCGATCATGCTTGCCACTGCACTCGCGCTGTCGTCCGCGCCGGCCAACGCCACCGTCCTCGATCTCTCGACCATGACCTGCAAGCAGTTCGTCGAAGGCGGCGACGACACCATCAAGATGGTGCTGGTCTGGATGGATGGCTGGTACAAGGGCGATTCCGACGAGGCGATCATCGACACCGAGGTGTTCGTCGAGAGCGCCAAGAAGTTCGGCACCTATTGCGGAAAGAATCCGACCATCAGCATCGTCAACGCCGCCGAGGCCGTGCTCGGTAAGTAGTTATCCCGGCAGCATCGCGAACGCGCTCGACACCATCGCCACCGGCTTGTTGTCGGTGGCGGAGAGCAGCGTGACGCGGCCGAAGCTCATGGTGCGGCCGAGCCTGACCACGCGGGCGTCGGCCAGCACGTCGGACGCGGTCACCGCGCGCATGAAATGCGTGGTCTGGTCGACCGTCGTCATCGGACGATAGCCCTTGTTGGCCGCGAGATTGGCCAGCACCATCGCGGTGTCGGCGAACGCCATCAGCGCCTGGCCGCAGACGATGCCGCCGTTGCGGCACAAGCGCTCGGAAAACGGCATGCGCAGGATCGCGCCGGGCTGCCAGTCGGGATTACCACCGGCGGGCGGCGCAACGTCGAACTGCTCGACCGCCAGATTGAGGTCCTGCACCCAGGGCGCAAAGACGTCGCCGAGCACGCGTTTCGCGTCGTCGATCCCGAATTCATTGGCCTGCTGCATGGCGTCCCGTTTCCTCTCTTGTTGCCCGTCTTGTTCTAGTACTCAGTATCGCTGAAATGTGAATCGCGTTCGGTTGTCATTGCGAGGAGCGACAGCGACGAAGCAATCCATGCCTCCGCATATGCGGGCAGATGGATTGCTTCGCTTCGCTCGCAATGACGATGGTGTCTCACGAATTTAGGATTCCGGGTACTAGTTGCGCGTGACATGCACGTCGGGCGTCTTGCCGTCATTCCACTTGCCGTCGATCGCCCGTTCGATCTGGGCGGCGAGCTGTAGCAGCAGGCCGTCATCGGCCTGCTTGCCGATCGCCTGGATGCCGAGCGGCAGGCCGTGCTCGTTGGTCGCGAGCGGCAGCGAGATCGCCGGGATGCCGCAGAGATTGGCGAGCGGCGTGAAGGCGAAGTTGCGCCAGAGATTGCCGAACCAGTCCAGCACCGACGGGTTGTCGCTGATGGTGAGATATTCCGTGGTGCCGATCTTCGGCGTCGGCAGCGCCGTGATCGGCGTCAGGATGATGTCCCAATCCGCGAAGAAGGCGCCGAAGCCGCGCGCCGTGGTGTTGAACACGGCCTGCATGCGGGCGCGGTCGGCGAAGCTAAAGTCGCGGCCATGCTCCCAGATCCGGATGTTGATCGGCTCGATCAGGTCCGCAGGCGGCCGCGTCAGTCCGCGCGCCGCGAGCATGTTGCCGATCACGACGGCGAAATTGCTGATGTAGCAGGTGGTCTGCGCCGCGAAGGCTTCCGCGTAGTCGATCGAGGGCAGTGCGTAATCGACCTGATGGCCGAGGCCTTCGAGGAAACGTCCGACCCGCTCGAGCTCGGCTGCGATGTGCGGCGTCGCGCGATAGTCGCCCCAGGTGTGCGACAGCGCGATCTTGAGCCGGCCGGGGTCGCGCGCGATCATCGCTGTATAGGGCTCCGGCGGTGTCCAGAACGGCATGAACTCGCCGGGCGCCGGGCCACGGCAGCTATCGACGAAGGCTGCGGTGTCGCGCACCGAGCGCGACTGGCAGCCCTGGATCGAGACGAGGCCGGTGAGATCGGACAGATGCGGCGCGAGCGAGAACACGCCGCGCGACACTTTCAGCCCGATATTGCCGTTGACGCCGGCCGGAATCCGGATCGAGCCGCCGCCGTCGGTCGCATGTGCGATCGGGACGGCGCCGGCGGCGACCATCGCCGCGCTGCCGGCCGACGAGCCGCAGGTGGTGTAGTCGGTGTCCCAGGGATTGCGCGTGACATAGACCGCGGGGTTCTCGGCCGAGCTGCAGACCCCGAACTCCGGCGTGGTGGTGCGGCCGATCAAATTGAGACCGGCCTTGCGCAGCTTCGTGGTCAGGAAGGTGTCGGCCGCGGCGCGGTTGCCGCGCATCATCAGCGAGCCCATCTCCTGCAACCGGCCCTTCAGCGTCGGGCCGAGATCCTTCATCAGGAAGGGCAGGCCGGCGAACCGGCCGTTGAGATCGGCGCCGTCGCGCGCGGGATCGGCGATCACGTCGTCGAACAGCTCGACCACGCCGGAGAGCGCGGGATCGACCTTGGCTGTGGCGGCGGCAGCCTGCGCCGCGAGCTCCCGTGGCGTCAGCTCGCCGTTCCGGACGCGCTCGGCGAGCGCCGTCCCGTCGTGCCGCGTCCATTCGTCCCAGCTCATCGCCAAAGTCATGTCGTCGATTCCTTTTCTGCTTTGTTGCGCAGTGTAGTTTGGGGGGCCGCCCGGTCAAACCATCGCGCGGACGCTGCGCTCGGGCGCGCCGGCGCTGCTGTCCGACGCGCTTGCGCGGCGTTGCAAGCGCCGTGCCCGGCTTGAAAATGCCCCAGTTTCGGCGCCCAATTGCCCCTCGTCAGTGGTGGGGGCGTCCATGTTCCGCAGGTTGGTATTGCTGGGCGGCATGATCGCGGTCGGGCTTGCGCTTGGTGGCTGCACGCGATGCGGGCCGATCTGGGACGACTGGATGCAGTCGCCGAAATCCTGCAAGTCAGACCACCTCTAGGGCAGGGACGGGCGCGCTTGGCGGCGGCTTTCTTGGGGTGATATACCGCTGACGAAAATGCATGGAGCGTTCTTATGAGAGTTTTGAGCGCAGTTGCGGTTGCGGTGCTGCTGTCGGCGCCGGCCTATGCGCAAATGCCGAACGTCAATCTGATGCCTGAGGTCAAGACCAAGACCCAGGAGGAGAAGGATCGGGACGCGATCAACGACAAGGCCTACAAGGACTCGTTGAGCAAAATTCCGGATGCCAAGGGATCGGCCGATCCCTGGGGCGCGGTGCGCAGCGATGCGCCGAAGGCGGCTGCTCATCCTCCCGCCAAGCCGAAGACCAAGACCGGGAGCTCCGCGCAGCCCGGAGGCTCCGCGCAGCGCAGCCAGTAGGCCCCGTTCGGGCCGGCTTCGCCGGTTTCCCGCAGACTCGGATTCTTGTGGCGCCGCCCCTATGTTGGGGGCGTCGTCAGTTGGAGCGTTTTCGAGCGAAGTGGATACCGGTTCGCGTGAAGAAAACGCGTCAAAACTAGAATCTAGAGCCCGGTTCCGATTCAATCGGAACGGGGCTCTATTCCGGAGTTGCGGCAATGGTGTTTCGTCCGCGCGATCTCGCCAGCCGGATGGCCGAGCGGCGCAAGCCGGATGACGGCTATCTGCGCGAGACCTTCAGCCTTCCGCGCGACCAGGCCCGCCTGCGGGCGCGCGACTTTCTCAAGCGCTACCCGAAGGCCGCCTATATGAGCGCGGTCGAGAGCTGGCGCGAGCTGCCCGGCGGCGAGATCGAGTTCACGATGCGGCGGCTGGCCAGCGCGGACTGAAGCTCGCCGGCTTGCCGGACAGACTGCGCCTCAGTCCTGATCGCGGTGCCCCCGGGTCCGTCCGAGCCCGAGATTGTTCAGCTCGCGGTCGATCCGCAGCTGCACGCGGCGGATCGCCAACAGGTCGAGCTTTGCTTCGGTCTTGCCCGTGAAGACCCGATCGCCGATCTGGAAACGCCATTTCCAGACGCCGGGCATGAGCTGCGTGACGCTGAATTCGACGCCCTTGTGAATCATCTGGAACGGTTCCGCGAATGAATGGCGGTCGTCGATATTTAAATCAAAGGTTGTACTAATAATTAACACCCGTCAAAGGATGGAGTGAATCGTCGCGCCCCTTTGGACGTCGTTGCGGATCCCGAAGTGGATCCGTTCGCCGGCGGCGTCGCCTTGCCTCGCGATGCGCAATCGGTGCGTCGGCCGGACAAGTCAATGTTACGAACACTGCCGGAACCCGAGTCTTCCCTCGAACGCTACGTAGTTTTTTTGGGCGTCAGGAGGGGTACCAAGGTAGTATGCAGATTGTGCCAATCGTGATCCGGCTTCGCCAAATCCTTCGGTAACTCGTTGATTATCTGATGAGGTCGAGACGAAGGCGGAGCCGCCTGCTCGCGGAACTTTGTTCTGCCCCGGAGAACTACGGATCGCGCCGCGCCGCCGCTCAAACGCTTCGATAACGGCTTCCGTCGGCGTGTTCGGATCCGCCCGGGTTCATCTGGGCTGATGCCTGACAGCACAACGCCGCCCGCTTGAAATGCTTGCGGACGGCGCTGGCCCTAGCCCCACGAAGGTGTGCAAAATCCTGATAGCTGGGAGCCTATACAATTTGTGCCACGGGACATGTCCCAAATTGGCTATCACGGCGATCAGTCCGGACCGCGCTGCCTCGGCGCTTCATCGCGTTGGCGTCGCCGATGGCGCTGAGGTCGCGCGGAAGCGTGCCGTTCGATTCGCGAGCGAAGAGGCGGCCTCTAAGGCTAGAACTAGATGACAATCGCCAGAATGACGGCGTTCTACGTTGGGGCAACCGCGCTAATGGGAGCGCTCGGACTCGTATCTTCGGCAATATATTTGTCGGTTCTTAGCTCGTGCACTGGCGACGCGGAATGCATCGGGACTGAGGCAACTTTCTTGGTATACGCCCTACTACTCGCTATCCCCGGCGCTCTCCTGGTATTCGTCGGTCGCAGGTCCTTTCCGTCCGCCTCTAAATCCGCCGAGCGGGACGACCCCGAGCAAGGAACGGATGGCGTCCAATCGAAATTTATAAGCCCAGAACAGTGAATAGGCTTTCTCGGTAGTCCTACTGAGAACATTGGCTAAGCTATGGTTTCCGTTCGCTTAATCGGATTCAGGACACTCTAGAATTCAAACTAAGACACAGGGGCTTAAACGCGGACAACGCTGATACGCCGAAAAGAACATATTGCGAACATAGAACAAACGTGGTACGAGGTTCCTATCAACAAACGCGTTCCGCCTGATCGCATCGCCCGTTTTTCCCGCTAGCGAATCCCCGCCATAAGGAGCACATCCCAAATGTCCGCTACTGCACTGCGTATCGTCGAAGGATCCTCCATGGACAAGTCCAAGGCCCTCTCAGCCGCGCTCTCCCAGATCGAGCGTCAGTTCGGCAAGGGCTCGGTGATGAAGCTCGGCAAGAACGACCGTTCGATGGATGTCGAGACGGTGTCCTCGGGATCGCTGGGGCTCGACATTGCGCTCGGCGTCGGCGGTCTGCCGAAGGGACGTGTCGTCGAGATCTACGGGCCGGAATCGTCGGGCAAGACCACGCTGGCGCTGCACACCGTGGCGGAAGGCCAGAAGAAGGGCGGCATCTGCGCCTTCATCGACGCCGAACACGCGCTCGACCCGGTCTATGCGCGCAAGCTCGGCGTCAACATCGACGAGCTCCTGATCTCGCAGCCCGACACCGGCGAGCAGGCGCTGGAGATTTGCGACACGCTGGTGCGCTCCGGTGCGGTCGACGTGCTGGTGATCGATTCGGTCGCGGCGCTGGTGCCGAAGGCCGAGCTCGAGGGCGAGATGGGCGATGCGCTGCCGGGCCTGCAGGCGCGCTTGATGAGCCAGGCGCTGCGCAAGCTCACCGCCTCGATCAACAAATCCCACACCATGGTGATCTTCATCAACCAGATCCGCATGAAGATCGGCGTGATGTACGGCTCGCCGGAGACCACGACCGGCGGTAATGCGCTGAAATTCTATGCCTCGGTCCGCCTCGACATTCGCCGCATCGGCGCGATCAAGGAGCGCGACGAGGTGGTCGGCAACACCACCCGCGTCAAGGTGGTGAAGAACAAGCTGGCACCGCCGTTCAAGCAGGTCGAGTTCGACATCATGTACGGCGAAGGCGTCTCCAAGATGGGCGAGATCCTCGACCTCGGCGTCAAGGCCGGCATCGTCGAGAAGTCGGGCGCCTGGTTCTCCTATGACAGCCAGCGGCTCGGCCAGGGCCGCGAGAACTCCAAGGCGTTCCTGAAGGCGAATCCCGACATCACCGCCAAGATCGAAGCTGCGATCCGCCAGAACTCCGGCCTGATCGCCGAGCAGATCCTTGCCGGTACGCCCGAGCGCGATGCCGAGGGCGAAGAGCCCGCCGAGGAGTAAGCCTCAAGCATGATCCGGAAAAGTGCGAAGCGGTTTTCCGAAAAGATCATGCTCGAACGATCAAATCATTTCGCTGCAAGCGGGCGCTGAGGACGTTGAGTTGCCGACGTCTTCGGCGCCTGTTTGGTTTTGTAGCCGGTGTTCAGTGAGTTGATGCGGTGAAGCGCCTGATCTTGGGTAATCCATCCGGGCTCGACCTGAAACGCGCAGGTCTGGGCGACGCGGTGCTTCCGCTTTCATTTCGCTTCGCCTGGGGCGTGCTGCCTTCGTCACAAGAGCTGGCGGCCTATTTCGGCGTGCGAGCGGGCCAGAAGCCGGGGAATCATTGGTCGGATTGGATTTCCCCGTCCGCGAAGCGCGCAACTTGGAAGGACCTCGCGTTCAACGATTATTGCCAGTCGTTCGACGTCATCGAATTGTGGTTTGACCCTGATCCAAACGATCAGCTGCAGTTGATCTGGGTACTCGACCAGTTTCATGCTCAGCCGGACATGTTAGCGAAGCTGAAATTGCGTCAAGTCGGCTTCAGCCTGCTAACGATGGACCCGGCATGGCGCGGTTGGAACGAGGTCCCGCTGGCTAACATCCGAGCTGTGGATATCGAGACTGCAAGCATGTGCTGGCAGGCGTATCGGGCGACAACTCCGCAGACGTGTTTCGATGTGGTGCACCGCGACCTGAGCGCGTTTCCCTTGCTGAGGCCGGCGCTGCTTGATCTGCTTCGTGAGCTGCCATGGAGCAGATCGGGACTAGGCGCGACCGAGATGCGACTGCTGGAGCTGATCGCGGCGGGATTCATGGGGACCAACGCGCTATTCTACCTCCGCGGCTTTCGCCAGCGCGGCGTCTTCAACGACATGGAAATCGGCAGGCTGCTCGAGGGCCTTGCGCATGGACCGCAGCCGGTGATCGCCGGGCTCGACGATGGCTTGCGCTCTATCGACCCGAACAATGCGAAAGGTCGCCTGGAGGCCTTCCGGCGAAGCCGCTTGTCGGTGACAGAGTTTGGCAAGGCGGTGCTCGCCCACAAGGCGGACTTCAGCGATCACAATCCGATCAATCGCTGGTGGGGCGGCACGCACCTCACCAACGACAACCTCTGGCGCTGGAGTCCGGCGGTGACTGGCCATAGCACGTAGTGGGAGCCTCGCGCATCGTGACAAGTTTGATCCTTGCGACAAGCGATCTCGCGAGCTACCGCCTGAGACAGGCGCGAAGGGCCGATATCGTCGTCGGTTTGAGACCGCGCTTCGTTTGGGGGAAAATGCCCTCATCAGCTGAGCTCGCGACCCTCCTGGAAGCGCGTTCCGAAAAGCATGTCCATTTCGACACGCACTGGCTCGACTTCGCCAGTTCGAGATGGACTGGCTCGATCGGTCGGGACGTCGGTCTTGTCGAGCTCTGCGAGCGTTGCGACGGCGTCGAGCTATGGGCTGATCCCCGGCCGAACGACCAGCTGGTGCTGGTCTGGTTGCTCGACGTGCTCCGTCCGCACCGGCACGTCGTAGCGAAGCTCAGTCTGGTCCAGACCGATGTCGAGATCGGCATATACCGAAGCGAGAGCTCGGCGAAATGGCGATTGCCGGCACTTGCGGTAACCGATGATCGGTTGGAATTGGCCAGTCGCGCCTGGAATGCCTATTGTGCTCCGACGCCCGAGCCTTGTTTCGACCTTCTCATGCAGGATCTGTCGGCGATACCGCAGTTGCGCGCGGCCCTCATTGCGCTGCTTGAAGAGCTTCCCGGGCAGGAAACCGGCCTCGGCGCGTCCGAGTTGTGGATGCTGGATCTCGTCGCCGAAGGCGAGGCAAGGCCACAAGTCCTTTCAAGCGAGTTGAACAGAGAACGCGGCGTGTTCGATTTTCAGGAAGCGGAGCTGATCCTGGACCGGCTCGCTTATTGTCCATCGCCGGTCCTGACCGGATTCCCCGCCGAGATCGAGGGGCCAGACGATTTGAAGGCCCGACGAGAACGGCTCCTGTACAGTCGGCTGTCGCTCACCGATTTCGGCCGCGAAGTGTCGGATCGCGAGCTCGACTTCAGCCAGTACAATCCAATCCATCGCTGGTGGGGCGGCGCCGAGCTGACCAATGACCGGCTGTGGCGCTGGCATGCCGAGAGCCGCACCCTGGTCGCTCCATAGGTCTACGCATTGGATCGAAGCCGGAGGCTCACAATGTGTCGTTCAGCAAGTTGGACCGATGAATCCCGTGACCGCGAATGAGCTGTTATGAGCCGACTCATCCTCACATTCACTGATAGCGGCGCTGGCGCGCTGAAGGTCGCACGGCTCGCCGATTGCGTCGTTGGCGTCGAGCTGCGGTTCGTTTGCGGAAAATTGCCGGCATCAAGCGAACTGGATGCCTTGTGCTCGCCGCGCGCGGCTTCGCACCGCGCCGGAGCACACTGGCTGGACAATCTCACCGGCGGATTGCTTGAGGACGCGCATCGTCAAGGTCTCGGATTGATCGAATTTTGCGAGCTCTTTGATGCCGTCGACCTTTGGGTCGATCCCGATCCGAACTCACAACTGCAATTGATCTGGCTGCTGGATCACTTGCGCCCGCATGCGGGCGTCACAACAAGGCTTGTGATACTGCAAGCGGATCAGGCCATCGGCGAGCAGCAGCCGGCTAAATTAGCCGCCTGGCCGCCGCGCCTCGCGCCCATCCGTAGCCATCATCTCAAAACCGCTAGCGACGCGTGGACCGCTTGGCGCGCATCAACGCCGGAAAGCTGGTTCAATCTGTTGACGCACAATCTGCGCGCGCTTCCGCAATTGCGAAATTCAGTCGTCGCGCTGCTGGAAGAACTTCCCGGGCGTAGCTCCGCGCTCGGCGCAACGGAAATGCGAATGCTGGGGCTGCTGTCAGCGGGACAGGTCCATCCGTACGATCTGTTTCCCGGGCACGAGAAACCCAATCGCCGGCGGACGTTCGGTTATTGGGAAACGGGGGCCTTGCTGGACGGGCTGGCTCACTGTCCAATGCCTGCCATCTCCGGCCTCGATGACGGGCCGTTCGATCTCGACATGCACGAGGACCCGGAACGTCACCAACGCTACAAGCGGAGCCGGCTCGCGCTGACCGGCCTCGGCAGGGCAATCGTCGCGGGCTCCGGCGATTTCAGCCAGCACAACCCGATCCATCGCTGGTGGGGCGGCACCGAGCTGGCCAATGACCGGCTATGGCGCTGGGACGCCGAGAGCCGCACTTTGGTCACCCCGTAAGGCCTGCATCTACGCCAGCGCCGTTTCCCGGCTCGCAATCAGCGCGCGCAGGTCTTCCGTCACGGCGACCGATTGATGGGTCTTCTGGTCGGTCGCAACCCAGATGATTTCGCCGGTCGCGCGCAGGTCCTCGGAGCCCTTGGCGAAGATCGCGAGGGTAAGCACGATCGAGGAACGGCCGATCCGCGCGACTCGCACGCAGACCTCGATGTCCTCGTCGAACCGGATCGGCGCCTTGTACTCGACCACCGATTTCACGGTGTGAAAGTCGATTCCGGTCCGCGCCACCTCGCCGAGATAGTCGTAGCCGAGCGCGCGGAAATACTCTGTTATCGCGGTGTCGAAGTAGGTCAGGTAGTGCGCGTTGAACACCACGGCCTGCGCGTCGACCTCGGAATAGCGGACGCGAAACGGGAAGTGAAACCAGAATTCCTCGCGCATGTTTCCTCCTGCCGCGGCGCTGCTTCTTATCGTTCGTCCGCCGCCAGTGGGGACGTATGGTGGCCGGATGTAGGATGGGTAGAGCGAAGCGAAACCCATCACTTCACAGTCCGGATGCAATTGATGGGTTTCGCTGCGCTCTACCCATCCTACATGAGTGGCTAGAGCAATGGCCGCTTTACTCCGCCGCCTGCGCGTAATCCTCGATCGGCGGGCACGAGCACACCAGATTGCGATCGCCGTAGACATTGTCGACGCGGCCGACCGGGCTCCAGTATTTGTCGGACCGCGACACGCCCGCGGGGAAGCAGCCCTCGGCGCGGCTGTAGGCCCGGTTCCAGGCGTCGTCGGCGATGTCGTGGACGGTGTGCGGCGCGTGGCGCAGCGGCGACGCCTCGACCTTCCAGCGGCCCTTCTCGATCTCCGCGATCTCGCCCCGGATCGCGATCATGGCGTCGCAGAAGCGGTCGATCTCGAACTTCGATTCCGATTCCGTCGGCTCGATCATCAGCGTGCCCGCCACCGGGAAGCTCATGGTCGGCGCATGGAAGCCGTAGTCGATCAGTCGCTTGGCGATATCGTCCACCGTGACGCCGCTGGTCGTCTTCAGCGCCCGCGGGTCGACGATGCACTCATGCGCGACGCGGCCGCGCTCGTTGCGGTACAGCACCGGGAAGTGCGGCTGCAGCCGCGCTGCGATGTAATTGGCATTGAGGATCGCAACCTCAGTCGCCCGCGTCAGCCCTTCGCCGCCCATCATCAGGATGTAGATGTAGGAGATGGTCAGGATCGACGCCGAGCCGAACGGCGCGGCCGACACCGGGCCGATGGCGTGTGCCGTCGCCCCGTCGGTTGCGGGATGGCCGGGCAGATAGGGCGCAAGATGCGCCTTCACGCCGATCGGGCCCATGCCGGGGCCACCGCCGCCATGCGGGATGCAGAAGGTCTTGTGCAGATTGAGATGGCTGACGTCGGCGCCGTAGTCGCCGGGCCGCGACAGGCCGACCTGCGCGTTCATGTTGGCGCCGTCGAGATAGACCTGGCCGCCATGCGCATGCACGATGTCGCAGATATCGCTGATATGCTCCTCGAACACGCCGTGGGTCGACGGATAGGTGATCATGACCGCGGCGAGATTGGCGGAATGCTTTTCCGCCTTGGCGCGGAGATCATTGACGTCGACGTCGCCGCGCGCGTCGCACGCGACAACCACGACGTCCATGCCGACCATCGCGGCCGAGGCCGGATTGGTGCCGTGCGCGGAGGAGGGGATCAGGCACACCTTGCGGTGCGGCTCGCCGCGCGCGAGGTGATAGCCACGGATCGCCAGCAACCCGGCATATTCGCCTTGCGCACCGGAGTTCGGCTGCAGCGAGATCGCGTCATAGCCGGTGATGTCGCACAGCCACTGCTCCAGCCGCTTGAACAGCGCGTGATAGCCCTTGGCCTGATCCGCGGGCGCGAACGGATGCAGATTGCCGAACGCCGGCCAGGTCAGCGGGATCATCTCGGTGGTGGCGTTGAGCTTCATCGTGCAGGAGCCGAGCGGGATCATCGCGCGGTCGAGCGCGAGGTCGCGATCGCTGAGCTTGCGCATGTAGCGCAGCAGCTCGGTCTCCGAGCGGTGGGTGTTGAACACCGGATGGGTGAGGAACGCGCTGGTGCGGCGCAGCTCCTTCGGCAGCGCCTCGCGCGCGGCCGCCTCGATCTCGGCAAAGCTGAGCTTGCCGCCGAACACGCGCCACACCGCTTCGACCGTCTCCGGCGTCGTGGTCTCATCGAGCGCGATGCCGAGCGTGGTCGCGCCGATGCGCAGATTGATCCGCTCCGCCTGCGCGCGGGAGACAATCTCGATCTGCTTCGCTCCGGCCTCGACTGTCATGGTATCGAAGAAGGCCTCGCTGGTCGGCGCAAAGCCGAGCTTGCGCAGGCCCGCGGCGAGTACGGTGGCGCGGCGATGCACGCCGCGTGCGATATAGGTCAGGCCTTCGGGGCCGTGATAGACCGCATACATCGAGGCGATCACGGCGAGCAGCACCTGCGCGGTGCAGATGTTGGAGGTGGCCTTCTCGCGGCGGATATGCTGCTCGCGGGTCTGCAGCGCGAGGCGATAGGCCGGTGCACCGCGCGAATCCACCGAAAGGCCGACGATGCGGCCGGGCAGCGAGCGCTTCAGCGTGTCGCGCACCGCCATGTAGGCGGCGTGCGGTCCGCCATAACCCATCGGCACGCCGAAGCGCTGCGCCGAGCCGATTGCGATGTCGGCGCCGAGCTCACCGGGCGAGGTCAGCAGGGCCAGCGACAGCAGGTCCGCGGCGACGATCGCAAGCGCGCCCTTGGCGCGCAGCGATGCGATCGCCGGCCGGAGGTCGCGCACCGCGCCCGTCGTGCCGGGATATTGCAGCAGCGCGCCGAGCACGTCGGCCTTGTCGAGCTCGGTCAGGGGATCGCCGACGACGAGCGCCCAGCCCAATGGGGCGGCGCGCGTGCGCATCACAGCCAGCGTCTGCGGATGCACTTCCTTGTCGACGAAGAACACCTTCGCCTTCACCTGCGAGTGGCGTTCGGCGAGCGCCATCGCTTCGGCCGCCGCGGTCGCCTCGTCGAGCAGCGAGGCGTTGGCGACATCGAGCCCGGTGAGATCGCAGATCATGGTCTGGAAATTGAAGAGGGCCTCGAGCCGGCCCTGGCTGATCTCCGGCTGATACGGCGTATAGGCGGTGTACCAGGCCGGGTTCTCCAGGATGTTGCGCTGGATCACCGCGGGCAGGATGGTGCCGGAATAGCCCTGGCCGATCAGCGAGGTGAACACCTGGTTCTGCGCGGCGAGCTCGCTCATATGCGCGAGCGCTTCGGTTTCGCTCAGCGCCCGGCCGAGATCGAGCGGCGCCTTCTGAAGGATCGACGCCGGCAGCGTCTCATTCATCAGCGCCTGCAGGCTCGCGGCGCCGACCGTCTCCAACATCGCGTTGATGTCGCGCGGGGATGGTCCGATGTGTCGGCGGACGAAATCGGTGGCGGCTTCGTTGATCGGCTTGAAGGGCGCGTTCATGGGCTAATCCTTGGGGTGATCCTCAGGCGGTGTGCGCGGCGTAGGCGGCCTCATCCATCAGGCCGCCGAGTTCGCCCTTGTCTGATATCTTCAGCTTGAAGAACCAGGCCTTGCCGCCGGCATCCGAATTGACCAGCGCGGGCTCGGCCGCGAGCGCCTCGTTGACCTCGATCACTTCGCCGGTGATCGGCGCGTAGACGTCGGAGGCGGCCTTGACGGATTCGACGACGGCAGCGGCCTCGGCCTTCTTCAGGCTGCGGCCGACCTTGGGCAGCTCGACGAACACGACGTCGCCGAGCTGCGACTGCGCGTAATCGGTGATGCCGATCGTGGCGACGTCGCCCTCGATGCGGAGCCATTCGTGGTCGGACGTGTACAGCGTCGTCATGGGGATCGGTCCTTTGGCGTTTAGCGTTTGTAGGTATTGGGAACGAAGGGCGTGGCGGCGACCTTGAGCGGCAGCCGCTGGCCGCGCACTTCGGCGAAAACCGTGGTGCCGACGGCGGAGAGGGCGGTGGGCAGATAGCCCATCGCAACCGGCGCATTGAGGCTCGGGCCGAAGCCGCCCGAGGTCACCTTGCCGATTGGCTCGGTTGAGGTCGGATCGGCAAACAGCGCGGCGCCTTCGCGCACCGGCGCGCGGCCATCGGGCTTCAGGCCGACACGGCGGCGGGAAGCGCCTTGTGCGAATTGGGTGAGAATCTTGTCAGCGCCCGGAAAACCGCCGGCGCGGGCGCCGCCGCTGCGGCGAATCTTCTGCACCGACCATTCCAGCGCGCCTTCGACCGGCGTCGTCGTGGTGTCGATATCGTGGCCATAGAGGCAAAGCCCGGCCTCGAGCCGAAGGCTGTCGCGTGCGCCGAGCCCGATCGGCAGTACATCGGGATTGTCCAGCAGTGCAGTGACCAGAGCCTCCGCCTTGTCTGCGGGCGCGGAAATCTCAAAACCGTCCTCGCCGGTATAGCCGGAGCGCGAGACGAAACAGTCAATGTCACTGAGGCGGCGCGGTCCGGCGTCCATGAATTTCATCGAACTGACATCTGGGCAAAGTTTCGCCAGCGCCGATTCGGCTTTCGGCCCCTGCAGCGCGATCAGCGCGCGATCGGCCAGCGACACGATTTCGCACGCTTCGGAGAGATGCGCGCGCAGATGGGCCTCGTCCTCGGCCTTGCAGGCGGCGTTGACCACCAGGAACAGGTGATCGCCGAAATTCGCCACCATCAGGTCGTCGAGCAGGCCGCCGTCGTCGTTGGTGAATTGCGCGTAGCGCTGCCGTCCCGGCGCGATGCCGGCGATGTCCTGCGGCACCAGTTTTTCCAGTGCGAGCGCCGCGTCGCCGACCTTGCCGGATTTGGCCTTCAGCACGAGCTGTCCCATGTGGGACACGTCGAACAGGCCGGCTTCCTTGCGGGTGTGGAGATGTTCCTTCAGCACGCCGGCGGTGTATTGCACCGGCATGTCATAGCCGGCGAACGGCACCATCTTGGCGCCGCGCGCCAGATGCAGCGCGTGCAGCGGGGTCTGTTTCAGCGGGGAGGTTTCGCGCGCAAGCATCACAGGGCCCTCGCGGTTCCCGCCGGGGACCTATTTCCCCTTGAGAAACCTGCAGAAAGCCCCATCTGTCGCTGTGCCTGAGAGTATTATCCCGTCGGCGGACGCATCGGGGAGAACCCCAGCGCCTCTTTCCAGATGTTAGACGTCACGCGGTCCTTTTGCCTGAGAGTTTCCGGGGCGGTTGCTCCTTCGGCGCCGGCGGTAAGGCCGGTCTCTCCCGACGTGACTAATAACAGGTAGGTAGAAAACACGGCGCCACCAAGACTGTCAACGCAGCTCTCGCTGCTATCCAATGGGCTTTGTGCTGCCGCGGCAAGCCCATGATCCGCCTGCACAGTTTCTGGACACCGCAGCTGGCAATGTCTAAAAGCGTTCGGCCGGAAAATGACGCCTTTTTGCGGCTGGCCGGCCCCTTTTTCCGATTGGATGAACATGAGCAGCGTCAACGACATCAGGTCGACATTTCTGAACTTCTTCAAGGAGAACGGCCACGAGATCGTGGCGTCGTCGCCGCTGGTTCCGCGCAACGACCCGACCCTGATGTTCACCAATGCCGGCATGGTGCAGTTCAAGAACGTCTTCACCGGCGTCGAGAAGCGCGGCTATCAACGCGCCACGACGTCGCAGAAGTGCGTGCGCGCCGGCGGCAAGCATAACGACCTCGACAATGTCGGCTACACCGCGCGGCATCTCACCTTCTTCGAGATGCTCGGCAACTTCTCGTTCGGCGACTACTTCAAGGAGCGCGCGATCGAGCTCGCCTGGAATCTGATCACCAAGGATTTCGGGCTGAAGAAGGACAAGCTGCTCGTCACCGTCTACCACACCGACGACGAGGCCGCCGGCTACTGGAAGAAGATCGCGGGCTTCTCGGACGATCGTATCATCCGCATCGCGACCTCGGACAATTTCTGGGCGATGGGCGATACCGGCCCGTGCGGTCCGTGCTCCGAGATCTTCATCGATCGCGGCGAGCATATCTGGGGCGGACCTCCGGGCAGCCCGGAGGAGGACGGCGATCGCTTCCTCGAATTCTGGAATCTGGTGTTCATGCAGTACGAGCAGGTGACGAAGGAGGAGCGCGTGGCGCTGCCGCGTCCCTCGATCGACACCGGCATGGGGCTGGAGCGCATGGCGGCCATCCTGCAGGGCGTCGAGAGCGTGTTCGAGACCGATCTGTTCCGCCATCTGATCGATGCGGCCGCCTCGGCCCTCGGCCATGGGCCGAACGCGCAGAACGTGGCGTCATACCGGGTGATCGCCGACCATCTGCGCTCCTCGGCGTTTTTGATTGCCGACGGCGTGCTGCCGTCGAACGAGGGCCGCGGCTATGTGCTGCGCCGGATCATGCGCCGCGCGATGCGCCACGCGCAGCTCCTGGGCGCGAGCGAGCCGCTGATGCATCGCCTGGTCTGGGCGCTGGTCCGCGAGATGGGCCAGGCCTATCCGGACCTGGTGCGCGCGGAGAAGTTGATCGAGGAGACGCTGCAGCTGGAAGAGACCCGCTTCCGCAAGACGCTGGTGCGCGGCCTGTCGATCCTCGACGAGAAGAGCGCCGGCCTCAAGAAGGGCGACATGTTCGACGGCGACACCGCGTTCACGCTGTACGACACCTATGGCTTCCCGCTGGACCTGACGCAGGATGCGCTGAAGTCGCGCGGCATCAGCGTCGACCAGGCCTCGTTCACCGATGCGATGAACCGCCAGCGCGAAAAGGCGCGTGCCTCCTGGGCAGGCTCCGGCGAGGCGGCAACCGAGACGATCTGGTTCCCGCTGCGCGAGAAGCTCGGCGCAACCGAATTCCTCGGCTATGAGACCGAGAGCGCGGAAGGCGTGGTGACGGCGCTGGTCAAGGACGGCGCCGAGGTCGACGGCCTCAAGGCCGGCGAGAGCGGCGCGATCGTGCTGAACCAGACGCCGTTCTATGCCGAGTCCGGTGGTCAGGTCGGCGACGTCGGCGTCCTCACGGGCGAGGGCGTCAAGTTCCGTGTCACCGACATGCAGAAGAAGGCCGGCGACCTGTTCGTGCATGTCGGCACGGTGGAGCAGGGCACCCTGAACGTCGGCACCGCGCTGCAGCTCGAGGTCGACCACGCCAGGCGTTCGTCGATCCGCGCCAACCACTCGGCGACGCACCTGTTGCATGAGGCGCTGCGTCAGGTGCTCGGCGATCACATCGCGCAGCGCGGCTCGCTGGTCGCGCCCGATCGCCTGCGCTTCGATTTCGTGCATCCGAAGCCGATCACGCCGGAAGAGCTCGCCAGGGTCGAGGACATCGCCAACGATGTCGTGCTGGAGAATGACGAGGTGACGACCCGCGTCATGGGTGTCGACGACGCCCGCGAGGCCGGTGCGCGCGCACTGTTCGGCGAGAAGTACGGCGACGAGGTTCGCGTCGTCTCGATGGGGAAGAGCGCCCGCGAGCACGGCCAGAACGCGCTCGGCTGGTCGGTCGAGCTCTGCGGCGGCACCCATGTTCGCCGCACCGGCGACATCGGCTTGATTTCGGTGACCAGCGAGAGCGCCGTCGCCTCCGGCGTCCGCCGCATCGAGGCGCTGACCGGACATCATGCGCGCAAGCACGCCAATGACACCATGACGCTGGCGAAGACCGCGGCGGCCGAGCTGCGCACCTCGATCGAGGATGTCCCGGCACGCATCGCGGCTCTGATGGAGGAGCGCAAGAAGCTCGAGCGCGACCTGTCGGATGCCCGCAAGAAGCTCGCGATGGGCGGCGGAGCGTCGTCGAACGGTGCCGCCTCCGGCGTTCGCGAGGTCGGCAACGTCAAGCTGCTCGCGCGCGCGGTCGAAGGCGTCGAGACCAAGGACCTCAAGAGCCTCGTCGACGACGGCAAGAAGCAGATCGGCTCCGGCGTGGTCGCGATCGTCGGCGTCACCGAGGACGGCAAGGCCGGCATCGTGGTCGGCGTCACCGCCGACCTCACTTCGCGCTTCAACGCGGTCGAGCTGGTGCGCAAGGGCTCCGAGGTGCTCGGCGGCAAGGGCGGCGGTGGCCGGCCCGACATGGCGCAGGCCGGCGGGCCGGACGGTGCCAAGGCGGACGCCGCGCTGTCGGCGATCGAGCAGGCCATGACTCAACAGGCATCGGCCGGCGCCTGACGGAGAGGCTGATCGTGGCGACGGCTCCGCTTAAGCCTACGATCAGCGACCCCGGACTGCGCGAACGTCTCTACGAGCTACTCGAGCAGGATCACCTGCCATATTCGGTCGGCTCGCGCTTCGTCCGGCTTGTCGTCGCGATCATCACCGTCGACGTGCTGGCGGCGATCCTGGCGTCGGTGCCGGAGATCGATGCCCAGTTCTGGTGGCTGTTCACGGCGATCGAGATCGCCGCCGTGATTGCCTTCGCGCTGGAATATGCCGCGCGGCTCTGGAGCGTGGTCGGCCGCTCGCTGCGCGACATGACGCCGTCGCAGGCGCGGCTCGAATACGCCTTCTCGGCGCTCGGCGTCATCGACCTGCTCGCCTTCCTGCCGTCGGCCATCGCGCTTGCGATCGGTGACAAGACCGCGCTGGTGCTGTTCGGCATGCTGCCGTTCCTGAAGCTGGTGCGCTATTCGACTGCGATGCGCTCGCTGCTGGCGGCGCTACATGCCGAGCGGCGTACGCTGTTCGGCTGCGTCGTGATCCTGACCGGCGCGGTGCTGCTGTTCGCCTCGCTGCTCTATGCCATCGAGCACAAGGTGCAGCCGGACAAGTTCGGCACCATGCCGCAGGCGATGTGGTGGGCGATCGTGACGCTCGGCACCGTCGGTTACGGCGACGTCGTCCCGGTGACGCCACTCGGCCGCATCGTCACGGTGGTTGCAATCGTGGTCGGCTTTGCGATGATCGCGCTGCCGGTCGCGATCGTCTCGACCGCGTTCGCCGATGAGGTGCGGCGCCGCGACTTCGTCGTGACCTGGGGCATGCTGGCGCGGGTGCCGCTGTTCTCCCATCTCAACGCCGCCGATATCGCCGACATCATGCGCCTGCTGCGGTCGCAGACCATCGAGGCCGGCGAGGTGCTGGTGCGGCGCGGCGATGCAGCGTCGTCGATGTATTTCATCACCGCCGGCGAGGTCGAGATCGACCTGCCGAGCCAGCGGGTGCGGCTTGCCGACGGCTCGTTCTTCGGCGAGATCGCGTTGCTCCGGCGCACCAACCGGTCCGGCACGGTGACGGCGATACGGAAGACCAAGCTGCTGCTGCTCGATGCGCAGGACTTCCATGCCCTGATCGAGCGGATGCCGGCGCTCGCCGCGCATGTCAGGGAGACGGCGGAGGCGCGGCTGGCCGATCCGCTCACGGCCGGTGGCGACCTTGCCGCCAGCGAGATTGCCCAGTCGCCGCACGAGACCGACGGCGGCATCCGCGATTAGTCGCGGCGCAGAAACACGTAATCCGCCGAATACGCCGCGCTCTTCAGTGCGCCTGATTTGTCGCAGGCGCCGCTGAGCTCGCCGCCCGAGGTGTTGATCCGCTGCACGGTGGCGACGCTCGAGAGCAGGCCGTTGCCGCGGTGGGAGATCACCTCGAGCTTCAGCCAGGGAATGTCCGCTGGCGTCGCGCCGGGCGCGCTGCCGGCGGTGCGGGCGGTCACGGCGCTGCCGTCGACATGCTCCCAGTTCGGTCCCGCATAGTGCCGGCCGACGGTGCGGCCTCCGGCGATCAGGGTGGCGACCGGTTCGCGGAACGACCAGGCGAGCTTGCCGTCGGTGACCGGCTTGCACTCATAGACCTGCACGCCCTCGGCATGGGCGGTGAGGACCGCGGTCTCGTCGGGCGCCGCAACGGGGGCGGGCAGCGGATCGGCAGCGAGCGCCGCCGATCCGGTCAGCAACAAGGATGCGAGCGTCACCCGGCCGGGAAAGGTCATGGTCACGCTCGCTATTGTGTTCGGCAACAGGCGGCCGTCAGGCCGCCATCGCCTTTCCGAGATTCTCGGCGACCTTGTCGAGGAAGCCGGTGGTGGAGAGCCAACGCTGGTCGGCGCCGACCAGGAGCGCGAGGTCCTTGGTCATGTAGCCCTCTTCGACGGTCGCGACGCAGACCTTCTCCAGGGTGGTGGCGAACTTCGCCAGTTCCGGGTTGTTGTCGAGCTTGGCGCGATGGGCGAGGCCACGGGTCCAGGCGAAGATCGACGCGATCGAGTTGGTCGAGGTCTCCTTGCCCTTCTGGTGCTCGCGGTAATGGCGGGTCACGGTGCCGTGGGCGGCTTCGGCTTCCACCGTCTTGCCGTCCGGGGTGAGCAGCACCGAGGTCATCAGGCCGAGCGAGCCGTAGCCCTGGGCCACGGTGTCGGACTGCACGTCGCCGTCATAGTTCTTGCAGGCCCAGACATAGCCGCCCGACCATTTCAGCGCCGAGGCCACCATGTCGTCGATCAGGCGGTGCTCGTAGGTCAGGCCCTTGGCCTCGAATTCCTTCTTGAACTCGCGGTCGTAGATGTCCTGGAAGATGTCCTTGAACCGGCCGTCATAGACCTTGAGGATGGTGTTCTTGGTCGAGAGGTAGACCGGGTAGTTGCGCAGCAGGCCGTAGTTGAGCGAGGCGCGGGCGAAATCGATGATGGAGTCGTCGAGATTGTACATCTCCATCGCAACGCCGGCGCCGGGCGCCTTGAACACTTCCCGCTCGATCACGGTGCCGTCCTCGCCGACGAACTTCAGCGACAGCGTGCCCTTGCCGGGGAACTTGATGTCGGTAGCGCGGTACTGGTCGCCATAGGCGTGGCGGCCGATGATGATCGGCTTGGTCCAGCCGGGAACCAGGCGCGGCACGTTCTTGCAGATGATCGGCTCGCGGAAGATCACGCCGCCGAGGATGTTGCGGATGGTACCGTTCGGCGACTTCCACATCTGCTTCAGGCCGAACTCCTTCACCCGGGCCTCGTCGGGGGTGATGGTGGCGCATTTGACGCCGACGCCGACCTTCTTGATGGCTTCGGCCGCGTCGATGGTCACCTGGTCATTGGTCTCATCGCGGTATTCCATGCCCAGATCGAAATAGAGCAGTTCGACATCCAGGAACGGGTTGATCAGCTTGTCCTTGATGTACTGCCAGATGATCCGGGTCATCTCGTCGCCATCGAGCTCGACGACGGGGTTGGATACCTTGATTTTTGCCATGACGGGGAGGCCTTCTTGGGAACGGCGCGCTTTTGACGGCGGGGGTGGAATACGCCTGCGCTATAGCACCGCCCGGGGACGGGCGGAAGCGCACCGGTTATGCACTTTCAGCCCATCTTTTCACCTAAAATGAGACCTGCGTGGCGGTCCCGGCCACGATGTACCAGGTCACGAACAGGCCCGCTATCAAGGCCCCCGGCAGGCTCGATCCGGTCCGCCGCCATGTGAAGGTCGCGATCACGGCGACGATTGCCAGGAGCGGCACGAACTGGATCGCGACGATGGTCGAAAGCGGCACGAAACCCGGGTCCGGGATCGGGTTGAACAGCTTTCCGGTCAACCACAGCGTGCCGTATTGCAGCACCAGCAACACGATGAAACCGAGCGTCAGCGCCAGGATATTGGTCAGATAGAGCGCTGCGCGCGGCGCCCATGGTCGAGAAATTCCGGTGCAGCACGTGCAGCGCCACGACGAAAAACGCCGTGAACGGAATCAGATAGATCAGGAAGATGAGGAATTGCTTCGCGCTCATCAATTTGAGTGCGACGATCCAGAATCTGAAGTCGATCTTCAAGGCGAGGTCGGCGAGCCAGAGCGCGGCGTAGCCGACCGCAACCGAGGCCACCGCGATCACGACGGATTGACCGACGAGGCCGGCCCGGCTGGCGCGCTTCGGGGCGAACCACATCAGCGCCAGCGTGATCAAGCCGTTGATGATGGCCCAGACCAGGATCTGGTTGGTGATGCCCTGCGGCAGGAACGCGCTCGGGGTCACGAATGTGCCGCCCAGCCCGAAGGCCGGATAATAGGTCAGCGCCGGGATGAGGGCGGACAGGACGAACGCCGCGGTCCAGCGCCGGCCTTTGGCGGCCTCGTGCGGCGGCATGGTGCCGTCGGCAACCGCCGGCAGCCGCAAGCGCGAGAACATCGGTGCCTCCAGCAGCCCGTCGAATGTCCCGATCACAAGGGCAACGAAGCCGATCAGCGCGATCAGGGTGCCGATCTCCTTGCGAAACCAGATCTGGTCGTCGACCGGACGAGGGGTGCCGCCCTTCAACGTCCTGGCGAACCAGTCGAGGCTGTAGCCGATCGCCTCGTGCGAGATGTGCTCGGCCGGATGGGTCATCGCCGGCGTGTACAGCACCCTTGCGGAGCCGTTGGCCGGATCGCCATAGACCTTGCCCGGTTCGATCGCGCCTTGCGTGCCGAACAGTGCCCAGAGCTTCGGGCTCATGGTGACGTCGCGGGCGAGGTCGACGCCCCACATCAGTTCGGGGAATTCCTCGTACTGGGCGAACACCAGCGCGGTGTTGCGCGGCCATGTCGTGGTGCCCTCGGCGGCGAACGGCTTGCCGGTGGATGAGCCCTCCAGCACCATCGATTTGTAGTCGTTGGGCATGGCTGTGGCCGCCGCCAGCACGGTCCAGCCGCCCATCGAATGGCCCTCGAGCCCGATGTTCTCTTTGTCGACGAAGGGCAGGCTGCGGAGATAGGCGAGGCCGTCGGGTCCGCCAAAGCCGTTTGCGAAGGAGGGCGGCTCGCTGTAGCCGTGGCCGGTCTGATCGAGCGCCAGCACGACATAGCCGCGGCGGGCGAACTCGATGGCAAAGCCGTCCTGGGTCTCGCGCGAATTGATGTAGCCGTGGACCGCGAGGATGCCGGGCGCCGGGATCTGCGGCGTCGCGTTCGGCGGGACGTAGAGCAGGGCGCTCATGGTGTTGCCCTTGGCGCCCTTGAACCTGACATCCTCGATCCGGATGCCGCCTGCGGTCTGCGTGAGGTGGGCGAGCAGGCCCCCCGCCACGATCAAGACCACGCCCACAATCGCCAGCGTCCATCTGCCCCGCATCATCGTCCCCCCAAGGTGCCTCGCCGCTCAAGCGGCGTCTCAAGCGTGCCTTTACAGCTTCGCTTTGATTGTGGTTGATAGCCTATCCGAAGGCAAAGCGCGCGCAAGCGGCTGCCTTCGCTCTGTGCGTTCGGGATTCCGATTGAGGATTCGCAAACGCCGCTAACCCTGTTATCTCCTTGGAGAAAATGGTCCCGCGCAAAACCGGTGCAAAGCTGGTTGCGCCGCCCTGCATGAGAGTTTGAATCAGCCGCTTCGGAAGCTGATTCAAAATCTTCAGACGTTGAATCAGAAAGTGAAGTGAGATGTCCGGCACCGACAAGACCAAGGCAGGGCACGACCTTGCCGGTCCCGTCGTCATCCTGGTCGAGCCGCAGCTTGGCGAGAACATCGGCATGGCCGCGCGCGCGATGGGTAACTTCGCGCTGACCCGGATGCGCATCGTCAATCCGCGTGACGGCTGGCCGAATGTCGCCGCGCAACGCGCCGCCGCCGGCGCCGACCACATCATCGGTTCCGTCGAGCTGTTCGACACCGTCGAGCAGGCGATCGCGGATCTCACGCTGGTGTTCGCGACCACCGCGCGCGCCCACGACCAGGCCAAGCCGGTGGTCGGGCCGGAAGGCGCGGCAAACGCGATCGTCAGCCATGTCGCCTCCGGCGGCGGAGCCGGCATCCTGTTCGGGCGGGAGCGCTCCGGCCTGACCAATGAGGAAGTCGCGCTCGCCAACCGCATCGTCACTTTCCCGGTCAATCCGGGCTTCGCCTCGCTCAACCTCGCGCAGGCAGTGCTGCTGATGGGGTATGAATGGTTCAAGCTTTCGACCGCGGGCGCGCTTCCCTTCGCGATGCCCGAACGGTCCGAGCCGGCCTCCCAGCACCAGATGCAGGCGTTCTTCGACAACCTCGTTGCCGAGCTCGACAAGGTCGAGTTCCTGCGTCCGGCCGAAAAGCGCGACACCATGCTGGTGAACCTGCGCAACATCTTCACCCGGATGGATCCGACCAAGCAGGACATGCACACGCTGCACGGGGTGGTGATGGCGATCGCCGAGGGCCGCAAGGGCCCGGCCAAGGGCGGCGTGCTCGACGGCGCCCAGGCAACCCGGCTGCGGGCGCTGCTCGCCGAGCAGGGAGGGGGCGGCGCCGCCTCCGACAACTCCAGCACCGTGCGCGGGCTCGCCCGGCTGCTCCGCCGCAACCCGACCGACGCCGAGCGGATCCTGTGGCAGGCGCTGACGCGGGACCGCCGCTTCGCCGGCCAGTTCAAGCGCCAGACCCCGGTCGGCCGCCACATCCCCGACTTCGTCTCCTTCGTGCACCGGCTCGCGATCGAGCTGGTCAATCCTGGCGAGAGCGACGCCATCGTCGCCGACCGCGCCAAGCGACGCGCTTGGCTCGAGGCGCGCGACTATCGGGTGGTCGACATGCAGGTGGCCGATGTCGAGCGCGACCTCGACGGCGAATTGGCGCGGCTGGAGGGGAGTTTGCAGCAGGAGCGGTGAGTCCTGGCCGTCGTTCTGTCTGCTCGGCAAGCGTGAGTTCGATGCACGACTCTCTCCGCGCGTCGTCCCTGCGAAAGCAGGGACCCATACTCCGCGGCCCGAATTGTGAACGGGACTCGTCGTTCCACAATCGCGCAACAGTGACCATTCGTGGTTATGGGTCCCTGCTTTCGCAGGGACGACCCCGATTGTGTTGCGCCGCTTGTGAGTCACGCATCCGGGGCGCGGCCCTTCTGTCTGCCCGCTGACCCGCACCAGTCCTCGAGCAGTAGCGATTGGTCGGTGAGGTGTTGATCCCGATAATCTGCGCCTCGTATGTCGGAATGGTCATGCTGCCTTCTCAAGCGCGTGAAATCTGCTAGATTTTGTCTGGCCAGCCCTTCGGCAATCGGATGCGCCAAAAAGAGGGGCGGCGATCGTACCATCGATCCGCGCGCGGCATTTCTTGCGCGCCGGCTACTAATTTTGCACATGGCCTTCGCACCGTTGAACACCGGTGTGCACATTTCGCTGACGTACGTTTTTGAAGCCAGAAATCGATCTGAGTCCTATCGCCATACTTAATTGATTGGAGGCGTCGTCATGATCCGTATCGGATCGTTAGCGCTCGTTATCGGCGTACTATTGAGCAGCCCGGTCAGCGCAGAATCGGAATTGGTCGCGCGCGGTGATTACCTCGTCAATGGCATCCTGACCTGCGGCAATTGCCATACTCCGAAGGGACCGTCAGGAGAGATCAGCGACAAGGCTTTTTCCGGCGGTGCGTCATGGGATGAGCCACCGTTCAAGGTCACGGCCCCGAACATCACCCAAGACACGGAAACCGGCATCGGCAATTACACCGACGCCGAACTCAGACAACTGCTGCGCAAGGGCATCAAGCGCAACGGCGCGCGGGTCGCCATGATCATGCCGAGCGGCTTCTACGAGATCATGACCGATCGCGATCTCGATGCGGTGATCGCTTATCTGCGCACGATCAAGCCGATCAGGAATGCGGTGCCGGAGCCGGTCTACAAGATGGCACAAGGACATCCTGTTCCCCCGGGCGGTGAAGGCCCGTACACCGAAGCGATGTTGGGCGACAAGGTGCAGCAAGGATTTTACCTCACCACGATTGCGCATTGCATGGAGTGCCACACGCCGATGGGTCCGCAAGGGCGAGAATATGCAACCAGCATGGGCGCCGGCGGCGGCAAGTTTCATGGACCTTGGGGCGTCTCGGTTTCGCGGAACATCAGCTCCAGCAAGACCAAAGGCATTGGCAGCTGGACTGATGACGAGATCAAACGCGCGATCACTCAGGGCGTCAGCAAGGACGGCAGCAAGCTCAATCCGCCGATGGGCTTCCATTACTACGCCACTGTGTCGGCTGCCGATCTCGACGCCATCGTCGCCTATTTGCGCACGGTGCCGCCAAAGGAATAGCCTGAAAGCCGCGACACGCCCTGCTGAAGCGCAGCTCAGGCGGCGCTGTAGCCGCCGTCGACCACCTGCGATGCGCCTGTCATGAAGGACGCCTTGTCCGAGCACATCCAGACCACGGCCTCCGCGATTTCCTCTGGTACCCCCAGGCGACGTGCGGGCACCTTGGCGATGATCTCGTCGTAACGTTCGTCCATCGTCTCCTTGGTCATCGGCGTCTTGATGTATCCGGGATTGACGCAATTCACGCGGATGCCGTCCTGGGCGTATTCGATCGCAGCAGACTTGGTCAGCCCGACGACGCCGTGCTTGGCCGCGACATAGTGGGCCGACGTGGCAAGGCCGACCAGCCCGGCGATCGAGGCGGTGTTGACGATCGCGCCGCCGCCGCCTTGCTTGAGCATCTGCGCGATCTCGGATTTCAGGCACAGGAACACGCCCATCAGATTCACCGAAAACATCTTCGCCACGGAGGGCTGCGTGAGCTCATGGATGCGCTGGCCGGGCGGGCCGACGGAGCGCCCGGCCACGCCGGCATTGTTGAACGCGCAATCGATGCGCCCAAACGCCGACACCGTGCGTGCCACCATATTGGCGACATCGGCCTCGTCGGTGACGTCGCCCTGGATCGCGATCGACTGGCCGCCTGCGGCGTTGATGAGAGCGACCGTCTGTTCGATGCCGTCCTTTGACAGGTCGGACACCGCGACGCGCGCGCCTTCGCGCGCCATGGCAATCGCCGTTGCCCGACCGATGCCCGAGCCGCCGCCCGTCACCAATGCGGCCTTGCCGTCCAGAATGCCTGCCATCAGAAGCTCCTCTAGCGCTTGCCTTCGATTGCGATCTCGACGAGGTACGGCCGCCGGGCCGCGACGGCCTTGGCGACTGCGCCGGCGATGTCGTCCGCCTTCTCGACCCTGACCGCCTCGACGCCCATGCCGGCCGCGAGGTGCACGAAGTCGAGCGCGGGACCGGTGATATCCATGTTCTGATAGGGATGCTGGGTGCCGGGCTCGAAATTCTGTCGCCAGACGTCCACATTGTGCTTGAGGATGCGGTACTCGCGGTTCGCGAGCACCACGAACACGATCGCAAGCTTGTGGTGCGCGGCGGTCCACAGCGCCTGAATCGCATACATCGCCGAGCCGTCGCCGGAGATCGCGACAACGGGACGATCCGGCATCGCGACCTTGACGCCGATCGCGCCGGCAAGACCCTGGCCGATGCCGCCGCCACGACCGCCGAAATAATCGCCGAAGCCGCGATAATCGAAGGCGCGGGCGAGATCGAGGCTCGCGGTGATGCTCTCATCGACGATGACCACATCGTCAGGCAGGCCGCGACGCAGTTCCGCGGTGACGCGCGGCATCGAGCTCGGCTCGCGGTTCCAGCTCTTCTCGACGCGCGCGCGATAGGCTTCCTTCTCTTTCGCCTGCAGTTCGGCCAGCGCAGCGTTGCGGTTTTGCGCAGCCTGCCTGAAGTCCGCGCTCGCCTTGGCGCGCAACGCGTCGGTCAATGCACTGATGCTGACAGCGATGTCGCCGACGATGCCGGCATCGAGCCGGTTGTTGAGCGCCAAACGCTCGGCCGAGGCTTCGATCTGGAGCACGGACGCGCCGTGGGGAATGTGGCTATCAGGCGCAAACCAGATGTCCTCGAAGAATGGACCGCCGATCAGCAGCACGAGATCGGTCTCGCCGAGCACCTTGCGCACCTGCCGGGCGTCGCCAGGGAGCGACTGACGATAGCTCGGATGGCTGGTCGGGAAGGACGCGTGATGTCGCAACCCTTCGAACCACACGGTCGCGCCGATCGTTTCCGCAAGCGCGACCAGGGCTTGCTCGCCGCCCGATCGCGCGACGTCGTCGCCGGCGATGATGGCCGGATTTTTCGACTTCAGAAGCAGCGCAAGCATCGCTTCGATGCCTGCCGGATCGGGGCGTGTCGACCGCCACAAATTGTCCGGTGCCGATGCATCGACCGCGGTCTCCTGTTCCAGGACGTCGATCGGAAGCGAAACGAACACCGGCCCCTGAGGCGCGTCGGTCGCCACCTTGAACGCGCGTCGCATGATCGGGGCGATCTCGTCGGCGCGCTCGATCTGAACGCTCCACTTCGTCACGGGCGCCGCCATCGCAACGAGGTCGTGGCCGAGCAGCGGATTGTTGAGCCGCATGCGCGTGTCCTGCTGACCCGCCGTCACGACCACAGGCGAATTTGCTTTCAGCGCGCCATAGAGCGAGCCGATACCGTTGCCGAGGCCAGGAGCGACGTGCAAATTGGCAACGGTGACGCGTCCCGATGCCTGCGCATAGAAGCTGGCGGCGCTGACCGCGACACCTTCATGCAGCGCCATGATGTATTCGAGTTGCGGAAATGCCGGCAGGCTGTCGAGCAGCGGCGTTTCGGTCGTGCCGGGATTGCCGAAGATGTGGCGCACGCCGTGCGACACGAACGACTCCATCAGCACACGGCGTCCGCGCATTCACTTCCTCCCGGTTGGTTCGGATCCGCTTTGCGCATCATCGGCCGATGAGAGGCCGATGGCAACTGCGAGACGGTTCGCGTATGCCGCGCTGGTTTTCACGGAATGCCGTGGACGATCACGCCTTCGAGATGCCGCCGTCGATCACCGGTCCCATCGGCTCGTAGCGCTCGCCGCTGAAGCGCGTCAGTTGCAGTTGCTCGAGCGGATAATAGTCGGTCGGCGAGGTGTTGATCTTGATGCCCGGCAGCAGCATGTCGGATTCGACCTCCCTGAGGTTCGCCGCCTGCTTGATGATGTTTTCGGGCGAAACGTCGTCGCCGCATTGCTTGAGCACCTGAACCAGGATCTGGCTGGTGAGATAGCCGGTGACGGCGTAGATGTCGTTCCTGGCTGCCGCTGGATCGTATTTGTCGAGGAAGGCGCGCCATTTCTGAATGGCGGGATCGCTGTCCCAGGCGGCGTCGACGGGATCCTTCAAATAGGCGCTCGAGATGATCCCCTTGGATACGTCGAAGCCCGCGGCCTTCAGGGTCGAGCCGGCGGAGGAGGCATTGTTGCCGATGTAATGCGCCGGCTGCCAGCCGAGTTCGGCGATCTTCTTGATGCCTTGCGCGGCGAATTTCGGCGTGGTCATGCTCATGAACACGTTGGCACCCGCGGATTTGCAGCGGACCACCTGGCTGTCGATGGTCGGATCCGCGGTCTCATAGGACAGCTCGGCGACGATTGCGGAGGTCTTGGCGCCAAGTCCGTCCTTGAAACCCTTCAGCACGTCGCGTCCGAAATCGTCGTTCTGGTAGACGATGCCGATCTTGGGATCACTCTGCGTCGACAGGACGTGTTGCGCGAAGGCCCGGCCCTCGATTTGGTAGCAGGGCTGGAAACCCATCGTGTACGGGAAGTTCTTGTAGTCGCCGAACTTGGTGGCGCCCGAGGCGATGAAGAGGTGCGGGACCTTCTTCTGGTTCATGTACTTCATGATCGCCGCATTGGTCGGCGCACCGAGCGGCGCAAACAGCACGTCGATCTCGTCGCCTTCGACCAGCTTGCGCGCCTGCTCGACAGTCTTGGCCGGGCTGTAGGCGTCGTCATAGGTGATGTACCTGATCATGCGGCCGTTGATGCCGCCTTGCTCGTTGATCATCTTGAAATAGCCGCCGGGCGTGCGGCCGATCGATGAATAGACCGCAGCCGGTCCCGAATAGGCGTCGATATTGCCGATCACAATCTCGGTCTTGCCTTTAGCAATCGCGGGCTTGCCGAGCAGCAGTGTGGCCGACGTGGCGGCGGCACCCTTGATGAGATGACGGCGGGTGAGTTGGGGGGAACGGTTCCTTGGCATTTTGGTTCTCCGCTTCTTGTTGTTGGCCGTTTTGGCAGCCTCTGACGGGCATGTCGGCCTGAAGCATTCCACAGCGCTCAAGCCGGATCAAACCAGTCTATGAGCGCTGCGCAGCGGAACTTGTGCGCAGTCGCTACCATCAGGAATATTGCTGCGGTGTCAGGGTCCGGCGCGGCGCGACAGATCACATGATCCGAAGCGCCACGCCGAGTACCGATCAGGCCGGCAGGGCCCGGCTCGCCGTGCGGCCGTGCGTGCTGAGCTCGCGCACCGGAAACACGCGATCGTAAGCGATGTTGAAGACGAACGCGTAGACCAGATAGAACGCGACGATGGAGATATCCATCATGAGCGCGGCCCACAGCGAGATGCCGAGATACCAGGCGACGAACGGGATCAGCAGCACGATCAGGCCGGCCTCGAACAGCATCGCGTGCGCGACGCGGATCGGCATCGTCTTGATGACACGGCCGGTGACGCGGACCAGCGCGTGGTCGAAGCCGAGGTTGAACAGCAAGTTCCAGATCGTCGCCACCGTCGCCGAGACGACGCCGATGACGCCCATATGGGCGACCGGCTGATTGAACAGCCAGGCGGCTGCCGGCGTGAAGATGGCGATACCGATCAGTTCGAACAGGACTGCGTGCCTGATCCGGTCGGAGAAGGAACGCATAGACATTTTGAAACCCTTTCTTGATTCTTGTTTTGACGCGTTTTCTTCACGCGAACCGGAATCCACTTCGCTTGAAAACGCTCTCGTCGTTGCGACCGGGTTTCTATCTGATATTGTGGGATTACAAAGTTAGGTAATATCTGGAAAAGCGATAGATGGCCGTTTCCATGGACCAGCTCGAATCCTTCGTGGCGGCGGCCGAGCAGGGCTCGTTCTCCGGCGCGGCCCGGCTTCTGAAGAAGGCGCAATCGGCGGTCAGCACCCACGTCGCCAATTTAGAGACGGACCTCGGGATTGCGCTGTTCGACCGGACCGGGCGCAACCCGGTGCTGACCGAAGCCGGTGCGCGGCTGTTGCCGGAAGCAAGATTGATCCTCGATCGCCGTGAACACCTGATCGGCGTCGCCAGCAGTTTCGAGGCGCATGTCGAGAAGCGCCTGGTGGTGGCGATCGACGAGCTCTATCCGGAGAGCGCGGTCGGGGAGCTGTTTGCGGAATTCGCCAAGCGCTTTCCCCATGTCGAAGTGGAGCTGCTGTTTCCGATCATGGAGGACGTCAGCCGCCTCGTGCTCGACGGCAAGGCCGATGTCGGCGTGATGTGGCGGCAGGAGCATTTGCCGCCCGAGCTCGGCTTCAAGACCATCGGCTGGGTGCCACTGCAGCTCGTCTGCGGCAAGAACCATCCGCTGGCGCATGGCCGGGTGGATTGGGAGGAGCTGAAGCGGCATCGCCAGATCATGGTCACGGTGCGCAACGAAGGCACCGAGCGGCACCGGCTGCGTGTCGCCGCGGAGGTGTGGTGGGTGGAGAGCCATTGGGTGATCCTGCAGATCCTCAAGCAGGGCGTCGGCTGGGCGCTGATCCCGGGGCACATCATGGCGAGCTCGCAAATTGCCGACGAACTGGCAATTCCCGATCTGGAATTCGACGAGGGCGCACATCCCGTCGCGCTCGAAGTGGTCTGGCACAAGCAGCGGCCGGCCGGGCCGGCGGCAAAATGGCTGCGTCGCCGCTTCGCCACGCGACCGCCGATGCTCCGCATGTGACAGACATGCGCGCCGCCGTTCATCGCATGGTGAGCTGACATCGCGGCCGCGATGTGTTGCCATGCGTGCCGCACTGACCGGACAGGGTGGAGACGATGGCGAAGCAATTGGAAAGCAAGGTCGCGGCCGTGACCGGGGCGGCGTCGGGCATTGGACTTGCGAGCAGCGAAGCGATGCTGGCCGCGGGCGCGCGCGTGGTGATGGTCGACCGTGACGCGGCCGCGCTGCAAGCGCTCGCCGGCAAGCATGGCGATGCGGTGATCCCGCTGGTCATCGACCTGCTCGATCCGAAGGCCTGCGCGACGCTGTTGCCCGCGATCCTCGAGAGGGCCGGCCAGCTCGACATCCTGCACGCCAATGCGGGGATCTATGTCGGCGGCGATCTCGTCGATGCCGATACCGGCGCGATCGATCGGATGCTGAACCTCAACGTCAACGTCGTGATGAAGAATGTGCACGACGTGCTGCCGCACATGATCGCGCGCGGGACCGGCGACATCATCGTCACGAGCTCGCTCGCCGCGCATTTTCCGACGCCGTGGGAGCCGGTCTATGCCTCGTCGAAATGGGCCATCAACTGCTTCGTCCAGACGGTGCGGCGCCAGGTGTTCAAGCACGGTATCCGCGTCGGCTCGATCTCGCCGGGGCCCGTGATCAGCGCGCTGCTCGCGGACTGGCCGGCGGAGAAGCTCGAGGAGGCCAAGGCTTCGGGCAGCCTGCTGGAGGCCAGTGAAGTGGCCGAGGTCGTGATGTTCATGCTGACCCGGCCGCGCGGCATGACCATCCGCGACGTCGTGATGTTGCCGACGAACTTCGATCTGTAGGCAACATCGCGCCAATACCGTCGCGGGCCTGCCGTTGTGGCACAGGCAACGGAAGGTTGTGTTGCGGGCAGGGGCTTTGCTACTAGTCTCCCGTCGGGCGTGGGGGACAAAGTGACAGAACGGGCAAAACGTGCATTCGCCGCCAGGGCGATGATGATCGCGCTTGGCGTGCTGCTGGCGCCGATTCCGGCTGCTCGCGCACAACCTCTCCTGCCGGCCAAGTGCACCGTGGCCGGAAATATCAGCCTGGATGATCGCATCGCAGGTTGCACTGCCTTGATCGAGGCGATGTCGACCAATTTGCAAGGGGCGATCTCCGCACATTTTCGACGCGCCGCGCTCTATCTTGATAAGGGCGACGTTGATCGGGCAATCGAGGACTACAATTACGTCATCGAGCGCGATCCGAACAATCTGATCGCCCTTCTCCGCAGGGCATGGGCGCATAAACGGAAGGGCGAGGTCGACACAGCGCTCGCCGACTACGGTCGAGCCATAGAACTCGCTCCAAAAGACACCTACGCATACCTGGGACGGGCTGACGCCTACCTGATCAAGAAGGATGTTGACAGCGCGATCGACGACTACGGCCGAGCCCTTCTAACCCATCCCGACAATGTGGCTGCGTATGTCGGCCGCGGGCGCGCCTACAATCTCAAGGACGAGCCCGATCGGGCGATAGCTGACTGCAATCGTGCGATCGAGATCAGCCCGGAACGCGGGGCGGGGGTGGGCCTCATTTGCCGCGGACACGCCCACATGATCAAGGGCGACATCGAGCTCGCATTGGGCGACTTCAATCAAGCTATCGGTTTCAGTCCAAAGAATCCCCTGCCTTATGTTGGCCGCGCCAGCATCCTTCGCGCTCGCGGCGACCTCGAACTGGGACTATCCAACATCAAGCAGGCGATCGAACTGACCCCGAACGATCCGCAACTTCATCGCTGGGCGGGGAGCGCTTACTTTCAAGGCGGGCTCCTGTCGGAAGCGAACGACGAGTTCGTCCGCGCCAGCGAGCTCGATCGGAAGGATGTTTACACGCAGCTATGGCTCGACCTCGTGCGCCAGAAGACCGGCCAACCACGCGGACTTGATGAGGCCTCCGGGCGGCTCGACCAGTCGCAATGGCCGGCGCCGATCGTTCGCTTGTTCCTCGGCACCACAACGCTGGAGGCGGTTATTAAAGCCGCCGACGATGCCAATCCGGTCAAGGTGAGAGGGCGGCTTTGCGAAGCCCATTTCTATGCCGGTGAGCTGGCGCTGGCGAAAGGTGCGACGGACGAAGCCGTGCGGCTGCTTCGCCTCGCCGCGGACGGATGCCCGAGGATCTACTTTGAATGGGCGCCAGCCAATGCCGAGTTGCGCAAGCTCGACACCAGACACTGACGGCGTTTGCCGGTCGCTGGGCCTGCCGGACGTCGTCTCAGGCGGCGCCGCGATCGAGCGCCGGCGTGGGGTCCATTTTCGTCAGCCGCCGCAGCGCCGCGACATTGGTGGCGACGGATGCCAGGCGGCATTGTGCCTTGCCGTCGGATTTGGCTTCATAGAGCGCGGCATCGGCAACGGCCAGGAGCTCCTCGGCCTCGGTGCCGTGCTCGGGCGACACAGCGACGCCGACGCTGACGCCGACCTTGGCGAAGATGCCGTCGGCGAGCCGGTAGGGCATCGTGACAGCCTGGATGATGCGCTGGCCGATCCCGAGCGCCTGCTCGGCGGTGACGCCGTTCGCCAGCACCACGAATTCATCGCCGCCGAGTCGCGCGATCACCGCGGTCTCCGGCAGAGCGCGCCGCAGCCGCTCGGCTGCCAGCATCAGCACCTGGTCGCCGGCCGCGTGGCCATAGGTGTCGTTGATCGGCTTGAAATTGTCGAGGTCGAGGAACAGCAGCGCGATCGGCCGGCCATTTGCGGCCGGAGCCGCCAGCTTCGTGTTCAGCGCGGCGACGAAACCGGCGCGATTGCGCAGGCCGGTGAGGGTGTCGTGATGGGCAAGATGGCCGTTCTCGCGCTCGGCGCGCATCGTTGCGATCAGCATCTTGTTGAGGCGGAAGGCCGCGACCGACATCGCCGCGAGATACATCGGCACCTGCAGGAACACGATGAACAGCAGCGGCTCGCCGGCCAGCGCTGCGCCAGGCACGATCGGGCCGAGGCTGAGCAGGATCATGGTGCCGGCCAGGCGCGGCGCGCTGAAGTTGCGGAAGCAGATGCCGCCGACCATCGCCGCCGCCGACAGCGAGGCCAGCATCGCAACCACCCAGTCGCCGCTTGCAAGGCTGATCAGGATGCCGAAGCCGACGCTGGCGCTCCAGGCGACCGCAAGGACGAGGTGTGGATCGGTCGGCGTCGGCCGCCCTTCGCGTGCCGCGCGATGCGCAGTCACGAGCACCGCCAGTCGCGAGAGGCAGATGACGAGTTCGAGGATGACCCAGGCGATGAACGGCGCGGTCGGTTCGCGGATCGCAATCACGGCCGCGACGGCGACCGTATTGACCGCGCCGGCCGCGAACACCGGCAGCGAGCCATAGAGATCTCCGATCAGCGCCGAGCGGATGTCGTCGGGCACGCCCGGACCCGCATCGGCGAGCCAGCGCGTCACGCCCCAGCGCGGCTGGCTGTATCGTCCTTTTTCGGACTGCATTGTTCTTGCCCCGTACTTTCACGTGGCAACTGACCCGGCCGGAGCTAACAGGCGTTTAAGGCCGCCGCGGATCGCACGGTGTGATTGACGACAGGTAAATCCGGCGGGCGATCGCGCCGCCGAATACCGATGCCGGAGGCTGCGATGCGGCGGTTGGTCGCGACGTCCATTCGGCCGGCGGTTGATTTTCGGGCGGGCGTGCCGATCAGGGCGGGCAACGAGGTGATCGGGGGCGTCGCTCTATCGCGGCGTCTTTCGCTGTCAGACTGCCATGAGTTCGTCCGCGCGGCCCGTGCGCTTCGCCTTCTTCAGCTTGGCCGGCGCGAACAGATTGCTGGCGGCAAGGCCCGCGGTGTCGGCGACACCGGGATCGCACGACACCATGGCGGCGACGATGGCGCCGTCGATCAACAGCGCGAGCTGATGCGCGAGCACTGCCGGTTCGCTCGCGCCCATCTCGCCGGCAAGCTTCTCGATATGCGCCAGCACCACCTTCTTGTGCTTCAGCGCGATGTTGCGGAACTGCTTGGCGTCCTTGTCGTGCTCGGCGACCGCGTTGATGAAGGGGCAGCCGTAGAACCGTTCCTCGGCGAACCAGCTCTTCAGGGCGGGGAAGATCCGCGCCAGCTTGGTCTGCGGATCGCCGCCGCCGGCCTCGATCGCGCCGATGAACCACTCACGCCACTGCTTGCCTTCGCTCTCCAGCACGGCATGCACAAGGTTGGTCTTCGAGCCGAACAGCTTGTAGAGCGTGGTCTTGGCGGTTCCGGCCTCGTCGATGATCGCATCGATGCCGGTGGCGTTGATGCCGTTCTTGCAGAACAGATGCGTCGCCGCGCTGAGCAGGCGGCCGCGCGCGGATTCGTCGTCGCCGGCGGCGAACGCGGCGGCAGGTTTTTTCTTCGCAAGCGATTTGACCATGCGCGGCAGTAAATCGGAGCGCGGCGAAATCATCAAGCCGCATCTTCACGGGGGCGGGCATGTGCGCCGTCCTGCGCTCAAAATAATCGCTGCGGCGCGGCAGATGCACCGCGTTTGAGCAGCCGCGCCCTGATCAATCCGCAGGCAGGCACAGCTAAGCGTCTGCGGGATTTCGCCTTTTGATTTGGCGGGAGACTGGCACGCTTCGTGCAGGAAACAGACCGTTCGGTATCCTTACCCAATCCATCGCTCCCAGGGAGAAAACTGATGACCGCTGTCGCTCAAAAAACCGCACTGACCGGCTGCCTCGCGCCGATCGACAGAGGCGGGCTCGAGCAGCTGATTGCCAACGGCAAGGCCAACCCGAAGGTCATCAAGACCTTGAAGTGCAGGACGGTGGCCGAGGGCAAGTTCCGTCACGCCAACTACATCCGCAACCTCGCGCCCTACATCGTCGACGAGCCGCCGGGCCTGCTCGGCGACGACACCGCGCCCAATCCCTCCGAGGCCTCGCTCGCCGCGCTCGGCTCCTGCCTTGCGGTCGGTCTGCACGCCAACGCGGTGCATCGCGGCTGGATCGTCAACAAGCTCGAGCTGGAGCTCGAGGGCGATCTCAACATCACCGCGGTGTGGGGCACCGGCGACGTCAGCGAGAAGCCGGTCGGCTTCACCGACGTCCGCGTCAAGGTCGACATGGAATGCGAGGGCGTCGCGCAGGACGAGATCGACGCGCTGGTGGCGCATGTGAAGAAGTGGTCGCCGGTCGCCAACACCTTCACCCGCCCCGTCAATCTCGAGGTCAGCGCGTAAGGCTCGATCGGCAATTCCAGGTGCGGAGACCAACCATGGGTTCACTGGCTTTATCGCGGGTCGCAGCTCAAGATCCCGCACCGACCATCACGGACGAGGTCGCGCGCCTCGCCCGTCAGGAGCTGGCACCGCTCGCATCCGCGATCGATGCCGGCTCGGTCTATCCCGGCGAATTCCTGCGCCGGCTCGGCAAGGTCGGGGCATGGAGCAGCCACGTGCCGCAGGAGGGGCCTGCCGACCTGCGTTGGGCGATCCAGTCGATGGCCGCGCTCGGCGAGGTCTGCGGCGCCACCGCCTTCATGGCGTGGTGCCAGAACACGCTGGTCTGGTACGTCGCCAATTCCACCAACATGAAGCTCGCCGCGCGCTTCGGCAACTGCTTTTCCAGCGGGCGCGCGCTCGGCGGCACCGGGCTCTCCAACCCGATGAAGAGCTTCTTCGGCATCGAGCGGCTGAAGCTGAAGGGCCGCAAGGTCGATGGCGGCTACATCGTCCGCGGCGCGCTGCCCTGGGTGTCCAATCTCGGCCCCGACCATTACTTCGGCACGATCTTCGAGCGCGAGGATGAGGGCAGCAAGGGTGAGCCGGGCAGCACCGTGATGTTTCTTGCCGATTGCTCCGATCCCGCGATCACGCTGACGCCGTGCAAGCCGTTCCTGGCGATGGACGGCACCGGCACCTACGGCGTCCAGTTCCGCGACGTGTTCGTGCCGGACGAGCTGATCCTCGCCGAGCCGGCTGCGCCGTTCGTCAAGAAGATCCGCGCCGGCTTCATCCTGCTGCAGGCCGGCATGGGCCTCGGCCTGATGAAGGACTGCATCAACATCATGGACGAGGTCCATGCGCCGCTCGGTCACGTCAACCGCTATCTGCCGCAGCAGCCGCTGCAATTCCGCGAGCTCTATGCCGAATTCGAGAAGGAGGCGATGACGCTGGCAAGCGATCCCTACAACACCGATGACAGCTATTGGCGCCGCGTCGTCGCGCTGCGCCTGCGGATCGGCGATGCCAGCGTCGCGGTCGCGCATGCGGCGATGCTCCATTGCGGCGCGCGCGGCTATCTGATGAGCCACCGCGCCCAGCGCAGGCTGCGCGAGGCCTATTTCGTCGCCATCGTCACGCCTGCCACCAAGCAGCTGCGCAAGATGCTGGCGGACGGCTGAAGCATGATCCGGAAAAGTGGAAACCGGTTTTCCGAAAAGATCATGCTCAAACAGGTTCGGGACCACCACAACTGCAACCACAAACAGGAGAGAGCCATGACGGACGTTCTGATCACCGCCGGCGAACTTGCCGAGCTCGTCAAGAAAGAGCCGTGTGTCATCATCGACACCCGGAATCCGGATGCCTATGCGGCCGGCCATTTGCCCGGTGCCGTCAATGTGCACGACATCTTCACATTCCTTGCGACCTCGACACCTGAAGGCATCCACGAGCTGAAGACCAAGTTCGCTGACGCGTTCGGCGCCGCCGGTCTCTCCGGCAAGGAGATCGCCGTGATCTACGAGCAGTCGATGAATTCCGGCTTCGGCCAGTCCTGCCGCGGCTACTACCTGCTGACGATGCTCGGCTATCCCAAGGTGAAGGTGCTGCACGGCGGCTTCGATGCCTGGAAAGCGGCGGATCTGCCGGTCACCACCGACGTTGCGGTGCCGCCAAAGGCCTCCTTTGCGATCGTCCCGGAGGCCGGCGACATCATGATCGACGCCAAGGCAATGCTGGCCGCGGTCGGCAAGCCCGGCGTCGCGATCCTCGACGTGCGCGACGTCGACGAGTGGATCGGCGAGAGCTCCTCGCCCTACGGCAAGGATTTCTGCCCGCGCAAGGGCCGCATCCCCGGCGCCGTCTGGCTGGAATGGTACCGGATGATGAAGCCGACCGGCGAGGGTCCGCGCTTCAAGTCGAAGGACGAGATCCTGGCGGAGTGCGCCACCGTCGGCATCTCGCAGACCACGCCGGTCTATCTCTACTGCTTCAAGGGCGCGCGCGCCTCGAACACCTTCCTGGCGCTGAAGAACGCCGGCGTGAAGGACGTGCGGATGTACTTCGGCTCCTGGAACGAATGGTCGCGCGACCCGGCGCTGCCGATCGATGAGGGTCTGCCGACCGCGGCCGTCGTCACGGACAAGGCGGCATAGAACCTGCATATTTGTCGGCGTCCGGCGGCGCAAAACGCGGCCGGACGCCGATCAATGAACGGGATCGCGGAGCTCTCCGTGGTTCGGTGCGACAATGGGGCGCAGCATGTCCACGTCAGATGATCCCTTCGACGCCGACCGCGCGCTCGTGCGATCCGGCTGCGCTTGTGGCCGGCATCGCTCAACCGCCGAGCATGCGCATGCCGCGCGCACGCTGCGCTGCGAGCCGGTCGCCGATCTCAGCGAACAGAAGCGTTACGAAGGCATCGTCGCGTCGGCGGTGATGCGGGCGGTGTTTCCGCAGGATGTCGCACGCCGCGCCTTCCTGAAATCGGTTGGCGCTGCGACCGCGCTTGCCGCGCTGTCGCAGTTCTTCCCGCTGAAGACCGCGACGGAGGCGTACGCCGACGCCGGACCGCCGGAGAAGAGGGACCTCAAGGTCGGTTTCATCCCGATCACCTGCGCCACCCCGATCATCATGGCGGCGCCGCTCGGCTTCTATGCCAGGCAGGGCCTCAACGTCGAGGTGGTGAAGACCGCCGGCTGGGCCGTCATTCGCGACAAGACCATCAACAAGGAATACGACGCCGCCCACATGCTGGCGCCGATGCCGATCGCGATCTCGCTCGGGCTTGGCGCCAACGCGATACCCTTCACCGTGCCCGCGATCGAGAACATCAACGGGCAGGGCATCACGCTTGCCATCAAGCACAAGGACAGGCGCGATCCGAAGGATTGGAAGGGCATGAAATTCGCCATTCCGTTCGACTACTCCATGCACAATTATTTGCTGCGCTATTATCTCGCCGAGCACGGGCTCGATCCGGATACCGATGTGCAGCTCCGGTCGGTGCCGCCGCCGGAAATGGTCGCCAATCTGCGCGCCGACAACATCGACGGCTTCCTCGCGCCCGACAACATCTGCCAGCGCGCGATCTATGACGGGGTCGGCTTCCTGCACATCCTGTCTAAGGAGATTTGGGACGGCCATCCCTGCTGCAGCTTTGCCGCCAGCCGCGAATTCATTGCGACGGCACCGAATTCCTTCGCGGCGCTGACCCGCGCGATCGTGGACGCCACCGGCTTTGCTGCGAAGGCCGAGAACCGCAAGCAGATCGCGGAGGCGATCGCGCCGGCCAACTACATCAACGCGCCGGTGACGGTGCTGGAGCAGGTCCTGACCGGCACCTATGCCGACGGCCTCGGCGGCGTGAAGACCGATCCGAAGCGCGTCGACTTCGATCCGTTCCCCTGGCAGTCCTTTGCGGTGTGGATGCTGACGCAGATGAAGCGCTGGGGCCAGATCAAGGGCGACGTCGACTACAAGGCGGTCGCCGAGCAGGTCTATCTCGCCACCGACACGAAAAAGGTGATGGCCGAGATGGGGCTTGCGCCGCCGACGAGCTCGTACAAGTCGTTCTCGGTGATGGGCAAGACTTTCGATCCGGCCAAGCCCGACGATTATCTCGCGAGCTTCAAGATCAGGAAGTCGTCGTGAGGGGGCGTGCCGACGACCTATCCACGTCGTCCCGGCGAAAGCCGGGACCCATAACCACTGTCCTCGGTGATTCGGCACGGCGTCTCCCCGCGTGCCTCACCGATACGGCACGGCGTATGGGTCCCGGCCTTCGCCGGGACGACGGGTTGAAAGAGTGGGCGCGATGACGCTGTCCCTCCGTCTCCGCGCCGCCATCGTCTCGATTGCGCTGCTCGCGGCCTTCCTCGGCGCCTGGCACCTCGCCACACGCGGCAGCGGCGCGACGGCGAACATGAGCCCGGAATACGCCAGGCTGATGGGGCTGACGGCGACGCAGGGCAAGTCGGCGATGCCCGGGCCGCTCGATGTCGGCGCCAAGCTGTGGGAGCACCTGAAGCGGCCGTTCTACGACAACGGGCCGAATGACAAGGGGCTCGGCATCCAGCTCGCCTATTCGATCTGGCGCGTCGGGCTCGGCTATCTCATCGCGGTCATCGTCGCGATCCCGCTCGGCTTCATGATCGGGATGTCGCCTTTGATCAGCAAGGCGCTCGATCCCTTCATCCAGCTGCTGAAGCCGATTTCGCCGCTGGCCTGGATGCCGCTCGCGCTCTACACCATCAAGGATTCCTCGATCTCGGCGATCTTCGTGATCTTCATCTGCTCGGTGTGGCCGATGCTGCTCAACACCGCGTTCGGCGTTGCCAGCGTGCGCAAGGAGTGGATCAACGTCGCGCGGACGCTCGAGGTCGGCACCATCAGGCGCGCCTTCACCGTGATCCTGCCGGCCGCAGCGCCGACGATCCTGACGGGCATGCGGATTTCGATCGGGATCGCCTGGCTCGTGATCGTTGCCGCCGAGATGCTCGTCGGCGGCATCGGCATCGGCTATTTCGTCTGGAACGAGTGGAATAATCTGTCGATCACCAATGTGATCATCGCGATCCTTTTGATCGGCCTCGTCGGCATGCTGCTCGACCAGGTGCTGGCGCGCTTCACGCGCATGGTGACGTTTCCGGAGTAGCGATGACCGACAAGTTCATCTCCATCGAGGGAATCGCCCGGCGCTATCCCGGCGCCGGCGGCGGCACCACCACGGTGTTCGAGAATTTCTGGCTGTCGATGACGCGCGGCGAATTCGGCTGCGTGATCGGCCATTCCGGCTGCGGCAAGACCACGGTGCTGAACATCCTCGCCGGGCTCGACGAGCCGAGCGAGGGGACTGTCATCGTCGACGGGCAGGGCATCGAGGGCACCAGCCTCGATCGCGCCGTGATCTTCCAGAGCCATGCGCTGCTGCCGTGGCGCACGGTGCTCGGCAATGTCGGCTATGCCGTCAGCTCGAAATGGCGCAAATGGGACCGCGCCCGGGTCAGGGCCCACGCGCAGAAATTCATCGATCTCGTTGGGCTGACCGGCTCCGAGCACAAGCATCCGTCGGAGCTGTCGGGCGGCATGAAGCAGCGCGTCGGCATTGCGCGGGCGCTGTCGATCACCCCGAAGATCATGCTGATGGACGAGCCGTTCTCGGCGCTGGACGCGCTGACCCGCGGCACGTTGCAGGACGAGGTGCGGCGCATCTGCCTGGAGACCGGGCAGACCACCTTCATGATCACCCACGACGTGGATGAGGCGATCTTCCTCGCCGACAAGATATTCCTGATGACCAACGGGCCCGGCGCGGTGCTGGCCGAGATCGTCGAGAACCCGCTGCCGAAGGAACGCGGCCGCATCGACCTGCACCGCCATCCCTACTACTATGCGCTGCGCAACCATATCGTCGATTTCCTGGTCAGCCGCAGCAAGAGCTTTGCCGCTGAGGTGACCGATCACGATCCCCGCCATGTGCCGACGGTGCGGCCGGGTGTCGGCGAACCCGTGATCGTCTCGCCGCCACGCGTCGTTGAACCCAATCCCGCGCAGAGCGTTGCGCGCTGAACCGAAGGAGGAAACCCCATGAAACGCGAAGACCTCACCGAAAAGCTGCTCGACATCAAGCGCGAGAAGGGCTGGAGCTGGAAGCATATCTGCGAGAAGATCGGAGGCTATTCCGAAGTGCTGATCGTGGGCGCGATCCTCGGCCAGATGAAGCTGACAAAACCGCAGGCGGCGAATGCCGGCGAGCTGTTCGGGCTGTCGAAGGCCGAGACCGCGATGCTCAACGAGGTGCCGATGCGCGGCGCCGGCACACCGATGCCGCCGACCGATCCGCTGATCTACCGCTTCTACGAGATGGTGATGGTGAACGGCCCGGCGTGGAAGGCGCTGATCGAGGAGGAGTTCGGCGACGGCATCATGTCGGCGATCGACTTCGACATGGCGATGGAGCGCGTCGCCAATCCGAAGGGCGACCGCGTCAAGATCACAATGTCAGGCAAGTTCCTGCCCTACAAATATTACGGCGCAAGCGGCAACGTGCCGGAATACGGCTTCAAGGAGGAGTGAGAAAGGCGCGAATGGTGAATTGCGAATAGCGCATGGAATCCTGTCGATTCGCTATTCGCTATTCGCTACTCACTATTCGCGAATTCTTCTCACTGTTCGGCGCGCCTCGACCTCACAGGATCGTGCCCGGAGCGTAGCTCGCCGCTTCGGGCTTGGCGCGGGCCAGCGCTTCGACTTGCTCGGCGAAGAAATCAACCTGGGCGCCGGCGTCGCCAGAGTTGGCGCGACCCTGCGCGAGCACGAGCTGCAATTCGGCTTCGCTTAAGCCAAGCCGTTGGTCGGCGGCGAGACGCTGCAGCAGGTCATTCTGCACGATCTTGCCGGTGCGCAGGTCGCCAATGGCGGCGACGGCGTGCTCCTTGATCGCCTCGTGGGCGCCTTCACGACCGGCGCCCTTCTTCACGGCTTCCATCATCACCGTGGTGGTCAGCAGGAAGGGCAAATAGCGGTTGAGCTCGGTCGCGACGACGGCTTCGAACACCTCCATCTGATCGAGTACGGTGAGCAGGGTTTCGAGCAAGCCATCCATGGCGAGGAAGGTATCGGGCAGCATGACGCGGCGGACGACGGAGCAGGAGACGTCGCCTTCGTTCCACTGATCGCCCGCGAGCCCGGCAGCCATCGCGAGATAGCCCTTCAGGATCACATGCAGGCCATTGATGCGCTCGCAGGAGCGGCTGTTCATCTTGTGCGGCATGGCCGAGGAGCCGACCTGGCCCTTGGCAAAGCCTTCGCTGGCGAGTTCATGGCCCGCCATCAGGCGGATGGTCTTGGCGAAGTTGCCGGGACCGCTGGCGAGCTCGGTGAGCACGCTGACCGCACGGAAGTCGAGGCTGCGCGGATACACCTGGCCAACGGCGTCGAGCGCTTTCGGCAAGCCGAGGTGAACGAGGATGCGCTCCTCGAGCGCGCGCGCCTTGCCGGCATCGCCATTGAAAAGGGTGATCTGGTCGAGACGCGTGCCCACTGCGCCCTTCAGGCCGCGAGCGGGGTAGGTTTGCAGCACATGGACCAGGCTCTGATGCGCCAGCAGCATTTCTTCGCCTGACATGGCGATGCGCTTTCCGAGCGTCGTGACTTGCGCGGCCACGTTGTGGGTGCGCGCGGTGAACGGGATGTCGCGCAATTGCTGGGCGCGCTTCGCAAACCGAATCAGCGCGGCAATGCTCTTGGTCTCGACCAGCTGCAACGCGCGGTAGACCTGCAATTGCTCCACGTTTTCCGTGAGGTCGCGGCTGGTCATGCCCTTGTGCAGGTGCTCATGGCCGGCAAGATCGCAGAACTCCTCGATGCGCGCCTTGACGTCGTGGCGGGTGACGCGCTCGCGTTGCATGATAGAGGCCAGGTTGATCTGGTCCTTGACGCGCTCATAGCTTTCGATCACGCCGTCCGGAACCGAAATCCCGAGATCGCGCTGGCCCTTCAGCACGGCGATCCAGTAGTCGCGTTCGAGGCGAACCTTGCCCTCGCCACTCCAGATGGCGCGCATGGCGGGTGAGGCATAACGTTCAGCGAGAACGTTGGAAATGTGATCCTGGGACATGATCCCGCTCTCTTGGCATTGCCTGAGGCTGCCTGCAAGTCGCGACCTGTCATGAATCGTCAGGTCTGATAGCGCCTTGGCCGGACTTGCGGTGTTGGCGCTACCATACCAGATCCTTGCAGCCGCCGCCTCTGGCGATCCGGGGCGGCGCCGGCATGCTTCGCGGGGGCCAACGGCTCGTCGCCGGCGCCCTTGCGATGACCGGCGGCGGTTAGGTCATGCCTGACCAGCTGCAAACATATCCCTTATCTCCTTCACCGGCGCCATGTCGCGCACGAAACTGAACGTTCCCTGATCCTTCATCTCGCGGGCAGCGCGCAGGAACGCGGCCAGCGCGTGCCGCTCCATCGCACCACCGACGCTGATGCGCTTGACGCCGGCGGCGGAGAGTTGCCCGACCGTCAAGGTCGGATCCGCAAAGCCCATCACGAGATTGAACGGTCGCTTCACGGCCGAAACCACGGTCTTGATGGTGCCGATGTCATACAGACCAGGCGAATACAGCACGTCGGCGCCGGCGGCCTCGAACGCCTGCAGCCGCTTGGTCGTGTCGTCGAGATCCTTGCGGCCGTGCAGGAAGTTCTCCGCGCGGGCGGTCAGCGTGAATGGGAACGGCAGCGCCCGCGCGGCCTCGACGGCGGCCTGCACCCGCTCCACCGCGAGCGAGAAGTCGTAGATCGGGCGCTGCGGATTGCCGGTCGAATCCTCGATCGAGCCGCCGACGACGCCGACTTCGGCGGCGCGGGTGATCGCCTTTGCCGCGGTCTTCGGATCATCCGCGCCGCAATTCTCCAGATCGGCGTTGACGGGGAGGTCGGTGGCCTCGGCGATCACCCGGCAGTTCTCGATGATGGCATCGAGGCTGACGGTCGCGCTGCCGAGCGTGTTGGCGAGTCCGAGGCTCGTGGTCGCGAGCGCCTCGAAACCCATCGCCGCGAGCAGCTTCGCCGTGCCGGCATCCCAGGGATTCGGGATGATGAAGGCGCCGGCGCGCTGATGCAGCTCGAGAAACCGTGCTGCCTTGTCTGCCTGGGTGCGCATGTGAACTCCTGATGATTGGAAAAAGCGACTGGCCCAGCGATAGGGCGGTTTCGGTCATCAGACAAATTTGTTATTTTGTTCGATATCATCAGTTTTTTGCATGAGGTGAGGGATGGACAGCGACGCGCTCAACACGTTCCTGGTGGTGCATCGCCGCGGCGGAATCTCGAATGCCGCCAAGGCGCTGCATCGCTCGCAGCCGGCGATCTCGCGGCGCATCGCGCTGCTCGAGCAGGAGCTCGGCGTGCCGTTGTTCGAGCGGATCGCGGGCAAGACCAGATTGAGCGATGCGGGTCGGGTGATGGTGCCCTATGCCGAACGCGCGGTGGCGGCGGCGCAGGATGCCGAGAATGCGGTGCGCGCGCTGCTGCGCGACAATTCCGGTCCCGTGGCGCTGGCGGTGACCGGCACGCTTGCGGGCGAGCGGCTGTCGAAGGTGCTGAAGCGCTTTGCCCGCCGGCATCCGGATGTCGCGCTGACGCTGCGCACCGCGACCAGTGCCGAGGTCAGCGATCTGATCCGGCGCGGCGAGGCGACGATCGGGCTGCGCTACGACCGCGACCGCTCGGGCGACCTCGATTGCGAGGTGCTGTTCGCCGAGCCGCTCGGGGTGGTCTGCGCGCCGGACCATCTGCTGGCGGGACGCCGGGTCGGCAAGCTCGCCGATCTCAGGGACGAGCGCTGGATCGCCTTTCCCGAGGTGCCCGGACGGCGCGAGATCACCGCTTCGCACGTGTTCGCCCTGTTCCTGACGCACGGGCTCGGCGAGGTCGGCTGGACACCGGTCGACAGCCTCACGGCGCAGAAGCGGCTGGTCGAGGCCGGGCTCGGGATCGCGCTGCTGTCACGAAGCAACGCGGCAGAGGAGCTGCGTGCTGGGTCGATCGCGACGATCCGCGTCGGCAATCTCACCGCAAGTCATGAGGTCGTCGCGGTGACGCGGCATGGCGGCTTCCTCAGCGCCGCGTCGCGCCGCCTGCTCGACATCATCCGGGCCGACTTCACCAAAGCGAGGGGCACAAACACGTCGCGCCGGAACGGTGTCCGGCGCGCGTAAAAAGTCGAATTGGAGCTCAGGCGGCGCGAGAACTTAGGTTCCTGCCTTTACCTGGGCCGCAGCCACGGCCAGCAGTTCGTCCATTTTGGCGCGGACGTCGCGCTCGGTGACGGCCTGGCCCTTGGCGGTGAGGTCCTTCAGAACCTTGTGCAGGACGTCATTGTCGCCGGCTTCCTCGAAGTCGGCGGCCACCACTTCCTTGGCATAGGCGTTGGCGGCATCGCCCGTGATCCCGAGCTTCTCGGCGGCCCACAGCCCGAGCAGCTTGTTCCGGCGGGCTTCGGCCTTGAACTTCTGCTCCTCGTCGAGGGCGAACTTCTTCTCGAAACCTTCCTCGCGCTTGTTGAATTCGTTCATGGCCGAAGTTCCAATTCCCTGCTGAATGGCGGGCCGCAGCTCATTGCGACGGCCCCGATGCCTGCCTAGATAAGTTGGAGGAATCGGCAAGACAACGAGCCGTTAAGCCGCAGGTAAAACAGCCGGAATCGGCCCTTTGTGATAGGTTGGTATAAGTGCCCTGAAGAGGGCACTATCGATTGTGCTGGATGGGCCAATCGGATAGGTTGCCAACAGGCATGGTTCTTGTTCTGTTTCCAGTTGGATTGCCCAGGTTCCAGGCCTCCGCGGCAGCTCCGTCGTGGGTCGTAACCCCAAGTCATCCGGAGCACCCAAATCCATGGATTTCAACAAAACACGGTACATCCCAATGAGCCGTCGACGCCGTATTTATGAAGGCAAGGCCAAGGTGCTTTACGAAGGCCCCGAGCCGGGAACCCTGATCCAGCACTTCAAGGACGACGCGACCGCGTTCAACGCCAAGAAACACCAGGTGATCGAGGGCAAGGGCGTCCTCAACAACCGGATTTCGGAGTACCTGTTTCAGCACCTCAACGACATCGGGGTGCCGACCCACTTCATCCGCCGCCTCAACATGCGCGAGCAGCTGATTCGCGAGGTCGAGATCGTGCCGCTCGAGGTGGTGGTGCGGAACGTCGCCGCCGGCTCGCTGTCGCAGCGGCTCGGGATCGAGGAGGGCACCCAGCTGCCGCGCTCGATCATCGAGTTCTATTACAAGAACGACCAGCTCAACGACCCCATGGTGTCGGAAGAGCACATCACCGCCTTCGGCTGGGCCACGCCGCAGGAGATCGACGACATCATGGCGCTCGCCATCCGCGTCAACGACTTCCTGACCGGTCTCTTCCTCGGCATCGGCATCCGCCTCGTCGACTTCAAGATGGAGTGCGGGCGGCTGTTCGAGAACGAAATGATGCGGATCATCGTCGCCGACGAGATCTCGCCGGACTCCTGCCGGCTGTGGGACATCAAGTCGAACGAGAAGCTCGACAAGGACCGTTTCCGCCGGGATTTGGGTGGCCTGCTCGAGGCCTACACCGAGGTCGCGAAGCGGCTCGGCATTCTGATCGAAAACGAGCGGCCGGCCGGCAGCGGCCCGGTGCTGGTGAAGAGCTAAGCTTAAGGGGCGACCGTGAAGGCACGTGTAACTGTGACATTGAAGTCGGGCATCCTCGATCCGCAGGGCAAGGCGATCGAGGGCGCGCTGAAATCGCTCGGCGTCGACGGCGTCGCCAGCGTTCGCCAGGGCAAGGTGTTCGACATCGAACTTGCTGCGACCGACAAGGCCAAGGCGGAGGCGGCGCTGAAGGCCGCCGCCGACAAGCTGCTGGCCAATACCGTGATCGAGAACTACCGGGTCGAGGTTCTGAGCTAGCGAGCGCGCCAAATGATAACAGCCGCTCCCGCCGCTGCTCGCCGTGACCGAATCTTCGTCGGAGCGCTCCTGGTTGGCTTGCTGACCGCAGCTGGAATCGGCGGGGCCTCGGCTCAACCGGCACCGGCAGCGCCTGCCGCGACGACGCAGCCGCCGCCGTTCACGGTCAGCGGATGGAGCTACGAGCGCCGCGGCTCCGATGTGCATATGTTCCGCTGCGCGCAATCGTCCTGCGGTGCGGGCTCCAAGGTCAGCTACCGATATTATACCGGCGGAAAGCAGATGACGCTCGACCAGTTCCGCGAGGGGCAGGAGCAGATCATCAAGGCGCTGGAGCAGCGGGCGCCGGGGCAGCGCATTACGCTGCTCGGCGTTGATGGCGACAAGGGCACCGCGGGGCCGCGCATGTTCAAGGCACGGCGCCTGACCGTGACAGCCAACGGCGCAAGCGAGTATCAGGTCAGCGGCTTGTTGCTTGCCGGACAGGGCTCCGCCAGCCTGATCAGCTCGGCGCGGGACGAAAAGGCCAGCAACGACAATTACGCAAAGTTCGCCGCCGCAGTTAAGCTCGTGCTGGCACCCAAAACCAGGTGATGCAATGAAATCAGCCGTCCTCGTCTTCCCCGGCATCAACCGCGAGCGCGACATGGCGCGCGCGCTCAAGCTTGCATCCGGCAACGAGACCGCGATGGTCTGGCACGCCGAGACGGCGCTGCCCAAAGGCACCGACCTCGTGGTGGTGCCCGGCGGCTTCTCCTATGGCGACTATCTGCGCTGCGGCGCGATCGCGGCCCGCGCGCCCGTGATGGACGCGGTGCGTGACTTCGCAGCCTCGGGCGGGCTGGTGCTCGGCGTCTGCAACGGTTTTCAGATCCTCTGCGAGTCCGGGCTATTGCCGGGCGTGCTGATGCGCAATGCCGGGCTGAAATTCGTCTGCCGCGACGTGCATATGCGAATCGAACGCTCCGACACGCCGTTCACCCGCGGCTATAATGCCGGCCAGGTGATCCGCGTGCCGGTCGCGCATGGCGAAGGCAATTACGAGGCGGACGAGGAGACGCTGAAGCGGCTCGAGGGCGATGGGCGGGTGCTGTACCGCTACTGCTCGGCCGAAGGCGTGGTCGACGAGACCTCCAACTTCAACGGCGCGGCGCATTCGATCGCCGGCATCGTCAACGAGCGCGGCAACGTGCTCGGCATGATGCCGCATCCGGAAAACCACGTCGAAGAGATCATGGGCTGCACCGACGGCCGCGGCCTGTTCGCAGGGCTGGTCCAGCAGTTCGACAAGGCGGCGTAGTCATCATGCTGCGAAGGTGCCTTGCCGTGGCGACAGCCGCGGTCCTGCTGCTTGCAACGGCGGCCCACGCCCAAGATACCTCGAAGCTGGACTTCCCGAAGCGTCCGATCACGATGATTGTGCCGTTCGCGGCCGGCGGCACCTCGGATGTGATCGCCCGCGCGGTGGCCGACCAGATGAGCGCCGCGCTCGGCCAGACCATCATCATCGAGAATGTCGGCGGCGCCGGCGGCTCGACCGCGCTGACTCGCGCCGCACGTGCCGAGCCGGACGGCTACACGATCGCGATCGGCAACGCCGGCACCAATGCCGCGACCTACACGATCTATCCAAAGCTTTCGTTCACGCCCGACTCCTTCGCGCCGATCGCCGTGGTCGCCAAGACCTTCGGCATCGTCGCGCTGCGCAAGGATTTTCCGGCCAAGGACCTCAAGGAATTCATCGACTACGCGAAGAAGAATCCGGGCAAGGTCAATCTCGGCCATGCCGGCGTCGGCTCGTCGAATTATTTGATCTGCAAGAGCTTCGTGCATGCCGCCGGGATCGACGTGCAGCTGGTCGGCTATCGCGGCGCGGCGCTCGCGCTGACGGACGCGATCGGCAGCCAGATCGACGGCGTCTGCGATGCTGCTGCCTCGGTGTCGCAGGCGATCGACGACAAACTGGTGAAGGCGGTCGTGGTCGGCTCGACCGTGCGGCTCGCCTCGCTGCCGGACCTGCCGACCTCGGCAGAGGCTGGCCTAGCCGAGTTCGAGGCGCAGGGCTGGAATGGCCTGTTCGCGCCGAAGGGCACCCCGGGCGAGATCATTGCCAAGCTCAACGCCGCCGCGCGCACCGCGGTTGCGAGCGAGGCGGTGAAGAAGCGCTTCGTCGAGCTGTCGACCGCTGCGCCCGATGCCGACGAGCTCGCACCCGAAGTGCTGCAGCAGCTCGTGACCCGCGACGTCGCGAAATACCGCGCGTTGCTGGCGGACGACAAGAAGTAGCCGGAAGACTATCGTCGCAACCGGCCTAGCCAGCGCTTCACGGCTTCGCCCGGGATTGTCATCGCAGCGACGCCGGCCATGACCAGCAGGAGGCCGAGCGCGAGGTTCGACGGCACGGATTCCCCGAGCAGGATCACCGACAACGCGACGCCGATCGGAATCCGCAAGTAACCTTGCGCATTTGTCGTGAGCGTGCCGAGCCGCGTCAGGCACATGTAGAACAGCATCAGGCCGAACGCGCTGGAGAAGATGCCCATCACGACGGTGGCGACCAGCGCCTGCGGCGTCGGGTGTAGCGTCCAGGGGTGGTCGACGATCAGGGCGACCGGCAGCAGCACGGTGCCGCCGAACAACAGCGAGCCGGCGGCCACCACCATGGGGTCATAGTCGGAGAGGCGAAGCCCGAAGATCGTGGCGCAGGCGAACGAGACGGTGGCGAGCAGGATCGCGATCTCGGCGACAATCTCCTTGCCGAAGCCGGAGAGCGCGTCGAGGCCGATGATCGCGACCGTGCCGGCGAGGCCGAGGACCGCGCCGACGAACTTGAGCGGCGAGGCCGGCTCGTGCCGCGTGATCGCCCACGTGATCAGGAAGGAGAAGATCGGCGTCGTCGAGGCCAGCACCACCGTGCTGGATGCCGGCACATAGAGCTGGGCCCAGGTGATCACCAGGAACGGGATCGTCGAGTTGATGGTCTGCTGGAAGGCGAACAGCTTCCAGGCCTTGATGTCGGTCGGGATGCGGATGCCGCGGAGCCGCAGCACCACGAGCAGGAAGGCTGCGGCGACCAAAGAGCGTGCCGAGATGAAGGTGACCGGCGGGATCGAGCCGAGCCCGATCTTGGTCAGCGGATAGGTCGAGCTCCAACAGCAGGCCAGCGCCAGCAGCAGCGCATAGTCGCGCCAGCTGCGCGCACCGGGCGCGGTGGTCGAAGTCGGCGTGATCGCGGGAGCCGTCACGCCACCCGTCCTGGCTGTGCTCTTCGGCACCTTGATTTGGCTCCCCCGCGCATTGCCGCGCATCAAAACTGATACTTCGGGAGCTTATCCGATGCCAGCGCTAGTTTGACGGCGCTTCGTGCCGTTCAATCCCGCGAGACGGTATTCGGAATGACCGGCTCGGCATCCGCGGAGCCGGACTGTGCTCCGGCATCCGACGTCGTTTCCCACCATTCACCTAGCGCGTCGATCAGCGGCACCAGCCGATGGCCGGGCGGCGTGAGCTGGTATTCGACGCGCAGCGGATAGCCTTCGAATTCGGTGCGCTCGACGATGCCGGCGTCCTCGAGCTTGCGAAGCTCCAGGGTCAGCATCTTGTGCGAGATGGTCGGGTTGTCGCGGCGCAGGTCGCTGAAGCGTTTGGTGCCCTGCTTCAGATAATAGATCAGGAGCGTCGGCCAGCGGCCGCTCAGGATCTGCATCACTTCCTCGATCGGGCAGCGGGAGACGAGAGATTTCATGGCGGCTCGTGGTTACAAAAAGGTGCGTAATTTACTTCACGGTTGTGGCGAATAGGGTCCGGCTCCGCTGCGCAGCGTGATCGTCTGACATCACCGGAGACCACATCATGGAACCTATCCTCATCTATGGCTTCCCGTTGGGAAGCTCCATGGGGCTCGTTGCAGCTCTCGAATGGCTGCGCAAGCCCTATCGCCTTTGCCGCGTCGACATGCTCGGCGAGATGCGCGATCCCTCCTATGCGCGGATCAATCCGCGGCATGAGACGCCGGCCTTCGTCACGGATCACGGCAAGGTGCTTACCGAGAACATGGCGATCGCAAGCTGGCTCGCGGCACGCGATACCGAGCGTCGCATCAGCTTCGACCCGTTGTCGCCGCAGGCCGACCAGATGTGTCAGCTGATGGCCTTCGTGAACACCGGCTTCACCGCGGCGTTCAGTCCGCTGTGGGCGGCGCTGGAGATGCAAACGCCGAACCCGGCGATGCAGTCCGCGCTGCGGCAGTGGGGGAAGGGCAATGTCGTGCAGCGCCACGACAGGCTCGAGGAACTGATCGGCGATGCGCCGTTCCTGCTCGGCGACCATCCGACATTGGCGGATGGGCTGTTGATCGGTGTCGCGCGCTGGCTCGATTTCCACGCCGTCGCCGACCGCAATCGCTGGCCGAAACTGGCCGCACTTCGCGCGCGACTGGAGGCCGATCCGGCTGTGATCTACGCGACGGCGCTGGAGAGCGGCGAGAGCAGCCCGGGATCCGGCGCCTGCGCCGGTCACGTTTCGCTCGCCGAGGTGATCGAGCGGTTCGGCACGCCGCGCGTGTGAGGATTCCGGGCTGTGATTGGCGAGGCGGTGGACGCCGGTCTGACGTCCACCGCAAATAAATTTGCGCGAGTATCCTAGCGCAGGACCTCGCTCAGCACCTCGCCGTCGACCTGGTGCGGTGTGGTGCCGAGGAGCCGCATGATGGTCGGCGCCACGTCGATATTGCGCATGTGCCGTACCACGGTGTCCTTTCGGATCTGCGGCCCCGCGGCGATGAAGGTCGCGCTCATCACCGGAAGCTCGGGATCGTGACCGTGGGCGCCGTAGAAGTTCGGCATCGACAGCGCGGTGGTTGCCGAGTTGAACGGCGCATCGCCCTGGCGTGCGACGCCGGGGTTCTGGATGCCGTCGAAATTATACCCGGGCGCCATCAGCGCGAACACGTCGCCATAGTCCTGGCCGACGGTCTTGCTGGTGCACCGTCCGGTACCGGCGTCGCATTGCAGCGGCCGGGTCTCGACGACGGTGAAGATGCGCTGCTCCTTGAGCGAGTAGTTGAAGCGCGCATTGGGGTCGACCGCGTTCCTCACCGCATCGGTGATTTGCGCCACCAGGCTACGGTAGGTCGCCAGATCGACGGTGCCGCCGAGTTCGCGGTTCTGCAGGTTGACGTAGATGTCGGCGGCCGGGCCGGAGGTGCGGATCCCGACCTTGCTGGTGTCGATGCCGGCGTTGCGCAGGATGTTGGTGAGATTGACCGAGGTGTGGAACGGCGCGAAGCCGTGGTCCGACACCACGACGACGTTGCTGTCACGGCCCGCCGCGTCGGCAATCTGCTTCACGGCCTTGTCCGCCGTCTGGTAGGCGAAGCGGATGTAGGAGGCGTAGCGCTTGACCTTGGCGGGATCCTGGTTGGCGCCGATCGAATTCGGGTCGGTCGGGTTGCTGCCCTGGCGCGGGTCGGTCAGCAGGAACTGGTGCTCGGAGCCGTCGGGTTGCTCGATATAGACCATGACGAGGTCGGCGTCCGGATGGGTCTTGATCGCGCGCTCGCCGATATTGGCCTGGTAGCGCACGAAGGTCTTCACCATGTCCTCGTACATCGTCTCGATCTCGACGTCGGGGAAATTGGTGAAGCCCGGGCTCAGGCGCTCCGGAATGCGGAAGTCGGCCTGCGGACGCCAGAACCCGATATTGTTGTTGATGTCGTCGACATCGGCGAGCACGGGCGTGTTGCGCGGGATGAAGTTGGCGCCGTAGCGGGCGAAGCGCACCACCGAGAGGTCCGGCGAGAGCGCCGAGACGAAGTAGGCGGCGCCGACCTTCGCGCCGCTGCCTTCGAAGAAGAACGGTGCGTTCTCGCCACCGAACTTGACGTAGGCCGGCCCGGTCGACGGTGCGTGGAACGGTCCTGCGGTGATGCCGCTGTTCGCATCGAAGAACACCAACGTGTCGTAGTTCACCTTGCGGTCATTGGTGGTGTCGATGGCGGCGACGCGCATCGAATATTTGACGTCGAGCGTCGCGGCATTGGTGCAGGTCGCGGTCGCCGCCGCGGAACATGAGAACGTCTCGATCGGCGCCGAGGTCACCAGCACCGGGCTGAACGAGAAATGGCCGGCAGCCTGCAGCGCCGCCACGATGCCCGGATCGGTCGTGAAGTCGCTGCGCGACAGCGTGAAGCCCTGGGCACCGATGCCGCCGAACGCGCCGAACGGCACCGTGAAGTCGGTCACGCGGGTGGGCTGGGCCGGCTGCACCACGGTCTTGTTGATCGAGATGTCGGCGCCGTCGCCGCCGGGCCACGTCGCGGTGATGACCTTCTTGCCCTGCTGGCGCAGTTGCACCCAAAGGGGCTGTGCCGTCGGGTGCGCCGACGGCCCGAGCGGGCTTTCGTTGTAGCCCCCGATCGGCGCCGCGAAGCCGCTGATGCTGCTGGAGATCGGGCCGACGATCGGCTCGAACGTGTTGGAAGGGATGTCGTTATGGACCGCCGTCGAACCGGTCGCGATCGCAATGTGCGAGACCGCGGTGAGCGACGGTGACGCCGTCACGTTCTGCAGCGCCACCGCGCCGCGCCGGCTGAGCCGGGCGAGGCCGCCGTCGCGCGGCAGCACGCCTTCCTCGATGAATTTCTGGATGAAATCGGGCTTGGCACCATCGAGCGAGATCATCACCACGCGTGGCTTGCGGCCATGATGCTCGCCGTCATGGTCCTGATCCTGATCGTGACCGCGAGACTCGCCGACACCGCGATCGCCATTGTCGCCGTCCTGGCCGGCGCGCGCCGGAGTTGCAACGCACGCCAGCGATGCGACAAGCGACATCACCGACGTGACGGAAACAAACGTCTTCAATTTCATGAGAATGCCCCAACCTCGCTGCGCGAATGCACAAACAGAAACCGTTCAGCAATCTTCAGGGGCTTGGCTGACGAGCATGTGACGCGCGCGCGACGCCGCAACGACAGCATGTCGTCGCGTCACAACTGGCATTTGAATGCTTCACGCGACAAACGCGCGTGAACACAACGCGCTAGCGCGGTGCTGTCGATTCAACCCGCGGCGATGTAACGGCTGGATGACGGCGTGCGTCCACAGACGCGAAGCGTTTTCGAGCGAAGTGGGTAGCGGTTCACGTGAAGAAAACCGCGTCAAAGAAAAATCCGGAGCCCGTTCCGATTCAATCTGAACGGGCTCCTAGCGCGCTTTACGCTGTCGTCGCCGCCGGCGCCTTGCGCTTCGTCCGCTTGATGGTGCCGGAGAAGCTGAACAGCGGCCGCTCGGCCGATGTCAGCATGCCGCGCACGAAGATCAGCGATCCGCCGGCGCGGGTGACCTCGCCGGTGCATTCGATCAAGGCACCCTCGCGGGCCGCATCGAGGAATTCCGAGGCGAACGAGACCGTGACCCCGGGGCCCTGGAGCACCGGGGAGGCGAGCGCGAACAGGCAATAATCCGCGAAGGTCATGAGGCAACCGCCATGGACGTTGCCGGAGCCGTTGAGGTGCTTCGGGCCGACCCGGAACGCGCAGGCGATGCGGCCGTTCTCGTCCATGCGGTGGTAGAATGGGCCGGTATGGGTCTCGAAACTGTCCCGGGTCCAGGTTCGCCAGCCGACGAATTCGCCTTCGGTCTCGATGTGCAGGTCGGGGCGGCGGTTGAATGCCGTGGTGAGTGCGGTCTTGGCGAGCTCGTTCACGAAATCTGGCCTTCAATTATCGGGTTCGGGACCTTAAATCCGATCCATCCCCATTGTGCAAATCCCAGGTGCAATTCCGGGTTGCAAATCCCGGGCCGCGCCAAACCGCCGCAAAGCTCTGGACAGGCCGGAAATGGGCCGTAAAAGGCCTTTTCGCCCCCGTTCGATCTACCTATTAAGGGTCCCATGACCGCGCCCAAGAACGACCCCAAGAACGAGCCTCAAATCACCCCCGAACTCGTCGCCGCCCACGGGCTGAAGCCGGACGAGTACGAGCGCATCCTGAAGCTGATCGGGCGGGTTCCGACCTTCACCGAGCTCGGCATCTTCTCGGCGATGTGGAACGAGCATTGCTCGTACAAGTCGTCGCGCATCCATCTGCGCGGGCTGCCCACCAAGGCCCCCTGGGTGATCCAGGGCCCCGGCGAGAATGCCGGCGTGATCGATATCGGCGACGGCCAGGCCGTGGTCTTCAAGATGGAGAGCCACAACCACCCGAGCTACATCGAGCCCTACCAGGGCGCGACCACCGGCGTCGGCGGCATCCTGCGCGACGTCTTCACCATGGGCGCCCGCCCGATCGCCTGCCTGAATGCGCTGAGCTTCGGCGCCCCCGAGCACCCCAAGACCCGGCATCTGGTGTCCGGCGTGGTCGCGGGCGTCGGCGGCTACGGCAATTCGTTCGGCGTGCCGACGGTCGGCGGCCAGGTGCGCTTCCACACCCGCTATGACGGCAACATCCTGGTCAACGCGATGGCGGTCGGCCTCGCCGACGCCGACAAGATCTTCTACGCGGCGGCCTCCGGCGTGAACATGCCGATCGTCTATCTCGGCTCCAAGACCGGCCGCGACGGCATCCACGGCGCCTCGATGGCCTCGGCCGAATTCGACGACGCATCCGAGGAGAAGCGCCCGACCGTGCAGGTCGGTGATCCCTTCGCCGAGAAACTGCTGCTGGAAGCCTGCCTCGAGATCATGGAAGCCGACTGCGTGATCGCGATCCAGGACATGGGCGCGGCCGGCCTGACCTGCTCGGCGGTCGAGATGGGCGCCAAGGGCGATCTCGGTGTCGACCTCGATCTCGACGCGGTGCCGACCCGCGAGACCGGCATGAGCGCCTATGAGATGATGCTCTCGGAGAGCCAGGAGCGCATGCTCATGGTGCTCAAGCCCGAGAAGGAGAAAGAGGCCGAGGCGATCTTCCGCAAATGGGGGCTCGATTTTGCCATCGTGGGCTACACCACGCCGAGCAAGCGCTTCGTCGTGAAGCATGGCGGCGACGTGATGGCCGACCTGCCGATCAAGGAGCTCGGCGACGAGGCGCCGGTCTATGACCGCCCGCATGTCGCCTCCAATGCGCTGCCGGTGATCCGCGGCCAGGACGTCAAGCCGCCGCTCGGGATCGCAGAGGCGCTGACCAAGCTGATCGGCACGCCCGAACTGTGCTCGAAGCGCTGGGTCTGGGAGCAGTACGACCACGTCATCCTGGGCAATACCATGCAGCGTCCCGGCGGCGATGCCGCGGTGGTCCGCGTCGAGGACGGGCCGAAGGGGCTCGCGCTCACCGTCGACGTCACGCCGCGCTATTGCGAGGCCGATCCGTTCGAGGGCGGCAAGCAGGCGGTGGCCGAAGCCTGGCGCAACATCACCGCGGTCGGCGGCCGGCCGCTCGCGATCACCGACAATCTCAATTTCGGCAACCCCGAGCGGCCCGAGATCATGGGCCAGTTCGTCGGCTGCCTGAAGGGCATCTCGGAAGCCTGCCGCGCGCTCGACTTCCCGGTCGTGTCCGGCAACGTCTCGCTCTACAACGAGACCAACGGCCGCGGCATCCTGCCGACGCCCTCGATCGGCGGCGTCGGCGTGCTCGACGACTTCACCAAGTCCGCGACCCTGGCCTTCAAGGCGGCCGGCGAGGCGATCCTGCTGGTTGGCGACACCCAAGGCTGGCTCGGCCAGTCGGTTTACCTGCGCGATGTCTGCGGCCGCGAGGAGGGCGCTCCGCCGCCGGTCGATCTCGCCACCGAGAAGCGCAACGGCGACGTGGTGCGCGGCATGATCCGCGCCGGCACCGCGACCGCGGTGCATGACGTGTCCGACGGCGGGCTCCTGATCGCGCTCGCCGAGATGGCGATCGCAAGCGGCATCGGCGCGCAGCTCTTGGCGGCGCCGTCCTCGATCGTGCCGCATGCCTATTGGTTCGGTGAAGATCAGGCCCGTTACATCGTCACCGTGCCCGCGGCCGACGCAGGCCTCGTGCTGGCCAAGATGAAGGGCGCCGGCGTGCCGTGCGCACGCATCGGCACCACCGGCGGCGAGGCGATTGCGGTTGCCGGCGAGCCGCCTGTGACGATCGAAAGCCTGTCCCGCGCCTTCGAGCACTGGCTGCCGAACTACATGCACAGCACTGCTGCCTGATCCGGTCGGATCAGGCGCTACAAGCGTCAAGCGAGCAAGATCTCAATAGCGCGATGAACCCATCATCGCGCTGTTGTCTTATGTCCCGGCGCGATCCTTCCGGATCAGGCGCTAGGTTGCGCCGCGGATCGCGCGCCAGGCAAAGATGATAATCACTGCGCCGATGAAGCCGGCGACGAGATAGCCGATCCATCCTCCGCCGAGCGATACGCCGAGCAGACCCAACAGCCAGTTCGCCAGCGCGGCGCCGACGATGCCGAGGATGATATTCATGAAGATGCCGGTTCCGGTCTTCATGAACATCTCGGCGAGCCAGCCGGCCAATCCGCCGACGATGATTGCGGCGATCCATCCAACTTGAGGGTCGTTCATCTCAGGACTCCCTAGGGTCAGCAGTCCGGCCAGCATACCTGAGAATCACGTCGCGGCATGTGACCAATGGCAGGTTGTGCGCAACTTGTCGGCCGCGACGATGCCGTCAGCGTTGCAGTCAGCCTTGCCGCCCACGGCGCTGCCGCCGTTCGGCCGCCGTGATCAGGACACGGGGGCCCGGGCCCTGGGCGCCGAGCCTGTCGTCGCCGTTGCGCAGCGGGCAATCGGTGACGGACAGGCAGCCGCAGCCGATGCAGCTGAACAGCTTGTCTCGGAGGTCCGTGAGATCGCTGATGCGCTGCTGCAGCGCCGCGGTCCAGGCGCGCATCGCGCGCTCCCATTCGCGCATGGTCGGGGCGCGATCGAGCGGTATCGCGGCGAAGGTTTGCCTGATCTCCTCCAGCGGAATCCCGGCGCGCTGCGCGATCCGGATCACCGCGATGCGCCGCAGCACGCCGCGCATGTAGCGGCGCTGGTTGCCGCTGGTGCGCCGGCTCGCGATCAGCCCCTTGCTCTCGTAGAAGTGAAGGGTGGAGACGGCGAGGCCGCTGCGCCGCGCCACTTCGCCGACCGAAAGCTCCTGAGGAAGCGTCATCGATCCGAAATCCCGGATTAGAAGTCCTGCAAGCTGCCGGCCTTGACCTCAACTATACTTGAGGTTCTATAACAGTTGCGGGCTTGCAGGGGCAAGCTTCCGGCCGAGATGCCGGGGTTCATTCTTGGAAGCGAAATGCCGTCCGCATCATCCTCGTCGCGCCGCTGGCTCGGGCTTCGCGCCAAGCCGCTCGGCATCACCCTTGCCCTGCTGATCTGTGCCGCGGCCGCCTTGTTCGCCTGGCGAGCCGGCGGCTCCAGTGCGTCCGCCAAGGCCACGACCGAGGCCCCGCCGACGCCGGTGGCGGCCATGGTGGTGCGGACCGAAACCTTGCCGCGCGCGATCGAGGCGATCGGCTCGTTGCAGGCAGTGCGGCAGGTGATTCTGGCGCCCGAAGTTGCCGGCCGCGTCACCGCGATCAATTTCGATGCCGGCACCGATGTCGCCGAGGGCGCGGCGCTGGTGCAGCTCTATGACGCGCCGCTGCGCGCCTCGCGCGCGGTTGCGGTTTCCAAGGGTCGGTTTGCGCAATTGCAGGAGAAGCGTTCGCAGGGCCTCGCGCCCTCCGGCTTCGTGACCCAGGAGACGCTGCAACAGCGGCAGGAAGACCTGAAGCAGGCCGACGCCTCGGTCGAGCAGCTCGATGCGCAGATCGCGCAGACAACGATCCGCGCGCCGTTCGCAGGCCAGATCGGCCTGCGCAAGGTCAATCTCGGCCAATACGTCAATGCCGGCGATGCGCTCGCCACGCTGACCGCGCTCGACCAGCTCTATGCCAATTTCACCGTTCCGCAGCAGCGCCTGTCAAATCTGAAGGTGGGAGGCACGGTGACGATCCGTACCGATGCTTTCCCCGATCGGGTGTTCGAGGCCAAGATCAACGCCATCGAACCGCAGGTCGCCGAGGACACCCGCAATGTCCTCGTGCAGGCTTTATTCAGCAATCCCGACCGGCTGCTGCGGCCTGGGCTCTTCGTGATGGTGAACGTCGTGCTGCCGCCGCAGCTCGACGCCATCGTGGTGCCCGTCACCGCGATCCAGACCAGCGCCTCCGGCGAGAGCGTGCTCGTGGTGCGCGACAACAAGGCGATCGGCGTCGCCGTCAGGACCGGGCAGCGCATCGGCGAGCGCGTCGTGGTGGAGCACGGGCTTTCGCCGGGCGATCACATCGTAACCGCGGGCCAGCTTCGCGTCATGCCCGGTGCTGCCGTCCAGATGACCATGGCGGAGACGCCGGAGAAGGGGCGATGAGCATGATCCGGAAAAGTGCGAAGCGGTTTTCCGGAGAGATCATGCTCAAAAAAGAACTGAACTACCTCGACGCTCGCGCCTGAGCACGATGGTCTAAGGCAGGCATCATGCATTTCACCGACATCTTCATCCGCCGGCCGATTCTTGCGACGGTTGTCAGCCTGCTGATCCTCTTGATCGGCACCGCGGCGATGGTCTCGCTGCCGGTGCGGCAATATCCCAGCATGGAGAGCGCCACCATCCAGGTCGACGTGTCGTTTCCCGGCGCGACCCAGGACGTCATGCAGGGCTTCGTCACCTCGGTGATCGCGCAATCGATCGCGACCGCCAACGGCATCGAATACATGACCTCGAATTCGACGCTGGGCACAAGCCAGATCAAGGCCAAGCTGGTGCTCAACGCCAATGCCGACCGCGCCATGACGGAAGTGCTCGCCAAGGTGCAGCAGGTCAAGTACCGCATGCCGGCCGGCGTGTTCGACCCCGTCATCACCAAGATCACCGATGGCGCATCGGCGGTGCAGTACATTGCCTTCACCAGCGACACGCTGACGCCGGCGCAGATCACCGACTTCGCCACCCGCGTGGCGCAGCCGTTGTTGACTTCGGTGCCCGGCGTCGCCTCGGCCGACACGTCAGGCGGATCGTCGCTTGCGATGCGGGTGTGGATCGATCCGTTCAAGCTGGCATCGCGCGGCCTGACCGCGGCCGATATCGCCGCTGCGCTGCGCTCCAACAATGTGCAGGCGGCGCCCGGACGGCTGCGCGGCGAGATGACCGTGACCAACATCACGGCGGCGACCGACCTGCGCAATCTCGACGATTTCCGCAAGATGGTGATCAAGACCGGCGCCGGCGGCGGCCTGGTGCGGCTCGGCGATGTCGCGACGCTCGAGATCGGCGGCGAGAATTACGATTCCAATGCGCGCGACAGCGGCAGGCCCACCGTCTATATCGCGGTGCAGCCGACGCCTGACGGCAACCCACTGGAGATCGTCGCCGCCACCGCCAAGGTGATCGAGGACCTCAACCGCGTCGCACCGCCCGGTTTGAACGTCGCCGACGTCTTCAACATCGTGCACTTCGTCAAGGCCTCGATATCAGAGGTGCAGCACGCGCTGGCCGAGGCGATCCTGATCGTCGTGGTGGTGATCCTGCTGTTCCTGGGATCGTTCCGCTCAGTACTGATCCCGGTCGTCACCGTGCCGCTGTCGCTGGTCGGTACCGCGGCGATGATGCTGGCGCTCGGCTTCTCCATCAATCTGTTGACGTTGCTCGCGATGGTGCTGGCGATCGGGCTGGTGGTCGACGACGCCATCGTCGTCGTGGAAAATATCCATCGCCACATCGAGGAGGGCTTAAGTCCCGGCGACGCAGCCCTGATCGGGGCGCGCGAAATCATCGGCCCCGTGATCGCGATGACGATCACGCTGGCCGCGGTCTATGCGCCGATCGGCCTGATGGGCGGCCTGACCGGCAGCCTGTTCCGCGAATTCGCCTTCACGCTGGCAGGCTCGGTGGTGGTCTCGGGCGTCATCGCGCTGACCCTGTCGCCGATGATGAGCGCGCAGCTGCTGGGCGAGGCGACCTCGCACGGCCGGTTTGCCCGCTTCGTCGAGCATCAGTTCTCAAAGCTGTCGCGCGGCTACAGCCGGCTGCTGGCTGCGACGCTGAAGATGCGCGCCGCGGTGCTCGTGGTTGCGGTCAGCGTGCTGGCGGCGATCGTGGTGCTGTTTCTCGGCAGCCAGCGCGAGCTCGCGCCGTCCGAGGACCAGGGCTACGTGTTCACCGTGCTCCGCGCGCCGCAATATGCCAGCGTCGACTACACCACGCGCTACACCGACCAGGTCGAGCAGCTGTTTCGCTCGTTCCCGGAGTATCATGCGAGCTGGGTCATCAACGGCACCGACGGCCAAAACCATGCTTTCGGCGGCATTACGCTGACCGATTGGGACAAGCGCAAGCGCTCGGCCAACGACATCCAGAACCAGCTCTACGGCATGTCCTATGGCGTGCTCGGCGCCAGCGTGACGCCGTTCCAGCCCGCCGCTTTGCCGGCCGCGACCGGCGGCCTGCCGTTCCAGATGGTGGTGCGCTCGGCCGGTGATTTCTCAACCATCTATCAGGAGGTCGAGACGCTGAAGCAGGCGGCCTGGAAGAGCGGGCTGTTCGTCTTCGTCGACAGCGATCTTGCGTTCGACAGCCCGACTGCGCGGATCACCATCGATCACGCCAAGGCGGCCGAGGCCGGCGTCAGCATGCAGACCATCGCCGATACGCTCGCGGTGTTGGTCGGCGAGAACTACGTCAACCGCTTCAACTTCTTCGAACGCTCCTACGAGGTGATCCCGCAGGTGCGCCAGGTCGACCGGGTCACGCCGGACAGTCTCGGAAACTTCAATGTCCGTTCGAGCTCGGGGCAGATGTTCCCGCTGTCGACGGTGATCAAGGTCAACGTCAAGCCCGAACCGAACCGGCTGCCGCAGTTCAACCAGATGAATGCGGCGACGATCTCGGCCGTGCTCAAGCCCGGCGTCACCATGGGGCAGGCGGTGTCGTTCATGCAGGCGCAAAAACTGTCGCCGGGCATGACCGTCGACTGGCTGTCGGACAGCCGGCAATATGTCCAGGAGGGCAACCGCCTGATCGTCACCTTCGGCATGGCGCTGATCGTGATCTTCCTGGTGCTGGCGGCGCAGTTCGAGAGTTTCCGCGATCCGCTGGTTATCATGGTCACGGTGCCGCTCGCGGTCTGCGGCGCGCTGCTGCCGCTGTATTTCGGCTTCACCACGCTGAACATCTACACCCAGATCGGCCTCGTCACCCTGATCGGGCTGATCTCCAAGCACGGCATCCTGATGGTGAGTTTCGCTAACGAGATCCAGCACCATGAGGGGCTCGACCGCGTCGCCGCGATCCAGAAGGCGGCCGCGGTGCGGATGCGGCCGGTGCTGATGACGACGGCCGCGATGGTCGCGGGCCTTGCGCCGCTGCTCTATGCCGACGGCGCCGGCGCGGCGAGCCGCTTTGCCATCGGTATCGTCGTGGTGATGGGGATGCTGATCGGCACGCTGTTCACGCTGTTCGTGCTGCCGACCTTCTACATCCTGATCGCCCGCGACCACCGCGCGGCGGCCGCCCCGCGTCTCGAAAGCGTGGCGGCCAGGGGTGAGATCGCGGCGTAGGGAGCGGTAGTCTCTTTGACTGAAGCGGTCCTTCGACGAACTCGCTTCACCTCTCCCGCTTGCGGGGGAGGTCGACGCGCGTAGCGCGGCGGGTGGGGGCTCTCTCCACGATGTGACTCGCGGAGAGAGCCCCCACCCTAGCCCTCCCCCGCAAGCGGGAGAGGGGACGCAGCTCAGATGCCGCAATGTCAATGCTCTAGCTAAAGAACGTATTTGGCGCCCGGCAGCTTGCGCAGCACGGCTGTCGCGGCCCAGCTCAGCGCCACGGTGGCGAAGAACGCGATGGCGGCCTTGGCGATTGCCGGCAATTCCATATCGAACAGCCAGTATTGCAGCCACAGCACGATCGGATAATGCACCAGGAACATGCCGTAGGCGTCGCCCTGCATGCGGTCGAGCAGCGTCGGTCCCGGCGCTTTCGATTGCAGGAAGTAGGCCAGGATCGCAAACAGGATCGAGGCGCTGAACAGCACGTAGAAGGTGCCGTAGGACGCGAGATACCAGCCCGGCAGCGGATCGGGGTTACCGATGATCCCGCGCTTGATGTAGATCATCACCCACATCAGACAGTAGGGGATCACCGTGATCCCGGTCCAGAACCAGCGGCGCTCGGTCAGCCGTCCGTGGGCGCTGAGCAGGCCGCCCTCGAGGTTTGCCGCCCCGATCCCTGCACCGATGAAGAAGTAGGACGCATACAGCAGCACCCGGCTCGCCTGCACCGAGAACGGTCCGAGTTCGAACCAGTAGTTCTGGCCGTAATGGACCAGCATCGGCAAATAGGCGGCGGCACTGACGACGACCAGGAACAGCCAGAACTTCGAGGGACGTTGAAATCCCTTGATCGACAGACGGTTGATCGGCTCGAGCAGGCGCGACGACACCCGGTACAGCACGCTCGCCGTCACGTCGAAGGTCATCAGGACCCAGACGAACCAGATCGGGCCGCTTGGCCAGGGCCCGAAAATCATGGTCTTCCACCAGAATTCGGAGAAGGTCAGGTCCGGGGTCGCACGCAGCGCGATCGCGTAATAGGCGATCGGAATCACGGTGAACGCGCAGATCACGAAGGGCAGGCCGAGCCGCAGCAGCCGGTCGCGCAGGAAGATCAGCCACGGCTTGTGGCCGAGCCCGGGCCAGACGAACAGCCCCGACAGGAAGAAGAACATCGCCATGAAAAAGCTGTCGGTGGCGAGCACGACGCAGTCGAAACCGATCCAGGACGTCGGGTCGGTGTGCCCGAAATGGGTGTAGGGGATCACCGCGTGATGCAGCAGAACGACCAGCGTCAGGAAGGTGCGTGCGCGGTCGAGGGCGACGTTGCGCTTGTGAAGCTTCGGTGCTGCCTGGACGTCGACGGCCGGAGCCGCGTGAGCAATCGATTTCATGGTGCCCCCAGCCGGGTCTGCACCCGGATGTTGCAATCGGGAACCCGATTCAGCAAGGCCCAATTGTCCCGATTCCGTGGTGTCGAGGTCGGTCATTTCAGTGGATCTGTTTCGTTCTGGAACCGGGGTCGGTGGCGGGCGTTGTCGGGCGGACGCGCTGAGCGCGCGGTTTGTGGAGCGAGCAATGACACTGCTGAAATGGGCGTTGATCTTCCTTGTCGTCTCGATCATCGCGGGCCTGCTCGGCTTCACCGGCATTTCCGCCGCCTCCGCCGACATCGCGCGCTTCCTGTTCTACGTGTTCGTCGTGATCTTCCTGGTGCTGCTGATCCTTGGGCTCACGATATTCAGGGTCTAGCAGCGATCCGGCCGAACACTCCCGTCGTCATGCCCGGGCCTCACCCAGGCATTTCCGTTTTTTCAGGCCGGGCGGGCACGCGCCGAAACGGCCGGGCGAGGCCCGGCGCGTGCGGCAGGCGCGATGGTCTAGGCGACTTCCTCGATCTTCACCTTGTCCGGATAGAAGGCGAGGTGGCCGGCGATCTCGGTCATGGCCGGGAACGGCGCCTCATAGGTCCAGATCGCATTGTCCAGCGTCTTGCCGTTGGCCTTGATGCTGAAATAGTTCGCATCCCCCTTGTAGGGGCAATGCGTGGTCCGCTCGGTGCGGGCCAACAGCTCCATGTTGGCGTCCTGCCGGGGGACGTATTGCACGGCCGGATAGCTCGCTTCCTTCAAGGTCAGCGCATGGGTGGTCTCGGCGATGACGACGCCATCGGCGGTGATGCGGACACGCTTCGCATTGGGCGTGATCGTGATCGGATGGTCGGGGCCGGGGAGCTTCATGATTCTGCGCCTCTTCTGGTCATTTCGGCGTGATGGCTTGTGACCGATTGATGCAGGTTTAAATCGCTGGGAATGGGAATATAGTGTGCCCCAGGATGACCTAGAAGACCTCAAGCGTCGGGTTTTATCTGAGGTTTTATCTTGGGTTTTGTCTTGGTTTTCCTGGCCGAATCGGCCCTGATTCGAATGACCTGACGGAGGTGGACTGGGATGCCGATGGACGCCCGTGATATCGAATCGATGATCAAGGCAGCGATCCCTGATGCCGAGGTGACGATCCGTGATCTGGCCGGCGACGGCGACCACTACGCGGCCACTGTCGTTTCCGAGTCATTCCGCGGCAAGTCCCGCGTTCAGCAGCACCAGATCGTCTACCAGTCGCTGAAGGGCCAGATGGGCGGCGTGTTGCACGCGCTGGCCCTGCAGACCGGCGTGCCGGAAGGCTAGTCCCCGGCAGCAGGGCGGGGGCCCCAAGCGATGGCAGATAATCCTCGCGGCGCGATGTTTCGCGTCATCGTGCCGAACCAGCACAGCCGCGTCACCAATGCCGAGCTGTTCTTCGACCTCGTTTTCGTCTTCGCCGTCACGCAGCTGTCGCACACGCTGCTGCACCACTTCACCCCGCTGGGCGCGGTGCAGGTCACGGTGCTGTTCCTTGCAGTGTGGTGGGTGTGGGTCTACACCACCTGGGTCACCAACTGGCTCAATCCCGACCTGACGCCGGTTCGCCTGTTGCTGTTCGTCCTGATGCTGGGCGGGCTACTGCTGTCGACCTCGATCCCGTCCGCCTTTGAGGGCCGCGGGCTGTGGTTTGCCGGGACCTATGCAGCGATGCAGGTCGGCCGCACCGCGTTCTGGCTGCTGGCGACGCCGCGGAACCGGACCGCGGTGCGCCACAACGCAATCCGTATCCTGACCTGGCTGTCCTGCTCGGCCGTGCTCTGGGTTCTCGGCGGCTTCGCCGAGCACGAGACCCGGATGTGGCTCTGGATCGCGGCGCTGGCCATCGAGTATGTCGCGCCGGCTCTGCGGTTCTGGACCCCTGGGCTCGGCTTCTCCTCGATGGAGGCCTGGTCGGTCGAAGGCGGCCACATGGCCGAGCGCTGTGCCGGCTTCATCATCATTGCGCTCGGCGAGGCGATCGTGGTCGACGGCGCGACCTTTGCCGAGCTGACCTGGACGCCGGAGAATGTCGCCGCGTTCATCTCGGCGCTGGTCGGCAGCATCGCGATGTGGTGGATCTATTTCCACAAGGGCGCCGAGGCCGGCGCGGACATGATCTCCAAGTCAGAGGAATCCGGCCGCGTGGCGCGGATCGCCTACACCTATCTGCACATGCCGATCGTCGGTGGCATCATCCTCACCGCAGTCGCCGACGAACTGGTGCTGAAGCACCCGTCCGGCCATTCCGACCTGAAGACCATCGTGAGCTCGGTCGGCGGCCCCGCGCTGTTCCTGGTCGGGACCATCCTGTTCAAATACGTGATCCGCAACTTCCTGCAGCTCTCGCATGGCGTCGGCATCGTGGCGCTGGCGATCACGGCCTATTTTGCCCGCGAGATGTCGCCGCTGGTGCTTTCGATCGTCACCACCGCGATCATGATCGTGGTCGCGGCGTGGGAATCGATCTCGCTGCGGTCGAGCGGGGAGGAAGAATAGTCGGGGCGCTACCGGCGACCGGCCGTGGCCACGCGGTGCTGCCAATAGACGAACAGCGGCGCGCCGATCACTTCGAGCGCGGTGAAGCCCACGAAGGGCAGCGGCGGCAGGCCAACCATCACCATCGACAGCATCCTGCCGATGCCGCCGAGGAAGATGCCGCCCCAGACCACGCGGAACAGCACGGTCTCGCTTTCGATCCGCGGCACCAGCCAGAGCAGAGCGAGGCCGAGACCAAGCCAGACCCCGCCGAAGAAGCGCAGATTGCTGTCGAGCACCGGCAGCATTGGCACGCCCGACGAGGCGTAGAGCGGGTCGCTCACGCCGAGCATTGTGATGATGCCGGTCAGGATCGGGACGAGGGCGAGCAGGGCCGTCGCGATCTGCAGCGCACGCCGGCCCATGATTGTTGCCCCGTTCGGTTTGGTCTTAGTCCGCAACCAGCGCGTGCACCGAGAACATGGTGTTGGCGTCGGTCCAGCTGTCGCGCACCGTCCAGCCCGCGCTGCGGGCAAGCGCGGTGAACCGCTCGAGCGAGTATTTGTAGCTGTTCTCGGTATGAATGCTCTCGCCGGGGCGGAATGCGAAGGTGTTGCCGAGGATGCGCACGGTCTGCGCCTTGCGGCTGATCAGGTGCATCTCGATGCGATGGCGGTCGCGGTTGTAGATCGAGCGGTGGGTGAAGCCCGACAGGTCGAAATTACCGCCGAGCTCGCGGTTGATCCGAACCAGCACATTGAGATTGAAGCGCGCGGTGACGCCGGCCGCGTCGTTATAGGCGTCGTACAGCACGCGCTCGTCCTTCTCGAGGTCGACGCCGATGATCATCTGCGCGCCATGACCGAGGATCTTGCGGGCACTGCGCAGGAAGGCCAAGGCCTCGCTTGGCTCGAAATTGCCGAGCGTCGAGCCCGGGAAGAAGCCGACCTTCGGCATGGCGGCGACCGCCTCCGGCAGCACGAACGGCGCGGTGAAATCGGCCGCGACCGGATAGATGCCAAGACCCGGGAAATCCCGGCGCAACCCGTCGGCCTGGGCCTTGAGGAAATCGCCGGATATATCGACCGGCACATAGGCGGCGAATTCGCAGTGCTCCAGCAGCAGGCGCACCTTGGTGGTCGCGCCGGCGCCGAACTCGACCAGCGCCGCGCCGTCCGGAATGATTGCGGCGATCTCGCTGCCGCGGTCGCGCAGGATGCCGAGCTCGGTGCGCGTCGGATAATATTCCGGCAGCACCGTGATCTGCTCGAACAGCTCCGAGCCGGTGGCGTCGTAGAAATATTTCGGCGACAGCCGTTTCGGGTGACGGGCGAGATCGCCGATCACATCGCCGGCAAACGCCGAGGTCGCTTCGTCGAACGGATACGCTTTGGCCAAAGCGGCGGCATGCACATTCATGATACTCTCCCGAACGCGCTTACCGACGCGTTATCGATGTCGACAGGACTCAATCAGGCATAGTCGGCGAGGCGTAACCCCGTGAATTGCCAGCGATGGTGCGGATAGAAGAAGTTGCGGTAGGTGACACGGCTGTGACCGGCCGGCGTCGCCAGCGACGAGCCGCGCAGCACGAGCTGGTTGACCATGAACTTGCCGTTGTATTCGCCGAGCGCGCCTTCGATCGCGCGGTAGCCCGGGTAGGGCGAATAGGCGCTGCGGGTCCATTGCCAGACGATGCCGTAGGCGTCGTTAAGCAGGCCGGCGCGGGCGGCGACCTCCCATTCCATCTCGGTCGGCAGATGCTTGCCGGCCCAGCGGGCGAAGGCGTCGGCTTCGTAGTAGCTGACGTGGCAAACCGGAGCCTGCGGATCGATCGGCTGCAGACCACCGAGCGTCATGATCTTCCATTCGCCGTCGATCTCGCGCCAGTGGCCCGGCGCCTGCCAGCCCTCGTTGGTCACAGTGCCGAAGCCGTCCATCAGCCACAGCGTGGCGGTGGAATAGCCGCCGTCCTTGATGAAGGCGAGCCAATCGGCATTGGTGACGAGGTTTTTCGCGAGCTTGACCGGGCCGACCAGCGCGCGATGCGCGGGCTTCTCATTGTCGAAATGGAAGCTGTCATCGGCGTGGCCGACGGTGTGGATGCCCTCGTTGAGCGTCACCCATTCCTCGGGCCCGCGCTGCGATGCCGGGAAGCGCCACGCCTGATCGTAGGCCGGCGGGATCGGGTTCTGTGCGAAGGCATGCAGGATGTCGGTGTACATCAGCTCCTGATGCTGTTGCTCGTGATTGAGGCCGACCTCGACCAGCGGCACCAGCGCCGCGAGCTTGTCCGTGGTGGCGGTCTGGAAGAATTTCACCACCTCGGCGTCGACATGGCGGCGGTAGGCGGTGACTTCGTCTGATGTCGGGCGGGTCAGATGGCCGCGCTGGTGGCGGGCATGGCGGGGGCCGGCGCTGACGTAATAGGAATTGAACAGATAGGCGTAGTCTGGGTGGAATGGCGTGTAGCCCTTGACGTGCTCGCCGAGCAGAAACTGCTCGAAGAACCAGGTCGTGTGGGCGCGGTGCCACTTGGCGGGGCTCGCATCCGGCATCGACTGGATCAGCTGGTCTTCCGCCGACAGCGGCGCGGCCCGGCGCTCGGTCTCGTCGCGGACCGCGCGATAGGCGTCCACCAGCCGCTGCGCGAGCGACCCGGATTCGGAGGACAATGACGGGGAGGTGCCGGGAATGGCGGCCGCGGCAGAGGCTGGTTTCGTCAACGATGGTCTCCGATTCAAGGGGAGAACGTTGCTTCGGTAAACTGGTTCCAGACGGACAGTTCGTCCTAGATAGGGGCTCCGTTACGGGAAAAAAGCCTCCCCCATGATGATATTGGGCCCGTCAGATAATCCCGGCCCTTTTTGCGGTGCCGTCCGGCCCCCGCCGCATGCCAGATTTTCGCCATTTTGCTTTGGATGCACAATGGTTTGAGCTACATATATAGCCAGTCACGGGTTAGAAGGGTGGGCCGGCCCACAAGGCTTGAGAGCGCCGCCCCCGAAGGAAGCGAAAATGAGCATCGAGCAATTCATCGACAACGAAGTGAAGTCGAACGACGTCGTGCTGTTCATGAAGGGCACGCCGCAATTCCCGCAGTGCGGGTTTTCCGGTCAGGTCGTGCAAATCCTCGACCACATCGGTGTCGGCTACAAGGGCCTCAACGTTCTCGAATCGGCCGAGCTGCGCGACGGCATCAAGGTCTATTCGAACTGGCCGACGATTCCGCAGCTCTATGTGAAGGGCGAGTTCGTCGGCGGTTGCGACATCATCCGCGAGATGTTCCAGGCCGGTGAATTGCAGCAGCTGTTTGCCGACAAGGGTATCCCGGTCGACGTGGCTGCCTGACCTTGACGGCGCGCCAGATCGGCAAGGCGCGGCTCGAAGTCATCGTTACCGACATCACGACCCTGCGCGTTGACGCCATCGTCAACGCGGCCAATTCGTCGCTGCTTGGCGGCGGCGGCGTCGACGGCGCGATCCACCGCGCCGCTGGGCCGGATTTGCTTGCCGAATGCCGCGCGCTGCATGGCTGCGAGACCGGCGATGCCAAGATCACGAAGGGCTACCGGCTCCCTGCCAGGTACGTGATCCACGCCGTCGGGCCGATCTGGCATGGCGGCACCCAGAACGAGGATGCGCTGCTCGCATCCTGCTATCGTCGCGGCATCGAGTTGTGCCACGCCAACGGGCTCGGCTCCGTCGCTTTTCCCGCCATCTCGACCGGCGTCTATCATTTCCCGCCGGACCGTGCCGCCGCTATTGCGGTCAAGGCCGTCGTCGATGCCCTGACGGCTGCACCCGGCGTCACGCAGGTGATCTTCTGCTGCTTCTCGGCCCAGAGCGGCGAGCTGCATCAGGAGGCCCTGGACGCCTTCGGTAGCCCTTGTGCCCGATGATACCGCCGCTACACTTCCCCGTGATTTCCGGGGAGGGATAGTTCAAATGCAGTCATTTCGTTTGAGGTGCGCCGCCGCAGCCGGTGCGGTGTTGCTGGCGGCTTCGTTGGCGTACGCGCACACCGAGGGCACCTACGAGATTCCGGCGGGCGCGCATTTCAACCCCGACAAGCTCGCCAGGATCAGCGAGTTCTTCAAGAACGAGGTCGCGACCGGAAAGATTCCCGGCGCCATCGTCCTGATCCAGCAGCATGGCAAGCCGGTGTATCACGAGGCCTTCGGTGTGCAGGACGTGGTCAGCAAGGCGCCGATCACCGACCAGACCATCTTCCGCTTGGCCTCGATGTCCAAGTCGATCACCGCCGTGGTCTCGATGCAGCTGCTGGAGGCGGGGAAATACAAGCTCGACGATCCCGTCTCGAAATACATCCCGTCCTTTGCCGATGTGAAGGTCGGCGTCGAGAAGAAGGCCGAGGACGGCACCAAGACGCTCGAACTGGTGCCACTGAGCCGGCCGATGACGATCCTCGATCTGATGACGCATACGTCGGGTATCACCTACGGCTTCTATGGCGACAGCCTGGTCCGCAAGGCCTACAAGGAAGCCGATATCTACGGCGGAGATTTCGATCTCGCCGAATTCGCCGAGCGGATCGCCAAGCTGCCGCTGCACAACCAGCCCGGCGCGCTCTGGCAATACGGCCATTCTACCGACATTCTGGCGCGCGTGATGGAGGTGACCACCGGCGAGAAGCTCTCGACGATCGAGCGCGAAAGGCTGCTCGACCCGCTCGGCATGAAGGACACCGGCTTCTTTGTCACCGACCCCGAGAAGCAGAAGCTGATGGCCCAGCCGATGCCGAACGACAGCGACTTCCGGGTCGGCCGGGTCAACGATCCGACCAAGGTCAAGAAATGGGAGTCCGCCAGCGGCGGCATGGTCTCGACCATGGCGGATTATTCGCGCTTCGCGCAAATGCTGCTCAACGGCGGCACCCTCGACGGCAAGACCATCCTGAAGCCCGAGACGTTCAAGGAATTGACGACCGATCGTGTCGGCCCGGCCTCTGGCGTTGCGCGCGACGTATTCTATTTCCCCGGCGACGGCTTCGGCTTCGGGCTCGGGATCGCGGTGCGCACCGATCCGGGCAATGCCAAGCCGCCGCCGCCCGGCGATCTCGGCGAACTGAAATGGGATGGTGCCAGCGGCTGCTACTACATCATCGACCGCAAGCAGGACTTCTTCTTCATCCTCCTGGAGCAGACGCCGACCGAGCGTCAGCGCATCCAGCGGACGTTGAAGCAGCTCGTCTATGAAGCCATGGAGAATTGATATGCGTGGGTGCCGCGCGTTCGTCGCGGCACTCGTGCTCGCGTCCGTTGCGACTGCTGCGCAGGCCGGCTCCGCAGGGCCAGCCGCGCACAGCTTTTCTCCGAAAGGCCTCGCCAAGGTCTCCGACTATGTCAGGAACGAGGTCGCGACCGGGAAGATCCCCGGGGCGATCCTGCTGCTGCAGCAGCACGGCAAGCCGGTCTACTACGAGAATTTCGGGGTTCGCGACGTCGCAACCGAATTCTCGATGAGCGCGGAGACCATCTTCCGCCTCTATTCGATGTCGAAGCCGATCACGTCAGTCATCGCGATGATGCTGGTGGAGGAAGGCAAGCTCGCGCTCAGCGATCCGGTGTCGAAATACATCCCGGCCTTTGCCGACATGAAGGTCGGCGTCGAAAAGCGCGGCGATGAGGGCAAGGCGACGATGACGTTGGAGCCGCTCAAGCGTCCCGTGACGATCGAAGACCTGATGCGCCACACGGCAGGACTGCCTTATGGCTATTATGGCGGCGGCGTGGTGAACAAGACCTACGCCGATGCCGGCCTGTTCGACAACGATCCCGACAATGCCGAATTCACGGCGCGGCTCGCGGCACTGCCGCTCGCCGAACAACCCGGCACGCAATGGGATTACGGCCATTCCACCGACGTGCTCGGCCGCATCATCGAGGTGATCACAGGGAAATCCCTGTTTCAGGTCGAGAAGGAGCGGCTGCTCGGTCCGCTCGGGATGAACGAGACCGCATTCTATGTCGCCGACCGGGCGAAATGGCCGCTGATCGCCGAGCCGATGCCGAAGGATCGCATCATCAGCCCGGTCGCCGACGTCAGTGACCCGCGCCAGCCGCTGCGACGGGAATCCGGCGGCGGCGGCATGGTCGGCACGGTCGGCGACTATGCACGCTTCTCGCAGATGCTGTTGAACGGCGGCAGCTATGGTGGGAAGCGCTATCTGAAACCGGAAACCATCGCGCTGATGGCGTCCGATCACATCGGTCCCGAAAGCGGTGTCGTGCGCGACAAGAACTATTATCCGGGGCCGAACTCCGGCTTCGGCCTCGGTTTCGCGGTCCGAACCTCGGTGCCGCCGAACACGTCCTGGCCGCTCGGCGAATATCGCTGGGACGGCGTCGGCGGCACGTTCTTCTTCATCGACCCCGCCGACGATCTGTTCGGGATCTTCATGGTGCAGACGCCGTCACAGCGCGGCCGGATCCAGCAGGAGCTGAAGACGCTGATCTACCAGGCGATGGGGCGGTAACCGGCTTCGTAGCCCGGATGGAGCGCAGCGCAATCCGGGGACGGTCTCGTCCGAGGCGCCAATCACCCCGGATTACGCTTCGCTGCATCCGGGCTACAATCCGCGGCCGTAGCTACGCCCCGCGCACGATGTCCCTGACGTGACCGACGGCTTCCTCGATCATCGCGGCCGTGACATCGAGATGCGTGCAGGCCCTGATCCGGCCGTCCATCATCGCGAGCGTCACCCCGCGCTTGCGCAGCTCGGCGACCATCTTGTCGCCGGAGACGCCGGCGCCGTCGGGCCTGAAGAACACGAGGTTGGTCTCGGGCGCCTGCACCGCGATGCCGTTGATCTGCGCCAGCCCGCGCGCCAGCGCCCGCGCATTGGCATGGTCGTCGGCGAGACGATCGACATGGTGATCGAGCGCATAGATGCAGGCGGCGGCACAGATGCCGGACTGCCGCATCGAGCCGCCGAGCCGCTGCTTCCAGCGCCAGACGTCGTCGATGAAGGCGCGGGTGCCGGCGATCACGCCGCCGATCGGCGCGCCGAGGCCCTTGGAGAAATCGATCCAGACCGAATCCCAGCCCGCCGTCATGTCGCGCGGCGAGATGCCTGAGGCGACGGTCGCGTTCAGGAGTCGCGCGCCGTCCATGTGGGTCACAAGCCCGTGGTCCTTGGCGATGCGCACGACCTCATCCAGCGCGGTCTTCTTCCAGATCGTGCCGCCGCCGATATTGGCGGTCTGCTCGACGCTGACGAGCACCTGCGGCGGCTGGTAGCGGGTGCGCGGATGCAGCGCGGCGCGGAAGGTCTCCGGCGTGAACTGGCCGTCATCGCCTGGCAGTTGCGTGATCTGGAAGCCGCCGAGCGCGGCATGTGCGCCGCCCTCGCGGGCGATGATATGCGCGGTCGCGTGCGCCAGGATCTCGTCGCCGGGGCGGCAATAGGCCAGCGTCGCCGCGACGTTGCACATGGTGCCCGACGGCATGAAGACGGCGGCTTCCTTGCCGAGCAGATCGGCGACGCGGGCGTTGAGCTCGTTGGTGGTCGGATCGTCGCCGACCTGCTCGTCGCCGACCTCGGCCCTTGCCATCGCCTCTCGCATCCCGGGCGTCGGCTTCGTCTGTGTGTCCGACAGCAGGTTGATGCGGACGGCGGGCGCCTTGGGATCGGGCCGGGCAGGGGTGTAGTGCATGATGGTTCTCTCGGTCGGTGTGCACTGACTTTAGCCAAACAAAAAGGCCCCGGCAAAACCGGGGCCTTTCGGATCTCGCATGCGTGCCGTGATCAGCGCGAATAGAATTCGACGATCAGATGCGGCTCCATCTGCACCGGGAACGGCACGTCGCCGAGCGCCGGGATGCGGACGAACTTCGCGGTCATCTTGCCATGATCGACCTCGAGGAAGTCGGGCAGGTCGCGCTCGGGCAGCTGGGCGGCTTCCAGCACCGGGGTCAGCTGCTTGGAGGATTCCTTGACCTCGATGGTGTCGCCGACCTTCAGCTTGTAGCTGCCGATGTTGACCTTGCGGCCGTTCACCTTGACGTGGCCGTGGTTGATGAACTGGCGCGCGGCGAACATCGTGGCGACGAACTTGGCGCGATAGACCACGGTGTCGAGACGGCGCTCGAGCAGGCCGATCAGGTTCTCGCCGGTGTCGCCCTTCAGGCGGCTGGCCTCGACATAGATGCCGTGGAACTGGCGCTCGGAAATGTTGGCGTAGTAGCCCTTCAGCTTCTGCTTGGCGCGGAGCTGCACGCCGAAGTCGGAGAGCTTGCCCTTGCGGCGCTGGCCGTGCTGGCCGGGGCCGTATTCGCGGCGGTTCACGGGGCTCTTCGGGCGGCCCCAGATATTCTGGCCCATGCGGCGATCGATCTTGTACTTCGCCTCACTGCGCTTTGTCATCGCGTCCTCTTTGATAGCCGTCGCACGAAGCGCCCGGCGTTTTGTCAGTTTCAGGTTTGAGGAGACGCGCCCTCCTGTGTACCGGCCAAAAGGCCCGTACCGACAGGTCCGCCTCGAAAGCTCGGGGAGAACCACGGGTCGCGAAACGCATCGCGGGCCGAAACCGGCCCGCGAGCAAGGGTGGTCTTAAGGAGAAAGTCGGGCTCTGTCAAACAAAACGCAGGCCGATTTGGGCCGAATCGGCGTCAAAATCGGTCCCTTTCGTCGCTCAAAGCCGGGTTCCGGCGGCCCGGACCGGTCGGGCGTCGGCTTGCGGCCGGATCGCGCCCAATTCCACGGCGATTTCGCCGCCGAGCACCTGCTCGGGCCGGGTCAGGGTTTTGGCGATCAGGGCGGCGTCGCAGACCAGATGGTCCCAGCGCAGCACCACATCGACGGTGTGGTCCGGCTTGATCACGCCATAGCTCAGCAGGAATGGCCCGGGGCTCAGCGCGTGCAATTCGCCCGGGCCGTAGGCCGCGACCGAGGTGACGCCGAAGCTTCCGCAGAAATTGGCGCGCTGCCGGCCGAAATTCATCCCGATCGCCCATGCCAGGCGGCGCAGCGGAAACGGCAGGCGCGTCACACAGAGCATCTTGCGGAACGAGGGGATCTCATGCAGCGGCGGCAAAAATCAAAGGCCCGGCGAGCTCGAATTGTTGCTCGCCGCACCTGAAGCCAACATGAACCGACTGGTCGGAGGCCAACAGGTTCGGCCTACGGCGCTGGTTTCGCCAACGGCTCGCCGGCCTTGACCACGTAGACCCCTAGCACCTTGAGCGGTTTGTCGCCGGAAGTTTTGGCATCGTGCACCGCACCTTCCGGGATCTGGTAGGAATCGCCTGCCTTCAGCTTCAACGGTGGCTTGCCGTCGATCACAAGTTCCAGCTCGCCCTCGAGCACATAGCCGGTTTCAGCGCCGGGATGGCTGTGACGACCCGACGCACCCCCGGCCGGAACCTCGGCAATCGCCGTGACCGTGTTGTAGCCCGCCGGGAAATCGACCTTCTGCAGCGGCGTCCGCTTGATGCCGCTCTGCTGCGCAAAGGCAGCGCCGGCACCGGCAAAGGCAATCACGGTGAGACCAAGCAGCAATTTCCTGAACATGCATTTTCCTCCCAAGGCGGGAAAGTCTAGCACGCGCAATCGCGGCGGAAAGCCGGCGAAGTGTGATCTATGCTTGCGACGTTCGGATAAGCCCGTTCATCTCGCGGTGCGATGCGCCCGAGTTTTTGGATCGTCGGTTCGCCCACGATTGTCGGAGGGCGCAGGGAAAGCCGGGTGCCGATCGCACCCATGGGTCCCGTGCAACAAAAAGCACGGGAGGCAGGACCACAGGTGTAACCGGGAACTCCGGCTTTCCCTGCGCGATGGTTTGACGGCTTATACGTGCTCTCCCCGGTGAGACCGGGCTTGTTTGTCACCGCCTCGCGAAGATGCTTCGCATCTCGCGGGGGACACCTGCCACTGGGGCGTCAGGACCACACGATTTCGCCGTACACATCAATCACGCTTCGTCGGTCGTGACATCAGCGTCCACCGCATCTCACCGCACACCCGTGACGATGCGCAAGCGCCCCTCGATCGGGTGAGACGCGCACACCATACAGTGAGTTGTTCTTCTGATAAAGCGAAATATTTTTGTCGCGCAGGCTTGCCACGTCGGGCTCAGTGATTGCGATTTCGGATGACGCCGGCATCTCCTTCGATGCACAGCGCGATGCACTCCCGCTTCGTGCGGGCGTTCAATTCGTCCGGGATTGAGACAAGTCATATGTCGAGCAAGTCTGCGTGCGCCCCGATTGCACATCCACAAGGGCAGCGCGATTGATCGACTGGGCACAGTGCGTGAAGTCAGTACAATGCGCCCCCTGCGACATCGTGCCTCGATTGGTTTGATCCGCATCGCGAACTCGTGCAGCGCATCTGCAAACGAGCGGATTTTCGCTTGTTTTCTCGCAAAACCAAATCCGGCGACAGCATCGGATTGATGGAATTGGGACATCCTTCGTTAAGGCTGCACGCCTTGGGGTTGCGATTGGCACAAATTGCACATCACACGCAAGACGCGTTGCGCTATCGTTTGATCGCAAAGCGAAACAGCTCGTGGCAACGTCCGGCGGGACGGATCACGCGCCGCAGGAGCGGCCGCGCGCACAGACGACGAGGAGGGAAGGGGAAGAAGGCCTGACGTAATCAACGCTGCCGAAAAAGTGCAGCACTGAAGAATGGAAGGGCGCGATAATGCAATCGAGCACGACGTTCGATCCCCAAGAACCCGAGTCCGTGATCCACAAGGCTGCGATCGTCAGCAAGATTTTCCGCGTAGCACTCATCGGAATCATCGCCCCATCGAGAATACAGGGCTTCAGGGACTATTGCCCACGCTAGTGCGCGAACAGGTGCATCGCCATGTTTCGCACAGAGACCGCCGCCGCTGAACCAGAGCAGGACGACCGGATGCAGACCGACGACATGGTCTGGATTCCCGGCGGCACGTTCCGCATGGGCTCGGACCATCATTATCCCGAGGAGGCGCCGGCGCACCGGGCCTCGGTCGATGGCTTCTGGATCGACCGCACGCCGGTGACCAACGCCCAATTTCGTGACTTCGTGCAGGAGACCGGTCACATCACCGTCGCCGAGCTGCCGCCCGATCCCGCGCAATATCCGGGTGCACTGCCGCATATGCTCTACGCCGGCTCGTTGGTGTTTTCGCCGCCGCGCCGGGTCCACACGCTGCGCGACTGGAGCCAATGGTGGACCTTCCTGCGCGGCGCGAACTGGCGCCGCCCGTATGGCGCGCGCAGCAACATCAACGTGCTCGGCAGCCATCCGGTCGTCCACGTCGCCTATGCCGACGCGCTCGCCTACGCCAAATGGGCCGGCAAGGAGCTTGCGACGGAAGCGGAATGGGAGTTCGCGGCGCGCGGCGGGCTCGAAGGCGAGGAATATGCCTGGGGCAATGCCCTGACGCCCGGCGGCAAGCACATGGCCAACATCTGGCAGGGCAACTTTCCGCTGCAGAATCTCTGCGAGGACGGTTTTGACCGAACCTCGCCGGTGACCGCATTCCCGCCGAACGGCTATGGCGTCTACGACATGATCGGCAATGTTTGGGAGTGGACCGCCGACTGGTGGTCGGCCCGCCACGAGGCCGACGCGGCCAAACCCTGCTGCATCCCGCAGAACCCGCGCGGCGGCCGCGAGGATGCGAGCTACGACGACGGCCAGCCCGCAATCAGGATTCCGCGCAAGGTGCTGAAGGGCGGCTCGCATCTCTGTGCGCCGAACTATTGCCGCCGCTATCGCCCCGCCGCCCGTCACGCCGAGCCGATCGATACCTCGACCAGCCATGTCGGCTTCAGGTGCGTGGTGCGGTCATCCGCAGCCGTTTCTCACCCGCCGAAATGAATGCCTTGCAATGAAGGGAGTGTCTGATGAGCAACGACGCCGAGAGCAACAAGCAGAACGGCACGAGGCAGGCGATTGACCGCCGCAATCTGTTGCTGGGGACATCGACCCTGGTGGCCGCGGCGGCACTGACGTCAGATGCGCTGGCGCAGGCGCAGAAGGCCGCCCCGGCCGCGAGTCCCGCGCCCGCGGCACCATCCGGCCGCAAGCCGAACATCCTGATCATCTGGGGGGACGACATCGGCATCGCGAACATCAGTGCCTATTCGAATGGCCTGATGGGATACGAGACGCCAAACATCGATCGCATCGCGCGCGAAGGCCTCAAGATGCAGCACTACTACGGCGAGCAGTCTTGCACGGCCGGCCGCGCGGCGTTTCTCACCGGCCAGCATGGCATTCGTACCGGCTTGACCAAGGTCGGCTTTCCCGGTGCGCCGATGGGAATGAGCCAGCTCGATCCGTCGGTCGGCGGTCTGCTCAAGAATCTCGGCTATGCCACCGGCCAGTTCGGCAAGAATCACGTCGGCGACCGCAACGAGTCGCTGCCGACCGTGAACGGCTTCGACGAGTTCTTCGGCAACCTCTACCATCTCAATGCCGAGGAAGAGCCGGAGCTGCCTGACTATCCCAAGGATCCAGCCTACCGCGCCAAGTTCGGCCCGCGCGGTGTGCTGCGCTGCAGGGCGACGGATCGCGACGATCCCACGGTCGATCTGCGATTCGGCAAAGTCGGCAAACAGACCATCGAGGACACCGGCGCGCTGACCAAGAAGCGCATGGAGACGGTCGATGACGAGACATCCGCGGCGGCGATCGATTTCATCAAGCGGCAGCAGGCGGCCGGCAAGCCGTTCTTCTGCTGGTTCAACGCCACCCGCATGCATCTGCGCACCCATGTGCGCGCCGAGCATCGGGGCCGCTACACCCACGGCGACAGCGAGTATGTCGACGGCATGATGGAGCACGACGACACCGTCGGGTCGCTGCTCAAGACGCTGGACGATCTTGGAATCGCCAACGACACCCTCGTGGTCTATTCGAGCGACAACGGTCCCCACATGAACACCTGGCCGGACGGGGCCATGACCTGGTTCCGCTCCGAGAAGAACACCAACTGGGAGGGCGCCTTCCGCGTGCCGTGCTTGGTGCGCTGGCCGAGCACGATCAAGCCCGGTACGGTCAGCAACGAGATCATGAGCCACAACGACTGGATTCCGACGCTGTGCGCGATTGCCGGCGAACCCGACATCGTGGGCAAGCTGAAGGCTGGCTACACCGCGAACGGCATCAACTACAAGGTCCACCTCGACGGCTACGACCAGTCCGCATTCCTCCGCAACGTCAGCGGGACCGCCGCCAACAACAACGGCACCAAGAGCGCGCGCGACAAGTTCTTCTACGCGGACGACGACGGCCTGTTGGTGTGTTTCCGGCAGGGCGACTACAAATACGTCTTCTCCGAGCAGCGCAAGGAAGGGACGATGGGGCTGTGGGCCGAGCCCTTCACCACGCTTCGCCTGCAGAAGATCTTCAACCTGATGCAGGACCCCTTCGAGCGCGCCGACATCACCTCCAACACGTTCTGGGACTGGAACATCAATCACGTCGGCTCCGCCTATGGCATGATGGATGAGGTGTTTCAGTTCGTCGCAACATTCAAGGAGTTTCCGCCGCGTTCCTTCCCGCCGAGCTTCAATCCCGCCAACATCCTGGAAGGCATGATGGACGGAATCAAGCAGAAGAAGGCGCTGGCGGAAGGTGTCGATGTCGAGAAGGTCCGCGCCGGATTGAACCGGATCATCCAGCAACAACTTCAGAATCGCTGACGTTGCGTGCCCGGCCCATCTCCCGATGGGCCGGTGACTTTCGCCAGGAGGTCGCTCAAGATCATGTTCGCCTTGCTCGCCCGCTTCGCTCGGCAGGCAGTCTTCGTGACGCTGCTCGCGTTCGGTTGTGGCGTCATTCAGTGCCGCGAGGTGCGTGCCCAAGCCGATCCGCTGCCGTCCTGGAATGACGGCGCGGCGAAGACGGCGATCACCGATTTCGTCGCGCGCGTGACAAGGCAGGGCAGCGCGGACTTCGTAGCGCCGGCCGAGCGCATCGCCACGTTCGACAATGACGGCACGCTCTGGACCGAGCAGCCGTTCTATTTCCAGCTCGCCTTCGCGCTCGACCGCGTCAAGGCGATGGCGCCGCAGCATCCCAAGTGGAGGACGCAGCAGCCGTTCAAGGCGCTGCTGGAGAAGGACGCCAGCGCGCTTGCCGCCACCGGCGAGCAAGGGCTGCTGCAGATCATCGCGGCGACCCATGCCGGCATGACCACGGAGGCGTTCGCGCAATCCGTCCGCGACTGGCTCACGACATCAAGGCATCCGCGCTTCAACCGTCCTTACGACAGCCTGGTCTATCAGCCGATGCTGGAGCTGCTCGCTTACCTGCGCGCCAATGGCTTCAAGACCTTCGTCGTCTCCGGCGGCGGCGTCGAGTTCATGCGGCCGTGGATGGAGAAGGTCTACGGCATTCCGCCGGAGCAGGTGGTCGGCTCGTCGGGCGCGGTGAAATTCCAGATCGGTGCCGACGGCAAGCCTGATCTGATGAAGGAAGCCAAGGTCGAGTTCATCGATGACGGCCCGGGCAAGCCCGTTGGCATCAACCGCTTCATCGGCCGCCGTCCGATCTTTGCCTTCGGCAATTCGGATGGCGACCTGCAGATGCTGCAATGGACCGCGGCGGGCCAACACGCGCGCTTCGCCGGCATCGTGCATCATACAGATAGCGTCCGCGAATATGCCTATGACCGGCAATCGAAGATCGGCAAGCTCGACAAGGCACTCGATGCGGCCGCTGCGGGCGGCTGGACCGTGGTCGATATGAAGCAGGACTGGAAGGAGGTCTTTCCGAATGACAACCGTTCGCAATGACGACGCTGCATCCACAGGCAACAACATCGCGAACGACATCGGAGCGAGAAAGGAAGCTTGAGTGATTAAGGCTGTCTTCAAACTGATCCCGTTTGCGCTCCTGGCGCTGATGGGCTCCGCATCGGCGCAGAACCTTTCCGAACAGGAGGCCTACGCTATCGCCAAGGATGGTTATGTCTACGCCTACCCGTTGATGTTGACGCACGCGACCGTGCAGAGGCTTAGCAATTTCGCGCAACCCGTCGAAGGTGATGCCTATGGGCCGCCCAACCAATTCCACCATGTGCGGGCCTTTGCCAACCCCGAAGCAAAGCTCGTCATCCGTACCAATGTGGACACGCTGTACTCGGCTGCGGTTCTCGACCTGAAGGCCGAGCCGATGGTGCTCTCGGTGCCGTCGGCCGACCGCTACTTCATGCTGCCGATGTTGAGCCTGTGGAGCGATGTATTCGCTGTGCCCGGCACGCGCACCACGGGCAGGAATACGGCGCGCGATTTCCTCGTCGTGAGCCCGCAATGGCGCGGCGATGCGCCGGCCGGCTTGGAGGTGATCAAAAGCCCGACGCGCTATGTATGGATCATCGGCCGTACCCAGACCAATGGGATCGCTGACTACGCGAACGTTCATAAGGTTCAGGACAGCATGAAGCTCATGCCGCTCGCGGCCTGGGGCAAGTCCGACTATGTGCCGGCCAAGGGCACGGTCGATCGCAACATCGACATGAAGGTGGCGCCGCCGGTAGCGGTCGACAGGATGGACGCAGCGACCTATTTCGGCAGCTTCGCCGAATTGCTCAAGGAGAATCCGCCAAACCAGGTCGATTATCCGATCATCCATCGCCTCGAACGCGTGGGCTTCAAGGTCGGCCAAAGCTTCGATCTTGCGAAAGCGCCCGCATACATCCAGCAGGCATTCAACCGCGGCTCTGCCGACGGCAAGGCGCTGGTACTGGCCGAGGGCAAGAAGGCCAGCGGCATCGGTGGCAAGGGCTGGATCTACACCACGCGCAGCGGCGCCTATGGGGTGGACTATCTGTACCGCGCCGCGATCGCGCAGTGCTGCCTCGGCGAGAACCTGCCGCAGGACGCGGTCTATCCCGCGCTGTCAATCGACAGCGATGGCCGCGCGCTCGATGGCGCCAACAAGTATTTGCTGCACTTCGACAAGGGCAAGCTGCCGCCGGTCGACGCGTTCTGGTCGGTGACGGCCTATGACATCGAGGGCTACTTCATCCCGAACCCGATCAAGCGTCAGGCCATCGGCGATCGCGACAAGCTGATTACGAACGCCGACGGCTCCGTCGATCTCTACCTCCAGGCCGAATCGCCAGGAATGGAGAAGGAGTCCAACTGGCTCCCCGTCGGCAAGGCGCCGTTCACGCTGCTGATGCGCCTGTATTCGCCACGCGAGGAGTTCTTGGAGGGCAAGTGGGCGCCTCCGGGCGTGGTGCGAGCAAATTGAGGTTCGGGTGGGCGACAGGACATCCGGCTACCCTGTTATTGTGTGAGGCGATTGCATGAACGGCTACGACATCTTCGCCTGGATCGTGCTGGTCATCCTTGTTGCCAGCGCGATCGGCGTGTTCTGCATCGCGGGCTGGCTGCCCGGGCATATCGCGAAGTCACGCAATCATCCCTACGCGCAGGCCGTGACGGTGGCAGGCTGGATCACGCTGCTCTGCGGCTTCGCACTGTGGCCGGTCGCGCTGATCTGGGCCTATGTCGACGTGCCCCAGCGCAAGACGGGAGATGCGTGATGGGCATCGCCATCATCAACACCTATCTGGTGCTGCTGTTCCTGCTGGTGCATTTCAAGGTCGTGCGCTTCAACCTGTTCTGGAAGCTGTCCCCGTTCATCGTGCTGATCCTGGTGTTGTTCGGGCTGCTGGTCCCGATGAACTGGGGCGCGCCGCAGGGCTCGGCGCTGGTGGTGCGCAATGCGGTCTCGATCGTGCCCGACGTCGCCGGCGAGGTGACCGAGGTGCCGGTCGTCGCCAACGCACCTTTGAGGGCCGGCGACGTCCTCTTCAGGATCGATCCGACGCCCTATGACGCGCAGGTCAAGGCGATCACGGCGCAGCTCAAGCTGTCGAAGACGCGGCTGGCGCAGATGACGACGCTCTATGAGCGCGATGCCGGGCGGGGCTTCGACGTCGAGCAGCGGCAATCGGAGGTCGACCAGCTCAGCGGTCAGCTCGAGGTCGCGCAGTGGAACAGCGACAAGACGGTGGTCCGCGCGCCGGCCGACGGCTACGTCACCAACGTTGCGCTGCGCAAGGGCGCGCGGGTGGCCAACCTGCCGCTCTCGCCGGTGATGGCGTTCATCGATACCTCGAGCACGATCATCGGCGTCGAGATCAACCAGATCGACGCCCGCTACGTCGCGCCGGGGCAGGAGGTCGAGGTCACCTTCAAGTTCGCGCCCGGGCAAATCTATTCCGGCAAGGTCGAAAGCGTGTTGCAGGCGATCGCGACCGGCCAGGCGCAGACCTCCGGCACCGCGGTTACGCCGAAGGCGATCGAGGCGGCGCCTTTCGTGGTCCGGGTCAGGCTCGACGATGCCGCCTTCGCAAATCGGCTGCCTGCGGGCAGCGCCGGGACGGCTGCGATCTATACCGAGCACTTGAAGCCGACGCATGTGGTTCGCCGGGTGCTGCTGCGCCAAGTCGCGATCCTCAATTATGTCAATCCGTTCTGAGGGGAGCGGGCTGACCAATGAAGGAGAAGACGGTGAGACGGATTTCCAAAGCGGTCGCGGCGGCATTCTACGTAGCGACGGTTCTGATTGTGGCGAACTCGCCGGCTGCCGCGCAGCCGCAGGCGGCCACGGCGCCAGACGAGAAGACCATCGCCGACGCCTATATCTATCTGCTCGGGCGCGTGCTCGTGATCCGGCAGGAGCACATGGATCGCAAGGGCGAGGGCTTCGCCTACAACAAGGTCAAGTACAATCCGCTCGGCTCGGCCGATTTCGTCAACCCGAATTTCGATGTCGCCTATCTGGAGGCGTGGTTCGCGGTTGACGACAGGACGCCTGTCATCCTGGAGGTACCCGAGATCAAGGGGCGCTACTACACCGCGCAGATTCTGGACGAATGGGGCGAGGTGATCGCCAATATCAACGAGCGCACCTTCCCGACCAAGCCATACGGCAAGTTCGCGTTGGTGAAGCCGGGCTCCACCGCAAAGATCCCCGCTGACGCCGGCCGCATCGAACTGCATTCGAGCAAGGCAAAAATGCTCGGTCGCATCGAGCTGAAGGGCGATCCGGACGGCGCGGCGAAGCTTCAGCATGCGTTCAAGGTGACGGCGCTGGGCAAGCCGGCGATCGCGTCGCCCCCGGCCATTCCGATGTTTGGCAATGCAGACCTGATCGGCGCCGAGATATTTGACGATGTCGATGCCAGGCTCGGGAGCGCGCTTGATGTCGCGCCGAACGCCGCGGAGATGCAGCAGAAGGTCCGCGCCGTCGCCGCCTATGTCGCATCGGGCAAGGAGGCGCGCGGCTCGGTCGATGCGCAGCTCAAGAAGGTCTCGGCGCAGTTTCGCGAAGACGCCTTGACCAAGACCGCGCCGTACGTGAACCATTGGCTATGCGCGTCATCGGGCGGCAACTATGGCGCAGGCTACCGGCTGCGCTCGTCGGCCAACTATGCGGGAATCTGGGCCAACAACGCCGCCGAGGTCGTCTACTTTCCGGCGACCCGCGATGCCGACGAACAGCCGCTCAACGGCAGCAACAGCTACGTCATGCACTTTCCGGCCAACGGACTGCCGCAATCGGTCGTTGATGCCTACTGGTCAGTGATCCTGGTCGGCGTGCCGGACTATCGCGTCGTGCAGAATCCGCTGAAACGATACAATTTCAACAATCACTCGCCCTTGGTGAAGGAGGCGGATGGTTCGCTGAAGATCGGCATCGGACCGAAACCGGTGGCCGGCGTCCCCGAGTCCAACTGGCTGCCTGCCGCCGCAGGCAGGCCGTTTTCGCTGACGTTCCGGACCTATGTGCCGAAGGAGCCGGCAAGGAAGTGCGAATGGACGCCACCGGCTCTCGCCAAGGTCAATTGAGCTTTCGGGGCCCGGACCGATTCGGAGCCCCAAGGCAGGTTCTCGTTCCATGCGCAGGAAATGGAGATAATTGATGACGATCAGGAAGATTGCTTCCGGCCTGGCGACTTTCGCAGCGATCACGGGCGCACAGGCGCAGTCTCCCGCGGGCGGCGCAGTGCCCGTCACGGTCGACAACTTCGTTCGGGCCGAGTCGGATCTCTACCTCGGCAACATCGCCAAGGAGAGTGGCTTCGGCAAGTTCAACCATCGCCGTGAGCCTGCCGCTATCGACAAACAGGCCGTCATCCGCCTCAACCGCGACACGCTCTATTCCAGTGCGGTGTTCGATCTCGACGCGGGGCCGGTTTCGATCACACTGCCGGATGCGGGCAAGCGGTTCATGTCGATGCAGGTGATCAACGAAGATCATTATGTGCCTGAGGTCGCCTACGGCGCCGGCACGCGGACCCTGACCAGGGAGAAGGTCGGCACGCGTTATGTCGCCGTCGCCATCCGCACGCTGGTCGATCCAGCGGACGCCAAGGATGTCGATCAGGTCCACATGCTGCAGGACGCCATCAAGGTCAGCCAGAAGAATGCCGGCAAGTTCGAGGTGCCGAGCTGGGATCCGGCCAGCCAGAAGAAGGTCCGCGACGCGCTGCTTGTGCTGGGGTCCACGATTCCCGACTTCAAGAAGGCGTTCGGCACCAGGCAGCAGGTCGACCCTGTCAGGCATCTGGTTGGGACCGCTGCCGCCTGGGGCGGCAATCCGGACAAGGACGCGACCTATCTCAACATCACGCCGGCGAAGAACGACGGCACCACGGTCTACATGCTCAAGGTCAAGGACGTGCCGGTCGACGGCTTCTGGTCGGTCAGCGTCTATAACGAGCAGGGCTATTACGAGAAGAACGCCTTCAACGTCTATACGCTGAACAACCTCACCGCCAAGCGCGGTGATGATGGCGCGATCGCGATCCAGTTCGGCGGCTGTGACGGCAAGATTCCGAACTGTCTGCCGATCACGAAGGGCTGGAACTACACGGTGCGGCTGTATCGGCCGCGCGCGGACATCCTGGACGGCAAGTGGAAATTCCCGGAGCCGCAGCCGGCGAGCTGATGCGAATCCGCTACGATGTCTTGAACGAGGTGGGAAGGTCGGAATGATGATGATCCAACATCACAAGCGCGGTTTACTCGGCGTTGTTGGCGCGCTCGCGTTGTCGGCGATGCCACGTACCGCGTTGGCCGACGCCGGTGGATTGAGCTTCTGGCTTCCCGGCTCGTTCGCGAGCCTGACGGCGGCACCGGTGATGCCCGGTTGGGCGTATGAGACGATCTACATTCACCTCGATCAAAGCGCCAACGCGAGCAAGAATTTCGTCATCGGCAACCGCGTGCCGGGGGCGGTCGTCGCCGGTCTCATCGCCCATGCGGACGCCCTCGTCGAGGGGTTCACCTATACCTGGGCGCAGTCCGTGCTCGGCGGGCAGGCGGCCATCACCTTCCTTGCCGCGCCGGGAAATATCGGTGTCGGCGTCGACGCGACGCTGACCGGCCCGCGCGGCAACACGCTCTCGGGCGTCGCAACCGACAACCGCACCACGGTCTCCGACGTCTTCTACCAGGGCACGCTGAAATGGAATCAGGGTGTCAACAACGAGATGTTCTACATCATGGGCAACATCCCGAGCGGGACCTATGACAGCACCCGCCTCGCCAATCTCAGCTTCGGATTCGTCGCGGTCGATGTCGGCGGCGCCTACACTTATCTCGATCCGAAATCCGGCCAGGAGTTCTCGGTGCTGGCCGGCGTCACCTACAACGGAAAGAACAACGACCTGCAGTACCAGAACGGCATCGACTTCCACGTCGACTGGGGGCTGTCGCAGTTCGTCGCCAAGAATGTGCATGTCGGCGTCGCCGGGTACTATTTCCAGCAGATCACCGGCGACAGCGGCGCCGGCGCCAAGCTCGGCGATTTCAAGGGACGCGTCGCCGGGATCGGCCCGCAGGTCGGATTCATCTTTCCGGTCGGTGAGAGCTATCAGGGCTATCTGAACCTCCGGGGCTACAAGGATTTCGCTGCTGAGAACCGCGCGGAGGGGTGGACGGCCTGGGTCACGTTCCAGCTCTCGACCGCCGCGCCGGAGACGGCGCCGGCGAAGCCGATCGTGCGCAAATATTAGAGCTTCGGTTCTGATTGAACCGAAGCTCCACCTTTTGTTTGACGCGTTTTCTTCACGCGAGCCGGAGCCCGCTTCGCTCGAAAGCGCTTTAGAGGAGGTGAACGACAAGCCCGATGAGTGATGCGCGCACGACCAGCCGGCGGCCGGTTCGGATCGGCTTCCGCACCTCGATCATCACGGTGTTCATCGCCGCCGTGCTGGTGGTCGGTCTGACGCTGGTCTATCTCAGCTTCAGGCGGGTCTCGTCGATCACGCAGATGGCCGCGAGCACCTTCATCGACAAGGTCGGGCAACTCGGCGCCGACCGCATCGACGCGCAGTTCAAGAATGGGCGCGACAATCTCGAGATTCTGGCAGGGCTGTCGGTCATCCAGGAGGCCGACATCGCCGACAACACCCGGCTCTACGGCCTGCTGGCCTCGATGCTGCGCAACAATCCGCAGATCTTCAATCTCTATGTCGGCTATGACGACGGTTCGTTCCTGGAGATGGACGTCATCGATCGCGCCAAGCCGCAATTCCGCACGGCGCTGAATGTCGACGCCGACGCCGTCTACCGCCTGGTCGTGATCGCTCGCACCGGGGCGGTGGCGGCTGCGCCAGTGACGCTGTTCCTGTCGGAAAACCTGATCCAGGTCGCGGAGGTGGCGGGGCCGCAAAGCTACGACCCGCGGCAGCGGCCCTGGTATGTCGAGGCCTTCAAGGATCGCAAGACGCTGCTCACCGGGCCCTATGTGTTCTATGCGACCGGCGAGCCCGGCTACACGCTGCGCATCCCGCTCAAGCAGGGTCGCCGCGGGGTGGTGGCCGCCGACCTCCTGCTCAATCGGCTCGAGGAGATGCTGAGCCGGCAAAAGCTCGGCAAGTCCGGGCAGGCGTTTCTGTTCAACGATGCCGACCGCATCGTCGGCCATCCCGAGATGCGCGATCTGATGGCTGAGCGCCGCGACGCGCTGCCCCGGATCGACGCCCTCAAGCTTCCCGGCCTGTCTGCGGCGATCCAGTCCTGGCGCAGCGATGGCAGCGCCCAGCAGTTCTTCACCGACGCAGACGGACGCACGCTGGTCGCGGCCTTTCACCGCATCGAGACGGCCGGGGCCGCCAACATCCACCTCGCGGTGATTGCACCGCTCGACGAATTCTTCGCCAAGATCATCTCGGAGCGACGCGCGCTGTTTGCCATCGCGCTCGGCTTTGTGGTCGCGATGCTGCCATTCGCGTTCTGGCTCGGCTCGCTGCTCGCCCGGTCGCTGCGCGAGCTGGCGCGGCAGACCGACGAGATCCAGCGCTTTCAGCTCGCCGACCGGCCGCGGATGCAATCGGCGATCGACGAGATCGACGAACTCGGCCGTTCGGTGTTCACGATGCGCACCGTGGTGCGCAACTTCTCCAGCTTCATTCCGCAGCCGATCGTCCGTCAGCTGATGGCGTCGGGGGCCTCGTTGCAGCTTGGCGGTGTCAGGCGCGAAGTCACGGTGCTCTTCACCGATGTCGCCGACTTCACCGCGAAGACGGAGAAGGCGGACCCGTCGCAGGTCATGATCTTCACCTCGCGCTATTTCGCCGCGATGTCGGCGGCGATCATGAAACACCATGGCACGATCGACAAATTCATCGGCGATGCCGTGATGGCGCTGTGGAACGCGCCGGACGAGGATCCCGATCACGTCATTCATGCCTGCGAGGCCGTGCTGGACTGCCTGAACCGCAATGCCGAGCTCAACCTAGCGTTCCGGAGCGAGGGCTGGCCGGCCTACACCACGCGGTTCGGCCTGCATCTCGGCGATGCCGTGGTCGGCAATGTCGGCTCCGCCGACCGCATGAACTACACGGCGCTCGGCGCCACCATCAATCTGGCCTCGCGGCTCGAAGGCCTCAACAAGAACTACGGCACGCAGGTCCTGGTCAGCGCGGCCGTGCGGGCGCGCGCCGAGCACGCCTTTGCGTTCCGAAGCGTCGACCAGATCCGGCCGAAGGGCTTTGCCGAGGCGATCACGGTCTACGAGCTCTGCGGCGCGCGCGGCGATTCCGAGCTGGCGTTCTGCGCATTCTGGGAGGCCGTCTACGCTGTGATCCGCGGCGCGGAACCCGCCACGGCGCTGCTGCACATTGCCGACTTCCTGGCCGAATATCCCGGAGACGGCGTCGCGCAATACCATGCCGAACGGCTGCGCCATGCCGTTCAGCAACCGCTGTTCGATCATCCGGTGCACTGAGATGCCGATCGAGGCCTGCCTGCCGCTCCGCAAGATCAGCCGGCGACGTCTCCTCGGCGGAAGCATCGGGGCGGCGCTGAGTGCCGCGGCGATGGGCGCGCCCGCAATCGCGCGAGACCGCGCCCGGCTACGGCTCGGCTACCTCCATGTCGTCGCCGTCGACGGCCAAATTCTGACCGGCCTCGACCGCGGCTCGTTCGACCGCGAAGGGATCGATTTCGATCTGGTCGAGTTCAACACCGGCCTCGAGGTGGTGCAGGCGATGGCCGCCGGCAAGCTCGACGTGCTCTCCGCCGGCGCCGTGATCTCGAGCCTGCTGCCGCGCGGCGGTTACACCGCGTTCCTCGTCAACGACATCGAGATCGCGACCGCACAGCTCTGGGTGCGGCCCGACAAGGGCGTGCGGACCTTCGCTGACCTTCGCGGCAAGCGCATCGCGACCGCCAGGATGACCACGGCCCACATCTTCCTCGATCGCGCGCTGCGCGCCAACGGTCTCTCGGCAACCGATGTCGAGATCGTCAACAGCAATATGTCGACGGCGGTGGACGCGTTCATCGCAGGCGAGGTGGCCGCCGTGGCGCTGTGGGTCCCATTCAATATCGCGGTGCGCGAAAAGGTCCCCGGCGCCGTCAAGCTGGTCGACGCATCCGCCTACTATCCGCAATCCGCGGTGGTCGGCGGCTGGGTCGCCCGGCAGGACTATTTCGCCGCCAACCGCGACGTCTTTGCCCGGATCATCCGCGGCTGGGCCGACGCCAACGACCACATGCTGCACAACGGCAAGGCCGCGGCCGGTGCGTTGCAGAAGAACTATTATCCGCAGGCGTCGCTCGCCGATATCGAGGAAGCGCTGGCCGCGCAGAAGATGTTTTCCTCGCGCGAGTGGAAGCGGCTCTATGCCGACGGCACCGTTGCGAGATGGCTGCAGCAGGTCAGCGATTTCTTTGTCACGGAATCCGCGCTCGCGGCCGCGACGCCGGCCACGCAATATTTCGATCCGAGTCTTTACCTGGCGACGATCTAGCGCCTTCCTATCGCTTGATCCCGGCGAACGCGGCGGCGATGCCGCGCTGGAACAGCGACCAGTCGAAGCCGAGTGCGAGCGCGAGGTAGCCGCGGTCGATCATCGCATTGGCCTGCTCGGCGGTGCGCGCGACGCCGCCGATCGGCACGCCGCTCTTCATGATGCCTTCTTCGGCGCGCTGCATCAGCGCAACCACTTCGGGATCGTCGGGGCCGCGCTTGTTGATCGAGGTGGCGAGATCGCCGGGCCCGATCACCGCGAGGTCGATGCCTGGTGTCGCCATGATCTCGTCGATCCTGTTCACGGCATCGACATGCTCGATCGTGATCATGCAGATCATGTCGTCGTCGGCGGTCGCCATATAGTCGTTCATCGAGACGCCCCAGCGGAACGGCGCATGGAACGGGCCCCAGAGCCGGTCGCCCTTCGGCGGATAGCGCACGCTGCGCGCGGCCTTCTCGGCGTCGCCGCGATTGCAGATCATCGGAAAGTTGATGCCGAGCGCGCCGATGTCCATCGGCGCCTTGGCGAGGTGCGGCTCATTGGCGGCGATCCGCACCATCGGCACGCATGGCGTGCCAGACGTGGCCACGATCATCGCATGCGCGGTACTGAGATCGATCGGGCCGTGCTCGAGATCGACGATGATCCAGTCCAGCGACTGCGCCATGATCTGCACGGTCTGGATGCTCGGAATGGTCGCGATCGCGCCGAAGGTCGGGTGCTTGTCGCGCCACGCCTGGCGCAGGCGGTTGAGCGGCGTCAGCGGTGCTGAGGTCAATGCAGTGCTCCCTCGATGAGGCGAGGGGAAGCTAGCAGCACATGGTGACGGCGAAAAGGATCAGGCCGGGACGCGGCCGCCGAAGAAGGGCGTCAGCGCTTCTGTCAGTCTGTGCGGGCGCTTCGAGGTGAAGATCATCTCGGCGCCGGCCTCATCGCTCTCCATGCCGGCAGGACCGAGCAAATCGGCGACGCGGCGGGCGATCGCGGGCGCCGGATCGATCCAGTCGACCGGCCAGGGCGCGAGCCGCGTCAGGTGCTCCAGCAGCAGCGGATAATGCGTGCAGGCGAGCACGACGGTATCGGTGCGGGCGGGGTCATTGGCGCCATCGCCGACGAAGCAGGGCGCGAGCTCGGCCGCGATGTCCCCGTCGCGCACGCTCTCGCCGCTGAGGGCGGCTTCCGCCAGCGAAGCCAGCTCGCCGGAGCCGACCAGGGTGACTTCGCAGCCCTGCGCGAAATCCGAGATCAGCTTGCGGGTATATTCGCGCTTCACGGTGCCTCTGGTGCCGAGCACCGAGACGCGCCTGGTCTTCGACGAGGCGCAGGCCGGCTTGATCGCCGGCACCGTGCCGACGAAGGGCAGGCGATAGGCGTCGCGCAGATGCGACATCACCAGTGTGGATGCCGTGTTGCAGGCGATCACGACGAGGTCGGGCGCATGGGCCTCGATCAGCTCGCCGACCAGCGGCACCACCCGGGCGATGATCTCGTCCTCGGTGTGGTGGCCATAGGGGAAGAAGGCGTCGTCGGCGACATAGACATAGTGCGCGTCGGGCCGGGCGCGGACGATCTCGCGCTGCACGGTGAGGCCGCCGAGGCCGGAATCGAAGACGAGGATGGTCGGGGGAGTGGACACGGTGAAAAGTCTATCCGAAGCAGGGTTACCATTCAGTTGTTTTGGCTACCCGGCCTCTGCGGCCGACAAAAGGCGGTGAAGCCGGGAATTTCATATGGCCTTGACCTATCCCTGCAAGTATCACGGCAAACTATTGCTGCGACGTGCGAAATCCAAACGGGGCCATTCGACCATGATCCGCAATACCGCCGCGAGCTGGGGCTCGCTCGCCCGTGCGTTCCACTGGGTGCTGGGCATCACTATCATCGGCATGCTGGCCTATGGCTGGTGGATGAACCACTTCCCGGCACGGGCGGACAAGTTCTTCTACCGGTCGATCCATGCCGATATCGGCTATCTGGTGCTGCTGCTGACCGTGCTCCGGCTGCTCTGGCGCGGCATCAACCCGACGCCGGTGCTGCCGGCCGATATGCCCGCCTGGCAGCGGATCGCCGCCCGCGTCAACCATGGCGCGCTCTATGCCGTGACCATCCTGGTGGCGATGCTGGGCTGGGCGCATTCCGGATCCCGCGACCAGGACTATTCGAGCTTCTTCGGCCTGTTCCACGTTCCCCAGATCACCTCGCCCGACAAGGCGGCGGCGGATGCCTTTGAGCATCGCCACATCTTCTTCGCCTACGTCTTGCTCGCACTGATCGTGCTGCACCTTGCCGCGGTCGCGTTCCATCATTTCGTCAGGCGCGACCGGGTCGCCGCGCGGATGATGGGGGCGGGCGAGGTCGACCCCGCCCATGAGGCGGCACGCGCGGCGACGCCGAGGACGAGCGGGTGACCGCCGAGCCTCGAACGGCCAGGTGATGGCATCGCACGGGCACCGGCGCTAGTCTGGCGGTGAACCCGGGAGGGCCGTCGCGGCCGGAACGCTCGTGGATGATTTGGCGCGGGACAATGCGAACTGGCGGATGCCGGACGAGGGCGCGCCGCATGCCGCGACCTGGATGGCCTTCGGCGCCAGCGCCGCGATCTGGGGCGGCAAGCTGCTTCCGGTCGCGCGGGAAAATCTTGCAGACATTGCCAAGGCGATCGCAGCCTATGAGCGCGTCAACATGCTGGTGCGCGAGGAGGACCGCGAGATTGCCGCGCGGCTCTGCGGCCCCGCGGTCAGCCTCGTCGTTCAACCGGTCGATGACGTGTGGATGCGCGACACCGGACCGGTGTTTGTGAGGGACCCGTCGGGACAGCTTGGCGCGGTCGGTTTCAACTTCAACGGCTGGGGCAACAAGCAACGCCATGCGCTCGATGCCGAGGTCGCCGCGCACGTCGCCCGGGCCGCGAAGGCGATGTTCTTGAAGGCGGGCCTGGTGCTGGAAGGCGGCGGGATCGAGGTCGACGGTGAGGGGACCGCCATCATCACCGAGAGCTGCGTCCTCAACCCGAATCGCAATCCCGGCGTCTCCCGGGACAAATGCGAAGCCGAGTTATCTCGCCTGCTCGGGCTGGAGAAGATCATCTGGCTGCCCGGGATCGCCGGCAAGGACATCACCGACGGCCATACCGATTTCTACGCACGATTTGCCGGTCCCGGCGTTGTCGTGGCGGGCCTGGAGGTGGACCCGTCGTCGTTCGATCACGCGGTGACCAAACGACACCTCGATATCCTGCGCGGCGCTGTCGATGCGAAGGGCCGGCGTCTGGATGTCGTGGTGTTGCAGGGCCCGTCGACGGTGCGTCCAAAGCACGGCAGCAAGGACTTCGCCGCCGGCTACATCAATTTCTACGTCTGCAACGGCGCCGTCATCGCGCCCGAGTTCGGCGACGCGACCGCGGACCGCAACGCGCGCGACAAGCTTCGCGATCTGTACCCGGACCGGGAGATCATCCAGCTCAACATCGATGGCATCGCCGCCGGTGGCGGCGGCATTCACTGCACCACGCAGCAGCAGCCGCGCCTGTGAAAAGCTGGCGGCCCGGCCACGCAGCGGGCGACCGGGCCGTGGCCGCACGAGCGGCGTTAGCCCGCCGGCATCTGCTTCTCGACCAGCCGCACCCAGTAGGAGGCGCCGTGGCCGAGGATGTTGTCGTTGAACTTGTAGGCCGGGTGATGGCACATCGGGCCGTCGCCCATGCCGAGGAACACGAACGCGCCGGGGCGCGCCTCCAGCATGAACGCGAAATCCTCGGCGCCCATCACCGGCACCAGATTGTCGTTGACGCGGTCTGCGCCGGCCACATCGCGGGCGACCTCGGCGGCGATGCCGGCTTCGCGCGCATGGTTCAGCGTCACCGGATACATCCGCCCATAGTCCGTCTCCGCCGATCCGCCATAGGCTTTGGCGATGTTGGAGGCGACCTCGCCGATCCGGCGCTCGACCAGATCGCGCACGCCGGGATCCAGCGTGCGCACGGTGCCGCCGAGCGTGACGGTCTCCGGGATCACGTTGAACGCGGCGCCGGCCTCGAACATGGTGATCGAGATCACCGCCGATTTCAGCGGATCGATATTGCGCGACACGATCGATTGCAGCGCATTGATGATCTGGGCGCCGATCAGCACGCTGTCGACCGCCTCATGCGGGGCGGCACCGGCGTGGCCGCCCTTGCCGTGGACGACGATCTTCAAGGTGTCCGACGAGGCCAGCATCGGGCCCGGCGTAGTCGCGAAATAGCCCTCGGGCAGGCCGGGCATGTTGTGCAGGCCATAGACCTCCTGGATGCCCCAGCGGGTCATCAGCCCGTCGTCGACCATCGCCTTGCCGCCGGCGCCGCCTTCCTCGGCGGGCTGGAAGATCACGACCGCGGTGCCGTCGAAATTGCGGGTCTCGGTGAGGTATTTCGCGGCGCCGAGTAGCATCGCGGTGTGGCCGTCATGGCCGCAGGCGTGCATCTTGCCGGGGACCTTCGAGGCGTAGGCGACGCCCGAGGCTTCCGCGATCGGCAGCGCGTCCATGTCGGCGCGGAGTCCGATGGTCTTGCCCGAGGCGGACTTGCGGCCGCGGATCACGCCGACCACGCCGGTGCGTCCGATTCCCGTCACCACCTCGTCGCAGCCGAACTCGCGCAGCTTGTCGGCAACGATGCCGGCGGTGCGGTGGACCTCGTAGAGCAGTTCGGGGTTCTCGTGGAAGTCATGGCGCCAGGCGGCCATTTCATCCGAGAGGGCGGCAACGCGATTGACGATGGGCATGAGGAGTGTCCGTTTCTTGTGAGCTTTGTAGTGAACCGTGGTGGGCGGGTCAGCGTAGCGTAACCCGCCGGCTTGTCACGCGAAAGCGACCGTCATTCCGGGGCGATTCGAGCCCCAATTCGCAATTGCGAACTGTGGAATCCAGCCCGTAGCCCGGATGGAGCGCAGCGCAATCCGGGGTCTGCATCCGCGGCAAGATCCCCGGATTTCGCTTGCGCTCCATCCGGGCTACGGAGTGTTCACGCTTCGCCGAACACCCGCTGGAAGATCGTGTCGACGTGCTTGAGGTGATAGCCGAGGTCGAACTTCTCCTCGATCTCGGCATCCGTCAGGTATTTCTTCACGTCCGCGTCCTGCTTCAGCAGCGTCTGGAAGTCGCCTTCGCCGCGCCAGACCGGCATCGCGTTGCGCTGCACGAATTTGTAGGCGTCCTCGCGGCTGGCACCCTTCTGGGTCAGCGCGATCAGCACGCGCTGCGAATGCACCAGGCCGCCGAGCCGATCGAGGTTCTTCTGCATGTTCTGCGGATAGACCAGCAGCTTCTCGATCAGGCCGGCGAGGCGGACCAGCGCGAAATCGAGCGTGACAGTGGCGTCGGGGCCCATCATGCGCTCGGCCGAGGAGTGCGAGATGTCGCGCTCGTGCCACAGCACAACGTTTTCCAGCGCCGGCGTCACATAGGCGCGCACCATGCGCGCCAGGCCGGAGAGGTTCTCCGACAGCACCGGGTTGCGCTTGTGCGGCATTGCCGACGAGCCCTTCTGGCCCTCGGAGAAGAATTCCTCGGCTTCCAGCACCTCGGTGCGCTGCAAATGGCGCACTTCCACGGCGAGCCGCTCGACCGAGGCGGCGATTACGCCGAGGGTGGCAAAATACATTGCGTGGCGGTCGCGCGGGATCACTTGCGTCGAGACCGGCTCCGGCCGCAGGCCCATCGCTTTCGCGACATGCTCTTCGACCCGCGGGTCGATCTGGGCGAAGGTGCCGACCGCGCCGGAGATCGCGCAGGTCGCGATTTCGTCGCGCGCGGCAACCAGGCGGGCGCGGGCACGCGCGAACTCCGCATGAGCATAGGCGAGCTTGAGGCCGAAGGTGACCGGCTCGGCATGGATGCCGTGGGAGCGGCCGATGGTCGGCGTCATCTTGTGCTCGAAGGCGCGGGTTTTCAGCGCCGCCAGCACCCGGTCGAGATCGGCGATCAAGAGGTCGGCGGCGCGCTTGAGCTGGACGTTGAGGCAGGTGTCGAGCACGTCGGAGGAGGTCATGCCCTGGTGCACGAAGCGCGCCTCGGGGCCGACGATCTCGGCGAGATGGGTCAGGAAGGCGATGACGTCGTGCTTGGTCTCACGCTCGATCTCGTCGATCCGCGCGACGTCGAAAGTGGCGTCCTTGCCCTTGGCCCAGATCGTCTTGGCGGCTTCCTTGGGGATCACGCCGAGCTCGGCCAGCGCGTCGGCGGCATGCGCCTCGATCTCGAACCAGATCCTGAAACGCGTCTGCGGCTCCCAGATGGAAGCCATTTCCGGGCGGGTATAGCGGGGGATCATCGAGAGCTCCGAATCGAGCGGGGTGGGGCCACGCACTGGGAATATAGTGCGGAAAACGGGCCAAAATAGCCGGCGTGGTGGCCGTAGCCCGGATGAGCGAAGCGATATCCGGGGCCTCGCGGCCGCTCCCGGGTGTCGCTGCGCTCACCCGGGCTACAAGGCGGCTACAAATTCGCCAACCCGCATTCGACGGCCAGGCGGACCAGCTGGGCGTCGGTCCGCATGCCGGTCTTGGCCTTGATCAGATAGTGGTAGTTCTGCACGGTCTTGGTGCTGAGGTTGAGATTGGCCGCGATCTGTTCCTTGGTGTTGCCTGCCGCGAACTGCCGGAGAATCTCGATCTCCCGCTCGCCGAGCTGGTCGAGCGCCGATTTGGCCGGCACCAGGCTCTCCAGCGCGAGCACCCGCGCGACGTCGTCGCTCATCGCATGCTCGCCGCGCGCCACTGAGCGGATCGCCGCGATCAGCTCGGCCGGCTCGCTGCCCTTGGTGACGAAGCCGCTGGCACCGGCGCCGAACGCCGCCTTCACCTGCGCGGCCTCGCTGTGCATGCTGAAGACCAGGATGCGGGCATCGGCATCGCGCGCGCGGATGTTGCGGATCGCTTCCAGTCCGCTGGCGCCGGGCATCGAGATGTCCATCACCACCACATCGGGCTGGTGCGACTTGAACGCGCGGTAGGCATTGGCGGCGTTGTCGGCCTCGGCGACGACGCGAAAATCGTCTTGATGCTCGAGCACGCGCCGGTAGCCCTGACGGACGACGGGATGATCGTCGACCAGCAGGATCGAGATGCCCCGAGTCCTTACAGTTGTCGTCGACACGGTCGTCATCTCAGGCAGCGAGCGGGATCGTGGCGGCGACGGAGAGGCCGCGGCTGGCACGCGCGATCGACAGCGAGCCGCCGAGAGCTGCCACGCGCTCGCTAACGCCGGTGAGGCCGAAGCCCGCTGACTGCGCCACCTTGGCGGCATCGCCGCCGCCGTCGTCCTCGACCCGCACCAAGAGCGCGTTCTCCGCTCCGGTCCGCCGCTCGATCCGCAGCACGATCTCGCGCGCGGCGCTGTGGCGCAGCGCATTGGTCAGGCACTCCTGCGCGATGCGATAGGCAGTCGCGGCGACCGTGCCGCTGATGTCGGCGAGGTCGCCCTGTAGATCGAGCTGGATCATCGGCTGCGTCGTGCGCGATCGCCAGCTGTCGACGAGATCGACCAGGCTTGCCTCCAGCCCGAGCTCCTCGGCCGGCGGATGGCGCAGGCGGTTCAGCGTATCGCGCAGGCAGGCGATGATGCGGCGCGTGGCCTGCGAGATCATCCGTGCATCCTGCGCAATTTCGGTGCCGGCGGCGTATTTGTCCCCGGCGCTTGCCTCGATCGTGGTGGCGAAGGCGAGGATCGCGGTGAGATTCTGGCCGAACTCGTCGTGCAGCTCGCGGGCCAGCGCGCGGCGTTCGTCGCTGCGGATTTCGAGCAGCCGCCGCGTCAGCATCGTGCGCTCTTCCTCCGCCTGCGCGAGGCGGTCGCCGAGATCGCCGACGGCGCGTCCGATCATCGCGAGATCCATCGAGCGGACGCGCGGCAGCGGCGTGCGGTACTCGCCCTCGGCCATGCGCCGCAGCGCTGACACGATCGAGTGGGCGGGCGCCAGCGTATGCGCGATCGCGAGCGAGGCGAGCAGCGCGATGGCGAGCGCCATCAGCAGCGCGACATGGATGTTGTCCAGGATGTGCTGCCAGGCGAGCGCGATCGCGGCCTCCGGATCGGAGATGGCGCGGACGGTTCCAGCGGTCGCAGTGCGGGCGCTGATCGGCCGCTCGACGGTGGCGTGATCGCCGAGCACGGTCTGCACCGTGGCCGCGAACCAGTGCGGCGGCGCCTTGCCGATCCCCTTGCTCTGGCCGCAGAGCGGCTTCTCGAAGGCGCCGGCCGGTTCGAACTGCACGCAGATCCCCGGAGCAATCAGGCCCATGGTTTCGATGGTGCGCCAGTCCGGCGCCGGCAGCAGTTGCTCGCGCATCCGGTTGCTGCGCAGCAGCAATTCGCGCCAGTACAGTGCTTCAAGCGCCTGCGAGACCCGCTCGGCGGACGCCGACGTGGCGCGATCGACGCTGCGATAGGCATCGATCGTGGCCCAGACGGTGGCCGCGCCGAGGCACAGCGCGACGATGACGAGCAGGCGGGCGACCAGTTGAAGCACGAGGCGCATGCGATCACTCCACGGCCGGAGCATGATCCAGAAAGAGGGGCGGAGCCTAACAGCAACCCCGTTCCCGGCAAGTGCAAGCATGCGCAGCGATGCAGGTCGGGAAATTTGCCCGACGAAACCTGGGCAGATGTCTTTGGACGGCGCCCACAGGCTCTGCTCTAACGGGAGGCGAGGCCGTCGCGGAGCCTCATGGAACAATCGCCGCTGGGAGATCACGCAGCATGAATGCCAAGGTCGGCGCCGCCGCATCGGCCGGCACGGATGCGGCGGAGCGCAGTGTCCTGCTGCTCTGGATGATCTTCACCGGCCTTTCGGTGTTCGCTGCCTTCCTGCTGTGGCGCTATGGGCTGATCCGCCTCTTGGTCAGTTCCGACCGCACCTACATCTCCAGCATCATCGCCGTGCTCTACATCGTCACCTGCATCCATTGCTTCTGGCGGACGCGGGCGATTGCGCGGGAAGGGGAGGTCGCGCGCGGCTGCCGCGCCATCCTCGCCGCGCCCGATGGCGCCAAGGTGCTGGCGTCGGATGCGCGCGGCCTGCCCGGTGGCCTCGTCACCGATCACATCAAGAGCCTGGTGCAGAAGGCCGATGCGCAAGCCAAAGGCCGCATCGACCAGACCCTACTGCTGCGGACGCTGGCGGACCGCCTGCGCGGCTCGAACGGATTTGGCGCCTTCGTCTCCGACACGCTGATGAAGCTCGGCCTGCTCGGCACCATCATCGGCTTCATCATCATGCTGGCGCCGATCGCCTCCCTCGATGCCGCCGACAAGGTTGCGATGAAATCGTCGATGGGCCTGATGAGCGACGGCATGGCGGTCGCGATGTACACGACGCTGGCCGGGCTGATCGGCTCGATCCTGGTCCGGATCCAGTACTACATGCTGGATTCCGCGACCCAGCGGGTGTTCTCCGATGCCGTTGTGCTGACCGAGACGCACGTTACCCCGGCGCTGGAACGCCGCCTTGGTACGCCCCTTGGAACGCCGCCATGATGGACGAGTTCGGGCTCTATCCGCGCGAGGAAACATTCGATCCGCTCGGCGTGATGCTGTTCAAGGCGCTGCAGGTGATCGCCTTCCTGTTCTTCCTCGCGCTGCTTTCGGTGTCGCCGGACTCCAAGGAGGGCAAGATCGACTCCAAGGCGGAGTTCATCATCACGATGGACTGGCCGGACAACCATCCTGACGATCTCGACCTGTTCGTGCAGGACCCGGCCGGCAACATCGCCTGGTACCGGCATCGCGAGGCCGGCTTTCTGACCCTCGATCGCGACGATCGCGGCGGCGCCAACGACTTCATCGTGGTCAACGGCAAGAAGATCGCCTCGCCGATCCGCGAGGAGATCGTCACCTTGCGCGGCATCGTCGCCGGCGAATACACCGTCAACGTCTCGCATTTCCAGGCGACGACCGGCGAGCCGGTGCAGGCCAATGTGAAGGTGCAGAAGCTCAATCCGACGGCGCAGGTCATCTTCGACGACAAGCTGACCGTCACTCACACCGGCGACGAGAAGACCGCGGTCAGGTTTCGTATCGACGCCGAGGGCAAGGTAATCAACGTGGACCAGCGGCCGAAATCGCTGCTGGAGACGTTTCGTAACGTCCACGCCAACGGCGCCGATCTCGACCCGAAGACCGGGGTGAGGATGCGCCGTGATTAGCCTGCAGTCGGTCATCCTCACGCTTGCGGTCGCCTACGCGGCGGTCGGCGCGCTGCTGCTGATCGTGCTGGTCTATGCGCGGCTGCACTGGTCGCTGAAGGCTGTCGTCATCGTCGTGACCAGCGCCTTCTACTTCGTCAGCTTCGGCGGCATGCGCGGCCTGCTCGGCTGGGCCTCCGCGGAAAAGCTGCCGGCGAATTTCAAGCTGCTGTCGACGCGGATCGTGGAGCCGCATTCGCTGGAGGGCGATCCGGGCTCGATCTATCTCTGGGTTGAAGAACTCGACGAAGACAATCGGCCGAGCGCCGTACCACGCGCCTTCCGGATTCCCTATAGCGACGGGTTGGCCGAGCAGACCCACACCGCCGACAACGAGATCAAGGCCGGGCATCCGCAGGGCGGGCGGGCAGCGGATTTCGGCGGCGGCGACGGGACCATCATGGACTTTGTCAGGGAGTACATCACGCCGAAGACGATTCTGGAGACCACCGGCGGCGACTCCACGACCGGGACCTTCGTGCCGCCGCCGGCGGGCGCGCAAGGATCGGTCTTCACGCCGCTGCCACCGCCGCGAATGCCACCCAAGGACGAGCAGCGATAGATGGATGCGCACCGCCACGCGGATGGCATAAAAATAGGGATCGCCAATAATCGGTCAGCCGGGTGGACAGTAGTCATCCGGAATTCCTCAATTCCGTGAACCGTGTAGTCTTAGAGCTAACCGGGGCTAGATTTCATCCCCAAGCCATTTTCCCGGCAAAGGGGCCGCTGCGTGAAGCGGCCCCTTTCGATTCCGGAGCCAATTCCAACACTGAGGTTCCGGTGCTGTGAGGCGGCCTCAGAGTACTGACAGGAATGCGATCGCGAGAACCATCAGCCACCCGACGATGACGAGCGAGACCACCGCGCCCGCGGTGATCTTGGCGATCTCCTTGAAGGTCATTGGATGATCCATACGGGCCTCTCCCGGGGGTGCCGTAGCGAGACATAGGCACCGGGCCGGCAGATCGCGCCGCCGCTCACGGAACGGTGTAGCGCGCCATATGGCCGGGCCGCAGGGGCCCGGTGGGCCCGTCCGGACCGCATAGCTGTCATCTCGCAAAGTTTGTCTGACAGATATTGAAATCTGTCAGCGGGATGGTGTATATACTCAGCAGCCCAAGGGAGGAGGGCGCCCAGTGGCTGTTCCGGCGTTTGGCCGGGGGAGCCGTACTTAATTTGACTACCTCGAAGGACTACCTCCATGACGATAGAAATCTTTCAATTGACCGCCCAGATTCAACAGTGGCTCAACCTTCGCGTCGCCCGCCATCTGGCAGCTCAGGCTGCCAAGTTCAGCCGCGGGCAGGACAGCGATAACCAGACGGTAAACGCATGAACGAGGCGGTGGTTTTGACACCCGAGCGGATCCTCGAAGCAACCGAGGATGTTTTGAGGCGCTTCGGGCTCGCCAAGGCCACCGTTGTCGACGTTGCCCGTGCGCTGGATGTCAGCCACGGCAGCGTATACCGCCATTTCCCCAGCAAAGCCTCGCTCCGTGACGCGGTCGCCGAACGCTGGCTCGACCGCGCCAACGAGCCGCTGTGCAAGCTCGCAGCAAGCGATGGCCCTGCGCCGGAGCGGCTGGAGAAATGGCTGCGGACCATGTTCGCGATCAAGCAGAAGAAGGTCTGCGACGATCCCGAGATGTTTGCGACCTATCTCGCGCTGGCCCAGGAGGCGCGCGAGGTGGTGGAAGCCTATAAGGACAAGCAGGTCGATCTGGTCGCGAAGATTTTGTCCGACGGTGTCGCGCAGGGCGTGTTCGAGATCGACAATGTGAAGGCGACCGCGCGGGCCGTGTTCGACGCAACCGTCCGCTACCATCACCCGGCGCATGCCGAGGAATGGGCCAAGCCCGAATGCCCGTCGCGGATCGACGCCCTGATCGCCCTGCTGCTGCGGGGCGTGCAGGTGTGCAAGCCCTAACCGACCTTATCTTCCAACAGCCTCGGACTACCTGATGCCTTTGGCCCGATTGCGAGCCCGGGGCCGCGTGTGCTTGATATCGGGCAGGGATCAGCAGCGCGGACCTCGATGCGGCTTGCACTCTTTGCCGATATTCATGCCAACCGGCAGGCCTTCGCGGCCTGCCTCGATGCTGCGCGTGCGCGCGGCGCCGAGCGGCTGATCTGCCTCGGCGACATCGTTGGCTACGGCGCCGATCCCGAATGGGCCGTCGATACGGTGACGGACCTCGTGGCGAAGGGCGCAATCGCGGTGCGCGGCAACCATGACAATGCAATCGGCGCGCCGAGCGACAGCATGAATGCCGACGCGCAGGCCGCCATCGACTGGACCCGCAACCGGCTCAGCGCCGGGCAGAAGAAGTTCCTCGACGAGCTTCCGATGTCGCGGGAAGAGGACAACCGGCTCTACGTGCATTCCGAGGCCTCCGATCCGGCGAAGTGGCGCTATGTCCGCGACACCGCCGACGCCGCGCGCAGCATGATGGCAACCGAATTGCAGATCACCTTCTGCGGCCACATCCATCGTCCGGGCCTCTACTCGATGTCCTCGACCGCGAAGATGACGAGCTTCGTTCCGACCGCGGGCATCGCGGTGCAATTGTTGACGGGGCGGCGCTGGCTCGCCGTGCTCGGCTCGGTCGGCCAGCCGCGCGACGGCGATCCGGCGGCTTCGTTTGCGATGTTCGACACCATCAGCCGCGAGATCACCTATCACCGCGTGCCCTATGACGTCGCGACCGCCGCCGCGCGGATCAAGGCCAGCGGCCTGCCGCTCTGGCTCGCCGATCGTCTTTCGATCGGCAGGTAATGCCGATGGCGGCGCTGACGATGCAGGCGGGCGCCAAGATCGATGGCTTCACCATCGGCGAGCGCGTGCACCGCGGCGGCATGGCGACGCTGTGGACCGTTACCCATCCGGGCATCACCGTGCCGCTGTTGATGAAGGTGCCGCTCACCTCGGAGGGCGAGGATCCGGCTGCGATCGTCAGCTTCGAGATGGAGCAGATGATCCTGCCGCGGCTGTCGGGGCCGCACGTGCCGGCCTGTTTCGGCACCGGCGACTTCGAGCGCCAGGCCTATGTGGTGATGGAGCGCATCCCCGGGCAGACGCTCTACAAGCGGCTCGACGCCCTGCCGCTGCCGTATGAGGAGGTGAGGGTGATCGGCGGCAAGGTCGCGACCGCGCTTGCCAGCCTGCACCGGCAGAACGTCATCCATCACGATATCAAGCCGAGCAGCATCATGTTTCGCGAGCGCGGCGAGGCGGTGCTGATCGATTTCGGCCTCTCGCATCACCAGCATCTGCCCGATTTGTTGCAGGAGGAGTTTCGCCTGCCTTACGGCACCGCGCCCTACATGGCGCCGGAGCGCCTGCTCGGCGTGCGCGACGATCCGCGCAGCGACCTGTTTTCGCTCGGCGTGCTGCTGTATTTCTTCACCACCGGGGTCCGCCCGTTCGGCGAGACCGAAACCCTGCGCGGCATGCGCCGGCGGCTGTGGCGTGATCCCACCCCGCCGCGCAGGCTGCGATCCGACTATCCGCCATGGTTGCAGGAGATCGTGCTGCGCTGTCTGGAGATCGATCCGGCCGCGCGCTATCCGACCGCGGCGCAGCTTGCCTTCGATCTTGCCCATCCCGAGCAGGTGAAGCTGACCGCGCGGGCGCAGCGGCTCGATCGAGATCCGCTCGGCACGGTCTGGCGCCGCCGCTTCAATCTCGGCGCGGTGCCGCCGCAGCCGAAGTCCAACGCCGCAGCCCAGCTCGCATCGAGCCCGATCGTCGCCGTTGCGCTCGATCTCGGCGAGGGGACCGAGGCGTTGAACGAGACCATCCGCGTCACTGCCGAGCAGGTGCTGTCGACGTCGCCGTCGGCGCGGCTCGCCTGCGTCAACGTGCTCAAGCTCAATCGCCTGGCGATCGACCGCACCCATGACGAGCAGGGTCAGAACAAGCATGTCGACCGCCTGGTGGCGCTCCAGCATTGGGCGCGGCCGTTCAAGCTCGAGGAGGGGCGGTTGACCGTGCATGTGCTGGAGGCGATCGATCCCGCCGCCGCAATCCTGGAATTCGCCGCGGTCAATCTGGTCGACCACATCATCATGGGCGCGCGGCAGAACTCGGTGCGGCGTGCGCTGCTCGGCAGCGTCTCCGCCAAGGTCGCCGGGGAAGCGCCGTGCACGGTGACCGTGGTGCGGCCGTCGCGGTTGACGCCGGCGACGGGCGACGATGAGGCGGCGGTCCCGTCGGCGAATGCCGCGGTCACGCCGCCCACGCTGTTTTGATCAGATCGCTTCGCCGCGCGCCTCGGCAGCCGCGTGGCGGATCGCGGCGATGTTGGTCTTGTAGGCCTCGACGGTGCCGCCCTTGAAGACGGCGGATCCCGCGACGAAGGCGTTGGCGCCGGCCGCGGCGAGCTGGCCCGCGACATCGGGCGCGACGCCGCCATCGACCTCGATGTCGATCGGGCGGCCCGCTGTCATCGCCCTGACGTCAGAAATCTTGCCGATCGCCGAGCGGATGAAGGCCTGGCCGCCGAAGCCGGGATTGACCGACATCACCAGCACGAGGTCGATCAGGTCGAGCACATATTCGATCGCGCTCGCCGGCGTTGCCGGATTGAGCGAGACGCCGGCTTTCTTGCCGAGCGCGCGGATCGCCTGCAGCGAGCGATGCAAATGCGGGCCGGCCTCGGCATGCACCGTGATGTGGTCGCAGCCCGCCTTGGCGAACGCCTCGAGATAGGGATCGCAGGGCGAGATCATCAGATGGGCGTCGAAGATCTTCTTGGTGTGCGGCCGCATCGCCTTGATGACATCGGGGCCGTAGGAAATGTTCGGCACAAAATGTCCGTCCATCACGTCGAGATGGATCCAGTCGGCGCCGGCCTGGTCGACGGCGCGGACCTCCTCGCCGAGCTTTGAGAAATCCGACGCCAGGATCGACGGGGCGATGACGAGGGGACGCGGGGTGAATGACTGAGTCATAGCGCAGTTCCGAAAGGCTTCAGGGGGCGACGGGTGATCCCGCCTAACACGCGGACGCGTGGCGGGCAATGCGAGCGGACGACACTACGGTGCCGGAAAATTCTGCCGCCGGCGGCAGCTCTTGCCGGGTGCGCGGAACCTGCATCGATGCGCCAAGGCCTGGTTTTATTGGGTTTTTGCCATGGCACGCCGCTTGCTGCGCCTTTGCCAAGCGTTTGAGCCGCCAGGCGCGGCCTTGTTGGAGTATTGCCATGTTATTTGCCATTGGCGCTGCGTCATCCGCCATCGATCTTTTGAGCTCGCTGATGTCGTCGAAGTCGACGACACAGACCGGCAGCTCCACGCAGGGAAATCAGTCGACCGGGCTGTTCTCGGCCTCGACCGATACCTCGACATCGACGAGCAGCAGCACGGGCACAGGCTCGGGCAGCAGCAGCACCCCGCAGATTTCGCCGCTGACCATGAGTGCGCTGCTCGACGCGCAGAGCCAGTCGCAGACCACGGCCTCGACCAGTGCGACGCCGACCAGCCGGTCGGACGCGCTGAAGGATCTGTTCTCGCAGATCGATGCCGACGGCAACGGCCAGATCACCAAAGCGGAATTCGAGAAGGCGCTCGGCGCCGGCGGCACCAACATCGCGCAGGCCGACGACGTGTTCTCCAAGCTCGATGCCAATGGCGACGGCAGCGTCAGCCTCGACGAGATGTCGCAGGCCCTGCAGGGCCACAGGGGCGGCGGCCATCACCATCACCACGCGTCCGGCGGCTCGACCGACGGATCAGGCGCCAGCAGTGGTTCGGGCGGATCGAGCTCCGATCCGCTGATGCAGGCGCTGAACGGCGCGACCTCGACCTCGGTGACCAACAGCGACGGCTCGACCACGACGACGACGACCTATGCCGACGGCTCCAAGGTGTCGATGACGTCGGCGGCCACGTCGTCCGCCACCGGCAGCGCGAACTCGTCCACCGCCGGCAGCAACGCGACCTCGTCCTACAATTTCATCGAGCAGCTGATCCAGCGCCAGTCGCAGGCGATCTCGGCCCAGGCCTCGTCGTCGCTGTCGGTCAGCGCCTAACCGATTACGTTACCTGAGGCGGTACGACCGCGAACTCCATGCCTCGCCCCGCGTGCGGGGAGTGGCCGGAACGCATCGTCAGATTCGTTCCGGGTGAGGGGGAGTCTCCGCGAGTCAGTCTATCACCGTTGGCGCGGTGAAAGCCCCTCACCCCAACCCTCTCCCCGTAAGAACGGGGCGAGGGAGCGCACTGCCTTCGCGGCTCTAACCGAATTTGTCGTGCCAGCTCGGCAGCGCGCCGGGGAAGGGCAGGGCGGTGGCTGAATGGACGCCGCGTGCGATCGCGCGTGCCACCGTGTTGGCGGCGATCGCGCCGAGCTTGGTCAGGCCGAACAGCGGATCGACCGGCTTTGCGCCCGTCGCCGCGGCGAACACCACGTCGCCATCGAGCGGGGCGTGCACCGGATAGATCGCGCGCGCCATGCCGGTCTGCGCGATCATCGCAAGCCGCTTCGCCTGCGGCTTGGTCAGCTGCGCATCGGTCACGACGACGACGAGCGTGGTGTTCTCGGCGGCGGTGGCGTCCGCGCCGCCCTTCAGCCGCAGCTTCAGCATGTCCGGCGTGAACGCGGGCGGCAGGCCGCGCCCGCCGAATTCGCCGTCGACCTCGAACGGCGCTGCCCAGAACCACGGGCCGCCGCCGACCGTGACGCTGCCGACCGCGTTGACCACCGCAAGCGCCGCGACCTTGATGCCGTCGTCGGTCACATCAGACGCCGAGCCGAGGCCGCCCTTGAGGGTGGCGGTGGTCGCGCCCATGCCGGCGCCGACACTGCCGAGCTCGAAATTGTCGGAGGCGGCATTCGCCGCCGCATAGCCGAGATCGCGATAGGGCGGAAAGCGTCCCCACGCCTTGTTGCCGCCGTTGAGCAGATCGAAGCAGATCGCACCCGGCACGATCGGGATCACCGCATCGCGGATGCGAAAGCCACGGCCGCGCTCGGCGAGCCAGGCCTGCACGCCGCCGGCCGCGTCAAGCCCGAGCGCGGAGCCGCCGGACAGCGTGATGGCGTCGATCGCCTCGACGACATTGTGCGGGGACAGCAGCGCGTCCTCGCGGGTGCCCGGACCGCCGCCGCGGACATCGATCGAGGCCACCGCCGGCTGCTCGAACAGGATGGCGGTGACGCCGGAGGCGATCACGGCGTCGTCGGCGTGGCCGACGGCAACGCCGGCAATATCGGTGAGAAGGTTTTTCACGATTGAGTCCGTCCGCGCCTTGTCCGAGCTTGGGCTGCTCGAACCGGTATAGCAGCCGCGGCGGGCTCGGCCAGAGCGTTTTCGAGCGAAGTGGACACCGGTTCGCGTGAAGAAACGCGTCGAGACAAGGATCTAGAGCTTCGGTTCTGACTCAATCAGAACCGAAAATGCTCTAGAGCCGCGTTGACGGCCTGGTTATGACCTCATCATCCGGGCAATGGCTTCGCCAATGACAACCGTTGTGAAGTGCGTATTCGCCCGGCAATCCGACGGCATGATCGATGCGTCGGCGACCCGCAGGCCGCCGATGCCCTTCACCGTACCGTCGGGATTGACCACGCCCGCGGGATCGTTGGCGCCGGCCATCCGGCAGCTGCCGGCTGCATGCTGGATATCGCCGGTCTCCCGTCGCAACACCGCCTCGAGCTCGGCTGTTGGCAAGGTTGCGGCGGCCGGCAGGGTCAGCTCGGTATCTCCGAGGCGGATCCAGTCCGATATGCCGGCCAGTGCCGGCTGCGTGGCCAGGACGGCGAACCGCTTCACCGCATCGGTCATGCGCAGCATGTCGCGTGGATCGGCCAGCATGTTCTCCTCGACGATCGGATCGATCATCGGATCGGGCGAAGCCAGTTTCAGGTGACCACGCGAATAGGCGTTGAACAGGCCCGCGCCGATCGCTCCGGGATTTCCGATACCGCGATGGTTGAAACCGATCATGATCATATCGCGCTTGCCGCCGTCGGCGAGACCGGATGAATAGGTCACGCAGCAATTGGTATGACGCGTGTCCCGATCAGTGGGCCGCAGCTCCTCACGCAGCTGGATCGTCATGCGAAACAGCGGATGGTCGAAGAAATTGCGGCCGACCGGCAGATCACGCTCGACCGCGATCCCCATGGCTCGCAGCTCGTCCGCCGGGCCAATGCCCGATCGCAGCAGGATCGCGGGGCTGTGGATGGCGCCGCCGCACAGCACGATCTCGCGCGCGGCGATCTCGCTGGTGCCCTGGCCGTCGATATGGACCCGGACGCCGGTCGCCCTGCCGTCGCGGATCAGGACCCGATCGACCAGCGCCTTGCCACGGATCTCCAGATTGGCGCGGCCACGGGCCGGCTCGAGATAGCCTTCGTTGGTTGTGATGCGACGACCGTTGCGGCTGTTGATCGGATAGCAGGCAACGCCTTCGCCATCGGGGCCGTTGACGTCGGCGCACCACGGATAGCCGCTGGCGAGCGCTGCATCGCGCAGGCCACGATCAATCGGGCCCCACGTCTCTAGCGGCGCGCGATAGACCGGCAGCGGACCGCCGCGTCCATGTCCCTTGGTGTCGCCGAATTCCTCGTCGTCCTCGATGTCAGAGAAAAATGGCATGATCTCGCGCGCGGACCAGCCGGTGCAGCCGAGCGCGGCCCATTCGTCGAAGGCATCCGCGACGCCGCGAATGGCGATCTGGCCGTTCATCATCGAGCTGCCGCCCAGCCCCTTGCCGCGCCAATAGAAGCGCGGTTCCTGCCCCGCGATGCGGCGGGTCAGGAGGTCCGGCCACTGCCACTTCTCCTGGAATTCCCGCTGGTGAATGATGGGAATCGGGTTGGGCGTCCTGATCTCCCAGGGGGCTTCATCGGCACGCCAGTCGAGGCCCGCTTCGAGCAGCAGCACCCGCCGCTTTCGATCCTCGGACAACCGGGCGGCAATGGCAGCGCCGGCGGAGCCGCCGCCGACGACGATCACATCGTACGTGGTATCAAGTGACATGGCATCAAACCTTGCTGCGTCGGAAAGTCCAAACAAAGGACATCAGATGGCATCCCGACATCTCTGATGTTTCTCGTTTCATCGCCCGCTGGAGACTTCGGCCTGTCCCGGATAGCCGCCAGCGTCGATCAGAATCATGCGGGTTGAGACTACTCGGGTTTATCGATGTTCCAGAACAGTGGCGTGGCCGGACCATCGAGCATGCCCGTCAGCTCCTTGTGCCACACGCTCGGCGCAAAGTACTGGCCCAGGGGAACGTAAGTCACCTGGTCGAGCGCACGCGCTTGAATCTCCGCTGCGATCTTCTTCTGTGCCTCGGGCGAGCCGGCGCGGGCGAAGGCATCGCGAAGGCTCTCCATTTGCAGGTCGTCCGGCCAGCCGACCCATCCGCCCTTGCGACCCCTGCTGTTCAGGGGAGCGCTGACGACGGGGTTCATGATGTCGGCAATGCCCCAGTTGGTGAAGAACATGTTCCAACCGCCATCCTTCGGCGGCTTCTGGCTTGCGAAGACCATGTTCGCTGTCTGCCAGTCCATGGACTGGACCGTCACCTGGAAGCCGGCCTGGCGCAGCAGCTGCGCCGCGACGATGGGCTGCGCCTTGAGGGTCACCACATCGGTCGGTGCCAGCATCACGACCGGCGTGCCGTCGTAACCGGATTCGGCCAGCAGCTTCTTCGCCTCGGCCATGCCGCCGCCCTTGACGAGAGAGTCCGATCCGAGATCGGAGGCGAGCGGTGTGTCGCAGCCGAAAACGGCGCCGCAAATCTTGTAGAGCTTCGGATCCCCGACCATGGCGTCGAGTATGTCCTTCTGGCTCAGCGCCATCATGGCAGCCCGGCGCACCTTGACGTTGTCGAATGGCGGATAAAGAAAATTCATCCGCCCGATGGTCTGGAAGCCGAGGCCGCTCAAAGGGCGCGACGTCAAATCCTGGTCGGCTTGCAGGATCGGCAGCATGTCGAATGACGGCCGCTCCAGGAAATCGATGTCGCCGGACTGAAGCGCGCTGGTTGCAGTCTGCACGTCGGGCATCGTGATCCATTCGACGCGATCGACCTTCACCACCTTGCCGCCCGAGGTCCAGCTTGGCGGTTCGGCGCGCGGCACATAGTCCCTGTTCTTCTCGTAGACGGCCTTCACGCCGGGCTGGAATTCCGCCGGGACGAACTTGAAAGGTCCCGAGCCGATCTGCTCGGGGATCGGCCGATCCGACGGTGTGTCGGCAAGGCGCTTCGGCATCATGAAAGGCACCAGCGTGGATGGCTTACCCAGCGACTCCAGCACCAGGCCGTAGGGTTCCCTAAGTTTCAGCACGATCGTCCTGGTGTCGGGGGCCTCAACACCGGCGGTGAAGTCCATCAGCTTCTGGCCCATGCCGTCGACGGCGGCCCAGCGCTTCAATGACGCGATGCAGTCATCCGCGGTCACCAGCGTTCCGTCATGCCACTTCAGGCCGTCGCGCAGCGTGAACGTGTAAGTCAGCTTGTCGTCGGACACCTTCCAGTCCGCCATTTGAGGCCGGATCGTGAAGCTGGAGTCCATCGCCACCAGCGTGTCGTAGACCATATAGCCGTGGTCACGCGTGATGTAGGCTGACGAAACGATCGGATCGAGCGCCCGCAGATCCGAATGCATCACTGCCCTGATCGTCTTGGCGTGAGACAGGCCGGGCCACACGAGAGCGGTGACGAGCAGCAGCCCGCGTAACGCGGTTTTCATTGACGTCGGGGTGTTTCCGGCTCGCGGGGTGGCTGACATCATTTTCCTCGGATGAACGTTGAACGGACTTCGATCGGCGCGTTGAAGAGCGCATTGGTTGAATGGAAGCCGCCCGCCGGTGCGAGATGGCTTTTGTCATGGCGTCGAGACATCCGTCGAAGGCAATCGCGCGTCCGCGTCACACGGATGGTCGTTGCGCCGGTGAGGCCGGCGCCGACGGGTGCAATGAGGGGCATGTCTTGAAGAGGCTCCCGGACGCTAGAGTCGCCCCGACGCCGGCGTAAACCGGTGGAGGCGCCCCATCTGTCTCGGTACCTGAGAGCTTGATCCGCTGGAGCCCTTTGCTCGACGCAATGGCTCGATGACGGATATCCCCTTCGGTGGACACCGCATCAAGGATACGGTGTCTCTCTCCAGATCGTCCTGACGACACGGTCCTTGTGCCTGAGAGTTTCCGGGGCAGTTGCTCCGTCGGCGCCGAACACGAAAACGATGCGCTCGCTTTCGTTTCGATCTCTCCCGCATCGTCGCGTTGGACTGTCAAAACGATATTGTGCGCTCCCAAGCCAGGCAAGACTAAACTTCAATCGGGATCTGCCCACATCATATGCGATCAATCTTGCGAGGCTCATGGCTCCGTCAACTGCGTGGTCGTGCAACTGGGAATTGGAGCTGCGGAACAGAAACGGCATTTCCGTCTGCGAGGCGTCGAGCGACGGGCCGGGCATCGCGATCCTGCCCAACAAAAAAACGCCCCGGCTGACCGGGGCGTTTCGTCTCTCTGATGGGATCAGGCGCGAGAGGCTTAGGAGCCCTTCGGATTGATCTCGGTGTAGTTGCCCTTGGCGTCCCACTTGTAGACGACGTAGTCGATCGCCTTGATGTCGCCCTTGGCGTCGAAGCCCATCTTGCCGAGCACGGTGTCCCAGTCGCCGGCCTTGATGGTGTCCATCACCTTCTTGGCGTCGGTGGTGCCGGCCTTGGCGACGGCCTGCGTCCACACCTGCATCGCGGCGTAGGTGTAGAGCGTGTAGCCTTCGGGATCGATGTTCTTGGCCTTGAACTTCTCGACGATCGCCTTCGCGGTCGGCTTGTTGCGCGGATCGGGGCCGAAGGTGAACAGCGTGCCTTCGGCGGCGGGGCCGGTGATCGAGGCGAACTCCTTGTCGTTCATGGCGTCGCCCGCCATCAGCACGGTCTGCAGGCCCTGGTCGCGCATCTGGCGCAGGATCAGGCCGGCTTCCTGATGGTAGCCGCCGACATAGACCAGATCGATATTGTCGCGCTTCAAGCGCGAGACGATCGAGTTGAAGTCCTTGTCGCCCTTGTTGTAGGACTCGAACATCTTCTCCTGGAAGCCGGCCTTGTTCAGCGCCTTCTTGGTCTCGTCCGCGAGGCCTTTGCCGTAGGTGGTCTTGTCGTTCAGGATCGCGACGTTCTTGCCCTTGAAGTTCTTCATGATGTAGTCGGCGGCGACCAGGCCCTGCTGGTCGTCACGGCCGCAGACGCGCGCCACGTTCCAGAGCTTGCGCTCGGTGAACAGCGGGTTGGTCGAGGCCGGGGTGATCTGCAGCACGTTGGCGTCGGCATACGCCTCGGAGGCCGGGATCGACGACGACGAGCAGAAATGGCCGGCCACGAACGGGATCTTCGCGGAGCCGATCTTTTCCGCGATCGAGCGCGCCTGCTTCGGATCGCAGGCATCGTCGTCGGCTTCCAGCGCGAGCTTCTTGCCGAGCACGCCGCCGGCGGCGTTGATGTCGGCGACTGCCTGCTCGGCGCCGTTCTTCATCTGCCGGCCAAAAGCGGATTCGGAGCCCGTCATCGGGCCCGCGACTGCGATGGTGATGTCTTGCGCGAACGCGCTCGCCGATAATGCGAACGACGCGCCCAGTGCCAGGCCGATCAGCTTCAGTGATTTCATGAGACGTCCCTCGTGGTCGTTGCCTCTTGCGGAAGGGCCCGGCACGCCGGGCCCCAAAACCGGCGGCATTCTCGGCTGATTTCGCGGCGAAGTCACCGGCAATTTTCAGGCAAATCGACGCTGCATCAGCCACATCCTGCTGCAACGGGCGGCGCACAGGGGTGAGCTAGCCGCGGCGGCCGCCTTCCAGATAGGCGGCGCGGATTTCCGGGCGCTGCAGCAATTCGGCGCCGGTTCCGGCCAGCGTGATCAGGCCGTTGACCATGACGTAGCCGCGATGGGCGAGCTTCAGCGCATGGTTGGCGTTCTGCTCGACGATCAGCACGGTGAGGCCGTCCTGCCGGTTCAGCGTGCGGATGGCATCGAAGATCTGCCGCGCGATCAGCGGCGCGAGGCCGAGCGAGGGCTCGTCCAGCATCAACAGGCGCGGCCGGCTCATCAGGGCGCGGCCGATCGCGAGCATCTGCTGCTCGCCGCCCGACAGCGTGCCGCCGCGTTGTGCGACGCGCTCCTTCAGCCGCGGAAACAGCGCGAACACGCGCTCCAGCCCGGCCTCGCGTTCGGTCTCGCTGCATTCGGTGGCGTCGGCGCCCATCTGCAGGTTTTCCGCGACGCTCATGCGCGGAAAGATCCGCCGGCCCTCGGGCGATTGCGCGATGCGCAGCCGCGCGATCTCGTGGGTCGACACGCCGGTGATGTCGTGGCCGTCGAATTCGATGGTGCCGGCGCGGGCGCGCGGCCGGCCGAAGATCGTCATCATCAGCGTCGACTTGCCGGCGCCATTGGCGCCGATCAGGGCGACGATCTCCCCTCGATTGATCTCGATGTCGACGCCCTTCAGCGCCTCGATCTTGCCATATGCCGCACGCACGCCGCGCACCGCGAGCAGGGGTGTGGTTGCCGCTGCCGAGCTCACGTGCCGCTCTCCATCACGGCGATCGCCTCTTCCTCGTCGGCGCCGAGATAGGCGGCGATCACCTTCGGGTCGTCGCGCACCGCTTGCGGCGTGCCTTCGGCGATCTTGACGCCGTAGTCCATGACCACGATGTGATCGGAAATCTCCATCACGACGGACATGTCATGCTCGATCAAGAGGATCGAGGTGCCCTGTTCGTTGCGGATCGACAACAAGAGCTCGTTGAGCCCGCCGCTCTCGCGTGCGTTCAGTCCGGCCGCGGGCTCGTCGAGACAGAGCAGCGCCGGCTCAGTGCACATCGCGCGCGCGATCTCGAGCCTGCGCTGGTCGCCATAGGGCAGATTGCCCGCGGCATCGTCGGCGCGGTCGAGCAGGCCGACGCGGTTGAGCCAGGTCCGCGCCAGCTCGATGGCGCGCGCTTCGGCCTCGCGCCAGGACGGCAGGCCGAGCAGGCCGAGCAGGGTCAGCCCCGAGGCGCGCATCAGCGCGTTGTGTTGGGCGACCATCAGGTTTTCCAGCGCGGTCATGCCGGGAAACAGCCGGATGTTCTGGAAGGTGCGCGCCACCTTGGCCTGCTTGGAGATGCGGAAATCGTTCAGCCGCTCGAGCTGGATGGTGCGGCCGTCGTCGTGGGCGAGGCGGATCGCGCCGCCGCTCGGCCGGTAGAAGCCGGTGATGCAGTTGAAGACGGTGGTCTTGCCGGCGCCGTTCGGCCCGATCAGCGCAGTGATTTTGCGCCGCTCGGCCGCAAAGGAGAGGTCGTTGACCGCGACGATGCCGCCGAAGCGCATCATCAGGCGGTCGACGGTGAGGATGTGGTCGCCGCTCATCCGTGGCCCTCCTTGACGAGGTCGGAGGAGATTGCCTGGTTGCGCTCCAGGAACACGGTGGGCGCGCGATGGCCGATCAGCCCGCGCGGCCGCCAGATCATCAACAGCACCATGGCGATGCCGAACACCAGCATGCGGTACTGATCGAAACCACGGAACAGCTCGAAGCCGCCGATCATGGCGAGGGCGGCAAGCGCGACGCCGAGCTGCGAGCCCATGCCGCCGAGCACGACGATCGCCAGCACCAGCGCCGATTCCTGGAAGGTGAAGGATTCCGGGCTGATGAAGCCCTGCCGCGTGGCGAAGAATGCGCCGGCCAAGCCGCCGAACATCGCACCGGTCGCGAACGCCGTCAGCTTGGTGGTCGTGGTGTTGATGCCGAGCGCGCGGCAGGCGACCTCGTCCTCGCGCAGCGCCTCCCAGGCGCGGCCGATCGGCAGCCGCCGCAGCCGGATCGTCACCCAGTTGGTGAGCAGCGCCATCGCCAGGATCAGATAGAACAGGAAGACGAGGCGGTGGGTCGGCGAGAACTCGATGCCGAGCCTGGCGGCGAGCCCGTCATCGCCCGGCGTCAGCGGAATGCCGAACATGGTCGGGCGCGGAATCCCCGAGACGCCGTTGGGGCCGCCGGTCAGGCTTTGCCAGTTGATGATGACGAGGCGGATGATCTCGCCGAAGGCGAGCGTCACGATCGCCAGATAATCGCCGCGCAGCCGCAGCACCGGGAACCCGAGCAGCACGCCCCAGAACGCCGCCAGGATGCCGGCGAGCGGCAGGCAGACCCAGAACGACAATCCGAAATTGGTCGCAAGCAGCGCGTAGGAATAGGCGCCAACCGCATAGAAGGCGACATAGCCGAGGTCGAGCAGGCCGGCGAGCCCGACCACGACGTTCAAGCCCCAACCCAACATCACATAGGTCAGGACCAGGATCGACAGGTCGAGAATGTAGCGCTGGTTGTAGAAGATGACCGGTACGAGGAACGCGAACACCAGGAGCGCGGGCGCAAGCCATCGTCCGGCGAACGAGATCGCTGATTGCACCGGCTTCGGCACGATGCTGTCCTTGTCGACCGGGCCCCACCATTGCCGCAGCAGCTCGACGATGATGCTGCCGCCGAACACCGTGCCGACGAGGGCGGCGAGGTCGCCGAACCGCGTCCAGTAGATCAGGCCGCCTTGCGGTCCGGCCTCGGTGCGCACGCCGATCATCAGCGAGAACAGCACCAGCGCGACCAATGCGCTGATCAGGGCTTTCTTGAGAATGAAGGCGCTGCCCGAGGGCTGCGCGGCGGGCGATGGGCGGGCTGAGGTCGCGCTCACGAAGTGCCTGTCAGACTTTTTCGACTTCGGGACGGCCAAGCAGGCCGGTCGGCATGAAGATCAGCACCACGATCAGGATCGAGAACGCGGCGACGTCCTTGTATTCCACCGAGAAATAGGCCGACCAGAACGTCTCGATCAGGCCGATCGCGAGCCCGCCGAGCATCGCGCCCGGCAGCGAGCCGATGCCGCCGAGCACGGCGGCGGTGAACGCCTTGATGCCGGCGACGAAGCCCATGAAGAAATCGACCAGGCCGTAATACAGCAGATACATCATGCCGGCGACGGCGGCGAGCGCGGCACCGATCACGAAGGTCATCGAGATGGTGCGGTCGACGTCGACGCCGAGCAGTGCGGCCATGGTCTGGTCCTGCTCGCAGGCGCGCATGTCGCGCCCAAGCCGGGTGCGCGACACCAGCCAGGTGAACAGCGCCAGCACCACGATGGTGGCGAGCACGACCATGATCTGGACGTTGGAGAGCTGCACGGCGAAGCCTTGCGCGCCCTCATGCAGCGTGTAGCCGCCGGTGATGATCGGCGGCACCGGCTTGACGCGCGCGCCCTGCGACACCTGCGAGAAGTTGGTCAGCACGAACGACATGCCGATCGCCGACAGCATCGGCGCCAGGCGGAATGAATGCCGCAACGGCCGGTAGGCGATGCGCTCGATGGTCCAGCCATAGAGCGCGGTGATCGCCATCGAGACCAGCAGCACGATGAGAAGGATCAGGGGGATCGCGGTGAGGCCGAGCGACACCAGCACCAGGAACGAGATCAGCGCGATGAAGCCGCCGATCATGAAGATGTCGCCATGGGCGAAGTTGATCATGCCGACGATGCCGTAGACCATCGTGTAGCCGATGGCGATCAGGCCGTAGATCGAACCGAGCACGAGGCCGTTGATCAGTTGCTGGGCGAAATAATCCATGCGCTGCCGTAACTCGAGGGGTGACGCGCCGAGGGCCCCCGGGCAGCCTGATCCGTCGCGTCGTGGTATTTTCTAACAGTGGGACCCGGGCGGCGGCAACAGCGTGGCAGCAGCAGACGAGGGCTTGTACATAACTACTTCGGCGGGTGCGGTTCCGATGTCACAGGGTCGACACCTCGTTGCCTTGCAATGATCGCGCCAGAACCCGTGTTGGCCGAGCCACGACGGCGGTCAGATGCCCGGGGAGCAGCAGGATCCGCGCCGGCAGGACCAGAAGCCCAATCCGGAGTGCTCATTCCGGGCAATTGAGCAGATGCAACAAGAGGGGCTTGCCGAATGGCGAAGCCCTTTTGTCAGCTCATTTGTTTCTGCTTTCTGTTCAGGCCAATTGATCGGCGAAGCGGCCGCGGAAGGCGTATGAACCGAAATGCGTGAGCTCGCTTCGAAGGTCCAGCAAGATTTCGCCGCCGAGGTCGATCCAGCGCCGGCAGAAGGCGTAATCTTCGGACAGATACTCGCCGGTCGTCTTGTCGATCATGCATTCGAACAGCGAGATGCGATCGAGGTCGGCGCGAACCAGGTCTCCGGTGTTCAAGTCGTTGCTCTTGTGGTTCGCCCGATATTTGAGCTCGGGATGGGCGTCGCACAGCCTGACGAGGGCGGATCGCTTCATCATCAGGAAGCCGGTTCCGGCATATCGGACCTTGGCGAAGCCATCGCCGCGAGCCGTGAGCTGGTCGCCCTCCCATGTGACGACATAGTCCAGCGAGGATGACGCGAGGTTCTTGCGCTTGGCCTCCGCAGCCCGCTGCACCTTTGCCCAATCGATGTGCTTGAGCGGGTAGGCCGCGGCCGAAACCTCGGCGTCGCAATCCAGCAGCCGGAACACGGATTCGGGTTCGAACCCGATATCGGCATCGATGAACAGCAGATGGCTGGCGCCGGATACAAGGAATTGGTGGGCCAGTTCGTTCCTGGCGCGCACGATCAGCGATTCGTTTCCTATCAGGTGGAACTGGATGTCGATGCCCCGGGCAGTGGCCACGGCCTGAAGCTTCAGGGCGGACAGCACATAGGCCATCTTCAGGTCGCCGCCGAAGCAGGGCGTCGCGACGAAAATGCGGGTTCTTTCGCTCATTTTACCCCCCTTTATCCCGGCCGGCGCAGGCGCTGGCCGGGCCCGATCGCATCGATCCGGAACCATCGCACCGCGCTTAACCTTAACAAAGGGTTTAAATTGCTGCCGGCAATCGATCGGCGTTACCTCGCAGGCTGAACCGTCGCCGATCCAAAAGGCGCCGGAGAGAAGCGGGAAGCGGCAATGTCGAGCAACTGGCGGATCAGCTCCTTCAACGGCGCGCTGCTTGCGGCCTATTTCATTCCGGTCTGGACCATCATCGCCTTTAGCATCATGGTGTCGCCGATCCACGGCCTCTATGAGCGGCCGAGCGTATCGATCGCGCTCTATGCCAGCGACTATCTGCACCTCGGCAAGATGGCGACGGTGCGGCTGGCATGGCTGCTGGCGCTGGCGCGGATCACGGTGGTGGCGTTCTTCGCGGTCTTCCTCGCGATGACGGCCTTTTCGCCGTTGCGCAAGACCAGCAGCGGCGCCGACGAGGCGCTGGCGGTGGCGCTTTGCCTCGGCAGCGTGCTGAGCTTTGCCAGCATGATGATGGCGTCCAAGGTCGGCGAGATCGAAGCGTTGCGCATGCATGCGGCCGAGCTTCTGATGCTGCTCGGCACCGCGATCGTAATGCTGCTCGAGACCTCGCCGAAGCGAACTGTCGAGTCGTCCGCCATCCAGGCGCCGGCCGCCGAGACCAGCACACCGGCGAGCGAGCTATCCCTTCAGCAGCCCTAGTTCGGCAATGATCGCGCCGGCTTCCTTGACGGCGTGATTGGCCGCGGGCACGCCGCAATAGATCGCCTGCTGCAGCAGGATCTCCTTGATGTCCTCGGGCGTGAAGCCGCCTTCGCTGAGCGCGGCGCGGACATGCAGGCGGAACTCGTCCCACTGGCCGAGCGCGACCATGGTGCCGATCACGAGTACGCGGCGCGTGCGGTGATCGAAATGCGGCCGGGTCCAGATGTCGCCCCACGCATAGCGCGTGATCAGGTCCTGGAAGTCGGTGTTGAACGCGTTGCGGTTCTTGATCGACTTGTCGACCCATTCATTGCCCAGCACCTTGCGGCGCTGCGTCATGCCATCGTCGCGGCGCTGATTGTCGTCCATGGATGTCTCCTCATGAAATCGTAGCCCGGATGGAGCGCAGCGCAATCCGGGGTTTCAGTGTCCGCCGCAAAGACCTGTCCCGGATTTCGCTTCGCTCCATCCGGGCTACGCAGCTCTTGGGTCATTCCGGGGCGGTCCGCAGGACCGAACCCGGAATCTCGAAGTTGTGGATGCGGATCGGGATTCCGGGTTCGATGCTTCGCATCGCCCCGGAATGACGATGGTCGTTAACGTTGCGTCAGGAAGCCGACCACGGCTTCGGTGAAGGCGTGCGACTGCTCGACATTGGAGATGTGCGCGGCATCGAGCAGTGTCATGCTGGCGCCGGGAATGCCGCTGCGGATCATCTCACCCGCCGATACCGGTGTCGCCATGTCCTGCTTTCCCGCGATCACCAGGGTCGGGCTCTTGATCCGGGGCAACAGCGCGCGCTGGTCGAGCGTCGACAGCGCTTCGCAGCAGGCGAGATAGCCTTCGACGGGAGAGGCCAGCAGCATCGCCTTCATCCGCGCCGCGGTCTCCGGCTCGCGCTCGCGGAAGTCGGCGGTCAGCCAGCCCGCGATCACGGTGTCGGCGACCGCGGCGATGCCGCCTTGCTTCACCGCCTTGATGCGGTTCAGCCAGTTGGTCGGATCGGGATAGTAGCAGGCGGTGTTGGCGAGGATGATCTTGCCGAATCTTTCGGGCGCGTTGGCGCCGAGCCATTGCCCGACCATGCCGCCCATCGACAGGCCGCACCAATGCACCTTCTCGATGTTGAGGTCGTCGAGGATCGCAAGCACGTCGCGGCCGAACCGCTCCATGGAGTAGGGGCCCTCTGGCACGCCGGATTTGCCGTGGCCTCTGCGATCGTAGCGTATGACGCGGAACATCTGCGTCAGCGCCCGCATCTGCGGCTCCCACATCTGCAAGGTGCAGCCGAGCGAGTTCGACAGCATCAAGGTCGGCCCGCCGTCGCGGCCGTCCACCTGGACGTTGAGCAGGCATCCGTCGGCGTTGATCATCGGCATCTTGCACTCCTTGTCATGCGCGGACTTGATCCGCGCATCCATCGAGAATGAGTCTCTTTTGCGATGATGGATTGTCGGGTCAAGCCCGGCAATGACACCTTCGCTATTTCTCGTCCAGTGAAGCCAGCAGGCGGTCGATCAGCGCCTGCGAGGCGCCCTGATAGGCCATCGGCTCGAACAGGTCCGCGATGCGCTTGGCATCGAGATGCGCGGTGACCTTGGTCTCCGCCGACAGCACGTCGCGCAGATGCTTCTTCTCCGCAACCGCTTTCTTGCTGGCGGCCTCGATCAGATGATGAGCGTCGCTCTTGCCGATCGTTTCGGCCAGCGCAAAGGTGACGGCTTCCGCCATGATCAACCCATGCGTCGCATCGAGGTTGACGCGCATCCGCGCCGCATCGACCTCGAGCCCTTCGGCGAGATCGACGACGGCGGCGAGCGCGCCGGACGTCACCAGCATCAGGCCCGGCAAGGTCGGCCATTCCGCGTGCCACGGGCCGGCGCTGCGCTCATGGTCCTGCACCTGCGCGGCGAAGATCGTGGCAGCGAGGTTCGGCGCCATGGTCGCAGCCCCCAGCGCGCTCGCGGCGGCGACGGGATTGCGCTTGTGCGGCATGGTCGAGGAGCCGCCGCGGCCGGCGCCCGCGGGCTCGAAGGCTTCGCCGACATCGGTCTGCATCATCAGCGAGACGTCGCGCGCGATCTTGCCGCAGCTGCCGGCGAGGATCGCGAACACCGAGGCGGCCTCCGCGATGCGGTCGCGGTGGGTGTGCCAGGGCGCATCGGGCAGGGGCAGGTCCAGCTCTTTCGCAAGGCAGGCTGCGACGGTGAGGCCCTTGTCGCCGAGCGCGGCGAGCGTGCCGGCGGCGCCGCCGAATTGCACGGCCAGCGTCTCGCGGCGCAGGCGCAGCAAGCGCTTTCGGGAGCGATGCAGGGCGGCGGCATATTCGGCGAGCTTCAGGCCGAACGGCATCGGCAGCGCGTGCTGCAGCCAGGTCCGCGCCACGACCGCGGTGTCGCGATGGGCGCGCGCAAGCCCGGCAAAACCCGCGACGGCGCGGTCGAGGTCGGCGAGCAGCGCATCGATGCCGGCGCGCAGCGACAGCATGGTCGCGGTGTCGATGACGTCCTGGCTGGTCGCGCCCCAATGCACATGGCGCGCAGCCTCGGCATCCTTTTTGGCGACGTTGGCGGTCAGGGCCTTGACCAGCGGGATCGCCAGATTGCCGGATCGCGTCGCGGCATCGGCCAGCGCGGCGAGGTCGAATGATTCGGCTTTGCAGGCCGCGGCGATCGGTCCCGCGCTGGCTGCAGGAATCACGCCGCAGGCCACTTCGGCGCGGGCCAGCGCGGCCTCGAAATCCAGCATGTTCTGCAGGGTGGCGGCGTCGTCGCACACCGCGCGCATCGCGGCGCTCGACAGCATCGGCGCAAGCATGGGGGAGAGGGCTGTGCTCATGGCGCGCGACCTAACCACTGTCGCGCGCTCCTGCCAATGGGCCGCCGCTGCCGCCAATTTCGGCAGCGCCGATTGCGCGATTTTGTGAACAGCGGACGCGTCTTGCTGCGGTGCGAATATGCATCGCTCATCCTCCGAAGGTGCCCTTTCCTTTGCGCCCCGGCTGCTTTACTTGGGGGCAAAGGTTCTAGCGATCGAGGAGGTCCCCCCATGGCCATGACGATGACCGGCGAAGTCCAGCTTGCAGCGCCGCGCCAGGCTGTGTGGGACAAGCTCAACGATCCCGAGGTGCTGAAGGCCTGCATTCCCGGCTGCGAAGAGCTGGAGAAGACCGACGAAGGCGGCTTCCGCGCCACCGCCAAGATGAAGGTCGGTCCGGTCTCCGCTCGCTTCAAGGGCAAGGTCACCTTGAGCGATCTCGATCCCCCGAACGGCTACAAGATCTCGGGTGAAGGCGAGGGCGGGGTGGCCGGCTTCGCCAAGGGCGGCGCCACCGTCGGCCTCGCCGACAAGGATGGCGGCACGCTGCTGAGCTACAACGTAGAGGCGCAGATCGGCGGCAAGCTCGCCCAGCTCGGCCAGCGCCTGATCAATGGCGCCGCCAAGAAGCTGGCGGACGAATTCTTTGCAAATTTCGCCAAGGCGGTACAAGGTTAGCCCCGCAGGCGGGCCGGCTCATTCAGGCCCCGCCATGCCTTGCCGTTATGTCCTGGGTGGGTGGCTCGAAAGGTTGCCCATCGCGGGGCGCGCCCATATTATGCCGTCTGGAATGATTTTAAACCGCCTGCTTCGCCGATATGCGGTGGGGCAGATAAGAGAGTGCTGATGGCCAAGATTTCAATGATCGTGAACGGCAACCCCGTTAACGCGAACGTCGACCCCCGTACCCTTCTGGTCCAGTTTCTGCGCGAAAACCTGCGGCTGACAGGTACCCATGTCGGCTGCGACACTTCGCAGTGCGGCGCCTGTGTCGTGCACCTCGACGGCAAGGCGGTGAAGTCGTGCACGACGCTTGCGGTGATGGCCGACGGTCATGAGGTCAAGACCATCGAGGGGCTGGCGGCCGATGGCGCGCCGCTGCATCCGATGCAGGAGGCCTTCCGCGAGCATCACGGCCTGCAATGCGGCTTCTGCACGCCGGGCATGATCATGACCGCCGTCGACCTGGTCCATCGCAAGGGCCACGACCTCTCCGACGAGGTGATCCGCGAGGAGCTGGAAGGCAATCTGTGCCGCTGCACCGGCTACCAGAACATCGTTGCTTCGATCGCCGCTGGAGCCAAGGCGATGGCCAAGTCGGACCTCGCTTAACCAGCCATTCGTCGCGATCTGCGATCAGGACATTCCAATGTACGAATTCAAATATCATCGCCCCGGGACCGTGCGGCAGGCCGCCAACTTGCTGGTGAAGAACGAGGACGCCAAGCTGATCGCCGGCGGTCACACGCTGGTGCCGGTCATGAAGCAGCGGCTCGCGAGCCCGCCGCATCTGGTCGACCTCTCCCATATCGAAGGTCTCGACACGATCGAGATGAAGGGCCGCTCGCTGGTGATCGGCGCCACCGCCAAGCACGCTGAGGTCGCGAACTCCGCGGTCGTGGGCGAGGCGATCCCGGCGCTGGCCGAGCTTGCCGGCATGATCGGCGATCCCGCCGTGCGCCATCGCGGCACCATCGGCGGCTCGCTCGCCAACAACGACCCGACCGCCGACTATCCGGCCGCGGTGCTGGCGCTGGGTGCGACCATCGTCACCAACAAGCGCCGCCTCAAGGCCGAGGAGTATTTCCAGGGCCTGTTCACGACTGCGCTCGAGGCCGACGAGATCATCACCAAGGTGATGTTCCCGCTGCCGAAGAAGGCGGCCTATGTGAAGTTTCGCAACCAGGCCTCGCGTTATGCGTTGGTCGGCGTGTTCGTGGCCAAGCGTCCGTCCGACGTGCGTGTCGCGGTCACCGGTGCGGGCTCCGACGGCGTGTTCCGCGTCACCGCGTTCGAGGAGGCCCTGAAGAAGCGCTTCTCGCACAAGGTGCTCGACGGCATCGCGGTTCCGGCCGACGGGCTGAACAGCGACCTGCACGGCAGTGCCGAATACCGCGCGCATCTGATCGGCGTTCTGACGCGCAGGGCGGTGGAAGCCGCCAACGCAAAGGACTAGATCCAAGGGACTAGATCCGAACCGGATCCCAAGGATTAGATCTAACGCGTGACATTGCTAACCCCTGTTCGAAGACTGGCTGTTCCATGAGTGCATCGGCGTTACCCACTTCCGTCGATGCGCTCGAGGATCTCCTGACGTCGCGCGGCTATCTCGCCGAGCGGTCGCTGGCGACCGTGACCTATCTCGCGCTGCGGATGGGCCGGCCGCTGTTCCTGGAAGGCGAGGCCGGCGTCGGCAAGACCGAGATCGCAAAGGTCCTGTCGGCGGCGCTCGGGCGCAAGCTGATCCGCCTGCAATGCTATGAAGGCCTCGACGTCGCCTCCGCCGTCTATGAGTGGAGCAGCGCGGCGCAGATGATCGCGATCCGGCTCGCGGAAGCCTCCGGCGATACCGATCGCGACCAGCTCGCCAGCGACATCTTCGCCGAGCGCTTCCTGATCAAGCGGCCGCTGCTGCAGGCGCTCGAGCCCGATGTCGCGGGGCCCCCGGTGCTGCTGATCGACGAACTCGACCGCGCCGACGAGGCGTTCGAGGCATATCTCTTGGAAATCCTCAGCGACTTCCAGGTCACCATCCCCGAGCTCGGCACCGTGAAGGCGCCGGCGCCGCCGATCGTCATCATCACCTCGAACCGCACCCGCGAGATCCACGACGCGTTGAAGCGGCGCTGCCTCTATCACTGGGTGGATTACCCCACAGCCGACCGCGAGCTTGCGATCGTCAAGTCGCGGGTGCCGAACATTTCAGCAAAACTGTCGCAGCAGGTGGTCCGCTTCGTGCAGGCGCTGCGCAACCAGGATTTCTACAAGTCGCCGGGCGTCGCCGAGACCATCGACTGGGCCACCGCGCTGTCCGAGCTCGACGCGCGCTCGCTGACGCCGCAGGTGGTCGGCGACACGCTGGGCGCACTCTTGAAGTACCAGGACGACATCGCGCGGATGCAGGGCGATGCGTTGCAGAAGACATTGAAGGAAGCGACGAGCGACTAGCTGGGTCGCGCGCGTTACAACAACGTTCAGTCGCGCGCCGCAACAAAGGTTCGTCATTCCGGGGCGCGCCACTTGGCGCGAGCCCGGAATCCATTGGGCCGCATCGGCGTTGAAAAATGGATTCCGGGCCCGCGCTGCGCGCGTCCCGGAATGACGGGTTGGAGAGAGTGCGCATCTAATGGCCATCAACCACCTCAATCCCCCAACCGGCCACATGGCTGACAACGTGGTCGGCTTTGCCCGCGCGCTGCGGGCGGCCGGGCTCCCGGTCGGGCCGGGCTCGGTGATCGATGCGCTCGACGCGCTGCAGCTGATCGAGGTCGGCCATCGCTCCGACTTCTACGCCACGCTGGAGGCGATCTTCGTCAAGCGCCATGAGCATGCGCTGATCTTCCGCCAGGCCTTCGAGCTGTTCTTCCGCGCCGCCGAGGAGTGGAAGAGCATGCTGGATTCCGTCCCGCTGCCCGACCACGCCAAGAAGAAGCCGCCGCCAGCCTCGCGCCGCGTCCAGGAGGCGATGGCGCAGCCGGCGAAGAGCGAGGAGCGGCCGCAGGCCCAGGAGCAGGAGCTGAAGCTCTCGGTCTCCGACAAAGAGGTGCTGCAGAAAAAGGATTTTGCGCAGATGACCGCGGCCGAGATCGCCGAGGTGACGCGCGAGATCGCCAGGATGCGGCTGCCGCAGGCTGAGCTCGTGACCCGCCGCTACCAGCCGGATGCGCGGGGCTTGCGGCTCGACATGCGCCGCACCGTGCGCAACTCGCTGCGCACCGGCGGTGAGATCATCGATATCAGGAAGCTCGGCCGGATCGAGAAGCCGGCGCCGATCGTGGCGCTGCTCGATATCTCCGGCTCGATGAGCGAGTACACCCGCCTGTTCCTGCACTTCCTCCACGCCATCACCGACTACCGCAAGCGGGTTTCGGTGTTCCTGTTCGGCACCCGCCTGACCAATGTGACGCGTGCGTTACGGGCGCGTGACCCCGACGAGGCGCTGGCGAGCTGCACGTCCTCGGTCGAGGACTGGGCCGGCGGGACGCGGATCGCGACCTCGCTGCACACCTTCAACCAGCTCTGGGCCCGCCGGGTGCTGGGGCAGGGCGCCATCGTCCTCCTTATATCCGATGGACTAGAACGCGAGGCCGATGCCAAACTGGCCTTCGAGATGGACCGATTGCACCGCTCCTGCCGCCGCCTGATCTGGCTCAACCCGCTGCTGCGCTATTCCGGCTTCGAGGCCAAGGCCCAGGGCATCAAAATGATGCTGCCCCACGTTGACGAATTTCGCCCGGTGCATAACTTGACGTCCATCAAGGGCTTGATCGGGGCGCTGTCATCCCCGCCGCCGGCGCACCACCGCAGCCTGATCCGCTCTGTAGCCTAAGAAGCCTGACCCGATAGCAGGAGGCCACCATGCTGAACCGCGACGAAGACATCCTTCAGGCCGCCGAGACCTGGCAGAAACAGGGCCATGGCGTGGCGCTCGCCACCGTGGTCGAGACCTGGGGCTCGGCGCCGCGCCCGGCCGGCTCGAGCCTCGTCATCAATGACGACGGCACGTTCTTAGGCTCGGTCTCCGGCGGCTGCGTCGAGGGCGCGGTCGTCACCGAGGCGCTCGACGTGATCGCGAGCGGCCAGCCCAAAATGCTCGAATTTGGCGTCGCCGACGAGACGGCCTGGAACGTCGGCCTGTCCTGCGGCGGCACCATCCGCGTGTTCGTCGAGAAGGTCGGTTAGTCGTGAAACTCGAGATTTTGAAAGAGCTGAACGCCGAGCGCGCCGCGCGCCGTCCGGTCATCATCGTCACTGACACCGCCAATGGCGAGCAGCGCCTGGTCAAGGCTGCGGACATCGCCGCCGATCCGCTGCGCGCCGAGCTCGCCAAGCAGCTCAGGATGGGTAAGAGCGGCAATGTCGAGGCCGCCGGCAAAAAACTGTTCCTCAACGTCTACGCGCCGACCGCAAAGCTCGTGATCATCGGCGCGGTCCATATCAGCCAGGCCTTGGCGCCGCTGGCGCGCTCGCTCGACTATGACGTGACTGTGGTCGATCCGCGCACGGCGTTTGCAAGCCCGGAGCGTTTCCCCGACGTGCCGCTGGTCGCCGAATGGCCCGACGTCGCGCTGCCGCCGCTCAACGTCGATCACTACACCGCGTTCGTGGCGGTGACGCACGATCCCAAGATCGACGATCCGGCGCTGCTGCACGCCTTCGACCGCGACTGCTTCTATATCGGCGCGCTCGGCTCGCGGAAGACGCATGCCAAGCGGGCCGAGCGGCTGCGCGCGCAGGGCGCCAAGGACAGCGACATCGCGCGCATCCACGCGCCGATCGGGCTGGACATCGGTGCAGTGTCGCCGTCGGAGATCGCGGTCGCGATCATGGCTGAGATCACCGCGCAGCTGCGCTTGCCTCCCAAAGAAAAAGAAGAAGCGGCATGAAGTTCGGTCCCGCCAGTCCGGCCGACGCGATTGGCGGCGTCACCGTGCATACGCTCCGCCAGGGCACGCTGGTGCTCAAGAAGGGCACCACGATCGGCCCTGACGAGGTCGAGGCGCTGACCAAAGCCGGCGTCCAGGACGTCGTCGTGGTGCGTCTGGAGGAGGGCGATGTCTCCGAAGACGTCGCGGCCGCCAGCATCGCACAGGCGGTGGCGGGCGAGGGCGTCAACGTCGAGCGCGCCTTCACCGGTCGCGCCAATCTGTTCGCGGCGCGCCCCGGCGTGCTGGTGGTCGACCGCGCCGCGGTCGATCGCATCAACGGCGTCGACGAGGCCATCACCTTTGCGACCCTCGCGGCCTACAAGCCGGTGGTCGAAGGCGAGATGATCGCGACCGTCAAGCTGATCCCGTTCGGCGTCGAGGGCCGGCTGCGCGACGCCGCCGTTGCGGAGGCCGGCAAGGGTACGCTGCGGATCGCGCCTTACGTGATCCGGAAGGTCGGCGTGGTCTCGACGCTGCTGCCGGGCCTCGCGCCGAAGGTGATCGACAAGACGCTGCGCGTCACCGCCGAACGGCTCGCGCCGGCCGGCGCCACCATCATCGCCGAGCGCCAGGTGCCGCATGACGAGACCGTGCTCGCGGCCTCGATCAAGGAATTGCTCGATCTCGGCGCCGAGCTCGTCATCGTGTTCGGCGCATCCGCGATCGCCGACCGCCGCGACGTCATTCCGGCCGCGATCACCGAGATCGGCGGCGCGATCGAGCATTTCGGCATGCCGGTCGATCCCGGCAATCTGCTCCTGATCGGCAGCGCCGGCGGCGTGCCGGTGCTGGGCGCGCCGGGCTGCGCGCGCTCGCCGGTCGAGAACGGCTTTGACTGGGTGCTGATGCGGCTGCTCGCCGGCATCAAGGTGACGCGATCGGATCTCACCGGCATGGGCGTCGGCGGCCTGTTGATGGAGATCGTGACGCGGCCGCAGCCGCGCACCGTCCCCGACACCGAAGGCAACCGCAGCGTCGCGGCGATCGTGCTCGCCGCCGGCCGTTCGACCCGAATGGGCGGCCCGAACAAGCTGCTCGCCGAGCTCGACGGCAAGAAGCTCGCGCGCATTGTCGCCGAGCAGGCGCTGGCCTCGAAGGCCTCGGAGGTGATCGTCGTCACCGGGCATCAGGCCGACCTGGTCGAGCAGGCGCTTGATGGACTCAAGATCAAGTTCGTCCGCAATCCGGATTTTGCCGGCGGGCTCGCCAGTTCGGTGAAGGCGGGCATCTCGGCGGTCTCCGACAGCGCCGACGGCGCGGTCGTCTGCCTCGGCGACATGCCGCTGATCGATGCGAAGCTGATCGATCGCCTGATCGAAGCCTTTGCACCTGACCGCGGCCACCTGATCGCGATCCCGGTCAGCGAGGGCCGCCGCGGCAATCCGGTGTTGTGGTCGCGGCGTTTCTTCAGGGAATTGATGACGCTCGACGGCGACATCGGTGCCCGTCATCTGATCGCCAAGCATGTCGAGGTGGTCGCCGAGGTCCCAGTCGAAGGCAACAGCGCCTTCCTCGACATCGACACGCCGCAGGCGCTGGAAGCCGCAAGGCGCGGCTAGCTCCATCCGCCGTCGTCCCGGCCAAGCGAAGCGCGAGCCGGGACCCATAACCACAGGATGCACTTGTTGTGCGACGCTGGGGCCCCAGCGAATTCGATCACACAAGGCGGTGGTTATGGGTCCCGGCCTTCGCCGGGACGACGCGTGGTTGGAGTTGCGCCCTTCAACCCGTCATTCACCATCTGGAAACGACCCCTTTGTACAGTCCGCGCCGGGCTTTGGGGGATTTCCGCTTGATCATTTCGACCGCCGCCGCGCAGCGCCGCGCGCTGACGATTCTCGTCCTGACATTGCTGCTCGGTGCCACGCGTTTCTCCGTGGAAACCTTCGTCCCCAAGGCTCATGCGGCCGGCGCGTTCGCGGTCGGCAAATGCGGGGCATATGGCCAGGCCTACGACTATCCGGCGGAGGGCGCAGCGCGCGCCGCGGCGCTGAAGCAGTGCAAGGGCGATTGCACCACGGTCACCATGAAGCGCGCCTGTGCCGCGCTCGCGATCGACATGAAGAATCCTTGCGGCGCCCATGGCTACGCGGTGGCGCCGAAGATTTCCAGTTCGCTCAATGCCGCGACGAAGAAATGCTACGACTATGGCGGCAAGGAATGCGTGATCCGCGCCTGGGCCTGCGACGCCAAGGGATAGGGCTCGTCCATCCGCAAGGTCCGCTTGGCTGGGCAAAGCGCGCCGATGGCCCGGGACCCCGAGCCGCGTTCAGACGGCGCCGTAGAAGTGCCGATATTGCCAGGCGGCGTCGCTTTGTAGTTGAGATTCGGACCACGATTGGTCTTTGAACCGCGTGACCGACATCGGCGATAGATCGACGGGCGGCTTGCCGTCCACGATCCAGGCGGCGAGCGCCTCGCCGACGGTCGGCGAGATCGACAGACCGGCGACGTTGCATCCGCTTGCAAAATAGAAGCCTGTCGCGCCGGCGGCTGGGCCAAGAATATGATGGCCGTCGGCGGTCATCGTCGGAATGCCACCGCGAAATTCCCGCACCTTGGCGGTTTGCAGGAACGGGAGCTGGTCCTTCACCTCATCGGCGGCTGCATGAAGCACGTCGATGTCGAGCGGCATGTCCTTGACGTCGAAGTCAGCCCCAAGCGATTGCATATCGAAGAAGCGCGGCGTTTCCTCGTAGACGCCCCACAGGAAGCCGCCCTGACACGGTCGCGTATACACCGCGGCATCCATGATGCGGATCATCGGCAAATCGGCACGCGCGCCGTCCAAGGGCTCGGTGACGATCAATTGCTGCCGGGTCGGCACCAGCGGCACGCGAATTCGGCTTGCTTCCGCGACCTGCCGCGTCCACGCGCCGGCGGCATCGACAACGACTGGGCTTTCAATGACGCCGCTCGCCGTGGTCACGCCGATCACGTTGCCGCCGATGATATTGACGGCACGCACGTCGGTCTTCGGCAGCAAGGTTGCACCGTGGGCAGCCGCGGCCCTCGCGAAGCCGACGGCCACCTGCGCCGGGTCGAAATAGCGGTCGTCGCCGATCCGCATCGCGGCGACGACACCCGTCGGCTGCAAAAACGGATTGAGGCGGCCCGCCTGCTCCGGCGAGATCAGCTCGACATCGAGGCCCACGCGACGTCCGCGCGCAAAGTCGTCCTCGATCACTTCGGCGTCCTGCGGCCGACGTGCGATCTTCAGGCTGCCCGAATGCACCCAGTCGAGCGGCTGACCGGTTTCTTCCGTGAACGCCTCGATCTTGCGGCATGCGTCCTTGATGAGGCCAATCATCAAGTCGCTCTTGCGCACGCAGCTCACCATGCCTGCAGCGCGGGGCGAGGTTTGCGATCCGATCTCATGCTTGTCGACAAGAGCGACGCTGAGACCTCCACGCTTGCTCAAGTAATAGGCTGTGGCAGCGCCCAATCCGCCCGAACCAATAACAACGACATCGGCCTTGCTGATCATGATGCAATGCCCCGAAATATGCTGATGGTAATCGAACGCCCGAAGCCTACTCCGCTGCGCAGGACCTGACTACGGCTATCCGCCCGGGGTACAGGCCTCAGGCCTAGCGGTTGAGATCGCCGGTCTGCGCATGGGCCTGTGCGCGGTAGGTCAAGGCCTTGGCGAGATCCTTGCTGGCGAACTTGTCTGATCCGATCGCCTGTCGCGAGCCCGGAATGGCAGGTTCAGGTCGGGCAGGGCAGTCCCGGGGTCTCAAAGAGAAACTAAGGTCAGCGCCTGGCGGGCAGATGAGGGATGCACCGTCAGAACTGGTGTTTGTCGCCAACCTGCGGATAGATTTAGTCCCATGCAGTTCGACACCAAGATCGCGGTCGTGATCCGCACCGACCTGGAAGTCTGGCAGAAGCTCAACGTAGCGTCGTTCCTCGCCGGTGGCATCGCAGCTTCCTTTCCCGAATGTATCGGCGAGAATTACGAGGACGGCTCGGGGACCGGATATCTCTCCCTGATCGGCCAGCCGATCCTGATCTACGGCGCCGATCGCGCGCAGTTGTCGCGCGCGCTGGATCGAGCACTGGCGCGCGACGTGCGGCCGGCGCTCTACACCGAGGACATGTTCAAGACCACGCATGACGCCGCCAACCGCGAGGTGGTGAGGGCGGTTGCACGGAGTGACCTCAATCTGGTCGGCCTCGCCATCCGCGCCGAGCGCAAGGTGGTCGACAAAATCCTCGACGGGCTGAAGTTTCACACGTAGCTCCCAGCGCACGCTAGCGCCTCGGCGCGTGAGCGGAGCAGGGCGTCGGTGCACCGGACCCAAGGGTGCAATTGGCACCCGGCTTTCCCTGCGTCCCCACCCACACTGTCATCGCCCGGCCTGTGCGCAATTGCGCACATGGACCGGGCGATCCAGTACGCCGCGGCCTCTCGGCTTAAGCACTGGCGTCGCTGGAATACTGGATCACCGCATGCGCGGGTGATGACACCGAACAATGACGGCGAGAGATGGCGTTCAGGCGCGTCCTCACGACCTGCCGACGGATAGGAACGCTTAGCGTCACCAGACGTTCTATTCGATCGCATTGACAATGACTGACCAGTCAGTCATATTACCGGTATGACAAAGCGCACCAAAGCATCGACCCGCACCCGGCCCGCCAAGCGCCGGACCACGATCCGGGCTGCCGCGGCGAGGATCCCAAAGGTGGCCTCGGCAACATTGCCTGAAGCGAAGCCGGCTGCGAGCCGCGCCGGGAAATCCGCGGAGCGGCGCGCGGCGATCATCGAGGCGGCGATGGACGAGTTCATCGCGCGCGGTTTTGCCGCGACGCGGCTCGACGACGTCGCCAAGCGGGCGGGCGTCGCCAAGGGCACGCTCTATCTCTACTTCAAGGACAAGGAAACGATGTTCGAGGAGCTGATCCGCACCGCGCTGGTGCCGCTGATCGGCCGCCTGACCGCGCTGCCGACGATCACCGGTCCGGTGCGCGACGCGGTGGAGGGGTTTGCCGAGACCTTCATGCGCGAGGTCGTGGCGACCCGGCGCGGCGACATCATCCGCCTGATCGTGTCCGAAGGGCCGCGCTTTCCGGCGATTGCCGATTTCTATTTCCGCGAGGTGGTGTCGAAGGGCCTGACCGGCATGAAGGCGCTGGTGCAGCTCGCGATCACGCGCGGCGAGATCAAGCAGCGCGAGCTCGGGGATTTCCCGCAGCTGGTCGTCGCGCCCGCGATCGTCGCGGTGATCTGGCAGAGCCTGTTTGCCCGGCACGCGCCGCTCGACGGGCTCGCGATGTTCAAGGTTCATCTCGATCTGATCTTCGGCGAACGGAGGAAGACATGACCGCGTCGCGCATGATGAAGCTGATCGCGGTCGTCGCGCTGGCCGCGGCGCTCGCTGGCTGCAAGGAGAAGCGCGACCCCGGCTTCCAGGGCTGGGTCGAGGCCGACATGATCTTCGTCAGCCCCGATGAATCCGGCCGCGTCATCAAGCTCAACGTGCGCGAGGGCGACGAGGTCAAGCCCGGCGACATGCTCTATTCGGTCGACGACGATCTGCAGCGCGCCGATCTCAACCAGAACAACGCGACCCTGGCCAACGCGCAGCAGAGCTACGACCGCGCGGCCTCGCTGCGCGGCACCGGCGCCGGCACCCAGGCTAATCTCGATTCCGCCGTCTCGGCGCTGCGTGTCGCGGAAGCGCGCGTCGTCACCTCGCAGACGCGGCTCGATCGTCGCAAGGGCTTTGCGCCGATCGCGGGCGCGATCCAGCAGATCTATTTCCGCGAGGGCGAGATGGTGCAGGCGCAGCGGCCGGTGCTGTCGATCATGCCGCCCGGCAACATGAAGCTGCGCTTCTTCGTTCCGGAGACCGAGCTGCCGAAGCTCGCGCTCGGCGACGAGGTGAGGGTGACCTGCGACAATTGTGCCGCCGACCTCACCGCCAAGATCTACTTCATCGCTACCACGGCGGAGTACACGCCGCCCGTCATCTACAGCCTCGATGAGCGCAACAAGCTGGTCTACCTGATCCAGGCGCGGCCGAGCCGGCCCGATGTGCTGCGCGTCGGCCAGCCGATCAGCATCTACCTCAATCCGAAAACGCCAATGGCGGAGCGCAGATGAACGGCGGTCCGACCAACGCCCGCTCCAACGCATCGTCCATCGCGATCGATGTGAAGGGACTGACCAAATCGTTCAATGGGCGCGAGGTGGTCCACGACTTGTCGATGCAGGTCAAGCGCGGCTCGATCTACGGCTTCCTCGGGCCCAACGGCAGCGGCAAGACCACGACCATCCGCATCCTGTGCGGCCTGCTGACGCCCGACAGCGGCGAGGGCACCTGCCTCGGCTACGACATCCGGCGCGATGCCGACAAGATCAAGCGCAAGGTCGGCTACATGACGCAGCGCTTCAGCCTCTACCAGGATCTGTCGGTGCGCGAGAATCTGGAGTTCGTCGCGCGGCTCTATGGCATGCCGGATGCGCGTGGCGCCGCAGCCGACATGATCGCGCGGATCGGGTTGAAGGGCCGCGAGGAGCAGCTCGCCGCCAATCTCTCCGGCGGCTGGAAGCAGCGGCTGGCGCTCGGCGCCTGCACGCTGCCCAACCCGCAATTGCTGCTGCTGGACGAGCCGACCGCCGGCGTCGATCCCAAGGCGCGGCGCGATTTCTGGAACGAGATCCACGCGCTCGCGGCCGAAGGCCTCACCGTGCTGGTCTCGACCCATTACATGGACGAGGCCGAGCGCTGTCACGAGATCGCCTATATCGCCTACGGTCACTTGCTGGCCCACGGCACGGTGGACGAGGTGATCGCGGCCTCCGCGCTGTCGACCTGGACGGTGACGGGCGAGGATTTCAACGGGCTGATGGCCGAACTGTCAGGCAAGCCCGGCGTCGACATGGTGGCGCCGTTCGGCACCAGCCTGCACGTCTCCGGCCGCGACAAGGCGGCGCTCGAGGCTGCCATCGCGCCGTATCGAAACAATTCGAAATGGCGCTGGCAGCCGAGCGAGCCGTCGCTCGAAGACGTCTTCATCGACTTGATGGGGCGCTCCAAGGACAACTTTCAGGGATAGGCTCCGATGAGTGCGGCGGATACGATCCGGAAAGATGAAGAGCGAGAGCCGGCGTTCGGCTTCTGGCGGCGCAGCTATGCGATGCTGGTCAAGGAGTTCATCCAGCTCCGCCGCGACCGCGTCTCGTTCGCCATGATCATCATGCTGCCGGTGATGCAGCTGACACTGTTCGGCTACGCCATCAACACCACGCCGCGCAATCTGCCGACCGCGGTGCTGACCCAGGAGGACACCGATCTCGGGCGCTCGATCCTGAAGGCGATGGAGAACACCGCCTATTTCCATTTTGTCCGCGAGGTCCACACCGTCGAGGAGTTCGACGAGCTGCTGCAATCCGGCAAGGTGCTGTTCGGGGTCGAGATCCCGCGCGGCTTCGAGCGCGCGGTGCGGCGCGGCGACCGGCCGGCGCTGCTGGTCGCGGCCGATGCCACCGACCCCACCGCGGCGGGTTCGGCGCTCGGTACGCTCGGGCCGCTGGTGCAATCGGCGCTGGCGCACGATCTGCACATTGGCGATCCCCCGGACATGCCGTTCGAGATCCGCGCCCATGCCCGCTACAACCCGGCGGCGGATTCGCGCCTCAACATCGTGCCCGGCCTGGTCGGGACCATCCTGACCATGACCATGCTGATCTTCACCGCGCTCTCGGTGACGCGCGAGATCGAGCGCGGCACCATGGAGAGCCTGCTGTCGATGCCGATCAAGCCGGTCGAGGTGATGTTCGGCAAGATCATCCCCTATGTGCTGGTCGGCTTCATCCAGGCCACGCTGATCATCGCCATCGGTATCTTGCTGTTCGGCGTGCCGGTCCTCGGCAGCCTGACGCTGCTGGCGCTGCTCACCACGCTGTTCATCACCACCAATCTTTCGATCGGCTACACCTTCTCGACCATCGTGCAGAACCAGCTGCAGGCGATGCAGCTCTCGATGATGTTCTTCCTGCCGAGCATCCTGCTGTCTGGCTTCATGTTTCCGTTCGCGGGCATGCCGGTCTGGGCGCAATATGTCGGCGAGGGGCTGCCGCTGACCCATTTCGTCCGTATCGTCCGCGCCATCATGCTGAAGGGCGCCGGGATGCCGAACCTGCAATACGACACCATCGCGCTGGCCGCCCTGATGCTGTTCGCGATGACGATCGCCGTGACGCGCTTCCGCCGCACGCTCGATTGAGGCAGAATGGACATGATTGTTCATCGTCATTCCGGGGCGGTGCGAAACACCGAACCCGGAATCTCGAGATTCCGGGTCTGGTCCTTCGGACCATCCCGGAATGACGGGGTGGGAGGCATGGCCGGGTTCTGGGTTAACGACAAAGCGGTGCAGGACACGACCGTCTCGGCCGATTTCCACCACGCTTTGATGCGCGAGGTGATGACCACCGAGCTGCTCCGCATCAAGGTGCTGATCGGCACGACCATCGTGCTGGGGGCGATCAGCCTGCTAGTGTATCTGTTCGCACCCGAGGCGGTCAGCCGGGTCTGGCATGGCAATCTCAACCCGGACTACATTTTCTATGTCACCGTTCCGCTGATCCTGTTCGAGCTCTGGGTGCACGGTGCGATCAGCTGGTACAGGCGCAAGGGCCGCGACCTGCCGGTGATCCGGCGCTACATCGGCGTGCTGGTCGAGACCTCGCTGCCGACCGTCGTGCTGGCGCTGCATATCGACAGCATGGGCCGCCAGGAGGCGCTCGGCTTCGTCGCCCCTCTGGTCTATTTCGTGTTCATCATCCTCTCGACGCTACGGCTCGATTTCTGGCTGTCGACCTTTACCGGCGTCGTCGCCGCGACCGAGCTGTTCTACATGGCGGTGTTCTTCCATGCGGCCGATGGCGTCGCGGCCGGTCAAGGCATTTATTATCACGCCGCGCGCAGCACGATCATCCTGATCTGCGGCGTGCTGGCCGGCGCGGTCGGCCTGCAGCTGCGGCGGCAATTCGCGGCCAGCATTGCGGCTGCCACCGCGCGCGACCGCATCACCAATCTGTTCGGCCAGCACGTCTCGCCGCAGGTGGTCGAACGCCTGATGGCGGAGGGCGCCTCTACCGCGAGCGACATCCGCCGTGTCGCCGTGATGTTCGTCGATTTCCGCAGCTTCACTGCCGGTGCGCGCTCACGCTCGCCGCAGGAGGTGGTCGATCGGCTCGACGGCGCCTTTGCGGTGCTGGTCGATATCCTCGATCGCCATGGCGGCATCGTGAACAAGTTTCTCGGCGACGGCTTTCTCGCGCTGTTCGGCGCGCCGTTCGAGACCGGCGACGCCGCGCATCAGGCGGTCGCCGCCGCGCGTGAGATGCTGGCCGCCAACGAGCGCACCAATGCGTCGTCGAGCTGGCCGCTGCGCATCGGCATCGGCATCCATATCGGCGAGGTCGTCGCCGGCAGTATCGGCTCGCCGCGGCGCAAGGAATACACCGTGATCGGCGATACCGTGAACTTTGCCGCCCGGCTCGAGGCGCTCAACAAGGAGCTCGGCTCGCAATTCCTGATCTCGTCTGCCGTGCGCGAGGCGCTCGGCGACGAATGCAAGGACGCCGTGTCGCGCGGCGAGATCCCGGTGCGGGGTTACGAGCACCCGGTGCCGGTCTGGCAGTTGGGGTAGGGCGCTGCATTCAGGCCTGAGGTAATAAGGTAGCGATTGACGCGGCGTCCTATATTCATATAGATGACTATATGAGTTCAACTCTCGACGACCGCCTGCCGCGCTACCAGCGTCTTCGCGACGACCTCGCGGCGCGCATTAATCGCAATGAATGGCGTCCGGGGGACCTGATCCCCTCCGAGGCCGAGCTCGGCGCGCATTACGGCGTCGCGATCGGCACCGTGCGCAAGGCGATCGACCAGCTCGTCAGCGACGGCGTGCTGGAGCGCCAGCAGGGCCGCGGCACCTTCGTGCGCCGCGCGCGGTTCAATTCGTCGCTGTTCCGCTTCTTCCGCTTCCAGTCGGAGAGCGGCGAGCGCCGCGTGCCGCAAAGCCGCATCCTGCGGCGCAAGGCGATGCCGGCGACTTCGGCGGTCGCCTCGGCGCTGCGCATCGGTGTCGGCGAGCCCGTCATCAGCCTGTCGCGCCTGCGCCTGATCGACGACGTGCCGCTGCTCGCCGAAGAGATCTGGCTCGAGAGATCGCGCTTCGAGGCGCTGCTCGCGCTCGCGACTTCCGAGTTCGGCGACCTGCTGTATCCGCTCTACGAGGACCGTTGCGGCCAGGTCGTGGTCTCCGCCGATGAAATCCTCACCGTCGAGATCGCGACCGAGATGCAATCGCGCCTGCTGCGATTGGAGGCCAACGCGCCGCTGATCGTGATCGAGCGCCTGGCGTTCGATCTGGAGCGGCGGCCGATCGAATGGCGCCGCTCGCGCGGGCCGGCGGATCGCTTCCGCTACCACGCCGAGATCAGATAGCGCGGCAACCAAACACAACAACATAAGAATTCACAGGGAGAAGAAATGACGAACTGGTACAGCGAATGCTCGCCGCTCGAGCGACGCACCTTCTGGGCAAGCTTCGGCGGCTGGGGGTTAGATGCGCTCGACGTCCAGATGTTCAGCCTCGCCATTCCGGCGCTGATTACGGCCTTCGGGATCAGCAAGGCCGATGCCGGGCTGCTCGGCTCGGTCACGCTGTTCTTCGGCGCGTTCGGTGGCTGGCTTGGCGGCGCGCTCGGCGACCGTTTCGGCCGGGTGCAGGCGTTGCAGATCACGGTGGCGACCTTTGCGCTCGCGACCTTCGCCTCGGCCTTCGCGATGAACTACAGCCAGCTCGTGGTCCTGAAGGCGATCCAGGGCATCGGCTTCGGCGCAGAGTGGGCCTGCGGCGCGGTGTTGATGGCCGAGATCATTCGCGCCGAGCATCGCGGCAAGGCGCTCGGCGCCGTGCAGAGCGCCTGGGCAGTCGGCTGGGGCGCCGCGGTGCTGCTGTCGGCTTTGGTCTTCACCTATGCGCCCGCCGATATCGCCTGGCGCATCCTGTTCGCCGTCGGGCTGATCCCGGCGCTGCTGATCCTGTATATCCGCCGCGGGCTGAAGGAGCCGCCGCGCGCTGCGCCGCGTGAGGCCGAGCCGCCGTTCTTCGCGACGCTTGCCGGAATCTTTCACCGCGACGTGCTGCGCTCGACCTTGATCGGCGGCCTGTTCGGCATCGGCGCCCATGGCGGCTATGCCGCGCTGACGACATTCCTGCCGACGTTCCTGCGCGAGGTGCGGCATCTCTCGGTGCTCGGCTCCAGCGCTTATCTCGCCGTGATCATCGTCGCCTTCTTCTGCGGCTGCGTGGTGTCGGGGATCGTCAGCGACCGGATCGGGCGGCGCGCCAACGTCACGCTGTTCGCCGCCGCCTGCGTCGTGACCGTGCTGGTCTACATCTTCGCGCCACTCTCGAATTCGCAGATGCTGGTGCTCGGATTCCCGCTCGGTTTCTTCTCGGCGGGCATTCCCGCCAGCATGGCGGCGTTGTTCAGCGAGCTCTATCCGGCAGGCGTGCGCGGCACCGGCGTCGGCTTCTGCTACAATTTCGGCCGCATCGTCTCCGCGGCGTTTCCCTTCCTGGTCGGCTACCTCAGCGATCACATCGGCCTTGGTGCTGCGATCGGGATCGACGCGGCGTTCGCCTATTCGCTGGTGCTGGTCGCGGTGCTGATGCTGCCGGAAACCCGCGGCAAGGTTTTCGAGCAGGCCGCCGCCACGCGCGCGTGATGATGAGGAATGATCATGACATCGTACGAACATGGGTTGACGCGGCGCCGGTTTGCCTCGGGATTGGTTGCCGCGCTGTCGGCGGGCGGATTGGCGAGCAAGGTGAGGGCTGAGGTGCCGAAACTGGCGATCGATACCCACGCCCACGTCTTCCATCGCGGGCTGAAGCTCGCGCCCGGCCGGCGCTACGCGCCCGACTACGACGCGCCGCTCGCGCTCTATCTGCAGCAGCTCGACCAGAACGGCATCACCAATGGCGTGTTGGTGCAGCCGAGCTTTCTCGGCACCGACAATTCCTATCTCGCCGAATGCCTGAAGGCGACCAATGGCCGGCTGCGCGGCATCGCCGTGGTCGACGTTGCCGCTACCGCCGACGAGCTACGCGCGCTCGATCGCGCTGGCGTCGCGGGCATCCGTCTCAATCTGGTCGGCCAGAAGCTGCCTGATCTGGCGTCGCCGGAGTGGACGGCGCTGCTGGCACAGATCAGGACGCTCGACTGGCAGGTCGAGATCCAGCGCAACGCCGGCGATCTCGCGACGCTCGCACCACAGCTGCTCGACCAGGGCGTGAAAGTCGTGCTCGATCATTTCGCCTTGCCCGATCCGAAGCTCGGCGTCGACGATCCCGGATTCCAGTCGGTCCTCAAGCTTGGCGCGACGCGAAATGTCTGGGTCAAGATCTCGGCGCCCTATCGCAACGGCGCGGCCGGCGAGGCGTTCGCGAAGCAGGCCTATCCGTTGCTGCGCAATGCTTACGGCGTCGACCGGCTGCTGTGGGGCAGCGACTGGCCGCACACCCAATTCGAGGCGACGCAGAGCTACGCGAAGAATCGCAAATTCCTCGACGAGCTTATTGTCGACGCTGATGAGCGCGCCCGCGTGCTCGCATCGCCGCGCGAGCTGTTTCGCTTCTAGAGCGCGATGAGTTTTGGTTGAATCGGCTTGCGGCAGTTTCGGTTCACCTCTCCCCATCGGGGAGAGGTCGGATTGCAAAGCAATCCGGGTGAGGGCCCTTGCTCTCTCGATAGACCGTAATCCCTCACCCGATTTGCTGCGCAAATCGACCTCTCCCAGAGGGAGAGGTGGACTTTCGACGCCGTTCCAGCTCAACCTAATCTCATATGCTCTAGCTCGCGCGCGATTGTACCGAGTGCTCTGAAAGGCGTCGTTGCTGCTGTGCTACGATGACGCCATCGGAATGACCGGCACAAGGACACGCAAGATGCAGCGCCGCTATATCACCGTCGACGTTTTCACCGACCGCGCCTTCGGCGGCAACCCGCTCGCCGTGGTGCTCGACGCCGAAGGGCTGTCGAGCGCGCAGATGCAGGCGATCGCGACCGAGTTCAACTATTCCGAGACGACCTTCGTGCTGCCGCCGCAGGACAAGGCCAACGACGCCCAGGTTCGCATCTTCACGGTGCGCTCGGAAATTCCCTTCGCCGGCCATCCTAATGTCGGCACCGCCTTTGTGCTGGCGAGCCGAGCAGCGAAGGCGCCGGAGCAGCTGAGGTTCGAGGAGAAGGCGGGCCTCGTGCCGGTCAAAATCCTTTCTGACGGCGCCAGGGTGATTGGCGCCGAGCTGACGGCGCCGCAGCAGCTGCAACGGTCGAATGAGGTGAGCGCGGCCGATGCCGCGGCTTGTCTCTCGCTGTCGGCGGCCGACGTGAAGACCGATCGGCATGTGCCGCAGGTGGTCTCGGTCGGCCTGCCGTTCCTGGTGGTGGAGATCGCCTCGCGCGAGGCGCTGAAGCGCGCCGGGCCTGATGCCGCGGCATTCGCCAGGGCATTGGCGCAGATCGGCCGCGACGTCGTCTATTTCTACACGCGCGATGTGCCGGCGAGCGAGCAGCCGCTCGACCTGCAGGCGCGGATGTTTCATCCGGGTGCCAGCGGCCTGTCAGAAGATCCCGCAACTGGCAGTGCGACAGCAGCCTGCGCGGCGCTGCTCGCGGATATCGATCCCGCGCGCGACGGCGAATTGCGGCTGCGGATCGGGCAGGGCGTCGACATGGGCCGGCCGAGTCTGCTGCTGACGCGGGTGCGCAAGCAGGGCGGCGCGATCACATCGGTGCATGTCGGCGGCGGCTGCGTGAAGATGATGGAGGGAGCGATCAGCGTGCCGGGGCAGGGCTGACGCTAGACCTGCGGCGCCACGAGATTATCGATCTTGACGCCGTCGCGCTCCTCGATGATCTCGGCGATCCAGCGGCGGTGACAATGTTCGTGGTCGCGCTCGTAGCAGAGGATGCAGACCGGGCCGGACTTCTTCACCAGCGCCGACAGCTCGTCGAGCTCCTCCTTGGCCTGCACCGTCTTGAGGTGCGCCGAATAGATCTTGTGCAGCAGCGCATATTGCCCGCTGCGCGCCGCCTCCCGTCCGCTCTTCGGTGTGCCAAGGCCACGGAGGTGGACGTAGCCGATGCCGCGCTCGTCGAGGCCGGCGGCGAGCTGGCTCTTGGAGAAGCCGGGACGGCGCGAGGAGGCCACCGCGCGAACATCGACCAGCAGCTTGACGCCGGCGTGCTGGAGCTCGTCGAGCACCGCCTTGGACGGCGTCTGCTCGTAGCCGATGGTGAACAGCCTTTTCGCCTTCGCCATCGGCTCTCCCTCACTTCACCCGGTCGATCAATTCCATCGCGCCCGCGGGCGCGCGGATCTTGCCCTCGTGGATCACATAGGCGAACACGTCGCGCGGGGCCTTCTTCGGCGCGGATTTGTCGACCCGCGGCAGGTCGTCCGGCTCGCTGCCGCCGGCCCAGTCCTGAAACCGCTTGGCCCAGGCATCGAGCTGCTTCGGCGGATAGCAGGTCTTCAGTTCGTCATTGCCCTTCTGCAGCCGGGCATAGACGAAGTCGCTGGCGACGTCGGCAATCGCCGGATACTTGCCGTGTTCGGCGAACACCACCGGAACCTGGTGCTCGCGAATGAGGGCGATGAACTCGGGCACGCAAAAGCTGTCGTGACGCACTTCGACGACATGGCGCAGCGCGCGGCCGTCGAGCTTGCGCGGCAACAGCTCGAGGAACTTGCCGAAATCGGCGCCGTCGAACTTCTTGGTCGGCGCAAATTGCCAGAGCACCGGTCCGAGCCGGTCCTTCAGCTCCAGCACGCCCGAATCATAGAACCGCTTCACCGAATCGCCGGCCTCGGCGAGCACGCGGCGGTTGGTGGCGAAGCGCGGCCCCTTCAGCGAGAAGATGAAGCCGTCGGGCACCTCGCTGGCCCATTTGCGAAAGCTCTCCGGCTTCTGCGATCCATAATAGGTGCCGTTGATCTCGATCGAGGTCAGCTTGGAGGCGGCGTAGGACAGCTCCTTCGCCTGCGTGAGCTTCTCGGGATAGAACACCCCGCGCCACGGCTCGAAGGTCCAGCCGCCGATGCCGATGTAGATGTTGCCTGCGTCTGTCTTGGTCGCCTTGGTGGGAGCTTTGGCCACGACTGCACTCATCGCGAGGAGGGGAACGGGGATCGAGAGTAGTCAAAATAATCGTGATTGGCCAGTTTGCCAGATTGGCGCGGGGGTGCTTATCGTCGTTGTCGCTCTTCGCTACGATGCGCCAAAATGGAGAACAACAATGCGCATGCTGGTTGCGGCCGCCCTCCTGATCACGTCCTCCGCTGCCATATCGCCCGCTGCCATATCGTCCGCTGCAATGGCCGACGAGGTCGACGATGCGCACAAGCTTGCGATCACCGGTCGCGACGCCTACTGGAATTGTCTCGCCCGCGAATATCCCCGCGACAGCAACAAGGCGATGTCCGACCAGGAGTTCACCTCGCTGATCGCCAATGTCTGTCCCTCGGAGCGGCAGAACTTCCGGGTGTCGCTGATCGACTTCCTGTCGCTGCAGTTTCCCAAGCAGGATGCCGACGCCAATCTGACGACGGCCAACCGCGCGATCGAGCTGGCGCAGAAGGACATCGTGACCGCCTTCACCCGGCGCAGGGCCGCGGCGAAATAGGTTCCCGAATCCTGTTGCGGCCGGCCGATTTTTGATATCAATCCGCGCAGGCAAGGGGATGATCGGTATGAGATCACAATCGACGGCAGGCTTCTTGGGCGCAGTGGTCGCGGCCGTCGCGCTGGCGGCGGCGTTCATCTACGGGCCGTCGCCGAGCCAGCTCCGTAACCCGACCCAGCCCGCAGCCGTGCAGGCGGCTCCCGCCGCCGAGGCCGCGCCGGCGGCCCCGGTGCCACGCGGCCCGGTGATCCGGGAAGTCCCGAACAACTAGACCGGGATGAATTTTGGTTGAATCGGCTCGCCAAGGTTTCGGATCACCTCTCCCCGCTGGGGAGAGGTCGGATTGCGCCTGGCGATGCGAAGCATCGTCCAGTGCAATCCGGGTGAGGGCTCTTGCTCTATCGATAGACCGTAACCCCTCACCCGATTTACTGCGCAAATCGACCTCTCCCAAGGGAGAGGTGATCCTTGCCCCTTGCGGACCGCCTGGGGCCTTCCCATCTAGCGTCCAACGGCGACGTTGCAGCTTCAGGGCTCCGGCGCCGGAACGACCACGACATTGTTTGGCTGCGCCGGATGTACGCGCGCCCCTTGTTCGTGGTCGTTGGCATTTTCGAACGGTTTTTGCCCCGTTTTCCCGCTTTCCGAGACAGCGTTTGCGCCGGCCCGCCTTGGCAGCGGGGGAGGCTGCGGCTATACGCTGGCGCTCATGAATGACGCCATCAAGCTAGCCCCCGAAACCGCCTCGCTGGCAGCAAGTCTGCCGCAGCTGTCGGTGGTCGTCCCGACCTTCAACGAGCGCGACAATGTCACGGTGCTGTACCGCCGGCTCGACGCGACCCTGAAGGACGTGTCCTGGGAGGTCATCTTCGTCGATGACAATTCACCCGACGGTACCTGGGACGTGGTGCGCGCCCTGGCGCGGAAGGATTCCCGCGTGCGCTGTATCCGCCGGATCGGCCGGCGCGGCCTGTCCGGCGCCTGCATCGAGGGCATCCTGGCCTCGAGCTCGCCCTATGCCGCGGTCATGGACGCCGACCTCCAGCATGACGAGACCCAGCTCCCGAGGATGTTCGCCCTGCTGCAGAGCGGCGAGGCCGAGCTCGTGGTCGGCAGCCGCTATATCGAGGGCTACAAGACCGAAGGCTTCAACAAGCAGCGCGCCGGCGCCAGCGCCTTTGCCACCGAGATCGCGCGCCGCTCGCTGAAGGTCGAGATCGCCGACCCCATGAGCGGCTTCTTCATGATCCGCCGCGACCGTTTCGAGCAGCTCGCGCCGCAGCTCTCGACCCAGGGCTTCAAGATCCTGCTCGATGTCGTGGCGACGGCGGAAGGCAAGCTGCGCGCGGTCGAGATTCCCTACACATTCGGTGCCCGCCAGCATGGCGAGAGCAAGCTTGACTCGATGGTCGCGCTCGACTTCCTTGGCCTGGTGCTGGCGAAGCTGACCAACGACGTGATCTCGCTGCGCTTCATTCTGTTCGCGGCGGTCGGCGGGCTCGGCCTGCTGGTGCATCTCAGCGTGCTGTTCATCGCGCTGGAGCTGTTCAAGGCGCCATTCCCGGAGGCCCAGGCCACCGGCGCGATCGTCGCCATGACCAGCAACTTCATCCTCAACAATTTCCTGACCTATCGCGACCAGCGGCTGAAGGGCTTTGGCATCCTGCGCGGCCTGCTGCTGTTCTATCTGGTCTGCAGCGTCGGCCTGCTCGCCAATGTCGGCGTCGCATTCTCGGTGTACGACCAGGAGCCGATCTGGTGGCTTGCGGGCGCGGCCGGCGCGCTGATGGGCGTGGTGTGGAACTACGCGATGTCCGGGCTGTTCGTCTGGCGCAAGCGATGACGGTGGCATGAACGCGAACGAGGCGCGGCTGGCCCGGAACACCGCTCTCGCGGTGTGCGCGCTGGTCGTGTTGCGGCTGGCCGCCGCCGCATGGACGCCGCTGACCTTCGACGAAGCCTATTACTGGATGTGGTCGAAGGCGCTCGCCGGCGGCTATTACGACCATCCGCCGATGGTGGCGGTCGTAATCCGGCTCGGCACCATGATCGCGGGCGACACGCCGTTCGGCGTGCGGCTGGTGTCGATCCTGCTCGCGTTGCCGATGAGCTGGGCGATCTACCGGGCGGCCGAGATCCTGTTCGGCGGCCAGCGTATCGCCGCCAGCGCAACGATCCTGCTCAATGTCACGCTGATGGCCGCCGTCGGCACGCTGATCGTGACGCCGGATGCACCGCTGCTGGTGGCCGCGAGCTTCCTGCTGTATTCGCTCGCAAAGGTGCTGGAGAGCGGCCGCGGCGCCTGGTGGCTTGCGGTCGGCGTCAGCGCGGGCCTGGCGCTGCTGTCGAAATACACGGCGCTGTTCTTTGGACCCGCGATCCTGATCTGGCTTGCTGTCGTGCCGAAGCTGCGGCGCTGGTATCTCTCGCCATGGCTCTATCTCGGCGGCCTGGTTGCGGCCGGCCTGTTTGCGCCGGTCATCCTCTGGAATGCCGATCACCAATGGGTGTCGTTCATCAAGCAGATGGGCCGCGCCCGGATCGAGGACTTCCGGCCGAATTACATCGCCGAGCTGATCCCGACGCAGTTTGCGTTCGCGACGCCGTTGGTCTTCATCCTCGGTGTGATGGGCCTCTACGCGCTCTACCGGCGGCGCGCCGGCGCGATGCCCGCGCGCGTGCTGGTCAACACGATGTTCTGGACCATCGTGGTCTACTTCACCTGGCACGCGCTGCATGCCCGGGTCGAGGCCAATTGGTTCGCGCCGGTCTATCCGGCGTTTGCGGTGGCGGCCGCGGTCGCGGCGATCCAGGTGCAGTGGGCACCGCGCGAGCAGCGCACGATCGATTTCTGCCGCCGCTGGGCCGCGCCCACAGGCGTCGTGCTGTTCGCGCTGCTGATCGTGCAGGCCAATACCGGCATGCTCTCGGGCTACCGCCGCGATGCCACCGTGCGCAGCGTCGGCGTCGGCTGGCAGGAGCTCGCGAGCGAGATCGAGGCGGTGCGCGCGCGCTCCGGCGCGAGCTGTGTGCTGTCGCCGGACTACGGCACCACCGGCTGGCTGGCCTTCTATCTCCCCAAGGGCACCTGCGTCGCGCAACAAGGCCAGCGCATTCGCTGGGTCAACATGCCTGAGCCGAGCCCGGCGCAGCTGTCCGGCAAGCTGCTGTATGTGCATGAGGTCGAGCAGGCGATGCCGGCCTCGGTGCGCGACAATTTCGCCCATGTCGAAACGGTGGCCGAGGCCAAGCGCATGCGCGGGCCGCTGGTGATCGAGACTTACGCGCTCGATCTGCTTGATGGCGCAAAGGGCGAGGTCTTCGACCGTTCGCCGCCGCCGGAACTGCAGTAAGATCGTCGCTGTGCATGTCGGATCGTCCGGTTCCGGTTCGTCTTCCAGGGAGCCCGTCAACCATGCGAGGTTCCAACCATGACCAGTTCCGTCCTCAAGCCCGCCGCCGAACTTGCCAGCAGCAATGCCAGGCGCTTTCCCAATGAGAGCGCCGAGTATCGCCGGGCGCGCCAGGCGCTGCTCGTCGAGGAGATCGAGCTGCGCCGGCACATCGCGCGCGTCGCCGAGCTGCGCCGCGCCTTGCCGCCGGGCGGCGAGGTGACCAGGGCCTATGAGTTCACGGGCGAGTCCGGCGCGGCCTCGCTCGCCGATCTGTTCGGCAACAAGCAGACGCTCATCATCTACAGCTACATGTTCGGCTCGCAGCGCGAGAAGCCGTGTCCGATGTGCACATCGTTCATGGGCACATGGGAGCAGAAGCTGCCTGATATCGAGCAGCGCGTGTCGTTCGTGTTCGTGGCGCGCTCGCCGATCGCGCGGCTGATCGAGGCGAAGCAGGCGCGCGGCTGGACGCGTCACAAGGTCTATTCGGATGCGTCGGGCGATTACACGCGCGACTATGTCAGCAAGGATGACAGCGACGTGCCCGGCTACAATGTCTTCACACGAGACAACGATGCAATCCGGCATTTCTGGGCCGGCGAAATGGGAGCCGGCACGGTCGACCCCGGCCAGGACCCGCGCGGCGCGCCGGATCTGGATCCGCTCTGGACCGTGCTCGACACCACGCGCGAGGGGCGCGGCGCGGACTGGTATCCGAAGCTGAGCTATTGAGAGATGGATTTTGCTCGATCCCCGCGCGATTACGGGGCCATCGGCAAGGAAATTCTCCCTAGGATTTATCTCGGCATGCGGTAGCGGAACCGCGTGCCGGAATGTCCCATCATGGGACAAAAAAGCCGTTTTGGCGGTCCATTGCCATCTTAAAAAAGCCCTACGCCACAGGCACTTCCCGCGTTGCAGGGGATCGCGTCCGGTTAAGTCGCATTTAACTAAAAGTCGCCTTAATGGCCGTCTGTGCCCCCGCGCGACGTTGAGCCGAACATCGTTCGACGATGCGTCGAGTGAGGGACAAAGGTGGACCTGTTTTGAGCGCCGGGCGTATGGGTACGAGTGCGAGTGCGTATGTTCTTGGGGCGCCAAGCCGCAAGAAAACCTCCCGAAAAATCCTCCCACAGCATTTCCTCGGCAGTGCCGCGGTGGCGGGGCTGGTGCTTGGCTGTGCCTGGACCGTCTATGCCAACATCTTTGCGGCGAGCGTCTATCCGTCGGTCGGCAATGCGTCGTTTGAAGCGCCGGTCGTGAAGCGGCCCGTCGCGGTTGCCGCGCGGCCCACACCCGCGTTCAACGAGGTGTTCGCGTCCCTGACGCCGGCGCCGGCGGCGCCCGCAAAGACCGAGGTCGCGAAGTCGGAAGCCCAGACACCGTCACTTATGTTTAACGATCGGTTTGCGGCCGCCGCGCCCGACGGCGTCGCGTCCAGCGTCGTGGCTGACGCCGCACCGCAGATCGACCCGATCAAGCAGGCCGCTGAACCCAAGGTCGCCGTAGCGGCGAGGGCGGTGGCGACGGCGGAGCTCGCCGAGACATCGAAGCCGTTGCCGGCGCCGAAATCGGTCGAGACCGCCAAGAAGCAAGCCGCCGCCAATCTGAAGGTGGCGCTCAACGATCCCGCTGCGACGGTTGAGTCGAAGGCCGCCGAGAAGGCGCCCGAGGCGAAGCAGGCAACGAAATCCGGTGGCGTCCGTGACATGGCCGCGCGCGCCAAGGCCGCGGTGCTGTCGATCGCATCGAGCGAGCGGCAGACCATGGTCGAGAAGCTGTGGGGCAAGCGCGAGTCGAGTGGCGGGCTGCTCTCGTTCGCTTCTGCCGATGCCAATGTCACCGGCAGCATCCCCTCGACGCTGGACCAGAACCCGATGCTCGGCGGCTCGCCGCCCTATGACCGCCAGACCGCGGTCTACGACATCTCGGCCAAGACCGTGTATTTGCCCGATGGCACGCGCCTCGAGGCGCATTCGGGCCTCGGCTCCCGCCTCGACGATCCCAGATCCTCGCATATGAAGATGGTCGGCGTGACGCCGCCGCACATCTACGAGCTCAAGCCGCGCGAGGCACTGTTCCATGGTGTGCCGGCGCTGCGGCTCAATCCGATCGGCGGCGAGGGCAAGATCTTCAACCGCGACGGTCTGCTCGCACACACCTTCATGCTCGGCCCGAACGGCGACTCCAACGGTTGCGTCTCGTTCAAGGACTATTACGCGTTCCTCGATGCCTACCGTAACAAGGGCATCCGCCGCCTCGCGGTTTTGGCGAGGGTTCAGTAAGCGCCGTCCTGCTGGGGGCGCTGCCCCCACGGCGTGAGCTACGCGACCAGCCCCCCGTACCTGTCCGAAGGTCGCGGTGGCCATCCCTTGAAAGGCCGCTGGGGTCGCTATATCCTGCGGAATACAAAGGTGCCAGGGCCAACAGCGCCGCGCTCCCGAGGGTCACAGAACCCGCGGAGCAGGGGAGGGAAGCATGAGCCGGTCGCCAGGCGTCATGCACACGGACAAGGTTCTCGACGTGCTGGCCGGAGGCGGGGCGCCATCCGACCTGTCGGCATCGTGGCGCAGGTCCGGCCATCTGCATGCGCTCGATCCGGCGAGCCGCCTGCCTTCCCATCGTCTCGGCCAGGCTGAAATCGCCGCTGCACAGCAACGCCTCGGCGAATTCCTGAAAGTCGCCCAGAGCACGCTCGACCGGCTGTTCCTTGCCGTCGGCGGAGTCGGCTGCTCGGTGCTGCTCGCGGACCGCGACGGCGTCGTCGTCGACCGGCGCGGCGCGGGCGCCGACGATGCGACGTTCGACGCCTGGGGGCTCTGGACCGGTGCGGTCTGGAGCGAGAAGTACGAGGGGACCAACGGCATCGGCACCTGCATCGTCGAGAAGCGTCCACTGTCGATCGACCGCGAGCAGCACTTCTTCACCCGCAATTCCGGACTGTTCTGCACCACCGCGCCGATCTTCGACGAGCATGGCGAGCTCGCCGCCGCGCTCGATGTCTCCTCCTGCCGGGCGGACCTGACCGATGGATTTTCCCGGTTGATCGCGACCGCGGTGACGGACGCCGCGCGCGCGATCGAAGCCGAGAATTTTCGCCGGGCGTTTCCCGATGCGCGAATCCTGCTGACACCGCGAAGCGAGCGCGCCGTCAACTCGCTGCTCGCGGTCGATCGCGACGATCTCGTGATCGGCGCAACGCGCGCTGCGCGCCGCGCGCTCGGCCTCAACGCCGCGTCGCTGGCGCGGCCGTTGCCGGCGGCCGACCTGATCGGCGAGACGCGCGACGATGGCGGCCTGGCCGCCGCGGAACGCGCAGTGTTGCAGCGCGCGCTGGCGCGCGCCGGCGGCAACGTGTCGAAGGCTGCCAAGGACCTCGACATGTCTCGCGCCACATTGCACCGCAAGCTCAAGCAGCTCGGCTTGCATCGCTAGAGCATACCCGAAGGCTCCGAACCGGCCTCCGCCGCGCTGGCGCGCCCTGTGCCAATTTGCGGCGCACTCTGTCTCAGATTTGCGACAGTTCCCCTGCGGCCGTTGGGGCGGGCCCCTGTTCTGTCCGCCTGATTTGACCGAGCGTCCCGGCCAACGCCGTGTGCATCGGCGTGCCAACGGAGGAACACATGAACAAGGTTGACATGCAGTCGGTGCTCAAGGCGCCGTTCGCCAAGCGCTACGGCAATTTCATCGGCGGCGAATGGCGTGAGCCCCGCTCCGGAAAGTATTTTGAGAACATCTCGCCGGTGACCGGCCTTCCGGTCTGCGAGATCCCGCGCTCCGACGCGTCGGATATCGAGGCGGCGCTCGATGCCGCGCATGCAGCCAAGGACGCCTGGGGCAAGACCAGCGTCGCCGAGCGCTCGCTGATCCTCAACAGGATCGCCGACCGGATGGAGGCCAATCTCGAAAAGCTCGCCACCGCCGAGACCTGGGACAACGGCAAGCCGATCCGCGAGACGATGGCCGCCGACATGCCGCTGGCGATCGATCACTTCCGTTACTTCGCCAGCGCGATCCGCGGACAGGAAGGCTCGATCTCGGAGATCGACCACGACACCATCGCCTATCACTTCCACGAGCCGCTCGGCGTGGTCGGCCAGATCATTCCCTGGAACTTCCCGATCCTGATGGCGGTCTGGAAGCTTGCACCGGCGCTCGCCGCCGGCAACTGCGTGGTCCTCAAGCCGGCCGAGCAGACCCCGGCCTCGATCCTGGTGTTGCTCGAGCTGATCGGCGACCTGCTGCCGAAGGGCGTGCTGAACGTCGTCAACGGTTTCGGTCTCGAAGCAGGAAAACCGCTGGCATCGTCGAACCGGATCGCCAAGATCGCCTTCACCGGCGAGACGACGACGGGCCGGCTGATCATGCAATATGCCTCGCAGAACCTGATCCCGGTGACGCTCGAACTCGGCGGCAAATCACCCAACATCTTCTTCAAGGATGTCTGCGCGGAAGACGACGACTTCTTCGACAAGGCGGTCGAGGGCTTCGTGATGTTCGCGCTCAACCAGGGTGAGGTCTGCACCTGTCCGAGCCGGGCGCTGATCCAGGAATCGATCTATGACCGCTTCATGGAGCGCGCGCTGAAGCGCGTCGAAGCGATCACGCAAGGTAGCCCGCTCGATCCCACCACCATGATCGGCGCGCAGGCCTCCTCCGAGCAGCTCGAGAAGATCCTCTCCTACATCGACATCGGCAAGAAGGAAGGCGCCGAGGTGCTGACCGGCGGCGAGCGCAACAATCTCGGCGGCGGGCTCTCGGGCGGCTACTATGTCAAGCCGACCGTGTTCAAGGGCCACAACAAGATGCGCATCTTCCAGGAGGAGATTTTTGGGCCCGTGGTGTCCGTGACCACCTTCAAGAACGACGAGGACGCGCTCTCGATCGCCAACGACACGCTCTACGGCCTCGGTGCCGGCATCTGGAGCCGCGACGTCAATCGCTGCTACCGGTTCGGCCGGGCCATCCAGGCCGGCCGGGTCTGGACCAACTGCTACCACGCCTATCCGGCGCATGCGGCGTTCGGCGGCTACAAGCAGTCCGGTGTCGGCCGCGAGAACCACAAGATGATGCTCGACCACTACCAGCAGACCAAGAACATGCTGGTGAGCTACAGCCCGAAGAAGCTCGGCTTCTTCTGATATCCCGGCCGCCCCCCGCGTTCGGGGACGAAGACGACAGGCTTCGGCGGGGTGTCCCGCCGAAGCTCCCATCACGGAGGCCGAGATGTCTGACAAGGTGACCGCGACGCCGGCTGCGCTGGAGCTGATTGCCGAGATCGTCGCCGATCATGGGCCGGTGCTGTTTCACCAGTCCGGCGGCTGCTGCGACGGTTCGTCGCCGATGTGCTATCCGCAAGGTGACTTCCTGATCGGCGATTATGACGTCAAGCTCGGCGAGATCGGTGGGGCGCCGTTCTACATCAGCGGCTCGCAATACGACGTCTGGAAGCACACCGATCTGATCATCGACGTCGTTCCGGGCCGCGGCGGCATGTTCTCGCTCGACAACGGGCGCGAGCGCCGGTTCCTGACCCGGTCCGAAATCTGCGCGTTGCCGCCGCGCACGCCGGATTAGGGCGGCTTGGCGCGATCGGCGTCGATCTGGAACTGGAGGCCATTGTCGCTATACTGTGCTGATCCAGGGCGAGTCCCAACTCGGCAACGGATCGGGTGCAAAGCGAACATGTCTCCCACGCCTCCCATCGAAACCCCGCCGCCGATCACGACCGAAGCGTTCGTCGATGCTGGCGCCGCCGTTGCCCGTCTCGAAGAGATCTATGAGCGCAACACCGGCTTCCTGCGCAGTCGCTTCGAGGCCTATGTCAACGGGGTGCCGTGCACGACGCGGGTGCGGGCGCATTACCCGTTCGTCCGCATCACGACCTCATCGCATGCCCGGCTCGATTCCCGTCTCGCCTACGGTTTTGTCGCGGGGCCTGGTGTCCACGAGACCAGCATCACGCGGCCGGATATTTTCCGGACCTACCTCACCGAGCAGATCGGGCTCCTGATCAAGAACCATGGCGTGGCGGTCGAGATCGGCGAGTCCATCGAGCCGATTCCGATCCATTTCGCCTATCGGCGCGACATCAATATCGAGGCCGCGCTGACCATCGCCGACAGTTCGGCGTTCACAAGGTCGCTGCGCGACGTGTTCGATACGCCCGACCTCGCGGCGATGGACGATGCGATCGCCGACGGCACGTTTGAACTCACGCCGGGGACGCCCGAGCCGCTGGCCCTGTTCCGTGCCGCGCGCGTCGATTACTCGCTGCGCCGGCTCTATCACTACACCGGCACCGATCCCGAGCACTTCCAGAATTTCGTGATCTTCACCAACTACCAGTTCTATGTCGACGCCTTCGCGCAATCGAGCCTGCAGCGTCTTGCGTCGGGTGAGGAAGGCCTCGAGGCGTTCGTCGCGCCCGGCAATGTGATCACGCGCAGCGCGCTGGCAGGCGGCGGCACCGTCGGGACGGCCTCGGATCGCGTCCCGCAGATGCCGGCGTTTCATCTCGTCGAGCCCGGCTACCGCGGCATCACCCTGATCAACATCGGGATCGGTCCATCGAATGCGCGCAACATCACCGATCACGTCGCGGTGCTTCGGCCGCATGCCTGGCTGATGATCGGGCATTGCGCCGGCCTACGCAACACGCAGCGGCTCGGCGATTACGTGCTGGCCCATGGCTATGTCCGCGAGGATCACGTGCTCGACCATGAGCTGCCGCTCTGGGTGCCGATCCCCGCACTTGCGGAGATGCAGGTCGCGCTGGAGGAGGCGGTCGGCGAGGTCACCGGGCTGACCGGCTTCGAGCTCAAGCGCTTGATGCGCACCGGTACGGTCGCCAGCGTCGACAATCGCAATTGGGAAATCAGCGGGCCGCAGGTGATCCGGCGGATGTCGCAATCGCGCTCGATCGCGCTCGACATGGAATCGGCGACGATCGCCGCCAACGGCTATCGCTTCCGCGTGCCCTACGGCACGCTGCTGTGCGTCTCCGACAAGCCGCTGCATGGCGAGATCAAGCTGGCGGGCATGGCGAGCGAGTTCTATCGCCAGCGCGTCGGCCAGCACCTTCAGATCGGGCTGAAGGCGCTGGAGCGGCTCAAGCAGCAGGAATCCGAGCGGCTGCATTCGCGCAAGCTGCGCAGTTTCGCCGAGGTCGCGTTTCAGTGACGCCACACCGGGCGCGCGGCGATCACGCCGCGACGCTCTTCCACAATTGCATCTCGGTGCCGATCGCGGCCTTGACCTGCGGCCGCGCCTGGATGCGTCCGAGATAGGCGGCCAGCGGCGGCCATTGCGCCACATCGACGCCGGCGGGGCGAAGCAACAGCAGAGCCCAGGCGAGATGCGCGTCCGCTACGGTGAAGCGGTTGCCAACCAGAAATTCGCGGTCGGCAAGATGCGCTGATGGCACCGACAAGGTCTGTCCGATCCTGGCACGCGGCTTGGCGAGCGATGCATCGTCCTTGTACCAGAAGGTCGGGAACAGGAATCCCTTGTGGATCTCGGTGCCGATGAAGCTCAGCCATTCCTGCAGGCGATAGCGGTCCGGATGGCCTGGCGGCGGCGCGAGACCGAGCTCGGGCTTGAGGTCCGCGATATATTGCAGCACCGCCGCGCTCTCCGTCAGCCGCTCGCCGTTCTCGAGCACCAGCACGGGCACTGCGCCCTTCGGCGCGACGGCGCGGAAGTCGCCGTCGTCCTCCAGCACCTTCTTGGTCCAGAGATGGACCATGTGGTAGCGCGCGTCGATGCCGGCCTCCATCAGCGCGATCCGGCTGGCGAGTGAGCAGGCCATCGGCCAGAAATAGAGCTCGATCATGATGGTGATCTCAGGCGAGGGCGTTGCCGCGGGCGATGATCGCGAAGCGGTCGGACAGTTCGGCGAGCGCGACGTCGTGGATGAGCTTCGCGGCAATCGTGCCGCCTTTGCCGTCGGGCAAGTCGCGGGTCGCGCAGCTCTCGGCATCGATCGTGGTGCGGAAGCCGAGATCGAGCGCGGCGCGGGCGGTCGAGCTGATGCACATATGCGTCATGAAGCCGGCGAGCACCAACTCCTTGCGGCCGGTCGCGGCAAGCTGGGCGTTGAGGTCGGTGCCGGCGAAGGCGTTCGGCAATTGCTTCTCGATCACGATCTCGCCCGGCCGCGGCTTAAGCGGCGCAACGATCGCGCCACGCTCCGCGCTGCGATCGAACAGGCTTCCCGGCGCTCCCTTGTGCGCGATGTGGATGATCGCAGCGCCGCTCTCCCGCGCGCGGGCGAGCAATGCGGTGGCGCGTGCAATTGCGGGGCTGGCGTCGGGCAAGGCGAGGGGACCGGCGAGATATTCGTTCTGGATATCGATCAGCACCAGGCAGGCATCGCCGAGGCGGGGCGGGGTGAGGTCGATACCGGCAAGCTGCATCAAGGTTTTGGCTGCGGTCATGGTCGTGAGAACTCCAGAGGATGCGTCTTGCCAAAATATAGCCGCGGACCGGCCTGCTGTTATGCAGGGATATCGCAGCCGGTGGCTGCGTTATTGCAGGCAGGCGGGATGCGATGTAGCCTCAAGGCCATGAACTGGGACGACCTTCGCATCATCGCGGCCGTCAGGGACGAGGGCACCTATGCCGGCGCCAGCGCGCGGCTGCGGATCGACGAGACCACGGTCGGCCGCAGGCTGGCCCGGATCGAGCGTGCGCTCGGGCTGCGGCTGTTCGAGGCAGCCGACGGCGTTCGTAAGCCGACCCGGCAGTGCGACGTGGTGCTTGCGCACATTCAGGCGATGGCCGCGCATGCCGAGGAGATCGGCCGGATCGGCGAAAGCCTGCCCGGCCCGGTCGGCCGGCTGCGCATCGCCTCCACCAATGCGATCGCGGAGGAGGTGCTGGCGCCGCGCACCAGCGCATTGCTGCGCGCCCATCCGGGCTTGACGTTGCAGTTCCTGACGTCGAGCGAGAACGTCAAATTCTCGCGCTGGGAGGCCGATCTCGCGATCCGCCTGCGCAAGCCCGACAAGGGCGACTTTGCGATCTCCAAGCTCGCCGAGGTCAGGCTGTATTTCTTCGAACCGGTCGCGACGACAGCGGGAGAGGCGGTGGCATGCGCCTATCCCGATGAGCTCGGCGGGATTCCGGAAATGCAGTTCCTGCGCGGAAAGCGGCTTCGTGCGCGCTGCGTCACCGACAATGTCCGCATCATCCACAAGCTGATCCAGTCGCATCAAGCGGTCGGCGTGCTGCCGGAGCACAGTTGCGTCGACCTGCTGACCGATCGCCGTCTGCGCGCCACGCTGCTGCCGAAGCGGCGCGACGTCTGGCTTCTGGTGCAAAGCCACCTCAAGCGCGATGCGGCGACGCGCGTCACCATCGACTGGCTGCGCGGCTGTTTTCAGGACGTCGCGCGCAGCGGGTGAGGAGGACGGAAGCGGATTTCTCCGCTCGTCATTCCCCGGTGCGCAATTGCGCACCTGAGGGCGGCGCGCAGCGCCGAGCCCGGAATCCATTTTTCAGCAAAGCTTGCGGCTCGATGGATTCCGGGCTCTCGCTTCGCGAGCCCCGGAGTGACGAGGAGAGGGTCTCCAGGCGATATTGCAGCGGCGCGCTGCCGGCAACCTCAGATCTCGGCCTTCAGCTTCGCGAAGGCATCCTGGACGTATGTCGTGAGCTTACGCTTGCGGCCGTGCTCGATCCATTTGTCGACGGCGAGACGAAGCGTTCCGATCGAGACCATCGCGACGAGGCGGAGAGGCTCGCGGCGTTCCTTGTCTGGCCATATCTCGCAGAGTGCCTCGTAAACCACCTGTTCGCGCCGCAGATTATTGCCGTGTCTGCTGGCGCTCAACGCCTCGCTCTGCCGGATCAGGCGAATGATCGCCATGAGTCGAGAGGTCTCGAAGCGGGCAGCCACGTCGAGCAGCGCTTCGCGGACGACGTCGATCGGAGAACCGGCGGCGGCATGTCCCAGGACTGACGCCCTGAGCTCGTCATCATAGCCGGCAAGATGCGCGAGCAGGATGTCGTCCTTGCTCTTGAAATAATAGAAGAAGGTTCGGCGCGAGATGCCGGCCGCGGCCGCGATCTCGTCCAGCGTCGTTGCCTCGTAACCCTTGGCAAGAAACAACTCGATGCCGACCTCGGCGATATGCTGAAGCGTCTGCCGACGATTGCGCTCGCGCAGGCCTTCGGGTTTCGAGAGGGGGTCGGGCATCAGCCGCTTCTCTCATCAGGATGAAATCAGGAGCCGGCGGTCACGCCTTAAAACCGCCCAACACGAAATTTACACCAAGTGTAGTATTTACACTTAGTGTAAGTCGCCGGTGCCCCAATGACAACCTGCTTACGCGTGAGTTGGATCAAATTGCTTCCGGAGGCAAATGGATTCTCGAGCGGGCGGGGGGCGCAACTGCGCGGCTTTGCGGCGGCGAACCTGCTCGGTCTTTTGGTCTCGGGCTGCGCGACGGCGACGCTGGATCAGGCCGGTTCACTCCGCTCCTACGACAATATGGAGCAATCGGACGGGATGTTGACCCGCTCGAAGCTGCGGGTGAGCAAGGAAGAGGTGCTGGCGGCGAAGACGATCAGGATCGTGCCCACCGTGTTCTCTGACGGAACGTCAGTGCCCTTCACCGCTGCACAGCGCAGGCTCGTCACCAACGCCGCCGACCGTGCATTGTGTGCGGGCCTGAGCGAACGCTTCTACGTGGTTGCGTCAGAGCCCGCCGACCTGACCGTTCACGCTGTCATCACGCATGTGGTGCCGACCGATCCGACGGCGGTCGGCGTCTCCAAAGGTGTGTCGGTGGCGAAGACGATTCTGTTGCCCGGCGTGCCCGTGCCTGTTCCGCGCATTCCGGTGGGGCTCGGCAGCCTGTCACTTGAAGCCGAGGCGCGCGATCCGGCCGGACAGCAGAAGGCGGCGATGGTCTGGGGCCGCGCGGCCAATGCCTTCGACAACGGGCGGATGTCGGAGGAGGGCGATGCGTACGGCCTTGCCGCATCGTTCGGCGGCGATTTCAGCCAGATGCTGGTCACCGGCGCGACGCCGTTCGGCGCCGTGCCATCGATGCCCTCGATGCAGCGGCTGGGCTTCCTGCTCGGCGGCGCGCCGAAATATCCGGCCTGCGAAGCGTTCGGACGCGCGCCGGGCCTCGTCGGCATGGTCGGCGACAGCGCCGGCGTGCCGCCGGATTGGACCGACAAGGGACCGGTTGCGGCGAAGGTGGAGTGAGGCGGCCGGCACGCGTACGAATGTTCGCGTGCATACGGCTGTAACGGGGCACCGCGGTGGCACAATTCGCGTGTCCTGCTCTGCGCGGACTTGCCGCAAAACAGAAGGTGCCAGCACAGACAGATTGCGATAACGTCTGTTCGCCGTGGTCCATTCGGCCAGCCGTCAACCCGTCGGTGAAGCCAATGCAGCAGATTGCGGAATGGCTCGACAAGCTGGGGCTTGGGCAATACGCGCTGCGTTTTGCCGAGAACGGCATCGATGTTGGTGTTCTTCCCGAATTGACGGATGAAGACTTCGACAGGCTCGGGGTCCTGCTCGGCCATCGCCGCAAGATGCTGCGTGCCATCGCCGATTTCAATCAAGCCGAACTGATCGCTGCGCCGGTTCCATCGCACGATGCCGAGCGACGCCATCTCACCGTGATGTTCTGCGACCTGGTCGGCTCGACGGCCTTGTCGGCGCGTCTCGATCCCGAGGACATGTGGGAGGTGATCCGCGCCTATCGCGCAGCCTGTGCGCGGGTAATCGCGACATATGATGGCGTCGTTGCCAGATTTATCGGCGACGGGATCCTCGCATATTTCGGCTACCCACGTGCGCATGAAGACGATGCGGAGCGCGCAGTGCGCGCCGGCCTCGACGTCATCGCCGCGATCGGCAAGCTCGAGACCCGCGCGGACGAGGGGGTCGCGGTGCGGATCGCGATTGCGAGCGGGCTCGTCGTGGTCGGCGACCTCGTCTCCGGCGGTGCATCGGAGGAGCAGGCGCTGGTCGGCGATGCGCCGAACATCGCCGCGCGGCTGCAGAGCCTGGCGGAGCCGGGCGTGGTCGTCGTGGCCTCCTCGACACGCCGGCTGCTCGGCAATCTGTTCACGCTTCGCAACCTCGGTCGCCGCGAGGTCAAGGGTATCTCGGAGCCGATCGCGGTGTGGGCTGTCGAGGGCGAGCCGGCATCGGAAAGCCGTTTCGAGGCCGTGCGGACCGCGCGCTCGATCGGCTTTGTCGGCCGCAAGGCGGAGATCGAATTTGCATTGTCGCGCCAGCAACTGGCGTGGCAGGGCCAGGGCCAGGCGGTGCTGATATCGGGCGAAGCGGGTATCGGCAAATCCCGCATCGTGGCGATGCTCTCCGACAGCCTCGTGCCCGCGACGTACCGCCGGGTGCGCTATCAATGCTCGCCCTATCATACCAACAGCGCGCTGCATCCCTTCGTCGCCCAGCTCGAGCGTGCCGCCGGCATCCGCCTGGAAGATGTGCCGGAGCAGAAGCTGGACAAGCTCGAGGCCATGCTGGCGCTCGGGACGCAGCATGTGCCTAGCGTGACTCCGCTGATCGCAGCGCTGCTGTCGATCCCGACCGGTGACCGCTATCCGCCGCTCGGCCTGAGCCCGGCGCAGCAGCGGCGGCAGACATTCGCAGCGCTGCTCGACCAGCTCGAGGGCCTTGCCCGGCAGCAGCCGGTGCTTGTCGTCTGCGAAGACATGCATTGGGCCGATGCCACCTCGCTCGAATTGCTCGACCTCGCGGTCGATCGGATCAGGGGACTGCCGATCCTTATGCTGATGACGTTCAGGCCCGAGTTCGAACCACCGTGGGCGGGGCTCGCCAATGTCAGCCTGCTGCGGCTGGATCGGCTCGACCGGCAGGACACGCGCGCCCTGATCGAGCAGGTGACCGTCGGCCGGTTGCTGCCCGGCGAGATGATGACACAGATCATCGAGCGGACGGATGGTGTCCCGCTGTTCGTCGAGGAGCTGACCAAGATGGTCATGGAGTCGGGGCTGCTCGTCGAGAATGCTGGACGCTACCGCCTCGACAATCCGCTGCCGCCGCTGGCGATCCCGGCGACGCTGCAGGACTCGTTGATGGCCCGGCTCGACCGCCTGGCGCCGGTCAAGGAGGTGGCGCAGATCGGCGCAGCGATCGGCCGTGAGTTCTCATACGCGCTGCTGCGCAGCGTGGCCGGTCGCGATGATCTGACGCTTGCCGCGGCGCTCGCCCAGCTCGAGGAGGCGGAGTTGCTGTTGCGTCGGGGCACGCCGCCGGATGCAAGCTACAGTTTCAGGCACGCATTGGTCCAGGAAGCGGCTTACGAGAGCTTGCTCAAGAGCCGCCGGCAATTGCTCCACAAGCAGATCGGCGATGTGCTGCGCGCCAAGTTTGCCGAGATCGCCGAGATCGAGCCGGAAGTCGTTGCGTATCATTTCACCGAGGCGGGGCTCGGCCAGACCGCGCTGGCGTGGTGGCGCAAGGCCGGTCAGCAGGCGCTGAAGCGCTCGGCCTATTGCGAGGCGATCGCACATCTCGGCAAGGCGGTCGCCATCGCCGATGAACTGCCCGACGAGCCGGGTCGGATGATCGGCCGGCTCCATCTGCAAATCGCCTACGGTCGCGCGCTGCGCGGCAGTCTTGGGCACAGCGCCCCCGAGACGGTGGCCGCCTGGACGCGCGCCCGGCGGTTCGCCTCTGACATTGACGATCCAATCGAACTGGCGCCGATCCAGTCTGGCCTCTTCAACGCCTGCTTGACCCACGGTGAGCTCGCGCCGATGCGGGAGTTGGCGGAGGCGATCATGGGCGCGGCGGAACGGCATCCGGAATCGCCGGTGGCGACGATCGTCGCGGGCTGGACCAGCGGAGTGACCTGCTGGTTTGCGGGCGACTATCTGAGCGCGGGCATCCATCTCGAGAAGGCGTTCGCTGCCTATGCGACCGAGCCGGATCCGGCAACGTTCAAGGCGTCGACGCTCGATCTGCCGTTCGTCATCATGAGATTTCTGGCGCTCGTGCTCTGGCCGCGTGGCGAGATCGATCGAGCCCGGCAGCTCGCGGGCGCGGCGGTGAGCGTCTCCGGAGAACAGCGCGCGCTCGCGCGTGCCAATGCGCTGGTTCACAAGGCCGTTTTCGACGGGCTGTGCGGCAGCCGGTTGCGGCAGACCGAGACGATCCTTGCCCTCGGACTGGCGCAGGATCACGCGATGCCGCTGTATGTCGCCGCCGGCACCTATCTCAATGGCCTGGCAAAGTGGCGTGCCGGCGACCTCGAGGCAGGTCTCGCAGAGATGCAGCGCGGCTGGACATTGCTTCACGAGAACGACTGCTACCTCTGTGATCCCTTCTGGGGACTGCATATCGCGTTGGCGAACGCGGACGCAGGGCATGTCGAGGCGGGGCTCGACATCATCAACGAGCTGATCGACGCGACGGAGCAGTCCGGGCAGCACTGGCTGGATGCCGAGCTGTACCGTGTATTGGGCGAGCTGCGGTCGCGTCGCGACACCCCCGACATTTCCGGCGCCGAGGATGCCTTCCGCCGCGCGCTCGAGATTGCGCGAAGGCAACAGACCAAGACTTTCGAATTGCGCAGCGCGCTTGGACTTGCACGTCTTTACGGCCGCAGCGGCCGGGCAGAGGAGGTATCTCAATTGTTGGCGCCGGTGCTCGCCGGCTTCGATGCGGCGCTCGATCTCGCCGAGATTAAGGACGCGCAGGAATTGCTCACGCAGGCGCATCGGTGGCCGGACCGCCACTCGCGCGCGTCTTGACCGTTGCCGCAGCGGAGCGGCCGCACCGCGTCCGTCTTCCTGCGCCCGCGCAGGTGGTGAAAGAGCAGGCTCGGATGTCGCGCGCAGCGCTTGCGGTGCGAAGCTGGAACTGTTGGGTTCCCGAAGTCCTTGGGCTCCCGAAGTTCTACGGTGCCGACGATGCGCATTTTGCTATTGCGTCCGGCGGCGCATTTGCATCTAACTTTAAGGACGCTGCCGCAGAGAATTCCGCCTTGCGGTCAAGCGTTTGGAATTTGTTTTTGATCCTGTGTTTGAGTGAGTATGCTGTGCGACCTTTGACGTTCCCGCAGGTGAGCATTTCCGGTGGAACTCGTAATCGCCTTCTCGCGACATTGTCGCAGGCGGATCTGGATCTCCTGAGACCCGAACTTGAGACCATTGCGCTCGAACAGGATGCAGTCCTGGCGCGCGCCGGTGACGAGATCGACTACGTCTTCTTTCCTCACAGCGGCGCGATCTTGTTGATGATCGACATGGCGGATGGGCAGACGGTCGCGACCGGTGTGGTCGGATGCGAAGGAGCCGTGGGCAGTCTTTCGGTTCTCGGAGCCTCGCCGTCAGGCATTACCGCCGTCGTTCGTGCGGCTGGTACCGCCTCGCGGGTCCCGGCGGCGCGCTTTCATGCCGCTTTCGGCCGCAGTCCGGGGATTCGGCAGGCAATCCAGAAGCACGTCAGAGCGATGCTGATCCAGTTTCAGCTTGGCTCCGCTTGCAACGCGCTCCACCCGGTCGAGGCGCGGATGGCGCGCTGGCTGCTTCAGCTTCGCGACCGCGTCGACAGCGACGTTCTCCCGCTGACCCAGCACGCGCTGTCGCAAATCCTCGGCGTACGACGAACAACAGTAACCTTGCTGATGGGTAATCTGCGCAAGCGCGGTGCGATCAGGTCGGATCAACGAGGCCAGATCGAGATCGACCGGGCGCGGCTATTGGCGGCGGCATGCGAATGCCATCGCATCATGCGTCTCGAGGCCGAGGAGATCTTCTCGGGTGACAAGGCTCGAGCTCGAGGAATGGCTCCGGCCGACGAGCTCCGCATCTCGGAAATCGAGGCGGACGACACCGTGTGAGCGCGTTCCCGGCGCGATCAGCTTGCTGGCCGCCGATCACGCTTCCGCGCGGAGGAGGATGCCGCCTCGAGCTTCGCAATCTCGCGCAGCACGTGCGCCGTCTCGCGCAATTCATTGCGCTCGGGGCCCGGCTTCAGCCGTCGTGCTTCATGGAGAAAGTCCTTGGCCTGCAGCAGCCAGGCAGACGTTTCCGTTGAGTTCTGCGCATGCGCCATGGTGTCCCTCCATCGCGATCATCAAGAGTGGTGGCCGGTTTCAGGCCGGTGAACCGGCGCTGCGGCGTCGCCGCACGCGGATGCTCGGCTCGTCGACCCAGGCGTCCCCAGCAAACCAGGCGTGATCGGCGCGGCAAAATGGGCAAGGGGTGCGCGAGAAGAACACCGTACTGCGTCGAAAGCTCTCGCGATCGGTTTTGATCCCGGTGGAGATCGCGTGCCCGGTTTGCGGACATTTGACCATGACCATGCCCATGTGAGCCTCCCTCCGATATTGTTTTTTTGCTCTTGCAGAAAAGCTCCGGCCGGTTGGATTGGCCTCAGGTCGGTGCGGGGTAGTTGGGGGCATCTCGCACCTGCGGCGGTTGACAGAGCATTGGGCAGTGGGGGCTGCATGCTCGTCACTGGGCTTTTTCCAACCGGCCAGATTCCTCCTCAAACGAATCCTCGATGTGAGTTGAACGCCGCTTTTTCAGGCGGCTTGGCGAAGCACCTCGGCAAATCGTTTCCTGGCTGGTTCGCGGGCTTTCGTCACGCCCGTCTGGTCGAACGGGTGGCTCGACGACGGCATCTCGAAGAGACGCGTGCCCTTCACGGTGACTTTCATTTGGCTTTCGTTCACCGCATAGCCTCCCGCTCAAGCGCAAGCATTCTCCGCAACGCTTGCCCGCGTCACGGGAGCAGACGCTCCGTGCTCGATTCAGATTTTTGAGTGAACTTCGATCCTGTCCCGAGCTTACTGTGCGGGACGAGGCCGAGACTGTCGGTTCGGTTTGCGACTCTCGCCGACAATTTTTTTTGAGAATGTCAACCCGAACGAACATGGGTTTATGGGGAGTGCTGTGCATAAGTGAATGCTGCCGTGAACAGCAGCGTGCCTTCTCCGGCGCGAGGTCGCGCAGATCACCCACATTGAGCGCGCTGCAACAAGTGCTCGGTCAGCTGCCCAAAACAAAAACCCCGGCATCGCTGCCGGGGTTTTGCATTCCGTAAATTGCCTTGAGAGGCCGGACTTAGAAGTCCATGCCGCCCATGCCGCCGCCCGGAGGCATCGCGGGGCCGCCGGCGTTCTTCTTCGGCAGCTCGGCAACCATCGCTTCCGTGGTGATCAGCAGCGCGGCAACCGAGGCAGCGTTCTGGATCGCGGTGCGCACGACCTTGGTCGGGTCGATGATGCCCTTCTTGACGAGGTCGGCATAGTCGCCGGTCTGGGAGTCGAAGCCGTAATTGTAGGCCTTGTTCTCCAGGATCTTGCCGACGATGACCGAACCGTCTTCACCAGCGTTGATCGCAATCTGGCGAGCCGGAGCCGACAGCGCCTTGCGCACGATCTCGACGCCGGTCTTCTGGTCGTCGTTCTTGGTGCGCAGGCCCTTGAGCTGCTCGGAAGCACGGAGCAGGGCGACGCCGCCGCCCGGGACGATGCCTTCCTCGACAGCCGCACGGGTCGCATGCATCGCGTCATCAACGCGATCCTTGCGCTCCTTCACCTCGACCTCGGTCGCGCCGCCGACGCGGATCACCGCGACGCCGCCTGCGAGCTTGGCGAGACGCTCCTGCAGCTTCTCACGGTCGTAGTCCGAGGTGGTCTCCTCGATCTGCGCCTTGATCTGGGCAACGCGAGCGTCGATGTCGGCCTTCTTGCCGGCGCCGTTGACGATCGTGGTGTTTTCCTTGTCGATCATCACCTTCTTGGCGCGACCGAGCATCTGCAGCGTGACGTTCTCGAGCTTGATGCCGAGGTCTTCCGAGATGGCCTGGCCGCCGGTCAGGATCGCGATGTCCTGCAGCATGGCCTTGCGGCGATCGCCGAAGCCCGGAGCCTTGACGGCCGCGACCTTCAGGCCGCCACGCAGGCGGTTGACGACGAGGGTGGCGAGCGCTTCGCCTTCGACGTCTTCAGCGACGATGACCAGCGGCTTGCCGGTCTGCACCACGGCCTCGAGCAGCGGCAGCAGCTCGTTCAGCGAGGAGAGCTTCTTCTCGTTGATGAGGATGTAGGCGTCGTCCATCTCAACGCGCATCTTGTCGGCGTTGGTGACGAAGTAGGGCGAGATGTAGCCGCGATCGAACTGCATGCCCTCGACGACGTCGAGCTCGGTCTCGAGCGACTTGGCTTCCTCGACCGTGATCACGCCCTCGTTGCCGACCTTCTTCATGGCGTCGGCGAGGAACTTGCCGATCTCGGCATCGCCGTTGGCCGAAATGGTGCCGACCTGGGCGATCTCCTCGTTCGAGGTGACCTTCTTCGAGTTCTTCTGGAGGTCCGCAACGACGGCTTCGACCGCGAGGTCGATACCGCGCTTCAGGTCCATCGGGTTCATGCCGGCGGCAACCGACTTGGCGCCTTCACGCACGATCGCCTGGGCGAGCACGGTCGCCGTGGTGGTGCCGTCGCCGGCCGCGTCAGCGGACTTGGAGGCGACTTCGCGCACCATCTGCGCGCCCATGTTCTCGAACTTGTCCTCGAGCTCGATCTCCTTGGCGACGGTGACGCCGTCCTTGGTGATGCGGGGAGCGCCGAACGACTTCTCGAGCACGACGTTGCGGCCCTTCGGGCCGAGGGTGACCTTCACCGCATTGGCGAGGATGTCGACGCCGCGCAGCATCTTGTCGCGCGCATCGACGGAGAATTTGACTTCTTTGGCTGCCATCTGAATTTTTCCTTGAGAGGTTTACCTGGGAGGGAGGAGGCGCTTAGGCCGCCTTCTTCTTGGAAGCGGGGACGTCGAGCACGCCCATGATGTCGCTTTCCTTCATGATCAGCAGGTCTTCACCGTCGATCTTGACCTCGGTGCCGGACCACTTGCCGAACAGGACGCGGTCGCCGACCTTGACGTCGATGGGGATCAGCTTGCCAGCTTCGTCGCGGCCGCCCGGGCCGACGGCGGTGATTTCGCCCTGCGAGGGCTTTTCCTTGGCACTGTCCGGAATGATGATGCCGCCAGCAGTCTTCTCTTCGGCGTCGATACGCTTGACCACGACGCGGTCGTGAAGCGGACGGAATTTCATGCAGTCCTCCTAAACGTTTGCGGATGCTGTAGATTTTTGGAGAGTTAGCAGTCCAGCCCGGCGAGTGCCAGACCGACTGCGCAGGAGATAGGCCAAGCCTAGGCGGCGGGCAAGTGGCTCTAGCAGAAAAATTGGCACTCGCGAATGGCGGCTGCCAGGATCATTTCGGCATCCTTAATGCCGTCATCGGGGCCCACCGGAGCTATTAGCAGATGCGGTAAGCTGCTGCTAACGCAAGAAATTTCAACAACCTATTAAACATTTAGGCTTGAGATGGGCTAGTCGCGTGCGTCACATTTGTATCATGTGAGCGCATCCATTGCCGGTGGTCCGGCGGGGGTCGGCCGCCATGTGAATGCGCTCCGTCACAGGAGGTTGGCATGGTCTCGCGAGTTGGTGGGGTTGTTTCCGACGATTTCCGGAAGCAGTTGCTGGGGTATGGACTGACGACGGCGCAAATCCTGTACCGGATGCCGGATCATCCCTCGCTGCTGCAAACCTATGTCTGGCAGAACTACGACCTGTTTCCGAAATTTCCGGCGCTGCGGGATTTCCTCGCCTTCTGGGAGGAAAAGCTCGAGGGCCCGCTGTTCTCGGTGACGGTGGCGCATTCCAAGCTGGTCAAGCCGGCCGAGCTGCGCGCCGTCGACGGCGTGTTCCGGCTGCATTGATCCGTTGAAGGGGGCAAGGCAAGAGGGGCGCGGCGCGGCCTGCGCCTTTGCCCACCTCGCGCGGCGCGACTTGTGTTAGCCTTCATCAGTCACAAAAAGACGGGAGGCGAACAATGGCCAAGAAGACGGCATCGAGATCTGCAGCCAAGACCGCGGTGAAGAAGAAATGGTCGGGGCTCGGCGCCGGCGCCAAGAAGTCGTCGGCGAAATCTTCCGCGCGCAAGACCATCAAGTCCAAGGGCCGCGTCACCGCGGTCAAGAAGAGCGCGCCCAAAGCGGCGACCAAGACAGCAAGCAAGGCGCGGCCGAAGCAGCGCATCGCCATCAGCCATCACCGCGAAGAGGATTTCAAGGCCGATGGGCTGCGCGCCTACGCCAAGTACCGCGACCTCGGCATTGCCGCAGCATCCCATGGTCTCGCGCAGGCGCATGTCATCCGGTTGCAGGGACCGTGCAACCCCGATGAGGTCTCGAAGCTGCACTTCCACGACGTCGAATTCCAGATGGTCTATGTGCTCAAGGGTTGGGTGAAGACCTACATGGAAGGCGAAGGCGAGACGCTGATGAAAGAGGGCAGCGCCTGGACCCAGCCCCCGCGCATCCGGCACATGATCCTGGACTACTCCGACGACGTCGAACTGCTGGAAGTGATCCTGCCGGCCGAGTTCAAGACGGTGGAGTTGAAGGCGTAGCCACGGGCCGTCATGGCCGGGCTTGACCCGGCCATCCATCCAGCTTCGCAAGAGTCGTCGTTGATCGATGGATGCCCGGGTCAAGCCCGGGCATGACGAGGTGGACTCGCTCCATCCGGGCTACGGCTGCGTCAGCATCCCCACGATCGCGCCCATCAGGCAGGTCGTCAGCGTCCCTGATACGACCGACTTCAGCCCGAGCGCGTTGATCTCGTCGCGCCGCCCGGGCGCCATGATGCCGAGGCCGCCGATCATGATGCCGAGGCTCGCGAAGTTGGCAAAACCGCACATCGCGTAGAGCATGATCAGGCGCGAGCGCGGATCGAGCGCGTCGGGGCCGAGCTTCGAGAGGTCGACATAGGCGATCAGCTCGTTCAGCACGGTCTTGGTGCCCATCAGGCTTCCCGCCGTGATCGCCTGCGGCCACGGCAGGCCCATCAGCCAGCACACCGGCGCCATCACGTAGCCGAGCAGCCGTTGCAGCGAAATCTTCGCGCCGCCGACCTCCGGCAGCAGGCCGATGATCTTGTTCGCCAGATACACCAGCGCGACCAGCACCAGCAGCATCGCGATGATGTTCATCAGCAGCTCGAGCCCGGCGGCGGTGCCCTTCACGATGGCGTCCATCGTCGAGGACACCTGAACATCGGGATCGTCGAGCGACCCGCCGGTGCGCTTGTCGGAAGTCTCCGGCACCATGATCAGGCTCACCAAAATCGCGGCCGGCGCGCCGAGCACCGAGGCGATGACGAAATGCGCGGCGGCATCGGGAATCAACGGCGCCAGCAGTGTTGCGTAGAGCACCAGCACGGTGCCGGCGATCCCGGCCATGCCGCCGGTCATCACCAGAAACAATTCGGAGCGCGTGAGCTGCGCCAGATAGGGGCGGATGAACAGCGGCGCTTCCACCATGCCGAGGAAGATATTGGCCGCGGTCGAGAGCCCGACCGCGCCGCCGACGCCGAGCGTGCGCTCGAGGATCCAGGCCATGCCGCGCACGACAGGCGGCAACACGCGCCAATAGAACAACAATGTCGTCAGCACGCTCATGACCAGCACGATCGGCAGCGCCTGGAAGGCGAGGATGAAATCCGAGCCCGGTGCCTTGGGATCGAACGGCGCCGGGCCGCCGCCGACATAACCGAACACGAAGGCGGTGCCGGCGCGCGTCGCCGCCGCGATGGTGCCGACGGCATCGTTGATCGCGCCGAAGGCCTGCGTCACCAGCGGCACCTTGATCAGCACCAGCGCAGTCACGACAGTGACGACGAGCCCGATCGCGGCCTGCCGCAGCGACACCTTCAGGCGATTCTCGCTCAACGCCCAGGCGATCACGAGCAACGCCACCACGCCGAACGCCGATTGCAACTGCAGCATCACGCCCCCAAGAACCCTCGGGCGATTATGGGCAGGGGCCTCGCGCAGCGCAATGCTGTTGCGCGTTGATCCCGAATCCATTGACAAGTTGCAGGGGCTCAGCCACGCAATCATGCATGTCCTCCGCCACGCCGGCCGGTGCCCGCGATCTGCTCGGCCACAGACCGTTCCTGTTCTTCTTGTCGTCGCGCAGCCTGTCGCGCTTCTCCAGCCAGATCGGCGCGGTGGCGATCGGCTGGCAGATCTATGATCTGACTGGGAGCGCATTCGACCTCGGCATGGTCGGCCTGGTGCAGTTCCTGCCGACGGCGCTGCTGGTGTTCGTCGCCGGCCACGCCGCCGATCGCTTCGAGCGCAAGCGCGTGGTGCAGGCCTGCCAGGTGGCGGAGGCGCTGACCGCATTGTTTCTCGCCGGAAGCACATTCGCCTGCACCGTCTCCGAGATCCAGATCTTCGCTGCGACCTTCGTGCTCGGAATCGCCGGCGCGTTCGAGAGCCCGGCGACTGCCGCGCTGTTGCCGCTGATCGCGCCGCAAGGCGCGCTGCAGCGGGCGACCGCGATCTCGAGCGGCGCGGCGCAGGTCGCGACCATCACCGGACCAGCGCTCGGCGGCTTCGCCTACGCGCTGATGCCGAGCGCGCCCTATGGCATCATGATGGTGTTCTGGCTGTTCGGTGCGCTGCTGACCGGCGGCATCGGCCGGCTGCAGCAGGCGGCGGCGAAGAACGGCGAGGTGTCGGATGACCTGTATGCCGGCGTCACCTTCGTTCGCAGCAATCCGGCGATCCTCGGCACCATCTCGCTCGATTTGTTCGCGGTGCTGTTCGGCGGCGTCACCGCGCTGCTGCCGATCTATGCGCGCGATATCCTGCAAACCGGACCGCTCGGCCTCGGCATCCTGCGTGCCGCGCCCGCGGTCGGTGCGCTCTTGATGACGATGGTGCTGGCGCGGCACACCATCAACCGCCGCGTCGGCATGCGGATGTTCCAGGCGGTGATCGTGTTCGGCTTAGCTACCGTGGTGTTCGCGCTGTCGCAATGGATGTGGCTGTCGGCGGTCGCGCTCGCGGTGCTCGGCGCCGCCGATACGATCAGCGTCGTGATCCGCTTCTCGCTGGTGCAACTGGCGACGCCGGACGAGATGCGCGGCCGCGTCGGCGCGGTGAACTTCCTGTTCATCAACGCCTCGAACCAGCTCGGCCAGTTCGAGAGCGGCGTCACCGCGGCGCTGCTCGGCGCCGTGCCATCGGCCGTGCTCGGTGGCGTCGCGACGGTCGCGGTCGCGCTGCTCTGGATGAAGCTGTTCCCGACGCTGCGGGATGTCGAGAAGCTGGAGTAGGGGCGTTCTCGCCACCCGTCATTGCGAGCGAAGCGAAGCAATCCATCTTGCCACACGCGGAGGCATGGATTGCTTTGCTTCGCTCGCAATGACCGCAATTTCGGAATAATGGAAAAATATCGCTGATTTGCCCGACGTGTCAAGTTGCCGTGTCGAACGCCGGTAGCTGCCGGCTACTTTGCATGGGGTTGTTTTCGATATTTTGGCCGTGGGCCTTGGAACGGCATGGCCGGGACAAGCCCGCCGCGCGGTCTCGTGTCCCGGATGCGGTGCAGCGCGGAGCGGTGCGCCACAGAGCCGGGACCCATCTCATGGTACGACGGATCGAGCCTGGGCCCCGGTTCAGCAGCGCGTCATTGCATGCCGCGCTGCGCCCGGGGCACGAGAGTCAGCCCCGGCCCACGAACGGCATCTTGGTCGCCATCACCGTCATGAACAGCACGTTGGCGTCGAGCGGCAGGCCGGCCATGTAGGCGACGGCATCGCCGACCGCCTTGGCGTCCATGCGCGGTTCGTGCTTGGTGGTGCCGTCCGGCTGCAGCACGCCGGGGCCGTTGACCATGCGGTCGGTCATCGGGGTCGCAGCATTGCCGATATCGACCTGGCCGACCGCGATGTCATACATGCGGCCGTCGAGGTTGGAGGCTTTTGTCAGGCCGGTGATGGCGTGCTTGGTCGAGGTGTAGGCCGCCGAGAACGGCCGCGGCGCGTGCGCCGAGATCGAGCCGTTGTTGATGATGCGGCCGCCGCGCGGCGTCTGGTCCTTCATGATGCGGAAGGCGTGCTGGGTGCACAGGAACGGCGCGGTGAGGTTGGTGTTGACCACGGCCTGCCACTGCTCGAGGGCCAAGTCTTCGAAATTTACCGGCGGCGCGCCCATGCCGGCATTGTTGAAGAGAACGTCGAGCCGGCCGTAGGTTGCCTTCACCTTGTCGAACAGCGCGGCGATCGCGGCCGGGTTGGCCATGTCGGCGGTGACGCACAGGCTCTTGCCGGCGGGGCCGAGCTTGGCGGTCTCTTCCAGCATCTCGATGCGGCGCCCGACCAGCACCACGGTGTAGCCCTTGTCCATCAAAGCGAGCGATGCTGCGCGGCCGACACCGGTGCCGGCGCCGGTGACGAGCGCGATCTTGCTGGTTGCTTCGGTCATCCGAGTTTCCTCTTACTTGGTTTTTGCTTCGGTTTCGTTCTTGTAGGGTGGGCGTGGAATGTTCTGATGCGCCGCGCGCAGCGCAGCCGACCAGCGCGAGCGCAAATCGTGGAAATAGGGCTCGCCGGCCTCGATGCGGTGGTTGAGGTCGGCCTCGCAGGCATCGGTGCGCACCACCAGCACGTCGATCGGCAGGCCGACGCCGAGATTGGAGCGCATCGTCGAATCCATCGAGATCAGACCTGTCTTGAGCGCCTCATAGAGCTCGACGTCGTAATGCATGGCGCGGTCGAGCACCGGCTTGCCGTATTTGTGCTCGCCGATCTGCAAATAGGGCGTGTCGGTGGTGCATTCGATGAAGTTGCCGGCGGTGTAGACCATGAACAGGCGCATCCGCGAGCCCTTGATCTGGCCGCCGAACAGGAACGAGACGTCGAAGGAGATATCTTCGGAACGCAGCGCATCGCCCTCGGTCGCATGCACCGACCGGATGGCGCGGCCGATCCGCTGCGCGGCCTGGAACATGGTCGGCGCGTTCATCAGCGTCTCGAGCTCGCCGGTGTGCGGATCTTCCATGCCCTCGGTCAGGGTCGACAGCACCGACTGGCTGATCGCGAGATTCCCCGCGCTGGCGATCGCCATGATGCGGTCGCCGGGCTTTTCGAAGATGTGCAGCTTGCGGAAGGTCGAGACGTTGTCGAGACCGGCATTGGTGCGGGTATCGGCGATCATGACGAGGCCGTCGCGCACCAGAATTCCGCAGCAATAGGTCATTTGCAGCCCTCAAACGGTCCGAGTTTCTCGGCGCCAAACGTGTAGCCAATTTCGAGGTCGCATCCAACCCTAATTCCCCGTGACGGGACATCAGGTGGCCGGTCAAAAGGGGGCCGGCGACGGTCCGTGTGAGGCCCTTTTCCATCGCTGGCCGCCTGAGAATCCGATCCTTGCCCCGGCCTCGTTCTGCGTTGCACGCAGCCGGCAATGATCTGCGCTCCCGTGTCATTGCGGGGCACCTGGCGTTGTGGTCGACTGCCCACAACCGACAACAACAAGAATTCCGGGAGGCGAGAATGTCGTTCAAACTGGCCACGTGCATCATGGCATTGGGCGCAGCAGTGATGGCGGCGAGCCCTGCATCGGCGCAGAAAAAGGGCGGCACGCTCCGACTTTATCACAATGACAATCCGCCCTCGACCTCGCTGCTCGAGGAATCCACCATCGCCTCGGTGATGCCGTTCGCGGCGGTCTTCAACAATCTGGTGGTGTTCGATCCGGCCAAGGTGCATGAAAGCGTCGACACCGTGATCCCCGATCTGGCCGAGAGCTGGTCGTGGGACCAGACCAACACGAAGCTCACCTTCAAGCTCAGGCACGGCGTGAAGTGGCATGACGGCCAGCCGTTCACGGCCAAGGACGTGCAATGCACCTGGCGGATGCTGATCGGCAAGAGCGAGACCCAGGACTCCAAAACCCAGGACTTCAAGCGCAATCCGCGCAAGGTCTGGTACTCGAAGCTCAAGGACATCAGCATCAACGGCGACGATGAGGCGACTTTCGAGCTGACAGAACCGCAGCCCGGTCTCTTGGCGCTGCTCGCCAGCGCCTTCTCGGTGGTATATCCCTGCCACGTACCGCAGCAGGTGATGCGCACCAAGCCAATCGGCACCGGGCCGTTCAAATTCGTCGAGTTCCGGCGCGGGGATTCGATCCGTCTGGTGCGCAACCCCGATTATTTCAAGAAAGACCGGCCGTATCTCGACGAGATCACGGTGCGCTCGATCGACAGCCGCGCCACGCGCATGCTGGCCTTCGCGACCGGCGACTACGACATCACCTTTCCGTCCGACGTCAGCATTCCCCTGATGAAGGACGTCAAGGCGCGGGCGCCGAACGCGATCTGCGAGATGACGTCGACCAATCTGCAGATCAATCTCTTGGTCAACCGCGTCAATCCGCCGTTCGACAATCCGGAGATCCGCAAGGCGATGTCGCTGGCGCTGGATCGCAAGGCCTTCAACAGCATCCTGTTCGAAGGCACCGGGCGGCTCGGCGGCGCGATGCAGGCCAAGCCCGAAGGCGAGTGGGGCATGCCGCCGGAGACATTGTCGACGCTGATGGGCTACGGCGCGGATACCGAGAAAAATCTCGTGGACGCGCAGGCCATCATGCAGAAGCTCGGCTACAGCGACGCCAAGCCGCTGTCGATCAAGATCCAGACCCGCAATCTGCCGACCTATCGCGATCCGGCAGTGATCCTCGCCGACCAGCTCAAGAAGATCTACATCGTCGCCGAGCTCGATATCCTGGACACGCCGCGCTGGTACTCGCGGCTGCAGCGCAAGGATTACACGATCGGCCTCAATGTCACCGGCGTCAGCGTCGACGATCCCGACGGCAATCTGGTCGAGAACTATTCCTGCAATTCCGAGCGCAACTATACGCAATATTGCAATGTCGAGGTCGACAGGCTGCTGGCTGCGCAGTCGCGCGAGGTCGACAAGGACAAGCGCCGAACCATCGTGTTCGACATCGAGCGCCTGCTGGTCGACGACGCGGCGCGGCCGGTGATCCTGCACTCATCGGCCGGCAATTGCTGGCAGCCCTACGTGAAGAACTTTCATCCGCACGACAACAGCCAGTACAACAATCTACGTTTCGAGGATGTGTGGCTCGACAAATAGTGCGTGCTGCCCCCGCTGGCGGCGACGTGTGTCGTCGCCCTGCGCATAAGCGGAATGTTCGCGCCGATCGCCGGGTGTCTGAATAGCGACGGTACCCGTCAGTCAGGCCGCGCAGAGGTCCACTGGACATCCGAAGCCGCTACGGAAGCTCGGATATCAGCTTGGTCCACTCGGCCTCGGGCCAGGCCCGTGAGGTGCACGTCCGTATGTTTCCCTGAGAACTGAGGGCGAGCGCGAGTTTTGTGATGTTGTCGCCGAGAGGCGCTTCGGCGAGGAGAAGGATGTCATGCTCGCCGGAGGTGAGATAGACCTCCTTGATTTCGACACCAAGCGTCTTGGCGAGTTCTTTCGCCGCCCGGCTGCGCTTGGGAGCTTCCTTGACATTACGAATTCCCTGGTCGGTCCAGTCGATCCTCACTATGAATGTCGCCATGTCGTCCTCCAAGGGTTACGCATTCCCTTGTCTGCCGCGCGTGCGGCAGGCCAACCTGCATCATGTTGAAGTCGAGGGAGCGCCACATAAGGCAGGCGCTGCTTTCAGACTGAGATGCCTGCCGACGGCCTGATCGCTGCCCGTTCCATCAGACGGAGACGTCGGCCCGTCCCGTCTAAGGGCAGCTCGCTGCAGATTACGCCATGTCCCTTGCTCGAGAAAGAGGGCTCCCCGCGTTGTGATCGGGACCGCGGTGGCCTCGCACAAGCGAGGGCGCTGCGTCGAGATCGCACGCTGTGCACGAGGATGACGGCGCACAACGCCTTCGCCTGGCGGGCTGCCATCCGATGCAAGTCAGCTGTGGGTGTAGTCGCCAGGTTTCAATCCGAGCGCTTTCACCGCGGCTTCAGGAAGCGGCCCCCACGCTTCGACCGTTTCATTCGGGGCCATCATGTCCGCAATAATTGCCGTGGCCTTTGCCGCGTCTCCTTCAGCCACGAAGAAGACCGAGCGAACAGGCGGGCCGCCGTCCAACGGCGCGGTTCTTACGAGGACAACCTGACCATTTGCCATGCTCTCTTATACAGCAGTCGCGGCGCATGCTGCCACGGTATTGCATCGTCGCGGCCCGAACACCAAATAACTGAACGTGGGAGGCAGAACCGCTCCTGGAGTGAGCGCGTGGCCAGCAAAAGAGCGAACGAAGAGCTCCCCGTCATTGCGCGCTTTGAGGTGCGCCGCCGCAATTACCTCGCGCCCGACGGCTCGATAGAGCGGCCGCTTCCTGCCTTCGCCACCGATGCCAAGCTGCTGGTCGAACTTTACCGGTCGATGGTGCTCTTGCGTCTGTTCGACCGAAAGGCTGTTGCATTGCAGCGAACCGGTCGGCTGGGAACCTATGCCATTTCGCTTGGCCAAGAGGCCGTGTCCGTCGGCATCGCGAGTGCGATGCGGCAAGATGACGTTCTGCTGCCTTCCTATCGCGACAATGGCGCGTTGCTCTGGCGTGGCGTCAAGCCCGAGGAGATCCTGCTGTTCTGGGGCGGCGATGAACGGGGCAATCAATTCTCCGGTCCTGTCCACGATTTCCCGTTTTGCGTTCCGGTCGGATCACAGGCACCGCATGCCGCCGGTGTCGCCTATGCCTTCAGGCTGCGCAGGGAGCCGCGCGTGGCCGTCTGCCTGTTCGGCGATGGCGCCACCTCGAAAGGCGATGTCTACGAGGCGATGAATTTTGCCGGCGTTCACAAATTGCCGCTCGTGTTCGTCGCCACCAACAATCAATGGGCCATATCGGTGCCGCTGCGGCTGCAAACCGCGTCTGAAACGTTGGCCCAGAAGGCGATCGCTGCCGGGTTCAGCGGCGAGCAAGTGGATGGGTGCGACGTGGTGGCGGTGCGCGCCGCGGCCGAGGAGGCCATTGCCGCTGCCCGCGACGGCAAGGGCCCTCACTTCATCGAAGCGGTCACCTATCGGCTCGGCGATCACACGACGTCAGATGATGCATTGCGCTATCGTTCGGCCGAAGAAGTCCAGGCGCATTGGAAGGAAGAGCCGATCGCGCGCCTCAGGTCCTATCTTGTGGGTCAGAAGATGTGGACCAAGGCGGACGAGGAGCGGCTTGCCGCCGAGTGCCATGAGCGCATCGAGGCGGCGGTGGAGCGCTATCTGAAGACGCCGCCGCGCCGGCCAGAAACCATGTTCGACAACCTCTATGCCGATCTGCCCGAGGCCTTTGGCGCGCAGCGTCGCGAACTCGCGGGAGAGGACGATGCCTGAAGTGACGTTGGTCGAAGCCATCAATCTGGCGCTCGGCCGCGCCATGACGGACGATCCCGATGTGGTCGTGCTCGGCGAAGATGTCGGCGTCAATGGCGGCGTCTTTCGCGCGACCATCGGCTTGCAGGAGCGCTTTGGTCCGGAGCGCGTCCTCGATACGCCGCTTGCCGAACTCCTGATCAGTGGGCTTTGCGTCGGCATGGCCGGGCAGGGACTGAAGCCGGTCGGCGAAATCCAGTTCATGGGATTTATCTATCCCTGTCTCGATCAGCTGGTGAACCACGCATCACGGATGCGCAACCGTACCCAGGGACGGCTCACTTGTCCGATGGTTCTGCGCACGCCGCATGGTGCCGGCATTCGCGCACCCGAGCATCATTCCGAGAGCACTGAGGCGATGCTCGCCCACATTCCGGGCTTGCGTGTCGTGATTCCGTCGTCGCCGGAGCGCGCCTATGGACTTCTCCTCGCTGCGATCCGCGATCCCGATCCGGTGGTGTTCCTGGAGCCGACGCGGCTGTACCGCGCGGCGAAAGGAGAGGTGGAGGACAACGGCGAAGCCTTGCCGCTCGATCGCGCCTTTGTCGAGAGGGAAGGTCGCGACGTCACGCTGATCAGCTGGGGTGCGATGCTGAAGGAAACGATGGCCGCAGCGGACGCGCTCGCCGACGAGGGCATCGCTGCCGAGGTTGTCGACCTCGCCACGCTCAAGCCCTACGATGAAAACACCGTGCTCAGGTCGGTCGCAAAGACCGGGCGCTGCGTCATCGTGCACGAGGCCGCGCACACCGGCGGATTTGGCGCGGAGATAGCGGCCCTGATCGCCGAGCGCGGACTATCCTCGCTGCTCGCACCCGTGACCCGTGTCACCGGCTACGACACGATCATCCCGATGGCCCGCCTTGAGCAACGCTACATGCCGTCGGTCGGACGCATCGTGACCGCAGCCCGAAAGGCGCACCAGTACAACTGAACACCAACGGACCTTGTGCCATGCGCCAGTTCACGTTGCCGGACCTTGGTGAAGGTCTTGAAGAAGCTGAGATCGTCACCTGGTATGTCAACGAGGGCGATCACGTCGTGACCGATCAGCCGCTCGTTTCGGTCGAGACCGACAAGGCGGTGGTCGAGATACCGGCGCCGTCGAGCGGACGCATCGCGCGCCTGTTCGGTGCCAAGGGCGATATCGTGAAGGTCGGCGCGCCGCTCGTCGAGTTTGCCGAGGAGGCCGGGCAGGACACCGGCACGATTGTGGGCGAACTCGACACCGGCGAGCAACGGCCGGCGCCAGCAACTGCTTCGCCGCCCGGCGGGAAGGGAGCCCAAGTGTTTCCGGCAGTGCGGGTCCTTGCGCGCAAGCTTGACGTCGCGCTCGATCTCGTCGAGGCGACCGGGCCCGGCGGCACCATCACGCGGGCCGATGTCGAGAGGGCGGCGAAGCGAATGTCTCACAGCGGACCCGCCGAGCCGCTGCGCGGCTTGCGCCGCGCGATGGCCCAACGCATGACGGCAGCGCATGCGGAAATCGTCCCCGCGACGGTCACCGATGAAGCCGACATCGACGATTGGCGGCAGGGCGAGGACGTGACAATCCGCCTGGCGCGTGCGATCGCCGTTGCCTGCAAGGCAGAGCCCGCGCTCAATGCCTGGTATCATTCCGGTACGGGAGAACGGCGCCTGATCGAGCGAATCGATCTTGGCATCGCCGTCGATACCGGCGGCGGCCTGATCGTTCCCGTGCTGCGCAATGTCGCGGAGCGGAGCGTATCGGACCTGCGGGCCGGGCTCGACCGTCTGCGAGCCGACGCAATCGCGCGCGCGATACCTCCAGAGGAGCTGCGCGGTGCGACGATCACGTTGTCGAACTTCGGCATGATCGGAGGCCGGTTTGCTAATCTCATCATCGTGCCACCGCAGACGGCGATCGTCGGCGCCGGGCGGATTTCGGAGCGCGTGGTCGCGCTTCGGGGACAGGTTGCGGTCCGACGCACACTGCCGCTATCGCTGACCTTCGATCATCGGGTGGTGACGGGCGGCGAAGCTGCCCGTTTCCTGGTTGTCCTCAAATCCGACGTTGAGCGCATTTCGTGACATCACTCATTCGCGAGACAGGCAGGAGCGTTCACGGCTCCTGCCTCTGTCCCGCAGGTGCATCGACGAGAAAGGCATCGTCCACCGGCACGCCGAGCGCGGTGACCAGCCGGTTGGTTTCGGCGGCCATGCCGACGATCGCGAGCATCTCCTGATATTCGGCCTCGGTCATGCCCTTGGCGCGGGCGCTCGCGGTGTGCGAATGGATGCAGTAGCTGCAGCCATGGGCCACCGAGACCGCAACATAGAGCATCTCCTTGACCTTCGGATCGAGGGCGCCCGGCGCCATCACCTCCTTGATGCTCTCCCAGGTCCGCCGCAGCGTCTTCGGATCATGCGCGAGCGCGCGCCAGAAATTGTTGATGAAGTCCGAGTTCCGCGTCTTGCGGATGTCGTCGAAGACGGCGCGTGCGTCGGCCGAGAGTTCGTCGTCGGAGAGCAGTTTCACAGTTGCCATGGTTTCTCTCGCTGATCCGGTGTGGTGCAGCGATCATAGCACCCCAGCCGTCATTGCGAGGAGCGAAGCGACGAAGCAATCCACGCCTCCGCACGCGGTCAAATGGATTGCTTCGCTGCGCTCGCAATGACGGATGCGAAGAGGGATCAGTCCTACGACTGCGACTGGCTCTGCCACTGCCCGGGGCGGCCGGCTTGGTCGACCTTGACTGCGACCGACAGGGTCTCGTTGCCACCGCCATAGCGGGTGCCGCGGACCGGGGCGGCGCCGAGATAGTCGAGGCCGATCGCGACGCGGGCATGGGCGTCGGTGGTGCAGATGCCGTTGGCGGCGTCGAAGCCGACCCAGCCGAGGTCGGGCACGAAGGCTTCGGCCCAGGCGTGGCCGGCCTGCTGGTTGACCATGCCGTCGGAGCGCAGGAAGTGGCCGGAGACGAACCGCGCCGGAACACCGCCGGCGCGCGCGCAGGCGATCAGGATGTGCGCGTAGTCCTGGCAGACCCCGCGCTTCAGCGCGAACGCCTCGGAGGCCGAGGTGGCACTGTTGGTCGGGTCCTCGTCGAAGGTCATGTGCTCGTAGATCTGCACCATCACCGCGTGCAGGAAGCCGAGCACGTCGCTACCTGCTTCCGCGCGCAGCTCGCGCACGAAACTCGTCATCGCCGGGTTGAGGTCGGTCAGCGGCGTGGGGCGCAGGAACAGGCTCGGGGGAAACCGCTCGTCGGTGCCTTTCAGCACGCCGCCGGTGTCCTGGGTCTCGACCAGGCCCTCGCAATGGATCGTGAGGTCGGTGATCGCGCCGTGCGTCAGCACATGGGTGACGTTGCCGAACGCGTCCTCATGGGTGTCGAGCCGGGAATCGGTCGAGACGTCGATCTGCCAATCGGCGACATACTGGCCGTCATGGCTGCCCGGCGTCATCCGCAGAATCTGGATCACGCCCGAAGCCGCCGGCTCGTAGCGATAGGTGGTGGTGTGGGCTATCCGCAGGCGCATGGTTCAACCGGGATTCAGTCGGTCTTCTGGGGCAGGAACATCATGCCCCGGGCACTCACGTCTTTCTTCCTAATCGGCCGCGAAAGCAAGACGTGGGTAACCGGGATCAACCCGGTCATGACGACATTTTGAGCACTTTTCCCGCCGCGGTGGTCAGACCAAGTACTGCTTGGCGACGATCTCACCCAGCCGTGAATTATCCGCAAGGAATTCCTGGATGAATTCATGCACGCCGTGCTGGAAGATATCGTCCATATGGCTGTGCTCGAGCCGGTTCCTGACGCCGCGGGCGTGGCGCTGGGCGGCGCCCTGGCGGCCATAGGCGACGCCGATCTGGTCCAGGTTGCGCACCAGGTTGCTGTAGCAGCTGGCAAGCGACCGCGGCAGCGTATCGTTGAGGATCAGGAGGTCGGCGATCAGCCAGGGCTTCAGGGTTTCCCGGTACACCCAGTGATAGGCGGTCGTCGCCGACACCGAGCGCAGGATCGAGGTCCACTGGTAGTAATCCAGCGGGCCGCCGACATGCTCTTCCTCGGGCAGCAGCATGTGATACTTGACGTCGAGAATGCGGGCGGTGTTGTCGGCGCGCTCGAGATGCACGCCAAGCCGCGAGAACCAGTAGGCGTCGTTGCGCAGCATGGTGCGGTAGGCCGAACCGTCGAAGCGCAGCGAGGTCTCCTGCACGAAGCGCAGGAATTTTGCCAGCTCCTCGCGGTTGGCGGGACCCTTGTTCCAGACTGCCTGCAACTCGATCCACGATGAATTGATGGTGTCCCACATCTCCGACGTCAGCGCGGTGCGCACCGAACGCGAATTGAGCCGCGCAGCCTCGATGCAGTTCTTGATCGAGGACGGATTTTCCGACGAGAAGGACAGGTACTCGACGACGTTCCGCTCGTTGGCTTCTTCGTAATGGTCGTAGAAGGCCGAGCCGACACCGGCGGTGAGCAGCGCGGAATCCCACTCATTGGTCTTGCCGACATAGGCCGCGGGCAATGCGGTGACACGGAGCGTGGCGTCGATCGTGCGTGCGAGATACTCGGCGCGTTCGACATAACGGGCCAGCCAGAACAGGTTTTCGGCGGTGCGCGACAGCATGCTTCAACTACTCACTCAATATCCAGGTGTCCTTGGTGCCGCCGCCCTGGCTCGAATTGACCACCAGCGAGCCTTCCTTCAGCGCGACGCGGGTCAGGCCGCCGGGCACGATGGTGGTGTGGCTGGAGCCGGTCAGCACGAACGGGCGGAGGTCGACATGGCGCGGTGCCAGCCCCTTGTCGGTGCAGGTCGGGCAGGTCGACAGCGCCAGCGTCGGCTGGGCGATGAAGCCCTCCGGCTCGCGCTTGAGCTTGTCGCGGAACGCCTCGATGGTCGCCTTGGTGGCGGCAGGACCGATCAGCATGCCGTAGCCGCCCGAGCCGTGCACCTCCTTGACGACGAGGTCGGCGAGGTTGTCGAGCACGTAGGACAGGTCCTGCGGTTCGCGGCAGCGCCAGGTCTGCACGTTCTTCAGGATCGGCTCCTCGCTGAGGTAGAATTTCACGATGTCGGGCATGTAGGAGTAGATCGCCTTGTCGTCTGCGATGCCGGTGCCGACCGCGTTGGCGAGCGTGATGTTGCCGGCCGCGTAGGCCGACATCAGCCCGGGGACGCCGAGCGCGGAATCCGGACGGAAGGTGAGGGGATCGAGGAAGTCGTCATCGACGCGGCGGTAGATCACGTCGACCCGCTTCAGCCCCTCGGTGGTCCGCATGAAGACTTCGTCGTTCTTGACGATGAGGTCGCGCCCCTCGACCAGCTCGATGCCGAGCTTGTCGGCCAGGAAGGAGTGCTCGTAATAGGCCGAGTTGTAGACGCCGGGCGTCATCAGCGCGACCGTCGGCTCGGCCGAGGCGCTGTGCGGCGCCACCGACCGCAGCGCCGACAGCAGCTCGTCCGGATAGCGCTCGACCGGCGCGACGCGGTGCCGCGCGAACAGGTCCGGAAACAGCCGCATCATGATCTCGCGGTTTTCCAGCATGTAGGAGACGCCGGACGGCGTGCGCGCATTGTCCTCCAGCACGATGAAGTTGTCCGGATCGGTGCGGATGATGTCGATGCCGGCGATGTGGACATAGATGTCGTGCGGCACGTCCTGGCCGTTCATCTCCGGCCGGAACACCGGGTTCTGGAAGATCAGGTCTTCGGGGATGATGTTGGCGCGCAGGATGTCGCGGCCGTGATAGATGTCCTTGAGGAACATGTTGAGCGCGAGCACGCGCTGCTTGAGGCCCTTCTCCAGCAGCGTCCACTCGGTCGCCGACATGATGCGCGGAATGACGTCGAACGGGATCAGCCGCTCCTGGGCCTCGGAATCCCCGTAGACCGCGAAGGTGATGCCGATCCGGCGGAACAGCAGCTCCGCTTCCTGGCGCCGATATTCGAGCGCATCCGGCGGCGTCTCTTTGAGCCAGCGGGAGAGCTCCTGGTAGGCCGGGCGGAGATCCTCGCCGAGGCCGTTCATCTCATCGAACGCGACTGCCATATATCCCGATTGCCCTCCCAAGCCATGTGACACAGTGCATGACTTGATGGGATGGTAGCAAGGGGCGGGCCAGCGCGATATGCATTGGCTTCTGGCATTTGCTAAGGGGGAGGCGGAAGGCCTGCCCGAAAAACCGGCTGAGGTCTGCTTAATTCGGCGGCAAAACCCCGTGACATCAAGGCATTGGAACGGCAATGTCAGGGGATCAAGTTTAAGGAAATGAGACCATGAGCGAGATCGTCACGGCGGGGATATTGGTGATCGGCGACGAGATCCTGTCCGGCCGGACCAAGGACAAGAACATCGGCTTCATCGCCGAATACCTGACCAATATCGGCATCGACCTGAAAGAGGTCCGCGTCGTTGCCGACGACGAGGCCGACATCGTGTCCGCCCTTGATGCGCTGCGGCATAGGTACAATTACGTGTTTACCACCGGCGGCATCGGGCCGACCCATGACGACATCACCGCCGACAGCGTGGCGAAGGCGTTCGGGGTCGAGATCCACCATCATCCCGACGTGGTGGCGCGGTTCAGGGAGCGCTGGACCGAGCAGGACCTCAACGAGGCGCGGCTGCGGATGGCCCGGGTGCCCGATGGCGCCGAGCTGATCCAGAGCGCGACCATCCTGGCGCCGGGCTTCAAGCTCGGCAACGTTATCGTGATGGCCGGCATCCCCACCATCATGCAGGCGATGATGGACATCGTGGCGCCGACCCTGAAATCCGGCGTGCGGATGTTGTCGGACTCGGTCCGCGCCGACGCAAGAGAAGGCGACATCGGCGGCCCGCTGCGGGCGATCGCGGAAGCCAATCCCGACACCATCATCGGCAGCTATCCGTTCCAGGACGAGAACCAGAAGCCGAACACCAATCTGGTGGTGCGCTCGCGCGATCCGGAGAAGCTCGCCGCGGCGATGGCCGCGGTGAAGGAGATGCTGAAGCAGGTGCAGGCCGCGCAGAAGAAGCCGGCGGGTTGAGGCGACATGGTTGAACGAAATTCTGAACAGAATGCGCAGGATCGGGCCGGCAGGCCGTTCCCGGTCTCGTGGGATCAATTCCACCGGGACTGCCGGGCGCTGACCTGGCGGCTCAACGAGGTCGGCCCGTTCCATGCGGTGATCGCGATCACCCGCGGCGGGCTGGTGCCGGCGGCGATCGTGGCGCGCGAGCTCGGCTTGCGGGTGATCGATACCGTCTGCGTCGCAAGCTACGACCACGACAAGCAGGGCGATCTGAAAGTGCTCAAGGGCATTTCGGAGCAGACCGCCAAGCTCGGCGGCGGCACCGGCAAGGGGCTTCTGATCGTCGACGACCTCGTCGATACCGGCAAGACCGGCAAGCTGGTGCGCGAGATGCTGCCCGATGCGCATTTCGCCACCGTCTACGCCAAGCCCAAGGGCCGCCCGCTGGTCGACACCTACATCACCGAGGTGTCGCAAGACACATGGATCTTCTTTCCCTGGGACACCGCGCTGTCGTTCCAACCGCCGATCCGCGACGGGGCGGCGTAGACGCGTCATTCCGGGGCGATGCGAAGCATCGAGCCCGAAATCTCGAGATTCCGGGTCTGGTCCTTCGGACCATCCCGGAATGACGGTGGTGGATAATCGAATTCGCAATATGCCCCTGCAAAACCGCGTCACCCCGACAGGCGACATCGTCGCGTCCGAACATCGCGGCACCTTCACCGGCAATCGCGGCATCATCCACGATCCGGCGACCCGCACACTGTTGAACAAGCGCTGGTCGTCGCCGGCCTGGCTCACCTGCGTCTGCGAGTTCAGGGGACGGCGACGCGAGGTGATGAGCCGGCAGAGCTGGACCGAGCTGTTCTTCCTCGATGAAGCCACCGCCTTCGCGGCCGGGCACCGGCCCTGCTTCTACTGCCGCCGCGACGACGCCAAGCGGTTTCGGAGCTGCTGGGAGCAGGGCAACGGCACGGGCGATCTCAGCGCCAAGGCGATGGATGCGGTGCTGCATGCCGAGCGGCTCGATCGGGGCAGGAAGCGGCTGCATCCGCTGCCGATGCCGCTCGCCGCGCTACCCGACGGCGCGATGGTGCAGGCGAACGGCGAGAGTTACCTCGTTGCCGGTGGCAAGACCTTGCGCTGGTCGTTCGCCGGCTACGAGCGGGCCGACGTCATCGCTCCCGCAATGCTGCTGACGCCGCCGTCGACCGTCCGTGCGTTTCAGGCCGGCTATCGGCCGGTGCTGCATCCGAGCGCGGCGGCTGCCTTGGGCTGAGCCGCCGGCACCGCCCTTACGCCAGCCGCTGCCGTGCCAGCTGTGCGCCGGCGCCGAGCGCGATCAGCTTGGCTTCGGCGATGTCCCGCCGCATCGGGGCCATGCCGCAATTGGTGGTCGCGATGATGTTGCCCTTCGGCACGTGTTTCGCCACAGCCTCGATCACCTTGACGACGTCCTCCGCACTCTCGACCTCGTCGCTGGCGACGTCGATCACGCCGGCCTGCACGATCTTGCCGGGGAGTGCCGCGAGCAGTTCGATCGGCACCTTCGAATTACGGCATTCGATCGCGACCTGCTGGATCGTGCTCTTGTCGATGACCGGGAAGGTCTCTTCATACTGTCGCCACTCGCCGCCGAGCGTCTGCTTCCAGTCGGTGTTGGCCTTGATGCCGTAGCCGTAGCAGATGTGAACGGCGGTGGCGCAGGTCAGGCCTTCGGCGGCGCGCTCCAGCGCCTTGATGCCCCAGTCGCGGACCTCATCCATGTAGACGTTGAAGGCAGGCTCATCGAACTGGATCATGTCGACGCCGTCGGCCTGCAACGCCTTGGCTTCCTGGTTCAACAGCTCCGCGAAGGCGAACGCCATCTTGACGCGGTCGCCGTAATATTGGTCGGCGATGGTGTCGATGATGGTCATCGGACCGGGCAGGGTGAACTTCAACCTGTTTTTAGTGTGGGCGCGGGCCGCGCGTGCCTCGCCTTCGTGGACGCGGCCCTTGAGCTGCAACGGCGCGACCACCTGCGGTACCATGGCTTTGTAGCGGTCCTTGCGGATGCCCATCTCGACCTTGTGGGCGAAATCGATGCCCTCGATCCGCTCCAGAAAACCATGCACGAAGTGCTGGCGTGCCTGCTCGCCCTCGGTGACGATGTCGACGCCGGCATCCTCTTGCAGCTTGACCGCAAGCACCGTGGCATCGCGCTTGGCGCGGGCGAGTTCGGCGCCTTCGGATTTCCACGGTGCCCACAGCATGTTCGGCTCGGCGAGCCATTCCGGCTTCGGCAGGGAGCCTGCGATCGTGGTTGGAAACAGCATGGGTGCCTCCCGCTGGGTTCTGATTGAGCGCCTGTGTGCCATGTCCTAGAGTGGAGGTACAGAACAACAAAAGTCTTTGTGACGGGGAAGTGGACGCCGATGATCGACCTGCACTACGCGCCGACGCCGAACGGCTGGAAGATCTCGATCATGCTGGAGGAACTGGGGCTGCCCTATCAGGTGATCCCGGTGAACATCCGCGCCGGCGAGCAGTTCCGGCCCGAATTCCTGGCCATCAGCCCGAACAACCGCATCCCCGCGATCGTCGACCATGCGCCTGCCGACGGCGGCGGCCCGTTCTCGGTGTTCGAGACCGGCGCGATCCTGATCTATCTCGCCGACAAGGCCGGCCGCTTCTTGTCGCAGGAGTTGCGTGCGCGGTCGAACGTCATCCAATGGGTGATGTGGCAGATGAGCGGCCTTGGGCCGATGCTCGGTCAGCACGGTCATTTCGCGCTCTATGCGGCCGAGAAAATTCCCTACGCGATCGAGCGCTATCGCGACGAGACCGCGCGGCTCTATGGCGTGCTCGACCGCCAGCTCGGCAAGACCGGCGCCTATATCGCCGGCGATGACTATTCGATCGCGGACATCGCCTGCTTCCCTTGGACCATGACCCACAAGGCGCAGAGCTTCACCCTCGACGATTACCCGAACATCAAGCGCTGGTACGCCACCGTGCGCGCCCGTCCGCAGGTGCAGGCGGGCCTTGCGATCGGAAAATTCGTCAAGGAGCCGTTCGACGAGGAATCACGCAAGAACATGTTCGGCCAAAGGGCTAGGGAAGTGTTGGGGAAATAGCAGATGTTCCCGCAACGTCATTGCGAGCGAAGCGAAGCAATCCATCGCGCCACGCGCGGAGATATGGATTGCTTCGTCGCTTCGCTCCTCGCAATGACGGAGGACAGAGCAATTCACGCACAACAAAAGGAAACGCTATGATCGAATTCTTCTTCGACTGCTCCAGTCCATGGACCTATCTCGCCTGGCACAACATCCAGCCGCTCGCGAAGGAGTTCGACGCTGACATCACCTGGCGGCCGATCCTGGTCGGCGGCATCTTCAACACCGTCAATCCGTCGGTCTACGCGCAGCGCGAGACGCCGGTGCCGCTGAAGGCCCGCTACATGAAGAAGGATCTCGGCGACTGGGCGCGCTCGGCTGGGCTAGCGATCAAGATGCCGCCGACCGTGTTCCCGGTGAACAGCGTCAAGGCGATGCGCGGCTGCATCCTTCTCGGCAACGAGAAGATGGTGCCGTTCGCGCGCGCCGTGTTCGAGGCCTATTGGGGGGACGACAAGGACATCTCGCAGGACGCGGTGCTGACCGAGATCTGCAGCAAGCTCGGGATCGATCCGGCGCAATTCCTGGCCGGCATCGGCGACCAGGCGATAAAGGATCAGCTCAAGGCCAACACCGAGGAGGTGATGGCGCGCGGCGGCTTCGGCTCGCCCACGATCTATCTCGACAAGACCGACATGTATTTCGGCAACGACCGATTGCCGCTGATCCGCGAGGCCTTGGCCCGTCTCAAGGCGCGAGCCGCCTGATGCCGAAAGCCGTTGTTTGCCGCGAGCTCGGGCCGCCCGAGCGCCTTCAGCTTGAGAATTTTGCCTCGGTGCCTTTGCAACCGGGGCAGGTGCGCGTCGCGATCCGCGCCGCCGGGATCAATTTCCCCGACATCCTGATGGCGGCGGGCGAGTACCAGCTCAAGCCGCCGCTGCCGTTCACGCCGGGCTCGGAGGCGGCCGGCGATGTGGTGGAGGTCAATGACGCTGCCGGTGTCGCCGTCGGCGACAAGGTGATCGTCAAGATGCGCTTCGGCGCCTATTGCGACGAGACGGTTGCAACACCGTCGCAGCTCGTGCCGGTGCCGTCGACCTTCGACTACGCGGAAGGTGCGACCTTCCTTGCCGCACACGGCACCGCGTATCACGCGCTCATCGACCGCGGGCAAATCAAGCCGGGCGAGGTGCTGCTGGTGCATGGCGCCGGCGGCGGCGTCGGGCTTGCCGCGGTCGAGATCGGCAAGCTGCTCGGCGCCACCGTGATCGCGGCGGCCTCGAGCGAGGAGAAGCTTGCGATTGCCAAAGAACGCGGCGCGGAACATCTCGTGCTCTACGCGCGCGAGCCGTTTCGTGACGCGGTCAAGCGCATCACCGATGGCCGCGGCGCCGACGTGGTGTTCGATCCGGTCGGCGGCGAGGTGTTCGAGAACTCGATGCGCTGCATCAACTGGGGCGCGCGGATTCTCGTCGTCGGCTTCACCGGCGGCATCGGTCTTGCCCGCACCAACCTCCTGATGATCAAGGGGGCGAGCGTGCTCGGCGTTCGCGCCGGCGAGGCGGTGCGGAAGGACCCCGCGCTCGGCGAAGTCAGGGTCAAGGCGCTGAGCGAATGGGCCGAGGCCGGCCGGGTGCGGCCAAATATCTCACATCGGCTGCCGCTGGAGGACTATGCGAAGGCGATGCGGCTCTTGATCGACCGCAAGGCGATCGGGCGTGTGGCGCTGATGATGCAGTAGTTCGTCATTGCTGTCGATGTTCACTAATTCGCTGATTGGATCGCGGTGGTCTTGGTAGCGGCGAAGGCCTTTGGCGTTTGTCCTGCTAGGGCTTGGTGAGGCCTGTGGTTGTTGTAGTAAATCAGATACTCGAACAGCTCATTGGCGAAGTGGTCGAGGTTGTCGAAGGTGGCGCCCTCGATCACGTCCTCGTCGAGGGTGCGCCAGAAGCGCTCGACCTTGCCATTGGTCTGCGGTCGATAGGGTCTGGTGTAGCGGTGCTTGATGCCAAGTTCGAGCAGCATGGCCTCGAAGGGATGTTCCTGAGGATTGTTGCGGGAGGCGAACTCGGCACCGTTGTCGGACAGGATTTCCTGGAAGGCGAGCCCATAGGTGACGTTGAGGGTGTTGATCATCTTCAGCGTCTTGAACATGACTGGCAGCGCCTTCTTGGAGGCCAGGACCTCGGCCCAGGCCAGACGCGAGCAACTGTCGATCAAGCTGACGATGTAGGCCGTGACCGAGGGTGGCGCGAGGAACATATCGCGCGGCAATTGATGCAGATCGACGTGGCCCAGTTCCCCGAGCTTGTCCTTGATAATGCGACGTTTCTCCTCACGCATCGCCGGCGTGCGGCGGTTTAGCTGATGGCGTCGCAGCACCCGGTAGATCGTCACCGGCGAAGGTACTGTGTCCCGCTGCTCGCGCAAGACCGCATGGATCTCGTAACGGTTCATCCCTCGCCTGCGGCAAGCGATGATCTCCGCCTCGATCCCTGCCGGCTCGCGCCGCTCCCGCCATTTGGGGCCGCGGCGGCGCGGCAACAAATCCGCTTCGTCGCCGCTCTGCAAATAGCGATTGTAATACTTACGGAACGTCTGCGAGCAGGTCCCATGGTGGCGGTAGAAATCCCCCACCCGTTTGAACAGCTCCGATCGGCCAGCCTTTACTGCCTCATACTCCGGGATCAGAAATCGCCACTTCTGCAGATAGTTACGTTCGATCGTCCGGTCGTAGCTGTTATCGCGCATCGGATCATCCTCCAGTCGAGCGATCCAATCAGCGAATTAGTGAACATGCACAATTGCGAGCCAACGGGTCGGCGCGTAGCGCCGCCCGATGACAGGCTCCGCGAAGCAATCCATCCTTACCGTGCGGGCGGTATGGATTGCTTCGTCACTTCAGCGCAAAATTGCTTTGCAATTTTGTCGCGAGCTCCTCGCAATGACGGCTAGTGCGGCGTGAATTTGCCTTGCCGCAAAAACACAATCGTCTGCGCGATCGCCTCCCGGTTGCGCACCAGCCAGGGATGCGAGGTGCGGATCACGATGTGATCCGCCATGCCGTCGAGCCTGGTGTTGGCGACCGACACCCGGCCGTCATGCGGCCGCGGCAGTCCCATGGAGGTGATCGGATAGACCGAGCGGTTGCCGGCGATGATGCCGGCGGGATAATCAATCGTCGGCAGCAGCGCGCTGGTCGCGGCATCGCGGCGGGTGACGAGCTGCTGGCCGGCCGGGCCGAAGAAGGCACGGTAGGCCGCGAGGTGTTTCAGGCGGTCGGCGATCTCGCTGCCGCCATTCGGCGTGCCCAGCATCACGACGCGGCCGAGCCGCGCCGGGCGATATCTCGCCAGATAGACGCGGGCGAGCAGACCGCCCATCGAATGGCAGACGAAATGCACGGAGCCGTCGAGGCTCTGCGCGAAGCGATCGAGCGGAGGATGGATATCTTCGGCCAGCGCATCGAGCCCTTTGCGCCGGCTGTCATAGTCGAGATTGAGCGTCGCAAAACCGGCATCCCTGAGCGCCAGCTCCATCCTGCGAAACGAGCGCGCCGTCCTGCTGATGCCGTGCAGCAGGACGACGCCATCAGGAGTGGACGCCGCGGGACGCCGTTCGCTCACTTATAGTCGCGCTCTTGCCACCACGGGAAATAGTCGGGCATATCCGACGACACCTTGTTCTTGAACTGCGCCGGGCGCTTTTCCAGGAACGACACCACGCCTTCCTTGACGTCCTCGGAGCGGCCGCGGGCATAGATGCCGCGGCTGTCGACCTTGTGCGCTTCCATCGGATCGTCGGCGCCCATCATCCGCCACATCATCTGGCGGATCAGCGCCACCGACACCGGCGCGGTCTTGGCGGCGAATTCCTTGGCGAGCGCGCGCGCGGTCGGCAGCAAATCGTCCGGCGGCACCACCTTGCTGACGAGGCGGCCGGCGAGCGCTTCCTGTGCCGGGAAGACGCGGCCCGAGTAGCACCATTCCAGCGCCTGCGAGATGCCGACGATGCGCGGCAGGAACCAGCTCGAGGCGGCTTCCGGCACGATGCCGCGCTGGGAGAACACGAAGCCGAAGCGCGCGGCTTCGGAGGCAATGCGGATATCCATCGCAAGCTGCATGGTGACGCCGATGCCGACTGCCGGGCCGTTCACCGCGGCGATCACAGGCTTCAGGCACTTGAAGATGCGCAGCGTCACCTGGCCGCCACCGTCGCGCACCTGCGGATCGCTGTAGTCGACGCTGCCGTCGGCATTGCGCTTGACCGGACCGCGCCGCGCATCGCGGTCGAAAGTGTTGGCGCCGGAGGATAGATCCGCGCCGGCGCAGAAGCCGCGGCCTTCACCGGTCACGATGATCGCCCTGACGTCGTCGTCCTTGTCGGCTTTGTCGAACGCGTCGATCAGCTCCTGCTGCATCGTGGCGTTGAAGGCGTTGAGCTTGTCGGGCCGGTTCAGCGTGATGGTCAGGATCTGCTCGGCGACCTCGTACTTAATCGTCTCATACGCCATGGGGATGATTTCCTCTCGGTTTTCTTGAGTGAACGGCGCTGGCGCGCGTGTCATTCAGTTAACCCGGCAATCATCCCTTGTGAAGAAGTCGGATGCGCGGTGTGGTTCCGCGCATCCTGACTTGCGTTGAGGCGCTACTTCTTCGGCGGCGTGGGCCACGGCTTCTGCGGGCCGCGCAGGCCTTCGAACGCCTTGCCCATGCCGAGCACGCCGATGTCGTCGAAGCGGCGGCCGATGATCTGGACGCCGATCGGAAAGCCCTTCTTGTCATAGCCGCCGTTGATCGACAGCGCCGGGTTCTCCGACATATTCCACGGCACGGTAAAGCAGATATGCTCGAACGGCTTTGCGGGGTCGTTGAGTGGTGCTGCGAATTCCGCCGGGAAGTTCACGACCGGCGACACCGGCGAGATCACGTAATCGACGTCGCAGAACAGTTTTGCCGCGGCCGCGCGGATCGCCATCGTCTGATTGAAGCCGCGCACGACGTCGACCCCGGAGAGCTTGGCGCCGGCCTCGGCCCAGTTGAGGATGTAGGGCAGGGTCTTGCCGCGGTCGGCCTGCGACAATTTCGACAGCTCGTCCCAGGTCCGCGCACGCCAGAAATTGTCGAGCCCCTCGAGCATCTCAGGCGTCAGGATGCCGTCGATCTCGGTGATGACGGCACCGGCGGACTCGAACGCCTTCGCTGCCTTGACGGCGACCTCGCGAACCTCCTTCTCGACCTTCTGGCCGGATCCGGCATCGAGCATCAGCCCGATGCGCAGCTTGCGCGGCGACTTCTCCAGCGCCTTCCAGTTCACCTCGAGTGCCGGCAGGCTCATGCCGTCGCGGCGATCAGGGCGCGACAGCACGCTCATCATCAGCGCAGCGTCGTCTACGGTGCGGGTCATCGGACCGGCGACGCGGCCGACATAGGGCGGGTCGATCGGCACGCGGCCGAGGCTCGGCTTCAGGGCGACGAGGCCGCACCAGGAGGCCGGCAGCCGCACCGAGCCGCCGATGTCGGTGCCGAGATGCAGCGGGCCGTAGCCGGCCGCACCGGCCGCGCCCGCGCCCGCGCTCGAGCCGCCGGGGTTCTTGCTGACATCCCAGGGATTGCGGGTGAGGGGATGGAACGACGACAGCCCCGACGACAGCATGCCGTAATCCGGCATCGTGGTCTTGGAGAAGATCACGCAGCCGGCTTCGCGCAGCCGCGCGGCAGGCGGCGCATCCTTCTCGGCGGGCGCGAGCTTCACGCTTGCCGCACCCAGCGGCACCGGCTGGCCCTTGGTCGCGACATTGTCCTTGATGGTGACCGGCACGCCGTCGAGCGTGCCGACCGGCTCGCTTTGATGCCAACGCTCGGTCGCAGCTTTCGCGACCTTCCGCGCGCCTTCGGGGTCGTACAGATACAGCGCCTTGATGTGCGGCTCCCAGGTCGCGACCTGGGAGATGATTTCCTCGAGCACCTCGGACGGCGAGAACTGCTTGGCACGGTAGCCGGCGAGCAGGTCGACGGCCGAGAGAGCATGCAGCGACGTGATGGCGTCCCCTTTCGGCTTATGCATGCGCACCTGCCGGCATACGTTTCTCGATGATGCGGGCGAACATGCTGGCGCCGATCGGCAGGATCTTGTCGTCGAGAACGTAACCGGGATTGTGCACGGGCACCGAACCGTCATGGCCGACCCAGAAATACGCGCCGGGAATGGCCTGCATCATGTCGGCGAAATCCTCGCTGCCCATCTTCGGCGTCGAGCGGGTGATCACCTTGGCCGGATCGACCACCGTGCGCGCGACTTCCTCAACGACGCGGGACTGCTCTTCCTGATTGACCAGTACGCTGAAGCCGTCGCGGATCTCGACCGAGATTTCGGCGTCATATGCCACCGCAAAGCCGGCGGCGATCTCGCGCATGCGCTTGCGGATCAACTCACGGATCTCGTCGGAGAAGCAGCGCACCGTGCCGCACATCCAGGCTTCGCCGGGAATGACGTTGTACGCCGACCCGGAATGGATCTGCGTGATCGACAGCACCGCAGCCTGCAGCGGATCGACGTTGCGGCTGACGATCGACTGCAACGCTTGTCCGAGCGTCATTGCGATCACGACGGCGTCCTTGGAGCGCTCCGGCATCGCGCCATGCGCGCCGTAGCCCTGGATCCTGATGTCGAAGAAGTCGGCTGCGGCCATTGCCGGGCCCGGCAGGATCGCGATTTCGCCATGGTTGAGGTCGGGCGCGTTGTGCAGGCCGTAGACCTCGTCGCAGGGGAACTGCTTGAACAAGCCGTCCTTGATCATGGCGCGCGCGCCGCCGAGGCCTTCCTCGGCCGGCTGGAAGATGAAATGCACGGTGCCGTCGAAATTGCGGGTCTCGGCGAGGTAGCGCGCCGTGCCGAGCAGCATCGTGGTGTGGCCGTCATGGCCGCAGCCGTGGAAGCGGCCGGGAATGGTCGAGCGCCACTTCAGATTGGTGTTCTCTTCCATCGGCAGCGCGTCCATGTCGGCGCGCAGGCCGATCTTCTTGCTGCTGTTGCCCTTGCCCTTGAGCACGCCGACCACGCCGGTGCCGCCGAGGCCGCGATGCACCTCGATGCCCCAGCTCGTGAGCTTGTCGGCGACGATGCCTGACGTGCGGACCTCCTCGAAGCCGATCTCGGGATGCGCATGCAGATCCCGTCTGATGGCGGTGAGTTCGTCGGCAAAACTGTCGATGCGCTCAATGGTCGGCATGATCTCTATCCGTTTGTGCGTGATGGGGAGGAGGGGGTGAAAGTGGGGCCGTTAGGCTTGATACGAATGCCGGGACGCAAATGTTTCCACGGCAGTGTGGCGGTATCGGCCGGCATTGCGCCGGGCGCGGCGCAGATCAGCAGCTTCTCGGCGATCGGCTCGAAATCGGCGCGGAAATGCACCGAGCTCTTGTTGACCAGGATCTTCTGCGCAGTCGGCTCGATGCCGACATAGCGGTACATCGACTGGTCGGCAAGCTGGGCCTTGTAGGAGCCGACGACGACGCGGACGTCGCCGACCCGCAGGCAGGCCGAGGGCCCCATGTCCATGTCGCGGCCGCCGAAATACGGGCCGGGTGCAACGAACTTGCCGTCCGAGAGCTGCTCGACCACGAAAGTCTCCCGGTACGGCGCGTCGCCGGGAATGCCGGACTTGCCGCCGAGCTCGAGCGTGACGGTTGAGCCGACGCCAGCCGTGTGCGCAGCCTTCGCCGATTGCGGGTCGTAGATCACGCCGGTTGCGGCGCTCGCTTTGTTGCGCACCAGCGCGCGCAGCATGCCCGTGGTGTCTGAATCGCCGCCGGCGCCGGGATTGTCCTGGGTGTCGGCGATGATGATCGGCTTGCTGGCCGACTTCGCCAGTTCCATCGCCAGCTGCACGCCTTCGTCCGGCGAATAGATCCGGCCGTCGAAATCGTCCTCATGGCTCTCGACCAGGGCGACGACCTTGTCGGCCGCCGCATCTGCATCGGCCTGGGTCCGGCCATAGGCGAACACGCTCGGCCCGCAATCCCTGAAATCGGCGGCCGGGAAGCCCGGCGCGAACGACAGCGTCGGCACGGCATCGCTCTCGAGGGCCGCGAGCTTCTGATAGATGCCCTTGGTGGGCTGGTCGTTGGTGCATTGCCAGCTGATCGGGATCAGGAACGGCAATTGCCGGAATGCCTTGGCAAAACGCTGCCCGGACTTGAGCATCAGCGCCAGATGCCGGGCGCAGGCGCGGCCGGTGTCGGCCATGTCGACATGCGGGTAGGTGCGGTAGGCGATCAGGGCATCGGCATGCTCGACCATCTTGGGCGAGACGTTCGCATGCAGATCGAGGCTCACGACCAGCGGGAGATCATTGCCAATGGCCTTGCGCACGCGGGCGAGGGTTTCGCCTTCGCCGTCGTCATAATGCTCGGTGACCATGGCGCCGTGCAGGTCGAGATAGACGGCATCGATCGGGCCGGCCGCGACAATGCCGTCGACCATTTCCGTCACGATCCGCTCGAACGCGTCCTTGCTCACATGCGCCGAGGGGCTCGCCGCGGCGAAAATCGTCGGCACCAGCTCCCAGCCATTGGCTTCCGCGGCCTCGACAAAGCCGGCGAGGCCGACATTGATCTTGCGCATGACCTTGAGCACCTCGGTGCCATGCGTCATCGACGGCCAGCCGCCGCCGTGCACGAAGTCGTCATAGGTTGCCTTCGTCGGTGCGAAGGTGTTGGTCTCGTGCAGGAAGCCGCCAACGGCAATGCGGGTCATCAAGTTGGTCTCGATACGTTTCTTCGATCACGGTGCGATCGGAACGGTTCGCGCCACGATCTCGTTTCGTTGGTTTGAGCGCGATCTTCCGGCGAACAGGTGTCCACCTTCCGGCCCACGCTCTAGCGCGCGACGTTAAGCGTGTCGTCGCGCCAAGCGCAAGCCGTCGAGCACTTCCGGATTTGCATGCCCTATGGGCGTAAAGGCCCAAGGCAGACCAAAGCCTGAGATCAAGGCTGAGACTGAGGCTACGGCGAAAGGCTTAGGCCGTTGCCACCATGCCTTCCGAAACCGGCCGGAAATTCGCAAAATCCCAGCCGCGCCCGGGCGCAGCCTCGAGCAGCGCGCGGGTGTAGGCCTGCTGCGGATTGGTCAGCACCTCGGCCGCCGGTCCCTGTTCCACGACGCGGCCATGTTGCATCACGGCGACGTCGTCGCAGATCTGTGCGGCGACGCGCAAATCATGCGTGATGAACAGCAGCGCGATGCCGAGCCGTCGCTGGATTTCGTCAAGCAGATTCAGAACCTGCGCCTGCACCGAGACGTCGAGCGCGGACACAGCCTCGTCTGCCACCAGCACGTCGGGATCGAGCGCCAGCGCGCGCGCGATCGCGATGCGCTGGCGCTGACCGCCGGAGAACTGGTGCGGATAGCGCGAGATCGCGTCGGGCGGCAGGTGGACGAGCTCGAGCAGCTCGCGGGCCCGCGCCAGCGCATCCTTGCGCGGCATGCCGTAGTTGACCGGGCCTTCCGCGATGCTCTCGCCGACGGTGACGCGCGGATTGAGCGAGCGGTAGGGGTCCTGGAAGATGATCTGGATCTTCTGGCGATGCGGTTGCAACAGCCGGCGCGACAGGTCGGAGATCTCGCGGCCGACGAGGCGCACCCCGCCCGAGGTCGGATCGATCAGGCGAACGATGCAGCGCGCCACCGTCGATTTGCCAGAGCCGCTTTCGCCGACGATGCCGAGCGTGCGGCCCTTGCGCAGGGTGAGCGTGACATTGCTGGCGGCGGCGACCTCGCGGGCTTTACCGTACAGCGACCGCTCCCGGTAGACCTTGCTGAGCTCGTTGGCTTCCAGCACCACCGGCTCCTTCGTCTCCGGCCGTGGCGCGCGCGGCACGAGGCTCGGCACCGCGGACAGCAGGTTGCGGGTGTACTCCATCGTCGGGTTGCGCAGCACATCTTGCAGCTGGCCGGTCTCGACCAGCCGGCCGTGCCGCATCACCGCGACGCGGTCGGCGATCTCGGCCACCACGCCCATGTCGTGGGTAATGAACAGAACCGCCGTGCCGTGGTCGCGTTGCAGGTCGCGGATCAAGGTGAGGATCTGCTTCTGGGTGGTGACGTCGAGTGCGGTGGTCGGCTCGTCCGCGATCAGGAGCTTCGGTTCCAACACCAGCGCCATCGCGATCATGATGCGCTGGCGCTGTCCGCCCGAGAGGCGGTGAGGGTAGGAGGAGAAGATGCGTTGCACATCCGGCAGCCGCACGTGCTCCATCATCGCCAGGATCTTCTGACGCCGTGCGCGGGAATCGAGATCGGTATGGGCGCGCAGCACCTCGTCGATCTGGCGGCCGACCGGCACGACCGGATTGAGCGCGGTCATCGGCTCCTGGAAGATCATCGCCATCCGCGTCGCGCGCAGCTGGCGCAGCCGCCGGTCGGTCGCGGTGAGCAGTTCCTCGCCGACCAGTTTGACGCTGCCGCCGGACGGCACCAGCGTGCCCTTCTGCAGCAGGCCCATCGTGGTCAAAGAGGTCACCGACTTGCCCGAGCCGCTTTCGCCGACGAGGCAGAGCGTCTCGCCCTCGCGCACTTGCAGCGACAGGTCGTCGATGATGCGGTGCGCGTCAGCCTTGCGGCCGAGACCGACGACGAGATTGTTGATGTCGAGGACGACGTTGGTCATGTCAGGGTCTCGTGTTGCGAGGGGGCACGATGGGTCCGTCAGTGTCATTCCGGGATGGGGCGCAAGCACCAGACCCGGAATCTCGGGATCCCGGGTTCGGTGCTTCGCACCGCCCCGGGATGACGGCTTCAATTGGTATTGAAGCCGTCACTTGCCCTCACGCTGCTTCATGCGGGGATCGAGCGCGTCGCGCGCGGCGTCGCCGATCAGGTTGACGCTGAGAATGGCGATCGAGAGCAGCAATCCCGGCCAGAAGATCAGCGACGGCTTGACTTGGAAATAGGCACGGCCCTCGGCCATGATGTTGCCCCAGGTCGGCGTTTCCGGCGAGATGCCGGCGCCGAGGAACGACAGGATCGCCTCGGTCAGGATCGCGGATGCGCAGACGTAAGTGCCTTGCACGATCAGCGGCGCGATCGTGTTCGGCATCAAATGCCGCCACATGATCTTCGGCAGGCTCGAGCCGAGCGAGATCGCGGCCTCGACATAGGGCTCCTCGCGCGCGGTCAGCACCACCGAGCGCACCAGCCGCGCCACGCGTGGGATCTCGGGGATGGTGATCGCGACCATCACGGTCCAGATGCTGGCGCCGGACAGCGACACCACGGCGATCGCGAGCAGGATGGCGGGGATCGCCATCAAGCCGTCCATCACGCGCATCATCACCGCATCGACCCAGCGGAAGAAGCCGGCGACGAGGCCGATCAGGAGCCCGATGGCGATCGAGCAGACGGCGGCGCCGAGCCCGATCAACAGCGAGATCCGTGCGCCATAGATGACGCGCGACAGCAGGTCGCGCCCATAGGCGTCGGTGCCGAGCAGGTATTGCGCGCTTGACGGCTTCAGCCGCTGCGCCGGCGTCAGCAAGAGTGGATCATGAGGCGCAAGGAGCGGCGCGAAGATCGCCATCAGGATGATCAGGACGAGGCAGATCGTCGCAACCGCGATGATCGGCGTCGATGCCAGGAAGCCGAACTTGACGCGGAACGGCCGGGTGACGGGGATGGAGGATTCGGGAAGGGTTTCGATCGCCATTGCTCAGTACCGGATACGAGGATCGAGCAGGGTGTAGGCGAGGTCGATCAAGAGATTGACCGCGACATAGATACCCGATGTCAGAAGGATCATGGCCTGGATCACCGGATAGTCGCGCGCCAGCACCGCATCGACGGTGAGGCGGCCGATGCCGGGCAGGTTGAACACGCTCTCCGTGACGACGACGCCCGAGATCAGCAGCGCGAAGCCGGAACCGATCACGGTGATGACCGGGACCGCGGCGTTGCGTAGCGCATGGCGCAGCAGCACGCCGCTCTCGCCGATGCCCTTGGCGCGCGCCGTGCGCACGTAATCCTCACCCAACACGTCGAGCATCGAGGCCCGCGTCATGCGCGCGATCAACGCGACATAAATGAAGGAGAGGGTGCAGGTCGGCAGGATGAGGCGCTGGAAGAACGGACCGAAGCTGTCTCCCATACAGGTGGCGACCTCAAGTGCGCTAAGCGGCTTCGGCGGTGATGCTGGGCAGGCTGCCATGATGCTCTTGAAGCCCTGCACCGGCACCCAGCGCAGATCGATCGCAAACACCTGGATCAGCACATAGCCGATCACGAACACCGGCACCGAGAAGCCGAGCACCGACAGCCCCATCACGCAGCGGTCGATCCAGGTGCCGTGCTTCCACGCCGCGATCACGCCGAGCGGCACCGCCACCAGGATCGAGAGGACGATGGTGGCCAGCGCGACCGAGATCGAGGGCTCGAGGCGCGGACCGATCATCTCGAGGATCGGCTTGTTCGAGATCAGCGAGACGCCGAGGTCGCCGTGCAGCAGCTTGGCGACCCAGGTATAGAACTGGATGTAGATCGGCTCGTTGAGACCAAGCGAGGTGCGGATGCGATCGAGCTGTTCGGGTGTCGCATTGTCGCCGGCGAGAATCGCGGCCGGGTCGCCCGGCGTTAGCCGCAGCAACAGGAACACGAACAGAGCCACCACGCCCATCACGGGAACGGCGGCGAGGATGCGGCGAAGGAGATAGCCGAGCATCGTTGCTATCTCCTGCCGCCAGATGGTGTGAAGCGAAGGCTGGGCCGCATCATACTCATGGTGTCCCCGTGATGTGTCTCATGCGCTTCTGCGTCTTGTCTCAAGGCTAGCGCGAACGTGATGAATTTGCAGGCAAATACTGTGCCAATGGCGACGTTATATCAAGGCGCGGTTCAGGCCGTTGGAAGCCTCCCTTGGTCTGAAGCTGCTATTTCGAATTGCACATGGCGCAATGCGCCACCGACCTGAAACGAAAAGTCCATTCACGCTCGCATCACGCCGCACCAATTGGCGACGAACAGTGCGATGCTCTGCGTTGTCTTGCGAAGGCTGTCGAGCTCGACACGTTCGTTGAACGCATGCGGGCCGATACCGTACGGACCATAGCAAAGGGCAGGGATGCCGTAGTCGACGCAATAATAGCGGGTGTCGTTGACGGCCGTAGACAAGCGCTCCTGCATTGGAGCGTCGAAGATGGAGTGATGGGCGGCAGACAGAGCTGCTTCCGCGTCGCTGCCGGGTTCGCACACCGCCGCGTCTGCCTGAAAGCCGCTCCATACGAGCTCAGCCGGATTGTCGGACAGGAAGTCGTCGGCCTTGTGCGCCTCAGTCAGGCATTCCTCGATGCCGCGCATCGCCTGCTGTGGTGTTTCGCCCGGCAAGAGACCGAGCCGGCAATCCAGCTCGCACCACGCCGCGGTCGAACTGGCCCAATCGCCGCCTTTGATGATCCCGACGTTGAACTTGATCGGATTCTTGACACTGCGGAACCAGCTGTTGTCGAGCGCCCGGGCGTTGAGCGCCTTGGTGTAATCCTGAAACGCGCGCACCAGATGCATCGCCGACAGGATGGCGCTGGTACCGGCCTCGGAATAGGCGACATGCACCGGCGTGCCACGGACGCGCAGGCGAAACCAGACGGCGCCGACCTGGGCACGCGTCAGCGTGTGTCCGGTCGGCTCTGGAATGAGGCAGGCGTCGGCGCGATAGCCGCGCATCAAGGTCGACAGCGCGCCGTTGCCGGTGCTCTCTTCCTCGGTCACGGTCTGCAGATGGACACGCCCGCCCGGGGCATAGCCGGCGTCGCGGATGGCATCGAGCGCGAAGATCATTGCCGAGACACCGGCCTTCATGTCCTGCGCGCCACGCCCGAACATCCAGCCTCCGTGCACGGCGCCCGAGAACGGAGGTTGCTCCCAGAGGTCAGCGGGGCCCTCCGGCACCACGTCGATATGACCTTGCAGGATCAGGCTGCGTCCGCTGCCTTTGCTGTTGAGCGTGGCAACGACTTGCTGCGATCCGGCAAGATCGATGCCGTCCATCGGTGCAGCCTTCGGATGGCTCATCAGGTCGACGTCGGCAAGGCTGAACGTATCGACGTCGTAGCGGCGCTTTGCGAATTGCTCGGCCAGCCAGCGTTGTTGCGGCGCTTCCTGTCCGCGCAGGCTGCGGAACTGCACCATGCGCGACAGGAACGCGATCTGATCGTCGAAGTTTCGATCGACGGCCGCGCACAGCTCGGCGGCAATCTGATCCGGCTTGGTCAACGTGTCGTGCGTGTCCGCCACCCCAATGCGCATTGTCCCCTCCCGCGCTGAAGCGCTTTTCCCCAATATGACGCTAGTCGTTGTCATGCGGTGTTTCTCAGCGAATTCCGACTTGGCCACACGCAAATACGCTCATATTCTTCCTCGTCGGCCGGATAATTAGGGGAAAGCTGCGCGGGCGGTCTCTGTCGCATCGACCTGCGATGGCACCATCGAGGGCGTGTCGAGATCGCGCCAGTCATCGATCGCGCCTGCCACCATCTGCGCCGTCGCAGCCGACAGCGTCCAGCCGAGATGACCGTGGCCGGTGTTGTAGAACACGCCCGGAAACCGTCCGGCGCGCACCACCGGCATCATGTTCGGCATCATCGGGCGCAGGCCGGCCCACGGCACGACCCTCGACGTGTCGACGCCGGGAAAATGCTGCCGCACCCAATCCACCAGCGGCTGGATGCGGTCGGCGCGAATGTCGAGGTTGAAACCGTTGAACTCGGCGGTGCCGGCGACGCGGAAGCGGTCGGCGCCGAGCCGGCTGGTGACGATCTTCGCGGCCTCATCGAGCAGGCTGACGGTTGGCGCAGCGTCCCGGCTTTGCGGCGCATCGAGCTGCACGGTGATCGAATAGCCCTTCACCGGATAGACGTTGACGCGGTCGTTGAGCAGGCCTGCGAAGTGGCGGCTCGCGACGCCGGCGCAAATGACGATGCCGTCCGCCTGCAACTCATGTCGCGTCGCGACCTCAGCATCGTGCGAAGCGACTTCGTTCCAGCCGATGCGGAAGCCGTCGTCGCCGCGCGCGATCGCATCGACGTCGGCTTCATGGACGAAGCTCGCGCCGCGGCGGATGCAGGCGTCGGCGAGGCCGCGCGTGAACTTGTGGATATCGCCGGTCGCGTCCGACGGTGTGAAGAAGCCGCCATAGCAGCTCGTCTGCAGCGCGGGTTCGATGCTGCGGATTTCGTCCGCCGTCACCGGCCGGCGGTCGAGCCCGCCTTGTTGCAGCAGCGTGTTGACGCGCAGGCCCGCCTCGAAGCCGGCCTTGTCGTGATAGACGTGCAGGATGCCGCGGCGTTCGAGATCGAAGGCGATATTCTCGCGCTGCGCGATCGAGAACAGATGCTTGCGCGCTTCGATTGCGAGCCGCGTGGTCTCGATGGTGTTGGTGCGATAGCGGCCGATGTGGCCGACGAACTCGCCGATCCAGGAATATTTGTGCCAGCTCGGCTTCGGATTCATCAGCAGCGGCGCGTCGCTTCGAAGCATCCAGCGCAGCCCCTTGAGAATGGTCGCGGCGCTGTTCCACACCTCTGCATTGCTGGCGGAAAGCTGTCCGCCGTTGGCGAATGAGGTTTCCATCGCGGCGTAGCGATGCCTGTCGAGGACAGTCACCCGGTAGCCGCGTTCGAGCAGGGCATAGGCCGTCGTCACGCCGGTGATGCCGGCGCCAATGATTGCGATGTGAGGCATGGTGGTCTTCAGGCTCCCGTGGGTTAGAGTCGCCGAACCACCGGTGAAACCGGCGTCGGCGCCCCATCTGTCACGGTACCTGAGAGCTTGATCCGCATCGGGCCTGGGCCCGATGGCAGACTATCCCCTTCGGTGGACGTCATGGCCCTTGATGTGCGGCCATGTTCGTCTCTCTCCAGATCGTCCTGACGATACAGTCCTTTTGCCTGAGAGTTTCCGGGGCGGTTGCTCCGTCGGCGCCGAAGCAACAACACGAATGTTGTGGCTTCGATCTCTCCCGCATCGTCGCGTTGGACGGCCGGACCGTAGGCGAAGCCTTAAAATTGGACAAGGCTAAATTTCGGTCCGGCAGTGCCAACGTGTTGTGCAGTGCAAATCGATGTCAGTCCAGCGTCGCCAGCAGCGCCGCCATCAGGCGGCCGCGCTCGGCGAGGCTCTCGATCTCGATATGCTCGTTGAGCGTATGTGCATCGGCGCCGCGAACGCCGAGGCCGTCGAGGGTAGGGATGCCCATCGCACCGGTGAAGTTGCCGTCCGATCCGCCGCCGGCGCTGCCGTGCGGCAGATCGAGGCCCATCGCCGCTGCAAGGCCCTTGGCCTTTTCATAGAGCGCCATGGTGCCGGCATCCGGCTCCCATACCGGGCGGGTGACGCCGCGCGTCACCTTGAAGGTCACGTCGTTGGCGGTGCCCGACAGCGCCAGCATGCGCTCGACGCCGCGGTCGAGATCGGCCTGGCGCTTGGCCATGCTGAGCGCTTCGCCGGTGCAGGTCGTTGCGACGCAATTGACCCATTGCCCGCCATGCACGATGCCGACCGAGAAGGTGCAGTCTTCGGTGGTCATGCCGTCGATCGCAATGATTTGCCGGGCCATTTCGCGGATCGCAGAACGGCCGGAAGAAAGTGTCGCGCCGGCATGGCTCGGCTTGCCGACAGCTTCCAGATTGAAGCGCGCGATCGCGTAGCGGCCGGTGACGACGCCGTTGTTCGGCCGGCCGGGCTCCGGCACCAGCACGTATTTGTTGCGCGCGGCCTCCGCCTCGATGATGTCGCGCGTCGACGGCGTGCCGACCTCTTCATCGGGCGTGAACAGCACCGTGATCGGCAGCGGCGTCGTGAAGGACGCGCGCGCCAACTGCCGGATCGCCTCGATCGACAGATAGTTGCCGCCCTTCATGTCGAAGATACCGGGCCCGAAGCACTTGTTGCCTTCGCGCCGCCACGCCAGCTTTTCGATGGTGCCGACCGGGTGCACGGTGTCCAGATGGCCGGCGATGAGGATGCCGGGCTGGCCTTGTTTCGGATGGGGAAAACGGGCGCGGACGCAGCCGGCACAGCCCTGGCGTCCCGCGATGCGTTCGATCGTCGCACCCATGACCGCCATCTCGCGCGCGGCGAGGTCGAGCATGCGCTCGACTGCGGCCGCATCCCATGTCGGGCTCTCGCATTCCACCCAGCTGCGCAGCCCCTGCAGCATCGCTTCGGAATCAAAAGGAAGATTGGCGGGGTTCATGTCTTTTCTCTCTTGTTGTTTGTGCGCGCCGATACGCGTTCGCGTGCGGTACGAAAAGCTCGGAAGACGAGTTTGTAAAGTCAAATGCGCTGCACCAGCGGTTCATTCGTTCGTATACGTTCGATCCTGCCGGAAACCGATTGACGCGCATTGCGCTTGATGCAAGTCTCGATTTCACAAGCCATACAGCATGTTAGTTCGCCTAAATAACGAACCGCATGCATAACGAATAAGCCGGCTTTGACCAGTTACACGTCAGGAGAAATTGCATGTTCCCTATCTCGCGTTGGAAGCACCGCACGCTCGCGGCTGCGTTAACCGCGCTCGCGCTGTCGTTCGCGCCGCAGGAATTGTCCTTTGCGCCGCAGGCTATGGCCGCGGGCAAGACCATCACCGCGGTGATGCACTCGGATCTGCGCGTCATCGATCCGATCCTGACCACCGCCTATATCACGCGAGACCATGGCTACATGGTCTACGACACGCTGGTCGCGACCGACTCCAACTTCAAGATCCAGCCGCAGATGGCGGACTGGAAGGTGTCCGACGACAAGCTCACTTACACGTTCACGCTGCGCGACGGCCTGAAGTGGCACGATGGAACGCCGGTGACCGCGGAAGACTGTGTCGCTTCGCTGAAGCGCTGGGCCAAGGTCGACGGCATGGGCCAGAAGCTGATGGACTTCACGGCGAGCTTAGAGGCCACCGATGCGAAGACGATCACGCTGAAGCTGAAGGAGCCCTACGGCCTGGTGCTGGATTCGATCGGCAAGCCGTCGTCGCGCGTCGCCTTCATGATGCCGAAGCGGCTGGCCGAAACGCCGCCGGACAAGCCGATCCCGGAGCAGATCGGTTCGGGCCCGTTCAAATTCGTCCAGGCCGAATTCCAGCCGGGCGTGAAGGCGGTCTATGTCAAGAACACGGACTACGTGCCGCGCAAGGAGCCGGCGAGCTGGACCGCGGGCGGCAAGGTCGTAAAGGTTGACCGCGTCGAGTGGGTCACGATGGCCGACGCGCAGACTGCGATGAATGCGCTGCAGTCCGGTGACATCGATTTCCTGGAGAACCCGTCGTTCGACACGCTGTCGATCCTGGAAGGCGACAAGGACCTGAAGGTCGAGACGCTGAACAAGTTCGGCTTCCAGACGCTCGGCCGCATGAACTTCCTCTATCCGCCGTTCGACAACATCAAGGTTCGCCAGGCGGCGCTGATGGCGATCAACCAGAAGCAGGTGCTCGACGCGCTGGTCGGCAATCCGAAATACTACAAGACCTGCGTCTCCTTCTTCATCTGCGACACGCCGTTCGCGTCCGAAGTCGGCGGCGAGACCTTGTTGAAGGGGGGCGACATGGCGGCGGCCAAGAAGGCGCTTGCCGAGTCCGGCTATGATGGCACGCCCGTCGTCATCATGGCGCCGGGCGATGTCACCACGCTCAAGGCGCAGCCGGTTGTTGTCGCCCAGCAACTGCGCGACGCCGGCTTCAAGGTCGACCTGCAGGCCACCGACTGGCAGACCGTGGTGACTCGCCGCGCCAGCCAGAAGGCGCCGAAGGATGGCGGCTGGAACATGTTCTTCACCAACTGGGTCAGTGCCGACGTCTCCAACCCGATCGCCAACCTCTCGATTGGCGGTCAGGGCAAGAATGGCGGATGGTTCGGCTGGGCCGACGATCCGAAGATCGAGCAGCTGAAGGACGCCTTCGTTCGCGCGCCGTCGCTCGACGAACAGAAGAAGATCGCGGCCGATATCCAGAAGGAAGCCTACGAGCAGGTCATCTACATTCCGCTCGGTCAGTATCAGGGTCCGAGCGCCTGGCGGAAGTCGCTGTCCGGTGTGCTCGATGGTCCGGCAACGCCGATCTTCTGGAATATCGACAAGTCCGAGTAGGCTTCAGGCTTCACACAACACAAATGGCCGGGACCTGTCCCGGCCATTTTCGTTTCGCGCCGTCGCTTCGCGACGGCGGCTAATCTAGTGGCCCGATTTCGCGTTGCTCGTGCTCGACAGCCTCGTGAGCTGGGTCTGTCCGACGCCGTCGCCGTTCATCCAGACCATCGCTCCCGCGGCAAACGCCAACAATCCGCACAGCACGATCGCACTGCGAATCCAGCGCCGGTAGATCGCGCGCTCGTCGGGCGTCGCATCGCGGAATTTCTGTGCGCTGAGCCCGTTGCTGCAATGGGCCGCGTCGTCGCCGTGCTCGAGGGCGGAAGCGCCATGATCGGGCGCGGTATTGCCGACAATCTGATTGCGACCGGCAATCCGATTGCGATCCGCAATCGTCATCGCCTATCTCCAACTCATTGATCTCGAAATCTGATGGCCGCGAAATGTGCGGCCGGAATTTCCAATGCGACCACACTACACCACGTGGCGAGCGCGGCATGTGAACCCTGCCACACCCGCAAAACACGATGAGGTGATGCAAGCATCGTGACGCCTCGGCTGCTTGCTCAAGCCGTGGGCGGGCGCGTGGCATACCAATTTGGATAGCGCCGGCTTTAAGGTTCCCGTTAGTATTGCATCGTAATCTGACCGCCAGCTTGTGAACTTACCGCGACGGGCCCATGGCCGACGACCATAGCAGGCCCGCACCGGCCAGCGCGCAACAGGCAATGCCGACCGAGAAGCGCCGTATCGGCGCACGCCGCCGCGTGCTCAAGTCGGGAGCGATCGAATTCGGCAATGAAGCGATTGCCTGCACGGTCCGGAATCTCTCACCTCAGGGCGCCTGCATCGAAGTCATCTCGCCGCTGTGGTTTCCCGACCGCTTCACCCTCGCCGTCGACGGCCAGCGGTGGCCGTGCCGCATCGCATGGAAGAAGCAGAAGCGGCTGGGACTGACGTTCGAGTAAGGCTCGACGCCAGGCGTGGCGCGCCGCGCCGATTTGCACGAACAGTTGTCGTCTATTTCACAAACTACCCGAGGTTACCGGGGTATTGTCCGACGGGCCGATATCGGTGCCGCTCCAGGATGCACGCTCTCACCGTGCAAGGGTGGCGTCCATTGTTTCGCTCCTGCGCATTCACCCAGCCTCGGGGAAATTGTGATGACCATCAATGTCAAGGCCTACGCGAACGCCGATGATATCCTGATCGCCTGGCAGCCGGACACCTGGTCCAACGACTGGGTCGGATTCCAGCTCGAGCGGCGCAACAACATCACGCAACAGACGACCGTGCTGTCCAACCGCATTCCGCCGAAGCCCGGCGAGAAGCCGGTGGCGGACGCCGGCATCTCCTCGACGCAATCGCCGTTCCGGCGCTGCATCTGGACCGATCACAGCGTCGTCGACACCGACAACGTCTCATATCGCGTCACCGCGATGAAGAGCGGTGCGAACGGGACGTTCACGCCGGATGCCGCCTCGGTGTCGGCCTGGACGACGCCGGCGGTCGCTTCGGGCGATGCGGGCGGCGGCTTGTCGGCCTATTTCAATCGCGGCACCTTGATGTCGCAGATCGTCAGCCGCTTCGTGCAGGGCGATACGTCCGACGACGCGCTGCGCAATTTCGTCAAAGGTCTTTCCGACCCGGCCAACCAGGCGCGGCGCTACCTTTCAGGCGACGCCCTGCACGAGATCCTGGCCTTTCTGCACGATGCCGATCTCCGCGGCAGCCAGATCCATGCCGCCATCTATGAGATGAATGACGAGGAGCTGGTCGGCGCGCTGAAGCCGTTCGGCAGCCGCGGCAACGTCCTGCTCGGCAATGGCAGCGCGACCAAGCCGAACATCGCGGGCGAGCTCAGTGGCGCCGGCCTGACGGTCAAGCATCGCGATCTGTCGAATGCGGGCAGGTCGTCGCCGAGCGTCCACAACAAGTTCGTGGTCGAGAGCGACGCGCATGGCAACGCGATCCGCGTGCTGACCGGCAGCACCAACTGGACCACCACCGGGCTGTGCACGCAGCTCAACAACGTGCTGATCATCGAGAATGCGGTGATCGCCAAGCGCTACCTCGATCAGTGGGGCAAGCTGGTCGCCGCGGGCAATGCCATGCCGCCCGCGCTCAAGACGTCGAATTCCAGTCCGACCAGCGACAGCAACATTTCGGTCTTCTTCGCCGCGACCAACGGCGAGGCCGAGTTCCAGCCGGTGCTGGACCTGATCCAGAACGCCAAGGACGGCGCGCTCTTCCTGATGTTCATGCCTGGTCAATCGCCGCTGCTGGATGCCCTGCTGGACCGCGCACAGCAGAACGACATTTATGTCCGCGGCGTGGTGTCGACCATGATGCCCAGCAAGAACGGCAACATCGTTTCGGTCGGCGGGGAGGTCGTCAAATCGGGCGCGCCGCAGCAATCCTTTCATGACGACGTCCAGCTGCCGCATGGCGTGAGCGCGACCAACGAACCCTCATGGGCCGACGTCGAATTCAGCGTCCAGCAGATCCGCAACGCGGGGATGATCGCGATCGTTCACTCCAAGACCATCGTGATCGATCCGTTCTCCGACAATTGCGCCGTCATCACCGGATCGCACAATTTCTCGGTCGCCGCCTCGGAGAAGAATGACGAGAATCTCGTGATCATCCGCGGCAACAAGCAGCTTGCCCAGGCCTATGCGCTGCACATCAACGGCGTCTACGACCACTATTCCTGGCGCGGCTATCTCGGCAGCGGCGGCAATCCGGATCAGATCTATTCGCTCGACGGCTGGAAGCCGGGCGGCGGCAAGGAGCAGGAACTGGATTTCTGGATGGAGGAGCCGGTGCCGCCGCGCGCGACGGGCAGCGGAGGCGGTGGCGGCGCGGCGCAACAGCCCAGCGCGGCTGCCGGGGCGTCAACGAAGACAGCCGTCAAGAAGACCCCCAAGAAAGCTCCGAAGAAAGCCCCGAAGAAATCGGCCAAGAAAGTCGCCAAGACGTCAGCCAAGAAATCGGCGAAGAAGGCGAAGGCCAGCAAGCCGGCAAATGCGAAGAAGACAAAGGCCAAGAAAGCAAAGGCCAAGACGGCGAAGAAGGCCAAGCCGAAAAAGGCCAAGGCCAAGAAATAAGAGCGGTGCGCAACAAACTGGTGCGGGCGGTGGGACTCGAACCCACATGACGTTGCCGTCGAGGGATTTTAAGTCCCTTGCGTCTACCAGTTCCGCCACGTCCGCATGATTCTATTGAGTTTTCGCAATCTAGACCGAGAAGTTTTCCAAAATCCCTCGGCGGTTTTCAAAATCTGGTTTCGTTCTGTTCCGGACAAAACCCGGCGGGCGCATCTTCTAGCTCTTCGTCGTCGGCCGGGCAAACGCCGGGATACCGTATCGCGACTGAACGGCTGGTCTGTCCGTTAGCCCGTTCCTGATTTCGTCAACGCGGTGCGAAGCGCCTGGACGCGCTTGTTGAGTGAGATGAGTTCGTCGACCGTCAGGCCGGACCGCTCCAGCAAGGTGTCGGTCAGACAGCCGGTGCGCGATTGCATCGCCTTGCCGCTGTCGGTCAGATGGACTCCGACCTGCCGTTCATCCTCCACACTGCGCCGGCGCACCACGAAGCCGGCGCTTTCGAGCCGCTTGACCAGTGGCGTGATGGTGCTGGGCTCGAGGGCGAGCCGGTCGGCGATCGCGGAAATCATCTGTCCGTCCTTTTCCCAGAGCACGCTGAGAACGAGGTATTGCGGATAGGTGATGCCGAGGCCGTCGAGCAGGGGCTTGTAGGCACGGTTGATCGCAATGGTCGTCCCGTAAAGAGAGAAGCAAAGCTGGCTATCCAGCGGAATTGGTCCCGGATTTGGCATGGGAGGGGGCCCTTTCGATGTGGTTTGCCCAACATACCACGAAAATCGTTATCGCGATAAAAAATATCTGGACAAGCAAATCGAGGGCGGTTACAAGATGATTATCGCGATAAAGATTATCGCGAAATAAACATCCAGGAGAACTTCAATGTCTGTCGTCACCAAATTGCTCGCCGCCGCAGCGTCGCTGGGCCTCGCCACCGCCACGATCCCCGCGGCCCAGGCCCAGTCCGCCCCGGTCAAGTCGATCGTCCTCGTCCACGGCGGTTTCGTCGACGGTTCGGGATGGGAAGGCGTCTACAAGATCCTGAAGAAGGACGGCTACAAGGTCAGCATCGTCCAGAACCCGACCACCTCGCTGGCGGACGACGTCGCCGTCACCAAGCGCGCCATCGCCGCCGCTGACGGCAATGTCATTCTGGTCGGTCATTCCTATGGCGGCGTCGTCGTCACCGAAGCGGGCACCGATCCGAAGGTCGCGGGGCTGGTCTACATCACGGCGTTCGCGCCTGACCAGGGTGAATCGGTCGGCAAGCTGATCGCCAATCCTCCTCCCGGCGCGCCGGTGCCGCCGATCCTGCCGCCGAAGGACGGCTTCCTGTCGCTCGATCACGCGAAGTTCGCCGCCGCGTTCGCAGCCGATGTGAAGCCCGATGTCGCGGCATTCATGGCTGACTCGCAGGTGCCCTGGGGTGTCGCCGCCTTGAATGGCGAGGTGTCTGTGCCGGCCTGGAAGAGCAAGCCGAGCTGGTACCTGGTGGCGACCAACGACAAGATGATCCCGGTCGACGCGCAGCGCATGATGGCGAAGCGCGCCGGTGCCAAGACCGTCGATCAGGCCGGCAGCCACGCCGTGTACGTCTCGAAGCCGGAGGCCGTGGCAAAGGTCATCGAGCAGGCCGCCAAGGGCGTCGGCGACAAGCAGAAGTAACGCAGCCGTCCGTGACCGAGCTCCCCGATCGCGCCCGCGGCCGGGGAGCTTGCGCGTTCGCGACCGGTGCTGTGCCCCGAACTATGCTGTATCCTGTGGGCTGACGCGCAGGAGGCGGTATTGCCCAAGGGCGGTATGCGGAGCGGCTAGCCACCTGCGAAGCCTGGCGGAGGTTTCGAGACGTGCACAAGGTTGAGGGCTTTGTTGCCAGGGCAGCGCGTCGACGCAGATCGATCCGTGGAGTCGTCGGCCGCCGGCTCGACATCTGCGGCAGCGCGAGGCGTTCCACCAGGGCCTGATGAAGGGGCAGGGGCCCATTCCAACTCCGTCCTAGAATTATCCGACCGGATGGTCAATAAATGGCTTCAGGCCCGGCCGTGGACAGCGCGGGACCGGTCTGAGAAAATTTGCCGTTATTGATTCACGTCCCAGGACGAGGGCCGAACGGCCAGCCGGTGGAATGGACAGGATATGGCCCGATCGCGCGCCAAGGACTACGACGACAAGCGTCTCTCGATTCTGCATCGCTCGGCCGAGCTGTTTGCGGCATCGGGATATGTCGGCACGTCGATGAACACGATCGCGGATGCGTGCCGTGTCTCGAAGGCGTTGCTCTATCACTACTATCCCGACAAGGAAGCCATCCTCTTCGACATTCTCTCGTCCCATCTCGAGAAGCTGGTTGCCGCGGTCCAACAGGCCAACGCTTCCGCCGAGGATCCGGTGCAACGCCTCGGCACGATCGTCGCGACCCTGCTCGAACTTTACCGGCATGCCGATGCCGAGCATCAGGTCCAAATCGCAAGCCTCAAGCTGTTGCCGAAGGAGAAGCAGCAGCCGTTGCTCGCGAGCGAACGGATCCTGGTCGCGATCATGTCGGATGCGCTGGCCGCGGCCGTGCCGGCGGCGAGGCAGAAGCGGGTTCTCAAGCCGCTGACGATGAGCGTCTTCGGCATGCTGAACTGGCACTACATGTGGTTTCGTGAGGGCGGGCTGATGACCCGCGCCGAATATGCCGACTTCGTCGTGCAGCTCGTGCTGGCCGGTGCGGAGGACGCGGCGGCCGCCGCCACCCGGCCGCGCAGCAAGGCGAAGCCCACCGGCCGAAACCGGCAGACCGCTCTGCTTTGAAGCGATGAGCCAGGTCCGCATCGCATTGCATCGTCAGCGATTCATAGGTCACCGGCGCTGAAGCAATTCAGGCGATCCGCCCGCGTTTGAGGATCAGGACGCGAGATCCGTCGCGGACATGCGTCAGCGCAGGGGGCTGACCATGTCACCTTCCGTTGCGGCTTCCGATGACCGAAGGTCGCATGACCTGCGACTGAATTACTATTGACCAACCGGTTGGTCAATTATAATTTCCTGCCCAACAATAGGAATAGGACGCGCCGGCGATCGGCGCGCGAGGAGGGGAGGTCTCACATCATGCGTTATCTTGCTCGATTGAACCGGCGGCAGGCGGTCGGCGTCCTGCTTGGCGCCTCTGTCGCCACCTTCGCCGTCTCCGCTCCGGCCGCTGCACAGGCCACGATCAAGATCGGGACCGTGCTTTCGGTGACCGGGCCGGCGTCGTTCCTCGGCGACCCCGAGGAGAAGACGCTGAAGCTCTACGTCGACAAGATCAACGCGGCCGGCGGCATCCAGGGCAAGAAGATCGAGCTCGTCATCTATGACGACGGCGGCGACGCCAACAAGGCGCGCACTTTTGCGACGCGCCTGGTCGAGGACGACAAGGTCGTCGCCATGGTCGGCGGCACCACCACCGGCACCACGATGGCCATGGTCCCGGTGTTCGAGGAAGCCAAGGTGCCGTTCATCTCGCTGGCCGGCGCCATCGAGGTGGTCGATCCCGTGCGCAAATACATCTTCAAGACGCCGCACACCGACAAGATGGCGTGCGAGAAGATCTTCGAGAACCTCAAGCAGCGCAACCTGACCAAGATCGCGATGATTTCCGGCACCGACGGCTTCGGTGCGTCGATGCGGGCGCAGTGCGTGAAGGTCGCGCCGAACTACGGCATCCAGATCCTCACCGAGGAAACCTATGGTCCGCGCGACACCGACATGACGGCGCAGCTCACCAAGATCAAGGGTACGCCGGGCGTTCAGGCCGTGGTCAATCCCGGCTTCGGCCAGGGCCCCGCGATCGTCACGCGTAACTATGCGCAGCTCGGCATGTCGGCGACGCCGCTCTACCAGAGCCACGGCGTCGCCTCCAAGAGCTTCATCGACCTCGCTGGTCCGGCCGCCGACGGCGTTCGGCTGCCGGCCGCGGCACTGCTGGTCGGCGACAAGCTGCCGGATAGCGATCCGCAGAAGAAGGTCGTGGTCGACTACAAGCAGGCCTATGAGGCGTCGGCGAAGCAGCCGGTCTCGACCTTCGGCGGTCACGCCTATGACGGGCTGTTCATCCTGGTCGATGCGCTGAAGCGTGCGAATTCGACCGAGCCCGACAAGATCCGCGACGCCATCGAGGCGACCAAGGGCTTTGTCGGCACCGGCGGTATCGTCACGATGTCGCCGACCGATCACCTCGGCCTCGATCTCACCGCGTTCCGGATGCTCGAGATCAAGGGCGGGGACTGGACCCTGATTGCGCCCGGAAGCTGAGCGCCCGGGTCAGATATTGCGCAACATCTAGGGCGACCGTGGGCGCCGCGACTGGGTCGCGGTCCCGCGGAGAGGGGGCCGCTCGTCGTTCATGTCCGAATTTCTTCAGTTCCTTTTCTCCGGGCTCACGGTCGGCGCGGTCTATGCGCTCGTCGCGCTCGGCTTCACGCTGATCTACAACGCGTCCGATGTCGTGAATTTCGCGCAGGGCGAGTTCGTGATGCTGGGCGGCATGGTCACGGTGTTCGTGTCGGCGGCCGGCGTTCCGCTGCCGATCGCTGCGCTGATCGCGGTGATCGCATCGGTCGTCGTCGGGCTGCTGCTGTACTGGCTTGCCATCGCCCCGGCGCGCGATGCGTCGGCGGTCTCCCTCATCATCATCACGATCGGCGCATCGATCCTGCTCAAGGGTCTTGCCCAGCTTGTGTTTGACAAGCAGTTCCACAAGCTGCCGGCGTTTTCCGGCGATACACCGATCAACCTCCTGGGCGCGGCGATCCAGCCGCAGAGCCTGTGGGTGATCGGCGGTACCGCCGTCGCCGTCATCGTGCTCTATGTTTTCCTGGAGAAGACCCTGATCGGAAAGGCGGTGCTCGCGACCTCCGCCAGCCGGCTGGCGGCGCGGCTCGTCGGCATCAACACCGCGACCATCATGGCACTGTCGTTCGGCGGCTCGGCTGCGATCGGCGCGCTCGCCGGCATTCTGGTGACGCCGATCACGCTGACCAGCTACGACGTCGGCACCATGATGGCCCTGAAGGGCTTCGCTGCCGCGATGTTGGGCGGGATGGGCAATCCGCTTGGCGCCGTGGTGGGCGGACTGCTGCTCGGCCTGCTGGAGACGATGGGCGCCGGCTACCTCAGCTCGACCTACAAGGACGCGTTCGCCTTCATCATGATCCTGGTGGTGCTGTTCGTGATGCCGCAGGGCCTGCTCGGCCGCCGCACCGTGAACCGGGTTTGACCGATGCGCGCCGTTCTCAACAGCCGCTATGCGGTGATCTTCGCGCTGGCGGTCATCGTCGGCGTGCTGCCGCTGACCTTTCCGTCGAGCTACTATCTGCGGGTGGCATCCCTGGTCTGGGTCTCGGCGTTCGCGGCGATCGGGCTCAATCTTCTGATGGGCAAGGCCGGGCAGGTCAGCCTCGGCCACGCGGCGTTCTTCGGCGTCGGCGCCTACTCGGTCGCGATCGGCCCGGCGCATCTCGGAATCTCGGCCTGGGCGTCATCGCTGATCGGCGCCTGCCTCGCGGGGGGGCTGGCCTATCTGGTCGGGCGTCCCATCCTGCGGCTCAAGGGCCATTACCTCGCGATCGCGACGCTCGGCTTCGGCGTGCTGGTCGCGCTGGTGATCACGACAGAGAACCGCTGGACCGGCGGCCCCGACGGCATGCCGGTCGCCAAGCTCACAATGTTCGGCTGGCGCGTCAGCACGGCCTATGCGTGGTACTGGGTCTCGGGCGCGTTCATGATCCTTGGGACCTGGGTCGCGCTCAACCTCGACGACACGCCAACCGGCCGCGCGTTCCTCGCGCTGCATGACAGCGAGATCGCGGCGCGGGTCGCCGGCATCGACGTCGCGAGCTTCAAGCTGCGCGCCTTCGTGCTGGCCGCCGTCTATGCCTCGGTCGCCGGCTCCCTGCTCGCCATGATGAACGGCTTCGTCTCGCCCGACCTCGCCGGCTTCCAGCATTCGGTCGAACTGGTAACGATGGTGGTGCTGGGCGGGCTCGGATCGATTCTCGGCAGCATCGTCGGCGCGGCGGTGCTGATCGTGCTGCCGCAGATGCTCACCGTTTTCCAGGACTACGAGAACGTCATGCTCGGCCTGATCATCATCGCCTCGATGGTGTTCATGCGTGACGGCATCGTTCCGACAGCCCGCAAATTTCTCGTGAAGGTGATTGCACGGTGATTCTTTCGGTCAGCGATATCGGGATCGCGTTCGGCGCCGTGAAGGCGATCGATAACGTCAGCTTCGCGGTCGACGAGGGCCAGATCTTTTCCGTGATCGGTCCGAACGGCGCCGGCAAGACCTCGCTGTTCAACGTGATCTCCGGCGTCTACGTCGCTGGCTCCGGCCGCGTCGAGCTCTCGGGGCAGGACGTCACCAGGCTCGGGCCGGATGGGCTTGCGGCACGCGGCATGTCGCGCACGTTTCAGAACCTCCAGATCTTCCAGCGCATGACGGTGGCGCAGAATGTCATGGTCGGCCGTCACTTGCAGGAGAAATGCAATCTGCTGGCCGACATGCTGCGGCTGCCGTCGGTCGCGCGCCAGAATCGCGCGACACGCGAGGCGGCGCTCGCCTGTCTCGACGAGGTCGGTCTGCGCGGCAAGGCCGACGTGCTTGCCGGCGACCTGTCTTACGGCGGCTGCAAGCGGCTGGAGATCGCCCGCGCGCTCGCGGCCGAGCCGCGCATCGTGCTGCTCGATGAGCCGGCGGCCGGCTGCAACGCGGTGGAGACCGAAGATATCGACCGCGTCATCTGCCGCCTCGCCGACAAGGGGATCGCCGTCGTTCTTGTCGAGCACGACATGAAGCTCGTGATGAAGATTTCGAATCGCATTCTCGTGCTGGATCGCGGCAAGGTGCTGATCGAAGGCACGCCCCAGCAGGTGCGTGAAAGTTCGACGGTCCACGATGCCTATCTCGGCACCCGCCGCGCGGAGGCCCAGCGTGCTTGAGATCGAGAATCTTCACAGTGCCTATGGGCGCATCGAAGTGCTCAAGGGCGTCTCCTTGCGTGTTGCGGCGGGCGAAGTCGTCGCGCTGATCGGATCGAACGGCGCCGGCAAGACCACGCTGATGCGGGCGCTGTCGGGCGTGCAGCCGGTGACGGGCGGAGCCATCACCTTTCTCGGTGAGCGGATCGACCGGCTGCCATCGCATGCGCGGGTCAGGCGCGGCATCGTCCAGTCGCCGGAAGGGCGTCACGTCTTTGCGCCGCTGAGCGTTGAGGACAACCTCAGCCTCGGCGGCTATCTCAGGCGCGACGGGGAGATCGAGCAGGATCGCGCGCGCGTCTACACGATGTTCCCGGTGCTGCATGAGAAGCGGCACCTGCTCGCGGGGGGCCTGTCCGGTGGCCAGCAGCAGATGCTGGCCATCGGACGCGCGCTGATGGGCAAGCCGAAACTGCTGCTGCTTGACGAGCCCTCGCTCGGGCTGTCGCCGCTGCTGGTCGATCAGATCCTCGGTGCGATCGCGGCCCTGAAGGCCGCCGGGGTCACCATCCTGCTGGTGGAGCAGAACGCCTCCGCCGCGCTCGAGATTTCCGACCGTGGCTACGTCATCGAGACCGGCCGCATCGCCTTCACGGACAGTGCATCGGCGCTGCTGAACGATCCGAGGGTCAAGAGCGCCTATCTCGGCCTCGAATAGGGCCGAGGATTAGGCTCGGCAGTACCAGTGGATATTCGCGGAGCTCAAGCGATGCTCGTCAACACCGCGATGCAGACGCACCATCGCCATGTCGTGGTGCCCGGGCGCCGTGTAGGCGGGCGCCTCGCCGAAGCGAACGACATTCATGATCAGGCTCTCGGTCGCAGGACGACGCGGTTGCGTGATGATCCGATCACTGCGGTGTAGGCCGCCTTCGTCTCAGCGAGCGGGTAGATCGAGGACGGGACGATCGGATAGGGGCGCAGGAAGCCGCCGGCGAACCCAGGTAGCACGCTACGCAGCAGCTCTGCGCTTTCGACCGTAGAAAACGCGAGGGTGTCGACGCCGACGTAGGTGTGCCGTCCGCGATAGAATTCCAGGATGTTGAATTTGACCGTCTTGTTGATCGTGGCAATCAGGATCTGCCGCCCGGCCTTTGCAAGCGAATGATGCGCATCGTCGAAATAGGGGTCACCGACCGTGTTGAAGACGATATCGGCTCCGTGGCCGTCGGTCAGTTCGCGCACACGTTCTGCCACGTCGGCCGTCGCGGAATTGATGATCTCGATCGGGGCGTTGGCGTGGCCTTCATAGGGTTCGTCCTTGCGCACCACGCCGATCACCCTGGCGCCTTGCCAGGTCGCAAGCTGGACCGCAGCCTGCCCGACCTTGCCGTTGACGCCCATGACGAGGACATGTTCGCCGGGTCTCGGCGCGCCAGCTCGCCGAAAGCCTTCGATGGCTGTCACGAACGGAACGCCGATCCCTGCAGCCTCATCCATCGAAATGCCGTCCGGCTTTTCGACCAGGGCCGCGGCTTCGACGACGACATGGCTGGCGTGGGTACCGTCGCGGCGGATTCCGAGGTCGCCGGACGAGCCGAACACGGCTTTTCCGATCAATGCGTCCGGCCCTTCGACCACCCGCCCGGAAAAATCCCGGCCCGGGGTTCTTGGGAACACCGCATAAGGCATCAATCCCGTGGCGGCCTTGACGTCCGACGGATTGACACCAGCAGCTTCGATCGCAACCACGACTTCGTGCGGTTGCCGCGTCAGCGAATGTTTCTCGATGGACGGCGCGATCGCCGCCGCATCGGCGGCCTTGGCATTGAGCCGCACGCAGGTCGCCTCGACGACGACATCGGTCCCCGATCTGGTGATGGCATTCATAGCTCGCTCCTAAGCCTTGATTGTCTTCGTGGGCGAGGGCAGGCCGACGATCCGCCGGCTGTCCTCGATCGTCGCGACGGCGCCTCCGAGATCCTCGACGATGCGGCGCGCCTTTGTGACCATTTCCGCGTTGGAGGTCGCGAGCTGGCCGCGCGTGAGATAGACCGCATCTTCCAGGCCGATCCGAACGTGACCGCCCGCAAGATAGGATTGTGCAACCGTCGTGAATGCGGCCTTGCCGATGCCGACCGCGGTGAACTCCGCGTCAGGCGGCAGCAGGCCGCGCGCGTACAATACGGTTTCCGGGGAAGGCTGAAAGCCGTAACGAACGCCCATCACGAAGGAACACAGGACTGGCCCTCGCAGGGAGCCGTCGGCCAAGAGATCGCGCATCAAGGCGATATCGCCGGAATCGAACAGTTCGATCTCCGGTTTGACGCCGGCGTCCGCGATCACTTTCGCCATCCGGCGAACGTTCGCCGGCGTATTGATCACGACCTCGCCTCCGGAGTTCATGGTGTTGAGATCGAGCGTGCAGATGTCCGGTCGCAGCACGGCGATGTGCTCGACCCGCTTCTCCGGCGCCATCAGGGTCGTGCCTTCGGCGGCCACCTTCGGATCGTCCTTGGACGGAACAAAGCGTCCGCCCGGTCCGGTCGTGATGTTGAGGATCAACGCGGGGTTGCGCGCGCGAATGCGCTCGACGACATCGACATAGTGGTCGAGCAGCATCGAGGGACGGCCGGTAAGCGGGTCTCGAACGTGGATATGGACGATGGCGGCGCCCGCATCGGCGGCGGAGAGACAGGCGTCAGCGATCTGCGCCGGCGTGATGGGAAGATGAGGGGTCTGCTCGGGTGTCGTCAGGTTGCCGGTGACGGCGCAGGTGATGATGACCTTTTCGTGGGGAGATCGCATAGACTTGTTCCTTCAAAGCGAGCGGCCGCCGTCGACCACGAAAGTCGTTCCGGTCGCGAAGCCGAGTTGGGTTGCACAGGCGAGAATGGCCGAGGCGATGTCCTCCGCGGTCGCGATCCGCTTCAGCGGTGTCGTCGTCGCGGTCTTGGCGTTGAAGTCCGTGCCGCGCCCTGGAACGAAGCCGGTGTCGACCACGCCGGGTGCGACCGCGAGCACCCGCACCTCGGGGGCCAGCACGCGGGCGAGCGATTTCGTCATGACGTCGATGCCGGCCTTGACGGCACAATAGGCAATCGAGGAACCGATCCCGTTGGTGCCCGCGATCGATGATATCGAAACGACGAGGCCGTCACCGGATGCCTTCAGCAGCGGAGCGAAGGTGCGGATCGCCGCAAACTGTCCGCGCCAGTTGACCGCGAACATCCGGTCAATCAGGTCGTCGTCCAGCGCGTCGAGATCGGCGTGCGGCACCGGCTTGGTAAAGCCGGCGGCGTTGACGAGGATATCGAGCCGGCCGAAGCGCCGCTCGATCTCGGCGCGCAGTGCTTTCAAGGTTGCGGTCTGCGCGACGTCGGCGATCAACGCGGCGTGGCCGTCTCCAGGCAAGGATTGCACTACCGTTGCCGCGGCGGCGGCTTCGTCCGGAACGTCGCGGTGGCTGATTGCAATGCGGGCACCGAGTTCGGCGAAGCGCCTGGCGGACACGGCCCCGATGCTGCCGGCTCCGCCTACGACGAGCACGACCTTGTCCTTCATGGATTGATTCATCGTCAGCCTCACTTGATCGGTGGCTTGGGGAGGATCGCTTCACCGTTTTCCATGGTGGAGCGATAGTTCAGCGTGTACCAGGGAGCGCGGACCCCGGGCGCCGGTGGATCGCCGTCGTCATGCCGGCGATAATCGCCGACCAGCGCGCGCGTCACCCCGAACACCACGTCGCTGTCCAGGTGTTCGTCGTCGTCGACGAAGACCTGCGTGATCAGCGTCTTGTAACCGGGCTTGAAGCCCAGGAAGTGCAGGTGTGCCGGCCGGTAGGGATGCCTGTTCTGGGCGCGCAGCATGTCGCCAACCGGGCCGTCGGTCGGCACGGGATAGCCGGCGGGCTTGACCGATCTGAATGAGAACCGACCCGCGGCGTCGGTGGTGAACTTGCCGCGCAGGTTCATGTCTGCCTGCGTTTCGTCCTGGTTCTCATAGAGGCCGACCGGCGAGGATTGCCAGACGTCGACCTCGACATTGGCGAGGGGCTTGCCCGCGATGTCGACGACCTCGCACGCGACGAAGAGTTCGGGGCCGGGTGTCGCCGAGCGAACGATCGATGCCCCGTTCTCCGTTCGGGGAGAATTGGCCCGCCAGAACGGGCCCAGCAATGCTGCCGCGGTTTCGGTCGCACCGGCGTTGCCGTTGTTCAGCAGGCAGACGAACGTCGAGAAGCCGGTCGCATCCGCGAAGAGGATGCCCTCGTTGTGGCTGTCGTGGGTGGCCTGTCCGATCCGGTTCAGGAAGTCGATGCCGAGATCGTATTCCGCCTCGGTGAGTTTCACCTCGCGGGCGAAGGCATGGAGGTGCCTGACGAAGGCTTCCATCACCGTTCGAAGCCGCGCGTTGTCGGCCGACGCCATCGCCCGCAACACTGTCGGCGTCACGTCCTCGAGCTTCTCGATAATGCCGTGAGACATCAGTGGGCTCCCAATTGGTTGCTCAGAATGCAATCGTTTGCATGAGATATTGCAATCGATTGCAATGAGTCAAGGGAGCCGCTATGCTCATTTCGCAAACGAGCTAAGCAGCAGGAATCGCTGGGTGAATCGACCAGTCACGACAATCAAGCAGATCGCGGACGCCGCCGGCGTCCATCCTTCGACCGTGTCGCGGGCTCTCGATCCCAAGAAACGGCATTTGGTCGCGGACGACGTCGCCAGGAGGATCTCCGCCCAGGCCGAGGCGCTGGGCTACCAGCCGAACCGGCTGGCGGCCAATCTGCGACTGGGTCGATCCGATCTCGTCGGTGTGCTGCTGCCCGACATTACCAATCCGGTGTTCGCTCCGATCCTTGGCGGCATTGCGGAGGTTCTTTCTGCGGAAGGCTACGCACCGATCGTCGCGGATGCCGGGAATGTATCGTCGCAGCAGATCTCCTTTGTTGAGCGACTGCTCAGCCAGCGGGTCGACGGTCTGATCCTGGCGACGGTTTCGCAGGATGACGAACTCGTCGGTTTCTGTATCCGGCGCGGCGTTCCCGTGATCCTGGTCAACCGATCCGAAGCGCGCGATCGCGTCTCCTCAGTCGTCTCGGACGACGAAATGGGAATGCGCCTCGCCGTCGATCATCTCGTCGATATCGGACACCGCCGCATTGCGCATATCGCAGGGCCGCTGTCGACATCAACCGGCGCGCTGCGGCGTGATGGCTTCGAGCGCGCGATGGCGCGGCACGGATTGACCGGTGTCTTACGCGAAGCCGCGGGATACACGCGCGAAGGCGGCGCGCTGGCGGCGACGTATCTCGTCGGCGGGCCGCATCAGGTGACTGCGATCGTTGCCGCGAACGACCTGCTGGCGATCGGTGCCCTGGACGCGCTGCAGGAGCGGCACCTGCGGTGCCCGGAGGATGTCTCGCTCGTCGGTCACAACGACATGCCGTTCATGGATGTCGTCTCGCCGCCGCTCACCACCGTGCGCATCGAGCACCGCGAGATGGGGCGGATCGCTGCCAGAATGCTGATCGAAATGCTCCAGAGCAAGTCGGCCGAGATCCGGCACGTCGTACTTCCTCCTGAGTTGGTCGTCAGGAAATCCACGCAACCGGCGGTCTAGAGAATCTGCCGGCTGCTTTCGGCCGGGCGGGTCATCAAGGTTGCGCCGGCGCGGCCTGTCAGGAAGCACGTCGGCGATCTCGCCTTCGTCGCTGGTCGGAGCAGGGCACTCGTCATCCCGCAATGGTCGATCGATCGGGTTGAGCGAAGAGGTAGTGCCGCATTGGACACCGTACGATCCCGCCGGACATGCTGCGCCTGACGGTCAGCCCGGCGTGCGCCTTGGCTTAGCCCCGCGCTCCGCTATCCGCTACTACCAGGCGCGCTTTCAAAGGCTTAACCTGCAGCTTGCAATTCCATTTGCTTCAGCGGCCGAGCATTGGGATAAGCAGCGCGCCGCCGCGATTGAGCCTCAATCCGGACACCGGCGGCTGCTTTAGGCAATCTCAACACTGTCGGACTAAGAAAGCTGAATGTCTGTTCGTCCCTCACGCCGCCCAAATCTGTCGCGCGCGGCAGCCTTCGTTGCGCTGCTAGCCTCGGCTGCGGGCGTTTCCGGCTGCGCACAGATCGGCGACAGCGTGCCGTCGGCATTCGCCGATCCCGCCAAATACGATCTGTATGATTGCAAGCAGCTCGAGACCGAGCGCACGAATCTCGCGTCTCGCGCGACGGCTCAGGAAAAGTTGATGGCCAAGGCGGAGACCGGCGTCGGCGGTACCGTGGTCTCGGAAATGGTCTATCGCAACGAGCTGATCTCGATCCACGCCCAGCAGAGGCTGGCGGATCAGGCCTGGCGCGCCAACAAGTGCCATGAGAGCCCGCCGGACACGCCTGCGGCGGCCGCACCCGCGGCGCCTGCGCCGGCGGCGAATGGCCCGCGCGCGCCGCGAGGCCTCGTTCACTAAGTCAACGTTTCCAGAAGAACCGGTAGCTGCGCGCGCAGGCGCGCTCGGCTCAGGCGCGCCAGTCGTAGATCCAGTCCTGCCGCGCCAGCATGCGCTGCGGACCGATGGCGCGGATCGCAAGATCGCGCGCGATCGCCAAGGGTCCGCTCAAATGATAGATGCGGCCCTGCTGCCGCGCCATGCGCTGCACCTTCAGCACGCGGCCGCGCCGCATCTCGGCGTAGCGCTTCAACGCGGCGGGAATGCCTGCGGTGTTTTCGCCGGTGCAGTCGGCCAGGGCCTTGGCGAGCACGGCCGCATCCTCGATCGCCATGCCGGCGCCTTGCGCGGCAAACGGCAGCATCGCATGCGCGGCGTCGCCGAGCAGTGTCACCGCGCCTTCGTTCCAGCGGCCGATGTCGGGCAGGGTGAACAGCGCCCATTTGCGCCAGCCGTCGACCGCGCCGATCAGCATCCGCGCCGTGGCGGGCCAGCGCGCGGTAGCGAACGCGCCCTTGATCTCGTTGATGTCACCCGGCGCGCTCCAGCCTGGTCGGTTCCAGGTGCCGGACACGATCGCAACCACGTTGACCTGGCGTCCGGCCGAGATCGGATAGGCAACGAGATGCGCGTCCGGCCCCATCCACAGCTGCACGCGCGGCGCGGTGTATTCGCGCGGCAGGGCGGTCGCGTCCAGCGTGCCGCGCCAGGCGATCAGGCCGGAGAATTGCGGCTGTACATCCGGAAACAAATGTCCGCGGACCGACGACCAGATGCCATCCGCGCCGATCAGCGCAACGGCCAATTCCTCTTGCCGTGCGTTGCCGCGGCGCTGCACCACCGTCAGCCCCTTGGCGTGCTTTGTCACGTCCTCGAACTGGCAGCCGAGCCGCAGATCGATATCGGGATGCTCGTTGACGGCGGCCTGCAACGCGGCCTGCAGATCGGCGCGGTGGATCACCCAATAGGGGGCACCGGCGCGGAACTCGGCGGCCCGGCCGAGCGGCATCCGCGCGATCTCGCCACCGGCCCGCGCGCTCAGGATGTTGACGGATTCCGGCGTGACCGCGCGCCGCGCCAGCGGTTCCTTGAGCCCGAGCTCGACCAGGATGCGGCTGGCATTGGGAGAGAGCTGGATGCCGGCGCCGGCTTCCTCGAGCCGCTCGGCCTTTTCCAGCACGACGACGCGAAAACCTTGTGCCGCCAGGGTCAGCGACGCCGTCAGTCCCCCGATCCCGGCGCCGGCAACGATGACGGTTCGCGTCAGCGCCACGGAACGATCAGGCGACCTTGTCTTTCAGCACGCATTCCGGCGGCCGGGCTTCGCCGGCAGCGAGGTCGGACGCGAAGCGATACAGCGTCGAGCAATACGGGCAAATGATCTCGCTGTCGTTGCCGAGGTCGAGGAACACGTGCGGATGGTCGAACGGAGGGTTGGCGCCCACGCACATGAATTCCTGCGACCCGATCTCGATCACCGAGACACCGGCATCGTTATGGAAGTGCGGGACGACGTGGTCGGACATATTCTCACCTTGGTGGCAACGATGGGCAGACGCAATTAACAGCATGCGGCATCGTGAAATGCCGCGCACCATACTGGCGGGAACAGTTGATTCCTAGAGCCCCGATGGCTCATTTGCTCATGCAAATTCGACACAATCTTGTCGTCCCAGAGAAGCCCTTCTTTGGTCGGAGCCGTTGTGTCGCAAAATCGGCACACTATTTCCAAGCGAACTGAACAAGGCGAATAAAACTAGAGGTTTTCAGCGGAATGAACGGGGTGCGCCTCATTTTTGCGGTGGCCGGCCTGGCAGCGAGCGCTGTCGTGGGCGCGGCCATTTGGCCGCACGCCCGGGACGCCGGCACGGTGCTGTCAGCGCGGAACGATCCGGCTGCGCTCGCCGACCTCAGGCTCAATTCCGTCCTGCGCAACAACCCGGCGTTGATATCGGACAATATCGAGGCGGCGCTCGCCTCCGGAGATGCCGATCTTGCGACCAGCTTCGTCGCGCTCGCGAGCGAGAAGAACATCGCGCTCAGTGATGAACTCAAAAAGCGTGTCGATGACGCGCGCACCGAGCAGTCGTCCACCACGCATTTCGCCAAGGGATTTGCCACCGGTCTCGTGACCGGCAATGCCGACGATGTCGCAAGCCTGTCCGGCACGGTCGCGGGCGATCTGTTCGTGTTCGGTGACGTCAGGGACGTCGTGCGCGAGGGCAAGCACCTCGTGATGGGCGAGGACACCGACCGACTGGTGCTTGGCCTTGCCGCCGCCGGGCTCGCCGTGACTGCGGCCACCTATGTGTCGGTCGGCGGCGCCGCGCCGCTGCGCGCCGGACTGACGCTGGTCAAGGATACGCGCAAGGCCGGACGGCTGAGTGAGGGGATGATCGAATGGGCCGGGCGCTCGACCCGCGAGGTGGTCGATCAGCCGGCGCTCCGTGATGCGGTCGCATCCGGCTCGGTGCTGCGGCCGGCGGAAACCGCAACCGCGATCCGCGCGGCGTTCCGCGCCGAGAAGGCCGGTGCGCTGGTGCGCGTCGCCAAGGACGTCGGGCGCATCGGCGAGGCGGCCGGGGTTCGTGCCGCGCGGGACACGCTGAAGGTCGCGGAGAACCCGCAGGAGATCGCGCGCGCGGCCCGCATCGCCGAGGTGAAGGGCGGCCAGACCCGCGCAATCATCAAGCTGCTCGGCCGCGGCGCGCTGCTGCTCGTGGCCGGCACATTCAATCTCACCATGTGGCTGTTCGGCGCGCTGCTTGCGCTGTTTGGCTTTGTGTCGTCGATCAAGGCCACCACCGAGCGAGCCACGGCATGGTGGCTCAGACGCAGCAAGGCGCTGCGCCTGAAGCGGCAGATGACCGCGCAGGCCGCGCTGGCGAGTATGCCCGCCCAAGGCTAGATTTCACGCTAAGCTTGCGGTCGCCGGTCGATCGCAAATCCCAAATCCAGAATCCCAAGAAAAAACGGAATCGAAGATGCCGAGTTTCCACCACGGCGATGTTGAGATTGCCTATATCGACGAAGGCGCGGGCGAGCCGATCGTGCTCGTGCACGGCTTCGCGTCGAGCAAGAACGTCAACTGGATCTATCCGACCTGGGTGTCGGAGCTCGTCAAGGCCGGCCGGCGCGTCATCGCGCTCGACAATCGCGGCCACGGTGAATCCGCCAAGCTCTACGACGCCGCGCAGTACGAGATCGCGACCATGGCAAGCGACGTGATCGCGCTGATGGATCATCTTGGAATCGCGCGCGCCGACATCATGGGCTATTCGCTGGGCTCGCGGATGACGGCGATCCTGGCGCGTGAAAATTCCGATCGGGTGCGTTCGGCGATCCTCGGTGGCATCGGCATCGGGCTGATCGAGGGCGGCGGTCCCGGCGAGGCCGTTGCGCTGGCGCTGGAGGCGCCGTCGCTCGACGACGTCACCGATCCGGTCGGCCGCACCTTCCGCGCCTTCGCCGATCAGACCCGCTCCGACCGCCGCGCGCTCGCCGCCTGCCTGCGCGGCTCGCGCCGCCTGATGACGCGCGAGGAGGCCGCCGGCATCGGCGTGCCGGTCCTGATCGCGGTCGGCACCAACGATGAGATCGCAGGCTCGGCGTCAGCGCTCGGCCGGATCATTCCGGGTTCGCAGGTGCTCGACATTCCGAACCGCGACCACATGCGGGCGGTCGGTGACAAGGTCTACAAGACCGGCGTCATCGACTTCCTGTCGCCGCGAAAATAGCTCGTTGGCATCGTTCTCGGCATCGTGCTTGGCGAAGGCGCGCGCCGCCGCGGTCAGCACCACGAAGGTCGCGACCCACACCATGCGCGCGCCATAGCGGTCGTGGGGCCCCGAGATCACGCCGCAGACGGCGGCATTGCCGAGCAGAGCGAGCGTCACCGTGCCCGCCAGCAACGTCAGATCGTCGAGCCGCCGCTGCCACAGTCCGCGGCCGAACAGGATCACGACCAGGAGCATCGAGGCCAGCGCGACCGGCACGTGGATGCGATTGATCGCGGTGAAGTCGAGGGCCCATCGTTGTTGCCGCGCGGCGCGCATCGGCGCGACCTGCTTGGGAACATAGCGCTCGATGATGCCGTAGGTATGCGGGATCCAGCCCGAGGAGCCTTCGCCGGTCGCCACATCCAACAGCTGGTCGGCGGTCGCTTTCAGCGCCGCCCTGGCCTGCCATGTCGGATATTCGGCGAGCGAACGCACCACGATGTGGCCCATCTCGTCATTCAGTCCCTGAAAGCGGCCGAGCGTGTTGAACATGCTGTGACCCCACAGGAAGTCGTCGGCGGTCGGCGGCAACTCGTCGCGATAGGGGCAGAGCTTCAGGTTCTCCCTGGCGCAATGATCGCGCAGATATTGCGCGACGATGCCATCCTGCAGCATGCGGCCGAAGGCGACGCCATAGCCGCCGGGTGTCCAGGCAAGCTGACCCGACAGCGCGAAGTTCGCCGCCAGCAGCATCACGGCGGCGGTGACGATGGTCAGGCTGCCTTGCATGAGCCCCGCGACCGGGACGCGGCGGCCGAGCCACGGACGCAGCATCCAGCCGACGCAGCACAGACCGAGCAGTACCGCGAGCGTCGCGCTGTGCGTGGCGGCGGAAAACGCGATGAACCCGAACAGCACCGCCTTCTCGAGCGTCGAAATCCGCTCGCCGTGCAGGACCAGGATGTAGAGCGCGAGCACCGAGAGGCCGGCAAAGATGTCGGTCAGCAGCATGCTGGCGAGCCAGGGCAGGGCGGTGGTGGCGATCAGCGCGAGGCTGATCGCGATCAGCCGGACCGGCCGGGCGAGCTCGAGCATGCGCAGGGTCAGCTGCAGGATCCACAGCGTCGCCAGGGTCTGGATACCGAGGTTGAGCCAGAAGCCCGATGTCTCGCCGACATGCAGGTAGAGGCCGAATACCGTGGACCGGCTCGGCACCAGATAGCCCTCGTACCAGCGCGCCAGATAGCCGCCGGTATCCCATTGGAGCAGCGGATAGCCGTTCCAGAAGGCAGGTGCGAGCAGCAGGAGGGGAATGGCAATGGTGGCGATCCAGACCGACCGTGCATCGGTCAGGCGCCCACGTAACGTCTGGGTATTGATGGTATTTCCCCCTTTTATTGGGGCCGACCATGCCCAAAACCACACTCGGGACGAAATCCGCCAATAGTTGCAGAAGCGCGGCTTGATTTCGGCAAAATCCCGACCAATTCCCCTAGACATCGGCCCGGGGGGCGTTCGGCTGGGGTTTACCGTACCGAGCCCTCCCGGGACGCGCTGGGGTCACCGTGCTATAACGCACATCAGAACAACCGAATTGCGAGAGCAGCTATGGCAGTTCATCAGGTCAATCCGCAGGGGAGCAAGCTCGCGGCACTCGATCCGATCTGGGATCGAATCCGCGGCGAGGCGGAAGACATCCTGCGCCGCGAGCCGGAGCTCGCATCCTTCATCTATGCGACCGTGTTGCATCATGAGCGCCTGGAAGATTCCGTGGTCCATCGCATTGCCGATCGGCTCGACCACGCCGCGCTGTCGGGCGACCTGATCCGCCAGACCTATGGCGAGGCATTGCGCGATGAGCCCGATATCGGCAACGCCTTCCGCGCCGATCTCGTCGCCGTCTATGACCGCGATCCCGCGACCTCGCGCTTCATCGATCCCTTGCTCTACTTCAAGGGCTTCCACGCGCTGCAGACCCATCGTCTTGCGCACTGGCTCTATCAGAAGGGCCGCAAGGATTTTGCCTTCTACCTGCAGAGCCGCTCGTCGGCGGTGTTCCAGACCGACATCAATCCGGCGGCCAGGATCGGCCGCGGCATCTTCCTCGATCACGCCACCGGCTTCGTCTGCGGCGAGACGGCCGTCATCGACGACGATGTCTCGATCCTGCATGGCGTCACGCTCGGCGGCACTGGCAAGGAGAACGAGGATCGCCATCCGAAGATCCGCCACGGCGTGCTGATCGGCGCCGGCGCCAAGATCCTCGGCAATATCGAGATCGGTCATTGCGCGCGGATCGCGGCGGGCTCCGTCGTGGTCAAACCCGTGCCGCACAACGTCACGGTCGCGGGCGTGCCGGCGAAAATCGTCGGCGAGGCCGGCTGTGCCGAGCCGTCGCGCACCATGGATCAGATGCTCAACGCGATCGGGCTTTGATTTCACTCGCTTTCTGATCGGTACCGCGCCTTAGCGTGTGCGCAACATCACGTCGCCAAAGCCTGAAAAGGCTCTGGCGATCTTTGCCGTCTCGTCCTAAAACTCCCCCGAAAATCATCGACCCGATTGGAGACGGCTGTGGACGTTCAGGAAGTCAGGAAGCTCGACGCGTATCTCAAACGCGTGTTCAGCAATCCCAAGATCCGCGTGGTGCCGCGGCCCAAGAAGGACGACTCGGCCGAGGTTTATATCGGCGAGGAGTTCATCGGCGTGCTGTTCGTCGACGACGAGGACGATGATCGCTCATTCCAGTTCCAGATGGCCATCCTGGAAGAAGATCTGGGCGAGCAGGGCTGAACGGCCTCGCCGCGACCAGCGCCGTCGTATGAGCGTCGGCGCTGGTGACCATTTGCCTGCCGCGGCCGCTGCGCGGGTCAATGAATCTGACAAGCTCGGGCTCCGCGCCGGCGACCAGACTGGTCGCGGGTCCAAGAAACGTGACTCAGGCGCCGCGTGAGACCAATGCTGGCACGATCAGCGACAGGCCGGCGAGCAGTAACAGTGTCAACACCACCTTGCGGAACATCTCGTCATCGATCTTTCCGTACAGCCTGAAGCCGCTCCAGAGGCCGGCGAGCAGAAATGGCAGACCCAGGCCGTACAATTTGACGGTTTCGGACGTGAAGGCGCCGGTGACGCCCATCGAAATCGAGATCACCACAAAGGCGGCGAACAGGACCGGCTGGAACACGGCGCGCTGCGTATCCTTCGTCCAGCCGCGCCATTGGCAGGAGATGGTTGAGACGACGCCACCAAGTCCGGTCAGTCCGCCGACCAGCCCGTTGACGAGGCCGATCGCAATGTCCGGCCCGATCCCGATCTTCATCGGACTGAACGCCGGTCGCGCCAGGCTGTAGATCGCGTAAGTTGCCAGCAGTGTACCGACACCAAATCGCAAATAGACGGGGCTGAGATAGGTGAGCAGGACCACGCCGGTCGGGATGCCAATCGTCGTGCCAAGCGATAACGGCCAGATGGCGTGCCAGTTCAGCGCCTGCCGCAATTTCAGGATGCCGTAACCCTGCGTGAGCAGGCCGTAGCCCGCGATCAGCGCCGCGGTCTGGATCGGCGTGATGATGTGCAGCCACACACCCGACACCACGAGGCCCATCGCAAACCCCGAAAAGCCGCTAACGAACCCGCCTACAAGAGCGGCGAGAACAAAAAGAACGAGACCCACTCCATCCATCGGTCACTCCCCCAAAAGCGAGGTGACGCACACTTGGATGGAAATTCCATCTGATGGGGAGGATGCGGATCCCCGCGTTTGCTAATCGGCAGTTGCCTGCGCTTGGCCAACTCACCTATTTCGCTTCTCCGTAGGTGATTTGATCAAATAGCGTCACACTGTCGGCCTTGGTCCAAAGCCCGACCTTGCCTGCATCGCCGAATGTGGAATCCTCCACCTCAAACAATTGCTTGCCGTTGAAAGATACAACGAAGCGCGAGGCTTTGAAGTCGACACGCAGGGTGTGCCAGGTGTTGGACGGAACCTTGATATCGGTTCCATAGCCTCCCTTGCGGCCCACGATGTCGAGCGGGCTTCGAACGCCGTTCACAGTCTTGTAGAGGACGACATTATCCTCAAGTGCATTGGCGCGGGTCACGTAATAGTTGTTCGCGTCCTTCGCTCGCCAAACAATACCGGCGGCGCGGTCCTGGGATCCCGCGACAGCCTTGAACATGAGCTCGACAAAGCCGTCCTTGATTCTGGTGTCGTCCTTCAACAGCAGCGGGTAGCTCGCTCGGCCGGATTGCTTGAGCACGTTCGATTTCGACGGCGCCGTCGCATCGGTTTCGACCGTCCATCTTGAAACGCCTGATCCCGTGACGGTGGCGGTCCAACCGTCGGGCGCAACACCGATCTGGGTACCCTCAAAGCCGATAGCGTAATTTGACATGTCATTCACTCCCAAGAGAAGCAGCGTCGCTGCGGCAAGGGCCATGCGTCGTTGGGGATGGGGCATTTCCAGGCTCCGGTGAGATCGAGAACTCCGCTACGCGGACTACAACGTGAAATGCGAACTGACCGGGCGCTGATCATTCGAAAAGCCCGGACCCTTGAACGGGAGGCTCCACCGGGTCGGGAGGTTGTTCGAATCCTGCGATCCCCATCGCGCGCAACGCTACGAGGAATCCTTCCCAGACTTCTTCTCGGTTCCGGTGATAAACGGCGACCGAAGATTCATCGGAGCAATCGTCCCGGCCAGGCTGAGTTGGCCCAGACCAATTTTGCCGCTCGCCGGCGACGAGTTCGTCTGACCTAGCGGGGGTAGGATCGATATCCGCCAAGGTCGGCGCAGGGGCAGACCGTAAGGCAAATTGGCTGCGGGGAATTGGGGGCTTGCTTTCGTCCATGTGCGCATGACCTCGACAAGTCGAGCGTTGCACAGTTCTTGGACCGAAGCCTCAAGGGGAGACCGTACTTCCCCTGAAGACGTCTTAGTCCAGCGAAACGACAAAGGCAATACGGCCTCGACCGGCGCTGCCTAGGATTGCCTCATGGAGCCTGTCATCCGGCGGCGCTTCGCGCCGACCGGGGGCGTTCGCAATGACGAGGAGGCTAGCCCTTCGCGCTGTGCATCTGCGCGGAGAGGCGGTTCATCGCGGTGGCGATGTCGCGCCATTGCGCAAGCCAGCTGCGCGGAAAGCGGAAGGTCAGGTCGGCGCCCTCGATACGCTGCTCACTCAGGCACGTGCCGGGCGTCGACGTATCGCGCGTGCAGCGTGCGATCAGCTGCGGCTCGGTCGCGGTGAACAGGTCCTCGCCGCCATAGGGCGTGCCGTCGCGGAACGCGCGTGCAGTCAGGCCGTCATCGGTGTTCGCACGCTCGTCGAGATAGCGCGGATAGATCGTGCGCAGCCGCATGTCCGGCGCGAGTGAATCGTGGTGCGCCGCGATCGACACGAAGATCCTGTCGATCGGCTGCACCTTGTCCTCGACCGTATCGGCACTGTAGTGCTTCGGCGCGGCAGGCGCCTCCAGCGACGGATAGAGGAAGCTCAGATCGACGCGCTCCTGCGGCCCGGAATGACGCTGGATCTTCATGCGCACGGCCATGGTCGGCACGTTGAACAGCGTGCCGCCGACGCTCACCGGAAGCCGCGACGGATCGCTCGGCGGGACGGTCGTATAGGTCGGCCACAACAGATAGGCGACGAGGGCAATCGCACCGGCCGCGATGACCGCCGAGGCGATGAGCGGAACGAGATGCGCGCGCGGATTGCGGCGGGTGTCGCGGGCGAGATGCTGGGCAGTCGAGAGAAGCGTCATGAGCGAGGCAAAGATCAGGTCGGGAGTCGCCGAATCACCTGTCGAATATGCCACGAGGCGAAGAATTTCCGTACGATTCCAATGGAATCCCTGATCGAATGGCCATGCGCAAACGCCGCGGCGGGCGCCCCGGTTAACCTTTCCTTAAGGATGATGTGGCGGCCGGCCGTCAATTCTGCGAAGCAGGGTGGAGTGGCCTGTTGCGTAGCGGAAGTTTCGATGTCGCCCGATACCTTGAATTCCCTGTTCTCGCTCTTCATTGGCTTCGCGCTCGCCGGCGCATTGGCCAGCGGTTATCAGGCGATGGCGGAGCGTCCGGCCGGCTTCGGCCTGCTGCAGGAGGGCGTCGCGCCGAGGACCTTCGCCGCGGTCCCGTTTCTCGTCTTCGCCGCACCGTTCATCATCATGCGCAACACGCTGCGCGGCGCGCGCATCGAGCGCCGCCGTTTCGAGTTCGTGATGATGGCAACCGTCATCTCCGGCTTCTGGAGCCTGATGTCGGGCACCTTCTTCGTGATGACGCTGCGCGCTGCCGGCGTGATCGGGTGATCCGCGCCGGATCCTGATCCGGGTCCGGACCATGAGCGTGCTTGCTTGAAACCACGTCGTCCGCTGTGCCAAGGTCACCTTCATCCAAGGAGACCTCTATGGCGATCTACGAACTCGACGGGCAGGGGCCCGATCTTCCCGCCGACGGCAGCTACTTCATCGCCGACAATGCCGTTGTGATCGGCAAGGTGCGCCTCAAATCCGCGGCGAGCGTCTGGTTCGGCGCGGTGCTGCGCGGCGACAATGAGTGGATCGAGATCGGCGAAGGCTCCAACGTTCAGGACAATTCGACCCTGCATGTCGATCCCGGCTTTCCCCTGACCATCGGCAACAACGTCACCATCGGCCACAATGCGATCGTGCACGGCTGCACGCTGGAAGACGGCGTGCTGATCGGGATGGGATCGATCGTGATGAACGGCGCGCGCATCAGGCGCGGCAGTGTCGTCGGCGCCGGCTCCGTCATTACCGAGGGCAAGGAGTTTCCGGAAAATTCCCTGATCATCGGTGCGCCCGCGCGCGTGGTGCGCACGCTGGACGCCGCGCAGGCGGAGGCGTTGTCGCGGCCGGCGAAGTCCTACGCGATCCGGGGCCCGCAGTACAAAGCCGGACTGAAGAAGATCGGCTGAAGGCTCAGCGCTTCCGGCCCTGCTTGCGTGCGCCCTTCGCTATCGCCGGGCCTGGCCTTGCCGCCTCCCGCGGTCTCGCTGCTTCCTGAAGTCTAGCGCTCTTGCGCAGCGCATCCTTCAGGTCGATCGGAATACCGTGCTTCTTGAGGAGGTCGGCGAAGGCCTCGTCCGCCAGCTCCTGCAGCGTCGCCATCCGGTCGCGCCCAAGCTGCTTCAGCTTGTCGGCGGTATCGTCGTCAAACTCGATCAGCTTGCGCAAATTGCATTGCTCCCAAACTGTATTGCCCCAACGCCTGTGGGAACCGGCGTTTTGCGGATCCGTTGATGTCCGCAAGGGAGAATTGCCATGCGCAAATTATCCGTCACCGCCGTGTTCGCGACAATCGCGATTCTGCTGGTACCCACGGTTACCGTCGCTCAAGGCACGGGCACTGGGAGCGGCAGCCCTTCGTCAGCCAGCACGACATCGCCGCAAGTCGCGTCACCGCCGCCCGGCACCAACAGCGTCGGCACGGCGCAATCCTCCGGCCGGCTGAACACCGGTGAGGGCGTCACCACCGGCGCAGCGTCGAGCGAAAGCTTCGACAAGGCGATTGCCGACGAGAACAGGTCGGTCGATCGCCGGGTCAACGGCATCTGCCGCGGCTGTTAACTTTTGACGGCTGCGCCTTGATGAACGCGGGTCGCGCAGAAGTGAGCGCGACATGAGCGCGCGGTTGAAGCCGCGGTCCCACATTGAGTTAGCATGCGCGGGACGCGGCGGCGGAGGCTTGCAAAGAAAGCCTTGGAAAGAGGAGTGACGGGTGATGTTGCGTAAAGCGATGATTGTCTTGCTGGCGACGGCCACGGTCGGCCTGTTCACGGTCGATGCCGCGTCGGCTCGAGGTGGTTTTGGTGGTGGCGGTTTCCACGGCGGTGGTGGCGGCTTCCGGGGTGGCGGCTTTGGCGGCTTCCACGGTGGCGGTTTTGGCGGCTTCCACGGTGGCGGCGGCGCTTTCCGCGCCATGGGCGCGGGCGGTGGCTTCCGGTCGGCCGCCATCGGCGGCGGCTGGCATGGCGGCGGCTGGCATGGTGGAGGCTGGCACGGCGGAGGCTGGCATCGGCGCGGCTGGGGCTATCCGTTCGCGGCCGCCGCGATCGGCTTTGGCCTGGGCTACGGCGCCTACGATTACTATGACGGCTACTACGGCAACCCGTACTACGCCGGTTACGGCTACGACGACGGGTATGGCTACGGCTATGGTTACGGTGACGGCGGCTGTTACGTCGTGCGCCGTCGCATGCTGACGCCGTATGGCTGGCAGGTGCGACCGGTGCAGGTTTGCAACTGAGACATCTGCTGACGCATGGCCGGTCCATCGGATCGCCATGCTGATGGTCTTGGTATGATCCGGCGCGGCCTCGGCGTCTTGATGCCGGGGCCGTCGCGCATTGGTACGCGGCTTGCAGCGCTCTGCAGCAGTCTGTGTGTGAACGCGTCGCGAAAACAAACGGTCCGGCTGCGATTGGAGCCGGGCCTCAGAGGATATCAGAGATGCTGACCATTCCTGATCTGACATTGCTGTTCATGGTTGTTGTTTCGGGCCTCGCCATCGCATTCGTCTACATGCTCCACGAGCTCGAGCCGAAGCTTGCCCGGCTGCGGCAGCGAAGCGATCGCGTCTTGCGCGACCGCACCAAGTAGGCGGCAACGCGGATCGCTGCGGCTTCAGCTGCAGCGATGTCGCGCGCGCAGAGCCGTCATCCGAGCACGCCGCATTTTCGGGGTGGGCAGTCCAGAGGCCGGGATTCACGATCACAAAAAACAAGGCCGTCGACGTAGTATACCGTCAACGACCTTGCCAGCCCCGGATATTGAAATCGGCTCACGCCATCCGGTGATTTAAGGATGACTCGGATTCGAAGTCGGATATGTGAACCAGTTCACAAAGTCCGGATTAATTCACGGTAACGGGCACTCATGCGAGGCTGCCATCGGCAGGCCTGGAGCGGGAAATTCCACCTTAGCTCCTGATGCTGTTCGGGATTTGGCGCATTTTGATGGCCGGGCCGGTGACTGCCGCTCCGCCGTCTTCGGTCGTCAACCGCGCGACCTGTGGCGCTTCCGGTTGGCCTTCGACCGCTTGCGCGGCTCGGGCTCTGCGGCCGGCTCATTGGCCTGCGCGCTCGCGAGCGATTGGCGCAGGCCCTCGACCTGTTCGGTCAGTGCGGCGACCTGGTCGGAGAGCTTCTTGGCGTCGGCCTGCTGCGCGGCGAACTGCTTGCGCATGGCCAACAGCTGGTCCTGCACTTCCTGCAATTGGTCGATGGATTCCTGCTGGGTCACCTCCATGCCCTTGGTCTTTTCCACCAGGGCCTCGGAGACCTGCGCGGTCCGCGCCTGCAATTGGCGGGCGGCGACCATCCGGTCGGTCTCCGGCACGTTGCCGCTGAAGGCGCGCCACAGCGCGATCGAGCCGATCCCGAACAGCACGAGCACCAGCGCCACGGCGCCGATCGCGATCGGCTGCACGCCGATCAGGCTGCTGGCCTGTGCATTCCGGGGGGCAAGTTCGATCATGCGACCAGAACCGGACATCAATTGAAAGGTTCCGAATAGCACAACCGCGATGCGGGCAAAACCCCCGGGGATTCAAGCAGGTGGCGCGGGGAGTGCAAAACTCGCCGCAAATTCCGGGAGGCTGCCTCAAAACGGGACTGTCCGGCGCGCGTCCGTGGTTCAGCCCGTCGGCGCGATCAGGCCGACCCTCATGTCCTTCGCCAGATAGACGCAAGCGCCGTCGGCGAGCACACGGCCGTCGGCGATGCCCAGCACCAGCCGGCCGCGCCTGACCTGACGCATGTCGACCTCATAGCGCACGAGCCTGACGTCCGGCGTGATGTGGCCCCTGAACTTGACCTCGCCGACCCCGAGCGCGCGGCCTTTGCCCGGCGAGCCCGACCAGCCGAGCCAGAAGCCGATGATCTGCCACATCGCGTCGAGCCCGAGGCAGCCGGGCATCACGGGGTCGCCGGCAAAGTGGCAGGCGAAGAACCAATGGTCCGGCGCAACGTCCAGTTCGGCTGCGACACGGCCCTTGCCGAAGGCGCCGCCGTCGATGCCAATTTCGGTGATGCGATCCATCATCAGCATCGGTGGCGCCGGCAGCTGCGCATTGCCGGGGCCGAAATAGCCGCCCGCGCTCGAGCGCAGCAGATCCGGCTTGCTGTAGGACGATTGCGGCGTGTGAAAATCATGCGGGTTGAACAAGATGGCCACCAACCTTGGAGTTATAGTTGAACATTAGAAGCGGCTGCGCCGCGTGGCTTTCGGCTTCACCGGCGGGGACTTGGCAGGCAGGCGCAGCGCCGCGGCCATGAAGGCCCAGATGTCGCCGGTCAGCCTTGCCGGATCCGGCCGCCGGTCGGCCGTGAGCGCGCCGATCAGCGCCTGGCGAATGCCACCGATCATCAGCGCGATGGTGAGGTGAGGGTCGAGGTTGCCGGGTACGATCCGGTCGCGCTGCGCGGCCTCCAGCATGCGCGCCCCGGCTGCAAGCTGGCGGCTGGTGAAGGCGGTCTCGACATCAAGCACTTCGGGCGCCCGGCTCAGCGGTCCGATCACCAGCGGCGCAAACGGGTGCTCATAGTGAAAGGCGACATAGGCGCCGATCCGCGCCTTCTCCCGGTCGGCCCAGTTGCTGGCGGGCAGTTTGGCGCCGCCGAAGGCCGCCTCATCGAGATGTTCATAGAAGCCTTCGACCACGGCGGCGATCAGGCCGGCCTTCGATCCGAAATGGTGATAGGCGAGCCCGACCGAGACCTGGGCCCGTCTCGCGACGGCCTGCATCTCGAGATGCCCTTGGCCTTCGATCAGCTCCACTTGGGCTGCGGCGAGCAGCCGCTCGCGTGTCCCCTGGCTCGTTACGCCCATCGCTTGCCCGTTGCTTGAATTGAATTCAATTCAATAGACCGGATGCTAGGATGTCAAGCTTGGGGCGCCGGATGGCCGAGCGTACCGGTGCAGGGCATGCGATGGCGTTTGCAATCAAGACCGAGATCGGGGAGCCGCGGGCGAAGGCGTTCGTCTTCACCGCGCAGAAGACCATGTATGGCGGCAAGCACATCGCGGCCGGCGACATCGTGTTCGTGTTCGCGAGCGAGAACGAGGGCGGCAACGGACTGATCGCCCGCGCGGTGGTGACCTCAGCCGAACCGGTGCCGCGCAAGCCTGACATCGCCAGGCAGACGCCGCGTGTCAGCATCGCGGTCAGGCGTGTTGCGCTGGCAAAGCGGCCGCTCGGACGCGACGCGCTCAAGCGTTTCAAGGATTGGGACGACGGCCGGCCCGAGACCGAGCTCAATTTCAAGTTCTATCGCCAGGCCACCAACAAGATCGTCGGCATCTCGGACGAGACGGCGGCCTTCCTCGATCGGTTCTTCTGACGGGCGGTCTTGATTCTCACATCATCCAACAGCAGCCGGTCGCGAACGGCTCTTTAGCGATGCTCGATGTCGTCAACTATGCCGCAACGGCGACAGATGGAAAACGACGCTTTTCGCTTGCGCTCGGCTCGCGCCGAAACGCGTCGTCGGCCCGTTGCTAACTGCTGGTTGCAGTGCTAGCTGTCTCGCCACGGAGAGACAGTATGCAAGACAACCAGCAGACGGCCGATCACTACACCAAGCAATGGTCGAGCGACCTGGGTTTCAGGTCGTTCGTTCAGCAGAATGCAGAAGCTGCAAAGGCGATGCCGAGCAGGCAATTGCCCTGGGCCGAACTGTTCGAGCGCATTCGCAAGCAGGCCTCCGAGCGCAAGACATCGGTATACGATGCTGCTTGCGGATTTGGAGACATCCTGAACCAGCTCGCGGCATCGCCTGTCCCTGCCAACCTCGAATATGTCGGTGCCGATATTCACGGCGCCCTGGACACCATCGAGCGGTTCGGGATTGCGACACTGTTCAATCATGACATCACAAGCGAGTTGCCAACACGGCAGCAGTTCGACTTCATCGTCTGTCGCGCGGCCATCCATCACACGCCGAGCCCGCGTGCAACATTCCATACATTGGTCAGGCAGCTCGCGCCCGGCGGCACCATTGCCATTACAGCCTACGCAAAGAAGGCCCCAATGCGCGAGGCCGTGGACGACGTCTTGCGCGCCGCGATCATTCCGATGCCAAACGACGAGGCGTTCGCTACCGCGAACCAGCTCACGGCGCTCGGACGGGATCTGCAGCGCTCCCAGGGCCAAATCACGATCGACAATGATTTGCCGTTTCTTGGCATCAAGGCCGGCACCTATGACATCCAGACCTTCATCTACAATCACTTCATCAAGTGCTGGCACAATCCGGCGTTCTCGGAGCAGCATTGCGATCTCGTGAACTTTGACTGGTACCACCCGCCATTCGCATTCCGCTACAAACGGGATGAGTTGCGTGAGTGGGCAGCCTCGTGCGGACTCGAGATTGTCAACGAAGCCTCGACCGAGGCCCAGCACTATTTGGAATGCCGCTCATCGCGGTGAGCCGGCCTGCGGGCAAACGACCGGTGAGCCCACCGATCCATCAGGCGAGCACGATCAAGCTGCCGTGCAGTTCCTGCGCCGGGATCGTGCTGAAGGCCGGATCAGCGCTGCTGCAACGAACTCGGAGCGATCGTTTCCCAAAGAGGTTGCGGCCAGGCTTTGGGGGAAGCCTGGCCGCGCGCGAACCGGTCTGGGACGGGGAGGGGTGGGGATGTGACCGGGTCGCGAACTCGATTCCTTGTTGCTGCTCAGCGCGAGCTTGCGGTTGAAACTGCGGGGCGGTTGTCGCCGAGCGAGACCCACACATTGGGATCGCTCTGCGATTGCCGCTTGACGAAGCGGTAGCCGGTCTCCGTCCAGGCGACGATGCTCTCGTTCTGGTTATCGAGCACGAACTCGCCCTTGTCGGTCTTCACCGTCAGCACCGCGTGGCCTTCGCCCTTCTTGTCGCGGACCACCGTGATCAACAGCGCCTCGCGCGGCCAGCCGGCATCCATCAGCATCTTGCGCTTCAGGAGCACGTAGTCCTCGCAGTCGCCGTAGCCGTCTGATGGCAACGACCATTTCTCGATCACGCCCCAATGATCCATGTCGGTCATCGGCTTGATGGATTCGTTGACCCACTTGTTGACCCGCACGAGGTCGCGCCAAGCGGTCTGCGACAACACGATGTCGCGTGGTTGCGTCTTGCCGCCGCGGCACTCGGCGGGATTGTCGGCGCAGAATTCGACCCAGCCGATCGGCGAGCGCGCAACGTCACCCAGGCTGGCGTAGACCACGTCGCCGGCCTTGGCCGACACGCACGTCGCAAACAGAATGGCGGCAACCGCCAAACCTTTCCCCTGTCCCCTGAACCCAAACATCGTGGCCCCCGTTCTTCTTGTTGGGACCACGTTTCGCACAAAGCTTTTGCGCCGCCGCTAAGTACGCGAAGTAGATTTGACGCGAATACTGGTAAAAGCTGCGGAGAATTCGATCTTTACTTGAATCTAATTCGCGTAAAATTTGAAACATCTGCAATTGATTCAAATTTTATCTATTAACGCGGCAAACGCTGTGCCTGCACGGTTTGTTGCCTCAAACGCTCTGGCCGTTAACCGCCGATTTCACGACGCCAAACGCGCCGAAGGCGGCCACCGGTGCACCGGTGGCCGCCTTCGCGGGCTGAAAACGGGGGTCTTGAGCGGTTTTTCGCTTTACCTCGCGGTAACGCTCTCTTCGAGCGTTTCCGCCGACTGCTCGTGGACGAACTCGAGCGCGAAGCCTTCCTCGAGATTTCGCACCACGCGGGCCTGCACCCTGCCGAGCATCACCAGCGACTTCAGCGGCGGGCGGTTCTCCGCGGCGATCGCAGCACCGGACAGCGAAAGGTCGATGATGCGGCAGGTCATCCGCGAGCCGTCTTCCTGGGTGAGCAGGGCGATCGGGTTGCGCGGCACGATACGGTCGTGGCGGCGATCCTCGGGCAGATTGAGGATGTCGCGGTTGGCGAGCCAGGTGAGCTGGGCGGCGAGCTTGTCGCGCTTGCGCGCGGTGGCGCCGATCGTCATCGCAAAGCCGTTGTCGATGATACGGGTGATGCGGCCCTCGACCCGGCCGATATGGTCGAGATAGGCGATCACGCGGTCGCCGACATTGCCGATGCCAGGCGCCAGCAGCGCGAGGCCACCCGGGGACATGTTGATAATCTGGCAGGGAAACTCGCGCCGGTCGGGCAGCATGTAGCGGCCGAGCAGGTGCACCTTGACGCGCTGGAAGCGCCGCCGCTCCTCGGCAACGGGGACGACGGTAGTTTTCTTTTGTGCAAACGACATCACAACAAACCCGGCCACCGTCCATTCGGAGCCCCGACGACCCTAAGGCTGATAGGGTTAACGGGGCGTTACGGTTGTGAAGGGGAACCCGGACACGGAGTGAGAGCGACAATTGAAGCTCACGTGCGCCGTATCCAGGGACGTTAGGCTCATGCAGATGCCGCGTCAGGCTCTCCGAACCATCGCGCTGCGGCTTGAGCAGTCTCCTCCAGATCCTGCTCGATGTCTGTGGCCCAAGCCACAAACCCGTCGGGACGCACCAGCACCGCGCGCAAGCCCAGCCGATCCCCGGCATCGCTTGCGACATAGTTGATCCGGCCGCGCCAGCGATCGGCCAGCGCGCGCTGGGGAGAGTGCGGATCAAAGTCGAGCAGCAGGCCGCGCCCATCTTTGAGCAGTTCGCCGAGCCTCATCCCGCTGGCGAGCTCGAAGTCGGGCGCGCTGCGGCCGACCAGCGGATGGCCGCCGCCAAGATCGTAGCGCAGCGAAACGCCCCACACGCGCTCGGCAAAATAGGTTGCGCCGTCTGATGTCGCGATGAGATCGCGGATGATGGCTTCGAGCGCGCGCGAACTGCGGCTCGGCCGCATCAGCGCGACCTGGGCGCGCGACCAGTCGAGGATCTGCGCGCCCACCGGATGCCGTTCGCTGCAATAGCTGTCGAGCAGACCGGCCGGCGCGTCGCCGCGGATCGTGGCCGCGAGCTTCCAGCCGAGATTCATCGCATCGCCAAGCCCGAGGTTGAGCCCTTGGCCGCCCAGCGGAGAGTGGATGTGCGCGGCATCGCCGGCGAGCAGCACGCGTCCCCTCTGGTAAGCCGTCGCCTGACGGGCGCGATCCGTCCAGGTGGTGGCAAGCCGGAGCGCCGTCAACGTGACGTCGGTGCCGGAGACGCGGCGCAGCACCGCCTGCACATGCTCGCGCGTGACCTCTTGGGTGCGGTGGAAGGCGCCGCCGTCGAAATCGACCATCGCGATGGTGTAGGGCCGCGCGTAGCTATACATGCCGGTCGGCGTGTAGTGGCGGCCCGGGCGGAGCGTGTCCGGATCGGCGATCTCGACCTCGATCGAATAGCCGGTGAACTCGGGATCGGTGCCAACGAACTCAAAGCCGCCGGCCTTGCGCACAATGCTGCGGCCGCCGTCGCAACCGACCAGCCAGCGTCCGCGGAACGTCTCGCCGCCGGCGCGAACGATCACGCCGTCATCCCACTGATCGAACGCCTCGACGGCCGCGCCGCGCCGGATCTCGACACCCATCGCAATTGCGCGCGCGGCGAGCGCGGATTCGAGCGACCCCATGTCGACTGCCATGCTGGTGTCGGCCGGACCCGGCACGCGATACGGCCATTTCGCAGTGTCGATATCGTCGTGATAAAACTGGATGCCGGCGAAATGGCCCGCCGGGCGGCGCGGCTGCCGCATCCAATGCGCGCCGTTTGACGCATTGCTGCCCGCGCCATCATTCGCACGCGGGGGCGCTGCGATCTCGTCCAGCATCCCGCGACGATAGAGGGCCTCGATGCTGGGCGCCGAGAGGCCGCGCATGCCGAACGGCAGCCGCTTCAACGGCGATCGCGGGTCGGCGGCCTGCTCCAGCACCAGCACCGAGCGCCCTGCGAGCCGCAGCTCGCAGGCAAGCAGCAGGCCGACCGGGCCGGCGCCGGCAATCACGACATCATGGGGAAGGGGGTGGTGGTTGTGCATGAACTGCTCCTGTGTCGAGGTTCGACCGGAGCGGTTCGTCGGGTTGAGAACCACACGGACGAACAATGGACGCTTCGATAGCGTCCGGTGTTCGTCGTGGGGATCTCATGCACGCAGCAGGAGGCCAGAGCTTTCGCTACCGAAGGGACTTCGATTTCGAAAGGACTTGGGCTTACCAAACCAAGTCTGCCTTTTCCGACACGGGCGATATAGCGGCATCGCGACAGCTCCGCAACGGCGATCCGTGCGTGCAAGTTATGGGAACAACGCAGGGCCGCGATGTCCCGGTGCGGCCGCATCGGCGTTATCAGGACCGCCGACGCGGCGGGAGCCCGGGCGCGGCGCGAGATTGTCCGGCGTCTTGATGTTGCTGGCGAGGCCGGCTGCCTCGAAGGCCTTGATCAGCCACCAGCCGAGATCGATCTGGCCCGGCAGCAGCCCGAGCTTGGCGGAGCCGGGATAGGCATGGTGATTGTTGTGCCAGCTCTCGCCCATGCTGATCAGCCCGGCGATGCTGACATTGTAGCCCTGGGCTGCAACGCCTTCGATGACCCAGGTCTGTCCGCCCTTGCGATGCGAGTAATGACCGATCAGCCAGTGCCCGGTGACGCAGACGGCGACCCGGACGCAGATGCCCCAGACCGGCCAGCTCCACGAGCCGATCGCAAAAAACAGGATCGCCCACGGCAACTGCTGCCACATCCAGGTGCGCTCGACGAAGGCGTAGAAGCGGTCGTCGGCGAGCCGGGGCTCGAGCCGGAAAACCGGCGGGTGCGTCAGCACCAGCGTGCAGTGCAGTTGCCACCAGGCGTCGCGCCAGAAGCCGGCGGCGTGGCGGGAGTAGGCGTGGCACGCCGCCTGGCGCTGCGCCCAGTCACGGAAATCGTGTAGCCGCACCATGCCGTAGGGGCCGGCCATTCCGACCAGCGTGCCGAGATAGACGCAGAGCCGTTCGAGCCATAGCGGGCAGTCGAAGCTCGCATGGATCAGGCGGCGGTGCATGCCGACCGAATGCCCGAAGCACAGCGTGATCGCGCTGGTCACGATGAACAGCGCGAACGCGCTCCACGAGAACAGCAGCGGCCCGAACACGATCGCAACCGCGGTCATGCTGCCAAGCCATAACGACTTCACCGGCGCCCATCGCACGCGCCCGTCGAGCGGGTCGGTGCTGTCGTCCGCGAAGATGCGTTCGGACCCGGGATGCAGCTTCATTCCGTAACCTGAAATTGTAACGCAGGTTTGGATGGAGCGGCCGTTGCTGTCAATCCGCCGCGCACGTCCGTCATGTCGCAGTCCGCATTGGCATCTCCGGCCGCTTCACCTAGCCTGTCGTGGCTGAGTCAGCTCATCGGCTTAGTAAGCGCTTGGGGCGGAGACGTTCGATCATGCGACTGAAATTCTGGTTTGCACTCGTTGTGGCGATCCTCGCCGGCGCTGGCATGGCACGCGCCGCTGAGATGCGGGTCACCTTGCTCGGCACGGGCACGCCGACGCCGCGGCTCTCGAGCTTCAGCGCCGCGACGCTGGTGGAGGCGGGGCCCGAGAAGCTGATGTTCGATTTCGGACGCGGCTCGACGATCCGCCTGTTCCAGAAGAAGATCCCGATCGGTGCGATCACCGCGCACTTCATCACCCATCTGCACTCCGACCACATCGTGGGCCTTCCCGACATGTGGCTGACGGGATGGATCGGCACGCCGTTCGGCTCGCGCAAGACGCCGATGGTGATCTTCGGGCCGAAGGGCACGGTGGCGATGACCGAAAATCTCACCAAGGCGTTCGCCGAGGACATCCGCATCCGGATCGATGATGAGAATTATCCGCCTTCCGGCGTTGCGTTCGCGGCGAAGGACATCGAGCCGGGTCCGGTCTACGAGAACAACGGCGTCAAGGTCACCGCGATCGAGGTCAATCACGGCGACAAGATCAAGCCGTCGTTCGGATATGTCGTCGAGTATGACGGCAAGAAGGTGGTGCTGTCGGGCGACACCAAGCCGGACCAGCGGGTGGCGAAGGCGGCCGAGGGCGCGGATCTCTTGATCCACGAGGTCGCGGTCATCGATCCCGACCTGTTCAAGGCCTATCCGAATTATCGGGCGATCGAGAACCATCACACCTCGCCGGAAGAGGCCGGCAAGATCTTCGCGCAGGCCAAGCCGAAGCTTGCGGTCTACTCGCACATCGTGTTCGCGAGCCAGCCGCCGACGCAGGACGTGCCGGAGGACGCGCTGCTGAAGCGGACGCGCACGACCTATCAGGGACCGCTGGTGATCGGGCACGACCTGATGTCGTTCGTGATCTCCGACAAGGTCGAGGCGTTCGCGCCCGACGGCACCGCGATGAAGTGACGATCCATGCGAAGCGGCGCGGCGGGTTACTTGGCTTCGGCGTCCATGGCCGGTTCGGCCGGCACCGCCGGTGGCTCAACAGTCACGGCCTTTAGCACCTTGCGTTTCGCCGCGCGGATCTCGAGTTGCAACGGCGGCTGATAGGACCCGCTTGGCGGCTCGAACACGAAGGCGTGGTGCCCATCGCCCTTGTTGAGCTTGAGAAGATCCTTGCGGAATTGATCGGCGACGACCTCGGCTACGTGATCGCCGTTGAAATAGATATCGATCGTGACCCGCTTGTCGGGATGCCGGTCGTACAGGGCCCAGCCGGCAATCCGTTTTTCGTTGAAGACGTCGACATGGCCGGTGACCTCGCCTGACAGGCTTTCGATGCCGGCCTCGATCACCTCGAGGTCGCTCTTGTAGATCGATCGCGTCACGTCGAAGCTGAAATGCGCGGTGTCGACACATTGGTCGAGCAGGTTCTGCCGATGTTCCTTCATTCGTTGCAGCGTGTCCAGCTCGCCCAGCTTGACGTACATGCCAACGATGCCTTCGATACCAGGATTCATGGTGTCGTTCCCCGCAATGCTACAAGCCTATTGGCCCTCAGTTGCGTTCACAATCAACGGTTCTTTGCGATGCTTCCTTGCGGAAGGATACTCCTGTCAAGACCTGAAGCGCGTCGTCCCGCCAGGGTCTGTCATGGAGGCCTTCATGACAGGCGTTCATGACATCCCGATCGTCCTGACCTAAAGTCGGTGCGGCCGGACCCGGCCCAATGGGAAGGACAGGGAGAGCGAACCGATGGAGCAGATCCGCGTCTGCACGCATGACGGACCTGGAGCCAAGCCTGTAATCCGGACCGTGCCATGGCCGGATGTCGGCAAAAAGGCGGCCTTGATCAAGGTCGGCGCCTGCGGAGTTTGTGGAACCGATCTGCACATCCTGAAGGGACACTGGCCGAAGCCGCTGCCATGGCCGTTCACGCTCGGCCACGAGCTCGGCGGCGTGATCGTCGAATGCGGTGCGGAGTTCACCGAAGACTTCATGAGCAAGCCGCTGCAGGTGGGATCGAAGGTGATGATCCCGCCGTTGATGCCGTGCGGCCGCTGCTATTACTGCGTCCATTATCCCGAGAGCGCCAACAAGTGCCTGACGCCGGTGTACTACGGCCGCTATCTCGGCTTCGACAAGGCGCCGCACATGTGGGGCGGCTGGGCCGAATATGTCTATGTCGATCTCGACATGCTGCCCGGCACCAAGATCTACAAATTGCCTGACGACATGTCGCTGCGGCTCGGTGCACTCTCGGAGCCGTTGACCTCCTGCATTCGCGCCTTCAACCGCGCCACCCGCGCCGGCGGCTTCAGCTGGGGCGACACGGTGGTGATCCAGGGCTCCGGGCCGATCGGCATCCTCGCGGTCGCGGCCGCGCAGGAGATGGGAGCGGGGCGCGTGATCTGCGTCGGCGCGCCGGAGGTGCCGCGGCTGGCGCTGGCACGCAAGTTCGGCGCCGAGGCGACGGTCGATATCGAGCAGCTCAAGACGCCGGAGCAGCGCATCAAGGCGGTGCGCGATATCGTCGGCGGCTTCGGCGCCGACTTCGTGATGGATTGCTCGGGCCATCCGACCGCCGGCCCCGAAGGCATCGAGATGCTGCGCGACGGCGGCACCTATGTCGAGATGGGCCAGTTCACCGACGCCGGCTCGATCAATACTTCGTGGCACCGCATCTGCACCAAGGACCTCAATGTGCTCGGCTCCTGGGGCTTTACCGGCAACGACCTGCCGCTCGGCGTCGACATGCTCTACCGCACGCGCAACAAATACCCGTGGCTCGACATGCAGACGATCTATCCGTTCACCGAGGACGGCATCGCACGCGCGGTGGCGGACGCGATGGCGATGAAGACGGTGAAGTCAACCATCGTGCCGTGGCCGGAGCTGCTCGAATGAGGCAGGCCAATGGAAGCCTCGCTATTCCTGTTGCAGTGCTCCCAAGAAATGCTGGCCGGGGCGCCGCCGGGGGCGGCCTGATATCGCTCGCCGGGACGGCGGCCCGGCGCTAACATCCGCGCATGCAATCGAACCGTGTGCCGCCGAGCGCAACGTTTGCGTGGGGAAACCTGTCCGAGGACTTCGCGCTGTTCCGTACGCTCAGCCCTGAGCAGCGGCGGATCGCCTTTGGCGCGATGACCCGGCGCGACCTGGTGCGTGGAGAGCTGCTGGTGGAGCAGGGCGGCGCCTCGGACGCATTGTTCCTGGTGCTGCACGGCGCGCTCGCGGTGCATCGGACCGATCATCCCGAGCCGATTGCGGAGCTTCGCGCCGGCGAACTGGTCGGTGAGATCGGCTTCTTCGCCAACATCCCGCGCACGGCCAACGTGATCGCGATCCGCGATTCCAGCGTGCTGGTGTTGACGCGGGCGGCCTATGCGAGGCTTGTCCAGGAAGCGCCCGGCATCGTCGAGGCGCTGCTTGCCGCGCTCGCACAGCGCTTTGCCATCCAGACCGCGCGCCTGTTGCCCGTCCGGGCGTCACCAAAGGCGCGCACCGTCGCGCTGATTGCGGGCGGACGGGAGCCGGTGCCGCCTGCCTTTGAACGGAGGTTGCGCGAAGGCCTTGCCGCAGCAGGCGCCGAGATCGTCGATCTCGCGCGCGTTCAGGCGATGTTTCCCGGCCGCGCGCTGGACTCGTCCGAGGTCGCCGACTGGCTCAACCAGATCGAGTACGACGCGCCGCTGGTGGCTTATTTCGGTGGTGCGGAAGCATCCGAATGGGCGCGCAAGACCATTCGCCAGGCCGACCTCGTCGTGCTCGCCTGCCGCGGTGATGCTCCGCCGCCGGTTCTCACCGAGATCGAGAGCTTCGCGTGCGGGGTGCATCCGGCGTCGGCGCGGCGCCTGGTTCGTGTTCATGATATCAGGCAACACGAGGTCAGCGGCACCGCGGCCTGGCTGGCGCGGCTGCCTTGCTTCATGCATCACCATGTCGCGCTCGAGGACCAGATCGATATCGAGAGCCTGGTGCGCTTCCTGTGCGGTCGCGCCGTCGGGTTTGTCGCCGGCGGCGGCGGCAGCCTCGGCACCGCGCATGTCGGCATCTACAAGGCGTTTCGCGAGCGCGGCACGATGTTCGACATCTTTGTCGGCACCAGCGTCGGTTCGGCGATGGCGGCGGGCTTTGCCAAGAACTACGACGCCGAGCATCTCGAGCGCGGCACCCATGAGATCTTCGTCTCCAGCCGCAGCTTCCGCCGCCCGACCTGGCCGCGCTACGCGCTGCTCGACCACAAGGCCTTCGATCGGGCGCTTGCCGATCAGTACGGCGACAACTGCCGGATCGAGGATTGCTGGCGGCCGTTCGCGGCGGTCGCGACCAATCTGTCGACGCACAGTCTCGAATTGATCAGGACCGGCCTGCTCTGGCAGGCGGTGCGGGCATCGAGCGCCATCCCCGGCCTGCTGCCGCCGTTCTACACCCGTGATGGCCTGATGCTGGTCGACGGATGCCTCGTCGACAACGTTCCGCTGGCGCAAATGCACCAGCTGAAGAGCGGGCCGAATCTGGTGGTGCATTTCGGCGAGCCGGCGACCGAGATGTTCGACGTCGACTATGCCGCGCTGCCGGGAAGGTTCGAACTGCTCGCGTCGCTGCTGACGCCATTCCGGCGGAAGGCGCTTCCATCAGCGCCGAGCGCCGTCAATGTGTTGTGGCGAAGCCTCGTCGCGCACCAGCGCTACGATACGCTGCCGACCACGCCACTCGACCTGGTGATGCGCCCGCCGACGCCCGATGGCGTCGACGTCACCGATTTCGATCGCCATCAGGAAATCTTCGAATCCTCGTACCGCTGGGCGCGGGAGACCATTGCCGCCTCGGAGGCGGCGCATAATCCGGCCATTGCTGCCATCGTCGCGTCAGCCAAGGGTGCGGACTCGGCCGCGGACAAGAGCGCAGATCAGACGACGACAGCGACAGCGCCGGTTTCCCAACAGGCCCGCGTCGTCGGCTGAGCCGCTTGCGGGCGGCGGCGAACTCGACCATCGTGCCGGACAGAAATCCGGAGATGATGATGCCTTTCGATTTGATTCTGCGCGGCGGACGGGTGATCGACCCGTCGCAAAAGCTCGATGCGGTGACGGATGTCGCCTTTGCCGGCGGCAAGGTCGCGGCGGTCGGCCGGGAGCTGAAGGCCGATCCCGCAACCGAGGTCCGCGATGTCTCCGGGCTGATCGTCTCGCCGGGGATCATCGACCTGCACACCCATGTCTATTGGGGCGGCACCTCGCTCGGCATCGACGCGGAGGAGTTTTGCCGCAGCTCCGGCGTCACCACCTCGGTCGATACCGGCAGCGCCGGCCCCGGTAATTTCGCGGGCTTCCGCAAGCATGTGATCGAGCCGAGCCAGGTCCGCATCCTCGCCTATCTGCATGTCTCGCATGCCGGCATCTTCGGCTTCTCCGATCGCGTGATGGTCGGCGAGAGCGAGGAGTTGCGGCTGATGAATCCGGTCGAGGCGGCGCGCGTGGCGGACGAGAACCGCGACCTCATCGTCGGCATCAAGGTGCGGGTCGGCCTGCACGCCTCGGGCACTTCGGGGCTGGTGCCGCTCGAGATCGCGCTCGAGGTTGCGGAGCAGGTCGGCATGCCCTTGATGGCGCATATCGATCACCCGCCGCCGAGCTATGAGGAGGTGCTCGCGCGCCTGCGACCGGGCGATGTGCTGACCCATGCGTTCCGTCCGTTCCCCAACACGCCCGCGACCGCGCAGGGCACGGTGAAGAAGGTGGTGCTGGAGGCGCGCGAGCGCGGCGTGCTGTTCGACATCGGCCACGGCAAGGGCTCATTCGCCTTCAAGACCGCGCGCGCGATGCTCGCCAACGGCTTCTATCCCGACACCATCTCCTCCGACATCCATCAGCTCTGCATCGACGGTCCGGCCTTCGACCAGGTGACGACGATGTCGAAATTCCTCTGCATGGGGATGTCGCTGCCGGACGTGATCGCCGCGTCCACCGTCAACGCCGCGATGGCGCTGAGGCGGCCGGAGCTTGGCAGCCTCAAGCCGGGCAGTGTCGGCGACGCCACGCTGGTCTCGATCAGGGAAGGGCAGTTCGATTATGTCGACGTGGTCGGCGAACATCTGACGGGCGATCGCAAGATCGCATCCGAAGGCGTCGTGATCGGCGGACGCTGGTGGCATCCGAGGTAGCGCGCGTCCTCACAAAGCCCGCGAGCGCTTTGCCTTCATAAAGGCGACATGGAAGCCGGTGTGAACAAATGCCGGCTAGGGGCCAATAGCGGACATCCCGCACACTTTCCAATTGCTTGAAAGTGCGGTCATATGGCGCCCAGTGACACCTCGGACGTTTGACACTTGGCGTCTCGGGGCGAGGTTGTCCGCTTGCACGGGGGGAGAACGCGCGTGAAGGATCTCGCTGGAAAGACCGCGTTCGTGACCGGTGCAGCGTCAGGCATTGGACTGGGGATCGCGACCGCCTTCGCCCAAGCGGGGGCGAAAGTCATGCTTTGCGACATTGATGAAGCGGCTCTGTCCGCAGCGCTCAAGCAACTGAGGCTCACCAACGTCGATGTCGACGGCGTGAAAGCGGACGTTTCACTCAAAGCCGAACTCGCCGCCGCCGCCGAAGCCACGACTGCCCGCTACGGCAAGGTGCATATCCTCGTCAACAACGCGGGCGTCGGCGGCGGTGGGCCCTATGGCGCCTGGACCGACGCGGCATGGGATTGGACCATGGGCGTCAACCTGATGGCGACCATTTGGGGGATCGAGATTTTCGGCCCGTTGATCGAGCAGCATCGCGAGGGCGGACACATCGTCTCCACAGCCTCGATCGCTGGCCTTATTTCAGGGGAGAGCAATGCATACAACGTCTCGAAATATGGCGTTGTCGCGCTGTCCGAGGGCCTGCGGGGTGAACTCGCGCCCCGCGGGATTGGCGTATCGGTGCTGTGTCCAGGGTTCATTCGCACTCAAATCGTGGACTCAAGACGCAATCTCCCCAAGCGCTTCGAGGGGGCGGTCCGTACCTTGCCGACTTCGGGCCCACGTGCCCTGCAGATCAATATGGTCCGGGCACGCATCTCTCAGGGCATAGAACCCAACTATGTCGGTGAACTCGTCCGCGAGGGCATCGAAAACGACTGGCCATATATCTTCACCGACCTCGAATTTGAGCCGATGATCGAAGCGCGCTTTGCTGCAATCAAGCAAGGCTTTGACCACATCCGCGGGCGCACCCCGAAACGTTGAGCACGCAGGCACGGTGAAGAAGGTGGCGCGTGAGCGCGGCGTGCTGACGATCGTCTCCGAAGGCATCGTGATCGGCGGACGCTGGTGGTATCCGAGATAGGGCGCCTGTTCATAAAACCAGTGTCCGCTTTGCGCCAAAAAGGCGACATCGAAGCCGGTCCGAGCGAATGTCGGCTATGGGCCCAGCTCCGGACATTCCTAGGTGGCGCAGTCGCCGCCTCCGGGCAGTATGCCCATCGGGCCTTTGAAGCCACCTGTTTCTCTGGCGCGTCAGGTGGCGTAGAATGCAGTTGCCCTTGAAGCGGGACGTGCCGAAATCGCCGTTAGGGGCGAACGAGCAGCATTGGTGCCATCGGCAGGCACGCGCTCTTGAGAGACCGGCTCTTTTTCCGGTTTCGCACCACCATTCGCACTACCATTCACCACGAAGTGTACACGCCGCTTCTGCGACAGCTCGTTGCGTAACCTCGGGAGAAAAGCGATGAACAAGATCGATCGAAGGTCAGCACTGGGAATCGGGTTGGCAGCGGCTTCGGCTGCTCTGATGAAACCGGCCGCCGCTCAGACCACCGGCTACAAGGATACGACGCCGTGGCCAGGTGTCGTAGTGCGTGCTTATGATGGTGAGACCCCCTCCCTCATCCCCGGTTTTAAGACCGTCTCAATGCGCGATGTCATCATGCAGCCGGGATCGAAGACTATGGGTCCCCCGATGATGAATGCCATGATCTGCCATATCCCCGAGGGGGAGCTTCGGATCGAGCAGGAGGGCAAGACCTTTACGGCCAAGAAGAACTTTGTCTGGACCTGCAACAAGGACACAAAGGAGCAAGCGCACAACGATGGGAACGTGGTCGCAATCATGCGGATCGCGGATCTGAAGGCTTAAGGCTCGTTTCTTCGCAAGAGACCGATTGCAGGTGCGGATGGCGTATGCGACGAGGTTGCCGCCGCCGAGAGTCTTCTTTGGGTCATTCGCGTCGTCTTGATCGTCCGCCGAAGACTTCCGGTCTACCCCGGCGAACAGACATCCTGAGGCCTCGTCCTCGTGTCTCAAACGGGCCAGAAGCGGAAGTTATCCAATCACCAATGCCCCGGTGGGGACCACGGAAGCTGTGGCGACCTTTTTAGGAAATACGACAATAGAGTCCGATCCCCTTCTTTGAAGGCACAGACATACGCGACGGGAGTCTCCGGCTGATCGTGGCCCGGGAGCAGATTGAGAACAAGATTTGCGTCGTTGCGGTCCTGAAACCAAAAATCGTTCCGGCCCAGTTTTTGGTTTATTTCCGAATGGCCAAAATGAACGTCGTTGTATCGAACGTAAAAGAACGCCTTTATCACCTTGCCGGCGCTATATTGCTGGTCGCCCAAATTGTCTTCGACAAGGAAGCTCGCTTCATACGGATAACCGGGACCAACACGCGCAAGCACCCAGATAATCTCCCCAACGAACCGCACCTTGAGCCGCGAGCAGGTCTTTGTGCCCGAAGGCAATTCAAACTCTTCGCCATCCGGGGCGGTCGGCCACCACCAGTGGGCGACGACGTCTTGTACGAATTTTGGTTGAGAGGAATCCGGACGATCGTTCATCGCATAAGCCCTTTCACACGGCGCGGTCACGCAAAGGAGAACAATCACGGCGACCCGGCGCACGGGATGGGTTGAGCCCTTCGCGAAGCCCATCACCTTCGCTAGTGCGCCAAAAATCACCGATCGCGTTCCCTGTCCCTCGCTCTCAACAACTCGTCCGGCTTTAGGTCAATTTGAGATGCTTTGGAGAGTCACAGATCAACTCGATGGTTGTATAATATGGTGTGAACAACTGTTAACGCGAGTCTACTTTTGAGGAATTTCAATACGCTCGATTATCCGCTTTGGGTCAAAAGCCGTCGATGATGACCGACCCCAGCAACTACCGCTTCCCCTCAGAAGTGGACCTTTATGAGTCCATGCCCCAATTATCGCCCACGTCATTCCCGCCGCCGTGCTGCGAATGATGTGCAATCGCAGCAGATTGTTCGCGCCGATCGATGTCGCGCGACCGGTTCGGCGGTTCATGCTGCCATCAAAAAAAGATTGGCGATGCGAATAATGTTCACGCCTTGCGCCACCTGGGCCTCGCATCACATCTCCGCATCGCAATTCTTGGGTGCAGGTTTGGGCTCCCAAACCGCCCAGTTGCGAATTGTGGAGATGGGCTATGGACTTCCTCGGTTTTCTTAATGGTTCAGGTTTAACTCAGCCTGCCATTTGGATCGCTGCAGCGGTCGCATGTGTGATCCTGCTGCGCATATCGAACGTATTTCGCTACATTCCCAACAATCAGGTCGGCATCGTCGAGAAGATGTGGGCGATCAAGGGCTCGATCGACGGCGGCTTCATCGCGCTGAACGGTGAGGCCGGCTACGAGCCGGAGGTGCTGCGCGGCGGCCTGCACGTGATGTTTCCCTTCATGTACCGCATCCACCGCTCGGACCTCGTGACCGTCGGCCAGGGCAAGATCGCCTATGTGTTCGCGCGCGACGGTGCAGCGCTGGAGGCTTCGCAAGTTCTGGGCGCCAACGACACCGAAGACAAGTCGGACTTCCAGGACGCGCGCCGCTTCCTGCTCGGCGGCGGCCAGAAGGGACCGCAGCGCAAGATCCTGCGCGAAGGCACCTATGCGATCAACACCACGCAGTTCGCGGTCATCACCGACGAGCGCGTCTACGGTCATGCGCTCAGCGAGCGGGAACGCGGCGTGCTGGAGAGCATGCAGCTCACGATCACCGAGCGCTGGGGCTTTGCGCCGGTGGTGCTGGCGGCCGATCACGACCTGGTCGGCGTCGTCACGGTGCATGACGGCCCGTCGCTGCCTCCGGGCGAGATCATCGCGCCCGAAGTCGGCATCGAGCTGCGCGACGCCGCGACCTTCCACAACAATTTCCAGGAGCCCGAGAAATTCCTGCGCGCCGGCGGCTATCGCGGCCGCCAGCTCCAGGTCATCGTCGAGGGCACCTGGTACATCAACCGCCTGTTCGCGACCGTCGAGGCGGTGCCGAAGACGGTGATCCCGGTCGGCAATGTCGGCGTCGTCATCTTCTACACCGGCCCGCGCACCGACGACGTCTCGGGCGAGCAGTATCGCCATGGCGAGCTGGTGCTCAACGGCAGCCGCGGCGTCTGGAAGGACCCGCTGTTGCCGGGCAAGTACGCCTTCAACACCTATGCCGGCAAGATCGAGGTGATCCCGACCGTCAACTTCATCCTGAAATGGGTGCGCGGCGAGGTCGGTGCGATGAAGCTCGACGAGAACCTGTCGGAGATCTCGCTGATCACCAAGGACGCGTTCGAGCCGACGCTGCCACTCTCAGTGGTGATGCATATCGACTACAAAAAGGCGCCGATGATCATCCAGCGCTTCGGCGACGTGAAAAAGCTGGTCGAGCAGACGCTCGACCCGATGGTCAGCGCGTTCTTCAAGAACATCGCGCAGAAGATGACGCTGATCGAGTTGCTGCAGAACCGCGCCGCGATCCAGGAGGAAGCGGCCCACGACATGAAGGCGAGGTTCGAGAGCTATTCGCTCGATCTTCAGGAGGTGTTGATCGGCACGCCGCGCGCGGCCCCTGGTGACCACACCATCGAGAACATCCTGATCCAGCTCCGCTCGCGCCAGATCGCGCGCGAGCAGATCGAGACCTATCAGGAGCAGGAGAAGGCCGCGGTGCAGGAGCGCGCGCTCAACGAAGCCAAGGCGACGGCGGCGGCGCAGTCGGCGCTGACGCAGTCGCTGATCCAGGTCAAGGTCAACGAGAACGAGGGCGCGGCTGCGCTGGCCCGTGCGCAGAAGGATGCCGAGACGAGGAAGGTGACCGCCGCGGCGGTCGGCGAGCAGTCGCGGCTCGAAGGCCAGGGCGAGGCCGACCGGGTGCTCGCGGTCGGTACCGCCAACGCGCAGGCGACCAAGCTGTCGGTCGATGCCTATGGCGGGCCGGAATACCGGCTTGCCGAGCAGAACTTCGCGAAGTTCGCCGATGCGCTGACGCGGATCAACCAGCCGCTGGTGCCGCAATTCCTGATGTCGGGCGGGCAGGGGCAGGAGGGCAACAGCGCGGGGCTGATCCCGACCGCGATGCTGAGCTCGATGTTCGGACAGATGATGCCCGGCGCATTGGAGAAGCTGAAGGACGAGGCACCGAAGGCCGCGCGCCGCACCAACGGCCAGTGAGGTGACGGTACTCAGGCGAAGTCGAATAGCAGGGAAGTGCGCTCCCTCTCCCGCTTGCGGGGGAGGGGGCATTTGCACGAATTCGGAATATTAGAAATATATTGGTGATTTGCCCGACGTGTCAAGTGGCCCGGTGGGAGGGCGGCGGCCGTCGGCTACTTTGCATGGGGTTGTTTTCGATATTTTAGCGGCGCGCAGCGGGGCGGCCCGGGGTGGGGCTCTCTCCGCGAGCCACGTTGTGGAGAAAGCCGATCAACCTGCCTGCGTGCTGCGGCTCACCGAACGATGATCTGCGGCCCGCAAGTTCGCGCCGCCGATCCTATTCCGTCTTGTCGACGTTCCAGAACACCGGCGGCGCCGGGCCGTCCAGCACGCCGGTGAGCGATTTGCGCCAGGCGCTCGGCAAGCGGAACTGGCCGAGCGGGACATAGATCACCTGGTCGTAGGCCTGCTTCTGGATCTCCACCGCGAGCTTCTTCTGCTCTTCAGGTGAGGTGGCGCGGGCGTAGGCGTCGCGCATCTGCTCGAGCTTGGCGTCCTCGGGCCAGCCGAACCAGGCCCGCTTGCCGTTCGCGGCGATCTGGTTGTTGACGATCGGATTCATCACCTCGGTCGCGCCGGTGAACGTGAAGAACAGGTTCCAGCCGCCTTCCTTGGGCGGCTTCTGACTGGCGCGTCGGCTCACCACAGTCTGCCAGTCGGTCACCTGCGCGTCGACATTGAAGCCGGCCGCGCGCAACAGTTGCGCCGCGACGGTCGGCGGCCCCTTCAGCGTCTGCACGTCGCCGGGGATCATGATCACGACCGGCGTGCCGTCATAGCCCGAGGCGGCCAGCGCCTTCTTCGCCTCGGCCATGCCGTCGCCCTTGATCAGCGTCTCCGCGCCGGCGTCGCTGGCGAGCGGCGTGTCGCAGGCGAAATAGGAGCCGCAGATCTCGTAGTATTTGGCGTTACCGACGGTGGCGTCGAGCACGTCCTTCTGGTTCATCGCCAGGAATGCGGCGCGGCGGATCTTGGGATTGTCGAACGGCGGGTGCAGGAAGTTCATCCGGCCTTCGATCTGGAAGCCGAACTTGTTCAGCACGGCCACGGTGAGATCGGAATTGGCCTCGAGCACCGGCACCAGGTCGATCGAGGGCTGTTCCAGGAAGTCGATGTCGCCGGATTGCAGCGCGTTGATCGCGGTCTGCGCGTCGGGCATCGTGATCCATTCGACGCGATCGACCTTCGCGACCTTGCCGCCCGACAGCCAATCCGGCTTTTCCTTGCGCGGCACATAGTCGGCGTTGCGCTCATAGACCGCCTTCACGCCCGGCTGGAATTCGGCCTGGACGAACTTGAACGGCCCGCAGCCGATCTGCTCGGCGATCTGCTTGCCGGGTGGCGTCTCCGCGAGCCGCTTCGGCATCATGAAGGCGACATAGGAGGAGGGCTTTGCCAGCGACTCCAGCACCAGGCCGTACGGCTCCTTGAGCTTGAGCACGATCGTCTTCGGTCCGCCGGCCTCGAGGGAGGCGGTGAACTCGGCCAGCTTCTGCGCCATGCCGTCGACGACGGTCCAGCGCTTCAGCGAGGCGATGCAGTCCTCCGCCGTGACAGCCGCGCCGTCGTGCCATTTCAAGCCGTCGCGCAGCGTGAAGGTGTAGGTCAGCTTGTCGTCGGAGATCGTCCAGTCCGCCATCTGCGGCCGGACCTTGAAGCTTGAATCGATGCCGAGCAGCGTGTCGTAGACCATGTAGCCATGGTCGCGGGTGATGTAGGCGGTGGTGAAACCGGGATCGATGATGCGCAGGTCCGAATGCATCACCGCCGAGATGGTCTTGCCCTTGCCGGCGGCGATGGCCCTCGACGAGAGGAGAGCCGGGGCCGCAATCGCCGGCGGCACGCTGGCCGCGAGCTTGAGGAGCGTTCTGCGCGAAACTTCGACCATTCGCCGTCCCCCGATTTTGTCGTTGCGCCGGCACGCAGGCCGCGGCGGCCTGCATGCTTCACCAATCCGTGACGCAAAGCAAGCAAGGGCCGTGCCGCCGATCTGGGAATCTCGGCAGCGGGTTCGCGTGGACCGGTGACGTGAACGTTCGATGACCCGCGGGCCGTCGCGCGCGACCGTCGGCACCGCGCAAGCGCGCATCCTGCATGGGAGCCTGCGCTTCCTGCCGCACCTCGCAGGCTGTTCGGACGGCGATCCGCCGTGTAGGCTTGCGGTCTGCCGGCCAGCGATAAGGCCATATCCCGCACATCCCTGAGGGAACAAGCAGCCGAGGGAGACCAGAAGAAACATCATGACCGATATCCGATACGTAGCACCGCGCACGCTTGATGAAGCGGTCGGCGCATTTGCTGCCTCCGGGAGTGCCGCCCGCATTATGGCAGGCGGTACCGACTTATTGGTGCAAATGCGCTCCGGCCTGGTGCGGCCGGGATTGATCGTCGACATCAAGAAGATCGGCGAGATGACCGAGATCTCTGAGGCCGCCGATGGCGGTTTCCGCGTCGGCGCTGCCGTCTCCGGCATAGAGCTCGCCGACCACGCGCGCTTCGGCAAGATATGGCCCGGCGTGCTTGAAGCCGTGAACCTGATCGGCTCCAAGCAGGTGCAGGGCCGGGCCTCCGCCGGTGGCAATCTCTGCAACGGCTCGCCGGCCGGCGACAGCGTGCCGGCGATGATCGCGGCGGGTGCCGTCGTCACCGTGCAGGGCCCGAATGGTCGCCGCGAGATGAAGGTCGAGGACGTGCCGGCCGGACCGGGACGGATCAACCTCAAGCCGGGCGAAATCCTCGTCAGTTTTGCGCTCCCGCCGCGGCCCAAAGGTTCGGGCGATGCGTATCTGCGCATGATTCCGCGCACCGAGATGGACATCGCGGTGGTCGGCATCGGCGTCAGCCTGACGTTGAAGGACGGCGTCTGCACCGCGGCCCGCGTCGGCCTCGGCGCGGTGGCGCCGACCGCGCTGCTGGTTGAACCGGCGGCAACGGCGCTGATCGGCTCGAAGCTCGAGGACGCCGCTTTGGCGGCGGCTGCCGCCGCGTGCCGCGCCGCCTGCCGTCCGATCGACGACAAGCGCGGCACCATTGCCTACAGGATAAAAACCGCCGGCGTGCTGCTCAAGCGCACCGCCGCGATCGCCGCCCAGCGCGCCGGAGGACACTAGCACCATGCCGAAACTGCACGTCACCACCTCCGTCAACGGCGAGCCGGTCGAATTCCTGTGCGAGCCGTATGAGACCATGCTCGATGCCTTGCGCGGACAATTGGGGCTCACCGGCTCCAAGGAGGGCTGCGCCTCCGGCGACTGCGGCGCCTGCTCGATCACGCTCGACGGCCAGCTGATCTGCTCCTGCCTGATGCTTGCGGCCGAGGCCGAGGGCCACGAGATCCGGACCATCGAGGGCATGGCCAAGGGCGACATGCTGCATCCCTTGCAGCAGAAATTCCTCGAGCACGCCGCGCTTCAGTGCGGCATCTGCACTTCGGGCATGCTGGTGGCCTCCGAGGCGCTGCTGGCCAGAAATTCCAATCCGACCGAAGAAGAAGTCCGCTTCTGGCTCGCCGGCAATCTCTGCCGGTGCACCGGTTACGACAAGATCGTCCGCGCGGTGATGGAGACCGCCGCCGAAATGCGGGAGATGCGGCCATGAACGTCGTCAACAACAAATGGATCGGCCAGCGCACCATCAGGCCCGATGGCGTCGACAAGGTGACCGGCCGCGCGGCGTTTGCCGCCGATACCACCATGCCCGGCATGATCTGGGGCAAGGTGCTGCGCAGCCCGCATCCGCATGCCCGCATCAAGTCGATCAACACCGCCAAGGCCGAGGCGCTGCCCGGCGTGAAAGCGGTGGTCACCTCGCGCGACATCGTCGACTTCAGAATCGAGAAGGGCGCCGTGATGCTCGGCATCCAGGACATGCGCTGGATGTGCCGCAACGTGATGGCGCGCGACAAGGCGCTGTTTCCCGGCCATCCCGTCGCCGCCGTCGCCGCGACCACGGAGGCGATCGCGGCGGAAGCCTGCAAGCTGATCGAGGTCCACTACGAGGTGCTGCCCTGGGCGATCGAGATCGATGACGCGCTCAAGCCCGACGCGCCGATCCTGCACGAGTTCAACAGATTCGACGGCAAGCCCTCGAACATCATGGGCCGCATCGAGTCCAAGAAGGGCGATATCGCGCAAGGCTTCAAGGACGCCGACATCGTCGTCGAGCGCTCCTTCACCACGCGTCCGGTGCACCAGGGCTATATCGAGCCGCATGCCTGCCTGATCTCAGTCGCCGCCGACGGCAAGACCACGATCTGGTCGTCGAGCCAGGGCCAGTTCATGGTGCGCGCGATGACCTCGATGCTGACCGGCATCCCGCAGAGCGACATCCGCGCGATTCCCGCCGAGATCGGCGGCGGCTTCGGCGGCAAGACCATCGTCTATCTCGAACCGCTTGCGACCCTGCTCGCCAAGAAATCCGGCCGACCGGTCAAGATGGTGATGACGCGCGAGGAGGTGATGCGCGCCACGGGCCCGACCTCGGGCTCGAAGGGCACGGTGAAGATCGGCGCCAGGAAGGACGGCACCATCGTCGCCGCGCATGGCAGCTTCTATCTGCAGGCCGGCGCCTTCCCGGGTTCGCCGATCCGCGGTGCGGTCGGATGCAGCTTCGCGCCCTACGACATTCCGCACGTGCTGTCGGAAGGGTTTGACGTCTGCTCCAACCGCTCCAAGGTCGCGGCCTATCGCGCGCCCGGCGCGCCGATCGGCGCCTATGCGGTGGAATGCGTGCTCGACGAACTGGCCGAAGCGTTGAAGATGGATCCGCTGGCGCTGCGGCTGAAGAACGCGGCCAAGGAAGGCACCAAGGCGGCGCATGGCCCGGTGTTTCCACGCATCGGCTATATCGAGACGCTGGAGGCCGCGAAGAACCATCCGCATTATGCCGCGCCGCTCGGCAAATATCAGGGCAGGGGCGTCGCCTCCGGCTTCTGGTTCAACGCCGGCGGCGAATCCTCTGCGCAGGTCAACATCACCGAGGACGGCAACGTCGTCGTCACGACGGGGCATCCCGACATCGGCGGCTCGCGCGCCGGCATCGCCAACATCTGCGCCGAGCTGCTCGGCATCGATTACAAGCGCATCTCGGTCATCATCGGCGACACCCAGACGGTCGGCTTCTCCAACCTCACCGGCGGCAGCCGCGTGCTGTTCGCCTCCTCGATGGTGGTGACGCAGGCGGCCGACAAGGTGATCGCAACGCTGCGCGAGCGCGCGGCGAAGATCTGGGAGATCGACCCTGAAGCGGTGAAGTGGGAGAACGGCGCCGCGCATCCGGTGAGCCCGAATGCCGGCCAGTTCGAGCCGCTGACGCTCGCGGATCTGGCTGAAAAGGCGCCCTCGCAGGGCGGCCCGATCGGCGCCAGTGTGCAGCTCAACACGCAAGGCGCAGAGGGCGGCTTCGGCACGCACATCTGCGACGTCGAGGTCGATGTCGATCTCGGGATCGTGCGCGTGATCCGCTACACCGCCGTGCAGGATGTCGGCCGCGCAGTGCATCCGAGCTATGTCGAGGGCCAACTGCAGGGCGGCGTCGCGCAGGGCATCGGCTGGGCGCTGAACGAGGAGTACATCTACAACAAGGACGGTAAGGTCGATAATCCGGGCTTCCTCGACTACCGGATGCCGGTCTGCTCCGACCTGCCGATGCTCGACTGCGCGCTGGTCGAGGTGCCGAACCCGAAGCATCCGCAGGGCGTCAAGGGCGTCGGCGAAGTGCCGCTGGTCCCGGTGATGGCCGCGGTCGCCAATGCCGTGCACAATGCGCTCGGCAAGCGCTTCTACAGCCTGCCGATGTCGCCGCCGAAGGTGTCGGCGGCGCTGGATGCGCCGACGCAGCAAGCCGCCGAGTAGGGAGTGGTGGGCGGGTCAGTCAAGACTCGATTTTTTGCCCATTGGCTCGATATCACAGCCTAGAGGCGCTCCCGGATCCTTTTGTGCTCAAGCATCGGATGCGTGTAGATCGAAAGATCTACACGCAAACCTTGCGCATCTGTGGGTTCATCAGCTAAATGTCTCACACTGCGGGAGCTTAGGTGAGCGTTAGAGATTCGGGTGGGCGGGGAATACGTTGCTATTGGAGATAGATAGAGGTCTGCTGCTTGGCGCGATCAAAGCTCAAGATTTGTCAAACTCTGATTGCCAGTCACTCGGCTATGATCGCGACAAATTAGCTGATGTAGCTTTGCGCGTTGTCCAAGATGGATTCGATGATCTGGTCCTCGCCAAGACTGAGATCAGGGGTAGCGTTGCATTCACAATCCGGTCGACGCCTCATTTGATCGTGCTTCGGTGTTTGAACCAAACGATAAGACAGACAGTCGGAATTCAGCCTTCGGATCGCGACACAATTATTCGCCGGCTGACGACAATTCTCACCGAGGGCGTACCACACCGGTTGTACAAGTTTGATATCAAGAAGTTCTTCGACAGTGTTGGCGTGATAGACCTGTTTGCGGAACTGGCAAACGAGCCCCGCATTCCTCGCAAGGCCATTTGGGTCCTTAACAACTACGTCTACATGCTCAAGCAACGCGGCATTGACGGGCTCCCAAGAGGCATTCAGCTTAGTGCGACAATGGCCGAATATGCGATGAGGCGATTTGATCGCTTCGTCTCTCGCTTGCCAGAAGTTTACTACTACGCCCGCTACGTCGATGACATCGTGGTTGTTACTGGCGCGCGGGAGGAACAAGTTCGATTTAAGCGCCAGCTTGCGCGGATGTTACCGAGAGGTCTCCGATTTAACGGTGTCAAGACCAAACACATCGACATTCCGGTGCAGCACAAGTCCGATGGCTCGGCGATTGTCGGTGATGTCGATTATCTCGGTTACAATTTTTCGATTCACGAAACGAAACGGGTAGATCAGCGGTACTGCCGTGAGATCGATGTGACCCTCGCTTCCAAAAAGATTCGGAGATTGAAGTCCCGCATTTGTCGGGCTGTAGCTAGCTACGTTGCCGACGGCAACGAACTGCGCCTTGAGCGTCGATTGCAATTGCTCACCGGAAACTACAATTTGCGCGATGTATCGACAGGCAAGCTTCGGAATGTGGGATTGTACTGCAATTATCGAAGAGCAAACTCGTACAAAGCTTTGATCGAGCTCGACATGTTCATGCGCGCTGTCTTTGTTGGTAATAGGATCCCGCTATCGCGTCGTCTGTCTGCAAGAATGCGCTATCAAGTTCGTCGCTCGTTTCTGAAGTTTAGCTTTTCGACCGGCTTTCGCGATCAGACCTTCTATAACTTTCCACCTGATGAATTGGCAGAATTGGCGTTGTGTTGGCGCGATGCATAAGTGGAAGTTGAGGAAAGGAAACATTGATCGCGGCAACGCTAGTAGGGCGTTGCTTACGGATACGTCTCCTGATGACGTCCCCATCATATTCTCGAACGATGGGTTTCATGCAAACTTGCAGCGCGAGCCGACAACGGAGGGGTTGCGAAGGATTATTGACGCGGTCGCCCTCAATTGCCGGGAGCGGTATACGATTCCATATCGATATCGAATAAGACTGACCAATACTTCAAGTCGCTTGATCAGCCTAGCTCATCCAGCGGCGCAACATCGTGCCTGCCGCTTCTATCAAGCCTACGGTCACTTAATTCCCTATTTTTGTCGTCACGACGACATTTCGATGCGGCGTCCGACTAAAATAGGAAGTGCTTACTTCCATAGCAGCCGACTCTCCGAGCGGAAGAAATATAAGGGGGCGGCAATTGACCTGCTCCTGGATGATCAAGTTGTCCGCAACCCCGGTTCGTTCTTCGCGTACGAAAAATACGATCGGTTCTACAAGTTCTTCAATTCGACCGAATTCGTCGAGCTAGAGAAGACTTTCTCGATCATGAGGCTGTCGGACATATCGAAGTGCTTTAGCTCGATCTATAGTCACACAATGGCATGGGCGATCAAAGACGTTCAGCATGGGAAGGAAAACACTTCCGCGGTCTCGTTTGCGAATGACTTTGATGTGTTGATGCAATTTTCGAACTACAACGAGACCAATGGAATTCCAGTGGGAGCTGAGATATCCCGTTTATTTGCTGAAATCATCTTACAGTCTGCTGATGTTGACCTCCTGCGGCGAGCTGATCAGTATGGATTGGTGCAGGGGCGCGACTTTGAGATTCGACGATATATCGACGACTATGTAATTTTCGCTAACAAAGTCGAAGTGCTGGATAGCCTGCAGAGAGGGCTATCGGAGGCGCTACAAATCTTCAATCTCCATCTGAACGATTCGAAGACTCTAACCGTCTATAGACCTCTCCAAACGCGGCGGTCGCAGATCATCGCGGATGCTACGGTCGGCCTTAATCGCTTCCGCGATCAGGTGAGCAGGCTTGATCCTGTAGTGCAGGCAACAATGCCGGGAAAAGTTCGCAACCCGGAGAGTCTGACGCGAACGTTTGTCAACGACATGAAAGTCGCGTGCGTCAATGCAGATGCTGGTTATGAAGATGTATCTGCGTATATCATAGGGTCTATCAGTACGACAATCGAGACTCTGGTGGGGAGTTATAAGGCCGCTAAGCAATCGCGAGAATTCAGCTCTGAGGCGTACGTTGGGGCATTTGAAGCGCTTCTGCGTTCACTGTACTACTTCTTTACGGTGCATGCCACGGTCTCTTCATCCTATCAGGTGGCGAAAGCAACGATCATATCCATTCGTTTCTTTAGGGATCGTTTGACGGGATTTTCCGACATGATCCATGAAGTCGTGCGGCAGCTGATTCAATCTCTGATTCAGAATCCCGCGCTGCAAAACTTGGCAATGAGTGCTTATGTGCCGATCGAATTGCTGAACGTAATCCTCGCATCAAGCGAGCTCCCGGTTCAGTACCGAATCAACATCTACGACATACACAGGCGTATTCTCGAGGACGATCAGATTGACTACTTCTCTATCGTAACGCTGCTATTCTATTATGAAGATAGTGATGAAGCTGTGCGGGATGAAATCGAGGAGAAACTCCTCGACGAGTTTCTTCCTAAGGTTCGGCCTACACAGAATTCGCATGATGCTCATTTCATGCTCGATCTCATCGCTTGTCCGTATCTGACCCGAGATTTTCGTAAGGCCGTCCTGACTGCGTTGTTCAAGGGGCTGGGGATATCCGTGGGCACCTACTTTTCATTTCTCGTTGTCGCAGAAATCGAAAAGAATCCATGGTTCGTGAACTGGAAGCAAATTGATCTGCTGAATCATTTGCGAAAGAAGGAATTGAGGCCTGTGTACTAGCTGTGCTACTGGTATGGTCGGAGGGGCCACCCAAGATAGCTATTTGTTCGGGGCAACCCAAACAACTGCGTGGAAACGACGAAGTCGTACGTAATTAGCCGGCTGCATAGTTTCACACGAGCGGGCGTAGCCCGCACACACTTGATGCGTGAGAGTGGCTCCTCTGCTTTCCGCCGCCGATCTAACATGATGTCACTTAAGCGCGGCCCCCAGCTGCGCAAGCACCGTCTCGCAGGTCATCAGATCGAGATGCCCGCCGCCGGCGTTCTTGAAGAAGGTGATGTCGTCGGCGGACAGGCGGCCTTTGACCTTGCCGGTTGCGAGATCATAGTGATCGCCGAGCACGTCACTCTCCTTGATCGCGCCGCTCGCGATCGGCGCCAGAATGTCGCCGACGCCGTCGAAGGCGGATTCGCGGCGGTCGACGAAGATGCGCGCGCGCCGCGCCGCCTCGTCGTCGGACTCGCGGGTCTCGGGCGTGAAGCCGCCGACCAGGTCGAGGTGGGTGCCGGGCCTTAAGTTGGCACCCTTCACCAGCGGCTCGCGCGAGCGGGTGCAGGTGGTGATGATGTCGGCCTCGCGCGTCGCGGCATCGAGATCGGTGACAATATCGGCGGCGATGCCGTCGCTTTCCAGCAGCGTGGCGAGCTCGTGCGCGCGCTCGACCGTCCGGTTCCAGATCCGCACCCGCTTCAGAGACGGCCGCACCGTGCGGTGGCCACGCACCAGCCAGCGCGCCATCTCGCCGGCGCCGACCACCAGCAGCGTCGCGGCGTCCGGCCGTGCCAGGTGCTTGGCGCCGAGCGCGGAGTCGGCGGCGGTCTTCCAATGGGTGATCTCGGCGGCGTCCATCACCGCCAGCGGCCGCCCGTCATTGCCGTCGAACAGCACGCAGACCGCCTGCACGGCCGGCAGCTTGCCGTGCGCAAGGTTGCCCGGAAAGCTGGTGTACAGCTTGGTCATCATGAAGCGGCCGGCATCGACCGCGCTGCGGGTCACCAGCTGCTGGCCCCTGTCGTCGCCGAGATAGCTGTCGTGCACCGCGATCTTCGGCCGCCGGTGCGCGGCCTCGATCGCCTCGATCAGGATCGGAAAGGTCAGGACGCGGTTGACCTCGCGGTCGTCGACAATATGCACTGTTTCTCTCCTCGGGCGCGCCGGACGCGCCAAAAAGCGCTCCGGACTGATAGCGCGTAGGGAGGGCCAGTCAACCGGACATGCGCCGCCGCGCGGCACTTGCTATCCTGCGCACCTGATTCTCTCGCAGGTCCTTGCAAGCCGTGGTTGCAGTTGTCGTCGCCATCCTGATCTTCATGCTGCTCGGCGGCGCCGCGCTTGCCACCATGGCGATCCATGGCCGGCTCGGGGAGCATCACCGCAGCGACGAGACCAATACCTCGGTACGCCTGGTCGCGACCCTGTTCGTCACCATGCCGTCGCTGCTGCTCGGCCTGATGATGAACAATTCGGCCAACACCTATGCGGCGGTCGACCGCAACCTGCACGTCTTCGCCACCGACCTCATCCTGCTCGACCGCAGCCTGCGGCCGCTCGGCCCCAGCGCCGACGAGCCGCGCAAGCGGCTGCTCGCCTATGTCGAGCAGGCGCTCAGGGATGCCCCGATCTCGCGCGCGAACGAGGTGTCCGAACATCTGCTCGACGAGGTAGGCAACAGCCTCCGCGAGCTGAAGTTCAACGACGAGCAGAAGATCGCGCTGTGGAACGACGCGCGCTCGGTCTATCGCCAGGCGGTGCAGCAGCGCTGGACCTTTGTAGAGCAGTCCGACGGTTCGTTCCCGTCACCGCTGATCTGCATCCTGGTCGGGTGGCTGACCCTGATGTTCGCGACGCTGGGCTTTCGCGCGCCGCGCAATGCGGTGGTGGTCTCGACCTACATCGCCGCCGCGGCGCTGATCGCGGCCGCGATCTATCTGATCCTCGAAATGAGCACGCCGTTCTCCGGGCCGATCCAGCTCTCCGACCGCCCGCTGGTGCGCGCCGCCGAGGAGATCAGGCGGTAGGACATGTAGACTTGTAGCCCGGATGAGCGAAGCGACATCCGGGGTGTCTCCCGCATATCGCTGCGCTCATGCGGGCTACGTGCCGGTATCGGCACGCGCTGTCGGCTTTATTCCCCTCACGCCCGTCGCTCCGCCGAAAATTCTTCGCGCGCCGCCAGCGGAATACGGTGCGACCTCCGGCGTCCTTACGCATGCAAGCCATTTGCATTCGAAAGGGAGACACCATGAAGACAACGCTCGCGCTCGCCATCGCCACTGCCGCTTCGTTCGCGCTCGCCTCGGCCGCGCTTGCCGCGCCGCCGACCAAGACCGGCACCACGGCGAAGGGCTCGGTCCTGACAGACACCAAGGGCATGACGCTCTACACCTTCGACAAAGACACCGAAGGCAAGTCGGCCTGCAATGGCCCATGCGCGACCAACTGGCCGGTGCTGAAGGCGGAAGCCAGTGACAAGGCCGAAGGCGGCTACACCATCATCTCGCGTGACGACAGCTCGAAGCAGTGGGCCTACAAGGGCAAGCCGCTCTATACCTTCGCCAAGGACCAGAAGGCCGGCGACATCACCGGCGACGGTTTCCTCAACGGCGCCTGGCATCTCGTGCAGCCCTGAGAGTATGCAGGGAGAGGCGCGGGTTAGCGCAAGCGTAACCCGCTATCTCTTCACGCATGAAACGTGTGGCGGGTTACGCGACGGCTAACCCGCCCTGCGTTCGTGCTAGCGGCCGCCACCACCGCCGCCCCCTCCGCCACCACCACCTCCGCCTGCGTTCAGCAGGCTCTGATTGTAGCGCGGATCGGACTGTTTCATGTAGGCTGGCGAGATGTCGCGGTTGCGCGCACGGCCCGGATCGGCAGGTGGAGTTGGCTGGCCGCATCCCGTGAAGAGGAAGAAGCTGCAGGGCGGAACGACACGCGGCTGATATGCATGGGCCGCGGTGGTTGTCAGCGCCGTCGTGGCGACGGTCGTGGCCAGCACTGCCGCTGCCGCGACCACGGTGCTGCCTGCGACAGTGAATAACGCTGCTGCTGATAATCTTGACCGTATCGACATAGCCAATTCCATCCTTCGGTTCGGCGAAACCGGAATGGTCCGCGCGTCGAATTGGACGGGACCTGATGGAAGTGGGTTCGAGCGCGAAGCTGCGATTTGGCGATATGGACACGACAACGTGAAGGCGTGAAGGCTCGCGCCTTATGCCGGGCCGGCCGGTTCGCCTGCGGCTTGCGAAGTCAGGCGCGCTGCTTCAGCGCCATGCCCATGCTGATCCAGCTGACGCCGGCGCAGATCAGGTCGACGCTGAGGAAGATGCCGAGCACATAGAGGCTCGACACCGGCCAGCGCGCCAGGATCATGGCCCCGAGCACCAGCGTGATCAGCCCGGAGATCGCGACCATTCCCCACGGCGCCGCCGAGTTCATGCCGAACGCCAGGAAGATGCGGACGATGCCGGAGACCACCAGCGCGACGCCGAGGAATAGCGTCAGCGTTGCAGCTGCGAGCAGCGGGTTCTCGAAGGTGATGAAGCCCGCGACGACATAGAGCGCGCCGAGCAGCAGCCAGAACAGGAACTTGCCCCAGGTCTTGAACTGGAACGCGTTGATGATCTCGGCAACGCCGGCGACGATCATCATCGCGCCGACGAACAGCACGCTGACGACGGTGGCAAAGAACACGCTGCCGAAGGCGAGCACGCCTGCGATCAGGTAGATCACGCCAAGGGCGACGATCCAACCCCACTTCGCGCGAAGGTTGGCAAGCCCGGATCCGAGGCTGTGAGGAGGTGTGGCGGGTGAGCTGGACGCTGTGGACATCGATCGCTCCCGAATACGAGGTCAAACCATGCTACCATAGGTGACGGAGCGGACAAGGGCAGGTGCCTCCCTGGCACGAAATGCATGCTGGCACCAAAGGCGCCGCGACGCGTTGATTCAATTCGTCCGGCGTGTTGCCGCGCAGCATTCGTCGGTCTGACGACAGCTGGTCGGCATCGGACGACGGACTGTCCGGATCGGAGTGCAAATTGTCCGGATCGCGCATCCACCCAAGGAGGTCGACATGCCCACCACGCAAGACAAGGACCACGTCTACAAGATCCTCGAACTGGTCGGATCATCGGACAAGAGCATCGAGGCGGCGATCGAGAACGCTGTCAGCCGCGCGTCGAAGACGATCCGGGAAATGAAATGGTTCGAGGTGGTGCAGACCCGGGGCCATATCGAAGACGGCAAGGTCCGCCACTACCAGGTGGCGCTGCGAGTCGGGTTCACGCTGGAATAGGGCGCTTAGGCAGCTTATCGCGAGAGCGCGAAGCTATATCCCATCCTCAACTGTCATCGTCCGGTCGAGCCGGGCGATCCAGTACGCCGCGGCTTATCGGCTCAAGCGCGCGCGTCTCTGGAATACTGGATCACCCGCATGCGCATGCGCGGGTGATGACACCGCGTGGTGTGACGCCTCGAATCGAGAACCATCCTCATCGTCGTCCTGGCGAAAGCCAGGACCCATTACCCCAAATCTAAATTGTTGTACGACGCTGGGGCCGCTGTCCCGTTCATCACCGAATGCGGTGGTTATGGGTCCTGGCTTTCGCCAGGACGACGAATGGCAGGGAGCCGTGCCATCACCGCCGCGACAGCGGCGCGGGTGGCGGCGGGGCGGTCGAGCCCGCGGCGAGCGAGCGCTGCACCATCACGGTGTCGGACCAGCGGCCGTAGCGATAGGCGACACCGGGCAGATGGCCGACGCGGGCAAAGCCGAAGCGGTCGTGCAGCGCCAGCGAGGCGGCGTTGTCGCTGTCGATGTAGCCGATCATCTGGCGGAAGCCGGCCGCCGCACAGGCGTCGACCAGTTCCTGCAACAGCCGGCCGCCGACGCCCTTGCCGGTGAAGCCGTGGTGAATATAGATCGAATGCTTCACCGTATACCGATAGGCCGGACGCTTGCGGAACTGGACCACATAGGCGTAGCCGACCACCTCGCCGTCGCACAGCGCGACCAGATGCGGCAGGCGGGTGTTGCGCAGATTCTTGCGGCGGTCGCGCAGGTCGTCGGGCTCCGGCGTGCCGGAATCGTCGACGCTCTCCTCGATGCCGTGGCGGATGTGATAGCGGTAGATCGACAGCATCGCATCGACGTCGCTGTCGCGCGAGGGACGGACGGTGATCTTGTGATCATTCTCCATTGCGTTGCGTCCGCTGGCCTATTCGGACACGACATAGGTGTAGAAGCGGACGCGGCCCGCGTCGTCGATCTCCTTGTAGATGCCCTGGACCTCGACCTCGAAGCCCGGGAATGCATTGAAGCTCGCCTCGAACATCCGCAAGTAATCGATCATCGGCTTGCTGCGTTCCGACAGCCGCTCGCCGGGCACGATGGTGGCGATGCCGGGCGGGTAGACCACGAACGGCGTCGCGGCGATGCGGCCGAAGATCTGGTCGATCGGCAGATAGTCGACGTCGTTGCGGATCAGATATTGCGCCGCCTGGCGCGGTGACATCGCGATCTCGGGCAGATGTTCGGGCAGGAATTGCTTGGCCTGTAGCGTGCTGACGCCGCCGTCGCGGAAGAAGCGGTGCATGTCGCCGCAGAGGTCGCGCAGCCGCACCCCGGTGTAGCGTTGCGGGCGGCGGCGGAAGAATTCCGGGATGACGTCCTCGACCAGCGCGTTGTCGTCGTGCAGTTTCTTGAAGGCGACGAGCCCGGACACCAGCGTGCCGGCCTTGCTCGCCTCGACGCCTGGTGTCAGCAGGAAGAGCAGGGAGTTGAGGTCGTTCTTCTCGGCGACGATCTGGTTCTCGCGCAGATATTGCGCGACGACCGGCGCGGGGATGCCGTGGTCGGCATAGGCGCCGGTGGCGTGATCGAAGCCCGGCGTCAGCAAGGTGAGCTTGTTCGGGTCGGTCATGGCAAATCCCGCGGTCAACTCGGGGAAGCCGTGCCAGGTTTCGCCCGGGCTGAGCTGCCAGTACGACGGATTGGTCGCGAGCTGATCGGTTGAGATCGTCTCCCAGGCGACATTGTGTACGCCGTTCTCGCGCGCGACGTCGGGGATCATCACGCGGTCCGGCACGAACGGCTCGAAGAACCAGCGCCGCTCCGCGCGCGTCTCCTTCTCCTCGAACTCGCGCTTCACGGCACGGATCTTCTTGCGCAGCTCGATGCCGAGCCGGATCGTGTCGTCCCACAGCACTTCGCCGGAGCGGCCCTTCATCATCTGCGCGCCGACGTCGAGTGAGGCGAAGATCGGATAGAACGGCGAGGTCGAGGCGTGCTGCATGAAGCTTTCGTTGAAGCGGCGGTGCTCGACCCGGCGCTTCTGGCCCTTGATGTGGCGGTCGCGGATATGGATCTGCGAGGCCTGCGAGAAGCTCGCGAGCTGCTTGTGGGTCGATTGGGTAGCGATGATGCCGGGCGCCTCGGGGCCGAGATTGGCGAGCCCCATCGCGAAGCGGCCGGAATAGATCGGGTGGAACTTCATGAAGCCGGCCCAGGCCTCGTCGAACAGGATGTAGTCGCAGAGATGGCCGATCCGCTTGAGGATCATCTCGGCGGAGTGGATGGTGCCGTCATAGGTGCACTGCTCGACCACGGCGACGCGGAACGGACGCTCCTTCTTCCAGGCGTTCTCGTCCTTGACCAGCGGGTGCTTGCGGATCTGGTCGCGTAAGCTCCCCTCGTCGAGCAGGTCCCAGCGCATCGGGCCGATCAGGCCCCAGGCGTTGCGCACCGTCGGCACATAGACCGGGATGCCGCCGCCGATCAGAAGCGCGCCGTGATGCGCGGCCTTGTGGTTGTTGCGGTCGAACAGCACGAGATCGCCGTCGGTGACCAGCGAGCCGAGCGCGACCTTGTTGGATGTCGAGGTGCCGTTGAGCACGAAATAGGTCTTCTCGGCGCCGAAGATCTTGGCGGCTTCCTTTTGCGCCCGCAGCGCCGGCCCCTCATGGGTGAGGAGGTCGCCGAGATCGAGCACGGAATTGTCGAGGTCGTCGCGGAACACGGCCTCGCCGAGATGCTCGACGAACACCCGGCCGATCGGGCTGCGGCTGTAGAACACGCCGCCATTGTGGCCCGGGCAGGTCCAGAGCTGGTTGCCTTCCTCGGCGTAGTCGACCAGCGCCCCGAAGAACGGGGTCTTCAGGTTCTCGGCATATTGCTTCAGCCTGGAGATCAGGTTCTTGGCGATGAAGGACGGGGTTTCCTCGGACAGGAACACGTAGCCGTCGATGAAATCCAGCACCTCGACCGGCAGGTCCTCGAACCGCTTGCGGCGGATCAAGAGGAGGATCGGGAAGTCGAGGCCGCGGCGGCGCATCAGGTTGATCAGCGCCGCGGTCTTGCCCTCGAGACCCTTCTTGCCCCAGTCGACCACCATGCAGCCGATCGCCGCATCGGTCTGCACCGCGATCTCGGCATCTTCCAGCTTGCGGGCGCGGACCACCTCGAAACCGGAGCGCTCGATTTCGGCGATGATCTGGTTGAAGCGGATGCCTTCGAGGTCGTCGGCCTCGAAAACCGGCGCCGCGAACAGGAAGTTGAAGCGTTTGAAATAGTCCATGCATGTCCCCGAAACTGGTCCGCTGAACCTGTCTGCACAATTCATGACAAAGAGATGACAATCCCTCTGCGACGCCAGGTGCCATGGCCAAATCCGCGTCTCCGCGCTGAACTGCCGATATAGCCAGCCGTCGGAAAGCACGGCGTCATGCCCCAGCCTGCTCAACCCACTGTTGCCGACCATTTGGCCGCGCTCGAGCGGCTTGCCCCGGATTTCGACCGCGAGCGCCGGCTTCCCGACGCCGTGGTCCGCGCCCTGGCCGAGGCCGGAATGTCTCGGCTGTATTTGCCGAAGGCGCTGGGCGGGCCGGAATTCTCGCCGCTCGACTTCATGACGATCGTCGAGGCGGCCGCCGCGCTCGACGGCTCGGTCTGCTGGCCGGTCGGCAATGGCGGCGGCATGAGCCGGGCCGGCGGCTATCTGCCGGAGGAGGTGGTGCGGGGCTGGTTCGCCGATCCGCTGGCGTTCATCGCGAGCGCCACCAGGGCGATCGGGACGGCGGTCGAGGTCGAGGGCGGCTATCGGGTCAGCGGACGCTGGCCGTTCGGCAGCGGCGCGCCCCACGCCACCAGGTTCAAGGGGCTGGCGTGCGTCAAGGGTCCCGACGGCAAGGATGGCCCGCCGATCTGCTGCTACGTCGATCGCGCCGACGTCCGCCTCCACGACACCTGATTCGTGTCCGGACTGCACGCCACCGGGAGCTGCGACTTCGAGATGCAGGACTGCTTCGTGCCTGACAGCCACACCCATCCGCTGGTCGACTTCAAGCCGACCCAGCCGGGTATCCCGTACCGCCCCGCGTAAAGCTCGGCCTGCCGCTCGGCACGACGCGGTTTTGAGCAGGGCCGCCGGCGGTACAGGTTTCTTGCGTCGAGCGGTCAGGAAGCGACCGGCACCAGGCCGTAGCGCAGCATCGTCTCTTTCATCCTGGCTGGATCGGGGGCACCCCCCGCCATCAGGGCCGCCATGTCCTTGAAATATTGCGGTCCGAGCGCGCCGGGGCTGAGGAGGCAGAGGCAGGTCGCCGGACCGTTCGAGCGGTTGGTGAAGCCGTGCACGACACCGCGCTTGATGAATACCGATTCGCCGGGCCCGATGTCGATCTCCTTGCCGTCGACCCGCCAGGTCGAGACGCCCGAAAGCCCGTAGATCGTCTCGTCCCAGCTCTCGTGATAGTGCGGAATCGGCATCCGGGCGTTCGGCTGCAGCGTCATCTCGAACAGGTCGACGCTGCCGCCGGTGGTCTCCTTGCTCTGCAGGAATTTGAGCTGCAACGTACCGAAATCAATCAGGTCGGGCATGACGGACTCGCAAATGGTTCGGGTGCCCACGATAGCGGACGGCGCCGAAGGAAGCCAACGGCGTGTGCGGCCCGGACGCGCGAAGCGATGTCCGGGCCGGACTAATGATCCCGCATTCCGCTCATGCCGGCTCAGCGCCGGTGCGCTCAGTAGACGAGGTTCGTACCCGGCGGCTTCTCCAGTGCCGCCGCCAGCGTGCGATACTCCTCGCAGTCGGTGCCGCAGATCTCGGCGATCCGCTGCAAATGATACTGCGCCTGGTCGCGGTTGCCTTGTTCGATCTGCCACAGGCCGTAGTAGTTCCACGTCAGCACGTGGTTCGGATCGGCCTTCAGCGCGCGCTCGTACCAGACCTGCGACTGCTTGTAGTCGCCGAGCTTGCGATAGGAGTAACCGATCAGGTTCGCGACATCAGGATGATCATCGCGGCCGAGCGCGTGCAGTTGATCGATCGCGGCGGCATAGTCGTTGTGTTCGTAGATCGTCGCATAGGCCGCGCGGTAGCCGTCGCGGAATGCCGGGTCGTCGAAGCCCGATTGCTTGATCGGCTTCTTGACCCTGTGCGTGGTCTTTCTGTCCTTTTGCTGGGGATAGGCCGGCGCAGGCGTGCTGTAGCTCGACCCGTAGAAGTCTCCGCCGCCTGCTCCTCCTCCGCCGCCACCACCACCTCCACCGGCGGCGAGGGCGGTGTGCGGTGGGAACAGGATGATCGGCGCTGTCAGAAATGCCGTAAGCATTGCGAGCTTCATCGGTGACTTGATCATGCGCATCTCCCGATTTGATGTGGCAGTCGTTGACCTGAAGGACTAACTCCCGATCGCGGGAGACATTCCGTTCGTTCTGAAAAATTGTTTGCCGATGCGGCAATCGCACTGTCGCTTCCGAACGTCGCGCGTGCACGCGCGTGCTGTTTGTTCGCGCCATCGAACGACGGCGCCGAAACTAACATCGGTGTTAGAATCGCGCCGGTCGCACAAGGGCAGTGAAGGGCAGGTCAGCGTCAATGCGTGTAGCCCAGATGAGCGAAGCGATATCCGGGATCTTTCGTTCCGCATATCGCGGAGCCCGTCATCGGGCGCGCATTTCGCGCGAGCCGTTGGCTCATGCGGGCCGCAAGTGCCGCTACTTCTGCTCCAGGTGCCAGGCGCCGTCCCAGTCCGCCGCCGGCGGATTTTGCCTGAACGCTGCGACGCGTGCCTTCATAGTGATCGACGGTCCGTCGCCCGGCGCCGCAACCAGTGCCGCAGTGAAAGCTTGCTCGGCGTCGTCCCAGCGGCGGTCGCGATAGGCGTCGAGACCATCCGCGTAGTGCTGCCGCAACTCGGTCTGCGCCGGCGTCAGCTCGTCCTTCTTGCCGAGGATCTCGAACACGGCGACCGGCTGGGTCTGGCCGACGGCGACGAGGCGGTCGATCTCGCGCAGCTCGATGGTCGCGGCGCAGGCGCTCGCGGTGGCTTCCGAGATCAGGCTGCGGCTGCCGTAGAACTTGTTGGCGCCTTCCAGCCGCGAGGCGAGGTTCACGGTGTCGCCGAGCACGGTGTAGCTCATCATGAATTCGGAGCCGATGCTGCCGACCAGCACTTCACCGGTGGCGATGCCGATGCGGATGTCGCAATCGGCCGGGATCGCGCGCACGCCGAGCAGCTCGGGCAGATCCTTGCGCAGCTGGTTGACCTGGCCGATCATGTCGATGGCGGCAAGCGCGGCCAGATGGGTCTGCTCGGTTTCCTCGACGAAGGGCGCGCCCCAATAGGCCATGATGGCGTCGCCGATATATTTGTCGATGATGCCGCGATGCGCATGGACCGGCGCCGACATCGTCGACAGATAGAGGTTCATGATCTTGACGAGGCCGCTCGGCGTCACGCCTTCGCTCAGGCGGGTAAAGCCCTTCATGTCGCAGAACATCACCGTCATGACGCGGCGCTGTCCCTCGGTGGCGGCGATCGCCGGCTGCTCGAGCAGGCCTTCTGCGATCCGCGGATTGATGTAGCGGCCGAACGTCTCGCGGATGCGCTGGTTGTGGCGCAGCGTCTCGATCATGCGGTTGAAGGCGGCGGAGAGCTGGCCGATCTCGTCCTGGGTCGTGATCGTGATGGCGCCGTCGAGGCGCCCCGCCTCGACCTCGCGGGTGCCCTCCAGCAGCTGCATCACCGGGCGCGTGATGCCGCTGCCGACCAGCATCGCGAACACGAAGCCGAGGATCGCGGCAATCGCGGTCACGACACCGGAGATGATGATCGCCCGCTGCTGCGCATTCATCACCTTCGCGGCGGCCGAAGCGACCTGCGCCAGCATGTCGGTGCGAATGCCTTCGATCTTGTTGGTGAAGTCGTCGCGCAGCACGTCGGCGCGGAGCGTGGTCGCTTTCGCGGCCGCGAAGTCCTGAGCGTCGAGCTGGTCGAGCAGCGTCTTGTTCTCGGCGTTCAGGCGCATCAAGAGATCGTTGACGGCATTGTCGATGCGGTCATCGAGGCGCCCGAGGGCAGCGTTGTCCGACGGGGTCGAGGGATCGGCGATGATCGAATCGATCAGCGCGCGCGCCGCATCGGCCTCGCGCTTGATCGTCGGCTCGATCTCGTCGAACGTCTTGCGCGCCGCGTCGTAGCCGCTGGCTTCCCCCGGCGCCTGCATCTTCGCCATCATCATCCGGCGCATCGCCAACGACCGCTCCAGCGAGCGGATGTTGACGCGGGCGAGATGGCCATAGGCGGGGATGTAGCGGTTGGTGAGCTCATCCAGGAGGTGGCCGACCTGGCCCGCCATCACCATCGACAGCAGCGAGGTGACCACCGCGAGGACGATGAGTCCCGCGGCGATGCCGACGATCTTCTGCCTGATCGAATTGCGAAACATGCCCAGCCCGCCCGCAGCTGCAATAAGCGGATCACCCCCGCCATGGCAGCGAACCAGCTAATAGAGTTCCGCGGCCCGCGGTGCAAGCGACCGGCGTGGCCGGTCTCGCCGCCGAAGGAGGGCAGGCGTCAGGGGTTAGCGCAGCCCTTCGTAGACCATGAGGCCGCGCGCGATGGCGAGCTTGCGCAGGGTCCGCGGCACCAGCCGCTCCTGGGGATGCAGGTAGCGCCACGAGGTCAGGACGAGGTCGTGCAGCCGGGTGACGTCGTCCTCGAACGGGGCGAGCAGGCCAGTCAGGCTCGCCGGCATATGGACGCGGGCGGTGAAGGGCAGCAGCAGCAATTCAAGGTGCGCCTTGGACCCGGTCTCGGTCGTGGCGGTGATGCCGGCGATGGCCGGCAGGGTCTCTTCGACGACACAGGTGATGATGTCCTCGATCTCGCCGCGGCTCTCGCCGGTGAAAAGGGCGGAAAAGCTGCGGTTCTTGAGGTCGCAGCCGAGCAGGGCGGAGGTGCGGGTGCCGGCGACGCGGAACGGAAAGCGGGTCTCGCCGTCATAGGACAGCACGAAGATGTCGGACAGCAGCTCGCGCACCGCGGACGGCTCAAACTCACTCCGGTCGGGTGCACGCGCAGTGCCGCGCTTCGCATTCCAATAGGCGAAGAATTCGCGGCTGGAGCTGTGTTTCATCTAAGAACCTTGCCCGGCACCTGGCTCGGCGGGACACATCTGTCCCGGTTTTGCTCAGGCGCCTTCCCTTCTCTGTTGTGCAGGGAAGGCTGTGCAGCGTCCATGCCGTGGCCGCGGTTTGGGCGGCTTATCGGCAGCTTTGTGTTGTTAACGTAAATTTAACTATGTCCTTGGCGGCCGCGGAACCTCCGCGTAGGGTCCGCGCGTTCCCGTTCGCCGGCTGCCCCAAGCGCCGGCGTGGTTGGTACACAGGTGGCGTCAAACAGTTTGGTCACCGTGCGGGGAGGGGTGGGGATGTTCTCCCGATCCCTCTGGGGCACGAGAAGACCAGCTGATCAGGGAGGGCGTTCTCAGCGCCCTCCCTTTATCTTTTTGCCAAGATATCGTGTCCCGGACGCAGTGCAGCGCAAAGCGCTGCGCTGCAGAGCCGGGACCTATGCCAGACCCCGCTCAAGAATTGACCCGATCAGACAGATTCCGCCAATCCGGATTGAGCCCTTCAATCAACTTGATCTTCCATACACGACGCCATCGTTTGAGGGAGTGTTCACGCGAGCGCGCACTGCGACGCGTCCGGGACACGAGAGATGTCCGATTTCGGGATTGTGCACTTGCACAGCGGTATGAAAGCCGCCTATCTGGGATGCACAGCCGCGTGCGAGGTCGCCGACCCCTTGGACTCCCATCCCGAATCCCCGCTCGAGCCGCCGCCGGAGGCGCCGCGCGAGCCGATCCTGACCTTGCCGCCGGCGCTCACCGCCTACATCCTCCTGATCGCGGTGATCCATCTGCGGGTGCTGCTGCCGCCCGAGATGGAAAACTGGACCATCGACGTCTTCGGCTTCATCCCGAAGCGCTACGATTCGACGCTGCTCGACATCACCTTCCCGGGCGGAGACGGCGCCAAGGTCTGGACCTTTGTCACCTATTCGCTGCTGCACGCCAACCTCACCCATATCGGCTTCAATGTGCTGTGGCTGCTGCCGTTCGGCAGCGCGCTGGCGCGGCGCTTCGGCGCGGTGCGCTTCTTTGTCTTTATGGCGGTGACGGCGGCCGCAGGCGCGCTCGCGCATCTGTTGACCCATGAGCACGCCATTGCGCCGATGATCGGCGCGTCGGCCTCGGTGTCGGGGACGATGGCGGCGGCGATGCGCTTCGCCTTTGTGAAGGGCAGCTTCCTGTCGTTCAGCCGCGGCGATGCCGACGCGGCCGCCAAGGTGCCCGCGCTGTCGCTGTGGCGGGCGCTGCGCAACGGGCGGGTGCTCGCGTTCCTGGCGATCTGGTTCGGCGTCAATATTCTGTTCGGCGCCACCTCGTTGTCGCTCGGCGGTGAGGAGGCGAGCGTCGCCTGGCAGGCGCATATCGGCGGCTTCCTCGCCGGGCTGTTGCTGTTCTCGCTGTTCGATCCGATTCCGCGCGCGCGAGATGATGCTGCGGATGCGTCGTCGGTGGACCAGTCCGGCCGCGTCTGATCGCCGCTTGCGGCTCGGTTCGAATTCCATCATCATCTTTGCGACACAGAACAAAGCGGGCCGACACATCGAGCCCAGCTACCGACCGCGCCCCCGGAACCGAATTCGGCGCGGAACTGTTGATTGAAGACTCTGGCGAACAGGCTCGACCCCGCTGATGCAGGGAGCGAACGGATTCAGGGAGACGACAATGACGGTACGTTCCATTCTCGATGCAAAGGGCCATCAGGTCATGAGCGTCGCGCCAGGCGCGAAGCTCTCGGCCGCGGTCAAGCTGCTCGGCGAGCGCAAAATCGGCGCCGTGCTGGTGATCGAGCAGGGCCGGATGGAAGGCATCCTGTCGGAGCGCGACATCGTGCGCGTGCTCTCAGAGCGCGGCGCGGGTGTGCTGGACGAACCGGTGAGCGCGGTGATGACCAAGAAGGTCGTGAGTTGCCGCGAGTCCGATACCGTCAGCGGCCTGATGGAGATGATGACCACCGGCAAGTTCCGCCATCTCCCTGTCGTCGAGGACGGCAAGGTGGTCGGGCTGATCTCGATCGGCGACGTCGTCAAGCGCCGCGTGCAGGAATACGAGCACGAGCAGGAAGCGCTGCGCGACTACATCAAGACCGCCTGAGCAAGACCGCCTAAGGGCTACTTCCCGGTGGTGCCCGCGCCGTTCGACGGCGGCACCAGGATATCGATCGCTTCCTCGATCGCGCCGATGGCGCGTTCGGCCGCGCGGATGCCGTGTGCGATCAGGTCGTCGGCGCGGTGGAAGTCGAACCAGCCGATCTGGCCGACGCGCGGCGAGATCAGCATGTCGGGCGGATCCCCGGCGAGGCGCGCACGGGTGATGCGGTCCTGCATGATGTTGAAGGCGTCGACCATGACGCTCGAGATCCCGGGTCGGCTGGCGCTGCCGAAAAACTCCCGCTTCACGGTCCGTTCGGCGGAGAAGAAGCGGCCGAACCGCCGCTTCGGCGGCTCTGGCTCAGTTTCTGCCTCGGCAGTCACCGCGACCGTCACCTCGGGCGCGGCGGACGGTCCGTGATTGTAGATCGTGGTCGAGTGCGCGAACACGTCGCTGGAGAGGTTCGCCGCAATGACGATCTCGGCGCCGAGGGCGCGGGCGGCCGAAACCGGCACCGGATTGACCAGCGCGCCGTCGACCAGCCAACGGTCGCCGATCAGCACCGGCGCGAAGATGCCGGGCAGGGCGTAGGAGGCGCGCATCGCGTCGACCACGCGGCCCTGGGTCAGCCAGATCTCGTGCCCGGTGCGGACTTCGGTTGCAACGCTGGCGAACTTGACCGTGAGGTCCTCGATCATGACCTGGCCCAGCGCGGCCTCGATCTCGGCGGCCAGCTTTGCGCCGCCGATCAGGCCGGAGCCGTTGAGGCGGATGTCGAGGTAGCCGAGCACGCTGCGCGGCTGCAGGCTGCGGGCCCACTGCTCCAGCTTGTCGATATGGCCGGCCGCATAGGCACCGCCGACCACGGAGCCGATCGAGGTGCCGACCACCACGTTGGGGACGATGCCGTGGGCGAGCAGGGTCTTGATGATGCCGATATGAGCAAAGCCGCGCGCGGCGCCGCCGCCGAGCGCAAGCCCGATCACCGGCCGGCGAACCGTTCCCAGTCCGACCTTGTCGGGGCCGTCGGAGCTCTTTTGGCCGCGGCCCATCCAGCTATCCAACACGGCAAATCTCCTGCCAGCGCCAGACTAGGCCGCGCGGCATCGCTGCGCCAGCGTCGTCCGGTTTCATGGTTAGTCCCCACAGGCATGATTCATGCCTCGGGTGGACCGCGGTAGGCAGGGAATGTGACTTGACCGCGACGATAGGACTAACATCCGCTTGATCGAGCGGTTCCAAACCGGGACGGCGCCCCCGGGACTGTGACAAAGCATTGGACGAAGGCTTGAATTTGCCGCGTTTTCGTTGAAAAGCATGGTGATGACTTCGAGGGGCAACGGCATCGGCGGATGCGGGCGGGGCATGCGGCTCCTTCCGCTATTGACGCTTGCGGCATTTTTGCTGGCCCTGATCCCTGGTTCCGTGTCGGCGCAGTTCTTCAGCGACCGGCCGCCGCCGATCCCGCCTGCCTCGGTTCCGGATGTACCGTCCGGCCCGGCGCTGAACCTGGCGCCGCCGTCCGGGCCCGGTTCGGGGCCCGTTCTGCCGGGTCCGTTGACCCAACCGACCATCGTCCAGCCGTCGATTGCGACCGTGCCTCCGGTGACGCCGCCGGCCGGCTCGCCGACCGCCGGGCAGGCGGTGCTGTCGCTGACGGCGCGATACGGCAAGGACCTGCCGGTGATCAATGCCGGGCTGGTGTGGCGGGTGTTCGCCGACAAGCCGGACGATAACGGCACCTACAAGCTGATCCGCGAGGAGCGCGGCGCGACGCCCAACGTCGTGCTGCCGCCCGGCAACTATGTCGTCCATGTCGCGCTCGGCCTCGTCAGCGCGGTCCGCGCCGTCAGCCTGAAGTCGGAGACCGACCGCGAGTCCTTCGTGCTGCCGGCCGGGGGCCTGCGGATCGAAGGCCGGGTCGGCTCCAGCAAGATCCCGGCCAACCAGATTTCGTTTGCGATCTACAAGGGCAGCCAGTTCGACGGCTCGGACCGCGGCCCGCTGGTGCCCAACGTGTCCGCCGGCGACGTCGCGCTGCTGCCGGAGGGCACTTACTACATCGTCTCCAACTATGGTGATGCCAACTCGGTGGTGCGCTCCGATATTCGCGTCGGAGCGGGCAAGCTGACTGACGTCACCGTCACGCATCGTGCGGCCGTCATCACCCTCAAGCTGGTCAGCGAGAAGGGCGGCGAAGCGCTCGCCAACACCGCCTGGTCGGTGATCACGCCGGGCGGCGACGTGATCAAGGAATCGATCGGCGCCTTCCCGCGCGTCGTGCTCTCCGAAGGCGAGTATCGTGCGATCGCCAAGAACGAGGGCAAGGTGTTCGAGCGTCCCTTCAACGTCGTCAACGGCGTCGATGGCGAAGTCGAGGTCGTGGCGCGCTGACGCCCGGCCGCGCTGCATTCATGCAGCTGTCATAGTCTCTAACGTGAACTAACCATCGCGCCAATTTGAGCTGTCATAATCGCTGGCGGCGACGCACGGGCTCGCTATTTTTACATGGCGTTAAGCCGCGGCATGACTTGGATGCCACGGGGACTAAAGCGCGCTGAGTTCACCTTGTGTCGTCATCGCGCCTTGGCTTTTTGCTTGAGCATGATCCCTTCGGAAAGCTGTGTCGCACTTTCCGGATCATGCTCCGGCGTTTGCGTGAACGGGGCGTGCCATGATCATGGCCAACAAGAAATCAGCAACGACTTCGGCCAAGTTCAATTCCGAGATGTTCGCCGACGTTCCGGTTCTGCAACGCAAGTGGCAGGCGGCAGTCCGTCCCGGCGAAAAGCTGCCGCATTATGAAGACGTGATGCTCGGCAGCCTTGGCCGGCTCGCCGATCACATCGTGCTGCTGCGGAACGTCGACGGCGTGCTCAGCGTCTCGCACACCGGCCGCTACGTCCAGACCTGGCTGAACGACGAGCGTTGGGACATTCCACTCAGCGCGCTGCCGCCGGACTGCGCGACGGCATTGACCGAAGCTGCTTCGAATGCGCGCGAGAACTGCCGGCCCTATCTCGCGTCGGCGCATTGCGTGCGCGACGGTCTGGTGCGGACCTTCGACGTGCTGGCGCTGCCGACGCGGTCGCGCTGGGGCGGCATCCTGGTCGGCGTCTATGTCAACGAGCGCAATGCGCAGTACAATCTTCTCGATACGATTTTCTCGGCCACCGACGAGGGCGTGCTGTCGCTCGCTGCGATCCGCGACGCGCGGGGCGAGGCGGCCGACTTCCAGATCGTGCATCTCAACCAGGGCGCCGCAAGGCTCCTGATGCAGCCCGCGACCGAATTGCTGTGGCGTCGGCTCAGCGCCGGCGGCAATCCGCTGGCAGCGCCGGCGGTGATGAACCGCCTGCGCGGATTCGTGGGAAGCGGATTCGTCGGCAACGGTCCTGGCGGCCAGTTCGAGATCGACAGCGGCGATCGCTGCCTGCGACTCGGCGTCACGGCATTCGGCGACATGCTGTCGCTGACCGTCTCCGACGTCACCGCGCTGAAGCAGCGCGAGCAGTCGTTCCGCCTGCTGTTCGAGAACAACCCGATGCCGATGTGGGTATTCGACGCCGGCACGATGGAGTTCCTCAGCGTCAATGACGCCGCCGTTCAGCACTATGGATACAGCCGGGAGAGATTTCTCGGCATGACGCTCCGCGAGATCTGGCCGGAGGATGAGTGGGCCATGCACAGCGCCGCCTTGCGCGAGGTCGGCGACGTCTATCAATCGAGCCGCGACTGGCGGCACATCAAGGCTGATGGCACCGAGATCCATGTGCTGACCTTCGGACGCAGGGTGGCGTTCGAGGGCCGCGACGGCTATCTGGTCGCGGTGGTCGACATCACGGAACGCCGTGCTGCCGAAGCGCGGATCGCGCACATGGCGCACCATGACGGTCTGACCAACCTGCCGAACCGCGACTTCTACCAGGAGCGCCTGCGCGAGGCGCTGGAGCGCAGCCGGTCCGGCAATCGGCGCGTCGCGGTGATGTGCATCGATCTCGACCTGTTCAAGAACGTCAACGACTCCTTCGGGCATCCGATGGGCGACCGGCTGCTCAAGCTGGTGGCGGAGCGGCTGCGCGAGGTGGTCCGCGACGACAACGTGGCGGCCCGTCTCGGCGGCGACGAGTTCGCGATCGTGCTTGCCGCGGATGTCTCGCCGAACGAAGCGAGCGCTTTCGCCGAACGGCTGATCGATGCCCTGAGCGCGCCCTACAAGATCGACGGGCTCGAGGTCGTGGTCGGCGCCAGCGTCGGGATCGCGCTGTCGCCGGGCGACGGCACGACGTCGGAGGACCTGATGCGCAATGCCGACATGGCGTTGTATCGCGCCAAGTCCGACGGCGGCGGCGTGCATCATTTCTTCGAGCCGGAGATGGATCAGCAGGCGCAGAAGCGCCGCGACATGGAGCGCGATCTGCGCGCGGCTTTCAGCAACGGCGAATTCGAGCTGCACTACCAGCCGCTGGTCGACATCGCCGCCGACCGCATCAGTGGCTTCGAGTCGCTGCTGCGGTGGCAGCACCCGCAGAAGGGCATGATCTCGCCTGCGGAGTTCATCCCGGTTGCGGAAGACATCGGCCTGATCGTCGCGCTCGGCGAATGGGTGCTGCGCGAGGCCTGCGCCGAGGCGATGAAGTGGCCCGCCGACGTGAAGGTCGCGGTCAATCTGTCGCCGGTGCAGTTCCGCAGCCGCAATCTGGTCCAGGCCGTGATTTCGGCGCTGGCGCATTCCGGCCTGTCGGCGCGGCGGCTCGAGCTCGAGATCACCGAGTCGGTGTTCCTGGCGGAGACCGAGGCCAATCTCGCGATCCTGCATCAGCTGCGCGAGCTCGGCGTCAGCATCTCGATGGACGATTTCGGCACCGGCTATTCCAGCCTGAGCTATTTGCGCAGCTTCCCGTTCGACAAGATCAAGATCGACCGCTCCTTCGTGAAGGACCTCGCGCGGCGCTCCGACTGCCTCGCGATCGTGCGCGCGATCTCCGGCCTCGGCCGCAGTCTCAAGATCACCACGACCGCGGAGGGGGTCGAGACAACCGACCAGCTCGACTGGCTGCGCGCCGAAGGCTGCAACGAGGTGCAGGGCTTCCTGTTCAGCGCGGCGAGGCCCGGGCACGAGATCGCGGCGTTGATGAGCGGCTTTGCGGAGCGCGCGTCGAAGGCGGCGTAGCCTCGTTCAACTCGTCATGCCTGACGACGGAACTCGTAGCCCGGGTGAGCGGAGCGACACCCGGGGCGAGGGTCCCGCATATCGCTGCGCTCATGCGGGCTACATAGCTTCAGAAGAGTCTTTCGGTAGATGGATTGCCGGGTCAAGCCCGGCAATGACAGATCTACGGCTTCAGAACCGCGTCACGATATCCGACAGCGCCGGGCGCGGGCGGTCCTCGCTCGGCTTGGTCGGCGTGCCGATATGAATCAGCCCTGCGAGCTTCTCGTCCGGCTTCAGGCCGAGGCCGTCGAGCACGTCGCGGTCGAAGGCGAACCAGCCGGTCAGCCAGCAGGCGCCATAGCCGAGCGCGCTCGCGGCAGTGACGATGTTCATGGCGCTGGCGCCGGCCGACAATTCCTGCTCCCACGGCGGCACCTTCGGGTGCGGCCTGGTGAAGGAGACCACGCCGATCACCAGCGGCGCATCGGTCAGGCGCTTCTTCTCGACCTCGATGTCGGTGGCGGGTGCGCCGGGGTTCTTGCGGGCAAACACCTTCGCGATCACGTCGCCGGCGCGGGCGCGAGCCTCACCCTCGAACACGATGAAGCGCCAGGGCGCCAGCTTGCCGTGGTCGGGCACGCGCGCGCCGATGGTCAGGATGGTCTCGAGCTCGGCCGCGGACGGGCCCGGGCCGGTCATCTCGCGCGGTTTCATCGAGCGGCGTGTCTTCAGGAGTTCAATGGCATCGGGCACGGAAATGTCCTTCAAGTGGAGTCGTGCCCCCAAGATGGGGGCACGACCAGGCCGACGAAAGCCAGTTTAGACCGATTGTGAAGATCAGGCGACGGATCGCGCCCGTTTCACGTCCGGTGGCGTCGCTTCATCCACCAGCGCGGCGATCGCCTCATCGGTCGGCATCACGGTCTGCCGCTCGCTGCCGAGGCGGCGGACCGAGACCGAATGCGTCTCGGCTTCCTTCTTGCCGACGACGAGCAGGGCCGGGATCTTGGCCAGCGAGTGCTCGCGGACCTTGTAGTTGATCTTCTCGTTGCGGAGGTCGATCTCGACGCGGAGGCCGGCGCGGCGCGCCGCGGCCGCCACCACCTTGGCGTACTCGTCGCCCTCGGAGGTGATGGTCGTGACCACGAGCTGGGTCGGCGCCAGCCACAGCGGGAAGTTGCCGGCATAGTGCTCGATCAGGATGCCGATGAAGCGCTCCATCGAGCCGCAGATCGCACGGTGCACCATCACCGGCGCCTTCTTCGAGCCGTCGTGATCGATGTAGAACGCGCCGAACCGTTCCGGCAGGTTGAAGTCGACCTGGGTCGTGCCGCACTGCCAGTCGCGGCCGATGGCGTCGCGCAGCACGTATTCGAACTTCGGCCCGTAGAACGCGCCTTCGCCCGGGTTGATCTCGGTGCGGATCCGGTTGCTGCCGTTGGCCTTGATCTCCGACAGCACGGTCGCCATCACGCGCTCGGCGTGATCCCACATCTCGTCGGTGCCGACCCGCTTTTCGGGCCGCGTCGAGAGCTTGACCGTGAGCTCGCCGTCGAAGCCGAAATCGGCGTAGGTCGACAGGATCAGCTCGTTGATCTTGAGACACTCATCGGCGAGCTGCTGTTCGGTGCAGAACACATGGGCGTCGTCCTGGGTGAAGCCGCGCACCCGCATCAGGCCGTGCATCGCGCCCGACGGCTCGTAGCGATGCACGACGCCGAACTCGGCGAGCCGCAGCGGCAGGTCGCGGTAGCTCTTCAGCCCGTGCTTGAAGATCTGCACGTGGCCCGGGCAGTTCATCGGCTTCAGCGCGAACCAGCGCTTGTCCTCGGCCTCGTCGCCGGCGGACTGCGCTGCGAACATGTTCTCGCGGTACCAGTCCCAGTGGCCCGAGGTCTCCCACAGCGCCTTGTCGAGGATCTGCGGCGCATTGACCTCACTGTAATCGCCGAGCAGCCGGCGCCGCATATAGGCGATCAGCTGCTGGAAGATGGTCCAGCCCTTCGGGTGCCAGAACACCACGCCGGGGCCTTCCTCCTGGAAGTGGAACAGGTCGAGCTCGCGGCCGAGCTTGCGATGGTCGCGCTTCTCTGCTTCCTCGATCTGCTTGAGGTAAGCGTCGAGATCCTCCTGCTTGGCGAATGCGGTGCCGTAGATGCGGGTCAGCATCGGATTGTTGGAATCGCCGCGCCAATAGGCGCCGGCCACCTTCATCAGCTTGAAGGCGTTGCCGATCTTGCCGGTCGACGTCATGTGCGGGCCGCGGCAGAGATCGAACCAGTCGCCCTGGAAATAGATCTTGATCGGCTCGTTGCCGGGAATCGCGTCGACCAGCTCGACCTTGAAGGCCTCGCCCTTGTCGCGGAACACCTGCTTGGTCTTCTCGCGATCCCAGACTTCCTTGGTGAACGGCTTGTCGCGCGCGACGATCTCGCGCATCCGCTTCTCGATGGCGGCAAAATCTTCCGGGGTGAACGGCTCGTTGCGGAAGAAGTCGTAATAGAAGCCGTTCTCGATCACCGGGCCGATCGTGACCTGGGTGCCCGGCCACAGCGACTGCACGGCTTCGGCGAGCACGTGCGCGGCATCGTGCCGGATCAGCTCCAGCGCGCGCGGGTCTTCACGGTTGATCAACTCGATCCTGGCGTCGGCTTCAATCGGATCGTTGAGATCGGCGAGCGTGCCGTCGAGCGCCATCGCGACGGTGCGCTTGGCGAGCGAGGGCGAAATGCCTTTGGCGATGTCGAGGCCGGTGGTCCCTCTCGGGAAATCGCGCCTCGCTCCATCAGGGAAGGTGAGGGCGATCTTGTTCACGGGTTCTGCGGGTTTGAGGTTAGAGAGGCTGTACTGGAATCCGGACTCGGATTTGGGCGGCGTGTCGGACATTGAAGGCTCCTGTAGCTCACTCCTGCGAACGAGCGCAGGTAAGCGGAAAGCAGCGGTATAGCAGGGGATTTGACGCCTGCAATCCGGCAATATCAAGAAATTGGGCCTCCGGCCGCACCGATTCGAGAGAAGCCCGGCTGCACCTGGCAGCACCAAGCGTTGCGACGTTGCCGATCATCGTTTAACGTCGAATGTCCACTTTCCCGCCATCGTGCGATCCGCAAGGTTCATGTTTTCCCGTCTCCTGTTTTTCGTGGCGTTGCTTCTGCTCCCGGGCATCTTGCGGGCGGAAGAAGCACCGGTCGAGAAGGCCGGGTTTGCGAAGAAGCTGACCATCTACCTCGCCAAGGGACCGGCGAATGCCTGCGGCGCCGGTTGCGATCGCTGGATCGCGATCGAAGGCGAGATCGATCGGGAAGCCGCGCAGCGGATTCGCACCTTCCTTTTTCCCATCAAGGACAGGCAGCTCCCCATCTACCTCCATTCGCCGGGCGGAAATGTCGAGCAGTCCTACGCGATCGCGCGGTTTCTGCGCGCGCACAAGACGATTGCCCGCGTCGGCCGCACCACCGTGGGCGCATGTTCCGCGGGCACGCAGATCGACGCTGCCTGCCTGAAGGTCAAGGCTGCGAAGGGAGAGGTCGAGGCCGAACTCACCACGCGCAACGCGATGTGCGTGTCGGCCTGCGCCTATCTGTTCCTGGGCGCGACCGACCGTGAAGTCGCGCCCGACTCGGTGCTTGCGGTCCATAATTCCAAGCTGATGTTCGTGGTCCACGGGCATCCGCCGCCGCAGGTCGTCGCCGATTTCAGGCGGCGCGAGATGGTCAGTGCCGATCGCGATCGCAATCTGTTCCTCGCGGCGATGGGAATCAGCCATGAGCTCAGCGAGCTGATCCGGACCGTGAAGTTCGAGAACCTGCACGTGCTGACGCGGCCGGAACTCTATCGATTTGGAATCGATACGCGGCCGCTGCCGGAAACGCTGTGGATGGTGGAGAAGGAAACCCGGCCCTATGTCCGCAAGATCGCGCAGCAGAGAAAAGGCGACGGCAGCTCGTTCCGCATGATGGAGTGGCGGCTGTTCTGCGAGAACAAGGATCGCGGGCGGCTGATGTTCGTGCGCGAGTTCGACGAGGGTGCCGCCGGCAGAAGCACGGCGGTGATGATGGCCGGCGCCACCAAGGCGATCGCATTCGGCAGGTTGCCGGCGCGGTTCGGCAAATACGAGGTCTGGAGCGACCCGGTGGGGTCGGACATCGTCAAGGCCATGCTGGCGGTCCCGCATCTGCAGATCGGCGAAAGCACGCCGTCGTCGGACGGCAAGGCCGATCCCAAGGGAGATCCCAAGTCCAATCTCAAGTCCGATATCAAGCCTGACTTCGCGACATTCGATATCGACACGACCGGGCTGGAGCAGGGCTGGGCGCAGCTGCTGGCGTCGTGCCCGGCAACAAGCGTCGGCCCGAAGCCTGCGAGCCCGCTGCCGGCCGCGGTATCGCCGAGCGTCAACGCGGTGCCGGCCGCATCGCCGTCGCCGTGAGCGCAACAGGCGCCATTCGATCACGTGCCATCGATCACGTGCTATGCATTTAGATGCAGTTGCATTGATTTCGGGGTCTGCTATCAACGCGGCGTGAAACGCTTCGCTCCCACCGCATTGATGCTCGGCAATATCGTCACCGGCTGCTCGGTGCTGGCGCCGGCCGGCATGCTGTCGGAGCTGTCCAACGGGCTCGGCGTCACGATCCACGCCGCGGGTCTCCTGATCACCTTCGGCGCGATCGTGCTGTGTGTGGGCTCGCCGGTGACGGCGTGGCTGACCAGCCGGTTCGAGCGGCGGGCGCTGCTGACGGCGACGCTCCTGGTGCTGACGCTGACCAACGCGGCATCGGCCTTCGCGCCGGACTACGACAGTCTCTTGATCATCCGCCTGGTCATGCTCGCGGTCGGTGTCCTCTACACGCCACAGGCGGCCGGCACCGCGGCGCTGATCGTGCCGGTGGAGAAGCGCGGCAGCACGATCGCCTATATCTTCCTCGGCTGGTCGCTCGCCGCTGCGATCGGGCTGCCGTTGATCACCTTCATCGCAAGCCGTTACGGTTTTCGCGTGACCTATGGCGCGATCGCGCTGACCGGGCTCGTGAGCTGCCTGCTGCTGTGGTGGCGGTTGCCCGGCGGGTTGCATGGCGCGCCGGTCGACTTGAGGACCTGGGCCGATCTCGGCCGCAATCCGACCGTCATCCTGCTGCTGTCGATCACGACGTTGCAGATGTCCGGCCAGTTCGTGGTGTTCACCTTCATGGGGCCCTTGCTCGGCAAATTGACCGGCGCCAACGCGGACGCTGTCGGGATCGTATTCGCGCTGTACGGCCTCTTCGGCTTCGTCGGCATTGCGATCGCGACCCGCATCGTGGACTCTTGGGGCGCCTGGAAGACGTCGGTGCTGTTCACCGTGCTGCTGCTCGCAGGCGTTACTGGCTGGGCACTGAGCGCCGGCGCCTACGCACTGATGGCCGCCTCGGTTGCGGTGTGGGGCCTCGGCTTTGCGTCGACCAATTCGATGCAGCAGGTGCGCCTGGTCGGTGCGGCTCCGACGCTTGCGTCGGCGTCGGTCTCGCTCAACACCTCGGTGCTCTACATCGGCCAGGCCATCGGCTCCGCGATCGGCGGGTTGCTGTTCGCGCGCGAATGGCTCTACAGCGCGGGCTATGTGGCCATGGCCTTCGTCGCGGCGGCCCTCGCGGTCGTGGTCATGACTCGGCCGCGACAGACGGCGCGCGCTGTCGCCGCTGAGTGAGTTAATCGGCGATCCGGGTCAGGAACGCCTTGAAGCTCACGCCCGGCAGCTGCAGCGCCTCGCCCTCGAAATCGACCATGTCGCCGTTCGCGGTGCCCTTCAGCATCAACGTGATCATGTCGGTCCCGAACAGCGGCCGGAACGCGGGATCGGGATTGTGCCGCTGGGTCGAGACCTTGACGTGAATGCCGTCACCGCGATTGGTGTAATTGCCGACGAAGGCAAAGGCCGAGTTGCCGCCGCGCAGCTTGCCGCACGTCGCGTAGAGCACACCGGTGCCGGTGCCATGAACGGTGTGAAATTCGAGCTTGTACAAGCCTTCCTGCAATGCCCACCCCCGAGAAAAATATCTGTCCCAATGGTTGCAGCCTATGGTGCACGCGGGATGCAGACAATGCCGCGCGGCACAGATCGCCCGGTCGTCAACACCACATGGGGTGAGGTCAGCGCATGGTCCGGGGCTCGGCGCTGTGGCTGTTCGCGTTGCGCGTCACCACTTCACGCTCTGGCTCGGCACGATGAACGCCGTCGTGCTCGGCTTGTTCGGATTGTGGGTGAAGTAGCCGTAGGCGGCAATGATCACGACCAGCAGGGCAAGCACGGCCAGCAAATCGATCTGCCGGGGATCGTGCCCGTTTTGGCTGAGTTTCCAGCGCATTGTTGTTTCCTCCCCGAGGGGATCCCATGCGGGCGATGAAACAATGCGCCAAGTATCGCCACAGTTCCGCCGGAACAGCTATGCGCGCCGCGTTTGGGAGTGCCGCAACAGATCAAGCGTCGTTGACGCCGCGCCAGCGGCCATAGCGCCAGGGCAAATACCAGTGTGCCCCGGGCGGCCTCGTCTGCGGGACATTATCGATGCCGGAGGTTCCCCAGGGCTGGCAGCGCAGCAACCTTGCCAGCGTCATCCACCCGCCGGCCCAGAGTCCGAAGCGCTCGATCGCTTCATCGCCATAGACCGAGCAGGTCGGCAGGTGCCTGCAGTTGTAGCCGACCAGCGGCGACAGCGTGTGCCGGTAGATCCAGATCAGGGCGCGGCCAAGGTTGCGCGGCATGCGGCGCATAGTGGTGGCACAGTCCATGCATCGCGGATGGTGTGTCGTTGAATGATCGGTCGGTGGCATACGCAAGTATGTACGTAATCTTGCGGGGGTTCCAAGCCAAGGAACTGTTCAATTGCAGATATTTACGCCACAGTTGGCCACTATTGCACAGCACCGGTGGCGCTGCAGCAAGGGCTCTATGGACGGTCCAGGTCGGCAACGCTACCGTTCCCATTACGCGCCGATGACAGATTCGTGGCGCATTTCCATGGGGCCATTGCCACCGCTCGCATCACCAAGGGCTTGGGGGAAGGAACCAAATTGAGGCTCGCGAACTCGCTTTCATTGCGCAGTTGGGTGCTCGCCGGCGCCGTTGCCCTTTGCTTCGCGGTTTCCGGCACCGCCGCATGGGCGGGTAACTCCACGCAGACCAGCTCGACCCTCGAAGAACGCAAGCTGCCGATGAAGTTCAGCTGGATCGCATGCCAGCCGAATTGCCGCGGCTGGGTGTCGGCGGTCGGGATCATCACGGCCGACAGCCCCAAGGAATTCGACGAGTTCGCGCGCAGCCGCCAGCTTGGCGGCGCCACCATCGTGCTCGACTCCAGCGGCGGCTCGGTCAACGACGCGATCGCGCTCGGTCGCCGCTTCCGCGGTCTCGGCGCTTTGACAACGGTCGGCACCAGCGTCGTCAATGCGGCCGCGCAGGGCGACCGCGCCAGCGTGCTGCCGGATGCCTATTGCGAGTCGATGTGCGTGTTCCTGCTGTTGTCAGGCAAGACGCGCTATGTTCCACCGGCCGCGCACATCCGGGTGCATCAAATCTGGATGGGCGACCGCGCCGATGACGCCAAGGCCGCCAGCTACACCGCGCAGGACCTGATGATCGTCGAGCGCGATATCGGCCGTCTTGCCAAGTACACCTTCGAGATGGGTGGCGCGGGTGAGCTGTTGTCGCTCGCACTTAGCGTGCCGCCGTGGGAAGATTTGCACGAATTGTCGGCGGCCGAATTGCGGCTGACCAATCTCGTCACCACCGATGCAGTCGCCGACGTGCTGCCGCATCAGGACAATGCAATCCCGGTCGCCGACGCGAAGCCGAAGAACGCCGATCGCTTCGCGAGCAGCGCGATGGAAGGTGAGGCGCTGCCGCAGGCCGCCAAGGCGACCAAGACCGCCGAGGCCGTGGTGCCGACCGGCGGCACCGCAGCGCCGGCGCCGGTCCAGCCGTCGCAGTAACGTTGAGGCTGGCGGTCGGGCTTACGCCGGCTGCTTTGCCTTGGCCTCGATCTGGCCGATCGCATCGACCACGGCGTCGAAGGTCAGTAGCGTCGAGGCATGGCGGGCCTTGTAGTCGCGCACCGGCTCGAGCAGCGCGATGTCGGCCCATTTGCCGCCCTGCGGAGGCTGGCCGTTTTCCTTCAGCATCTTGCGGACGGTCTCGCGCAATTCGCGCAGCTCATCCGCAGTCGACCCGACCACATGGCTCGCCATGATTGAGGAGGAAGCCTGGCCGAGTGCACAGGCCTTCACGTCATGCGCGAAGTCCGTCACCACGGGGCCGTCCATCTTGAGGTCGACCTTGACGGTCGAACCGCACAATTTCGAATGAGCGGTGGCACTGGCGTCCGGCTCGGCCAGTCGTCCGAGGCGCGGAATATTGCCGGCCAACTCAATGATCCGCTTGTTATAAATGTCGTTCAGCATGGAGGTAGATGCCTGGTTCCGGCTGCGCCGGGCGCTCTTGGCGGCTGGGTCTCACCGTCCTATATATGAACGGCATCGTCCGAAACATAGCCCGGCTATGCTTCCACCGCGGGCCACTTGCGCCGCGGCGGTGCTACAAAGATGGGACTCAGGCGCCCGGCGGTTCGATGATCCGCCCCGTCTGCCCGGTGACACATCCGGCCCAAAGGCAAATGCCTGGCCGGTCGAACGGAGAAGACATGGACGCCTTGATCAAACCGATTCGCGCCAACAAGCCGGCCGATGCGAAGGCCAGCGAGCTCGACCCTTCAGAATTCCTGGCGGCGGCCGTCCGTGCCGACCAGCCGCGCCCGTCGCGGGCGGAGGCCGAGGACGCCGTGAAGACGCTGCTCGCCTATATCGGCGAGAACACCGGCCGCGAGGGCCTGCTCGACACGCCGCGCCGCGTCGTCGAGGCCTATGACGAGCTCTATCAGGGCTATCATCAGTGCCCCGCCGAAGTGCTGAACCGCACCTTCGGCGAGACCGCCGGCTACGACGATTTCGTCCTGGTCCGCGATATCGAATTCACCTCGCAGTGCGAGCATCACATGATGCCGTTCTACGGCAGGGCGCATATCGCCTACACGCCGGTGGAGCGCGTCGTGGGTCTCTCCAAACTGGCGCGGCTGACCGACATCTTCGCCCGCCGCCTGCAGACCCAGGAGCATCTCACCGCGCAGGTCGCGGCCGCGATCGACGAGGTGCTGAAGCCGCGCGGCGTTGCCGTGCTGATCGAGGCGGAGCATACCTGCATGTCGGTGCGCGGCGTCGCCAAGCATGGTGCATCGACCTTCACCAGCCGCTTCACCGGCATGTTCCGCGACAATCCGGCGGAGCAGCAGCGTTTCCTGTCCCTGGTGCGAGGACCGAACCGGTAACCTCGCATTTTCCCAAGCGAGGTTTGCCGTGTCCGCATCGACCCACGATCACGACCGCGAAGAAGGGCTGGCCTTCCAGCCCAAATTCGACGCGACAGGTCTTGTGACCTGCGTCGCGACCGATGCCGCGACCGGCGATGTGCTGATGGTCGCGCACATGAACGACGAAGCCCTGCGCAAGACGATCGCGACCGGCGAAGGCTGGTACTTCAGCCGCTCGCGCAATGCGCTGTGGCGCAAGGGCGAGAGCTCGGGCCAGACCCAGCGCGTGATCGAGATCCGGATGGATTGCGATCAGGACGCGGTGTGGATCAAGGTCGAGCAGATCGGCGCGGCCTGCCATACCGGGCGGCGTTCCTGCTTCTATCGCGCGGTGAAGGACGAGGGCGGCAATGTCAGCCTGGCCTTTGTCGACGCCGAGCGGCTGTTCGATCCGGCGCAGGTCTATCGCAAATAGATCATTGATCTGAATCAAGTACAACGCGCCGCAGTCGTGTATTTCGTGGCCTCCTGTTACGCCATGCGCAAGCCGTTGCGCATCGTCGTCACTGGGGGTGAACTGTGGCGCATCGCCTGATACCGCTTCTTGGGTTTCTTGCCTGGGCTGTATGGCCGATCGGGGCAGCGCAATCGCAAACGTCGGAGCGTGCGCCCGATACGATGGCCGCGCGCGTCCTCGCCTGTGCGCCCTGTCACGGCGCCGAAGGCGAGGGCACCAGCGACGTCTATTTTCCGCGCCTTGCCGGCAAGCCGGCCGGCTACCTCTACAACCAGCTGATCGCGTTCAGGGACGGGCGGCGGAAATATCCGCCGATGAACTACCTGCTGGAATTTCAGACCGACGACTACTTGAAGGAAATCGCCGAGTATTTCGCTTCGCTCCGGCCGGCATTTCCGCCGCCGGTCCCGCCGGTCGACAGCAAGGAGATCCTGGCGCGCGGCGAAGCGATCGTGAAGAACGGTGATCCTCAGCACGGCATTCCGCCCTGTTCGGCCTGTCATGGTCAGGCACTGGGCGGCATGGAGCCCGGCATCCCGGGCCTGCTTGGCCTGCGCGCGGCCTATATCAGCGGACAACTCGGCGGCTGGCGCTACGGCACGCGGACCGCGCTCGCCCCCGATTGCATGCAGGTCGTCGCGGGCCTGCTGACGGAGGACGACGTCAAGGCGGTGGCTGCCTATTTGTCGTCGCGCCCAGCGCCGGCCGATCCGTCTTTTGCGCCGCGAGGCAGCCTGCCGATGCCGCTGGAATGCGGCAGCGAACCGCACTGAAGGGATCGTGCAGATGTCGCGAACCTCCACAGGACTGCTGGTCGGATTGATGCTCGCATTTGCGCCGGTTGCCGCACTGGCGCAGCAGACGGCGGCCGATCCGGCGGTCGTCGCCAAGGGCGAGTATCTTGCGCGCGCCGGCGATTGCATCGCCTGCCACACGGCGCGCGAAGGCAAGACGTTCGCCGGCGGCCTTCCGATGAAGACGCCGTTCGGCACGCTCTACACGTCGAACATCACGCCCGATCCGCAGACCGGGATCGGCACGTGGACGTCGGATCAGTTCTACCACATGATGCACAATGGCCGCTTCCCCGACGGCGGCCTGGTCTATCCGGCGATGCCGTTCGCGTCCTACACCCAGGTGACGCGCGAGGACAGCGACGCGATCTACGCCTATTTGCGCACCGTGCCGCCGGTCAGGCAGCTCAACAAGCCGCATGAGCTGACATTCCCGTTCAACAACCGCTCGCTGATCCTCGGCTGGCGCACGCTGTTCTTCAGGGAAGGCGAGTTCAAGCCGGATCCGGGCAAGTCCGCCGAGTGGAACCGGGGCGCCTATCTGGTCGAAGGGCTCGGCCATTGCGGCATGTGCCATACCCCGATCAACGCGCTTGGCGGCAGCTCGCAGTCGCAGGCCTTCGAGGGCGGCCTGATCCCGATGCAGAACTGGTACGCGCCCTCCTTGACGTCGAACAAGGAGACGGGCCTCGGCGATTGGACGATCGAGGAGATCGTCGACTATCTGCGCAAGGGCGTCTCCGCCAAGGGCGCCGTGTACGGGCCGATGGCCGAGGTCGTCTACAACAGCCTGCAATATCTCAACGACGACGACGTGCGCGCGATGGCGATCTATCTGAAGGGCCTTGCGCAGCGCGGTTCGCCTGAGAAGCCGTCGACGCCGCTGCCGTCGGCCGAGAGCAGCCTGCTGCTCTCCTTCGGCAAGCCGATCTATGACCGTGAATGCGCCAGCTGCCATGGCGCGACCGGGCAGGGCATGCCGCCGGACTATCCGCCACTTGCCGGCAACCAATCGATCCAGATGGTTTCCGCCGTCAACCCCATCCGCATGGTGCTCAATGGCGGCTATCCGCCGGGCACATCAGGCAATCCGATGCCGCACGGCATGCCGCCGTTCGCGCAGAAGCTGTCGGACGACGAGGTTGCGGCGGTCGTGACCTACATTCGAACGGCGTGGGGCAACCGCGGCGAGCCGGTGTCGGCGCGGCAGGCCAACGATTTGCGTGCAGCAACACTGAACTAGGGGCGCGGTCATGATCAACTCATCTTTGCCGCAATCGCCTGCATCCGTCCCGGAGGACGAGGCCGTCGAGACCATCGTGCGCGCGGGCCCGAGCGGCGCGGTCGCGATCGCGGGCATTGCGACGGCCATCGTGGTCGGCTTGTGGTTTGCGTTCTATCTGCTCGTCTTCCTGCCGCGGAGCGCGCCCTGATGGCGACCGAGACTGACCATAGCCTCGGCGAGGCGGTCGCCGCACGGATCGAGCGGCGCTGGGCGACGCTGTCGATCGTCATCGTCGGCCTGCTGGTCGGCATGGCGGCCTATATCGGCATTCATCAGGCGACGATGCCGCAGGGCCGGGTCGAAACCGCCGATCCCAAGACGTTGCATCTGTCCGGCGAATTCATCGAGAGCAATCTCGGCAGCGAAATGGAGGCCGACGGCTCGGTCACCGTGCGCGCCATCGGCCAGCAATATTCCTTCACGCCGCAATGCGTCGTGGTGCCGGCGGAGGCCCCGATCACCTTCCGCGCCACCAGCGCCGATGTTGTCCATGGATTCCTGATCGAGGGCACCAACATCAACACGATGCTGGTGCCGGGCTACGTCACGGCGCTGCCGGTGCGCTTCAAGGCGCCGGGCGATCACGTGATGCCATGCCAGGAATTCTGCGGCATCGGCCACCAGGGCATGTGGGGCAAGGTCAAGGTGATCGACAAGGCCGCGTTCCGCGACATAGCCGCAGCGAAGCGGAGGCTGACCTGTGTTGACTAACAGACGGCTGATAGCGGCGCATTTCTGGCTCGCCTTCATCGTGTTCGGCGTCGCGCTGGTGCTCGGCGCCTGGCAGATGTTCGTGCGCAGCCCGTTGAACGCCTGGCACTTCAATCCGGAATTCTACTATCGCTCGGTCACCGCGCACGGCTCGGCGATGGGTTACGTATTCCCGACGCTGATCGCGATGGGCTTCGGCTATGCGATCACCGAAGCGTCGCTGGAGAAGGCGCTGATTGGACGGCGCTGGGCCTGGGCCGGCTTCTTCCTGGTCGCCGTCGGCGCCGTTGTCGCGATGATCCCGGTGTCGCTCGGGCTCGCCTCGGTGCTCTACACCTTCTATCCGCCGATGGTCGGCAATCCCTTCTATTACATCGGCGTCGTCATGGTCGTGGTCGGCTCATGGATCTGGGTCGCGCTGATGGTGACCAATTTCGTGATCTGGAAGCGCGAGAACCCGGGCAAGCCGGTGCCGCTCGCGATGTACGCCAATGTCGCGGGCTCATTGCTCTGGGGCTGGACCGCGGTGGGTGCAGCGCTGGAAATCCTGTTCCAGATCCTGCCTGTGGCGCTTGGACTCAAGTCGACGATCGATGCGGGGCTGGCACGCGTCTTCTTCTCGTGGACTCTGCACGCCATTGTCTATTTCTGGCTGATCCCGACCTACATCGCCTATTACACGATCTTCCCGCGCGCGATCGGCGGCCGGCTCTATAGCGACGCGATGGCACGGATTTCATTCATCCTGTTCGTCGTGGTGGCGATGCCGATCGGCGTGCATCATCTGTTCGCCGACCCGCAGGTCGGCGCCGGATTCAAGTTCATGCATTCGGTGTTTACCGGCCTGGTGACGTTGCCGACACTCCTCACGGTGTTTACGATCTGCGCGTCGGCGGAGATCGCCAGCCGCCTGCGTGGCGGCCGTGGTGCATTCGGCTGGATCGGCGCGCTGCCATGGTCCAACCCGATCATGCTGGCGACCGCGCTGTCGCTGGTCATGCTCGGTTTCGGCGGCGCCGGCGGTATCATCAACATGAGCTACCAGCTCGACGCCACGGTGCACAACACGCAGTGGATCACCGGCCATTTCCACCTGATCTTCGGCGGCGCCATCGTGATCATGTATTTTGCCATCGCCTATGATCTGTGGCCGCATCTGACCGGCCGTGCGCTGGACAGTTTCGGCATGATGCGCACGCAGCTCTGGCTGTGGTTCATCGGCATGATCGTGACCACTTTCCCGTGGCACTATGTCGGCATCCTCGGCATGCCGCGCCGTATGGCGTACTACGACTATGCCAACCCGGCGATCTCGCCGCAGGCCTTCTCGGTCGCGATGTCGGCGATCGGTGGATTCATCCTGCTGCTGTCGGGTCTTCTGTTCCTGCTGGTGCTGGTCCGTGGCCAATTCGGCGCGCGCGGCGAGGCGGGTGCATATCGTTTCGCAGTGCCGCTGCACATGCCGGCGCGGATTCCGGTCGCGCTCAACTCGTTCGGCCTGTGGCTCGCCTTGATGGTCGGCCTCACCGTGGTGAACTATGGTTTCCCGATCGCGCAGCTGATGGCGCTGAACGAGACCAGCGTGCCCGCGGTCTATGTCGGAGCAGGCCGATGAGCGATCAGCCGCTGTTCTCCCCGCGCAATCCGTGGTTCGGCATCAGCGTCGGCGTCACGGCCGCCATTGCCGTGCTGTCGGCTATTGCGGGCCTGATCTTGTTGCCGCTGGCGCAACCCAATCTCAAGCTTGCCGGTGTCTGGGACGCCATCTGCAGCGCAGCCGGCGTGCCGCGTGCCGCGGTGCAGGGGGCCAGCGTCAAGCCGGATTTCAAGACCTCCAACGTCGTCATGACGTCGGAGATGCTGACCAAGGTCGATCAGGTCTCGATCGGGCGGGGCGCGACGCTGGCGCAGCGTTGCGCGATTTGCCACGGACCGCAGGGCGTCAGCGATGCCCATTCGCCGAACCTCGCCGGGCAGTTTGCCGCGGTGACGTACAAGGAGCTCAACGACTTCAAGACCGACGCGCGGGTCAGCGTGGTGATGAGCCCGTTCGCGGCGGCCATGAGCGACCAGGATATGAAGGACGTTGCGGCCTACTACGCCTATCTGCCGCGGGTGCCTTCGAACAGTCTGGATACCGGGCGCCCCGCGCCGGCGGTCGTGGTGACGGGCGCCCCGATGCGCAACATCCCGCCTTGCGGCTCCTGCCACGGCGATATCGACAACAAGGCGGGAAGCCCCTGGCTCGGCGGTCAGTCGGCGGTCTACATCAAGGCGCAGCTCGAGGTGTTTGCGTCCGGGGCCCGCCGCAACGACATCAGTCAGCAGATGCGCAACATCGCGCGCCAGATGACCGCCGAGGAGATCGACCAGGTTGCGCATTACTACGAGGCCCAGCCTTGAGGGTTGTTAACGCGCCGTTAACCATAATTACGGCAGTTTGACGGGACATGAGCGCCGATTGCCGGCGCCCGGCAAGGCACCCGGACAGATGGCGGTCGACCTCTTCAATGCGACGGCTTCGGCAGGTGTCGATGCTTCGCGCCTGAAGGTCGCCGGTTCGATCAAGCAGGCGGCCGCGACCACCGGCACGAGCTTCGAATATCTGCTCACCACCGCGAAGATGGAATCCAATTTCAATCCGCGGGCGGGTGCCACGACCTCGTCGGCGCATGGACTTTATCAATTCATCGACCAGACCTGGCTCGGCACCGTCAAGGAGGCCGGAAGCCAGCTTGGCTACGGCCAGTATGCCGACGCCATCACCAAGAACTCCGACGGCAGCTATTCGGTCAGCGATCCTTCCGCGCGCAACGCCGTCATGAAGCTGCGCGACGATCCCGATGCGGCGTCGTCGATGGCGGCGGTGCTGACGCAATCCAACAGCTTCAAGCTCACCGGCACGCTCGGCCGTCGTCCGACCGATGCCGAGCTCTATATGGCGCATTTCATGGGCGTCGGCGGCGCCGGCAAGCTGATCTCGAGCGCCGAGGACAGCCCGAGCGCCAATGCAGCCGCGATGTTTCCGAAGGCCGCGGCGGCGAACCAGTCGATCTTCTACGACAAGTCGGGCAGTGCGCGCAGCGTCAGCCAAGTCTATTCAGTGTTGACCACGCGCTACGCCGCGGCTGCGAATTCGAACGACACGCGCACGGCCTTTGCCGCGGCGGGCGGCGACACCATGAGCCCCAATGCGATTGCTAGCGCTGCGCCGACGCAAGCGCTGACCATGGACACCGCGTCCTATCTTTCGACCTTCCCGAATGCCCACGCGGCCTCATCAGCCGGTGCGAGCTCGGCCGTCGCATCGGCGCAGCCGGCGCCGGCCTTCCGCTCGCTCTACCAGGGCGGCGACCGTTCGGAGCCGATCTCGCCGGCGGTGCAGGAACTGTGGGGCAATTCCGCATCGCTGACCACGTCGGCGACGCCAAAGGTCCGCGCGCCCGGGCGGCTTGATCTGTTCAGCGATCCGAACGGCACTTACAGCAGCGGCTAGCGTTGCTGTCTTGCAGGTGCGTTGGCGCGCCGTGGCTGTCTTAACGAAACGTCAATAATCCCAAACGTTTATGGTGAACCCTTTGTTAAGCGTCATGGTTTATTTTTCCTTGTAGTGGCGTCGTATGTCGATGCCGTCTCGTTGCGTAAGCCGGCAGGACCATGATCGTTCGGCAGTTCATTAGTTGGATTAGGACCGCTCCAGCAGGCGAGCGGGCAGAGGCGACACGGGCGTTGGCCCGGGCCTGGCTCATTTCGGATCTCACCGAGGACGACCGTATCGCAGCCGAAGGCGCGCTGCTGATGCTGCTCGACGACCCGTCGCCGCTGGTGCGACAGGCGATGGCCGAGGTGTTTGCATACAGCGCGGAGGCGCCGGCTACGATCGTGCAGGCGCTGTCGGCCGACCAGCCGGCCATCGCGCTGCCGGTGCTGGAGCATTCACCGCTGCTGATCGATGCCGACCTGGTCGACATCGTCGCGACCGGCTCCGACGAGATGCAGTGCGCGATCGCGCGCCGCGCCAATCTGCCCGCCTCGGTCGCCGCGGCGATCGCCGAGGTTGGCTCGGCGGCGGCTGCGCTCGAGCTGATCGAGAATCCGTACGCCGGGCTTGCGCCATTCTCCTGGGACCGCATCGTCGAGCGCCACGGCCATCTCGCCGCCATCAGGGAATCGATGCTGCAGTTGGACGACCTGCCCTCGGCGACGCGGCTCGCGCTGGTCGCAAAGCTCTCGGATACGCTGGCGCAGTTCGTCGTCGCGCGAAACTGGATCGGCGCCGACCGCGCCGACCGCATCGCCGGCGAGGCGAAGGAGCGCTCCACGGTGAACATCGCCGCGCGCGCCTTCGGCGACGACATGCAGAATTTGATCACGCATCTGCGCGCCACCGGCCAGCTCACCGCCGGGCTGATCCTGCGCGCGCTGCTGTCGGGCAATCTCGACCTGTTCGGGGCTGCGCTCGCCGAACTGTCGGGGCTGCCCTATGGCCGGGTTTCCGCGCTGTTGAACGACCGCGGCGGCAACGGCCTGCAGGCGTTGCTGCGGCGCGCCGGCCTGCCGGAATCCACCTACGCGGCGTTCCGCGTTGCGCTCGAGGCCAGCCACGAGGTCGGCTATGTCGACAGCGGCGACGGCGCGGCGCGGCTGCATCGCCGCATGGTCGAACGCGTGCTGACCCATTGCGAGACCGATCATGCGGCCGCCGAACCGCTGCTGATCCTGCTGCGCCGCTTCGCGACGGAATCGGCCCGCGAGGATGCGCGCATGTTCTGCGAGGAGCTCGCCGCGGAAGACGCGATTGCGGTGCTGCCTTACGACGACGATCTGATCGCGGCCTGACAGCCGCGTTCTCCCGAGATTGACGAGAATGGAAGCCGTGGCCGCCGCCGCGGCGTGCGGCTATTCGCTGGGTGCGATGCTCGGCGCGAGGATGGCCTCGAGATGTTCGGGGCGGTCGCGGTTGGCGTGGGTCAGGAATTCATCGGCGATGCCGCGGAGCTGTTTGCTCAGCACGCCGGCCACGACCGCGGTGTCGAGCTTGGTGCGGTTGCGCACGATCGCCTGCACGGCGTTGATGTGGTGGGCAATCAGCTGCGCCGGCACCGCGGCGAGATCAGGCGCGTGCTCGATGATGCGGCACAGGCTCTCGGCCGCCGCCGCCGCCGAGGGATAACCGAATGTCGCGGCATCGCCCTTGATGTCGTGCGCGGCGCGGAACAGCTCCTCACGCGTCTTGTCGTTGAAGCCCTCGCGCTGCACCGTGGCGTGCGCGGCGGAGAGGCGGTCGGCCTCGATCGTCATCCATTCCTTGAACTCGCCCGACAGCCCGGCGAGCGCCTTTTCGGCGCGGCCGACCGGATCGTCGAGATCGCTCTCGGGGACGCGCAGCAGCACCTTGCGCAGCGGGTTCGGCTGCGTGATGACATGGTGGGTGCCGAAACTCTTGACCTCGATCGTCCCGGGTTTGTCTTTCGCCATGGCGATATCCTAAATGGTCGAGCGCGCCTTCTCGAGCAGCGACGGCTGTTGCAGGATTTCGACCTCGCCGCTGCCGCGGCGTTCGGGGCCGATATAGGTGTTGGTGGTGTTGCGGCGGCGGTCGGGCCCGAAATAGGTCTTGGTCTTGATGAACGGGCGCGGATTGGCGACCACGTTCATGATGCGCTGGTAGAGGCCCTTGGCCGAGATCGGCTTGGCCAGGAATTCGGTGACGCCGGCATCGCGCGCCACGGTGACGCGGCGCTTCTCGGAATGGCCGGTCAGCATGATGATCGGCGCGTAGGGATTGCCCTTGGATTCCGGCTGCCGGATCATCTGCGCGAGCTCGAGCCCGTCGAAGATCGGCATCGACCAGTCGGTGATGACGATGTCGGGCACGTAATGGGTGTACATCTCGAGCGCGGTGGCGCCGTCCTCGGCCTCATACACCTCGCGCGCGCCGAACGAATGCAGCAGCGTCCGCAGAATGCGGCGCATGTGCGGATTGTCGTCGCAAATCAAAAATCGCAGCTTGTTGAAATCGATGCGATACATGGTCCGGTCCCGAACGGGCATACCGGGCCAATGCGGTATTACCCAGCGTTAACCATATCCCGCCCGGGGTTAATGATTGGTTGCCGGGCAAGGGAGCAAGGGTCGGGCCAGCGCGCCGTCAGTAGCCGAACTGCTCGCGCAGGATGCGCTCTTCGAGCGAGTGGCCGGGATCGAACAGCATCCGCATCGCGATCGTCTTGTCGGAGAGCACCTCGACCCGGCGGACGTCGCGGACCTCGTCATGGTCGGCGACCGCGGCGACCGGGCGCTTCTCGTCCTCGATCACCTCGATCACCACGAAGGCGGAATTCGGCAGCAGCGCGCCGCGCCAGCGCCGCGGCCGGAACGCGCTGATTGGGGTCAGCGCCAGCAGCGCCGCGTTGATCGGCAGGATCGGCCCCTGGGCGGAGAGATTGTAGGCGGTCGACCCGGCCGGCGTCGCCACCAGGATGCCGTCGGCCATCAGCTCGGGCATCCGCTCATGCTCATCGATCAGGATGCGCAGCTTGGCGACCTGGTAGGTCTGCCGGAACAGCGCGACCTCGTTGATGGCGTGATGCAGATGCACCGCGCCGTGGATGTCGGTCGCGCGCATCAGCAGCGGATTGATCAGCGACTCCCGCGAGGCGGCCAACCGCGCGCGCAGATCGTGCGTCGAATATTCGTTCATCAGGAAGCCGACGGTGCCGCGATGCATGCCGTAGATCGGCTTGCCGCTGCGCATGTTGGCGTGCAGCGTCTGCAGCATCAATCCGTCGCCGCCGAGCGCAACCACGACGTCGGCATCGGCGGCCGAATGGTTGCCGTACATCGCGGCCAGCTGCTCGAGCGCGGTCTGCGCTTCCGCGCTCGCGCTGGCGACGAAGGCGATCTTGTCATACCGCTTGGGGCTAGCCATCGCTCACGAACTCGTTTGGCACGGAACACGCCGCGCTCGTCTATACATCCCGGGCGGCCTTGTCGAGATGGTCCCGTGAGAGACCCGATGCCCAACGGGTGCCGCCAGACTAGCGCAGTTCGCTGGTGATATGCGTAATTGTCGGCCCAGGGAGTGAACGGCATGGCTAACAGTTTTGCGACACAGCTCACCGCGGCGTTGCTGGTGGCCTGCCTCGCAACCGCGGTGCGGGCCGACGACGAGACCCCGCAGCCGTCGCCGTCGCCGAGCGCGCAGGCCCCAAGCGGTCAGAACCCAAGCGGCCAGAAGGGACGGGCAGGGCGCGGCGAGGCCGGCTCCGGCGCCAGCGCCGCAGCCAATACGCCTGCCGCCGAGCAGCACCGCCTGCCGCCGGATTCCACGACCAAGCAATCGGTCGCGCTGCCGGGCCGCACGCTGAACTTCAGCGCGACCGCGGGCTCGATCCGCGTGTTCGACGACAAAGGCGAGCCGCTCGCCGACATCGCCTACACCTCCTATCAGCTCGACGGCGCCGAGAAGGCGAGCCGCCCGGTGACGTTCCTGTTCAACGGCGGGCCGGGCTCCGCGTCTGCCTGGCTGCAATTCGGCAATGTCGGGCCGTGGCGACTGCCGTTCGACGGAGCGGTGGCCTCGGCCTCGCCCGAGCTGCAGCCGAATGCCGACACCTGGCTCGATTTCACCGATCTTGTCTTCATCGATCCGGTCGGCACCGGCTACAGCCGTTTCGTCACCACGTCCGAGGATGCGCGCAAGCGCTTCTTCACCGTCGATGGCGATGCCAATTCGGTCGCGCTGGTGATCCGCCGCTGGCTGGAGAAATACGACCGGCTGACCTCGCCGAAATACGTCGGCGGCGAAAGCTATGGCGGCATTCGCGGACCCAAGGTGGTGCGCAATCTGCAAATGCAGCAGGGTGTCGGCGTACGCGGCCTGATCCTGATCTCGCCGGTGCTCGATTTCCGCGACTATACCGGCTCCAGCCTCCTGCAATACGTCGCGAGCCTGCCGACCATGACGGCGGTTGCGCGACAGGCGAAGGGGCCGGTGACGCGCGAGGATCTCGCCGACGTCGAGAGCTACGCGCGCGGCGATTTCCTGCTCGATCTCGTCAAAGGGCAGGCCGATACCGAGGCCACCGCGCGGCTCGCCGACAAGGTCGCGAGCCTGACCGGCATCGATCCGGCGGTGAGCCGCAGGCTCGCCGGCCGCTTCGACATCGGCGAATTCCGCCGCGAGTTCGATCGCAAGAACGGCAAGGTGACCGGCCGCTACGACGCCTCGATCGAAGGCTTCGATCCCTATCCGGACTCCAGCTCCTTCCGCTTCAACGATCCGTCCGGCGATCCGCTGATGGCGCCGCTGACCAGCGCCGCCGTCGACCTCACGACGCGCAGACTGAACTGGCGGCCGGACGGTTCGTATCATCTGCTCAGCGAAAGCGTGAGCAAGGGCTGGGAGTTCGGTCACGGCATCAGCCCGCCGGAATCGGTGACGCAGCTGCGCCAGATGCTGGCGCTCGACCCCAAGCTGAAGCTCCTGATCGGTCACGGCCTGTTCGATCTCGCAACACCGTACTTCGCCTCCAAGATCATCCTCGACCAGCTGCCGGCCTTCGCGGGTCCGAGCCGCACCAGGCTCGCGGTTTATCCCGGCGGCCACATGTTCTACTCCCGCGACGGCTCGCGCCAGGCCTTCCGCAAGGAGGTCGAGGCGCTGGTGAAGTGAGGGGGAACGTGGCGGCATAGATTACGCCGCCGGCGCGACGCCCACAGCCGTCGTCCCTGCGAAAGCAGGGACCCATACGCCGCGGCGGATGTTGTAGGCGGGACTCGTCGTTCCAACGTCGCGCATCAATTTACATTGGTGGTTATGGGTCCCTGCTTTCGCAGGGACGACAGTGAGTTTGTTGCGCCGCCCGCTGCAAACATTCTCGTCGTCCCTGCTTTCGCCGGGACGACAGCGAATGTGTTGCGCGGCCGGTGAGTCATACATCCGCGTTCTCGCGACATGATCTTCCGAATTGCACCGGGTCAATTTATCTCAGCCATAGGTCTCCACGATGAAGTCGATCAGGGCGCGGAGCTTCGGGGTCATCTTGCGGTGCTTCGGCCACAGGATCTGGCGCGCGCGGGCTTGCGTCGAGTAGTTCGGCAGCAGCACCTGCAGCCGGCCCGCGGCGATATCGTCGGCCAGCAGCTCGTCGCGCATCAGCACGATGCCGGCGCCGGCCAGCGCCGCATAGCGGATGCCGAACGCGCTGTTGATGAAGAGGCGGCTCGCGACATCGACATGCACTTCGCCCTCCGGTCCGACGAAGGTCCATCGCTGCCCGTCCGACCAGCCGGGATAGCGCAGGCATTCATGGTGGATGAGATCCCCCGGATGCGTTGGTGTGCCGTGTTCGGCGAGATAGCCTGGCGCTGCGCAGACGACGCCGGTGTAGGGCGACAGCGAGCGCGACATCATGGTGGAGTCGGTCAGGGTGCCGACCCGGATTGCGGCATCAAGCCCTTCCTCGAGCAGATCGACCATCCTGTCGCTGAGGATGAGGTCGACCGAGACTTCCGGATATCTCTTCATGAAGCGGACCAGCGCGGGCGCCAGGCTGTACGACCCGAAGGCGACCGAGGTCGCCACGCGCAGCTTGCCGCGCGGCGCGCTCAACGCCTCCTCGACCAGCGCGTCGCCGGCCTCGGCCTGTTCCAGCAACTGCTTGCAGTGATCGAGATAACTGCGGCCGAGCTCGGTGAGACCCTGCCGCCGGGTCGACCGGTTGATCAATTGCGAGCCGAGCCGGTCCTCGAGAAAACGGATATGCTTGCCGATCATGGTCGGCGAGATCCGCAGCTCTTTGGCCGCCGCGGTGAAGGACCCGAGATCGGCGACGCGGGCGAACACGGACATGCTGGTCAGTCGGTCCATGGATTATAAACCAATGGTTATTTCATTGCGCATCATCGCGCCGGTTACGCGGCATTGGAATTGGATTTATTACCACAAGTGAGCAATCGGCGCGAATGCGCGTTCAATCGCTTTGGAATGTCGCGGTTGCGCCCGGAGGGGCGCAGTCCGGGCGGGTCTCGAACCAGGACAGGAGTGTCAGGATGCCTTTCCAGATTATGATCAATGGGACCAGTCATTCGGTCGATGCCGATGGCGATACGCCGCTGCTGTGGGTACTGCGCGACGTGCTCGGCATGACCGGCACCAAATTCGGCTGCGGCATGGCGCTGTGCGGCGCCTGCACGGTGCATCTCGATGACAGCGCGGTGCGCTCCTGCATCACGACGATCGACAGCATCGGCGACTCCAAGATCACGACCATCGAGGCGATCGGCAAGACGCCGGCGGGCAAGAAGATCCAGGACGCCTGGCTCGCGCATGAGGTGCCGCAATGCGGCTACTGCCAGTCCGGGCAGATCATGTCCGCCTCCGCCTTGCTCGCAAGCAAGCCGAAGCCGACCGATGCCGATATCGACGACGCGATGTCGGGCAATATCTGCCGCTGCGGGACCTATGTCCGCATTCGCGAAGCCATCAAGCAAGCCGCGCAGTCGGGAGGTTGATCATGACGCTGATGAACAATGTGTCTGAGCGCGCCGCCGATCTGTCGCGCCGCAATTTCCTTCGCGCCGGCGCGATCGCAGGCGGCGGCCTGTTGCTCAGCGTGAGCCTGCCGCTCGCGAGCCGCGACAGCGAAGCCGCGGCCGCCGGTGACTTCGCGCCGAATGCCTTCATCCGGATCGGCGGGGACGGCAAGGTCGTGCTGACCATGCCCTATGTCGAGATGGGGCAGGGCACCTACACCTCGATCCCGATGCTGATCGCCGAGGAGCTCGAGATCGGCCTGACGCAGGTGCAGCTCGAGCATGCGCCGCCGAGCGACAAGCTCTATGCCAACCCGCTGCTCGGCGTGCAAGCCACCGGCAATTCGAATGCGATGCGCGGCGCCTGGCAGCCGATGCGGAAAGCCGGCGCCACCGCGAAAGCGATGCTGGTCGCGGCCGCGGCGAAACGCTGGAACGTCGAACCCGGCTCGTGCCGCGCCGAGAACGGCGAGGTGCATCATGTGGCGTCGGGACGCAAGCTCGGTTACGGCGAACTGGCGGCCGACGCGGCGCAGATGCCGGTGCCGGAGAATGTGACGCTGAAGAGCCCGGCCGAGTTCAAGCTGATCGGCACGCCGGCCAAGCGGCTCGATACGCCCTCCAAGATCAACGGCTCGGCGGTCTACGGCATCGATGCACGGCCACCCGGCGTGAAGGTCGCGACGCTGGCGCAGTCGCCGGTGTTCGGCGGGCGGGTCAAGCGCGTGGATGATGCGGCGGCGAAGGCCGTCAACGGCGTGCGCCAGATCGTGAAGCTCGATGACGCGGTCGCCGTGGTGGCCGATCACATGGGGGCGGCGAAGAAAGGTCTCGCGGCGCTCACGATCGAGTGGGACGAGGGGGCTCACGCCAAGCTCGCCACGTCGGATATCGCGCGCGAGCTCGAAGCCGCCACCACGAAGCCGGGCGCGGTCGCGCAAAATGTCGGCGACGCCGACAAGGCGCTGGCGGGCGCGGCGACGAAGCTCGAGGCGACCTATCAGCTGCCGTTCCTTGCCCATGCAACGATGGAGCCGATGAACTGCACTGTGCATGTTCGCGCCGATGGCTGCGAAATCTGGGTCGGCAACCAGGCGCTCTCGCGCGTGCAGGCGGTAGCCGCCAAGATGTTGGACCTGCCGCCGGAGAAGGTGGTGGTGCACAATCATCTGCTCGGCGGCGGTTTTGGCCGCAGGCTCGAGGTCGATGGTGTCATTCGCGCCGTGCAGATCGCAAAGCAGGTCGACGCGCCGGTCAAGGTGGTGTGGACCCGCGAGGAGGACATCCAGCACGACATGTACCGGCCGTACTGGTGCGACCGGATTGCGGTCGGTCTCGATGCATCGGGCAAGCCGGTGGCCTGGAACAATCGGTTCGCGGGTTCTTCCGTCATTGCGCGGTGGGCGCCGCCGGCGTTCCGCAATGGTCTCGACCCCGACACGACAGAGGGGGCGATCGATCTCGTCTATGACATTCCGAACTTCCACGTCGAATATGTCCGGGTCGAGCCGCCCGGCATTCCGACCGCGTTCTGGCGCAGCGTCGGGCCCTCGCACAACGTTTTCGTCACCGAAAGCGTGATCGACGAGATGGCGGCGGCCGCCAAGCAGGACCCGGTCGATTATCGCCGGGCGCTGCTCGGCAAGTCGCCGCGCGCCAAGGCGGCGCTCGAGCTTGCGGCGGCCAAGGCCGGTTGGGGCGGCAAGCTGCCGGCCGGACGGGGCCGCGGCGTGTCGCTGCAATTCGTGTTCGGCAGCTACCTCGCACAGGTCGCCGAGGTCGAGGTAGCCAAGGACGGTTCGGTCCGTGTCCATCGCGTCGTCTGCGCGATGGATTGCGGCACCGTGGTCAATCCCGACACCGTGCAGGCGCAGCTGCAGAGCGGCATCAATTTCGGGGTCACCGCCGCGCTCTACGGCGAAATCACGCTGAAGGACGGTCGCATCGAGCAGAGCAATTTCGACAGCTACCAGATGCTGCGGATCGACCAGGCCCCGGCCATCGAGGTCCATATCGTGCCGAGCACCGAGCCGCCCGGCGGCATGGGCGAGACCGGGACATCGGGAATCGTGCCTGCGATCAGCAATGCGATCTTCGCGGCGACCGGCAAGCGGCTGCGCAAGATGCCGGTCGACCCGGCGGCGTTGAAGCAGACGTGACCGATTGAGGGATGGCGCAGCTGTGCGTCGCGGGCCGAGGGTGACTTCGGCTCGCGCGCCCTCTCGCTTGAAGGGGCGCAGGGAAAGCCGGGTGCCGATCGCACCCATGAGTCCGGTGCAACAAAAAGCACGGGAAGCAGGGCCACAGGTGTAACCGGAGCAATCCCGGCTTTCCCTGCACGATGGCCTTACGGGTGGTGTTCTATTGCCTCGACAGGCGGGGTCTAGCCCTCGCGCCGGAACTGGCCGAGCTCGTGCAACAATGCAGCCCCGGTCCGCAAGCCGCTGTAGAAGCAGTCCAGCGTCATGTTTTCGTTCGGCGCATGGTTGGCTTCGTCCGGATTGGCATAGGGCGTGACGAAGGCAGGGATGCCCAGGAGCTTGGTGAAGACGTAGTTGGGCAGACTGCCGAAGCCGGCCGGTATCAGCAGCGGCTCCTGGCCATGGGCGGCAACGAAGGCGCGGCGCAGCGGCGCGGTGTAGGGCGAGGCGATCGGCGTCTTCGAGGGCTGCATTCCCATGTCTGCAGCGACGAACTCGACCTCGGGCGCGTGTTTGGCGACGTGAGCGCGGACTTTGCGCAGGATGTCCTCGGCGTCCTGAGCCTCGACGAGACGGATGTCGCATTTGACGAAGGCCTCGTTCGGCAGCACCGTCTTGGTGCCGGGGCCGCCATAACCGCCGTGGAAGCCGTTGATGGTCAGCGTCGGCTGGAAGCAGAGACGGTCGTAGAAGGGGCGGTCGGCGGGGGCGTCGAGGCGCTTCAGTGCAAGGCTCGCTTTGACGGCCTCGATATCGAGCGGCAGGCGCTCGATCGCCGCCAGTTCCTCAGCCGCTGGTGGCTCGACGGCATCATGCAGCCCCTCGATGGTGATCTCACCGGCCGCGTTCTTCATCGTGCCGAGAAGGTGGACCAGCGTCCAGATCGGGTTCGGCACGACGCCGCCGAAGTTGCCGGAATGGACGTCGCGGCTGGCATGGCGGCAGCGCAGCTCGAAGGAGACGACGCCGCGCGAGCCGAACTTGATCGTCGGTGCGCCGCTGGCATGGCGCGGGCCGTCGGCGGTGACGGCAAGATCGGCCTTCAAGAGATGCGCGTTGGTGCGCACGAAACCGGCGATGTGCGGGCTGCCGATCTCTTCCTCGCCCTCCAGCAGCAGGATGACGTTGCAGGGCAGTTCGCCGTGCACCTTGAGATGGGATTCGATCGCCAGTATCTGGGCGAGGTGCTGGCCCTTGTTGTCACCGACGCCGCGTGCATAAAGCCGGCCGTCCCGGATCGTCGGCTCGAAGGGGGGCGATATCCATTTCTCGAGCGGGTCGGCCGGCTGCACGTCATAGTGTCCGTACAGCAGGACGGTCGGCTTGCCCGGTGCCTTCTCCCAGCGCGCCACCACCATCGGATAACCCTCCGTGGGGACAAGGCCGGCTTCGAGGCCGATCCCTGTGAGCATCTCGACCAGCAGGGCGCCGACCTCGGCGATGCCGATGTTCTCGGCACTGATGCTCGGATGGCGCAGATAGGCGATCAGGCGCTGCAGGAAGCTGTCGCGGTTGGCTTCGATATGAGTGAAGACGGCAGCCAATGCGTCGGACGAAGCCATGATGAGCACCTGACAATGGAGCGGTCGTCGCACCGGGAGACGTCGGCGCGATCAGCGTCGGATTGTGCAAGCGCTTTACCTGCCTCCAAAGAGACAATCAACGGGGAGACGTCAATCGCCATCGGCGCGACAACAACTACGTCCGCCATGCCCCGTGAACGATCCAGCTCGCGCTGGTATCACTAACGCTCACGGCTCCACGGGAAGAGCGAGGCCGGGAAATCGGCCGCGTAGCGGTGACCGATCGGCGGGCGGGGCTCTTCTTGCGGAGGATTCGGGTCAGGCTCGATCACCTTCCTGTAAAGATGCCAGGTCGCATGACCAAGCACCGGCAGAACGACGCAGAGACCGACGAAGAATGGCAGTGAGCCCACGGCCAGCAATACCGCAACGATCAATCCCCACGCGGCCATCTCAATTGGATTCATCATCACGGCCCGTATCGAGGTACGGATCGCATCGATCGCTGTCGCATGGCGGTCGAGCATCAGTGGAAACGAGACGACGCTGACGCAAAGGGCAACCAGGGCGAAAAGGAAGCCGACGCCGCATCCGACGATGATGAGCGACCAGCCTTCGGGTGTCGTCAACACGCGCTCTGCGAAATCAGGGATGCTCGCAGCCGGAGCATAGCCGAAAGTCGCAATGTAGATCGCGTCCGCGGCGGCGATCCAGACCCCGAACAGAACGAACAGGAGAATGCCAAGTTCGAGCATGGCGCCAAACGACGGCGCGCGGAGCACCTGCATTGCATCCCAGGCTCCTGGCTCCTCTCCCCGCTCGCGGCGGCGGCTCAGCTCGTAGAGGCCTAATCCGGCGAAAGGACCGATCAGGGCGAAGCCGGCTGCGAGCGGAAACAGCAGCGGCAGCACCGAATAGCCGATCACAAGTCTGAACAGGACGAGTCCGAGGACGGGGTACATCACGCACAGGACGATGGCGTGGGTCGGGATGGCTTTGAAATCTTCCCAGCCGAGGCGCAGCGCGTCGCCCAGGTCGGAAAGGCTGATCTTGCGAACGACAAAGGCGGTCGAGACGCCAAACAATTGCAGTTTGGGTCGTGCGAATACGGTGGTCATGGTTCCGGTCTCCTTGCTTGTGCTCGCAGGGGAACGGAGCGCCATCAACACACGCACATCCGCCTCATGCGCGAAAATCGCGACTGAGTCCGGCAAATCAGATTCAACCAGAAGGAGCTTGCCGGACGACATCTGCCGCAACCGGTCCAATCAAAGTAGTCCGATACGCAGCAGAAGCAAGATGGCGAACGCCGTCGGGAGAATTGTGCAATCGCACAGGCCAAGTTTTGCGATGCACCATCTGATGGCGGGTCCCGATCGGTGCTCTCCGGCACGCAATGCGTTCGCGCCAACGCGCGCCGGACAGAGGCGGGACATACTCCTCTATTGACGCCGGGCTCGACGAGTACCATCTTGAATGGACTGAACGCCCCCAAGCTCCGATGAGATTGCGGCCGTGACGTTGATCCTTTGTCATGATGTCCCAGCGTCGCGACCGGCAGAATGGGCGAGGCAAAAGGCACGGTGATGGTGTACGTGACACCATACCTTTGACACCATACCTTTGACGTGAGCTCCGCCCTTTCGTTCGTCTCCGTAGCCTTCAATGGCAAGGAGGAATGAGGGATGGCTGTCGCGCTCGTACTGCTCCTGGTTGCAGTCGCCTCGGTGCTGTTTCACATCTACAGCCCGTGGTGGTGGACGCCGATCGCCTCAAACTGGCGCTACATCGACGACACGATCAACCTGACGTTCTGGATCACCGGTGCGGTTTTCTGCGCGGTCATCGCGTTCATGGCCTATTGCGTGTTCCGCTTCCACCACAAGGAGGGACGGCGGGCCGCCTACAATCCCGAAAACAAGAAGCTCGAATGGTGGCTCAGCATCGTGACGGCAGTCGGCGTCGCCGCCATGTTGGCGCCCGGCCTGGTGGTCTGGCACCAGTTCGTCACCGTTCCCGACGACGCCACCGACGTCGAGGTCGTTGGACAACAGTGGATGTGGAGTTATCGGCTTCCCGGAAAAGACGGCCGGCTCGGCACGTCAGATGCGCGCCTGATCAGTCCCGACAATCCTCTGGGGTTGAATCCCAACGATCCGAACGGACAGGACGACATTGTCGTTCAAAGCGACGATCTGCATCTGCCGGTTGGGAAGCCGGTGAAGGTGCTGCTCCGCTCAATCGACGTTCTGCATGATTTCTACGTGCCCGAGTTCCGGGCCAAGATGGACATGATACCGGGCTCGGTGACCTATTACTGGTTCACGCCCACCCGCACCGGAACATTCGACGTCCTCTGTGCGGAGCTGTGCGGTACCGCGCACGCGCAGATGCGGAGCAGGGTCGTCGTGCAGGAAGCGAAGGAATATCACGCGTGGCTCGACAAGCAGCGGACGTTTGCGGAGTTGTCAGGCCAGCACGACGTCGCGAAGGCCGCGTACAAGACTGGAAGCGAATGAACATGCCGACGAGGATCAGCCGGATATGAGGTGAACTCGTCGCTGAGCGGAAGACCAAGGAGGCTATTCCGATGGTCGATATCCCGTTTGATGAGGTCGCAGGCATCCCGCCCGCCGAAGTAGGTGAGGTCGAGCTCTATCACCCGCACAGCTGGTGGACGAGATACGTCTTTTCGCAAGACGCCAAGGTTATCGCCGTCCAGTACTCGATCACGGCGATGTCGATCGGAATGGTTGCGCTGGTGCTGTCGTGGATGATGCGGCTGCAACTGGGATTTCCCGGCACATTCTCCTTCATCGATGCCAATCAGTACCTTCAGTTCATCACCATGCACGGCATGATCATGGTGATCTACCTGCTCACGGCGTTGTTTCTCGGCGGCTTCGGCAACTACCTCATCCCGCTGATGGTCGGCGCGCGGGACATGGTCTTCCCCTATGTGAACATGCTGAGCTACTGGGTCTACCTGCTCGCCGTGCTGGTGCTGGTCGCGACGTTCTTCGTGCCCGGCGGGCCGACCGGCGCAGGCTGGACGCTTTATCCACCCCAGGCGATTCTCTCCGGTACCCCCGGGCAAGATTGGGGCATCGTTCTCATGCTGGCCTCGCTGATCCTGTTCATCATCGGCTTCACGATGGGCGGGCTCAATTATGTGGTGACGGTGCTGCAGGCCCGCACGCGCGGCATGACGCTGATGCGGATGCCCCTTACGGTGTGGGGCATCTTCACGGCCACCGTGATGGCGCTGTTGGCCTTCCCGGCGCTGTTCGTCGCCTCGGTGATGTTGCTGCTGGACCGCCTCCTCGGAACCAGCTTCTTCATGCCGACGCTGGTCGAGATGGGCCAGCTGACGAAGTACGGCGGCGGCAGCCCGATCCTGTTCCAGCATTTGTTCTGGTTCTTCGGCCACCCCGAAGTCTACATCGTCGCCTTGCCGGCCTTCGGCATCATTTCCGATCTGATCAGCGTCCACGCGCGAAAGAACATCTTCGGCTATCGCATGATGGTTTGGGCGATCGTGGCAATCGGTGCGCTCAGCTTCGTCGTATGGGCGCACCACATGTATGTGAGCGGCATGAACCCGTATTTCGGGTTCTTCTTCGCCACCACGACACTCATCATCGCCATCCCGACTGCGATCAAGGTCTACAACTGGGTGCTGACGCTGTGGCGCGGCGACATCCATCTCACGGTGCCGATGCTGTTCGCGCTCGCGTTCATCATCACGTTCGTGAACGGCGGCCTGACCGGACTGTTTCTCGGTAACGTGGTTGTGGACGTTCCGCTGTCGGACACGATGTTCGTCGTCGCACACTTCCACATGGTGATGGGTATCGCGCCGATCATGGCCGTGTTTGGCGGGATCTATCACTGGTATCCGAAAGTCACCGGACGCATGCTCAATGAGGCGCTTGGACGCTTCCATTTCTGGGTGACGTTCATCGGGGCTTATGCAGTCTTCTTCCCGATGCACTATCTGGGCCTGCTCGGGATGCCCCGCCGCTATCACGACATCGGCGAGACAACCTTCGTCCCGGCATCCGCGCATGACCTCAATGCGTTCATGAGCGTGGCGGCGCTGATTGTCGGCTTCGCCCAGCTTGTCTTCCTGTTCAATATCATCTGGAGCCTGTTCAAGGGAAAAGAGGCTGGCAGCAACCCCTGGGGAGCCGCTTCGCTGGAGTGGCAGACACCGGAAACCCCGCCTGGACATGGCAACTGGGGCAAGGACCTCCCGATCGTCTATCGCTGGGCCTACGATTACAGCGTGCCGGGCGTTGCCGGGGATTTTGTGCCGCAGAATGAACCGCCGGCCGGATTGGCGACGCAGGGGGCCCATCCGTGAGTGCCATCATCCTGTTCACTGTTACAATCGCAGCGATCGCGGGATGGTGGCTCTCGCAGCAACGGTTGGCGGCCAAGCCATGGCTCGAGCAAGGAGTGGACGTCGATCTTCGCGGTGAGCGCGGTTCGTCCGTGCCGACGGCGAAGATCGGACTGGGCGTGTTTCTCGCGGTCGTCGGCTCGTTGTTCGCGCTCCTGATCAGTGCTTACTCGATGCGCAACAGCATGGTGGACTGGCGGGAGCTGCCCCTGCCCAGGCTGTTGTGGTTCAATACCGGCGTCCTGGTCATCAGCAGCGTGGCGCTGCAATGGGCGTACATGGCCGCGCGACGCGACGACATTGATGGCCTGATCGTCGGCCTGCTGATCGGCGGAGCATCCGCCGTGACCTTTTTGGCCGGGCAGCTACTGGTCTGGCAGCAGCTGAAGGCCGCCGGCTATTTCGTGGCGTCCAATCCGGTCAATTCCTTCTTCTACCTGATCACTGCGGTGCACGGACTGCATCTGATGGGCGGTCTGGTGGCGCTCGGCAGGACGACCGCCAAAGTGTGGCGTGGCGCGCCCATGATGCAGATGCGGCTGAGCGTGGAGCTCTGCGCCATCTATTGGCATTTCCTGTTGCTGGTCTGGCTGATCTTGCTCGGTCTGCTGACGGGCTGGACCGACAATCTGGTCGACATCTGTCGCCAGTTGCTCACCTAGCGAGGGCGGGAAGCGATGACGGAAACCACACTTGCACCCCCCCAGACGTCGCCCGGAACGATACCCGGATTGCGCGGCATCGCCGCCGACTGGGCCTCGGACCAGCGTGCCTTCAAGCACGTGTCCTGGGGCAAGGCAATGATGTGGATCTTCCTTCTGAGCGACACCTTCATCTTCAGCTGCTTCCTGCTGTCGTACATGACGGCGCGAATGTCGACGACCGTGCCGTGGCCCAATCCCAGCGAAGTCTTCGCGCTCAATCTCGGCGGCAAGCACATCCCGCTCATCCTGATCGCGATCATGACTTTCATCCTGATCAGCAGCAGCGGGACGATGGCGATGGCCGTCAACTTCGGTTATCGCCGGGATCGCGCCAAAACGGCAGCCTTGATGCTGGCCACTGCGGCATTTGGCGCGACGTTCGTCGGAATGCAGGCCTTCGAATGGACCAAGCTGATCATGGAGGGCGTGCGGCCGTGGGGCAATCCATGGGGCGCGCCGCAATTTGGCGCCTGCTTCTTCATGATCACCGGCTTCCACGGCACCCACGTGACCATCGGTGTGATCTTCCTGATCGCCGTCGCGCGAAAGGTTTGGCGGGGAGACTTCGACGTCGAGCGGCGTGGCTTCTTCACGAGCCGGAGGGGGTATTACGAGATCGTCGAGATCATGGGCCTGTACTGGCACTTCGTCGATCTGGTGTGGGTGTTCATCTTTGCCTTTTTCTATCTCTGGTGAGGTTGGCGCATGACAAACGCAGCGGTACATGTGGAAGGGCAGGCAACACAACATGGGCTGCACGCGTATGTGCACGACGCAGTCGCATCAGGAGCCACGCACGCCAAGGGCCAGCAGCATCCGATCAAGCTCTATCTCGTGGTCTGGGGATGGCTGTTCGTGCTCAGCACCTGCTCGTACCTCGTCGACTTCTTCGGCATCCATGGCCATCTCCGCTGGTCACTGATCCTGCTGTTCATGGTGCTGAAGGCCGGCCTGATCGTTGCCGTGTTCATGCACATGGCCTGGGAGCGGTTGGCGTTGGCCTACGCCATCCTGTTGCCGCCGGTGCTCGTGCTGGTCTTTGTAGCGATCATGATGTTCGAATCCGACTATACGCATCTGCTTCGGGTCATGTTTTTCGCGCCGGCGAGCTAGAGGCAGGACGGCTGCGAGCTCGCCACGTCATCTGGGAGTCTGCGAAGAAGGCCTTCAACCGACGGCCTTTTGAGTATCGAACTGACGAGGAATCAATCTCGTGCAAATCAATCGTTCAATTCTTCGCCGGAGCTATACCAACATCGGAGACTACGTCGCACTGACGAAACCGCGCGTCATGTCGCTGGTCGTCTTCACCGCACTGGTCGGTCTTATGGTCGCACCAGGCGGCATCGATCCCGTGACCGGCGTCGTTGCTCTTGCTTGCATAGCTGCGGGAGCTGGCGCCGCAGGTGCGCTCAATATGTGGTACGATGCCGACATCGATGCGGTGATGGCGCGGACCGCCATCCGTCCAATTCCCGGCGGTCGTGTATCGCGCCCGGAAGCGTTGGTTTTCGGATTGATGCTCGGAACGTGCGCCGTCCTGGCCCTCGGCACTTTGCTGAACATGGCCGCTGCTGCACTCCTTGCTTTCACGATTTTCTTCTACGTCGTCGTCTACACGATCTGGCTCAAACGCCGAACACCGCAAAATATCGTCATTGGCGGTGCCGCTGGCGCACTCCCTCCGGTGATCGGCTGGGTCGCGGTCACAGGAAGCGTCGGGCTCGAGCCGCTCATCCTGTTCCTGATCATCTTCCTTTGGACGCCACCCCACTTCTGGGCATTGTCGCTCAATCTTGCTGGAGAATATGCCCGCGCCGGTGTGCCGATGTTGCCGGTCGTCGCCGGCAAGACCGAAACAAAGCGCCAGATTCTTCTCTATAGCGCGCTTTTGGTTCCGATCTCGCTGCTACCCTATGCACTGGGATTCGCGGGGGGCATCTATGGCGCGGCCGCGGCGATGCTGGGAGCGATCATGATCTTTCTCGCATGGCAAGTACGTCGGAGCCACGACAAGGAAAGGCGGCCTGCTCGTCGCCTGTTTGTGTTTTCGATGCTCTATCTGGTGCTTCTTTTTGGTGTGCTGCTGATGAATGCTGCACCCTACGCCCAGACCTACTAACGCGACGCATTCGAAGCGTCAGCCGCAGGACTTACTTCGTGCTGTCCCCGGCGAGACCGGGCCTGCCTAGCCGATCAACCGAAACATCTTCGCCGCGGGGCGTGCGCCGCCGGGCAAATCAGTGGCAGGGGGCTCAGGCTGGCCCTGGTCCGCCACAGCATGCGCCGCGCGTCTGCACCGGAGGGCAGGGGACCGTCCCGTATGAGCAGAACACGCAGCAATCGCCGGCAAGCGGCTTGAGGCGGGTGCCGCAGCCGCGGCAGTCGTAGAAGAACTGGCAGGCATCGGTCGGCATGGTTTCGGTCGCGGCGAATCCGCAGGCCGGACAGGTCAGGGTCGAGACGAGTTGCATGGGCCGCGGGTCCGTTGGTTAGTCCCTCATGTCATTTCGGCGATTGCACAGGTCAAGGCCCCATCTGGCAGGATTGTGATCGGCGGTCGCCAAAGACGGGTCTATCCAGCCGGGATGAAGCCGCAAACAGTCGGGATGGTGTACGAACTGAGCTGAACCCGTCGCGGCTTCGAAAATATTCGTGGTCCGGCCGATCGGGCTGTAACCAAACCGGTCGCCTGAGCGAACCAGACCATAGAAGCGCTGCATGACGACCGCGGAAAACGAGCTCAAGCCACTGATGCTTGCCAGCCAGGATGGCGATGCGGCAGCCCACCGGGCATTGCTGGAGCGCCTGAGCCGGCATTTGCGTGCCTACTACAAGAGCAAGCTTGCCAGGACCGGCCGCGGTGCGGCGGAGGCGGAGGATCTGGTGCAGGAAGCCGTGTTGGCAATTCACCTGCAGCGGCACACCTACGACCCGGCACAGCCACTGACGCCCTGGGTGCACGCGGTCGCGCGCTACAAGCTGATCGATTTCCTGCGTCGCACCCGGGCCTCGCGCGCCGACGTGCCGATCGATGAGGCCGACGACATCACAGCCCATGACGATCATATCGGCGCCGAGAGCAGCTTTGACCTCAGGCGATTGCTCAAGCAATTGCCGGCGAAGATGCAGTGCGCGATCGCGGCCGTAAAGCTCGACGGATTGAGCGTCGCCGAAGCGGCGCAGCGGTGCGACATGTCGGAATCCAGTGTCAAGGTCAGCATTCATCGCGGCCTGAAGTCCCTGGCCGCGTTGATCGCCGGGAGGACGAAGCCATGAAGACCGATGAACTCATCGCGGCTCTCAGCAACAATGTCGAGCCGGTCGATCGGCGGCTGGTCGGCCGGACCGTCGCTATCGCGCTCGGGCTGGCGCTGGTTGCCGCACTTGGCCTCGTGCTTGCCGGGCTCGGCGTCCGCGCCGACCTGACCACGCCGCGCGCGGTGACCTTCCTCTTTCTGAAGCTCGCATTCGCGCTGGCGACCGTCGGCGCGGCGGCGGTCTATCTGACCCGGCTGGCGCGGCCGGGCGGCGAGCGAAAGATCTCGCTTGGACTTGCCGCACTCCCGTTCGGGGCGATCATGCTGCTTGCCGCCATCAGCCTCGGACAGGCGCCCAGCTCCCACTGGGACAGGATGGTCATGGGAGACCAATGGCTCGAATGCCTGATCTCCGTTCCGATCATCGCGATCGTGCCGTTTGCCGTGGTGATCTGGGCAGTCAGAAAGGCGGCGCCGACCAACCTGGTGCAGGCGGGGGCATTCGCCGGCCTTGTCGCAGGTGGTGTGAGCGCCGTCGGCTATGCACTCCACTGCACCGACGACTCGTTGCCCTTTGTCGCGCTGTGGTACGGCGGCACGATCGTGCTGTGCACACTCGCAGGCGCGGCATTGGGACCGCGATTGCTGCGTTGGTGAAAGCAGATCAGATCTTTCACGTCAGCGTGAGCGTGTAACGGGGGAAACGTCGGCTCCGAACTCATGATCAGAAGCGCAAATCAATGCGCTTCAGGACAATGATGGAGCCGATGATGTCGATCAACAAATGCCTTCTTGCCTTCTCAATCCTCGCGCCGCTGGTGGTGGCGTCGGCAACCGCGCAAGCGGGCCTGACTGCCTCCGACAGGAGATACTTGCCCAACGAGGCCTCAGAAACCGCACCGGCGGGTACGGTTGCCGCGCAACGCGACCCGATGTCTGCATTCGGCTACGATCAGGGAGCGGCGGCCTTGCAGCCGGCAAGTGCCCCGGAGGGTACCCGGACGCAGTGGCGCTATCACGGCGGCCCGAAATCTCCATATCAATAGCCGCGCCATGCGGGGCGCCAGGCCGGGATGAACGATTAACCACCCAATCTCCCGCTGGTGCAGTTGTGAACAGGGTGACCTTTTCAGCACCCGTCCTTTGTGAGACTGTCGCGACATGAATGTTCGCCAATTGTTCAGATTGCTGCTCGCCGTCCTCGTGACGGCAGGCCTGACAATTGCGCCGCTGGCAACGCCCGCGGCGGCCGGATCTTCGTTGACCGGTATGAGCCAGATGGCGGACATGTCGGATATGGCGGCCGATATGCCGTGCTGCCCCGACAAGCAGAAGAGCGATGATTGCCGGGATTGTCCGCTGGTTGCGATCTGCATGTTGAAGGTCCTGCACGCAGGACCATCGACCGTCGGCCTCGCGGTGCGGCCGTCGACGCAGCTGCAATTGCATCCGCATGACGATCTGGTCGCTGACGGGCTGGTCCGTCCGCCGCCCGACCATCCTCCTCGACATTTGGTCTGACTGGCGCCGCAAGCGCCGGTTGCTGCCGCGCGACCTTCTGGCGCGTGGATGTCGCATGCCGCACAAGCGGCAGACTAAATCCAATCGAGGAATGAAACGAAATGACGTCGTTCAATACGCCGCGTGCCGTAGCGGCCGCGCTCATCGGCCTGGCGCTGACAGGCACCGCCACTGTCGCGCTCGCCGACATCAAGGACTACGAATTCCAGCTCGTCGACCAGTCCGTCCAGGCCGGTCCGGACAAGGTTGTCACCGTCCGGCTCATGAACAGGAAGACCGGCAAGGCCGTGCCTGACGCCGTGATCTTCGCGACGCGGCTCGACATGGCGCCGGACGGCATGCAGGAGATGGCCACCAAGGTCACACCGATGCCGGGGACCGAACCCGGCACCTATCGGTTCAAGGCGAACTTCGGCATGGCCGGGCGTTGGCAGCTGTCGCTCGGTGCGAAGGTGCAGGGCGAGACCGGCACGGTCGAAAGCAAGCTCGTCGTCACGGCCGGAAAATGAACCGGCTCGCTCTGGCGGGCGCCGTCGCTGCGATCGTTGCAGCGGCAGGCGTCGCATATGTTGGTCGCGGCCTGCCGCCGTGGCCGGGCGCAAATCTCGTTGCTCCTGCCGCGCAAGCGGCGGAAGCCGGCGCGCCGATCTATTTCCGCGATCCGGACGGCAAGCCGTCCTACTCGCTGACGCCGAGGAAGACGTCCGACGGCCGCGACTACCAGCCGGTCGCCGCCGGCGCCGATCTCAGCTTCGACGAGGCGGAGGCGCCAATGGCGATGCCCGCGGACAGCAGCGCCACGGCCGCCAAGGGCGAGCGCAAGGTCAAATATTATCGCAACCCAATGGGCCTTCCCGACACCTCGCCGGTGCCGAAGAAGGATTCCATGGGGATGGATTACATCGCCGTCTACGACGGCGAAGACAGCGACGACGGCTCGATCAGGCTGTCGCCGGGAAAAATCCAGCGCACCGGCGTCAAATCCGAGGCGGCGGAGCTGCGCCGCATCCGCACGCTGGTCCGTGCCCCCGGCACGATCCAGCTCGACGAACGGCGGGTCTCCGTGATCGCGATGCGGGCCGAGAGCTATGTGCAGAAGGTCGCCGACATCACGACCGGCAGCCGGGTGACGAAAGGCCAGCCGTTGATGGAGATCTACAGCCCGGCGGTGTCGTCCGCGGCGGCCGAATATGTCGCGACCATGACCTCGAAAGCGATCGCGAATATCGAGCCCTACGGACGCGGCTCCAAGCAGCGGTTGACCAATCTCGACGTTCCCGAGACCGTCATCGCCGAGATGGAGAAAAGCCACACGGTGCCGCTCGCGATCCAGTGGTTGTCGCCGCGTGACGGCATCGTGTTGCAGCGTGCCGCGATCGAGGGCATGCGTGCCCAGCCCGGCGACGTGCTGTTCCGGATCGCCGACGTCTCCGTCGTGTGGGCACTGGCCGATGTCGCCGAGCGCGATCTCGGCAACATCGTGGTCGGGCAGAAGGTCGCGGTGCGGGCCCGCAGCTATCCCGGCCGCACGTTCATGGGCCAGATCAGCGTGATCTATCCGCAGGTCAACAAGGACACGCGCACCGCGCGGGTGCGGATCGAATTGCAGAATGCCGATCTCGCGCTGTTGCCGGACATGTATGTCGACGCCGAGATCGACATTGGCAGCGCGGCGCCGGTGCTGACGGTGGCGGAAAACTCCATCCTCGACACCGGGAGCCGCCAGACCGTGCTGATCGACCGCGGCAACGGGCGGTTCGAGCCGCGCGAGGTCAAGCTCGGGCGGCGCGGCGACGGCTATGTCGAAATCCGCGACGGGATCGCCGAGGGCGATGCGGTCGTCACGTCGGCGACCTTCCTGATCGATGCCGAAAGCAACCTGAAGGCGGCGATCAAGGGCTTTGCCGAGGCCGGCGCTGCGCAAGCGGCAGCGGCCGACGGCCAGATGACGGACGGAGGCAAGCCATGATCGCACGTGTCATCGCCTGGTCGGCGCGCAATTTGCTGCTGGTGCTGTTCGGCACCGGCTTTGCGGCTGCCGCGGGCCTCTACGCGTTGCTGCATCTGCCGCTCGATGCGATCCCCGATCTCTCCGACACCCAGGTCATCGTCTACACCGAGTATCCCGGCCAGGCGCCGCAGGTGATCGAGGACCAGGTCACCTATCCCTTGACCACGGCGATGCTGACGGTGCCGAAGTCGAAGGTCGTCCGCGGCTTCTCGTTCTTCGGCGTCTCCTTCGTCTACGTCATCTTCGAGGACGGCACCGACATCTATTGGGCGCGCTCGCGGGTGCTCGAATTCCTCAACGGCGCGGCGTCGCGGCTGCCGGCCGGTGTCTCGCCGACCATCGGTCCCGATGCGACCGGGGTGGGGTGGGTCTACCAGTATGCCGTGATGTCGAAAGAGCTGAATCTCGCCGACACCCGCACTATCCAGGACTGGAATCTGAAATTCGCGCTGGCGAGAGCGGAAGGCGTGGCGGAGGTCGCGAGCGTCGGCGGCTTCGTCAAGCAGTACAATGTGATCCTCGATCCGCAGCGGATGCGCGACCGCGGCATCACCATGCAGCGGATGCGCGATGCGATCCGCGCCAGCAATGCCGATGTCGGCGGCCGCACCGTCGAGCTCTCCGAGTTCGAATATGTCATTCGCGGCAAGGGCTATCTCAGGGATATCAACGATCTCGGCAACATCGTGCTGAAGACCGACAACGGCACGCCGGTGCTGCTGCGTGACATCGCCCGCGTCGAGCTCGGCCCCGACGAGCGGCGCGGCATCGCCGAATTGAACGGCGAGGGCGAGGTGGCAAGCGGCATCGTGCTGCAACGCTTCGGCGTCAATGCCCTCGACGTGATCGAAAACGTCAAGAAGCGCTTCAAGGAGATCGCGACCAGCCTGCCGAAGTCGGTCGAGATCGTGCCGGTCTATGACCGGTCCAACCTGATCTATGCGGCGATCGACACGCTCAAGCGCACGCTGTTCGAGGAGAGCGTCGTGGTCGCGCTGGTCTGCTTCGTGTTCCTGCTGCATGTCCGCAGCGCGCTGGTCGCGATCCTGATGCTGCCGGTCGGCGTCTTGATGGCGTTCGGCGCGATGAAGCTGCTCGGGATCGGCTCCAACATCATGAGTCTCGGCGGCATCGCGATTGCGATCGGCGCCATGATCGATGCGGCGATCGTGATGATCGAGAACGCGCACAAGCACCTGGAGCGGGCCGAGCCCGGACGGTCGCGGGTCGCGATCCTGATCGAGGCCGCGGCGGAGGTGGGACCGGCGCTGTTCTTCAGCCTGCTCATCATCACCGTGTCGTTCATGCCGATCTTCACGCTGGAGTCGCAGGAGGGGCGGCTGTTCTCGCCGCTCGCTTTCACCAAGACCTTTGCGATGGCGGCAGCCGCGTTGCTGTCGGTGACGCTGGTGCCGGCGCTGATGGTGATCTTCGTCCGCGGCAGGATCGTCCCCGAGCACAAGAATCCGATCAATCGCTTCCTGATCTGGATCTACCGTCCGGTCATCAACGGCGTGTTGCGGGCGAAGACGCTGGTGATCCTGCTCGCGCTCGCAGCGGTCGCCGTCACGGTCTGGCCGGCCCGGCAGCTCGGCACCGAGTTCATGCCCGACCTCAACGAGGGCACGCTGCTCTACATGCCGACCACGCTGCCGGGGATTTCGGTGACCAAGGCGGCCGAGCTGCTGCAGATGCAGGACCGCATCATCCGCAGCTTTCCCGAGGTCGTCTCGGTCTACGGCAAGGCCGGCCGCGCCGCCACCGCGACCGATCCGGCGCCGTCGGAGATGTTCGAGACCGTCGTCAACCTCAAGCCGAAACAGCAATGGCGCAAGGGCCTCACGCTCGACGGCCTGATCGCCGAGATGGATAAGGCACTGCAATTCCCCGGCGTCTCCAACGCCTGGACCATGCCGATCAAGGCGCGCATCGACATGCTGTCGACTGGGATCCGGACGCCGGTCGGCGTCAAGGTGATCGGCCCCGATCTCGCCGTGATCGACAAGCTCGCCCGCCAGATCGAGCAGGTCGTGAAGGGCGTGCCCGGCACCTCGTCGGCCTATGCCGAGCGCGGCCTCGGCGGCTACTACCTCGAGATCACGCCGAACCGCGAGGCGTTGTCGCGCTACGGCATCGCGGTGCAGGACGTGCAGGACACGATCGCGACCGCGCTCGGCGGCCAGACCGTCACGACGACAGTGGAAGGACGCCAGCGCTTCACCGTCAACATGCGCTATCCGCGCGACCTGCGCGACAATCCGGGTGCGATCGCGAGCGACATCCTGGTGCCGATGCCGGCGGGCGGCGCCGTGCCGCTCGGCGAGGTCGCCGATATCACGCCGTCGCGCGGGCCGACCACGATCCGGACCGAGAACGGGCAGCTTGCGACCTACATCTATGTCGATATCCGCGATCGCGATCTCGGCGGCTATGTCGCGGATGCGCAGCGCGCGGTGCAGGCCGCCGTGCAGTTTCCGCCCGGCACCTACGTGGTCTGGAGCGGGCAATACGAATATCTCGAACGCGCCGCGGCGCGGCTCAAGATCGTGGTACCGGTGACGCTTCTGATCATTTTCCTGCTGCTCTACCTCAACTTCCGCTCGGTGGTGGAGACCATGATCGTGATGCTGTCGCTGCCGTTCGCGCTGGTCGGCGGGCTCTGGCTGATGTGGGCGCTCGGCTTCAACCTGTCGGTTGCGGTCGCGGTCGGCTTCATCGCGCTCGCCGGCGTCGCCGCCGAGACCGGCGTCGTGATGCTGATGTATCTCAACCATGCGCTGGCCGGGATCACCGCGCGTCGCGCCGCCGAGGGACGCTCGATCGACCACGAAGATCTCAACCGCGCGATCATCGAAGGCGCGGTCGAGCGGGTCCGGCCGAAGATGATGACCGTGGTCGCCATCATGGCCGGGCTATTGCCGATCATGTGGAGCACCGGCACCGGCTCCGAGATCATGCAGCGCATCGCGGTGCCGATGATCGGCGGCATGATCTCGTCGACCTTGCTGACGCTGATCGTGATTCCCGCGATCTTCGCTGTCGTGAAGGGCTTCGCGCTTCGTGCACGGATGCCCGAACCGGATGTCGTTGCGCCAGTCGTGCGACAGCGTGTAGCAGGGGCAGGGAATCCATAGGCCGGTTCAAACCGGATTGAATGATACCCTGCGGGGGTATATAGGATGGCGGTTCGCGGCCGACTGATCTGCAGTCGGGGTGCGGGCGAGGCGAGTTCGGGGCGATCACGCGGGTGTTGGTGCGGTTGACGAGGTCACGGCGGGTGCGGGCGGGATGTTCCATCATCCTGGCCTATCTGTTCTGCGTCCTCGCGCCGTCCGTCGCGCTCGCGTTCGGGGCGCCGTTTCCGTGCCTGACCGATGAGGTCCAGCCATCCGTCGCGGTGCACGTGCATGATGCCTCGATGGCGCATGCCAATGGCGTCGCGCACGATCATGCCGGCCACGATCATGGTGGCATGCATGCGCATCACGCGGCCGATGGCGCCGGACCACCGATCAAGCACAGCCACGACGGCAAGAACGCGCCGGGCCCGTGCTGCGCGATGATGTGCGTGTCGGCGCTGCCGGCCGATCTTCCGCTCGTCGCCGGTCCGTTGCATCCGATTGCGACCCGTCTCACTGAAGCCTTGCAGGGCCTGCGCAGCGAGGCGCCCGCGCGGCTCTATCGTCCCCCCATCGCCTGATCCTCAGCTGACATCGTGGCTGCGCCGCGCGCTTGCGTGCGCATGCCTGCTATTCATCTGATGATCGGGACAGATCCATGTTTTCGCATTTCGGGGCGAGGCTCGCCGCCGTGGCCACGCGGCGTGGCAACCGGCTTGGCCGGCGCGCACCATCGACATTCGCATCGCGCATCGCCGCCGCCATCCTCGCGGCTGCGCCGCTCGCCGGGTGCATGGCTGACGGCCGGCCAGTCGCCATCGCAGCCGATCCGGCCGACCCGTCGGCGCACACGGCCAGCGTCGGCTACCGCTCGACGATCGCGCCCTACAGCAGCCTGCGTCCGGCGACGCCGCTGCCCTGGCGCGAGCGCAACGATGGCGTGACGCCGCAAACCAATTCCAATCACAAATCGGATCGGTAGGAGGGCGCCATGCGATATCTGGCCATTGCGCCGATCCTGCTGCTGACAGCCGCGCTTGCGGGATGCGCATCGTTCTCGCCCGACAGCGGCATGGGCGTCGTTTCCGACGTGACCGAAAAGGCGATCGGCAAGGACGTCGCCTTTGTTCGCTCCGCGGACGAAGCCACGACCGTCGACGCCGCGGTGAAGCGGCTGCTGGCGCGCAACCTGACCGCGGATGCCGCCGTGCAGGTCGCGCTATTGAACAACAAGGGCCTGCAGGCGGCCTATAACGAGCTGGCGCTGGCGGAGACGGATCTCGTCGCCGACAGCCTGCCGCCGAATCCCACCTTCTCGGTCTCCCGCATCACCGGCAACGGCGCCAGCGAGGTCGAGCGGCAGGTCGTCGGCGACATCCTGGCGCTGGCGACGCTGCCGGCGCGCTCCGAGATCGCACGCGAGCGCTTCCGCCAGGCGCAGCTCAGGGCCGCGCTCGCCACCTTGCGGCTCGCCGCCGAGGTGCGGCGCAGCCATGTCGCGGCGGTGGCCGCGAACGAGACGGTCGCGCTGCTGATCGACGCGAAGGCGACCGCGGAATCGACGGCACAGCTCGCCAAAAAACTCGGCGAGACCGGCGGCATGAACAAGCTCGACCAGGCCCGCGAGCAGGTGTTCTACGCCGAGATCACGGCTGACCTCGCCAGCGCGCGGCAGAACGCGTCGAGTTCGCGCGAGCGGCTCGCGCGCCTGCTTGGGCTCTGGGACGGCGATCTCGGCTTTCGACTCCCCAGCAAGTTGCCATTGCTGCCGAAGCGGCCACTGGAACAGCCGTCGATCGAGGTTGCCGCGGTCGGTCATCGCGTCGATCTGCAGATCGCGCGGATGGAGATCGTAGCTCTCGCCAAGGCGCTCGATCTCACCGAGGCGACGCGCTTCGTCACGCTGCTTGATGTCGCCGGCATCGACAGGCGGACGCGCGATCCGGAAGGCCCGCCATTCAAGGAGCGCGGCTTCGACGTCCAGTTCCAGATTCCGATCTTCGACGGCGGCGAGGTGCGGGTGCGCCAAGCGGCCGAGACCTACCGGCAGGCCATGAACCGGCTGACCGAGAAGGCCATCAATGTCCGCTCCGAGGCGCGCGACGCCTATCGCGTCTACCGCTCGACCTACGACATCGCGAGCCACTACCAGCGCGAGGTGCTGCCGCTGCGGCAGATCATCACCGAGGAGATGCAGCTGCGCTTCTCCAGCATGCAGGTCGACGTGTTCGCGCTGCTGACCGAAGCGCGGCAGCGGCTCGGCTCGCTGCGCGCGGCGATCGACGCCAAACGCGACTTCTGGCTGGCGCAATCCGACCTGCAGACCGCGATCAACGGCGGCGGCCCGGCGGCCGCGCCATCGACACCATCCGCCATCGCCTCGACCGCGCCTGCGGCCGGCGATCATTGAGAGGAGACGTAGATGTTTTCACGTCGAGGATTTTTGGGGAGCGCGGCGCTGGTCACGGCGAGCGCGGTCAGCGGCCGCGTGCAGGCTGCCGGCATTCCGGAAGCGCCGACCATGGACAGAGCGGTGATGCAGCCGCCGCTGCATCCGTCGAGCGGGCCCGACTATCGGCCCGTGGTGACGCTCAACGGCTGGTCGCTGCCGTGGCGGATGAACGGCGACTGGAAGGAATTCCATCTCGTCGCCGAGCCGGTGGTGCGCGAATTCGCCGACGGCATGAAGGCCAATCTGTGGGGCTATAACGGCCAGGCGCCGGGACCGACCATCGAGGCGGTCGAGGGCGACAAGGTCCGGATCTTCGTCACCAACAAATTGCCTGAACATACCACGGTGCACTGGCACGGCATGATCGTGCCATCAGGCATGGACGGCGTCGGCGGCCTCAACCAGCCGCACATCAAGCCGGGCAAGACCTTCGTCTACGAGTTCGAGCTGAAGCACAGCGGGACCTTCATGTACCACCCGCATTCCGACGAGATGGTGCAGATGGCGATGGGCATGATGGGCATGTTCATCGTGCATCCGCGCGATCCGGCGTTCCGTCCCGTGGATCGTGACTTCGTCTTCATCATGAGCAGCTACCTGATCGACCCCGGCACCTATCTGCCGAAGGTCAACGAGATGACCGATTTCAACATGTGGACCTGGAACAGCCGCGTCTATCCCGGCATCGATCCGATGCCGATCCGGCTCGGCGACAGGATCCGCGTACGGATCGGCAACCTCACCATGACCAACCATCCGATCCATGTGCACGGGCACAATTTCGCGGTGACCTGCACCGACGGCGGCTGGGTGCCGGAGAGCGCGCAATATCCGGAGACCACGACCGATGTGCCGGTCGGCGCCGTCAGGGCGTTCGACATGCTCGCCGACAATCCGGGCGACTGGGCGTTCCACTGCCACAAGTCGCACCACACCATGAACGCGATGGGCCACGACGTGCGCAACTTCATCGGCGTGTCGCGCCAGGATCTGGCGAAGGCGGTCGGCAAGCTCGCGCCCGACGCCATGGTGATGGGATCGACCGGCATGGCGATGGGCAACATGGAGATGCCCGCGCCCGACAACACGCTGCCGATGATGACCGGCACCGGGCAGTTCGGGCCGATTGAGATGGGCGGCATGTTCACCGTGATGAAGATCCGCGAGGGGCTCGGCCGCGACGATTACGCCGATCCCGGTCCCTACGACTATCCGCCGGGCACCGTTGCCTATGAGGTCGACGCGCCCACTGCCGAACCCGCGCGGCAGCCGCCGGCGGCTCCGGAGCGAAAAGCCAAGCCATCAATGAAGGGAATGAAGATGTAGCGGATCGACGCGCCGTCCAACGAAAAGCAAGCAACAACTCAGAATGGAGAATCCCATGAAACACCGCACCACGATCGGCATCGCCCTGGTTGCGTTGTCGATCACCGCGGCGCCGTCGCGCGGTCACGAAAAACACGGTCACCAATCCTATTCGGCCGGCGAGCCCGGCGATCCGAGCAAGCCGTCGCGCACGGTCGAGGTCGAGATGAAGGAGATGGAGTTCACGCCGTTCCGCATCGAGGTCAAGCGCGGCGAACAGGTCCGCTTCGTGATCAAGAATGCCGGCACCGAGGATCACGAATTCCTGCTCGCGACCACCGAGGAGAATTTGAAGCATGCCGAAGTCATGAAGAAGCATCCGCATATGGAGCATGACGATCCGAACGGCGTCCGCCTCGCGCCCAAGAAGACTGCGGAGATTGTCTGGAAGTTCACCAAGGCCGGTACCTTCGAATATTCCTGCCTGATCCCCGATCACCGCGACTACGGGATGACCGGCCGCGTCATCGTGAAATGAAACCAGCAACGAGAGAAAGGACGACGACGATGAACAGGATGATCCGGATTGCAGCCGCAGCTGCGCTGGCGCTGACCTTGGGCGGCGCTTTCGCGCAGGCCGCAGCCATCAACGGCGAGGTCAAGAAGATCGACGAGGGCGCGGGCAAGATCACGCTCAAGCATGGCCCCGCCAAGAGCCTCGGCATGGACGAGCCGATGACGATGGTCTACCGGGTCAAGGATCCCGCGCTGCTCAAGCAGGTCAAGGTCGGCGACAAGGTCAAGTTCGAAGCCCAGGAGAGCGACGGCGGCTACACCGTCACCGCGATCCAGAAGGCGAAGTGAGGCGATACCCGTATCGTCGCTGCGCGCCAGGGCTGTCGGCTGAAGCACCGCCGGCAGCCCCAGCAACCGCGGGCGCGGGAATTCGCCTTGCATTTACCTTAAATGATGGTGCCGGGGGAACGTCCGCGGCAGCGGCGCGTTGCTGTGCATCATTCGTGCGCAGAAGGCCCCCTCCATGACAGTCAACGCGGCAATACTGATGGCGGCATTGGTGCTATCGGGAACCGTGTTGGCGCAGAGCTCCGGTCCGTCGGCCGGCTCAGCGGGAGCCGGGCAGGCCGCCAACATCACCACCGGCCAGGCGATCAGCACCAGCAAGCAGACCGGCGACAGCGGCCCGCCGATCGCGAAGGCCGCGCACCCGGCGAAACCGGCGGAAACCGCTGATGGCAATACGGTCGGCGCGAGTCGTCCGAAAAAGCCAGACCGGCGCCTCGAGCACTACCCGTAACTGTCCGTAATCCCAGGGATCTCGCCGGGCCCGCGCCGACTGCGGCTGCACGATCCTGAGTAGCGGGCACGGTTCTTGCTGGAGTCTGGTTGTGATACGGCCCCGATCGCGGACGGAGCGCCATGCGATGGGCGCGATCGCGACGGCGCGCGCTCCCGACATGACGCGAGGCATTCGCATGACCCAGCAGGTGATCGGCTTTGTCGGCTTCGGAGAGGCCGCGCAATGCTTCGCGGCACATCTCGCGGCCAAGGGCGGTCCCGCGCCGCTGGTGTTTTGCGCAGGCAAGACCAATCGTCCGCCATATTCGGAAGGGTTCCGGGGCGTGGCGTCCACATGCGGGGTCGAGCTGGTCGACAGCCTGTCCGCGTTGATGGCGCGTGCCGACATTGTGTTCTCCGCGGTCGTCGTCGCAACCGCCGTGCCGGTCGGCGAGGCCATCGCCAGCCTGGTTCGGCCTGGCATGCTGGTGGTCGATCTCAATGCCTCCACGCCCAAGGCCAAGCGGTTGGTCGGCGATGCCGTTGCGGCGAACGGCGGCGCCTTCGTCGATGCCAATTTGATGGGCGCGGTCAGCATCTACGGCGCGGCGGTGCCGCTGTACTGCTCGGGCGATGGCGCCGCGCGCTTCGCCGAATTGTTTGCGCCTTTGGGCTTCACTGTCGAGCTCGCCGGCCCAGAGGCCGGCACCGCCGCGGCGGTGAAGATGCTGCGCAGCGTGGTGACCAAGGGCATGGAGGCGCTGATCGTGGAAGCGCTGACCGCCGCCTCGCTCGCCGGGGTGCGCAGCGAGGCGCTGCGTGGCATTTGCGAACCGATGGATGCGACGCGCTACAGCAAATTCGTCGACATGTGCGTGCGCACCGACGTGCTGCACGCCGAACGCCGCGCGGTCGAGATGGATGGCGCCGCGGAGGGGCTGCGCGAGATCGGCCTGCAGCCGATCATGACCGAAGCAACCGCCGCGCGGCTCAGGACGTCGGCGAAGCTCGGCCTGCGCGATGATTTCGCGGCGCGCCAGGCCTACAGCGCCGCCGACGTGCTCGATGCCTATGTGGCACGGATGGCTGACCTGCCGCAGGCGTAGTCGGTTGGATGGCGCGCGCAAAGTTCGCAGTTCGCAGTTCGTAGGATGGGTAGAGCGAAGCGAAACCCATCGACTTTGACCCGCGCGGAAGCATGATGGGTTTCGCTGCGCTCTACCCATCCTACGGCAGCTCACGGCGCAGCAAAAAGCCGGCGCAGTCATTGCGACTACGCCGGCTCGATGTTTGAACGGTTCGCCTGCTCAGTAAACCAGGCCGGTGCCCGGGGGCTTCTCCAGCGCGGCGGCGAGCGAGCGATATTCGTCGCTGCTGGTGCCGGCGAGCTGGGCGATGCGGTTGAGGTGGTATTGCGCCTGATCGCGGTTGCCCTGTTCGACCTGCCAGAGGCCGTAATACTGCCAGGTGCGCACATGGGCCGGGTCGGCCTTGAGCGCGCGCTCGTACCAGATCTGCGAGACCTTGTAGTCGCCGAGCTTGCGATAGGAATAGCCGATCAGGTTGGCGACGTCGGCACGGTCATCCTGGCCGAGCGCCTTCAGCTGCTCGATCGCGGCGGTATAGTCGTGCTTGTCGTAGATCGTGGCATAGGCGGCGTGATAGCCGGCCAGGAACTTCTGATCGTCGATCGCGGAGCTCTTGTCCTTCTTCGCCTTCTTGCCCTTGCCGCTGTCGGAAGCCGGCGGGGAGGGATTGTCGCCGCCTGCGGCGTAGGCCGAGATGACCGGCCCGGCGGCGAGGGTCATCGAGAGCACTGCGAGGCCCAAAAATTTCCAAAGAGACTTCGGCGACTTGCTCATTCCTGGTTGCTCCTGATCGTTCCTGATCGTGCTCGGTAATCCTACACCCAAGCCTGCTGACTTGAACACCCGAGGGTGCAGAACATTCCCGGCCGGTGCCACGATTGCGTGATCCCCGCGATCGGCGGGCAGGGGCAGGCCAACATGACCAAGATGTCATTCACATGAATGAATTCCGTCAGCGCCCTTCAGAACGGGTTCAGTGCGGGGCCCATAAGGTCACGTGCATTGATCGGTGAGGCCGACCATCCGGCCGGAGACCTCCCGATCCCGCAGAGGAGACCACCATGCTGAAGACGATTTCCGCCGCGCTGCTCGCCATGTCCGTGATCGCAGCGCCCGCGCTCGCCGCCGAGGCCGGCAAGACTGCTGCGCCCGCGCCGGTGACCACGACCGCCCCGGCGACCAAGGCCGCCCCCGTCATCAAGAGCGAGCAGCTGCCGTCGAAGGTGCGCAACGCCAACGCCAAGATGCACCACAAGCACTATCGCCATCACCGCCACCACAAGCACATGGGCATGCTGAAGGTGAAGGCGCCGAAGCATGCGACCAAGCACGTCCATGCGAAGGTCGCCACCAAGCACGTCGCGCCGGCCAAGCGCGGCTGAACCTGATCCGAGGGCGCAGTTCGCTCCACATTGCCCCGCTGCGTCCTTGGATGCAGAACCGGCCCGTCCGTCCATTGCTTCCCCAATGGCGGCGGGCCGGAGTGCATCGGGGCTTCCGTTGCGAGGCTGGGCGCCGGCTCGGCAGGAACAACCGAGTTGCGAATTCCCCGCCTGGCGGTTTATGAGACGCGGCCGGGGACCCATGAAACAGCTGACTTTGCGGACTTCATCAAAACTGGCGGCGATCCTGCTGCTCTCGATGCCGCTTGCCGGCTGCCTCACCAGCGATGACGGCGGCAGCTCGACCACCTTTACCGACGACCGCGGCGTCGCCAACCAGCCGTTCCCGGACCGGTACCGCGACCAGATCCTGGCCTTCATGCGGACCTATCTGAACAATCCGGTCGGGGTCCGCGAAGGCGGAATCGCCGAGCCGGTGCAGCGCACGGTCGGCGGCCGGCTGCGCTACGTGGTCTGTCTGCGCTACAGCGCCAAGGAGACCGACGGCAATTACCGGCCGGTCCGGGAGCGCGGCGTCCTGTTCGTCGACGGCCGGCTCGATCGCATCCTCGACAATGCCGCCGAGGCCTGCGCCGGCGCGTCCTACGCGGCATTTCCGGATATGGAAAAAATGGCGCGCTGACGCGGCGGCTTGTCGCAGCAAGCCTGAGCAGACCGTTAGCGAACTCCGATCACTTTTCGGGGAGCGCTGAACTTCACCTTAGCCGTTTGCGACTTACATACAGCCGAAATACGGCTGCTTAACCGGTGAAAAAACCTTCTGTGCCAAGGAACAAACGGGCGTTGTTGCGACCCCGTCACAGCTCGGAAACATCACAGGTCAGGCATTGCCCCAAAGCAACCTAATTGGCGTCACGTTGTTTGTCTTAACAGCGCAGCGTTCGTAACGGGGATCAGAGATGAAGAGGTTTTTGCTCGGCACAGTCGCGCTGGCCGCTTTTGCGGGCCCGGCATTCGCGGCTGACATGCCGGCCCGCACCTATACCAAGGCACCGCCGCCCTATACCGCCCCGGCGCTCATCTACAACTGGACCGGCTTCTATATCGGCGGCCATGTCGGCGGCGCGTTCACCGACGGCACCAATCTGATGGGCAGCGACGCGCGCTTCATGGGTGGCGTGCAGGGCGGCTTCGACTATCAGTTCGCGCCCAACTGGGTGATGGGTATCGAGGCGCAGTACTCCTGGCTGCCGAGCTCCTCGAACAATGGCCTGACGTTCCCCGCCGGAACGGTCGTGACCGGCAATACCGACCAGCTCGGTTCGGTGACCGGCCGCCTCGGCTACACTTGGGGTCCGGCGCTGCTCTACGCCAAGGGCGGTTACGCCTGGCGCGACAACAACAACATCACGGCGTCGGTCGGCGGCGTGCCGGCGGCCTTCACCACCGATGGCGGTCACAAGGACGGCTACACGGTCGGCGCGGGCCTGGAATACATGTTCGCCCCGAACTGGTCGGCGAAGGCTGAGTACCAGTATTACAATTTCGGCAAGACCACGTTCAGTAGCGGTCCGGCCGACATTGTCGGCGCGAGCTTCCGGAACGACGAACATACCGTCAAGCTCGGGGTCAACTACCGCTTCGGCTGGGGCGGTCCGGTGGGCTCCCGCTACTAACTGCGCCGTCGTCGCATCGAGATCGAAAGGCCGGCCTTCGGGTCGGCCTTTTTCGTTGGCCCGCCGCGTGCCCCCGGATCGACGACGGATGTGGCGAACCCGTAGCCCGGATGGAGCCAACGGGTCGCGCGAACGCGCGCCCGATGACAGGCTTCGCGTAATCCGGGGCGGTCGATCCGACGAACGAAGTCCCCGGATTTCGCTCCGCTCCATCCGGGCTACGACCCACATTCACCCGATGTTCAGGCCTGATCGTGCAATGCAAAAAATAATTCCTGCATTGCACGGAACTTTCATCGTGATGCGCTATTGTGGGATCGCCGGGCTGGTGGACAAACAAACATGCGTAGCTTTGCGTTAGGGCTGATCATCTCTGCGGTCTCTGTGCCGTGCTTTGCCCAGACCATCCTCAAATCCGAACCCTTGGCGCTTGCGCCTTACGAGGTCGTGTTCGTGCAGGACGCCTCCTGCACGGCCGGCAAGGTGCTCAAGGTGACCGGGTCGATCCGCGGTCTGCATCGGCGGAAAATCTGCGTCTCGCTCGTCGCCGAACAGGCGTCGCTGGCGACGGCGACGCCGTAACGGCAGCACGACGGCCGCATCGGCATCCGGTCCGCCCCTGCGCACCGGACGACCCACTGTTCTTCAGTTCAACCGCGGCTCCAGACGCGCTTCGCGATCGGCATCGGCCTTGTTCTTGACCGGGTCCTCGTTCGGCTCGGGCTGGCACGGCCGGATTTCGTAGTCATTGTCCAGCACCGGGCGCGGCGAGGGCTTCTCCTTCCCGGAGACGGTATCCACCACCAGGCCCGATTTCCGGGCAAGCTTCCAGACATCGGCCTCGGTCGGGTAGGCCTTGCTCAGCTTGGCGTCTTGATAGAATAGCGCGTACGGCATTCGTCGTTTCCCCAAACAACCGACAACGCCAAGGCCCGTCCCGGGTTTCACACGAGATCGCCGTTCCGATCACGGAACCGTGAGCTGGATTCGGGCAAGCATCTGAAAACATGAGTCATTTCGGACCTTTTGCCGGAGGGGCCTGAGTCCTTAATGAGCGGTAAACCCCGGAAAAAAGAATCCCCGGGACTCCTCGGGTAGAATCGCCGGATGCTCCAAACCATGAGAGCGATCCACCAGCCCCCCTACGAACGCGTGCAGCTCGCGCTTGCGGTTGTGCTGTTCGCAGCCTGTGCCGCCAACGTGGCGCTGGTCTGGTCGTGGCTTTAGGTTTGTTGGATTAGGTTTCCTGCCTTTCCCTACTTAGCCCGAACCGGCTGCCGGCCTCGCGAAAAACGCATCAGCCCGCGCGAAAAACGCCGTAGCCGTGCGACGCGGCACAACGGGTTAGTTTCAATTTACTATGACAGGGCAGGTACTTCTCCTTTAGGGTGAGTCACTTTGACTTACCTCCTTACGGTTGATTGGAATCGGATATTGACTTATATGTCAATTGCCCCATCTATAGTGGCGCTGACGGCGGCCGGCAGGCTTTCCAAATACCCCCTCCGAAGCCGGCAGCCAGCGAAACGGCGGTTATTTTTGACGGAATCGGCTCTGAAGGACTTAGAAGACCCGAATTCGGCGACAAATATTCTAGGCGTGCGCGGTTTTATCGAGAGTGCAATGACTCGGTGGGTACTAGGTGGAAGAGTATTCGCGGATGATCGCGGGCGGCCGCGTTTTCTGAAGCGGCTTGGCCCTCCGCCCCCCGAGATATGGGAAATTCGCGTCATCGAACCGCGCGTCCAAGCGAGGCTATTTGGACGGTTTGCTGAGCCCGACACGCTTATCCTGACTAGATTCCACAGTCGTGGCGTCCTTCGTGACAGGAAAAAAGCTGCATCAAGCAACAGTGAGTGGCAGATCGCGATGGGCGAATGCGAGGCTGCTTGGAATAGGCTGTTTCCAGGAATCGTCCCGTTTAGCGGCCCTGATGTTCATGCATATGTGACGGAGAATTGTGATGACTTCCCCATCTAAGCGAAACGCCATGACGGCCGATCAGAGGGGCGATTACGGTTTTGCGCGCGTGCGGGATGCTGCCTACGACGCCGTGATGGAGTTATGGCGTCGGCGCAAGGCAGAGGGCATGACTCAAGCCCAGTTGGCCGAGGCGCTTGGCGGCGACACTGGATGGCTCTCACGTAATTTGCGTGGTCCCGGCAATTGGACACTCAGGACAGTTGGGCGGTTTGTAGAAGCCCTCAATGGAGAAGTGGAGCTAAAGGTGCATGGATTGGAAGATCCACTCCCTGCGCCGCCGAACTATCATGCCTACATTGGATATGAACCTCACACAGCCACTGATCTCGCCGCGACAATGAGTTGGCCAAAAGCGGCAATCACATCGACTAAGCCGACTATTCGGAAAGGCTTCCCCGCCGTAGCTGCGAATTTAATCTCGTGACCGATCAATCTCGCGAGAAGGCGTGGGGCTTCGCAATTTTCTGCGACGATGTTCGCCCGGAAGTGGGTGGAAAGCTGAGCCTCATGGGCCTCTATCAGGCTGACATGTTTTTCCCGGCAAGCATTTCGCTGCCGATCATTCTGCCTAAGTTTTTTGCCGTAATAAACTACTATGAAATACACCACTCCATTGAAGAAGATATGATCTTCCGGATTACGTATGGAACAGAGGGGGCTGCACTAGCTGAACTCCCCATCTCAAGAAAAGAAATTCAAGCCAACCAAATTGCAGCCACGGCGGCGCCGGAAGACGCAGAAGATCAAGAACGAATTTTCAACATTCGCCTGCCGATTCCGTTAATCCCCTTCACGCTATCGAAAATGGGTCGCCTACGCGTGAGGGCTCACTATAGCGACGGGAAAGTTCTTAGGCTTGGCAGTATGGCGATCCGACAAATTCCAGATGCGGAATTTCAGGCCATGACCGGGATTGTTGCTGCGCCTTGAGCCCCTGCTGCTTTGTCTAGCCGGGCTCGCTTTGCTATATCCGACCGCTGCTCTGCGGTCGGGCCTCTCACTCGTTGCGATTCAATGATGTGCCTAGCGACCTGGTTGGGGCCTAGGGCGGTTTGGCTTGGCTAGTCGTTGTCACCGCGAAATTTGGCCAAGAGTTTCTCAATGGTCCCGAGACGGTGGGCGTCCCGCTGCTCGGCAGAATCGGTGATCCTTCCCCATCCCTTAGTGGAAAACAGTCGTTCCAAGATGCCCTGCTTCTCGCGTTCCAACTGGTCTCGGTAAGCCATTCGCCGACTCTCCATCTAGAGGCGAAGCATAACATCGGAATAAGGCGGATCGGCACTTTATCCCCTGCCACAATCAAATTGACCCCCGCGCGACGCCGGCACCGATTGACGGCCCGGACATTCCTTCCATCATTGCCGGCAGAACAAGTGCCCGCCGCGGCCGTTACCTCACCACGACATTCCTGCTCGAGATCGGCAAGGCCGCCTGGCTGATCGCGATCCATGAGGGCCGCATCGTCGCGGTGACGAAGGGCCCGTTCGTGATGCCGTCGTCGTCGTTTGCGCTGCGCACCTCGGACGAGGAATGGGACCGGTTCTGCGAAGAGCGGCCGCCGCCGGGCTCCAACGACCTGATGGCGCTGATCAAGCGCCGCGTGCTGAAGGCCGAGGGCCAGCTGCAGATCTTCATGGCGAACCTGCGTTACTTCAAGGAGGCGCTCGGCAAGCTGCGCCGCAAGGGAGCCGCCGCATGAGCGCCAAATTCGAACCGATCATCGGCCGCTACATGCATCTCGAACTGTCCGGCCGGGCGCATCGCGTCTATGTCGAGGAGGCCGGCGAGGGCACGCCGCTGCTCTGCCTGCACACCGCGGGCGCCGACGGGCGGCAATATCGCGGCCTGATGAACGATGTCAGCGTTACGCGCAACCATCGCGTCATCGCCTTCGACATGCCCTGGCACGGCAAGTCGTCGCCGCCCCGAGGCTGGCACGACGAGGAGTACCAGCTCACCTCGGCGCACTACACGGCGATGATCCTGGCCGTGATGGAGGCGCTCGAGCTGGACCGGCCGATCGTGATCGGCTGCTCGATCGGCGGCCGGATCGCGCTGCATCTCGCGCTCGAGCACCCCGAACGCTTCCGCGCGATCATCGGCCTGCAGGCCGGCGCGCATGTCGATCCCTATTACGACCTGAATTTCCTGCACCGGCCGGACGTGCATGGCGGCGAGGTCGCGGCCGCCATCGTCTCGGGTCTGGTCGGGCCCGACGCGCCCGACAATGAGAGGTGGGAGACGCTGTGGCACTACATGCAGGGCGGGCCCGGCGTGTTCAAGGGCGACCTGTATTTCTACAAGATCGACGGCGATATCCGCGCCCGCGTCGCCGAGATCGACACCAAGCGCTGCCCGCTGTTCCTGCTGTCGGGCGAGTACGATTATTCCCGCACGCCGGAGGAGACGCTGGCGGTGGCGAACAGCATTGCCGGAGCCAAGGCCACCATCATGAAGGGCCTCGGGCATTTCCCGATGAGCGAAAACCCGGGCGAGTTCGTGAAGCATCTGCTGCCGGTGCTGGAGAAGATCGGCGGCGGCTAGAGCGTTTCAAGCGAAGTGGATACCGGTTCGCGCTCGGAAAACGCGTCAGAACAAGGGGCGCTACTCTCGACCGTGGGCGGCGCGGTGTGACAGACTGCGTCATCGCACGAAAGGGTTACGCAGGAGGTCTCCATGCTTCCGAAGGCTGAAGCGGCATATTTCGCGATTGCCGATATTTCCGGCTATACCAACTTCCTCGCGGCGGTCGAGCTCGACCATGCGCAGGACATCATCGCCGATTTCATGGACGTGGTGGTGAAAGGGCTGCGCCCGCCATTTCGCCTCGCCAAGTTCGAGGGCGACGCCGCGTTCGTCTACTCGACCGGGACGATCGACGGCTCGCTGCTGCAGGACGCGATCGAGGGCGCCTATTTCAAATTCCGCCGGCGCTTGCGCGACGTTCGCCAGGCCTCGACCTGCGAGTGCAAGGCCTGCGTCGCAATGGGCGATCTCGATTTCAAATTCGTCGTCCATCACGGCGAGATGGTGAAGCAGAAGATGGGCGGCAGGGAAGAGCTCGCCGGGCGCGACGTCATCCTGGTCCACCGGCTACTCAAGAACAGCGTTGGTGAGAAGCTCGGCGGCCGCGCCTACGCGCTCTACAGCGACGCCGCGATCCGCGCCATGGGCGCCGACCCGGTGGCGCAACGGCTGATCGCGCATCACGAAACCATCGATGTCATCGGCGATGTGACGCTGTGGGCGCGCGATCTCGAAACGGCGTGGCAGCAGGACGACGCGCAAACGCGGATGGAGGTGACGCGCGAAGACGCCTACGCGATACTGGAGTTCGACATTGCCGCGCCGCGGCAGACGGTGTGGGAGTTCATCACCGTGCCCGGGCAATGGCGGAAATGGTGGGACGCCGACGACATCATCGAGGAGTCAGGCAAGGGGCGACGCGGTGTCGGCACCAAGAATCATTGCGCGCACGGCAACCATACCAACGTCGAGGAGACGCTCGACTGGCGTCCGGTCGATTACTTCACGGTCGGGATCACGCTGCCGGTGCCCGGAGCGCCGCGCATCATCATGACCCGGGCCGTTCTCGACGGCCCGGACGGAACGTCCCGTTTCGAGCTGCGGATCGCCAAGCCGAAGCCGAAGGACAGGGCGTTCCTCGATGGCGCCGCGGCCAAATTCGCCGAACGGATGACCCAGGCGGTGGCCGGCCTGCGATCGATGGTGGAAGGCAAGCAGCCTGCCGTTGACGCTGTGGAGGAGCCGACGCTGGCGCGATCGAGCGGACGCTTCCTGAGCGAGCCGGTGAAATCGGGCGCGCGCGGCTGAAGGTCAGCGAACGATTCGGAGATTAAGGGGGGCCGATTACTTGCCGGAGCGCGGCAGCTCGCTGTTGTCGCGGATCGCGGCGCGGACCTTGGCCATGGTCGTGGTGCAGTATTCCTCGCGCTCCCTGAGGAAGCGCTGCTGCTGCGCGCGGAAACTGGCAACCCGCTCCCGCACCTCGGATCCGAAGTCGCCGCTGATGTCGAGCTTGGCAAATTGCGGCGGCTGCGCCGCCGGCGGCGGGACTTCCACGACGGTCGCCGTCAAAGGCGGCGGCGCGGGGGGCAGGCCCTCGAGCACGGTCGGCACCGGCAGCGGCGGCGGCATGACCACCCTTTGGGCCTCCGCCGCAGGCTTGATCTCCAAGGCCGGCTTTGCCTCCAAGGCCGGCTTTGTCTCCAAGACTGGCTTTGTCTCAAAAGCTGGCTTTGCGTCAAACGCTGCCTCGACCACGGCCGCGGTGGCGGGCAGCGGGGCAGCCGCTGGCGGCACGGCGGTCGGCGGGGCAGGCGTCGGCAGCTCGGCGTCGGGCAGCTTGCCCTTCACCGACTGTACGAAAGCCATTGTCTGCGCGATCAGGAGATCGCGTTCCTTCATCCACTTCATGGCGCACCTTGAGCGCGCGGATTGCATCAGAGCAACCCCGCGGAAGCAAGCACTCGCAATCATGATGGTTGAGGAAGACGCCTGTTTTGCAGGCACGGTGACAAAATTGTGACGTGCGTGGGCGCGAGGACGGTCAGCGCTGGCGGGGATTGGTGTTCGGGACGAGCGGGGTACCGACGATCCGGACCTGCGTCTGGGTCAGTGCTTGGCTTGGGACCGGCGCCTGATTCGGGGCCGGCCGGGGCGCGGCGTTGGCCGGCGCGGGCGCCGGATCGAGCAGGGCGACGATGCCGGCAGCGGCCACGCTCAGCAGCATGAAGCTGCCCAGAAACATCAAACTGCGGTTGGTCTCGCGCACCCTCATGCGGGGAAAATCGCGTGACGGGGCATCATGTTCCGAACAAATCCTCAGGCGTTTTCGCGCGGTTTGACATCAAGCTTGAGAGAGTGCGTCAGGAGCAGACCTGAAAGCTCAAGTCGCGAATCCACCGGCCCGGTGTGCCGGCGGGAGCGGGCGGGTCGGCCTAGTGAGCCATCGCCTCGACGGGGGCCGGTTCGACGCTGCGGGCCTCGATCAGGTCGGCGTAGCGGCCATACTCCTCGGCCATTTCGAGCAGCTTTTCACGCACCGCGGCGTCGGTGACCTGGCGGGCCAGCCGTCGCGCCTGATCGGACTGGAAGCGATAATGGGCTGTGTCGGACATCGTAGGCTCCTCACACATGTGTAAGGGCCATCCGGCAAAGGTTCATCAAGACGTCATTCAAGGGAAGACGTCATTGAAGGGCAGGCGCTATTGAAGGGTGTTGGACCGATCGGTCGCCGTAGCCGCGACGGAGTGGCCGGCCTTGTCCTCGCGGACCTCGACCTCGAACCAACCCATCTCCTTCAGCTCGCGCGCCTTCTTCTCGGCCGCGTCTTCGCTGTCGCGCTTCAGCACGATTTGGCTGGTGCCATCCCGGGCAAGGATCAAATAGGTCATTGGCTGAGTCCCATCCCTCATTCTGCATACCGCGTTTCGGGCTGCAAGGACAGAAACAAGGCAAGGGATGGGTGATCCTACGGGAATGATCCCACGATTCCTGCCAGGGAGCGCGGATTGCGCCGCTTCCGAAACGGCTCTGTGATTTCGCGGTGCTCCTGAACACGGTTGCGTCTTTGGTCAGTCCATCATTTCGGCGCCTGTTCCAGCACGCGCTGTCAATGCGTACCGCCTCATGGAGACCGGAAGACTACGGCTTCTGCTGCACCTTGTGGGTAAGCCAAGCGAGGGACTTTGATTGAATCGCGAGTCCGTGCTCGGCTTGGATCAAGGACAATGCGCGGCGCAAGCCGTGTCGATCTGGATGGAGGACTCGATGCCCAGGCACTTCGGTTTGAAGGCGACATCGCCGGCAGGACGGTCGACGTTCACGGGATCATCAAGAGATTTGCAGCAGCGGACCGCGTCGGCATCTGCGTTGAAGAATCGTGCTTCGGTCAGTTCGCCGACGTCAAAGCCCGCTTCGCCATGCTCGGAGCTGCCGTATTCTCCCACGAGCTGGCGGGGCTGCTGCGGTCGACGGTCGATCTCGGCCGACTGAAGCTGCGCGCGACGAGGCGTGGCTGACCAGTCCTCATAGCTCGGACGGCTCGTGCTTTTTGTCGCGCTTCAGGTCCATGCGATCGATGCGTTCATCGATCAATCGATTCAGTCTCTCGTCCCGCAGCGTGTCCTTCCTGAACAGCCCGCCATGCAGGCGATAGGCGAGGAGGAGCAGGACAACAGCAATGCCGACGAGATAGTAGGACCAGTCCATAGTCAGAACCGCGCCTGGCAGTGTGCATTGTGAAACAGCGAGTCTCGGCAACTGTGCCAGGCAGCGCTAACGGCGGCTCGCCAGCATCACCGCAAGGTCAGCTCAATTGGCGCCCGCCAGGATGAACAGATTGTTGTAGACGGGCAGTGCGATGAAGGCGACCACATAAGCCACCTGGCGTTCGCTGTTGCCGTGCCAGAGCAACCATATCACGAGGTAGGTTAGGCCCAGTTTGGCAATAAGCCACCATTCGCCCAGCCACTCCTGGGTGAGCCACATGAACGGGTTCAGTTCGCCCATTCCCCGCTGCAAGATCTCGTTGGTGGTGATGAGATCCGAGTAGCCCATCAGCAGGGCGCAGACCAGCAGCATTGCCTTCAGGAACGACGTCCTCGCCCGCAACTGCTTTTCCGTCATCCGGTCCCTGCCCGAAATCCGCTTGTGGCTCCCCGTTGCGCAATTTTGCGGGATGTTTTCGGCGAGTGCAAGCCTCCACGCCCCGGTTATCCAACGCCCGCCCTTCAAACCGACCGGGTTGGGTACCCCCTACCGGGGGACGGTCAATCGACCCGTCTCATCGATTTTCGCGAAAAACTGGTGCCGGCTGAGGGGATTGAACCCCCGACCTTCAGTTTACAAAACTGCTGCTCTACCGCTGAGCTAAGCCGGCGACATGGGAATGATTTGCGCGCTCGCATAGCAGACTTGGTGCGCCGGGGCCAGAACCTGAAGACCAGAACCCGAAGGCCGAGAACCCGGGAGATCCGGATCGACCACTTCGCCTCCACCGGCTCGGCGACAAAAAGGCGGCCCGAAGGCCGCCTTTTGCACATCAGTGCTTAGCCTGAGCTACTGGCAGGGATGCCGGAGGCCGTCGCTGCCGCGGAACCAGGTGCCGGGGGTGCAGATAAAGCCGTTTTGCCGGGCATATTCCGCGCCGCCGATCGGGGCGGTGGCGATCGCAGCGGCTGTTCCGACGGCGCCACCGACCACGCCGCCCACCACACCGGCCGCAGCGTCGACGGGCCCGAACGGGCCGGGGTCAACCCGGTTGTAGCTGCCCTGCCAGTCGCGGTCACGCCGGTCGGAGCGGTGGTGGTAGGTGGTGCGGGTCGTGCCCGGCGCCATCGCCTGGCATCGGGCATCCGGAGTTGCGTTCGAGCAGCGTGCGGGCGTGCCGATGGTCTGCTGCGCCATTACGGGGCTCGCAAGCGCCGCGGCGACGAGCGCGACAGCGCCAACGATCTTAAGCTGTGTCATGCGAGATCTCCTCTTGCCGTAGTGCAGAGCTAATCTCGCAGTGCCGCGCCTGTTCCGGTGCGGCCTTGCCCTGCGTTCAAACCAGTGTGAAGTTCCCAAACGCGCGCGCATGATGCGTTCCGGATCATGCGCTATTGAAGGGAATTCGATGCACGCACGCGACATCGACTACGCCGCCGGCGACGCCATTTTGCGCGGCTATCTTGCGTTCAAGGACTGCGGCGTAAAACGTCCCGGCGTGCTGGTATTCCACGAAGGGCTCGGACTCGGCGATTTCGCGATGGGGCGGGCGCGCAGGCTTGCCGAGCGCGGCTATGTGGCGCTTGCTGCCGACATGTTCGGCGAGCGGCGGCAGGCTGCCGATCTGCAGCAGGCAATGACGTTGATCGGTCATTTGCGCACCAGCCCCGCCACGCTCCGCGCACGGGCCCGCGCCGCGCTAGCGACGCTCACGGCTTTGCCCGAGGTCGATGCTACCCGTTGCGCGGCGGTCGGCTTCTGCTTCGGCGGCACGGTCGTGCTCGAGCTCGCGCGCGACGGCGCGGACCTCAAGGCCGTCGTCAGCTTCCATGGCGTGCTCTCGACCACGCAGCCTGCGGCAGCGGGGGCGGTGAGGGCGAGCGTGCTGGTCTTGACCGGGGCCGACGATCCGCTGGCGCCTTCCGACCAGGTCGCGGCGTTCGAGAACGAGATGCGCGCCGGCAAGGTTGCCGACTGGCAGGTGATCAGCTACGGCAACACGCTGCACGGCTTCACCAACCCGTCCGCCGACGGCTCGATCATGAAGTCGGCGCTCTACGATGCGCGGGCCGACCGCCGCTCCTGGGCGGCGATGCAAGGCCTGTTTGACGAGGTGCTGGTTTGACGAGGTGCCGGCCTGACAAGATCGGCGATGTGGTGTTTGATCTGCCGTCACGCGCTGGCGCGGGGGATTGATGTTCGGAATCTTGAGTCTTGGCTTTCTGCTCGGCATGCAGCATGCGCTGGAGCCGGATCACATCGCGGCGGTATCGAGCATCGCGGCGCGCCGTACCCATGTCGGTGACATCGTCAAGCACGGCCTGACCTGGGGCCTCGGTCACACGCTCACGCTGTTCGTCTTCGCCGGCGCCGCGATCCTGCTCGGGCGCGCGATCCCCGAGACGGTGGCGCAGCCGATCGAGACCGCGGTCGGCGTCATGCTGGTCGGCCTCGGCGCGCATGTCTGGTGGCGGCTGTGGCGCGATCGCGTGCACATCCACAGCCATTCGCATGGCGACGGCATGACGCATTTCCACGCCCACAGTCACGCCGGCGAAACCAGCTCGCACGTCCGCGCGGCGCACAGCCACGCCCATGGCTTCCGCTGGCGCACGCTGCTGGTCGGTCTGATGCACGGCATGGCGGGCTCGGCGGCGCTGTTGGTGCTGACGGTGTCGCAGGCCCCAAACCCGGTGATCGGGCTTGGCTATGTTGCGCTGTTCGGCGTCGGCTCGATGATCGGTATGGGCGTGCTGTCCAGCGTGATCGCGGTGCCGCTCGCGGCCTCCGCGCGCTGGCTGACCTGGGCCAATCGCGGCCTGCAAATGGCGGTCGGCGCGGTGACGATTGCGATCGGCGTCCACTCGATCATCGAGAACGCGTTCACCTGACGCAGCGGCGGCTTTTGTTTGAGCATGATCTCTTCGGAAAACCGCTTCGCACTTTCCGGATCATGCTCCCGCACCGCGAGCCGCCGTTAACGATTCCTGATCCCTCACGGCCGCATTGACCGGATGCGGATGCTTACGCGTTAGGCTTACCGCCAGTTTGGCCTGCGTCCTTAACCCTTCCGCCAAGCCGTTGGATTAGGCTGTCGGGTGGAACAATTCGGGACGCTGGGTAGAACATGCGCGGAAGTCTTGCGCTGACGATATTGGCTGCGATGACCTCGACGGCGCTGGCCGGCGGCGGTTTCGACATCGTCGTGCCCAATCGGCCTGGCGTGCCCATCATCATCAATGGCGTCGACGCGTCCTACGCCGTGGTCGAGAGCGCGATGGGGCTGGCCCGCAACGACTCGATGGTGCCGACCGTCTATGGCGGCCGCCCGATCGATCCCCAGCCGAATGTCGGCCATTATTATCCGAGCCTTGGCCGCATGCCGGGTTACGGCCGCCTCGAGATCGAGCCGCCGGCCAACCGCCGCCTGCCGCAACCGGCCGAGAGCTATCATGAATCGTGGTCGGCACATTCCGCACCGCTGCCGGCGCAATCCAGCGTGCCGGTCGATCCGCCGCCGGTGATCTACGCGCCGCAGTTCAACGGGCCGCGGCCGCTGCCCGGACCGGTCCCGCGGCCACCGCGTCCCCGAGGCCCCTAAAACCAACTACCCCAAATCAACAGCCCCTCGCGGGGCGCCTTCATAGCCACCAAGAGCTACGCGACGAACAGAGAGACCATCAGGAGAGAGTAATGCGTCAAATGATCAAAGGACTGATTGCGGCCGTGGCAGTCATGGTGACCGCGCCCGCAATGGCGTGCGGTTTCAACCCTTGCGGTGCGCCGGTTTATGCCGCGCCTGCCGTGACCTATGGCTGCGGCGGCTGCGGTGGCTACGGCTACGGCTATGGCGGTTACGGCGCGGTCGAGCGTCTGCCCGACCCGGATGCGGCCTATCCCGACGCAGCGCAGCAGTACTATTACGTCAACCAGGGACCGAGCTACACCGGCCCGGGCAATTGGGCGCCGCGCCCGTACTACCGCCAAGGCTATGGCCGCCCGTATTACGGCTATCGCCACTACGGCTACCGCCATCACTATCGGCCCTACCGTCCGCACTACGGCTATCGCTACGGCTACGCGCCGCATCGCTACGGCCATCCGGTGCTGCGCCGCTACTACTGATCCGACGATCGGTCGAAGAGACATCAGCGCCCGTTCGCGTCAAGCGAGCGGGCGTTTTCGCTCACATCAGCCCGAGCCGGCTGGCGCCGATATAGAGCGCGAGCACACAGGCGTTCGACACGTTGAGGCTCTTGATCTCGCCGGGCATGTCGAGGCGGGCGACGACGCGGCAGGTCTCGCGCGTCAATTGCCGCAAGCCCTTGCCTTCGGCGCCGAGCACCAGCGCGAGCGGCTGCTGCAATTGAACCTTGCCGAGATCCTCGGTGCCCTCGCTGTCGAGGCCGACGGTCTGGAAGCCGTGGTCGTTCAGTTCGTTCAGCGCACGCGCCAGATTCTGCACGGTCACCATCGGCACCAGTTCGAGCGCGCCGGAGGCGGACTTCGCCAGCACACCGGTCGCTTCCGGGCTGTGGCGGGCGGTGGTGACGATCGCCTTCACCGCAAATGCGGCGGCCGAGCGCAGGATGGCCCCGACATTGTGCGGATCGGTGATCTGGTCGAGCACCAGCACGATGCCCTCCTGCGCCAGCGTGTCGATGCCGGGCGAGGGCAGGGGATCGGCCTCCGCCAAAAGCCCCTGATGCACGGCATCGGGGGTGAGGCGCCGGTCGATGTCGCCGGGCCGGACGATCTCCGGGGTGACCCGGGTCGCGATGTTTTCGTCGGCAAGGCGCTTGGCGGCGTTCTCGGTGAGGTAAAGCTTGCGGATCTGGCGGTCCGGGTTGGCAAGCGCGGCCGCCACCGTGTGCCAGCCATACAGAATCACCGGTCCGTCGGAACCGGATTCGCGCTCCCGCCGGGCCGGCGGGCGGCCGAATTTCGGCCCTTTTTGGAAGGGTTTACCGCCCTTGCCTCGGAAATTGGGTTTGCGGTCGCGGTCGCTCATGTGAGGCTTGTGTCACGGGTGTCGCAGAATGGCAATTTAACCGGCAAATTGCGCGCCGGCTTGGTTGACTTTGGGGACCGCCTTCGCCCATAAACGCGCCCGACCGCGCACCCGTTTCGGGGCGTCCGGTTATCAGCGTCATTTCGATGACCGGTCCGCCGCCACTCGCGCGGCCGGTTTGATGCTGTTGGACGGGGGAGTGTCCCGAGTGGCAAAGGGAGCTGACTGTAAATCAGCCGCCTCATGGCTTCGCAGGTTCGAGTCCTGCCTCCCCCACCACGCTTCGCCCTGACGGGCTACGCGTGGCGCAGCCACGCCTGGCCCGTCAGGGCAAAGCGTGTCCGGCGTAGCTTGAGCGCGAGCGAAAGCGAAGACGGACTGGCCAAGGGCCTCGCTTCCACGAACTTCAACTCGACACGTTCCTCCCATTTCGCTGGGCATGCCGACAAGGCGTCTCGCGCTGCCACCACGACTCACCCACGCAAACCGCGCCGCAGCAGTTTGGCGAAATCCTGCGCCATCTGCGACTGCGCTTCGTGCGTCGGGGAGAGGATCGCGATCTGGTACTGGATCTTCGGCTTGAACGGGCGGATGGCGAGGCCCTCGGTGAAGGGCTTGCTCACCACCGGATCGACGATGCCGACGCCGCGGCCCTCGGCGACGAGCTGGCACGCGGTCGAGAAGAACTCGGTTTCCGCCACCACGTTCCAGCGCGCGCCATATTCGGAGAAGGCGGATGCCAGCTGCTGGTAGATCGGGTCGCCGCGAAACAGCGTCACGAAGGGGACGCCGTCGAGGTCATCAGGGGTGATCTGCTTGAGCTTCGCCAGCGGATGCGCATGCGGCAGCATGCACACGCACTCATACGAGAACACTTCCATGTGCGAGGTCGGATAATCCAGCGGCAGCTCGGCGACCGCGAGATCGAATTGCTGCGTCGAGATCAGCTCGCGGACGGTCGCCGAATTGCGCGTGATGATCTTGATCTGCAGTTCGGGCTTGTCCCTGGCGAACTGCGACAGCAGGCGCGGCAGCAGGCTGATCGAAATGCTCGGATAGGCTGCGATCGCGAGGTGACCGCGCCGCCCGGACCTGATCTCGGCCGCAACGCGCGACGCGTTCTCGGCGGCTTCGAGGGCGCGCGCCGCCTCGACATAGAACAGCTTGGCTTCCGGGGTCGGTTGCAGGCGGCCGCCGCGGCGCAGGAAGAGATTGAGGCCGGTCTCGTGCTCGAGGCCCGCGATCATCGTGCTGATGCCGGGCTGCGACATGCCGAGCAGCTCGGCCGCCCGGGTCATGGTGCCGTGGAGCATCAGGGCGCGGAAGCATTCGAGCTGTCTGAGGCGCATGCGCGACTATACGAATCTGCTATAATGGACACAATTAATATTATTAGAATTGCATGGCGAGCGGTGCTCCAATGGCGCAACGAGCCATTGAGGAGGCACCAAATGAACGCAGCAACCATCGATCTGACCCGCGCCCGTCTGATCCCGGCCCGCAACGGCGTGGCGGCTCGCCTCGATGCGGGAGAGACGGTCATGGTCGTCAACACGCATGGCAAGCAGGTGGTCGACACCTGGGCCTTCAATGCCCGCGACACCGGCGAGTTCATGTCGATGGAGCACAGCCGTGCCTCGATGCTGCGGCTCATTCCCCGCGTGGGCGACACGCTGACCACCAACCGGCGCCGCGCGATCCTCACTTTCGTCGCCGACACAACGCCGGGGATCCACGACACCTTGATCGCGGCCTGCGACATTCACCGCTATCGTCAGCTCGGTGCCGTCGGCCATCACGATAATTGCACGCAGAATCTGGCGCACGCGCTCGAGGCGGTCGGTCTGTCGGCTGCCGTGACGCCGGCGCCGCTCAATCTGTTCATGAATGTCCCCGTCACCGACAATGGACAATTGGACTTCAAGTCGCCCGTCAGCGAGGCCGGCCAGTATGTCGCGCTGCGTGCGGAGATGGATCTGGTCATCGTGTTCTCGGCCTGTCCGCAGGACATGGTGCCGGTGAACGACATGCGGCCGACCGACGCTCACTTCCTCATCGCCTGATACTGTCAGCGCGGAGAACCGATCATGCGCAAGCTGCCGCCGCTCAATGCCGTCCGTGCGTTCGAAGCCGCCGCGCGCCATGAGAGCTTCACCGCCGCCGCCAATGAGCTCTGTGTCACGGTGACGGCGATCAGCCATCAGGTCCGGCAACTCGAAGCAATCCTGGGCCACAAGCTGTTCGAACGCTCCGGCCGCGCGGTCGTGCTGACCGCGGAGGGCCATGCGGTGTTCCCCATGCTGCGCGATGGCTTCGATCGCATGGCGAGCGCCTTTGCCGCGATCAGGCCGCCGGCCGATGGCGATGCGGTCACGGTATCGACCACGCGCGCCTTCGCCGAGCGCTGGCTGATGCCGCGGCTCGCGCGCTTCAACGCGGCGTTTCCTCACCTCGTCGTCCACATCGATGCGACCGAAGAGGTGCGAACGCCGGGCGCAGACGGCGTCGATCTGGCCATCCGCTACGGACGCGCCGACCGCGCCGGCGAGACATCGGTGCTGTTCAGCGATCGCTATATTGCCGTGGCAGCGAGCGCGATCTGTCCGCCCGGTGTCCGTCCTGGCATCGACGACGTCCGTTCGTGCCCGCTGCTGGCCTATCGCTGGAAGAACGCCACGCTGGATTCGCCGGCGTGGTCGGCCTGGCTCGCGGGGGCCGATCATGATCCCGGCCGGGACTTCCGTATCTCCTGGTACAGCGAGGAGCCGCTGGCCTTGCACGCCGCCGAGCGTGGGCTCGGGCCGCTGTTGTGCAGCGATGCGCTGGTGGACGAGCAATTGCGTCAGGGCACGCTGCGCCGGCTCGATGGTCCCGCGCTTGCGGGCTTTGCCTATCGCCTCGTCGACGCGCCAAGCGCTGCCCGGCGCAAATCAGTGACGGCGTTCATCGACTGGTTGCGGGCAGAGGCGGCCACCTTTCGTGCAACTCCCGAACAGGTCATGACACGGGCTGCGTGAAGTAGGGCAGGGTCTCGACGCGGACCTGATACGTGCCTGCCTTGACCAGGCCGTCGAGATGCGCGGCGATGTCCTCGAGCGATGCGAACCAGACCTTGCGCTCGGCGACGATCTGCTCGAGCCAGCGCTCCACGACGCGCCAGCGGGCAAGCCGGCCGGTCAGGAACGGATGCCAGATCCCCATCCAGAATCCGCCGGCCTCATAGGCTGCTTCGAACTCCTCGAACGAGGCGGCAAGGCCCTCGCTCGGCGATTTGACCGGCATCATGTAGCCGATCTCCGCGTAATGGGCGAAGGGCGGCCAATCGTCCGATCCCCAGTGCGGCGGCATCTCGTAGAGCGATCCGCGCGCGGTGCGCATCTGGTACGGGATGTCGTCGGCCATCAGCGACGAATCGTAGACAAAGCCGTGCTCGATCAGGAGATCGATCGTGGTCTGGTTGGCGTTGTAGACCGGCGCGCGGTAGCCGCGCGGCTTGCGCCCGGTCATCGCGATATGAATGCCGAGCGCGCGTTCGAAGGCCTCGCGCTGCTCCGCCGAGGAAATCTCCGTCGGATCCTCATGGATGTAGCCGTGATGGCCGATCTCGTGGCCCGCCTTAAGGATCGCCTCCACCGCATCCGGATAGCGCTGCATGGTCCAGGCCGGCATGAAGAACGACTGCTTCAAGCCGAGGCGGCGATAGGTCTCAAGAATGCGCGGCACGCCGACGGTCGGCCCGTAGCGTCCCATCGTGATCGGATAGAGCCGGTCGAACGAATCCTTCGGCCGGGCGATGTGAATGAGACTGTCGGCGTCGACGTCGAACGTGATCGCACAGGCGCAACGCGCACCGTTCGGCCAGGGGATGGGATTGCGGATCATCGGATCATCCTCGTGCAGCCGGCGGACAGCGGCGCATCATTCCGCGGCCACATTAACAGGCTCGTCGATTCCAAGACACTGCCGGACCAGCACCGGAATCGCGGCGAAGGCGTCGGCGAGCGAGCGCCGGTAGCGCTCATCGTTGAACTCCTGGTAGTCGACCGCGATCAGATGGCTCTCCTGGACCCCGAGATAGTGCGCGCAGGTGAAGATGTGGGTCTCCAGATGGTTCATGGTTTCCCGCACCCCGCCGGGGCCGAAGCCGAATTCGCCGCGCGAACTCAGCACCACCAGCGTCTTGCCGCGCATGATCGGCTCGAGCGGAAAGTCGCCGCGCGCGAGATCGAAGCTGAAGGTCTTGTCGATGCGGATCACCTTGTCGAACCATGACTTCAAGGCAGCCGGCATGCCGTAATTGTGCATCGGTGCGCCGATCACGATCACGTTGGCGCGTTCAAGCTCGTCGATCAGCACATCGGAGAGACGAAGCTCGTCGTGCTGCTCCGCCGTGCGGTCACCGGGCGCGGTGAAGGCGGCGGCCACCCACGCCTCCGTGATGAGCGGCGGCGGGTTGCGGCCGACGTCGCGCGCGATGATCGTGGCGCCGGGCTCATGCGTCAGCCAGTGCTCGACAAACGAGTTGGAGAGTTTCCGGCTGACCGAACGGTCGCCGCGCGGGCTGGCATCGATATGCAGAAGTGTCGTCATCCCTGGCCTCGGCTGATTGGGGGCAATGCGTCGGCTTCACAATGACCGAGTGCCAGGGGCGGCGTGATTGACGAATCCGACAGCTGGGTTGAGAAAATCTCAACAGTGAAGCAGCGCGCCACGGTGACGCGGTGTGCGAGCCTGATTGCGGCGCGATCTTTCGCTGTTCAGCAGACAAACTTCACTCTCGACGTCGTCTCAACCCGGCTTGAGGATTTCTCATTATCGCCTTAACGCTGCCTGCTGCTCAGATGCCCCATCCGGCCCGAACCAATGCGCCGGACAACGGGGGAAACATGTTGCTCAAGCAGACACAGCTTCCGGCGCAGGATGAGGCCGGCTTCGATGCCCACGGAATTGAACCGGTGCCGGCGGCGCACCGCACTTCGTCATCGTTCGATCAGTTCTGGATCTGGACCGGCGCGAACATCGCGCCGATCAACTGGGTGCTCGGCGCGCTCGGCATCCAGCTCGGCCTGAGCCTGCTGCAAACGCTTGCCGTCATCGTCGTCGGCAACCTGTTCGGCGCGGCGCTGTTTGCCGCCTTCTGCCTGATGGGACATCGCACCGGCGTGCCGCAGATGGTGCTGGGCCGGCTGGCGTTCGGCCGCCGCGGCGCCTATCTGCCGGCGCTGGCGCAAGTGCTGATGCCGATGGGGTGGGTCGCGATCAATACCTGGATCGTGCTCGACCTCTGCATGGCAGCGCTCGAGCGGATGGGGATTGGCGCCGGTGTTGAGCTCAAATACGCGATCGCGGTGCTGGTGATGGTATTCCAGATCGGCATCGCGGCCTGGGGCTTCAATGCCATCAAGGTGTTCGAGCGCTACACCATGCCGTTCATCCTGCTGATCATGGCGGTCATGACCGCGCTCGCTTTCCTGCGCGTCGATATCAAGTGGCAGTCCGCGACCGTGACCGGCATGCCGGCCTTCGCCGCGGCGACGCAACTGATGACGGCGATCGGCATCGGCTGGGGCATTTCGTGGCTCACCTATGCGTCCGACTATACGCGCTTCACCAGGCCCTCGCTCAATGCCGCCAGTGTGTTCCGGGCGACATTCCTCGGCATGTTCCTGCCGACCGTCTGGCTCGCCTTCCTCGGTGCGGCCATTGCGTCCGCCGGCGCCGGTTCCGATCCGTCGAAGCTGATCATCGCAGCTTTTGGTGCGATGGCGCTGCCGGTGCTGCTGGTGCTGCTCCATGGACCGATCGCGACCAACATCGTCGTGATCTATTCGGCGGCGCTGTCGTCGCTCGCGCTCGATCTGCGGCGGCCGCGCTGGGTGATCTCGGTGCTGTCCGGCCTGATCGCCTCCGCGATCCTGTACGCCTTCCTGCAATCGGGCGATTTTGCCCATGCCTTCGACAATTTCATGGTCGCCCTGATCGTCTGGATCAGCCCATGGGCGGGCGTGACGCTCGCCGACTTCTACCTGGTACGACGCGGCCGCATCGACGTCGCCTCGCTCTACGAGGAACCGGGGCGGGATCGTGATTTCAACTGGGCCGGGCTGATCGCCTTTGCTGCCGGCTTCGTGGCGGCGTGGGCCTTCCAGATGGGCACGATCAAGGCCATGCAGGGTCCGCTGGCGATGGCGACCGGCGGGGTTGACCTGTCGTGGCTCACCGGCATCGGCGTTGCGACGGCGAGCTACCTTGCGCTGCATCGGCGGTTTGGACGCCCGCTGGCGCGGAGCGTCCCGTCGCCGGCCGCGGCGTCGATCGAACCCGCGCCCACATCGACCTGACAGGGGCACGCCTTGCGCCTGTTCACTCCATCCGCGCGAACAGCTCCACCAGCGTCTCGCGCAGCCAGCGCTGCGCGGGGACGGTGTCGTTGCGCTGGTGCCAGAACAGGCTGACGATGCGCGGCGGCGCCGGCAGCGGCACCGGCACCGCATGCAGATGGGGCGCGTGGCGGGACTGCGCGCTGAGATCGCGCGGCAGAACCGCGATCAGGTCGGACTGGCGCACGATCTCGTAGGCAGCGTTGTAGTGATTGACTGTTGTGACCAGGTTGCGCGACAGCCCGCGCGAGGCGAGGAACTGGTCGTAGGTCGGCAGCGTCTTGCCGGCGAGGCTGACATCGACGTGCTTGGCGCTGAGGAAGCTGCGGGCGTTGAGCCGCTTCCTGTTCGCCAGCGGATGATCCCGCCGCATCATGCAGGCATATTCGACGGTCCACAGCGAGCGTGAGCGGATCGCGGCCGGCGGCTGCTGCGCCTCGTTGACATAGACGCTGAGCACGCAATCGACCCGGTTGTCCTCGAGCCGGTCGCCGATCTCGAGAATGGTGTTGGGCAAGGTGTGGATGCGCGCGGAAGGCGCGATTTCGCCGAAGCGGTTGATGAGCCGCGGCATCACCAGCGAGGACACGTAGTCCGACATCGACAGGCTGAACTCGGCCTCGGTGCGCCGCGGATCGAAGGCATCTTCGTCGAGTGCGTGGCGAACGTGTTCCAGCGCATCGCCGATCGGTTGCCACAGCGCCACCGCGCGCTGTGTCGGGCGGATCCCGCTGGCTGACCGCACGAACAGGGGATCGCCGAGCGCGTCGCGCAAGCGGGCGAGGGCGTTGCTGACGGCGGGCTGCGTCATCGTCAGCGCGCTCGCGGCGCGCGTGACGCTGCCCTCGGTCATCAGCGCCTCGAAGACTTTCAGCAGGTTGAGGTCGAGCGTGCGAAAGGACACGAGCAATATTCACAATGGTGATGTACCAGATAACAATTATAAATTATTCCCATAATATTGATTTGTCTATCATTCCCCCGGACCGACCTCGCGGCGCGTGCCGACCGCGGGGCGGAGGGGGGCTATTTCATGTCGATGATTTCGGCGCGCATCGAGCGCCTGCCGTTCGCGCGTTTCCATGTGCACCTGCTGCTGATGGGCGGCCTGGGCTATCTGTTCGACGCGATGGATGCCGCCGTGCTGGCGTTCATCCTGCCCGTGCTGCGCACCGCCTGGGGACTCACCAATGTCGAGACCGGCGTGCTCGGCAGCAGCACCTTCGTCGGCTATCTGTTCGGCGCGCTGCTTGCGGGGACACTGGGCGACCTGATCGGCCGCCGTGCGGTGATGATGTCGGCGCTTGCGCTCTACAGTGTGGCCTCGCTGGTGAGCGCGACAGTGGACAGCTGGCCGGCGTTCTTCGCCGCGCGCGTCGTCGCCGGCATGGGCACCGGCGCGGAAAGCGCGATCATCGCGCCCTATCTCGCGGAGTTCGTGGCGCGGCGTTACCGCGGCGCCTTCACCGGCGCGCTCGCGGGATTCTTCTCGTTCGGCTTCGTCGCGGCCGCCTTGCTCGGCTATTTCATCGTGCCTGCCTACGAGAACGGCTGGCGCATCGTGCTCGTGATCACCGCCATCCCTGTCGTGATGCTGCTGTGGTGGCGCCGGTCGCTGCCGGAATCGCCGCGCTGGCTGGAAAGCCGCGGCAGGGTGAAGGAGGCTGAAGCGGTGCTCGACAAGGTCGAGGCCAGCTTCGCGCGCGAGGGCCGTGTGCTGCCACCGCCGGTCGCGGAGCCCGTTCTGCCGGCCGTATCGTCGGGAACGCTGCTGAGCAATTTTGCGGCGCTGTTGGCCGGCCGTCAGGCGCGGATCACCACCATGACCTGGATCATGTGGCTGTCGATCACGTTCAGCTATTATTCGTTCTTTGTCTGGATTCCCGGCCTGCTGGTGCAGAACGGCATGAGCATCACCAAGAGCTTCGGCTATTCGCTGGCGATGTATTGCGCGCAGGTGCCCGGTTATTTCACCGCCGCCTTTTTCAACGAGCGGATCGGCCGGCAGTCCACGATCGCAACTTACATGATCCTCGGCGGCGCCAGCGCGCTCGGGCTCGCCTTTGCCGCGAGCGACGGGCAGATCATGGCGGCCGGCCTGCTGCTGTCGTTCTTCATGAACGGCACCTATGCCGGCGTCTATGCCTACACGGCCGAGGTGTTTCCGACGGCGATCAGGACCACGGGGGCAGGCCTTGCGTCCGCCATCGGCCGCATCGGCGCGATCATTGCCCCGATCCTGGTCGGTTATCTCTACCCGAATTTCGGCTTTGCCGGTGTGTTCGGCGTCACCACGACCGTGCTGCTGGTCGGTGCCGTCACCGTCGTGCTGATGGGCGTGCCGACGCGCGGCCGATCGCTGGAAGACATCGCAAGCGAAGCCGCGTGATCACGCGGGCCGCATCCTGACAGGAGACCTTTATGTCCACGACCCTCTTCAAGAATGCCGCGCTGCTTGATCCGTTGCGGTCCGATTTGCTCGAAGGACACCACGTCCTGGTCGAGGATCGCCTGATCAAGGAGGTGTCCGACCGGCCGATCGAGGCTTCAGTCGATCGCGTTATCGACCTCAAGGGCAAGACCCTGATGCCCGGCCTGATCGACTTGCATGTCCATGCGGTCGCCGTCGAGCTCGACCTGTCGCAGCAGGCCCGCATGGCCAATGTGCTGGTGACGCTGCGCTCGACCATGCTGCTGCGGGGCATGCTGAAGCGCGGCTTCACCACCGTCCGCGATGCCGGCGGCGCCGGCTACGCGCTCAAGCAAGCCATCGACACCGGCCTGACCGATGGTCCAAGGCTGTTCGTCTCCGGCCGCGCGCTGAGCCAGACCGGCGGCCATGGCGACGGACGCGCACGCTCGGATTATCTGGCCGACCCGACCTGTTCCTGCTGCGTGCGGGTCGGCGCGATCGCGCGCGTCGTCGACGGCGTCGATGCGGTGCGCAAGGCGGTGCGCGAGGAGCTGCAAATGGGCGCCGACCAGATCAAGATCATGGCATCCGGCGGCGTCGCGTCGCCCACCGATCCGATCGGTGCGTTCGGCTATTCCGAGGACGAGATCCGCGCCATCGTCGCGGAAGCCAAGGCGCGGCACACTTATGTGCTGGCCCATGCCTACACCGCGGAGGCGATCGAGCGCGCGGTGCGCTGCGGCGTGCGCACCATCGAGCACGGCAATCTGGTCGACCTGCCGACTGCGCGCCTGATGGCGGAGCAGGGCGCCTATGTGGTGCCGACCCTCGTCACCTACGAGGCGCTGGCCACCGAAGGCGCCAAATACGGCCTGCCGGCGGCGAGCGTCGCCAAGGTCGCCGACGTGCGCGACGCCGGCTTGCGCTCGCTCGCGATCTATCGCGAGGCCGGCGTCAAGATGGGTTTCGGCAGCGACCTGCTCGGGCCATCGCAGCGCCTGCAGAGCGACGAGTTCCGGATCCGCGCCGAATTGTTGGGCCCGCAAGCGGTGATCGCGAGCGCGACCATTATCGGCGCCGAGGTGCTCGGCATGGAAGGCAAGCTCGGCCGCATCGCGCCGGAGGCTTTTGCCGACCTGCTGGTGGTCGAGGGCAATCCGCTGCGCGACGTGACCTGCCTGCTTGGCCAGGGCGAGCACATCCCGCTTGTCATGAAGGCCGGCAAGGCCGAGGTCGACCGGCTGGGCGGATAACGCAAGATGAAGTCAGGCTGAATCGATCCTGCGGCAGGCTCCCTGAACCTCCCGCGCAAGCGGGCAGGGCGATCGCATATGGCTATCGGCGACATTCCATAGCCGGCCATGACGACGTCGAGGCGTCAGTTGCAGAAGCCCGCAAACGCCATATGCGATCGTCCCGGAGCGAGGCGCCTCTGCACGATTTCTGGATAATAGAAGAATGCCAGTGATTTGCCCGACGAGTCAAGTTGCCGTGTCCGGCGGCTACTTTGCATGGGGTTGTTTTCGATATTTTGGCAGTGCGTCCATGCGACGGCAGGCTATCGCATCCGGCTCTCTTGTGACCGTCCGGCCTCACCACACCACGCGGAGGCCTGCGGTGCCCTTCGAGGGGCTCGGGCAGGCCGACTAGCTCGATCACGATACCACCGGCGGCGTTGACGCGGCCGGGCGGAAGCACGACATATCCCGTGCCGACCCCACCCGCCGCTCCGGAGCAAGAAATGAACGCGCCCCCCAACATCGATCGCGTCACGCCGCAGTCCGACGGCGACGTTGTGAGCTGGCTGACCAATGAAACACGCGACCAGCGCTTCATCGACAATATCTTCGCCGAGCTGTGCATCCGGCTGCAGGGTGCGGGCATTCCGCTCAAGCGGGCGACCATGAACCTCCTGATCCAGCATCCGCAATGGCTCGGCGCCCGGATCATCTGGGCCGACGGCAAACGCGAGGCCGAGATCACGCGGATCGATTACGAGGTGCAGCAGCGATCGGAATATATCGGCAGTCCGGTCTACGAAATCCATCAGGGTACCGACGAGGTGCGCGAGAACCTCGAACGTGACCCGTCGCAGGGCCGCAAGCACGCGCTCTATGACGAGATGCGCGCGCAAGGGCTGACCGATTATGTGGCGTGGCCGCTGCTGCATACGCTCGGCAAGCGGCATGTCGTGACCTTCGCGACCGACCGTGCCGGTGGTTTCGACGATGCGCAGATCGCCAGCCTGAAGACGGTGCTGCCGGTGCTGGCGCTGGTCAGCGAAATCCGGATGAAGAACCGCCTGGCGCGGACGCTGCTCGAGACCTATGTCGGGTCGCATGCCGGCGAACTCATCCTGGCCGGTGCGACGCGGCGGGGCAGCGGGACCACTGTGAGCGCCGCGATCATGATCTGCGACTTGCGGGATTTCACCCGGATCTCGGACTCCTGGCCGCGCGATGACGTCATCGATCTCCTGAACGACTATTTCGACGCGATGTCGGAGCCGATTGCGCGGCATGGCGGGGAAATCCTGAAATTCATCGGCGATGGCCTGCTCGCTATTTTCCCGCTCAGCGAACCCAAGGCCTGTGCCAACCTGCTCCACGCGGTGTCCGAGGCGCGGCTGGCGATGGCGGCGCTCAGCGAAAGGAACGGCATGATGGGCCGGGCGCCGATGAATTACGGCATCGGCGTCCATGTCGGCGACGTCATGTACGGTAATATCGGATCGCGTACCCGGCTCGACTTCACCGTCATCGGCCCCGCCGTGAACATGGCTTCGCGCCTCGAAACCCTCACCAAGCAGTTGAAGAAGACGGTGCTGCTGTCCCGCGCCTTTGCGGACCTGGTCGAGCACGATTTCGCGCTCGAGCATGTCGGCGAGCATCCGGTGCGCGGCTTCAGCGAGCCGATCGAGCTGTTTGCCTATAGCGGCTGAAGAATCTCAGGCTGGCGTCGCCTGCTGCGCCGGCGCAGCCCGATCGATGAATCCCTTGGCGAGGGCGTGATAGATGCCTTCCTTGCAGATCAGGCGCGAGCTCGCATGCGCGATCAGGGCCGCGGCCATCAGCGGCACAACCATGGCGTGATTGTCGGTCATCTCGGTGACGATCACGAAGGCCGTAATCGGGGCCTGAACCACGCCGGCAAAATACGAGACCATGCCGAGCAGCATGATGGCCGGAAGCGGCGCGCCGTGAAACAGCGGCGCGATGTTGGAGCCGAGCCCGGCGCCGACCGCGAGCGAGGGCGCGAAGATGCCGCCCGGCATGCCGCTGATCGAGGCGAATGTGGTGGCGAGGAATTTCCAGACGCTGAAGCTCGCGGGCAATTGGGATCCGGCTTCGAGCGCGGATTTGACCTGCTGATATCCCGTGCCGTAGATCGCGCCATCGGAGGCGATCCCGCAAATCGCCGCGGCAAGTCCGCAGATTGCGGCAAAGCCAACCGGGTAACGCTTGATCGCGCGCCCGACCGGATTGGCAAATCCGCGCGCCATTGCGATCAGGATGCGGCTGAACAGGCCGCCCGCCAGACCTCCGGCCACGCCGCAGAGCGGCACCGCGAGCCAGTCGGCGCCGTTGCGCAGGGCCGTCGCGCTGGTGCCGAAATAAGTGTAGTTGCCCATCAAAGCGAGCGAGGTCAGGCCCGCGGCGATCACCGCGCCGATGATCAGGCTGGAGGTTCGCGTCTCGAAGGCGCGGCTCATTTCCTCGATGCCGAACACGATCCCGGCCAGCGGGGTGTTGAAGGCTGCCGCGACGCCCGCGGCAGCACCGGCGAGGATCAAGCCGGGCTGGCGCCGGGGCGAGAAGCGGCCGAGCGCAAACATGATCGACGCGCCGATCTGCACCGTCGGTCCCTCGCGCCCGACCGACGCGCCGCACAGCAGGCCGAACAAGGTCAGCAGAATCTTGCCGGCGGCAATGCGCAGCGAAACCAGGCTTTCGCGCGCGGTCTGGTCGGTCAAATGGCGTGCGGCAATGGCCTGCGGGATGCCGCTGCCCTGCGCGTTCTGAAAAAAGCGATTGGTCAGGAAGACCGACAGCGCGAAGCCTATCGGCGTCAGCACCAGCGAGGCATAACGGAAATGCGACACCAGTGCGGAGAAGGCGACCTGCGCCAGATCCGCGAGCTGGGCGAGCGCGACGGCCGCCGCACCGACCGCAATGCCGCCCAGCAGGAAGATGGCGCGGCGCTGCCAACGCGCGGAAACGATTCTGAACAGCCGCCTCTGGCGGTTGGAGGGGAAGCCCATTCTGACGCAATTCCGGCTGATATCGTGGTCCGGTCCGGACGGATCACGTCATTCCTAGCACGCGTCGATGGTGGGTGAAGCTCAACAAATCAGCAAGGCGTGCCCGCGCAGCCGCCAGATGCCAAAGCCGAAATCCGTGCTTTTTCCGCGGGCAGCAGATATCCCGCCGCCTATCTCCGGCGCCGCTGTTTCCTTGGAAACAGCCGATCGCGGATGTAGCGCGAGGTCGCCGTCAGGCGAAGTCCGCGGGGCTTCTGCCAGGCGGCGCGGTCGATCTCCTTCTTGTCGCCGATCGCCAGCCTTCCCTTGGCGTTCTTGGCGATGAAGATCGCGTCGCTCATCTTGCGGCCGGAGCGCTTGTTCTTGGCCGTCACTTCCTTCCACAGGCTGAGCCTGCCGAGCTTGAGCTTCGGCAGCTCTTCCTTGATCTCACGCTTCAGGCAGTCCTTGCCGGTCTCGCGCGCACGCCTGCGCCCGCCGGGGAACATCCACAGCCCGTCAGATCGACGTCGGACCAGAAGGACTTTGCCGCGCTTCGCGGCAACCAGTTTGGAAGACTTCGTCATGTACTGCGCAATGATCGAAACAGAATCGACCCCATTCTAATTTGTCTATTTGAGTAGACAAGTTCCAAGGGCGAATTGTTCCACAGTCATGTGTCGGCGGTTTGTCTGCCACGGATCGCCTGAGCACTGAGGAAATCCTGACGACGCGCATCCCTTTAAGAGGCGGCCGCAAATGAAGAGGCCGCCGGCTGTGACGGTCGGTCGCGGCTTCATTGCGGACGCTTGCGCAGGTTCGCCCGATCCCGGCCGGACGCGTTCGTCCGTGGCTTTCGGTCGCTTCATCGAACGTCCTCACGTGGAGTTTGTGAGAATCGTGATCCTCCTGGTTCCCGCGACAGGAACCGGGCACGGCCTTCGATGACAAAAATCCATGACAGGCAGGCTCCGCCGCTTGACTGCATGTTCTTGTTTTGTTCTAATTGCCCTCCATCGTGAATAGGAGGCCGCCATGGACAACCGTATCAGCGAAATTCGCAGGCAGATCAGGGCGCTGCGCATCAGCATGCTCGAGGCCGAGGCCATCATGCGACAGCAGATCAATCGGGATGAGGACTGCGCCTTCGTTGCCGGGGACCTCCTGAAGATGCGCCTGGTGATGAGCCGTCTGGTCGAAGAGCGGGGCACGTTGGGCGACCGCGAGCCGATCATCGTGCATGCGAGCGTTGCTCCGCGCCGCCGCGCCGCGACACCGATCTTTCTTCGCGCGGCGAAGCGGGAGCTCGTCGCCGGCGAAGCGCGTGGGTGATGACGCACTAAGGATGCGGGGGCTGCGCGCCGAGTTGCGCGAGCTCGACGCATCCGTGAACCGGCTGAGGCAGGCCGGACGCGATAGTGCATCGGCGCAGCTTCTGCTGTCGCGCAAGCGCGCCGAGCTGGAGGACGTGATCTGCCGGAGGAAAGATGAGAGAGCCGCTTCGGTATTTCCACGACAGTGATGATCATGCGCCCTGGATCAAGGCGCTGGCCGAGGTCCGGCACATGGCGACGCGGGAAGGCTGGTGCTTTCACCACGTGCAGGCGATCATCGTGGCGATCGACCAGTATGCGGAGGCCGCGCTTGGCAACCGCGAATTCTTCCTCAACCGCCCGCAGACCGTCGGCCCGCTGCGGCGAGGCGAGGTGCCGTAGAACGCAGCATCGCGTACGGCATTTCGCGAGCTGGTGCTGCGGTCAGCATCGCCGTGTGGCTGACGTGCTCAAGGCAATACATCGGCGGGATGTTTGTCGCGATGCTCGACATATTCGACGCGTGTCTGGTCCGGATGCAGCACCAGCATGTTGCGGCCGGTCGGGACCGGCTTGGGGGCCTCGAGTATCGTGGCGCCGACGACGGGGAGATGCGCGGCGAATGCATCGATGTCGTCGACCAGAAACGTCAGATGCGTCGCCGTGAACGGCTTCAGGCTCTGTTCCGTGCCTGCAATGAACAGGATCGAGGCGACCTGCGCCAGCCTGAGATCATATTCGGGATAGTCGAACCGAAGCCGCGCTGGCTGGCCGACCAGGGCTTCGTGGAAGGCCACGGCCTCGTCCAGGCCCTCGAGCGGCAGGTAACGTCTCGCCAGGATATTGAGTATCTTCATCGCCAGGTCCTGATGTTCTCGTGTTGCTGCGACCGCCATCCGGTTCAGCCAGACGACGCGACAAGGCGCGCCGCCGCTTGCGCAGCGCCGCGATCGCTCGATCGATCTGGTCGAGCTTCTCCTGCATCACTGCCGAGCAGTTCACGCGCGGGCCGCGCCGGCCGTCTTCAAGCGCAGTCAGAAGATTGCAAAGCTCGCGGGTCGAGAAGCCCGCGGCGATGAGATCTCTCACCCACGCAGCCCGTTCGACCTCCAACACAGAGTAGCTTCGATAGCCGTTCGAATTCCGGCGCGGCACGATCAGGCCAGCCGCCTCATAATGCCGAAGCGCCCGTGCACTCACGCCAAGATGGTGTGCCGCCTCCTGAATCCGCATCGCGATCTCCTGTCGAGGGTCAGCCTAGCACCTTCTCATTAGCGTCAATGTCAAGCGCCGTGTTGCGGGGCCGCGCCGGGCGCCGCCGCTGAACTCCGTCAATCCGCCGGGACGGACGCAGGGGCCAAATGTCCCGGCCTGCCCGATCCGGCCGGGATGGCCAATCTGCTGCCGGCGACATATCGTGACGGTCCGCGGCCGAATCTGAGGCGGATCGTTCATCGCCGGGTCATCTACATGAGGCCATCGTCAGCGCCGCGCCCGCGAGGGCGGCGGCACATTTTTCGGAGGAGGTTTCGGATGATCAGGGGCTGGCAGATTGCGACGTCGGCGCTCGCCATCGTCGTGATGGTTGCAACGCTGGGCGCAGAAGCGAACGCGGCGCAGTGCGGCAACGGGCCCGGCGGATTCGAAGCCTGGAAGGAGCAGTTTGCCGGCGAGGCGAGGGCCAAGGGCGTCGGGGCCACCGCGATTGACGCGTTGATGCAGGCACATTACGCCAGTGCGACGATCGCCGCCGATCGCGGCCAGCGCAGTTTTGGCCTGTCGCTCGAGCAGTTCATGGCCAAGCGTGGATCTGCGACCATCGTGGCGCGCGGCCGTTCGCTGAAGCAGTCGCAGGCGGCCATGTTCGCCTCGATCCAGCAGCGCTACGGCGTGCCGCCGGGACCGCTGATCGCGATCTGGGGCATGGAGAGCGGTTTCGGCAGCCAGCGCGGCAACCAGAACATGCTGTCGTCGATCGCGACGCTTGCCTATGACTGCCGCCGTCCCGACTTCTTCACCGACCAGCTCTATGCTGCGCTGAAGCTGATCGACCGCGGCACTTTGTCCGGGAGCACGCGCGGCTCGATGCATGGTGAAATCGGCCAGACCCAGTTCATGCCGAAGAACGTCCTCGCCTACGGCACCGGCAATCTCGACGTCGCCGCCAACGCGCTGAGCTCGACGGCGAACTTCCTGCGCGCCAATGGCTGGCGCGCCGGCGCCGGCTATCAGCCCGGGGAACCCAATTTCGCGGCGATCGAGGCGTGGAACGCGGCAGGGGTCTATCAGAAGGCGATCGCGATCATGGGACGGCAGATCGACGGCGGCCAATGAGCGCTGGTCCGAGTTCCTTCACCTCCCGTTAACGCAACGATGGCCTGATCGTTTGCTTGAAACGGAGCGAGTGGAGACAGGCTCCATGCTCAAGAACGGCACCTATGCGGCGTGGTTTCGAACGTCGCTCGCTGACGGCACCGGCATCGTGCACGTGGCTGATGGCAGGCTGTGGGGCGGCGATGCCATCATGCTCTACAGCGGCACCTATGAAGTGGACGGCGAGCGCTTCTCCGCCGTTCTCACGGCCAAGCGGCACTCCGAGGGACATTCGACCGTGTTCGGCACCGACGATCTCGTGGTGCGGCTCGACGGCGTCTGGAGCGGCGCGATCGCGACCTGCAAGGGCAGGGCTGATGCCGTGCCCGATCTCGCCTTCGAGGTGACGCTGATGCCGAGCCACGAGGCGACACCCGAGCCGCCGGCGGATCTGCCGCTGCCGAAATTCGATCCGAGCAAGCTGCCGAAATTGCCGAAACGCTCGAGCCGTTGAGCAGCTCTCCAGGCGCGATCTCTACGCGTCGCTTGGGCCCGCGGTTTCCGGAAACGGTGCGCCGGGAGTGTAGCGCTTCAGCGCGCGGATCTCGTAGACCGCCGACGGGTTGACGCTGCGCAGGTCGCGCGCCGCGGCGATCGCTTCGGCTTCATCGGCGCAGTCGATCACGTAGAAGCCCAGCAGCTGCTCCTTGGTCTCCGAGAACGGGCCGTCGATCACGATGCCGTGGCCGGGCCCGCGCAGGGTGCTGGCATTGCGGGTCTCGCCGAGCCGTGCAGCCGGGCCGAGCCGCCCCTTCAACCGTTGATGGACCTCGCGCAGACCCGCCATGACGGCTGCGTCCTCATCGGCGCTCCACGACTTGACCTCGGCTTCGACGTGATAGGCCAGGATGGCATAAAGCATCTGGTGAGCTCCTCATTTCTGATGCGGCAGGCCCAAGGACGGCCCAAAGCCAGCCACGCCGACATTTCATGTGTAGCGGACCGGCCGGTTTTTGTGCTGCGACAAGGTATCCCGCCGGCGGCTTGGCGGCGGCGAGTCGCGCGGCCCGAACAGGTAAAAAGGCGCGGCGGAATCGCTTCCGCCGCGCCCCCGGATTTGTTGTCTCGCTGGTCAGGGCTGAGAGCGCCCCGATGCCAGGCTGATTACTCAGAGCCTAGCGGGCGATCCCAGCGAGGTGACAGCGCTTGAGACAAGACACTAGATCACCTCCTTTCTTTGTTGATGGGACCAGCAATATAGGTGGCGAATCTGCCGCTGTTAAGGCCGCCGTCCGGCCCATTCCGGCCAGGAATCGGCCCGATTGCGCCGACATAGTCTCGTTTACCGGCGCACAGGGACGCCCGCCGAGGCAGTTGAGACGGCCGTCCGGCCGTGTTAGGTGATCGCTCGATGCGGGTGTAGCTCAATGGTAGAGCAGCAGCCTTCCAAGCTGAATACGAGGGTTCGATTCCCTTCACCCGCTCCAGCCTCTCCACTGGCATCGAGTACGAGCGGATCGCCTCGCCACCGACATGCGCGGCTCAGACGCCGCAGTAGCCGACCTCGCAGCCGTACTTCGGTCTCTACGCGCAGTTCGTGCCGCAGCAGCAGCGAAGCAGCGGGCTCTCCGCTACGAACTTGCACTGTTTCCAAATCGGCTTTACAGTTCACGAAGGTGCTGAAGGGGCGCCTTCCCGCGCAAGAGGCTCTCACCCTTCAATCGTTCGTTTCCCGTTGCGATAGATGCATCGAATGGCATCGGGGTTACGACAATGACTCGACCCTTTGTTCGGCCACAGCGGGAAGGCCGAAGTCTCTACGGAGGGTTGTTGTGCCTTTATCTCCATCAAAAGAAATTGCACTTGCGTCGTCTCAAGTCGCCGCGAGCGAGCTCCTGCGCGAAGTCAAGATCCGCGCGCGGCTCCGCCTGAATGATCTGGCCAATCAAGTACCAGATGCGATGTTCTATGCGCGCTGGATCTCGAGGAAGCGACGTTGGGATTTGCCAGTGTCCTGGAAGCTTGCGCACGCCCTGAATATCGTTTCCACGGAACTTGGATTTCAAGATTGGGCGCACGCTCGCCGTGTGCTTGAGGGGCGAGCCCAACTGACCGACGACCTCGGCGGCCTCTGGTACGATCTTCGTTGTCAATTCCTGCTCAACAGCTGGTTTTCAACTTATGCTGACGCCCGCTCTTTCTGCCGCCAAGGTGGCGAGCGGTTTCTATTCCCGTTCGCAAAGCAGATCGTCGTTGGCGACGAAAATTTCGTACGAATGCTAGGGCTGGATCCCACGTCATCGCTCTGGAAGGAGACGGGGAACGATCTCGTCGCAAGTTATGGCACCCGCGCCTGGCGCGCTCTTTGCTCGGCTCGCCTGGCGGCGACCCGTGGTCGTTTGCCGATTGGTCGTACGCCGACAGCGCGCAATCTTTGACCTGAGCGAGACGATTGCCGCCGACACGGCTTGAGACGCTTACGCGCTCAGCCCGAGATCAACCATATCTGAAGAAACGAAGAAACATGCCTGCACATTTCGCTACGTCAGCCGACGGAACTCGCATTGCCTATGAAAAGACTGGCTCAGGTCCCGCTGTGGTGCTTTTGCACGGTGGGGCTCAGTCTCGCCAAACGTGGCAAGATGCTGGCTACGTGGATAGGTTAAGTTCGGACTTCACCGTCGTGGCTGTGGACCTTCGAGGTCACGGTGAAAGCGACAAGCCGACTAGAGTTGAGGCATACGGCATCGACCGCCACTGCCAAGACATCCTGTCTGTTGCCGATCACGTAGGTATCGAGCGATTCGCGCTTTGGGGGTACTCTTTCGGAGCAAACACTGGCCGCTATCTTGCGGCCAAATCGGAGCGCGTAGCACGGTTCGTCATGGTCGGCGTGCCGTTTGGTCCCGGCGCTTCCGGCGACTTCCGCCGCACGGTGACGGGCGTTCGGGATCGCTGGATACCGATCCTGCGCGCGCAAGACGAGGGGACACTCGATTTGGAGTCGCTTACTCACCCCGAGCGCGCCTATCTTCAGAGCGCCCGTGCGCAGCACGAAGTTCCGTGGCTTACCGCCATACTCGACTGGGACGAAATCGTTCCGGCGCAACTGCTCTGTCCAACGCTTTGGATCGTCGGCGGGAAAAATCCGGTTGCGCTGGAAAGTGCCCGGAGCATCGGGCCCGCCTTGGCGAACTCCAAGGTGCTGTTATGCACGATCGACGGACTGACACATGAAATGGAAATGAGCGACATCGATAATGTCTTGCCGCGCATCCAAGGTTTCATCAGAAATGCCAGCGGTTGAGGGGGCGGGGGCGCGCTGCAACGGGGCGCGGCACCCGTATTGAACTCGGCCGAAGATAGCGGCGACTAACAGTCGGTAGACTGGAGGACCACGACATGCCCGACTGGATTCTCGCGCCGATCTGTGTGGTCGGACTGGGCGGCTTTATCTGGTTCGCGTTTCGACAGGGTTTCAGGGTCAAGCCCGACGAGAACAACCGCGACCATCCGACTTTGCCCCTTGGGCCGGACGGGTCGTGGCGCTAAGGGCGGCGTCCGAGCGACAGGTGCTGCCGGCGCCACACCCGCGTGACCCATGGTCGTGGTGAGATCGTCATACGGCCGAGGGTGCCAGGGATGAGTGTCAATGTCGTCCATTACGGTCGGCGATCCTACACCCTTTGGAGTATGCCGATCGTCACGTGAACCTTCTGCCCTAATGTGTAGACCTAATGGCTACCGGGATTTTGCATTTCCTTCCTGGGGCTAGAGCCGACGCCGTCCGCATGCATTTTAAGCGGGCGGTGTTGTGCTGATGTGGATCACCGCCCCGTCGCAGCATCCCGCTCCCGCGCGCGGAGGCGGCCTATGAAGCGCATACCGACGAGCGAAGCGATCATCACCGTCGCCTTGTTGGTGATATTCGCGCTCGTGATCTGGTTTGGCGCTATGCCCTGAGACTCGGGCGCCCGGCGCAACGAGGCCGAGAAAATCCCGATGCGCCGGATACGTGCGGCGTTTGGGACCGCGGAGCCGGGCGATGGCTCCGTCAGGGAAGCGAAACGACTCGCAGGTTGTTGGTGCTTCCCGCCTGCCCAAAGGGAATGCCGGCAACAACGACCAGCAGGTCCCGGCTGGATGCAAACTGCTCTGCATGCGCGAGAGCCGTCGCGCGCTCGACCATCTCCTCGTAGCTCTGAACGTCGTCGGAAAGAACGCTGTGCGCGCCCCAGAGCAGGCACAAGCGGCGCGATACTTCGCGGCTTGGGGTGATGGCGAGGATCGGCAGGCTCGGCCGCTTGCGCGCGACGCGTGCGGCCGTGGTGCCGCTCGACGTGTAGGCCACGATGGCCGCGGCGTGGATGACGGAGGCGAGGTCGGCGGCGGCTGTTGCAACGGCATGCGGCGGCGTTTGCTCCTCGCCGGGCTGGGTCGCCTCGACGATCGAGCGGTACATCTTGTGCTGCTCCGTGCTGCGGATGATGCGATCCATCATCTCGACGGCCTCGCGCGGATAGTGGCCCGTCGCAGATTCCGCCGACAGCATCACCGCGTCTGCGCCGTCATAGATCGCGGTCGCAACGTCGGAGACTTCCGCGCGCGTCGGGGTTGGCGCTGCGACCATGGAGTCCAGCATTTGCGTGGCGACGATCACGGGCTTCACCGCGAGACGGCAAGCCCGCACCAGCTCCTTCTGGCGCCCGGGCACGTCCTCATGTGGAATTTCGACGCCGAGATCACCCCGCGCAACCATGATGGCGTCGCACAGCTGGATGATGTCGTCGATCCGCTCGAGCGCTGCCGGCTTCTCGATCTTGGCCATCAGACCGGCGCGGTTGCCGACCAGGCCTCTCGCCTCGATGATGTCGGAGGGCTTCTGCACGAATGACAGGGCGACCCAGTCGACGCCGAGGTTCAGACCGAACTCCAGATCGAGGCGGTCCTTGGTGGTGAGCGGCGAAAGGTCGAGCACCGTCCCCGGCAGATTGACGCCCTTGTGGTTCGAGATCGTGCCACCGACGATCACCCTGGCTTCGATGAAATCGTCACCGAGCCCGATGACGCGAACCCGGACCCTGCCGTCGTCGATCAGAAGGTCGTGGCCGGGGGCCACGGCGGCAAAGATTTCCCGATGCGGGAGCGGAATCGAGGATCGGTCGCCGTCCGATCCGGACAGCACGAACCGGATGGTCTCGCCGGCCGCCACGATAATCTTGCCATCGCGCAAGGTGCCGACGCGGATCTTGGGACCCTGGAGGTCCATCAGAATGCCGATCGGCCGGTTGACTTCCTGTTCCAGCTTTCGGATCGCGGCGTGGATGCTTGCGTGGTCGCTCTGGGTTCCGTGGCTGAAGTTGAGACGGAACGTATCGACGCCGGCCAGCAGCAGCGCCTTGAGCATCTCGGGGGAACTGCTGGCGGGGCCAACGGTCGCGACGATCTTGGCCCGTCGATGACGACGCATGGGTTACCTCATTGCTGGCTTGCCGGCCGCAATCAGCACGGCGCGGATATCGTTGACATTGGTAAGCGTTGGGCCGGTGCGCACGAGGTCTCCAAGGCGGTCGAAGAACGTGTAGCTGTCATGGGCTGCCAGATAGGCCCGTGCGTCGAGATTACTCGCGGCTGCGCGCCGCAGTGTATCCGGACTGATCAAAGCTCCAGCCGCATCTTCCGTTCCATCAATACCGTCGCTGTCTCCCGCAATCGCCCAGATATCGGACGTACCGGACAGGGCGATGACAAGCCCGAGCAGGAATTCGGTGTTGCGACCGCCGCGGCCCGCCGGCCCACGTCCGATCGTCACCGTCGTCTCGCCGCCGGAGAGCAGCACGGCGGGGGCAGGGCCAGGCTGCCCATGCCCCGCGACAGACCGGGCGATGCCGGCCATCACGGTTCCGAGTTCCCGTGCCTCGCCTTCGATCGCGTCGCCAAGGATGATCGGGGTGAGGCCTTCATCTCGGGCTGCGTTGGCCGCCGCATCGAGCGCATGGATCGGCGCGGCAAGGATCCGGACGTCGGTCTCGATCTCGCCGGGTTTTGGGGTCTCGTCGGCTTGCGCGAGGACAAGCCGCGCCGCGTCCGGCAGATCGATCGCAAAGCGGCGAACGATCTCCTGCGCATCGGCTTTGGTGCTGCTGTCCGGCAGCGAGGGGCCGGAGCCGATCGCCGAGGGATCGTCGCCGGGAATATCTGAGATCACGAGGGTCGTGACGCGGGCGGGGCAGGCGGCGAGCGCCAGCCGTCCACCCTTGATCGCGGACAGATGTTTGCGGATGACGTTCATCTCGGCAATCGTGGCGCCGCTTGCAAGCAGGGTACGGTTGACCGCCTGCTTGTCGGCGAGGGTCATCGGGGATGCAGGAAGGGTCATCAGCGCCGAGCCTCCGCCGGACATCAGGGCGATGACGAGATCATCCGCTGAGAGTCCCTGAACGGCGCCGAGCATCCGAAGGGCGGCGGCCTTGCTCGTGTCGTCAGGCACAGGATGAGACGCCTCGAGCACTTCGATGCGGCCCGCGGGGACTGAATGGCCGTGGCGCGTCACCACGACGCCTGAAAGGTCGACATCGGGCCAGGCCGCGTCGAGGCCTGCTGCCATCGCGGCCGAAGCCTTGCCCGCGCCGACGACGATGCATCTGCCCTTCGGCTTTGCCGGCAAGGCGCGCGCGATGGTTAGCCTTGGATCGCAGCTGGCGATGGCAGCATCGAAGATCTTCCGGAGCGCCGTCCGAGCACGCAAGTCCGTCCAATCAGTGTTCAATCGCCGCACTCCGGCCAGGTGCAGGCGCGATCGCGGCCTTTGCCGTCGTCTCACTGCCGAGAATGAACGCGCGCCGCATCGGCTTGATCACCAGCAAGGCGGTGAGGGCTGCAGTAGCATTGAGCGCAACCGCGACGATGAACACGGCCTGCCAGCCGAGCTGCGAGGAGATGATGCTCGCGAGCGGCACGAGCAGCGCCGCGGTGCCCTTCGCGGTGTAGAGCATGCCGTTGTTGGTGGTTGCGTATTTGGCGCCGAATGTGTCGCCCGACGTCGCCGGAAACAGGCTGTAGATTTCGCCGAAGACGCCGAAATAGACCGCCGTGGCCAACACGAAAACAACCGGAATGTGGCCATAGGTGGACAGCGTCAGCAACATCAGCGCCGCAGTCGCGAACGCGATGAACATCGTGTGCTCGCGGCCGATCGTGTCGGAGACCCAGCCAAAGAACGGACGGCCGAACCCGTCGAACACACGATCGAGCGAGATGGCAAAGGTCAGCGCCGCCATCTGGAAGCCCGCGAGGGTGACCGGCGTGTCCGCGATCTTGAAGTCGTGAGCGATCGGCCCGATTTGCGCGGCAGTCATCAAGCCGCCGGAAGCCACCATGACGAACACCAGGTACATGACCCAGAAGATCGGCGTGCGCAGGACCTGGGGCGGCGTGTAGTCGATTGCGCTCTGCGGCAGATTGAGCTGCTTTTTCCTCGGGGCCTCGACGCCATGCGGCGGGCGGACGAACCAGGCCAGCAGGAGGACCACGAGGCCTTGCCCGATTCCGAACGTCAGGAAGGTGCTTTGGTAACCGCTGGCGGCAATCATGTTGGCGATCGGCACGACGGTGAGGGCTGCGCCGGCGCCAAAGCCTGCGGCGGTCGCGCCTGCGGCGAGGCCGCGCCGGTCCGGAAACCATTTCAGCGCGTTGCCGACGCAAGTGCCGTAGACGGCGCCGGCGCCGATGCCCGCGACAATGGCTGCTGCATAGAGCATGACGAGAGAGGAGGCGTAGGAGTTCAGCACCCAGGCCAATCCGATCATCAGCCCGCCGAACATGATGACGATGCGCGGGCCGTATTTGTCCACGAACCAGGCTTCCACCGGCACAAGCCATGTCTCCGTCATCACGAAAATCGTGAAGGCGAGCTGGATGGCCGGTCGGCCCCAGTGAAACTTGGCGTCGATCGGATCGACGAACAATGTCCAGCCGTATTGCAGGTTGGCGATCATCGCCATGCAGACGATGCCGATCGCGAGCTGGAGCCAACGGAAGCTGCCGGGCGTCGATGCCGGTTTCGTGCTGGAGATCATATGCGCTCCCAAAAAGATGTTGGTCGGTTGGTCCGGATGCGGCAGGCGCTCGTCCTGCGGCCGCCTACTGACGAAATTCGTTGGTCAACTCGCCGATCCCGTCGATCGCGACGGTGACCGTATTGACCGGCTCCTTCATCACCCCGACGCCGATCGATGTCCCGCAGCAGATCAGGTCGCCCGGCAACAGCGTCATGTCGTGCGAGATCTTGCTGACCAGCGCCTGTGCGCTGAAGATCATGTCCGCGATCGGGTAGTTCTGGCGCTCCACCCCGTTGAGGATGGTGCGCACCACGAGGCGTGCAGGGTCGAGGCCCGAGGCAATCACGGGACCGAAGGGGCCATATCCGTCGAAGCCCTTGGCCCGCGCCCATTGCGGGAAGGTCGGATCGCGATTGAGAATGTCGGCAGCGGTGACGTCGTTGGTGCAGGTATAGCCGAAGATGAAGGCGTCGGCCTGTTCGGGGGCTATGGCCGTGCAGCTTTTGCCGATGACAATGCCGAGCTCGCCTTCGTAGGTCGTCTTGCCATCGTAGCCCGAGGGACGCGTGATGACGGCGCCAGGCGCGGTCACGCTGGTCTGCGCTTTCAACAGGTACAGCGGTTCGGCCGGCTCAGGTGATTTCAGCTTCGCCGCCAGTGCGTGGAAATTGTTCCAGAGCGCGATGATCTTGCTCGGCTCGGTTGGAGCGAGCAGCTCGACATCGTCAAGCGCCAGCGTTTGTCCGGTCGGTCGTGTGTGGCCGAACATCTCTCCTGCATGCACGGAGATGCCGGAGGGGGTGAGTTGCCCGAAGCCGGTTTCGGCATGGTGGCGGAAGCGAACCCAGCGCGTCACATTGGTCATCGCGATCACGCCACCGCAAGCGATTGGGCTTCGACGCCGGCCGCCCCGTCATAGAGGCCTGCCAGTCTGGTGCGCTGCGCGACCAGCGCCAGCACCGCGTCGAGCGCAGGCGTCGCAATATCAGTCATCCGGCCCATCTCCTGCACCACAGTGATCAGCGGATCGATCTCGACGGGACGTCCACGCTCGAGATCCTGCAACATCGAGGTCTTGTGCGCGCCGACCTTGCGTGCGCCCTCGATGCGGCGTTCGACATCGACCCGGAACTTGACGCCGAGGCTTTCCGCGATCGCCTGGGCCTCCAGCATGATCGCCCTGGACAGCGCGCGCGTGCCGGGATTGGTGCAGATCACGTCGAGGGTCGCGTGGGTGAGGGCGCTGATCGGGTTGAAGCAGACATTGCCCCACAGCTTGAGCCAGATCTCGTCGCGGATGCGGTCGAGCACCGGCGCCTTCATGCCCGCGGCCGCGAACAGGGCGGCAAGGCGCTCGACATCAGGTGTGATCTCACCGGAGGGTTCGCCGAGCGGAAAGCTGTTGCCGTAGACGTGGCGGATCACGCCGGGCGCCTCGATTTCGGTGGCGGGATAGACCACGCAGCCGATGGCGCGCGCGGGATCGAGCTCGTTCCACTGCCGTCCGCCGGGATCGATGCTCTCGAGCGCCGATCCTTCGTGCCGTCCGCCGTGCTTGTAGAAATACCAATAGGGAATGCCGTTGACGGCGGTGACGATACGGGTCCGCTCACCCAGCAGCGGCCGCATCGGCTCGATGACGCCGGTGATCGAATGCGCCTTGAGGCAGATGATGACGAAATCCTGCTCACCGAGTTCGGCGGGATTATCGGTACAGCGAGGATGCACCACGCGCTCCTCTTCGCCGATCAGGAGCTTCAGGCCATTCTGCCGCATCGCGGCGAGGTGCGCGCCCCGCGCGACCAGGCTGACATCGGCGCCAGCGCGCATAAATTCGACACCGAGATAGCCGCCGATGGCGCCGGCGCCGTAGATGCAGACCTTCATGAAATCCTCGCGAGCAGAGTGGGGGCACAGCATGAGCCGCAACGGCTCGAACCGGGTTGCGTGACAATGACCTTGGGAAAATCCGTCAGGCCGCGCAGGCGGCTTCCTCCAGGGCAAAGCCGATGTCCCGCATGCTCACGACGCCGACCAGCCGGCCGTTGTCGATGACGGGGATATGGCGGATGTCATGACGGACCATGAGATGCTCGACATCGGTGAGCGCATCCTGCGAAGTGCAGGACACCAGCGGCCGTGGCGAAATGAACTGCGCGACTTTCGCGGCGAGGCCACCCGTGCCGCGCTCGGCGATCACGGCGACCACATCGCGCTCGCTGAACATCCCGACCACGGCGGCGTCGACGCTGCGCGAGCCGTTCCTGACCACGAGTGCGCCGACGTTGCTCGCGTACATCAGGTTCGCGGCAATGCTTACGGTTTCGCTCGAGCCGATCGTCACCACGTGCGCACTGTTGGTGCGAAGGATGTCCCCGACATACATGGCATAGTCCTCCCGGTTGCATCATTGGATCGTTGAGAAACAATCGTGGTATACATTATCCCAGAAGTCAAACAAAAGAATCGAGGTGTTCTGCAAGAAAAATGGCAAAAAGACTTACCTATTCTTGAATTTTGCCACCTTGACTCACAGGTCTTTTGGTATGCCATATGCCAATTGTGACGCTCGTTATCGGCGAGCAATTTCGTTCTGAACCGCAACCGGTTAGGGGCAGGTCGTGATGAAAAGAGAGCCGATCCGGCGCAAGCCGTCCGATCCCGATCTTCGCGCTCCGTCCGATCAGGACGCGCGAGACGGCGGCGTTCAATCGGTCGATCGCGCGATGCAAATCATCGAAGCGCTTGCAGAGGATGACGAAGGCTATCGGCTGACCGATCTCGCGATCCGCATCGGCTTGCCGCCGTCGACCGCTCACCGGCTGCTGACGACGCTGGAGAACCGCAGGTTCGTGCAGTTCGACCGCGAGGAGTCGAAGTGGCATATCGGCGCGCAAAGCTTCGTGGTCGGCTCGACCTTCATGCGGCGGCGCAATTTTTCCACGCGGGCATTGCCCTATCTGCGCAAGCTGCGCGACCAGACCAGGGAAACCGCCAATCTTGCCGTGGTCGACGACGACTCCATCATCGTCGTATCCCGCATCGAAAGCCGCGAGATCATGCGCTCGCTGACCAAGGTCGGCGGACGCGTGGCATTGATCGCGTCCGGCGTGGGGAAGGCGGTGCTGGCCGCGTATTCCGACGCCGACATCAACGCGATCATCCGCCGTCGCGGCATGCCGCGCCTGACGGAGAAGTCGATCATTCGGCCGGGCGAGCTGTTCAGGGAATTGGAGACCGTGCGACGCCAGGGCTATGCGGTGGACGATGAAGAGGCGCGGCTCGGCCTGCGCTGCGTGGCCGCGGTCGTCTTCAACGATTGCAGCGAGCCGTTCGCCGCGGTTTCGGTATCTGGGATGGCGGATCGGCTGACGGACGAGCGCTTGCCGGAGATTGGCGCCATCGTGCACCAGATCGCAGCCGAGCTCTCCGCAGAGCTTCGCGGGGGCAGTCGCACTTAACCGTCGCAGGCGCACGGCCTGCTGCTGTTCTCACCCTTGCCGGTTTCCATTGTTTCGCAGGCGCTAATCTCTTGGAGAGATGCAAGAAATCGCAAGCGCTGCCACTGGGCGGAAAATCCAATCGATTGCGTTGAGATCGATGATCGCGGGCCTGATGATCATGCTCAGGCCAACTCATAGCGAAGCGGGATCATCAGATGAAGATGCGAGCAATCGATGCAGCAGTGCGCATTCTCGAACGCGAGGGGATCACCTGCGCGTTCGGCGTTCCCGGCGCCGCGATCAACCCGCTTTACTCCGCGCTGAAGCGCAACGGCTCGATCCGGCACATTCTGGCGCGGCACGTCGAAGGCGCCTCGCACATGGCCGAAGGCTACACCAGGGCGAAAGCGGGCAATATCGGCGTCTGCATCGGCACGTCGGGCCCGGCCGGAACTGACATGATCACCGGGCTCTATTCGGCGATCGCGGATTCGATTCCGATCCTGTGCATCACCGGTCAGGCGCCGCGGGCGCGGCTCTACAAGGAAGATTTCCAGGCCGTCGACATCGAGGCGATCGCAAAGCCGGTGACGAAATGGGCCGTCACGGTGCGCGAGCCGGCACTGGTGCCGCGCGTGTTCAGCCAGGCCTTCCATATCATGCGGTCGGGTCGGCCGGGACCGGTGCTGATCGATCTTCCCCTCGATGTGCAGCTGGCCGAGATCGAGTTCGACGACGAAACTTATTCGCCGCTGCCGGTCTACAAGCCTGTGGCGACGCGCAAGCAGATCGAGAAGGCGCTCGAGATGCTCAACGCCGCGGAGCGGCCGCTGATCGTGGCCGGTGGCGGGGTGATCAACGCCGATGCATCCGAGCTGCTGGTCGCGTTCGCCGAAGCGGTCAACGTTCCGGTGGTCCCGACGCTGATGGCGTGGGGCGCCATTCCGGACGATCACGCGTTGATGGCCGGCATGGTCGGCTTGCAGACCAGTCACCGCTACGCCAACGCCACGATGCTCGAATCCGATTTCGTGCTCGGCATCGGAAACCGCTGGGCCAACCGGCATACCGGTTCGATCGAGACCTACACCAAGGGGCGCAAATTCGTCCATGTCGACATCGAGCCGACGCAGATCGGGCGGGTTTTCAATCCGGACCTCGGCATCGTGTCGGACGCCAAGGCCGCGTTGGAAATGTTCGTGACCGTCGCCCGCGAGTGGCGGAAGTCCGGCAAGCTGCGCGATCGGCAGGCCTGGCCCGCAGCCTGTCGCGACCGCAAGCGCTCGATGCTGCGCAAGAGCCACTTTGATAACATCCCGATCAAGCCGCAGCGCGTCTACGAGGAGATGAACAAGGCGTTCGGCCGCGACACCTGCTACGTGACGG